>NZ_JBITLR010000010.1:0-144480 GCF_044465445.1 Actinoplanes sp. NPDC049668
CTCGCCGCCAACCCGATCTTCAACGTCAAGATCGCCTGAACCACCCGCACTACCCCACGAGCCGCCCGGCACCCGCCGGGCGGCTCGACCGCTTTTGTCGTACGCATCGGGCAAGCTGTCCCTATGCACGCGATCACCATCGAGCAGCCAGGCGGACCCGAGGCCCTGGTCTGGGCCGAGGTCCCCGATCCGACGCCCGCCGAGGGCGAGGTGGTCGTCGAGGTGACTGCCGCGGCGGTCAACCGCGCCGACGTGCTGCAGCGCCAGGGCCACTACCCGCCGCCGCCGGGTACCCCGCCCTACCTGGGTCTGGAGTGTTCCGGCGTGATCACCGCGATCGGACCGGGCGTGACCGGCCGCAACGTGGGCGAGCGGGTCTGCGCGCTGCTCGCCGGCGGCGGCTACGCCGAGCAGGTGGCGGTGCCCGAGGGTCAGCTGCTGCCCGTGCCGCAGGGCATGTCCCTGCAGGAGGCGGCCGCCCTGCCCGAGGTCGCCTGCACAGTCTGGTCGAACGTGGTCGACATCGCCCGCCTCCGCAAGGGCGACACCCTGCTGGTGCACGGCGGCGGCGGTGGCATCGGCACGTTCGCCGTGCAGCTGGGCAAGGCGCTCGGCGCCACGGTGATCGTCACCGCCCGCGAGCCGAAGCACGCCCGGCTGCTGGCCCTCGGCGCCGACCTGGCGATCGACTACACGTCCTCCGACTTCGTCGAGGCGACCCTCGACTTCACGCAGGGGCGCGGTGCGGACGTCATCCTCGACATCGTCGGCGCGAAGTACCTGGATCGGAACGTGGCGGCCCTGGCGCCCGACGGCCGCATCGCGATCATCGGGCTGCAGGGTGGCCGGCGCGGCGAGCTCGACCTGCGGGCGCTGATGGGCAAGCGCGGCTCGGTCTCGGCGACGACGCTGCGCGCCCGGAGCGTCGCCGACAAGGCCAGGATCGTCGCGGGGGTGCGGGAGCGGGTCTGGCCGCTGGTCGACGCGGGGGCGATCCGCCCGATCATCGACCGCTCGGTGCCGATGCGCGACGCCGCGGCCGCGCACCGGCTGATGGAGAGCAGCGACCACGTCGGCAAGATTCTCCTACTGCCGTAGGGGCGGGTTGAGGATGAGCTGCGGGCCCTCGCCGAGCCGGGCCAGGCGGTCCTCGGGGTTGATCAGCCGGCAGCGTTGCAGGCTCAGGCAGCCGCAGCCGATGCAGCCGGTGAGCTGGTCGCGGAGCCGCTCCAGCATCGTGATGCGTTCGTCGAGGGTGTGCCGCCACCGGGCCGACAGGCGCGCCCAGTCCGCCTTCGTCGGCGTGCGGTTCTCCGGCAGCGCCGCGAGCGCCTCGCGGATCTCGTCCAGCGAGACCCCGACCTGCTGGGCGATCCGGATGAACGCGACCCGCCGCAGCTCGTGCCGCTCGTAGCGGCGCTGGTTGCCACCGGTGCGGGTGGCCCGGATCAGTCCTTCGCGTTCGTAATAGCGCAGTGCCGACTGCGCCACCCCGCTGCGCGCGGCCATGTCGCCGATAGTGAGAAGCTCCACCCCGTGCACCCTTGAGTTGAAGTTAACTTTAACTAGCAGGCTGAGAATATGACTGCCACGGCCGTTAGACCAAACCTCCTCGACACCCTGCTGACCCGGCTGACCGGCGACGAGAAGCACGCGCCGAGCGCGTTCTCGACGCTCGACGTGCTGTGGGTGCTCTACGACCGCGTCCTGCGCGTCTCGCCCGAGACGGCGGACGAGCCGGACCGGGACCGCTTCCTGCTCTCCAAGGGGCACGGGCCCGCCGCCTACTACGCCGTGCTCGCCGCGAAGGGCTTCATCCCCGTCGACTGGCTCGACGATCTCGGCGGGGCGCGGAGCCGCCTCGGCCACCACCCCGACCGGGTGCTGATCCCGGGGGTGGAGATCGGCACCGGGTCGCTGGGCCACGGGCTCGGCCTCGCCGCCGGTACCGCGCTGGGGCTGCGCGCGCAGGGCTTCGACGCCCGCACGTTCGTCCTGCTGGGCGACGCCGAGCTGGACGAGGGCTCCAACCACGAGGCCATCGCGTACGCGGCGGCGGCCCGACTGGACCGGCTCACCGCCATCGTCGTCGACAACCAGTCCTCGACGCACGGGTGGCCGGGCGGCATCGCCCGCCGCTTCCCCGGGTGGTCGACCTCCAACGTCGACGGGCGTGATCACGACGCCATCGAGGATGCCCTGCTACAGCGCGACGGTGACCGTCCGCACGTCGTCGTCGCCGTCGTCGAACCGAAAGGCTGAGGATCATGCGAGAGACCTTTGTCCGGACCACGACCGCGCTGCTCGACGAGGACCCGCGCACCGCGGTGGTGCTCGCCGACATCTCCGCCGACGCGTTCGCGGCCGCACGCCACAGACACCCGGACCGGGTGCTCAACGTCGGGATCCGCGAGCAGCTGATGACCGGTGTCGCCGGTGGGCTCGCGCTGACCGGGCTGCGGCCGTACGTGCACTCCTACGCGCCGTTCCTGATCGACCGGGCCTACGAGCAGATCAAGCTCGACCTCGGCCACCAGGACACGGGCGCCGTGCTGGTCAGCATCGGCGCCTCGTACGACGCGTCCGCCGAGGGCTACACGCACCAGTCGCCCGGCGATGTCGCGCTGCTCGACACCCTCGAGGGGTGGACCGTGCACGTGCCGGGTCACCCGGACGAGGTGCCGCCGCTGCTGCGCGCGGCGGCCGGCAACGACGACCGGATCTACGTGCGGCTCTCCTCGCAGCAGAACTCCCGCGCGTACGAGCGGACGGGCCGGCTGCAGGTCCTGCGGCGCGGCTGGGCCGGTGCGCCGGTGGTGCTCGCGGTCGGGCCGATGCTCGACCCGGTGCTGGCCGCGACCCGGGACCTCGACGTCACCGTCGCGTACACGCTGACGCCTCGGCCGCTGGACGGCGCCGGGCTGCGCGAGCTGGTGAGCAGCGAGGTCGTCGTCGTGGAGCCGTACCTGGCCGGCACGTCGAGCCGGCTGGTGGCGGCGGCGCTGTCCGACGTACCCCATCGGGAGCTGCATCTCGGGGTGGGCCGCGCGGAGCAGCGGCGCTATGGCACCCCCGCGGACCATGCGCGCTGGCACGGCCTCGACCCGGCGGGCCTGCGTACCTCGATCGGGAAGTTCCTGGACCGGGCCTAGGCCGCGGCGGGGAGCCGGCCGGCCGGGCGACGCTCGCGGAAGACGTGCTTGAGCAGGGCGTCGAAGTGCCACACCTGCTCCGGCTGGACCAGGCGCATCCGGAACCGCTCGCGGACGCCGTCCACCGCGGTCGCCGCGACGTCCACGGCGGACATGCGCAGGTCCGGGCGCCAGGTGACGTTGCTCAGGTGACGCAGGTTCGCGTTCAGGTGCAGCCGGAGCCGGTGCAGCACGCGGGTCTCCTGGGTGACGACCAGCCGACGGTAGGTCAGCAGCAGCAGGAACTCCCCGGCCAGCGGCCGGTCCGGGCACACGCACCGGGTCACCAGCACAGTGGAATCGTCCGGTTCCACGCAGCGGCGGAAGATGGGCAGGTGCCGGCTCACGGTGGGAATCGTGACCCCGGCTTCGGCGGCGGCGGGGAGGAACGTACGGGAGAACACGTCCATGTGGCGTTTAACGCGGCGCCAACGGGGAAGCTGCGGCCACGGCACGATGAATATCGAATTACAGAAGCTCGACCACCGTGGCGTTCGCCATTCCGCCGCCCTCGCACATGGTCTGCAATCCGTACCGGACGCCGGTGTGTCGCATGTGGTGCAGCATCGTCGTCATGATCCGCGCGCCGGACGCGCCGAGCGGGTGACCGAGGGCGATCGCGCCGCCGGACGGGTTGAGGCGGGACTCGTCGGCTCCGGTCTCGGCGAGCCAGGCCAGCGGCACGGGCGCGAACGCCTCGTTCACCTCGTACACCCCGATGTCGTCGAGGGTCAGGCCCGAGCGGTCCAGCGCCTTGCCGGTCGCCGCGATCGGCGCGGTCAGCATGATCACCGGATCGTCGGCCGCGACCACCGCCGTGTGCACCCGGGCGAGCGGCACCAGGCCGTGCGCGGCCGCCCAGCGGGACGTGGTCACCGCCAGCGCGGCGGCGCCGTCGGAGATCTGCGAGGCGGAGCCGGCGGTGACTACGCCGTCGGCCTTGAACGGCGTCTTCAGCGCGCCGAGCTTCTCGATCGTGGTGTCGCGCCGGATCCCCTCGTCGCGGGTGACCGCGCCGACCGGCTCGATCTCGACGTCGAAGGCGCCGGCGTCCTGCGCCTTCGCGGCCGCGGCGTGGCTGGCCAGGGCGTACTCGTCGAGCCGGCGCCGGGAGAAGCCCCAGCGCTCGGCCATCATCTCGGCGCCGACGCCCTGGTTGAAGACGGCGGTGCCGTAGCGCTCGGCGATCGCCGATCCGTACGGGTCGGCGCCGGCCGCGCTCGATCCCATCGGCACCCGGCTCATCGACTCGACCCCGCCGGCCACCACCAGGTCGGCCTGCCCGGAGAGCACGGTCGCCGCGGCGAAGTGCAGCGCCTGCTGGCTCGACCCGCACTGGCGGTCCATGGTCGTGGCCGGCACCGACTCGGGCCAGCCGGCCGCGAGCACGGCGCTGCGGCCGATGTTCCAGGACTGCTCGCCGACCTGGGAGACGCATCCCCACATGACGTCCTCGACGTCCGCCGGGTCGAAGCCCGCCCGCGCGGCGAGGGCCCGCAGCACGATCGCCGACAGGTCGGCCGGGTGCACCTCCGCCAGCCCGCCGTTACGCCGCCCGACGGGGGTCCGGACCGCCCCAACGATCACCGCGTCTCGCATACCGCCGACGTTACGCGGGCTGCGATAGTTGTCGCATGTCGCCTCTTCAGTGGCGGGTGAAGCCCGTTCTGCCGATCACCAAGCTGCTGGGCGCGCTGGCGGTGGTGGTGCTGGTCGCGGCGTTCGGCCGCGACGACCCGGTGCAGTGGGCCATCGCCGGGGTCTCGGCCGCGGCGCTGGCCGGCTGGGCGGCCCGGGACCTGATCGCGCCGGTCCGGCTGAGCGCGGACACCAGCGGGATCACCCTGGTCACCGGCTTCCGCCGACGCCGGCACCTGGCCTGGCCCCAGATCGAACGGGTACGGGTGGACCGCCGCGAGCGCCTCGGCCTGCGCAGCAACCTGCTGGAGATCGACGCGGGCGAGAGCCTGCACATGTTCAGCACCAACGACCTGGGCGCGGAGCCGGAGGAGGTCGCCGAGGCGCTCAACGCCCTGCGCGCGAACGCACCGTTCTGACGCCGGAGGATCAGCTCAGCAACACGCCGGTTCGGTAGATCGTCAACGCGACCAGGACCACGAAGATCCCGGCGCAGCCGGCGCCCTGCACCAGGTTGCGCCGCTCCCGGGGCGCGTACGCCATCACCGCCGCCACCGCGCCGCCGACCGCCAGGCCGCCGAGGTGGCCGGCGACCGAGATGTTGGACGCGACGAACGTGAAGATCACGTTGATGACGATCACCGGCAGGATCGGTGCGATGCTCAGGTTCAGGCGCTTGAGCAGCACGAAGATGGCCGACATCAGGCCGAAGACCGCGGTGGAGGCGCCGGCCGTCATGGCGTTCGGCGCCGAGAAGAGGTACGCCGCCACGTTGCCGCCCAGGCCGGCGAGCAGGTAGAGGCCGACGAAGCGCAGCGGGCCGAGCGCCCGCTCGATGTCGCGCCCGAGGAACCAGAGGGCGTACATGTTCATCAGCAGGTGCAGCACGCCATAGTGGAGGAACATCGCCGTGAACAGGCGGTACCACTCGCCGTGCGCGATGCCGTGCACCGCCAGGTCGCCGACGGGCCCGTAGACGGCCTCGCCGAGCACGGCGCCCCACTCGGTGAGCGGGGTGCTGCCGCCGAGCAGGCCGCCCCAGCCGCCGCCGGCGACGGCGCTCGAGCCGCCGGAGATGATCGAGAAGACCATCATCACGACGTTGATGCCGATGAGGACCCGGGTGGCCGTCCCGGCGCGGCCGGCCGCGCTCCCCCCGAAGGCGGTGCGCGCCGGCCGCTGGGTGCGCCTGCCTTCGGCGACGCACTCCGGGCACTGGTGGCCGACCGAGGCCTCGTTCATGCAATCCGGGCAGATCGGGCGTTCGCAGCGCGTGCAGCGCACGTAGGTCTCTTTTGACGGATGGCGGTAGCAGACCGGCGCCGTCACCGGAGACTCACTCATGCCTCAAACGTACCCGGAAGAGGGCTTGTTCCCTACGCCCGTTCGATCTCCACGCGCTCGACGACGACGTCCTCGCGGGGCCGGTCGCCGGGGCCGGTCGGGGTGGTCGCGATCGAGTCGACGACCTTGGCGGACTGCTCGTCGGCCACCTGGCCGAAGATCGTGTGCCGCCGGTTCAGGTGCGGGGTGGGCCCGACGGTGATGAAGAACTGCGAACCGTTCGTGCCCGGGCCCGCGTTCGCCATGGCGAGCACGTAGGGGCGGTCGAACTGCAGCTCGGGGTGGAACTCGTCGGCGAACTGGTAGCCCGGGCCGCCGCGACCGGTGCCGGTCGGGTCGCCCAGCTGGATCATGAAGCCGGCGATGACCCGGTGCGAGATCGTCCCGTCGTAGTACGGGCCGTTGCCCTTCTGGCCGGTCCGCGGGTCGACGTAGTCCTTGGTGCCCTCCGCGAGCTCCACGAAGTTGCGGACGGTCGCCGGTGCGTGGTCCGGAAAGAGCTGGAGCCGGATCGGGCCGTGGTTGGTGTGCAGGGTGGCGTAAAGAGCGTCGGCCACGGGTACTCCCCCTCAGTGTCGCGGTCGCCGGTCCGCTACGTCGGGGCCGGCGCTGGACAGTTCTTTGCAGTTCGGATCCTCCCCCATGTGTCAGATCCGGCTACGCGGGGGTACCCAAGAGGGCAACATGGCGTGGGAGAGAACCACAGGAGGAGGGCACTGGTGTTCGCAACGATGCGACGGAAGTACCGCAGCGCTCGGATGAAGCGGGAGCTCGGTCAGAGCGTGGACCACTTCAAGCGCGCGGCAACCATCGCCGCGCACGAGACCAGCTCGACCGTGGGCCCCAAGATCACTGCGGCTCGGGAGCGCGTTCAGCCGACGGCCGTGAAGGCGAAGGACGCCGCGACGCAGAGCTGGGACAGCGCCATCGCGACGCTGACTCCCCTGGTCGTCACCGCGGCGGAGAACGCTCGGCAGGTGACCTGGCCGGCGGTCGAGGCCGGCCTGAACACCACGAAGGCCGGCCGGAAGAAGGCGAAGCAGCTCAAGCGGCGCGCCCGCGGGCGCAGGCGCTCGGGCCTGCGGCTCGCCGGCCTGTTGCTGGCCGGCGCCGCCGTCGGCGCTGCGGGCGCGTACGTGGTCCGCATGCGCCGCCGCGAGCAGTGGGACGAGTACGACCCCGCCGGCCCGCTGCCGACCCCGGTCGCCGGCGCCGACGACGCCGCGTTCGAGCCGGAGCTGTCGGGGCCGACGGGCCTGGTCACGCCGACCGACGAGACCGACTCGCTGGTGGTCGACGAGGGGATCGACCAGACCTCGTCGACGCAGCACAGCCCGACGGTGGCCCGGATGGCGAGCGGCAAGAACAAGAGCTGACCCGCAGGGGGTGGGCACGGTGCAGGGCGGACCCGCGGGTCCGCCCTTCACTCGTCCGTGGCGTCCGACTGCCGGGCGCGTACCGGATCGAGGGCCGGGCCCTGCGGCAGCAGCGCGACCAGCTGGCCCGGGATGGGGTCGGGCTTGACGCCGCCGTAGCCCAGCCGGGGCAGCACCTCGCGGCTCGCCACCGGGTAGCGCCGGCCGGTGTCCGTCACGATGCTGACCGTTCCGCTGCCCGCCGGCGCGGTCGGCGACGCGGCGGCGACGACCAGCGCGCCCTTGCCGCGGGGCACGTGCACCAGATCGGCCTGTACGCCGCCGGGCACGTCCGGTGCCCCGCCGACCGGGCTGCCCGCAGCGACCGTCGGGCCGATCCGGATGCCGACCTCGGGGTTCTCCGGGTCCTTGCCGTCGTGGGTCAGGCAGACCTGGCCGGGGCCGTTCAGCAGCACCGGGACGGCCGGCGGGAAGCCGGCGTCCGCCGCGGCCGCGACCAGCTGGGTCTGTGAGCGCGGCAGTCTGCTGTAGGTGTTGAGGTCGAGCTCGCTCCGGTCGTCGGCGTCCTGGTCGACCCGCATCAGCCGGGCCTGCACGTCGGTGAGGTCGGCGACGCCGTCGCCGAGCACGACGGCCCATTTGTCGCCGGAGTCGCCGCCGATCCGCAGGAGCCGGCCGATCTCGAAGTCGTCGATCGCCGAAGACTCCTCGCCGAGGTCCTCGATCTCGGGCGGCTTCAGGTCCGGCCCGACCGGCACCGCGTTGATCCACGCCGTCGCCACCGGCAGCGGCTGCTGGGTCCATTCGAAGAGGACCTGGGTCTGCTGCACCCGGCCGGCCGGGATGAGGAAGCGCCGGTTGTTGTAGATCAGGTAGGTGCGCTCGGCCGGGTCGGAGACCAGCAGGCCACGCAGGTCGGCGGCGGGAGTGTCGGCCCGGGGCACGGGCAGCACCGTCCCGTCGGTGAGCCGGTCACCGATCGACAACAGGCTCCGCGGCGCCGTCGCGCCCTCCGCCGGCAGCGAGCACACGGTCCACACCGGGTCGAGCAGGCCGCCCTTGGCCGCCGGCAGCGAGTCGGGCGCGTCCGGGATGCCGAGCGGGTCGCCGAGCGGCACCTTGGCCAGGCTCTCCGACGAGGCCTCCTTCAGCTTCGGCTCGTCGGTGTTGGCGATCAGCAGCCCGGAGCTGTAGTTGAGCACCGGGTGCATGCGGTCGTCGGACTTCAGGTAGACGTAGCGGGCGCCCGAGCCCTTCTCCAGGAACACCACGGCCTCGTCGCGCGGCTCCACGGTGGCGCGGCCCTTGAGCACGCCGTACACCGCCGCGCCGCCGACCGCGAGCGCGGCGACGACCAGGCCGATCAGGGCCGCGCTGCCGGCCCGGCGCAGGGGCGAGCGGTGCGGATCGGGGTCGTGGGTGACCAGCGCGGCCACCACCCGCTGCTGCGAGTACTGGTAGGAGTGCAACTGATCCTGGCGCGACGGCACGTAATCTCCCTCCCCAGGGGCGACACCGTCACTCTAAGGCCCCCGCTCAGAGCCAGCCGTTGCGGCGGAAGGCGCGGTACAACAGGACCGAGACGCCCAGCAGCACGGTGATCAGGCTCGGGTAGCCGTACTGCCAGTGTGTCTCTGGCATGAACTCGAAGTTCATGCCGTACACGCCGGCGAAGGCGGTCCACACCGTCGCGATACCGGCCCAGGCGGCGATCTTGCGCATGTCGTTGTTCTGGTCGACGGTCACCTGCGCCAGCCGCGCCTGCAGGATCGAGTTCAGCAGGTCGTCGTACGAGGAGACCTGCTCGACCGTCCGGGTGAGGTGGTCCTGCACGTCGCGGAAGTAGCGGCGGATCTCCTTGGGCACCAGCCGGCTCTGCGGCGCGGTGATGGTGGCCAGCGGCCGCTGCAGCGGCACCACGGCCCGGCGGAACTCCACCAGCTCGCGCTTCATCTGGTAGATCTGCTGCACCGGGCTGCCCTTGTCGCGCGAGAACGCGCCCTCCTCGATGATGTCCAGGTCGGCCTCCACCTGGTCGGCCACCTCGATGTAGGCGTCCACGACCCGGTCCGTCACGGCGTAGGCGACGGCCCAGGGTCCGTGCTCGAGCAGCACGCCGCGCGACTCCAGGTCCGCGCGCACCGGCGCGAGCCTCGACGCGTCGCCGTGCCGGACCGTGATCACGAACCGCTCGCCGACGAAGATCATCATCTGCCCGGTCTCGACGACCTGCGACGTCTCGGTCAGCTCGCTGTGCGGCACGTAGCGCGCGGTGCGCAGCACCAGGAAGTGCACCGTGCCGAACTGCTCGAGCTTGGGCCGCTGCTCCGCCTTGACCGCGTCCTCGACGGCGAGCTCGTGCAGGTCGTAGGTGCGCGCGATGGCCGACATCTCGGCCTCGGTCGGCTCGTGCAGGCCGAGCCAGACGAACGCGTTCTCCCGGCTGCACGCCTCGCGCAGCGCCTCGTCGGGCGAGAATTCGCCGGGCGCGCGCTTGCCGTCGACGTAGACGCCGCAGTCCACCACCGAGGTCCCGGTGAACGCCTGGCCGGGCTCGACGATGCCGTCCGTGGTGCCGAAGTAGCGGTTCATCGCGCGCACGGGTGCGGTCCACGCCCGCGACAGGGACCGGTTCACGCCCGTCGTCCGGGTACGGTCCGCGCTGCTCTCGGTCATGTCTGCCCCCCAAGGGTGGATGCCGCCGGCCCCTGCAAGCAGGCCCGCACGAGGCTACGCCCAAGGCGGTGCCCCGCTCCGGCGCGCCGCATCACCGCGGGCCGGTGGCGCCGGGCGGACCGGCCGCATTTCGGGGGGTGAGGGTGCGATCGGCCCGCCCGGCGCCGAGGGGCGGAGTGGTTGTCCACGCGCCGAACCGCATGGTCATGCAACCCGGCGCAGCAGCATTGTGCGCCGAACGCCGGCACCGGGGGCACCCCGGAACCGGCGTCGGCGGATTCGGTGTCGGAATCCCGACAAACGTCAGGCGGTGATCTCGGCGATGGCCGCGGCGATCCGGCGGACACCCTCGTCGATCTGGTCGACCGTCACGGCCGAGAACGCCAGCCGGACCGAGGACTTGCCGCCGTCCAGCAGGAAGTCGCTGCCCTTGACGATGGCGACGCCCTTCTTCATGGCCGCCGGGAAGAGCTTGTCGACGTCGACCGCCTCCGGCAGGTCGACCCAGAGGAAGTAGCCGCCGTCGGGCTCGGTGAACGTCGCGCCCGGGATGTGCTCGCGCAGCGCCGCGGCGAGCACGCGGGCGCGCTCGGCCAGAGCGGTACTCACGGTCTGCACCGAGCGCTCGATGTCGCCCGAGACGCAGAACTGGTGCACGATCGCCTCGGAGACCATGCCGGGCGAGATGTAGAGGTTGGTGGCCTTCTTCGCGATCGCGTCGATCAGCGCGGCCGGGCCGACCAGGTAGCCGACGCGGACGCCCGGGCACACCGTCTTGGTGAAGCTGGAGGCGTGCACGACCACGTTGTCCGTGTCCATCGACAGCATCGACGGGAGCGCGTCGCCCCGGAAGCGGATGTCGACGTACGGGTCGTCCTCGAAGATCATGAAGCCGTACTGGACCGCCAGGGCCAGCAGCGCCCGCCGCCGCTCCAGCGAGAGCGTGACGCCAGCCGGGTTCTGGTAGTTCGGAATGATGTGCGCGAGCTTCGGGCGCAGGCCCGCCTCGAGCAGCCCGCGCAGCTCGTCGACGTCGATGCCGTCCGGGTCGATCGTGACCTGGTGCACCTTGCCGCCCAGGTTCTGCAGGTTGAGCAGGGTCCGGTCGTAGGTCGGCTTCTCGACGATCACGTCGTCGCCGGCCTGCACCAGGTGGTTGAAGAGGAACGCGTCGGCCTGCAGGGAGCCGTTCGTCACGATGACCTGGTCGGCGGAGACCCCGTGCTTTTCGGCGATCCACTTCCGCAGCGGGACATAGCCGACGGACGTGCCGTAGGCGGTCATCCCGGCCGGATCGGCGTCGAAGGCGCGCGCGGCGGCGGCCTTGAGGCCCGCCACGTCGACGATGTCCAGGGACGGAGCCCCTCTTGCGAACGAGATCAGCTGCTCAGCGGTCATGGCCTCAAGCTTACGAGCAGGCTCTATATCATTTTTCGCGTGGTACCTGAACCGCTGCGCGTCGCCGGAGCTCTCGTCGTGGACGACGACGGCCGAATATTCTTCCAACGCCGTTCGCCGCAACGGAAGCTTTTCCCGAACGCCTGGGACATAGTCGGCGGCCACCTCGAACCGGGCGAGACGCTCGGCGACGCGCTGCGGCGGGAGATCGTCGAGGAGACCGGCTGGCGGCTCTCGGTGGTGCTGGGGCAGGTCGGCGAATACACCTACACCGGAGAAGACGGCCTCGACCGGCACGAAACCGACTTTCTCGTACGGGTGGACGGCGACCTGGCGCGCCCCCGGCTGGAGGCCGGCAAGCACACGGAGTATCGCTGGCTCGGACCGGACGAGTTGGCGGTGCTGGACGAGAGCGCCGAGATCAACGACGGGATGATCCGGCGGATCGCCGAGGACGGCTTCATGGTCCTGCACACTCTCGGTATGTGAAACCACCGCTATCCTCGTCGGGCAGCCCCCCACTTCGGAAGGAACCATCCCATGATCGGTCTCGTACTCGCCGCCGGCGCCGGACGCAGACTGCGCCCGTACACCGACACGCTGCCGAAGGCGCTGGTCCCCGTCGACGGGGAGACGACCATCATGGATATCTCGCTGCGTAACCTCGCGGCCGCGGGGCTCACCGACGTGACTATCGTCGTCGGCTACTGCGCCGGCGCCGTCGAGGAGCGCAAGGACGCCTTCGAGCAGAAGTACGGCGTGAAGATCACCCTCGTGCACAACGACAAGGCCGAGGAGTGGAACAACGCGTACTCGCTGTGGCTGGCGCGCGACCGGTTCGCGGAGGGCGCGCTGCTGGTCAACGGCGACACCGTGCACCCGGTGAGCGTCGAGCAGACCCTCCTCGGCAGCCGCGGCCCGGGCATCCTGCTCGCCGTCGACAACGTGAAGAAGCTCGCCGACGAGGAGATGAAGACGGTCTTCTCCGCCGACGGCCGGCTCACGAAGATCACGAAGCTGATGGACCCGGCCGAGGCCTTCGGCGAGTACATCGGCGCGACCGTGATCGAGGCCTCGGCCGCCGCGGACCTCGCCGACGCCCTCAAGACCACCTGGGAGCGCGACCCGAACCTCTACTACGAGGACGGCTACCAGGAGTACGCCAACCGCGGCGGCGAGATCCGCGCGGCGACCATCGGTGACATCCCGTGGGTCGAGGTGGACAACCACGACGACCTCGCCAAGGCGCGGGACATCGCATGCCATTACTAGCCCGTAGCGTCCAGACCCCGCTGCACATCGACGTGCGGCGGGGCGCGGTCGCCGACCTCGGCCGGATCCTCGCCGACGGCCGGATCTCCGCCGGCGGCGACGTCGCCGTGGTGGTCGGCCCCGGCCAGGGCGAACGGATCGCGGAGATGATCCGCCCGTCGCTCGGCTCGGCCGACGTCTACACGACGACCGGCGGCACCCTCGACGCCGCGCTCGAACTGGCGGCGAAGCTGCGCTCCCGCTCGTACGACGCGGTGGTCGGCATCGGCGGCGGCAAGACCGTCGACGCGGCCAAGTACGCCGCCAACCGCTGGGGCATGCCGATGGTGTCGGTGGCGACCAGCCTCGCCAACGATGGCGTCGCCTCGCCGGTCGCCAGCCTGATCAACGACGGCGTCAAGGGCTCATACGGGGTGCACATCCCGTATGCGGTCATCGTCGACCTGGACTTCGTGGAGAACGGCCCGGAACGGGTCAACCGGGCCGGCATCGGCGACGTGATCAGCAACATCAGCGCGCTGGCCGACTGGGAGCTGGGCCGCGAGGTCCGGGGCGAGCCCGTCGACGGCCTGGCCGCGTCCCTGTCGCGGGTGGGCGCCGAGGCGATCCTGAACATGCCCGGCGACATGCAGGACGACGCGTTCGTCACGGTCCTCGCCGAGACGCTGATCTCCAGTGGCCTGGCCATGGCGGTCTGCGGCAGCAGCCGGCCGTGCAGCGGGGGCTGCCACGAGATCATCCACGCGACGGACACGCTCTACCCCGGCACGGCCTCGCACGGCGAGCTGGCCGGCCTGGGCGCGCTGTTCTGCACCTTCCTGCGCGGCGACGAGCGCCGCTTCGCCCAGATGTCGGACTGCCTGTCCCGGCACAACCTGCCGCGCACGCCGGACGACGTCGGCCTGACCGCCGGTCAGTTCGTGGAGGTCGTCGAGTTCGCGCCGAAGACCCGGCCGGACCGGTACACCATCCTGGAGCACCTCGCGATGAACCAGGATGAGATTCGTCGTAAATTGGACGATTATGTCGATGCCGTCGCTAAGCGCTGACAACGTGGAAAATCCGCCGACCGCCGCCGACTACTACCGGGTCAACCGGGGCGGCGGCCTGTTCAGCGAGGCCCTGAGCCAGCGGCTGGGCGCGCGGATCTCGGTCTTCGCGTACCGGCACCGGCTCGCGCCGACCGTGCTCACGGTGGCGAACCTCGGGCTCAGCTGCCTGGTCTCGTTCGTGGTGGTCGCGGCCGCCGGGCCGGTGGCGGAACGCCAGGTGCCGGCCTGGCCGATCGGCCTGCTCGCGCTGGTCGGCTGGCAGCTCGCGTACGCGCTGGACTGCTCGGACGGCCAGCTGGCCCGGGTGACCGGCCAGACCAGCGCCGCGGGCGGGCGGGTCGACGTGCTGTGCGATGTCGCCGGGCAGATCGCGCTGGTCGCGGCCCTGTCCGCGGTGGCGGCGGCGCAGGTGCCGGAGACGCCGGCCTGGCTGCTGGCGGCCTTCGCCGGCACCTGGATGGTCAACCTGGTGACCTCGGTGATGCAGTCGGGCGACCAGGCGGCCAGCATGGTCACCAGCCGGTCGCTGCCGGTCCGCGTGGTCAAGCTGGTCCGCGACTACGGCGCGGTGATCGCGGTGGCCGGCGTCCTGCTGACCGTCGCGCCACAGTGGGCGGTCTGGCTGATCGGCGCCTTCACCCTGATCAACGGCGCCTTCCTGGCCGCCAGCATCGCGTTTTCCGGCCGGGCGGCCCTGCGGGGCTGACCGGCCCAGCGGCTGACCGGCCCAGCGGCTGGACCAGCCCGGCGGCTGGACCAGCCAGGCGGCTGGACCAGCCAGGCGGCTGACGGTCCAGCGCTGACCGGCCCGGCGGCTGACCGGCCCGGCGGCTGACCGGCTTGGCGGCCGGCTGGCCCGGCCGGCTGGCCCGTCAGACCCGGACCGGTATCGCCGAGGACCGGCCCAGCAGCGTGCCGGTGCCGTCGAGGGCCTCGGCCACGACGTACTCCGGCGTGCCGGGCAGGGTCAGCGTCGTCTCGAAGCCCGTGCGCGGCCCCTCGACCGACTGGGTGAGCGCGCCCGGCTGCCGACCGCCGCGGGCCCGCCACTTCGCGACCCTCGTCGCGCCGTTCCAGCTGGCGCTGACGATCACGTTGCCGCCCTCGACGGCCAGGCCCAGCGTCGGCTGGTCCAGCGGCTCGCCCGGCCACTCGGCCCGGTAGGCCCGGTACGACTGGTTGTCCAGCGGCAGGCGCCCGTCGAGCCGGACGGTCCCGTCCGGCGCGTACTCGGTGAAGTACGGCAGCTGGCCCCACCCGATGAACGACCCGCCGTCGGCTAGCTCGCGGAAGTTGCCCTGCGTCGGCGCGGACAGCTTCAGCGGGTGCGCGAACTCGGCGGAGAACGTGACCGAGCGGGCGGCCTCGTCGACGGTGAAGACCAGGCCGCGCGACTCCGTCCGCTGCGTGGTCACCCCCGCGCCGTTGTCGAAGACGCTGTACGAGCCGTCGCGCCGCCGCCGGAAGTCGTGCTGCCAGCTGAACCGGGACTTCTCGTCAACGGTGAAATCCGACTTCTTACCGCCGATCCGCCACCGGACGTCGCCCGTGCGCCTGTCGATCTTGTACGCCGTCCAGGTGTGCCGCGCCGAAACCAGCAGGTCACCGTCGGCGTCCAGGCCGACCGAGTTCGGGTGGAAGTAGTCGTACGGCAGGTGCGCCGATTCGCCGCCCGGCAGCGGCGCGTACGACTCGTCCACGCGGACGTGGTCACGCGCCCGCCACTCGAACAGGCGCCGGCCGGTCCTGATGTCGATCTCCTGGAGCACCCCGTCGTGCAGCACCCCGTCGGCCGGGCCACCGAGCGCCGTCAGGTCGTACGGGATCGGGTCGTAGACCCAGAAGAGTGCGCTGCCCTGCGGGGTGATCACGAAGTCGTGCTGGTCGGCCTGCTCCGAACCGGCCGCCCGGACCCGGGTGACCTCCCGGTAGCTGGTGTCGACGATGACGAACTCGCCCTGCCCGACGCCCCGGCCGCCGGTGCCGCCGATGGTGCCCTCCCACCAGGTCAGCACGGGCCTGTTCCGGTAACGCTGCACCTTGAGGTCGATGGCGACCGTCGCCGGGTCGGGCACCTTGCGGAACCAGACCGGCGAGCCGGTCTCGTCGACGATCAGCGGACCCCAAAGCCCGATGCCGGACGCCGGGGTCAGGAAGATGTAGCCCGGGGCGGTGGCGTCGGCCGGCGTCGTGATCGTGACGTCCGGCAGGGCACGCAGGTCGGGCCGGGAGCGGTACTTCGGCGGGGCGGCCCGCTCGGCCGGGGCGCCCGTCGCGCCGGGGCCGCCGGTGTCGGCCATCGCGTAACCGGCGCCGGCGCCGGCCGCGGCGAACACCGCGGCGCCGCCGGCGCCCAGCAGGACATTTCGGCGCGAGAACTTTGCTTCGGTCACGCGATACGGGTTTCCCCGCATCGATCATGATCTACCTGGGTGACGGGTGCGAATTCTCGGTCAGCGAGGTGTAGATCTCGATGAGCCGACGGGTCACCACGTCGGGGTGGAACGCCTTTAGGTAGCGCTTGCGGGCGGCCGGCGCGACGGCGGCGGCGCCGGCCCGGGCGACCGGCAGCGCGGCCGCGAGCGCGGCCGCGTCCGGCTGGACCGCCCAGCCCGCGGCCTGAGCCGGTTCGCCAATGCCCAGCAGGTAGCCGATGCCGCCCACGTCGGTGCCGAGCACCGGCCGGCCCGCGGCCATCGCCTCCAGGATCACGGTGGGCAGCACGTCGTTCCAGGTCGGCACGGCCACGATCACCGACGACCGGGTACGGGCGTCCGTCATGCCGTCCCGGTCGAGCGCGCCCAGGTAGGTGACGTCGGACCGCTCGGCCGCGGCCCGCTCGGCCAGCGGCCGGAGCTCGCCGTCGCCCGCGATGCGCAGCTGCCCGAGCGAGCCGTCCGGGTGCCGGCGCCACGCGTCCAGCAGCAGCCCCAGGCCCTTCTCCGGGGAGAGCCGGGCCGCGTAGAGGAAGCCGTCGCCCAGCGGCGCCGGCTCGCCCGGGTCCGGCAGCCCGTTCGGCTTGATCACGATGTGCTCGTCCGGGATGCCGTAATCCTTGAGGTGTGCGGCGATCCGCCCGGTGAGTGCGATGTAGCGGTCGACGGATTTCCACGTCGAACGGTGCACGGCGAGCGTGGCCGCCATCAGCGCGCTCTGCGCGGCCGAGCCGCGGTAGCACCGGTGCGCGACGGCCGGCCAGCCGAACGCCTTGCCGCGGCAGTCGACGCAGTTGTGGCCGTCGCGGAAGTACAGCCCCGACGAGCACACCTGGCGGTAGTTGTGGACCGTCTGCACGACCGGCACGCCGTGCGCGTGCGCGGTGCGCACCACCCAGGGCGAGAGCAACGGGTACGGGTTGTGCAGATGGAGCAGGTCCGGCCGCTCCCGCCGGATCAGCTCGTCGAGGTCCTGCTGCGCCTGCCGGCCGTAGATCGGCGAGATGGGCAGCAGTGCCTTCTGCACCAGCGGCAGGTCGCCGATCGAGTCCGAGGCGCGCTGGAACGGCAGCACCTCGATCCCGGCCGCGGTGAGCTGCGCGATCTCCGTGTCGACGATGACGTTCTCGCCGGACGGGATCGCCTCGCGGTACCTGTTGTGCGCTACGACGACCTTCACGAGGCGAAACGCTACCGTTGGGGGCGTGCCCGAGCTTCCCGAGGTCGAGGCGCTGGCCGCATACCTGCGGGAGCGCGCGGTCGGCCACACCGTCGAGCGCTTCGAGGTGTCCTCGTTCAGCGCGCTGAAGACCTACGATCCGCCGCCGAGCGCGGTCGCCGGCCTGGCCGTCACCGGCGCCGGCCGGCACGGCAAGTTCCTCGACCTGCACCTCGGCGCGGACCTGCACCTCGTGGTGCACCTCGCCCGGGCCGGCTGGCTGCACTACCGGGACTCGTTCCGGTCGCCGGCGCCGCTCAAGCCCGGCAGCGGGCCCATCGCGGTGCGGGTACGCCTCGACGACGGCTCCGGCTTCGACCTGACCGAGGCCGGCACGCAGAAGTCGCTGGCCGCGTACCTGGTGCGGGACCCGGCCGAGGTGCCCGGCGTCGCCCGGCTCGGCCCCGACGCGCTGGCGGTGGACCGGGACCTGTTCGCCGAGCGGCTGCGCGGCCGCAACGGCCAGGTCAAGGGCGTGCTCACCGACCAGGAGGTGCTCGCCGGCATCGGCAACGCGTACTCCGACGAGATCCTGCACGCGGCGAAGATGTCGCCTTTCGCGCTCACCGCCAAGCTCACCGCCGAGCAGATCACCACCCTCTACGAGGCGATGCGGCAGGTGGAGACCGACGCCGTCGCGCGTTCGGTCGGCCAGCGGGCGGCCGAGCTCAAGGGCGAGAAGCGGGCCGGCATGCGGGTGCACGCCCGGACCGGGCTGCCGTGCCCGGTCTGCGGCGACACGGTCCGCGAGGTGTCCTTCGCCGACAAGAGCCTGCAGTACTGCCCGACGTGCCAGACGGGCGGCAAACCGCTCGCCGATCGGAGGCTGTCCAAGTTGATCCGATAGTCACTCTCCGTGCTTGATCGGCTCCCGGAGGAAAGCGGCTGTACATCCACTTCTTCTCCGCCGTTCCATCGGTATAGTGGCCCGGTCCCACGCTTCGTCCGCGGCGCGCGAGGATCGGCACCCCCGGCCGGAGCCCCCAAGGCCGTGGCAGTGCGTAATGTTCTCGGTGTGGGCGGTACGTGATGCGGGAGGACGTAGGCGAGGTGACCACGAGCCTCCAACGCCCGGAAACCAGCAAGAGCCGGAGCGGCATGCCGTACGACAGCTTCGAGTGGCAGCAGGAACCGCCGCCGAGTAACGGGGTACCCAGGTCCGCCTGGACCCGTTCGCATCGCCGGGTGTCCCGCTGGCACCGGCCGTACACGTTGATCCTGGTCCTGCTCGACCTGGTGTCCGCGATCCTCGCCAGCGCGCTCGCGGTGACGTTCATCCAGAAGGCCAGCTCCGGCTTCCAGGGCCGGGGAGTAGGCCTGTTCTACTTCGTCGCCCTCGTCGGCCTGCCGCTCGGCTGGCTCTTCATTCTCTGGGCGAACGGCAGCTACGACCGGCGCTACCTCGGGCTGGGCAGCGAGGAGTTCAAGCGGGTCGTTCGCGCCTTCGTCACGGTCGTGGCCTGCGTCTCGCTGCTGGCCTTCGCCACCAAGACCCAGCTCTCCCGGGTGACGATCGCCTATGTCTCGGTCGCGGCGCTGATCTTCATCCTGTTCTGCCGCTACTCGGCCCGCCAGGTGCTGCACGTGGCCCGCAAGCGCACCGGCCACGGCGCGCACCGGATGGTCCTGATGGGCACGCTGCCGGAGGCCCTCGAGGTCTACACGGCGGTCACCCGCAGCCCGGCGGCCGGCCTGATCCCGGTCGCGATCCACCTCACCGACGGCTACTCCGCGGCCCGGGGCATCGAGACACCCGTGCCCGTGTACGCGAGCCGCGACGTGCTCGCCCTGGTCCGCGAGGTCGGCGCCGACACCATCGCGGTGTGCGGCTCGGCGAGCGCGGAGCCGGGCGAGCTGCGCCGCCTCGCCTGGGCGCTCGAGGGCACCGGCGTCGACCTGGTGGTCGCGCCGCAGCTGACCGACATCGCCGGCCCGCGGGTGCACATTCGCCCGATCGAGGGACTTCCACTGCTGCACGTCGAGGAGCCGACCCTGTCGGGCCCCGGCTGGCTGGCGAAGAATCTGCTCGACCGGGTGGCCGCCTTCTTCGGCCTGCTCGTCCTCAGCCCGATACTCGGAGTAATCGCCCTCGGCATCCGGCTGGCCAGTCCCGGGCCGGTCTTCTTCCGCCAGCCGCGCGTCGGCCACGAGGGCCGCACGTTCCGGGTCTGGAAGTTCCGGACCATGGACGTGGACGCCGAGGAGCGCAAGGCCACGCTGGAGGAGCTCAACGAGGCCGACGGCATGCTCTTCAAGCTCAAGGAAGACCCGCGGATCTTCAAGTTCGGCAGCAAGCTGCGGGCCACCTCGCTGGACGAGCTGCCCCAGCTGATCAACGTGCTGAAGGGCGAGATGTCGCTGGTCGGTCCCCGGCCGCTGCCCGCGGACGACGGCGACTACCTGGGCGACGTCCGCCGCCGCCTGCTGGTACGCCCCGGCATCACCGGCCTCTGGCAGGTCTCCGGGCGCTCCGACCTGTCCTGGGACGAGGCGGTCCGGCTGGACCTCTACTACGTCGACAACTGGTCGCTGACCTATGACCTGAGCATCCTCTGGCGCACGATCTGGGTGGTCCTGCGGCGCAAGGGCGCCTACTAGGCATCGAGCCCGCTGGCGTTTCTCGATCGTTGCGGTCAGGATGCGTGCGTGGCTGGTCGGATCGGTAACGCGCTCGCGGTGCTGGCCGTGCTCGCCGCGCTGGCCGGAGCGGTGATCGCGGTGCTGCGGCTGCGGGCCCGGCGCGGGATCGCCACCGCCGGCCAGCGGGCCACCTACGACGTCCTGCACACCGCGTCGCTGGCCGCCGAGCCGCTGCGTACCGGCCTGACCCCGGCCTCGGCCGCCAAGGCGGCCCGGCACCTGCGCCGGCTGATCGGCGCGCCCGGGCTCACCATCGTCGACGCCGACCGCTGCCTGGCCTTCGACGGGCACGGCGGCCATCACAGCGCCCAGTTCGCCACGGCGGCCGCGCGCACCCTGCGAACGAACCGCTCGGTCGTCCTCGGCGCCGGCGATCTGCCCTGCGACCGGATGGACTGCGAGGTACGCGGCGCGGTGGTCGCCCCGCTCACCGGCGCCGACGGGACGGCCCTCGCGGCGCTGGTCGCCGTCGCGGACGATCAGCCGGCGCCCGGGCTGGTACAGGCGACCATGGAGACCGCCCGGTGGGCCGGGTCCCAGCTGGCCCTCGCCGAGCTGGAGTCGTCCCGCGAGCGGCTGGCCCGGGCCGAGGTGCGCGCCCTGCGGGCCCAGATCAGCCCGCACTTCATCTACAACGCGCTCACCGCGATCGCCTCGTTCGTGCGTACCGATCCGGAGCGGGCCCGGGAGCTGATCCTGGAGTTCGCCGAGTTCACCCGCTACTCGTTCCGGGCGCACGGCGAGTTCACCACGCTCGCCGAGGAGCTGCGCTCGATCGACCGCTACCTGACCATCGAGCGTGCCCGGTTCGGCGACCGCCTGCAGGTGCGCCTGCAGATCGCGCCCGAGGTCCTCCCGGTCGGCCTGCCGTTCCTCTGCCTGCAGCCGCTGGTGGAGAACGCCGTCCGGCACGGGCTATCGCGCAAGCCGGGCGTCGGTATGGTGAGCATCGAGGCGCGGGACTCCGGCGCCGAGTGTCACATCACGGTCGAGGACGACGGGGTCGGCATGGATCCGGCGGTGCTCTACGCGGGCGTCGCCGAGGCGGCCGGCGGCCACGACGACGACGCCGGGCAGCACGTCGGCCTCTCCAATGTGGATGAGCGGCTCCGGTCGGTGTTCGGCGACCGTTTCGGGCTGGTGGTGGAGACCGCGCCGGGCGCGGGGACGAAGGTGAGCATGCGGGTACCGAAATTCCACCCCGGGGTCAGGGCATGAGTCTTGTGGTGCTGGCCGTCGATGACGAGCCGCCGGCGCTGGACGAGCTCGCCTACCTGCTCAACGCCGACTCCCGGGTCGCCTTCGTACACCGGGCCGGCGACGCGACCGAGGCGCTGCGCGTCCTGCGCGACACCGAGGTCGACGCGGTCTTCCTGGACATCCGGATGCCCGGCCTGGACGGCATGGAGCTGGCCCGCATCCTGCACCGCTTCGCCCGGCCGCCGGCGATCGTCTTCGTGACCGCGTACGACGACGGGGCGGTGGACGCGTTCGACCTGGGCGTCACCGACTACGTCCGCAAGCCGGTCCGGGCCGAACGCCTCGGCGAGTCCCTGCGCCGCGTCGCCGGCCTGCGGGCCGCGCCCGCGCCGGTACCGGCGAAGCGCGAGGAGGAGCCGAGCATCCCGGTCGAGCTGGCCGGCACGACCCGGATGCTCCCGCGCTCCTCGGTGCGCTGGGTCGAGGCGCAGGGCGACTACGCCCGGCTGCACACCTCGGACGCGTCGCACCTGGTCCGGGTCTCGCTGGCTACGCTGGCGGAGCGCTGGGCGGACGCGGGCTTCGTCCGCATCCACCGCTCCTACCTGGTGCAGCTGCGGCTGGTCGCGGAGCTGCGCCTCACCCAGTCCGGCTACGTGGTGGCGATCGACGGCGCGGAGCTGCCGGTGAGCCGGCGGCACACCCGCGAGCTGAAGGACAAGCTGATCCGGGCGGCCAAGCACGACTGGACCCGCTGAGCGGGCTGCATCCACAACGTTATCCACACCCCCACAGGGTTATCCCCAGAGTTATCCACAGGCCGATCATCTTCACAGGTTGTCCACAAACTCACCCCCGCACCCCCACGAGCAATCAATAGGCTGCTCGGCGCGGGTGGGATCGGCACGCCACGGGGGCGCGCCGGTCTTGCACCCGCGGCGCACGATGCGGGGCGAGGCAGGGGGAGTAAGGCATGACGGCACAGAAGGTGCTCGTGGTCGAGGACGAGCGGACCATCGCCGAGGCGGTGGCGGCCCGGCTGCGCGCGGAGGGCTTCGAGGTCGAGGTCGCCGGCGACGGCCCGGCCGCGGTCGAGGCCGCCCGCCGGAACCCGCCCGACGCCATCGTCCTGGACGTGATGCTCCCCGGCTTCGACGGCCTGGAGGTGTGCCGCCGTATCCAGGCGGAGCGTCCCGTGCCGGTCCTCATGCTCACCGCCCGCGACGACGAGACCGACCTGCTCGTCGGGCTGGCCGTCGGCGCCGACGACTACCTGACGAAGCCCTTCTCGATGCGCGAGCTCAGCGCCCGGGTGCACGCCCTGCTGCGCCGGGCGACGCGCAACTCGGCGCCGGTCGCGCCCGCGGAGAGCGCGATGCTGCGGCTCGGCGACCTGGAGATCAACCTGGCCGAGCGCCGGGTGCTGCGGGCCGGTGTCGAGGCCCGGCTGACCCCGACCGAGTTCGACCTGCTGGTGCACCTGGCCGGCCGCCCGCGCACGGTGCTGCCCCGCGAGCGGCTGCTCGCCGACGTGTGGGGCTGGGCGGACGCCTCGGGCACCCGCACGGTCGACAGCCACATCAAGGGCCTGCGGCGCAAGCTGGGCGCGGACCTGATCCGCACGGTCCACGGCGTCGGCTACGCGCTCGAGGTGCGGCGATGAGGCTGCTGCGCGCCGCACTCGGCTGGCTGCCGCGGCCGCTGGACCCGGTCCGCTCGATCAAGGCGAAGCTGGCCCTGGCCCTCGGCCTGGCCGGCGGCGTCGGGCTGCTGATCTTCTGGTGGAGCCTCGACTTCGTGCGCGTCGAGCTGTCCTGGTTCGCCATCGCCGTCGCGCTCGGCCTGGTCACCCTCCAGGTCATCGCGCACGGCGCCACGGTGCCGCTGCGCGAGATGACCGTCGCGGCCAAGGCGATGGCGCACGGCGACTACACCCGCCGGGTCCGCGCGACCTCCCGGGACGAGGTCGGCGAGCTGGCCACGGCGTTCAATCAGATGGCGGCGGACCTGGCGGCGGCGGACCGGCAGCGCCGCGAACTGATCGCCAACGTCTCGCACGAGCTGCGCACCCCGATCACCGCCCTGCGGGGCCTGCTGGAGAACATCGTCGACGGCGTCAGCACCGCGGAGCCGGAGACCATGAAGACCGCGCTGGTCCAGACGGAACGCCTGGGCCGGCTGGTCGCCGAGCTGCTCGACCTGTCCCGCCTGGACGCGGGCGTGGTGCCGCTGGCCTACGCGCCGATCGACGTGCGCAGGTTTCTGGGCGACGTGGTCCGCGAGGCGCGGGTCAACGCGGACGGCGCGGGCCACGACGTGCGCTTCCAGGTCTCGGCGCCGGAGATCCGCATCGAGGGCGACCGCGAGCGCCTGCACCAGGTCTTCGCGAACCTGCTGGACAACGCGGCCCGGCACAGCCCGCCGGGCGGCACGGTGACGGTCCGCGCCGAACGCCGCGACGAGCATGTCCTGCTGGCGGTCGCCGACGAGGGCGACGGCATTCCGGCCGCCGACCGGGACCGGGTCTTCGAGCGCTTCACCCGGGGCGAGCGGGCCACCGACGGCGGAACCGGCCTCGGCCTGGCGATCGCCCGCTGGGTGGTCCAGCTGCACCACGGCACGATCGCGGTCGTCGACCCGGCCGGCGCCCCCGAACCGACCCGGAACCGCCCGGGCTGCCACATCCACGTGACGCTGCCCCTGCGGCCGACCCCCTGAAGACGGAGAAGACCGTGCCGACTGACCCGACACCCCCACAGCCCAGCCCGGCCGGCCCGCCTCGGCCGGCGACCCTCACCTCCCCGGCGACGCCGGCGGGCGGCCGGCCGGCCGCGACGCCGCAGCCGGTACCGCAGCAGCCGGGCGCCATCCACCTGCCGCCGCTGCACGGACCGTGGCTCGCGCCCTCCGGGTTCGGCCGGCGCTGGCCGGGTCCCGGCCGGGCGGCATCCGCGGCAACCGTCATCGCGGTGCCCCTCGCGGGCCTCGTCGGCGCGCTCAGCATCCCGCTCGACCGGGCCGGACTCGGCTGGCTGATCACCGCGATCGCGGGCGTCGCCGCCCTGATCGTGGCGCGCGCGCTGCCGCACCGCACGCCGCCCACCGCGCCGAAGCCCCTGGTCGCCTGGCGCCCGCGCGCCCTGCCCAAGGCCCGCTTCGCCTGGTCGGCGGCGACGGTCGCGCTGCTGGGCGTCGGCACGTTCCGGTCCGCGGGCTGGCTGTTCCTGCTCTGCCTCTGCACGGCCGTGCTGACCGGCGCGCTCGCCGTCGCGGGCGGCCGCTCCTTCCGCTCGATGATCCTCGCCACCGTGTTCGCACCGCTGGCGGGCTTCCGCTCGCTGCCGTGGGCCGGGCGCGGGATCGCGACGGTCGGCCGGCGCGGCGGCGGCAACGCGCTGCGGATCACGGCGACGGTCGCGGTCTCGATCGCGCTGCTGGTGGTCTTCGGTTCGCTGTTCGCCTCGGCGGACGCGGCCTTCGCGGACCTGATGGCGAACGCCTTCCCCGACATCAGCGGCGGCACGGTCGCCCGCTGGATCTTCGTATCCCTCGTGACGACCTTCATCCTCGGCGGCGCGGCGTACCTGCGGGCGGCCCCGCCGGACCTGTCCGGGCTGGACGGGCCGGGCAAGCGCCGGGTGGCCCGCCTGGAGTGGGCGGTCCCGCTGACCCTGCTGGTCCTGCTCTTCGCGACGTTCGTCGGGGTGCAGCTCACCGTCCTGTTCGGAGACGCCAAGCACGTCCTCGACACCGACGGCCTGACCTACGCGGAGTACGCCCGCAGCGGCTTCTGGCAGCTCCTGGTGGTCACCGGCCTCACCCTCGCGGTGCTGGCGGGCGCGGCCCGCTGGGCGCCCCGGGAGACCCGCACCGACCGCGTGCTGATCCGCGCCGTCCTCGGCACCCTGGCGGCACTGACCCTGGTCATCGTCGCCTCGGCGCTGCACCGCATGGACCTGTACGCCGACAGCTACGGCCTGACCCGCCTGCGGGTGCTGGTCGCCGTCTGCGAGATGTGGCTGGGCCTGACGTTCGTCCTGGTCCTGATCGCCGGCATCCGCCTCAAGGCGCGGTGGCTGCCCCGGGCGGTCGTGGCCGCCGGCGTCCTGGCCCTGCTGGGCCTGGCGGCGGCCAACCCGGACCACCTGATCGCCGACCGGAACGTCACGCGTTACGAGCAGACCGACCGGATCGACACGGCCTACCTCTCGAACCTCTCGCCGGACGCGGTACCGGCCCTGAACCGCCTCACCGGCGAGAAGCGCGCCTGCGCGCTGGCCCCGATCGCCCGCGACCTGGCCATCGACCCGGACGACTGGCGCGGCTGGAACCTCTCCCGCCGGCAGGCCCGGGAACTGCTGACCGCCAACCCGCCGAAGCCCGCCACGGTCTGCCCGGACGACTACGGCAGCCGGTGACCGGCCCAGGCTTGACAAAGGACACGGGTCGGCGAGACTGCCGGGCATGGACGGCGAAGCGAAGCCCCCGAGGACCCGGGTGGTCCTCGGGGAGGTAGCGGCTCGCCGCCCACCGGCGGATCCCGCCAAGGCGGATCTCGCCGAGCAGACCCCGGTGGGCGAGGCCCTGGTCAAGGGCCTGGTCCGGGCCCAGCTCGCGCTGGCTCTGCGGCTCTCGCTGGTGGTGGTGGCGGGCCTCGGCGCCCTCCCGCTGCTCTTCGCCGTCGCCCCGGCGGTCGGCACGGCCAAGGTCTTCGGCGTCAACCTGCCCTGGGTCCTGCTCGCCGTGCTCTCGTTCCCGTTCCTCGTCGGCGTCGGCTGGGCGTACGTGCGCTGGGCCGAGCGCAACGAGCAGGACTTCGCGGCCGTGATCAACAGGCCGGAAGCGTGAACCCGTACGTCATTCCGGGGCTGATCCTGGTTACCGCGATCACGGTCGGCATCGGCGCGTACGGGCTGCGGTTCGCCCGGACCACCTCGGACTTCCTGGTCGCCTCCCGGTCGGTCAGCCCCACCTGGAACGCCGCCGCGATCGGCGGCGAATACCTCTCCGCGGCCTCGTTCCTCGGCGTGGCCGGCCTGATCCTGCGCTACGGCGTCGACGTCCTCTGGTACCCGGTCGGCTTCGCCGCCGGCTACCTGGCCCTGCTGCTCTTCGTCGCCGCACCGCTTCGGCGTTCCGGCGCGTTCACCCTGCCCGACTTCTGCCAGGTACGGCTCCGATCCCCGCTGCTGCGCCGGCTCGCGACCGTTTTCGTCATCTTCATCGGCTGCCTCTACCTGGTGCCCCAGCTGCAGGGCGCCGGCCTGACCTTCGCCACGCTCACCGGCGGCCGGTACGAGTGGGGTGCGCTGCTCGTCGGGATCATCGTCACGGCCAACGTCGCCCTCGGCGGCATGCGCGCCATCACGTTCGTGCAGGCGTTCCAGTACTGGCTCAAGCTCACCGCTCTGGCCGTACCGGTGATCTTCCTGATCCTGCAGTGGCAGGCGGACGGGCGCCCGGCCGTGGCACCGCCGGCCGGCCCGGCCTTCTCCGCCACCACCACCGTCGCGTTCTCCGAGGCGGCGACCCTCACCCTGCCGGACGGCTCGCGCGAACACGTCGAGGCCGGCGAGGAGCGGACGTTCGCCGCGGGTGAGCCGGTGCCGGACGTCAGCTCCGTCGACGATCGCCGCGGCGCGGACTGGCTGCTGCCCGGCGACGGCGCGACACTGTTCGCCACCTACTCGCTGATCCTGGCCACGTTCCTCGGCACCATGGGCCTGCCGCACGTGCTGGTCCGCTTCTACACCAACCCCGACGGCGCCTCGGCGCGGCGCACCACCCTGGTCGTGCTCGGGCTGGTCGGCCTCTTCTATCTCCTGCCGACCCTGTACGGCGTCCTCGGCCGCGTCTACACGCCGCAACTGTTGATGACCGGCCGGACCGACGCCGTCGTCCTGCTCCTGCCCGAGGCGGCGCTCGGCGGCGGCCACCTGGGCCAGTTCCTCGGCGCGCTGGTCACCGCCGGCGCGCTCGCCGCGTTCCTCTCCACCTCGTCCGGGCTGCTGACCAGCGTCGCCGGGGTGGTCTTCACCGACGTGCTGCACGCCGATCGCGGCGGCGGCTCGGTCCGCGACTTCCGGATCGCCACGGTGCTGGCCGCGCTCCTGCCGATGGCGCTCTCCATCTACGTGGCGAACATGGACGTGTCCCGGGTCGTCGGGCTCGCCTTCGCGGTCGCCGCATCGAGCTTCTGCCCGCTGCTGGTACTCGGCATCTGGTGGCGCGGGCTCACCGACGCCGGCGCGGTCGCCGGCATCCTGGCGGGCGGCGGCGCGGCGATGGGCGCGGTGCTGTTCACCGTTCTCGGGCCCCCGCTCAGCGGCTGGCCCGCGCAGCTTGTCGGGCAGCCCGCGGCCTGGACCGTGCCGCTCGCCTTCCTGGTCATGGTGCTCGGATCGCTGATGACCCGGCGACGGCTGCCGGGCGACATCGGCGCCACCATGCTGCGTCTTCACGCTCCGGAGTCGCTACAACCATAAATATATTTAAGGAAGCTTTCCTGAACCCTTCAACTAGCGCGTCCCGTAGCTATCGGTGCTGCAACGGGGCAGTTCGACTAGCGCTAAGGAGCGGTGCATGTACCGGAAGAGCAGGATCAGTGGACGGACTCGGAAACTGCTGATCGGTGTCACCGCGGCGGCACTGGCCGGCGGAGCATTCGCCGTCAGCACGGGTCTGAGCAGCGCCGGCGAGAACTGCGCCGGACTCGACCAGGCGCTGAAGAACAACCTGGACTTCATCGCCGAACAGCGGCCGGGCGGGAAATTCAATGACGCGCTCTCTGACGCGCGCATCGCGAACCGCCAGGCGGTCGTCGACCAGATCAACCAGCGCCGCGCGGTGGCCGGCTGCACCGGCAACGTCCAGGCACAGCCCCCCGCAGCCAAGCCGCCGGCGCAGGCACCTGCCAAGCCGCCCGCGGCCGGGAACGCCGGAAATGCCGGCAACGCGAACACCGGTACCGGCGAGGTGGTCTGCAAGGGCTCGACCGTGACCCTGTCCGGCGAGGGCGGCGCCCCCGCCGCCTCCAGCGGAACATTCCCGATCGGAACCACCCTGAAGGTCACCAACCTGGACAACAACAAGAGCACCACTGTCAAGGTGGCGTCCACGTCCGGCAGCTGCGTCCTGCTCAACAACGCCGCCTTCGAGCAGGTACGCGAGGCGGGCAAGTTCCTCATCCGGCGTGCCGTGATCGAGCGGGTGGGCGCACCCGCCGCCGCCAACCCGCCCGCCGCCGCCAACCCGCCCGCCGCCGCCAACCCGCCTGCCGCCGCCAACCCGCCCGCGGCCGGCAACGGCAACGCCGGCACGGGCGCCGGCGAGGTGGTCTGCAAGGGCTCGACCGTGACCCTGTCCGGCGAGGGCGGCGCCCCCGCCGCCTCCAGCGGAACATTCCCGATCGGAACCACCCTGAAGGTCACCAACCTGGACAACAACAAGAGCATCACCGTCAAGGTGGCGACCACCTCCGGCAGCTGCGTGCTCCTCAACAACGCAGCCTTCGAGGGCGTCCGCGAGGCGGGCAAGTTCCTCATCCGGCGCGCCGTGATCGAACGGGTGGGGTGAACGGGGGTCCACCCGTTCGCCGCAGTGAGAGTGGCCCGGACCGCCCCAGGGGTGGCCGGGCCACTTACTTGCCGTTAGGTTCTTCGGCATGACGCTTCCCGAGCAGCGCCCGAGCCCGGATCCGGCGCTCGCGCTGCGCGGTCTCGTCAAGCAGTTCGACACGAAGCTGGCGGTCGCCGGCATCGACCTCGAGGTGCCCGCCGGCTCGTTCTTCGGGCTACTCGGCCCGAACGGCGCCGGCAAGACCACGACCCTGTCCATGGCGGTCGGCCTGCTGCGGCCCACCGCCGGTCAGGCCGCCATCCTCGGGCGCGACGTGTGGGCCGACCCGGTCGCCGCGAAGGCCCGGATCGGCGTGCTGCCCGACGGCGCACGCCTCTTCGACCGGCTCTCCGGCACGGAGTTGCTCGCCTACCACGGCCTGCTGCGCGGGATGGACGCCGACGTCGTCAACCGGCGGTCCGCCGAGCTGATGGACGTGCTCGCCCTCGGCGCCGACAACCGCACCCTGGTCGTCGACTACTCCGCCGGCATGAAGAAGAAGATCGGCCTGGCCTGCGCGATGCTGCACGCGCCCCGGCTGCTGGTGCTCGACGAGCCGTTCGAAGCGGTCGACCCGGTGTCGGCCGCGCTGATCCGCGACATCCTCCAGCGGTACGTGTCGGGCGGCGGCACCGTCGTCTTCTCCAGCCACGTGATGGCCGTGGTCGAGCGGCTCTGCACCCACGTCGCGATCATGGCCGAGGGCACGATCCGGCTGCGCGGCACGCTCGCCGAGGTGCGCGGCGAGCGGTCGCTCGAGGACGTCTTCGTCGAGGTCGTCGGCGGCCGCACCGCGACGGGTTCGGAACTCGCGTGGCTGTAGGCGTCCGGCACTTCGTCAAACTGAAACTCCGCATCACCGTCAACGGCATGCGCGGCCAGAGCCGGCGCTGCGCCCTCTTCGTGGTCGGGGCGGTGATGGCGACGTGCACGGCCGTCGGCGGGTACGCGCTGCTGGCCATCCCCGGCCTGCTGTCCATGCGCGCCGCCGAGACCGCCCTGCCGCTGGCCGGCGCCGCCGTGCTGCTCGGCTGGCTGTTCCTGCCGCTGGTGTTCTTCGGCGTGGACGAGTCGCTCGACCCGGCCCGCTTCGCCCTGCTGCCGCTGCGCCGGCGCACCCTGATCGGCGGCCTGCTCGCGGCCTCCCTGGTGGGCCTGCCGGCGGCCGCGACCCTGGTCGCCACGCTCGGCATGGTCGACACCGTGGCCCGGCTTGGCGGAGCGGTGGCCGCCGGCGTCCAGCTCGCCGGCGTCGCCGCCGGGCTGCTGCTCTGCGTGGCGATCAGCCGCGCCGTGACCAGCGCGTTCGCCACCGCACTTCGTTCGCGGCGGGCCCGGGACCTGGCGACCGTGCTGCTCGCGGTCCTCGCGGCGCTGGTCGGCCCGCTGCAGCTGGCCGCGGCCGCCGGCGCCGGGAACGCGGACTGGTCCGGCCTCGCCCGGGTCGCCGACGTCGTCGCCTGGACGCCGCTCGGCGCGCCGTACACCCTGGGTCTGGACATTGTGGCCGGCCGGGCCTGGGCCGTGCCGATCAAGCTGGCGATGGTCCTCGCCGTGCTCGTGCTCCTGCTCCGATGGTGGTCCGCGACCCTCGAGGACGCGATGCTCGGGGCGGTCGGCAGCTCCGGGCCGCGCGAGCGGACCGCGCCGGCGCGCGAGCCGGTCGCCCAGCTCGTGCCGCGCTGGCTGCCGCACAACCGGTTCGGCGCGCTGACCGCCCGCGAGATGCGCTACTGGTGGCGCGAGAGCCGGCGACGGGCCAGCCTCATCACGTTCGGCGTCGTCGGCTTCTTCCTGCCGGTGTTCATCGCCGTGAGCAGCGACTCCGCCGGCGTGCCGACCACCATCCTCGTCGTCGTCGGCGCGCTCGCCGCGGCGAGCCTGGCGAACCAGTTCGGCTTCGACGGCAGCGCATACGCGGCCAACATCGTGGCCGGCGTCCCCGGCCGGGTCGAGCTGGCCGCGCGGGTCACCGGCCTCTCCGTGTACGTGCTCCCGGCGCTGCCGGCCATCGCCCTGATCGTGGGGCTCGTGGTCGGCGAGCCGGAAGCCGTCCCGTCGGTGATCGGCATGCTCGTCGCCGCGTACGGCGTCGGGCTCGCCCTGGTCCTGCCGATCTCGGTCCGCCTCGCGTACGCGCTGCCGGACACCGCCAACCCGTTCGCCCTGTCCTCCGGCGGCGGCACGGCGAAGGGCCTGCTCAGCATCGGCGCCCTGTTCGGCGCAATGATCATCACAGTGCCGCTGCAGCTCGCCGCCTACCTGGCCGAGGACTTCTGGCGCTGGGCGGGCCTGCCGCTCGGCCTGCTGTACGGCGGCGGCGCCCTGCTGCTCGGCCTCCGCCTGACCGGCTCGGCGCTGGACCGGCGGATGCCCGAGCTGCTGGCGACCGTCACCGCGCGTCAGTAGCGGGTACCCATCGCCTCCCGCACCTCCCGCAGGGTCTGCTCCGCCACCACGTTCGCCCGCGCGTTGCCGGCCCGCAGCATCTCCCGGACCAGCCCGGGCTCCCGCGCGTACGCGGCACGCCGGGCCCGCATCGGCGCCAGGAACCCGTTCACGGCGTCGGTGACCGTGCGTTTCAGCGCGGCGGCGCCCGCGTCCCCGATCTCCGCGGCGACGTCGTGCGGATCCCGGTCGAGGCAGAGCGCGGCGAGCTGCACCAGCCCCGACACACCGGGCCGCGCCACCGGGTCGTAGGTGATGCGCCGGTCCGCGTCGGTCTTCGCCGCCCTGATCAGCCGCGCTGTCTCGTCCGCCGAGGCGGAGATGGCGATGGCGTTGCCCCGGCTCTTGCTCATCTTGGTGCCGTCGGTGCCGAGCAGCAGCGGCGCGGCGCCGAGCAGCGCCTCCGGCACGGGAAAGACCGGCCCGTACCGCTCGTTGAAGCGCCGGGCCACGGTACGCGTGACCTCGACGTGCGGCAGCTGGTCCCGCCCGACCGGCACGAGGTTGCCCTTGCAGAACAGGATGTCGGCGGCCTGATGCACCGGATAGGTGAACATCAGCCCGCTGACCGCGCGCTGCCGCGAGTGCGCGATCTCGTCCTTGACGGTCGGATTGCGCTGCAGCTCGGGCACGCTGACCAGGCTGAGGAACGGCAGCAGCAGCTGATTGAGCGCGGGAACGGCGCTGTGCGTGAAGATCGTCGCCCGGTCCGGGTCGAGCCCGACGGCGAGATAGTCCAGGATCAGCCCGTCGACGGTCTCGCCGAGCCGCTCGGCGACGTCCCGGTCGGTCAGCACCTGGTAGTCCGCGACGATCACGAACAGGTCGACGCCGCTGCGCTGCAGCCGTACCCGATTGCGCAGCGTGCCGAAGTAGTGCCCGAGATGCAGCGGCCCGGTCGGCCGGTCCCCGGTCAGCACCCGGAAGTCGCCGGGCCGGTCGGCGATGCGGTCCTCGAGGCTCAGCGCCTGCATGGTCATCTCTGTCTCCTCAGGTCGATGGACGCCCCGGAAACAAAGAACGGGCCGTCCGATGGGACGGCCCGCGCGCGGTGAAGGCAGCCGTCTCTAGGACGGCCACCAGCCCTGCACACGCACGCTGATCACGAGCCGAATACTACCGCTCAGCGGGCAGAATGTTCCGTGTGAATCCTGTCGAGCCCGGTGCGCACATCCACTCCGACGATCCGTTCGCCACCCCGGAGCAGGACAGGTCCGCCGTGCGGCGGCTGCGGGGCCGGCTCGCCTCGCCGGTCTCGCTCTGGACCACGTCCGGGCCGTCCGGGCTCACCGTCTCGTCCGTGCTCGTCGCCGACGGCGACCCCGGGCGGGTCCTCGGCCTGGTCGACGAGGAGAGCGACTTCTGGGACGCCGTCTCGGTCGCCAAGCGCTTCGCGGTCACCCCGCTCGGCGTCGCCGATCAGCAGCTCGCCGACCGGTTCGCCGGGCTCATGCCCTCGCCCGGCGGTCTGTTCGCCCTCGGCGACTGGATCGAGACCGACTTCGGGCCCGTGCCCGCCGGCGCCGGCACGTGGGCGGGTTGCCGGCTGGACGGCGAGCGGTCGTACGGGTGGGGCCTGCTCGTCGAGGCCACCATCGAGTCGATCCAGCTCGACGAGTCGCCGCCGGCGCCCCTGCTGCATTTCCGCGGCCGCTATCGGAGCCTCGACCGGTAAGCGCAACAGAGCAGCCACTCGGCGCACCCGCCGACCAGCGGTCAGTGACGGCCGCCGCCTCTTCGTACCGTGCGGAAAAGACCCGCCCCCACGAAGGTGGTGAGCCACGTTGACAACCGAAGCGACCCCGACCGACAAGTATCTCGAGGTCCAGCAGTCGGAGGAGTTCGTCCGGCTGCGGCGCAAGCTGCGTAACTTCATCTTCCCGACGACGATCGCGTTCTTCCTCTGGTACGCGCTCTACGTCCTGCTCTCCGCGTACGCCCGGGACTTCATGTCGTTGAAGATCGTCGGGAACATCAACGTCGCGCTGCTGCTCGGAGTCCTGCAGTTCGTCTCGACGTTCGTGATCGCCTGGTACTACTCCCGCTTCGCCGCGCGGGAGATCGACCCGATCGCCGACAAGATCCGCGGAGAGATGACCGCCGCCGCCGCGACCCCGGAGCCCGGGGACACCGAAACGAAGCCGGAGGCGGCCAAGTAATGCAGATCGATTCGCTCCTGGCGGCCGAGGCCTCGACCTCGACGAGCCGCACGCTGACCATCACGCTCTTCCTTGTCTTCGTCGCCTTCACCCTGGGGATCACGGTCTGGGCGAGCCGGCAGACCAAGACGGCGACGGACTACTACGCCGGCGGCCGGTCGTTCTCCGGCTTCCAGAACGGCATGGCGATCGGCGGCGACTACATGTCGGCCGCGTCGTTCCTCGGCATCGCCGGCCTCATCGCCCTGTACGGCTACGACGGCTTCCTCTACTCGATCGGCTTCCTGGTCGCCTGGCTCGTCGCGCTGCTGCTGGTGGCGGAGTTCCTGCGCAACTCGGGCCGGTACACGATGGCCGACGTCCTCGCGTTCCGGATGCGCCAGCGCCCGGTACGCACCGCGGCGTCCGTCTCCACCATCGTCGTATCGATCTTCTACCTGATCGCCCAGATGGTCGGCGCCGGCGCGCTGGTCAGCCTGCTGCTCGGCATCAAGCCCGGCGCCACGTTCCTGGGCATGGACGCCGACACCGCCAAGGTCGCGACGATCATCCTGGTCGGCGCGCTGATGATCGTGTACGTGGTGGTCGGCGGCATGAAGGGCACCACCTACGTGCAGATCGTCAAGGCGTTCATGCTCATGGGCGGCGCGCTGATCATGACCTTGCTGGTCCTGGCGCACTACAAGTTCAACCTGTCGTCCCTGCTCGGCGACGCCGCCGAACAGTCCGGCAAGGGCGCGGCGTTCCTGGAACCGGGCCTGCGGTACGGGGTCGAGTCCGACGACGCGGCGAAGACCTTCTACAGCAAGATGGACCTGCTCTCGCTCGGCATCGCCCTGGTGCTGGGCACGGCCGGCCTGCCGCACATCCTGACCCGGTTCTACACCGTGCCGACCAGCAAGATCGCTCGCAAGAGCGTGCTCTGGGCGATCGGCATCATCGGCACCTTCTACCTGTTCACCCTGGCGCTGGGCTTCGGCGCGGCGGCCCTGGTGGGCAGCAAGGCGATCACCGAGCAGGACAAGGCGGGCAACACGGCCGCGCCACAGCTCGCGCAGGCGCTCGGCATCGACTACCTGGGCGGCGAGACCGGCGGCGCGGTGCTGCTGGCGGTCATCGCGGCGGTCGCGTTCGCCACGATTCTCGCGGTGGTGGCCGGGCTGACCCTGGCATCGTCCTCGAGCGTCGCGCACGACTTCTACGCCAGCGTCGTCAAGCGCGGCCAGGCGTCGGAGCGTGACGAGGTGCGGGTGGCCCGGATCGCGGCGTTCGTGATCGGCGCGGTCGCGATCGTGCTGTCGATCTTCGCGCAGAGCCTGAACGTCGCCTTCCTGGTGGCGCTCGCGTTCGCGGTGGCGGCGTCGGGCAACCTGCCGGCGATCCTGTACAGCCTGTTCTGGAAGGGTTTCAACACTTCCGGCGCAATCTGGGCCATCTACGGCGGCCTGAGCTCCGCCGTGCTGCTGGTGTTCTTCTCGCCCGTCGTCTCCGGTTCCCCGACGGCGATGTTCCCCGACAGCGACTGGCACTGGTTCCCGCTGAACAACCCGGGCATCATCTCGATCCCGTTCGGCTTCCTCTGCGGTTACCTGGGCGCGAAGTTCTCCAAGGAATCCGACCCGAACAAGTACGCCGAGCTCGAGGTCCGTTCGGTGACGGGCTACGGCGCGCACTGAACGCAAGGACAACGGCGAGGGGCCGATGTGCGAATTCGCGCATCGGCCCCTCTCGCCTAGAGTGGCCAACATGTCAGTGCAGCAGCGGTACGGCGCAGGTCATCGGATCCTCATCAGCGGCGGCGCCGGCTTCGTGCCGTCACACGTGGTTGATGCCCTCATCGGCCGGGGCTGCACCGTCGTCGCGATCGACAACTTCGTCACGGGCGCCCGGGACAACGTCGCGCACCTCGCGACCGAGCCCCGCTTCACCCTGATCGAGGCGGACATCACCGACGGCCTGCCCGCGCACCCGGCGCTGGCCGAGCGGTTCGACGCGGTCATGCACATGGCCTCGCCGGCCAGCCCGACCGACTTCGCCAAGCTGCCGATCGAGATCCTCAAGGTCGGTTCGCAGGGCACGATGAACATGCTCGACCGGGCCCACGCGGACGCGGCCCGCTTCCTGATGGCCTCGACCTCCGAGGCGTACGGCGACCCGCTCGTGCACCCGCAGCCGGAGAGCTACTGGGGCAACGTCAACCCGATCGGCATACGCGCGGTCTACGACGAGTCGAAGCGGTTCTCCGAGGCCGCGACGATGGCGTACCACCGCTTCCACGGGCTCTCCACGGCGATCGTGCGCATCTTCAACACCTACGGACCGCGGATGCGGCCCGATGACGGCCGGGCCATCCCCACCTTCATCGACCAGGCCCTGCGCGGCGCGCCGATCACCGTGCACGGCACCGGTTCGCAGACCCGTTCGATCACCTACGTCGACGACCTGGTCCGCGGCATCCTGCTGCTGCTCGACTCGAACGAGACCGGCCCGATCAACTGCGGCACCGAGCACGAGCTGACCATGCTCGAGCTGGCCGAGCTGATCGTGCGCCTCTGCGGCAGCGACTCGCGGATCGACCTGGTCGCGCGCACCGCCGACGACCCGGAGAAGCGCCGCCCCGACCTCACGCTCGCCCGCAATCTGCTCGGCTACGAGCCGCGGGTCGGGCCCGAGGACGGCCTGCGCCGCACGATCGACTTCTTCAAAGCGTGAGCAATTAGACACTGTAGTGAACGTTTCACGGGAAGTAATTGCCTCCTCCCTTCGTGCCGAGCCGATGTCGGTGCACGCTTTGCCTGGTTCTAAGTACGTAATCTGAAGTCATGTCTGCGACCACGTCCCCTTGGGGTAACTCGTCCGGCCGCGCCTCGGTGCCGGGTTCGGTGAGCCTGCCGGGCTTCATGAGCCGGGCCTCCGTGCCCGGACCGGGCCGCGACGGGGCGGGCCGGCCCACGTCGGGGCGCGCGGGTGTGCCCGGTGCACGCAACGACCGCCCGGGCGGCGGCTGGCAGCCGCAGGGCCCCGGCGGACCGTCCTACGGCCCCGGCGGCAACCGCCCCGGCCGGCCGTACAAGGGCAAGCGCAAGCCGCGCTGGGGACGCATCGCGCTCGTGGTGGGCGCGGTGGTCGCCGTCGGCGCCCTGTTCGCGGGCTTCTCGCTGTACGGCTACGCGAACAACCTCAACGACGACCTCAAGCGCACCGACGCGTTCTCCGACATCACCGGCGGCCGCCCGGCGAAGACGGTGGACGGCGCGATCAACATCCTGCTGGTCGGCAGCGACTCGCGCGACCCGGACGCGGTTAAGGACGACACGAACGCCTGGCGCGCGGACACGCTGATCGTGATGCACATCCCGGCCGACCACAAGTCCGCACAGTTGATCTCGATCCCGCGTGACCTGTGGGTGCAGATCCCGTCGGGCAACTCGGCCGACTGCAGCAGCGGCAGCCGCGCCAAGATCAATGCGGCGTTCGCCTTCGGCGGCCTGCCGCGCGCGGTGCGCACTGTCGAGTGCATGACCGACGTGCACCTCGACCACGTGCTGGCCATCGACTTCGGCGGCTTCAAGGAGGTCACCGACGCGCTCGGCGGCGTGGACCTGAAGGTGGAGCAGAGCATCACCTCGATCCACAAGCCGTACCGCAAGTTCAAGAAGGGCACCATGCACATGGACGGTGCCCAGGCGCTCGACTGGATCCGGCAGCGCAAGCAGTTCGCCCGCGGCGACTTCGCCCGCATGCAGCACCAGCAGGAGTTCCTGAAGGCGCTGATGGACAAGGCGGCCAGCTCGGGCACGCTGAGCAACCCGGCCAAGCTGAACAGCTTCCTCAAGGCGACCACCAACGCCCTCACCGCCGACAAGGACTTCTCGCTGACCGACATGGCGCTGCAGTTCCGCAGCCTGCGCGGCGAGAACCTCACCTTCATCACCAACCCCAACCTGGGCAGCCAGACCATCGCCGGACAGAGCGTCGTGGTCTCCGACCGCGAGAAGGCTCTGGCTTTGTACCGGGCGGTAGCTGCCGACAAGGTGGATGAGTGGATGGCGTCGACCAAGCCGCCCTCGAGCGCGGCCGGCGGCTGACACACCTCAGCAATCGGGCAAACGGCACGGGTCGGCGATAATCGCCGACCCGTGTCCTAAATAAACACTGTGCGTCATTGATCTGAAACCGACAAGGCCTCGCGGTTGATCCAAGTTGAACGTACAGTGATTTCCGCCCCGACGCCGAGACGCTTGGAGACCGCATGACCGTCCAGACCCCCCGACGTGCTTCGTCGATGGATCGGGACGCCGCATCGGCCCCCAAGCGCACCGATCGTCCGGTTTCGGCCGCGCAGGACCGTAAAAAGAAGAAGAAGGACCCCGTCTGGGCGAAGCTCACGGTCGTCCTCGGTGCGCTCCTGATGATGAGCAGCGGCGCCGGCATCGTCGGCACCAAGTGGATGGTCAGCAGCGCCAACAGCGCGGTCACCCAGGAGAACCTGCTCGGCGACACGAAGAAGGGCGCCGCCGAGGGCGGTAGCGACCTCAACGGCCCGATCGACCTGCTGCTGATGGGCGTCGACGCACGCAAGCGCTGGGCGGTCGACGACCTGCACGCCGACACGATCATCATCCTGCACATCCCGGCGAGCCACGACCAGGCATACCTGGTCTCGATTCCGCGCGACACCGAGGTCGACGTCCCGGCGTTCGCGAAGAGCAGGTACCCGGGCGGCAAGGCGAAGGCCACCGAGGCGTTCTTCCACGGAGCGCAGAACGGCGGCGGATGGGCCGGCGGCGCGCAGCTCATGGCGCAGACGCTGAAGAACACGACGGGCATCAGCTTCGACGGCGCGGCGATCATCGACTTCAACGGCTTCAAGGGCGTCATCGACAGCCTCGACGGCGTGAAGATGTGTGTCGACCAGCGGGTCAAGTCGCACCACATGGTCACCGTCGACGGCAAGCCGATGTACCTGGCCGAGGCCCGCAAGACCGGCAAGTCCCAGACCCCGATCTACCACGAGAAGGGCTGCCGGGACATGGAGGGCTGGGAGGCCCTCGACTTCGCCCGCCAGCGCTACGGCCTCACCCACGGCGACTACGACCGCCAGCGCCACCAGCAGCAGCTGATCAAGGCGATGGCCAAGAAGGCCAGCACCAGCGGCGTCCTCACCAACCCGGTGAAGATCAATTCGCTGATCAAGTCGGCCGGCCAGGCGTTCGTGCTGGACACCGGCGGCGTGCCGGTCGCCGACTTCATCTTCACCATGAAGGGTGTCGCCGCGAACGACCTCGTGCTGCTGCGCAGCAACAACGGCACGTTCGCCGGCAACGGCAGCGGCCGGGAGACCATCACCGAGAAGAGCCGGGCGATGTACCGGGCGGTCAAGCAGGACAAGCTGGCCGACTTCATCATCAGCAACCCGGACGTCGTGGCCAAGGAGAAGTAGCTCTACCCTGGGATGCGTGTTCGGACCACAGGTACCCAGCGTGACGCCGCCCCAGGTCGAGGCCTCGGCCTACCTGCTCGATGTGCGTGAGCCCGACGAGTGGGCGGCCGGGCACGCGCCCGACGCTCACCACCTGCCGATGATGGAGGTCCCGGCCCGCATCGCCGAGATCCCCAACGAGACCGAGGTCGTCGTGGTGTGCCGCTCCGGCGGGCGCTCCGGCCAGGTCGTGTCCTACCTCATGGGCAACGGCTGGGACAACGTGCGCAATCTCGAGGGCGGCATGCAGGCGTGGGCCGGCGACGGCCGCGATGTCGTCAGCGAGAACGGGCAGCCGCCCCGCATCCTGTGAGCCACGTCCGCCCGCTGGTCTTCGCGCACCGGGGTGGTGCCGAGGCCCTTCCCGAGCACACCCTCGCCGCGTACCTCCGTGCGCTGGACGAGGGTGCCGACGGCGTGGAGTGCGACGTGCGGCTGACCCGCGACGGGCATCTGGTCTGCGTGCACGACCGGCGGCTCAACCGGACCAGCAACGGCACCGGCCTGGTGAGCGCGAAGACCCTCGCCGAGCTGGAGGAACTGGACTTCGCCTCGTGGCACCCCGCCGCGGCCACCGAGGATCTGGCGGCCGAGCACATTCGGCTGCTCACCCTGGAGCGGCTGCTCGACGCGCTGCGTGACCGCGGCCGCCCGGTCCGGCTACTCATCGAGACGAAACACCCATCACGGTACGGCGCGGACGTCGAGCGCCGCCTGGTGGAGATGCTGCGCCGGTACGGGCTGGCCGAGCCGGCGCCGGATGATCCCGTACGGGTGACCGTGATGTCCTTCGCGGCGCTCGCGCTGCGCCGGATCCGTACCATGGCGCCCGGCATCCCCACGGTCTATCTCATGGAGATACTGCCGCCGGGGGTCGGGCGGGGACGGCTGCCCTTCGGCGCGAGGATCGCGGGCCCGGGCATCGGCCTGGTCCGCAGCCGGCCGAACCTGATAGCGAACCTGCACGCGGCCGGCCACGGCGCCTACGTCTATACGGTCAACGAGGATGAGGACGTGGATCTCGTACTGGCACACCGGGTCGACGGGATCATCACGGATCGCCCGCGGTTCGTGCTGGACCACCTCGAGAAGGCGCGACCGGTGTGACGCGGACCACTCTTGACCCGGTTGGCTGCAAGATCCACACCAACCGCTCTGCCCAAAACGCCTGAAGCGAGGCAGACTCGCAGACATGCCGGATCGACCCGACTACGCCGCGCTGACGCGAGGACAGATCGCGCTGCTCGACCGGATCAACTCCGGCGAGGCCGGTCTGGCCCTCCTCGCTGAACTCGTCCGGCTCGCACAGGACGTCCTCGGCGGCCGGGGCGCCGGCTTCGCCGAGTACAGCCCCGGGCACGGCCGGGTCATCGCCGTCAGCGGCGCCTGCGAGCACGCGCTCGGCCGCCGGGTCGACCGCGACGACGCCCGGCTCCGGGAGGGGCCCCGCACCCTGCTCCTCCCGCTCACCGAGCTCGACGACGAGTTCGCCGGCCAGATCGAGGGCGGCGACCGGCAGCGGGTCCTCGGCACGCGCTGCGAGACCGGCGGCCTGATCGTCGGCACCCTGTACGTCTCCTACGGCGAGGACGACATCGAGCCGACCGCCGAGCACCACGCGGTGCTCGAGTTGCTCGCCGCCAACGTCGGCCACATGTACGGCGACCAGGCCGGCCTACCCGTGCACGGCGACGGCCCGGTGGTGGCCGCCCTCTCCGACGGGCTGGCGATCATCGACCGGCACGGCGTCGTGCAGCTCTGGAACCCGGCGGCCGAGCGCCTGACCGGCCGCAGCGCCGCCGACATGCTCCACCGCGAGCTGCACCTGCCGGTCCCGCCGCCGGGACAGGTGCTGGTGCACCGGCTGCCCTCCGGCCGCTGGCTCAAGGTCACCGCCGGGGACCTGCCGGGCACCCCGTCGATGCGGGTCGTTACCTTCCGCGACTCCACCGACCAGGACCGCCGCCACGAGGACCGCGACCTGTTCGTCGCGGTCACCAGCCACGAGCTGCGTACCCCGGTAACGGTGATCAAGGGGTACGCCGACACCCTCACCAATCACTGGGACTCCCTCGGCGAGGACGGCCGCCAGGAGGCCGTACGCGTCATCGGCGCCCGGGCCGGCGAGCTCGCCCGCCTGGTCGACCGGCTGCTCTCCGCGACCAGCGACGACGGCGAGGTCGGTGGCTCGGCCGCCGGGCCGTTCGACCTGGTCGACGGCCTGCGGGCCGCGGCCCGGGACCTGCCCGCCGACCTGCACCGCCGCCTGGTCCTGGACCGGTTGCCGACCGAGCTGCCGAAGGCGTTCGGCGACCGCGACTCGCTCGCCACGATCCTCACCGAGCTGGCCACCAACGCGGACCGGTACTCGGCGCCGGACACCGAGGTCGAGGTGACCGCGGCCGCCGACGAGACGACGGTGACGTTCCGGGTCGCGGACCGCGGCATCGGCGTCAAGCCTGAGCACGTCGAGCGGGCCTTCGAGCGCTACTGGCAGGGCGAATCGGCCGACCGGGCCCGCAACCCGGGCGCCGGTCTCGGCCTCTATTTGGTACGACGCATCGTCGAGCGGCAGCAGGGCTGGGTCTCGCTGCGCCCCCGCGAGGGCGGCGGAACGGTCGCTGAGGTCCGGCTACCCCGGGCCTGACCTGGTCACGGGCCGGCGGTATCCGGGCCCGTCGATCCGCGCCGGGCGCTGCCGACCGGGCCACGATGAAAAAGGCTCAATAGACACGGACGCACGGAGTGCCCGGATCGACCGGTAACCGCCTAGGCTGGTTCGCCGTGAGCAAGCGTCGAAACCCGAAAGCCACCGCGAACGCGGCCCCCAAGCGCCAGAAGGTGCGCGACATCTTCGTCGCCCGACCGTTCGAGGGCCTGGCCGACGAACCGGAATGGATCGCGCTGCGCGAGCTGGTCCCGGCCGCCTCCGCGCCGCTGGCCCTCAAGCCCGAGATCATCGAGGAGTACGGTGACCGCCCCGTCACCCTCTCGACGGTCCTTCCGATGGCCTGGCCCGCGATGTCCCGCCAGGACGGGCAGGTCTTCGTCGGCCTGCAGCGGCACGTGCAGTCCGGCGACGTGTCCCGCGACGTCGCCGTGGCGATCCTCTCCGCGCTCAAGACCGAGCCCGGCGGCACCGTCGCCGTGCCGGCGCTGCCCGGCGAGGGACCGCGCCTGCAGGACATCCTGGTGGACGGCGCGCTGGACATCACGATGCACGAGGGTTTCGAGTACTGGCTCGACGCCGAGCAGGCCGAGGACGCGAGCGTGAAGGCGTCGCTCGAGCGGGCCAACGCGTCGATCTACCCGACTGTTCGGCTCGGCCAGCCGGCCGCGTACTGGTGCCGGGTGCAGCCGGACAAGTCGCACGTGCGCTGGGTGCTGCCGCAGGACGAGGACGCGGCGCTGAACGCGCTGGCCCGCCTCTCCGCCGGCGGCGACCTGCTGCTCGGCGAGAACACCAAGTTCGCCGGCATGTTCCGCGCGCACGGCCTGCTCGTTCCGGTCTGGGACGTGCCGGGTGAGCCGGAGGCCGCGGACTTCGAGGCACCGCTGAGCGACTTCGCCAAGCGCTACACGGACATCCTCGCCGAGACGGGCCCGCTGGACGCCGCCGGACGGCGCGCGAAGCAGGGCCTGGTCGGGCGACAGCTCACCCTGCGGTAAGCCGGCAACCCGCGCGCGCGTCGCCGACATGGCGGCGGCGCGCGGCCTCCGCGGCGGTTAGTGCGGTGCCCGTTCGATCGGGCAGCTCATGCAGCGCGGGCCGCCACGGCCGGAGCCCAGCTCCGAGCCGCTGATCGCGATGACCTCGATGCCCGCGCGCTCCAGCTGGGCGTTCGTCTCCACGTTGCGCTCGTAGGCCACGCAGAGCCGAGGCGCGATCGCCAGCGTGTTGTTGCCGTCGTCCCACTGCTCGCGCTCGGCGGTGACCGGGTCGAGGCCCGTGTCGATGATGCGCAGCCGGTCGATGCCCATCGCCTCGGCCGCCGCGTCCAGGAACGGCCGGGACGGCCCGACCACCGGCTCGCCGTCGTATCCGGCCGTCACCGGGTACGCCCGCAGGGTGTCCGCGATATTCGGATACATGACCACGGCATCGACGTCGACCATCGTGCAGACCGTGTCGAGGTGCATCGTCGCGCGCTCCTGCGCGATCGGCACGGCCAGGATCGTGTCGGCCAGCCCCGCCGCGAAGACCCGCCGGGCCAGCCGCTCGGCGCCGGCCGGGGTGGTGCGCTCGCCGACGCCGATCGCCAGCACGTTCGGCGCGAGCAGCAGCACGTCGCCGCCCTCGACATGCTCGAGTCCCGGCTCGTAGAGCAGCTCGGTGCCCGCGAAGCGCGGATGGTGGGTGTAGATCGCCCGGGTCAGCGTGGTCTCGCGGCCGCGGGCCGGCATGGCGAGGCTGGTCACGGCCACCCGGTCGCGCACCCAGACCGAGGAGTCCCGGGTGAAGAGCAGGTTGGGCAGCGGGTCGATGACGAAGTCGTGCCGGTCCATCAGCTGGTAGACCAGCCCGCCCGTCCGGCCCGGTCCCGGCTTGACCTCCTCGTGCGCGAGGCCGCCGGTCAGCGCCCGGGCCAGCTCGCGCGGGCCGAGGTCGGCCAGGTGTGCCGCGACCCGGTCCCGCAGGGAGTCGCCGAGCCGCGGATCCGCCAGGACGCTGCCGGTCAGCACCGCGCGCGCCTCGGGCACCGCGAGCGTCTGCTCGAGCAGCTCGCCCAGGTAGAGGACCTCGACGCCGCGCTCGCGCAGGGCCGCGGCGAACCGGTCGTGCTCCTCCTGCGCGCGGCCGACCCAGGGAATGGCGTCGAACAGCAGCGAGTCGTTGTTGCGTGGGGTCAGCCTGGCAAGCTCGGCGCCCGGCCGGTGCAGCATGACCGTGGCGAGCCGGCTCACTTCGCTGTCGACGTAGTGGGCCACGGGTCGAGCCTAGGTGCTGGAGGCCGATCAGGCGCGGGACCCGAGGTAGACCGCACACCCCGCAGCCGTCATGTGACTTTGCGCTCTTGATTTTGGGACACCGCTGCGCGATCTAGGTAGGTAAGGCTAACTTGGCAGGGACGTTTCGGATTCCAGGGAGCCCTAGGTCGCGTGATGCACCATACGGAAAAAGAGCTATTGCGTGAATGCGGCATTCATCCCTACTCATTCCGCTTTCTTTCCGTTTCGATGACTTGCTTGAGTACCGGGTCAAACACTTACCGTAGTGGAAAGAGAGCCCGATGGACCTTTTGCCGGAGGTCGCAGTGACTGTCTTCCCAGCACGTCCCGCCCTGCCCATCCCTTCACGCAGCTATCCCCCCGCCATCGAACCCCACCGTGCGGCACCACCCGCGGTCCTCGAGCCCCGCCAGAGTCCCATCGAGTGGGCCCGCCGTCGCCGCGCGGAGCGGGAGGCCCGCCGCCTCGAAGCGGCCGGCGCCCGGGCACTCACCCGCCTCGACCGCCTCGGACCCGCCTGGCACGTCGTGGACTGGCCCCGCACCGACTCGCACGGCTACGAACACGACCCCAGCGACGACCGCGCCGGATTCCTCGCCATCGGCCCGGGCGGCATCTACGCCGTCACCGTCGCCGACCACGGCCGGGCCCGGGTGCTCATCGCCGGAGACGTCGTCCAGATCAACGGAAAGCGCCCGGCGTACGTCGCCGAGGCCCGCCGTGACGCCAAGCGCGCCGGCCGGGCCATGAGCTCCGCCGTCGGCCTGAACGTGCCCGTCACCCCGGTGCTGGCGTTCGTCGGCTCCGGCGTGATCAGCGTGCACGGCCTTCCGAAGGACTGTCTCGTGGCCACCCACAAGGAGCTCGACCGACTGCTGATCGCCGGCGGTGCGCGGATTTCACCCGCAACGGCGAGTAAACTGTCGGCGGTGGCACAGCGCTCCGCGACCTGGGCAAACGCGCCCTATCGGCCCGCTGGCGACTACCGGTGGCACGCGAGCGGCCAAACGGCCGCTGACAAGCGGCCGACCCGCCGGTAACGTTTCTTCCGGAGCACCGCTTGCCGTCGAGGGTTGGCGTGAGCAACACCGGCCGGACACTCGAGGAGTCGAGGCTTAAGCTTCGAACCCGAGCAAGTCCGGCCGGAGTCAGGTCAGGCCGACGGCACGGATGATGAGGGAGGTGCGGGTGGCGCACGTCGAGCTCTCACTCTCGGGAGCGTTTGTGCCGCAGGCGCGTACGCCGGACGAGTCCGAGTTCGTCTCGAGCGTCGACCGCTGGGCGGCGACGGTCTGGCAGGCCGTTGAGCCCTGCCTGGTCATCGACACGGCGTTCAGAATCGTGGCCGTGTCGCCCTCGGCGAGCGACCTGCTCGGCCTGGGCAAGGGACTCGACGCGGTCGGGCAGCCGCTGCTCGGCGGCGAGGGCGCGCTCCGCCTGATCGACTTCACGGCCAGCGGCGGCGACCTCACCGAGCAGGAGATCGAGAAGATCCCGCCGCTGCTCGCGCTCACCAGCGAGCGGCTGGCCCGTGGTCTCATGCGGGTCCAGCCGACGGACGAGGAGAGCCACCTGACGGTCGACGCCATCGCGACGCCCCTGTCGGAGGCCGGCCGCGTGGTCGCGTCACTGACCTTCTTCTCGGCGATCCGGTATTAGTCACTCGTTCGTGTGGCGATCAACGCACCGGCTACCCATTGGGATCGTGGGGGTCTGGACCGTAGTGTTCCCACCATGCTCGACCTAGATCTGCTACCAGAGGAGTACGCGGTGTGCCGGCTGCCGGCCGGTTCCGCCCTGCCCACCTCCCTGAGCAGCGGTCCGGACGTCAAGGGCGTCATCTCGGTGACCTGGGCACCCGACGAGCTCTCGATCATCTGCCCGGCCGACCGCGTGCCGGAGAATGCCACCGTCGAGGCGTCCTGGCGCTGCCTGCGGGTCGTCGGACCGCTGGACCTGGCGCTCACCGGGGTGCTGGCCTCGCTGGTCGGCCCGCTGGCCGAGGCCCGGGTGAACATCGTGGCGTTCTCCACCTACGACACGGATTACCTGCTGATCCCGGCGGTTCGCCTCAGCGAGGCCCTGGACACGCTCACGGCCGTCGGGCACCGCGTCGCGGCGTAGCCGCCGGCGCGGCATACGACCCGAATCGTGACGGTCGTCAATGCCCGGACGCCATTACCATGTTCGCGTGTTCCGCAATGTCCCGCTCGTGCCGGTCGCCGGGGTCCTCGCCGCGCTGACGCTTCTCGCCGCGTGCGGCAAGCCGCCGGAGCCCCCGCTCAGCGCGCCCCCCGATGCGCCCGGCAACGCATCGGCGGAGGCCTCCGCGCTCCCGCCGTCCGGCGTCGTGCCGGGGCTGCCGACCGGGCTGCCCACCGTGCTGCCCACCGCCGGGGTGCCCACCTATCCGACCGCGGGCGTGCCGACCTATCCGACGGCCACCACGCTGCCGACGATCACCACCACGCCGACGACGGTGCGGCCGACGCCCGCCCCGAGGTGCGTGAACGGGCCGACCAGCCAGCAGGTGCTCACGGCGGTAAAGGGCCGCCCGGGGGTGCCGGCGACCGAGCTGAAGGTCATCGACGGGCCGTTCTGCGCGAAGACGTGGCAGTTCACGATCGTGCAGATCGCGACGGCCGACGCGAACACCCCGGCCGAGCCCCTGCTGGTCGTCACCAAGGGCAGTCCCGCGAAGATCAAGGTCATCGAGGCCGGCACCGACGTGTGCAGCGTCAAGGTCCGCACCGAGGCGCCGACGGGTATCCGCGTGTGGGCCTGCGGGGCCTGAGCCGACCGGGCCTTAAGGTGGACGGCATGCCGGGAACCCCGCCCACCCGTTTCGTTTACCTCGGCCCGGAGGGCACCTTCACCGAACAGGCGCTGCGGACGATTCCCGCCGCCGAGCACGGCATCCGTACCCCCGCCCGCAGCGTGCCCGAGGCGCTCGACGCGGTGCGCTGCGGCGACGCCGACGCGGCGCTGGTGCCCCTGGAGAACTCCGTCGGCGGTGCCGTGCCGGTCACCCTCGACGAGATCGGCACCGGCGACCCACTGGTGATCACCCGCGAGGTCGTGCTGCCGGTGGAGTTCGTGCTCGCCGCGCCGCGGCCGCTGCCGCTCGCCCAGATCCGCTCGGTTGCGGCGCATCCGCAGGCATCCGCGCAGTGCCGCAACTGGCTGCTGGCGAACCTGCCCGACGCCGTCGTGGTCGACGTGCTGTCGAACGCGGCCGCGGCGATCAGCGCGGCGACGGGCGCCCACGACGCGGCGATCTGCGCGCCGATCGGGGTGCCGCGAAACGAGCTGACGGTGCTGGCGGACAAGATCGCCGACCACTCGGACGCGGTTACCCGCTTCGCGCTGCTGTCCCGCCCCGCGCCGCCGGGGCCACCGACCGGCGACGACGTGACGTCGCTGGCGGTGATGATCGACCACGACCGGGTCGGCGCGCTGCTGTCGGTGCTCACGGAGCTGGCGGTCCGCGGCATCAACCTGTCCCGCATCGAGTCGCGGCCGACCGGCGAGCAGCTCGGCGTCTACATCTTCTTCCTCGACTGCACCGGCCACGTCGCGGAGCCGAGGCTGGGCGAGGCGCTGCAGGGGCTGCGGCGGATCTGTGCCGACGTGCGTTTCCTCGGGTCCTATCCGCGGCATCGCTGGTCGAAGGCCGCGGCCGAGGAGCCCCTGCCGTCGCAGCCGGGACTCACCGACGCGGACTTCGCCGACAGCTCCGCCTGGCTGTCCCGCCTTCGTTCCGGCCGGCCCAGCTGACCCGCCCGGCAAGGTGCGGTGGTCCGCTCCTTGCCGGGCCACGCTTGCGCTCGATCAGCCCAGCAGGTTGCCGAGGATGCCGCCCTGCTGCTGCTGACCCTGCGCGGCGCCCATGATGCCGCCCGGGGGCTCCTCGGACGGCTGCACGACCACGAAGCCCTGGCCGGCGAAGCTCATCGTGAAGCGCTCGCCGGTGCTGCGGCCGAGCAGGGTGCCCAGGCCCATCTGCTCGGCCCGGTGGTAACCGGTCTGCAGGCTGGCCGACCAGCAGATCGCCGCCTGCGGGTCCACATAGGTCGGCTGGTCGACGCTGAGCACGACCGGGGTGCCCTTGGTCGTCACCGCGATCCGGCCGTAGCCGGAGAAGACGCAGTTGAACAGGCCCGCGTTGGACATCATGCCGACGCCCTGGACCATCTTGATGTCGTAGTTCAGGGTCGAGTCGAAGGCCAGCACGTTCGCGCCGTTGATCGACAGGGCGTCGCCCGGCTCGAGGTCGATGATGTGGATGTCGGCGGCGTTCTCGGCGAGGAAGACGTCACCGCGGCCGCTGACCTTCATCAGGGGCACGCCTTCGCCGGTCAGCTTCTGCTTCAGGAACTTGCCGAGGCCGCCCGAGCCGAGCGCCTCGAACTGGACCTGGCCCTGGTAGGCGACCATCGACCCGACCCGGGCCATGAATTCGCCGTTGAGCTCGGCCTTGAGAAGTTTGGAATTCTGCAGCCTGAGCCCGGGCTGGTTCGACTCCTTCTCGAGGTTTTCGGCCGAGAACAGTTCGCTGCGCATCAAGGTCCTCCTGTAAAGCGTGGAACACCAGGGTAGGCGCAGGCGGCAACGGCCCAGGTCGGCCTTTCAGCCCCATCCCAGCTCGTGCAGTCGCTGGTCGTCGATGCCGAAATGGTGTGCGATCTCATGCACGACGGTGATCGCCACCTCGTCGATGACGTCCGTCTCCGTGTCGCAGACCTGCAGCGTCGGCAGGCGGTAGATGGTGATGCGATCCGGCAGCACGCCGGCGTAGTCCCAGCCGCGTTCGGTCAGCGCCGTGCCCTCGTAGAGGCCGAGCAGATCCATGCCCCCGTCGGGCGGCAGGTCCTCCACGAGGATGACCACATTGTTCATGACCTTGAGAAGTTCGGGCGGCACCTCGTCCAGCGCCTCGCCGACCAGGTCCTCGAAGCGTTCACGGCTCATCTCGACCGGCACGCCGCCCATTGTGCTCCACCCGCGAGCGTGCGCGGGCGGAGCACGGTCGGGCGTCAGGCGAGCCGGGCGCTCAGGCTGATCTCGGCGCCGGGCGACAGCAGGCGAGAGATCGGGCAGTTCTCCTTGGCACCCTCGGCGATCTTCTGGAAGGTGCCCTCGTCGATGCCGGGCACGTTGCCGACGGTCTCGAGGTCGATGCGGGTGACGCCGAAGCCGGCGTCGCCCTTGTCCAGGTGGACCTTGGCGGTGGTCTCGACGGAGGTCGGCGTGAAGCCGGCATCGGCGAGGCCCTTGGAGAACGCCATCGAGAAGCAGCCGGCGTGCGCGGCGCCGATCAGCTCCTCCGGGTTCGTCCCCTCGCCCTCCTCGAAGCGCGACTTGAAGGAATAGTTCCCTTCGTACCCGCCCTTACCGGTCTTGATCGTTCCGGAGCCTTCGGTGAGATTGCCCGACCAGCGGGCGGAAGCAGTGCGAATAGGCATGTCCTGACGCTAGTCCATGACTCGGGGCGCTGGCCGGGGGACGGGCCGGGGGCGATGATGGATCTATGCCGGAAACGCCAGCCGAGGCCGTGGTCCAGTTCGGCCCCGACGACGACGCCGCGCCGGAGCGGACCCGCTTCCGTCCCGGCGCGCACCTGGCCGGGCTCGCGGCCGACCGCCGCGTCGTACCGCTCGCCGCGGTGCTCGGCGGGGTCGCGCTGTTCGGCTCGCTGGTGTCCGAGTGGCAGGTCACCAACGTCGACGCGGCCTTCTGGGGCGACGGCGAGGTGAGCGCCCGGCCGCTGGAGACCACCGTCGCCGACCTGGACGGCTGGGCCGGCGGATACCTGACCGGGCTGCTCCTGCTGGTGCCCGCGGTGGTCCTCACGTTGTTCGGGCCGGCCGCCGGCCGCCGGTACACCCGGCTCACCGCGCTGAGCATCGGCGGCGTCCTGCTGGGGATGCTGGCCGCGGTGAGTTCGCACCTGGGCGACACGAGCCGCATCCTCGGCCAGATCGGCGCGACCAATCTCGGCGAGGACCAGGTCACGATCTCGCATGGCCGGGGCATCTGGTGCGCCGCCGTCGGGGTGGCCCTGACGCTGCTGTCCATGTACCTGGCGGGCCGGGACTCCGGTGCCGGGCCGCAGTCGCCGGAGGAGGCGCCGGAGCCGCCGCCGGTCTGGTCCTGGCGCCGGCCGGCGCCCGACGCGGAGGACGGGCCGCCCGACGCGCCGATCGGCCTCACCGTGACCCCCGCCAAGCCGTTCACCCCGACCCAGGACAATCGGGACAAGCCCAGCTGATGCATATCGGGGTGAAAGCGGGACATCGTCGCCGGTAGGCTCGACGTCGTGATTGACCTGCGGCTGCTTCGCGAGAACCCAGACCTCTTCCGTGCCAGCCAAGAGCTGCGCGGCGAGTCCGCCTCGGCGGTGGACGACCTGCTGCGCGCCGACGAGGAGCGCCGGGCCGCCACGCAGCGGTTCGAGGCGGTACGCGCCGAGCAGAAGTCCCTGGGCACCGCGGTGTCGAAGGCCAAGGGCGACGAGCGCGCGGAGCTGCTGGCCCGTACCAAGGAGCTCGCGGCCTCGGTGAAGACGGCCCAGGCCGCGGCGACGGAGGCCGACCAGGCCCTGCGACAGGCCCACCTCGCCGTGCCCAACCTGGTGCAGGACGGCGTGCCGCCGGGCGGCGAGGACGACTTCGTCGTGCTGCGCGAGGTCGGCGACCTCCCCAAGATCGATAACCCGAGGGACCACCTCGAGATCGGCGAGACGCTCGGCGCGATCGACACCGAGCGCGGCGCCAAGGTGTCGGGCTCGCGCTTCTACTTCCTCACCGGCGTCGGCGCGCTACTCCAGCTCGGCATGCTCCAGCTGGCGATCGCACAGGCGGTCGAGCACGGCTTCACCCCGGCGATCACCCCCGCGCTGGTCAAGCCGGAGGCGATGGAGGGCACCGGCTTCCTCGGTGCGCACGCGAGCGAGATCTACCGGCTCGAGGCCGACGACCTCTACCTGGTCGGCACGTCGGAGGTGGCGCTCGCGGCGTACCACTCGAACGAGATCCTGGATCTCGCCGCCGGTCCCGAGCGCTTCGCCGGCTGGTCGTCGTGCTTCCGCCGGGAGGCCGGCTCGTACGGCAAGGACGTCCGCGGCATCCTGCGCGTGCACCAGTTCGACAAGGTCGAGATGTTCTCGTTCTGCCGGCCCGAGGAGGCCGCCGACGAGCACCGGCGCCTGCTCGCCATGGAGGAGGAGATGCTCGCCAAGGTCGAGATCCCGTACCGGGTGATCGACGTGGCGGCCGGCGACCTCGGGTCGAGCGCGACCCGCAAGTTCGACTGCGAGGCGTGGGTGCCGTCGCAGGGCCGCTACCGCGAGGTCACCTCGACGTCGAACTGCACCACGTTCCAGGCACGGCGGCTCAACATCCGCTACCGCGACTCCGACGGCAAGGCGCAGACGGCGGCGACGCTCAACGGCACGCTCGCCACCACCCGCTGGCTGATCCCGATCCTGGAGAACCACCAGCAGCCGGACGGCTCGGTGCGGGTACCCAAGGCCCTGCAGCCGTACCTCGGCGGGCGGGACGTGCTCGAACCCGTTCGCTAACGAGTGAGACACCGGCCCGTTACCAAAAGTCATAGCCGCTGGTAGCCGGGCCGGTGTAACGTTTTCCTTCCGCCCTCCGCGGGGGCCGTCATCCCCCTCGGAGGTATTGATGGCCAGGCCCGGTCTCCCCAAGCTCATCGCGACCGACCTCGACGGCACCCTGGTACGCAGCGACGACACGGTGTCCGCCTACACGCACGAAGTCCTGGAGCGGGTCCGGGCCGCCGGCATCCGGCTCGTCGCCGCCACCGGCCGCGGCCCCCGGCTGACCCGGCTGACCCGCGAAGACATCCGCAACGCCGACTTTCTCGTGCTGGCACAGGGCGGCTGGGTCATCGACCAGGGCGAGGGCCAGATCCTGCGCAGCGAGCGGCTGCCCGGTCCGGACCTCGCCGCCGTGCTGGCCGATTTGGAGGCCGAGATCGGGCCGCTGTCGGTGATGGTCGAGGCGCTGGAGCACGACGACTCGCCGCTCTGGGGCGACTACGACCCGACCTGGCGCTACCCGGTCGTCGTCGAGCGGCGCCCGCGCGCGGGGTGCGTGGCCGGCGACGTGATCAAGGCCTTCGCCCGCTCGTTCGACCGGCACGTCGACGACCTGCTCGCCACCGCACAGCGGATCGTGCCGCCGCACGTGGCATCGGTCACTCAGGCCGGTCTGAACTATGTGGAGATCTGCCCGCCGGGCGTCGACAAGGGCACCGGCCTGGCGGTCGTCGCGCAGGCCGTCGGCGTCGACCCCGCGGACGTGCTGGTCTTCGGCGACATGCCCAATGACCTGCCGATGTTCGCCTGGGCCGGGTGGAGCCGGGTGGCCGTGCGGAACGCCCATCCGACCGTGCTGGCGGTCGCCGACGAGGTCACGCTGTCCAACGACGAGGACGGGGTGGCCGTCTATCTCGACCGGCTACTGTCGAGGTGATGCCACCTTTTCGTCTCGTCGCCTCCGACATCGACGGCACCCTGATCCGGTCCGACGGCAAGCTCAGTCCCCGTACCACCGAGATTCTCGACCGGCTCTACTCCCGCGGGATCCCGACGGTCCTGGTGACCGGCCGCCCGGTGCGCTGGCTGCGTCAGCTCTACGACCAGATGGTCGAGCCGCTGCCGGCGGTCTGCGCCAACGGCGCCGTGGTCTACGACCCCGACACCGACGAGATCCTGCGCGCGGCGCCGCTCTCCGTCGAGCTGCTGCTCGATGTGACCCGGCACCTGCGCGAGGCCGTGCCGGACATCACGCTCGCCGTCGAGGTCGAGAACGGCCGGAGCTTCCGCTACGAGGAGAAGTGGCCGCTGCACTGGGACGGTGAGCACAAGACGGTCCGGGTGGTCGCCTCGAGCGAGGAGCTGATCTCGGTGCCGGCGGTGAAGCTGCTGGCCCGCTCCGCCAGCTACGGGCCGGACGAGTTCGCCGCGCTGGTGAGCAGCACGCTGGGCGGCATCGCCGAGGCGACGCACTCGTCCTCGTCGGCCCTGGTGGAGATCTCCGCGGCCGGTGTCACCAAGGCCGCCGGGCTCGCCTGGCTCTGCGAGCGCGAGGGTTTCACCCCGGAGGAGGTGGTGGCCTTCGGCGACATGCCGAACGACCTGCCCCTGCTCGCCTGGGCAGGCCGGTCCGTGGCGATGGGCAACGCCCACCCCGCCGTCCGGGAGGTCGCCGACGAGGTGACGCTCACGAACGACGAGGACGGCGTGGCCGTTTACCTCGAGAAACTCTTCGACCTATAGGTACTGGCCGGTGCGGCCGGAGTGGTCGCCGCCCTGCGCGGGCATGCCGGGGATGACGCCGTTCGGGCTCATCGGCAGCGCCGGGCGGCCGGCGTTGGCGCCACGCATCTGCTCGAGCTGGAGCCGGGCCGCCATCTGCTGCGCGACCAGCGCCGCCTGGATCCCGTGGAACAGGCCCTCCAGCCAGCCCACGAGCTGGGCCTGCGCGATCCGCAGCTCGGACTCGCTCGGCGGGGCCTCGCCCTCGAACGGCAGCGAGAGCCGCTCGAGCTCCTCCTGCAGCTCCGGCGCCAGGCCGTCCTCGAGCTCCTTGATCGAGCGCTGGTGAATCTCCCGCAGCCGCCCCCGGCTGGCCTCGTCGAGCGGCGCCGCCCGGACCTCCTCGAGCAGCTGCTTGATCATGCTGCCGATCCGCATGACCTTTGCGGGCTGCTCGATCAGGTTGCCGGGCTCCTCGGGGTTGAGGGTGCCGTCGGACTCCACCGTGCCCAGGGGGCGGCCGTCGGGGCCTACCACCATGACGGAACCGTCTTCCTGCGTGTCTGGGTTGCGGGTGTCGTCGGTCATGCGATCCATCTTCCCGCACGGCGCCCAGGCAACCGTCAAGGGCGTAGTTCCGCCACCGCGCACTTCACCGAACCGCCGCCGCGCTTGAGCTCGCTCAGCTCGACGTGCACGGGGCTGTAGCCGGCGGCGCGGACCTTTTCGGCCATCGCGGTCGACTCGGTGTTGAGGATGACGTGGCGTCCGTCACTGACCAGGTTGAGGGCGAACGCCTCGGCGTCCGCACGGTCGGCGATCACCGCGTCCGGGAAGAGCTGGCGCAGGACGCGCTGCGACGCCGCCGAGAACGCCTCCGGGTAGTACGTGATGTGCTTGTCGTCGAGGGCGGCCAGCGCGGTGTCGAGGTGGTAGAACGCCGGGTCGACCAGCCGGAGCGAGATCACCGGGCGGCCGAGGATCTCCTGCGCCTCAGCGTGCGCCGCGGGATCGGTACGGAATCCGTGCCCGGCCAGGATCAGGCCGCCGTACGCGCCCGGCAGGTACGCGAAGTCGCCCTCACCCTCGTTGACGTGCACACCTTCGGCGAAACTCCACGGGCCGCCGGCGTAGAACAGCTGGTGTGCGGCCGCCTCGGCGGCGCGCTGCGGGTGCTTGAAGCGGGCGCCGTACACCGTGCCGTCGACGGAGAAGGCGCCGTTGGCCGCGTACACCATGTCGGGCAGGCCGGGGCGCGCGTCCAGGACGTGGACCGTGTGGCCGAGGTCCGTCAGGGTGTCGCGGAGCAGCTGCCATTGCTTGAGCGCGAGAGCCGGATCAACCGGGACGGTGGTGTCCATCCAAGGGTTGATCGCGTATTCAACCGTGAAGTGCTCAGGCGGACACATCAGATATGTCCTGATACGCGGCAAGCGCTCCGTGTAGCTCATGAGGTAAAGGGTAGGTAGGCTGGAACGGCCGAAACAGCTCGAAGTCTTGCTCGTCGGAGGCGAATCGTTGCAGATAGACGCCGTTGACCAGCGAATCATTGCGTTGCTCATCGCGGACGCCCGGACCTCCTACGCCGAAATCGGCGCCAAGGTCTCCCTTAGCGCGCCCGCGGTGAAGAGGCGCGTCGATCGCCTGCGCTCCAGCGGGGTGATCAAGGGATTCACGACCGTCATCGAGCCCGCCGCGGTGGGCTGGACGACCGAGGCGTTCGTCGAGCTCTTCTGCACCGGCCGGACCACCCCCGCGCAGATCACCGTCGCCACCCGGCGCCATCCCGAGGTCGTGGGCGCCTACACGGTGTCCGGGCAGGCGGACGCGCTGGTACACCTGCGCGCCGCCGACATCGGGCACCTGGAGCAGGCGCTGGAGCGGCTGCGCGCCGAGCCGTTCGTGACCTCCACCCGCAGCATGGTGGTGCTCTCCCGGCTGGTCGAGGTGCCGACGCCGGTGCCCGCCCCGAATTAGCAAGGAACCGTCGACGACCTCCGGGCGTCCCACCCCCATGTCGCGCCGCCCGATCCTCTGCGCCGTTCTGGCCCTCACGCTCCCGCTCGCCGCCTGCACCTCGGACCCCGGCCCGAGGCCGGCGCCGCCCGCCGTCCCGCACACCACCGGCGGCAACCCCGTCGCGATGCGGCTCGTCGCGTTCGACTCGTGCGAGCAACTCATCACCGACCTGCGCAAGGCCGCGAAGGCCAACGTCGGGCCGTACGGCTTCGGCGGCGGAATGTACATGGCGGAGGCACTCCAGGGCGGCGCCCGGACCGCGGCCGACTCGGCGGCCAAGGGTGCGGAGGCGGCCGGCGCGCCGCAGCAGTACTCCGGCACCAACGTGCACGAGCAGGGCGCCGACGAGCCCGACCTGGTCAAGACCGACGGGCGGCGGATCGTCACCATCAGCCAGGGCTACCTGCGCGTGGTCGACGCCGCCAGCCGCCGGGAGACCGGCCGCCTCGACCTGGACCTGCAGGGCCAGCCCCAGCTGCTGCTCTCCGGCGACCGGGCCCTCGTGCTGGTGCCGGCGGGATACCTGCACCGGCGCCTCGTCGACAAGCGGACGGCGGTGCTGGAGGGGCCGCAGGTGCTGCTCGTCGACCTGACCGGGGCGCCGAAGATCGTCAGCCGGTACCGGGCCGAGGGCAACCTGGTCGACGCCCGGATGACCGGCAGCACCGCGCGGATCGTGTTCCGCACCACGCCGCGGATCAAGTTCCCCGAATCGCCGAAGATCTTTGACGAGAAGAAGCGCGTCGCCGCCAACCAGCGCGCGATCGACGCCGCACCCGGCACCGCCTGGCTGCCCGGCTGGGAGGTCACCGACGGCACGCAGACCACCAAGGGCAACGTCGACTGCGGCCGGGTCAGCCGGCCGACGGACTACTCCGGCGGCTCCCTGGTCAGCATCGTGACCTTCGACCTGGCCCGGCCCGCCCTCGGCAGCGGAGACCCCGTCACGATCGTCGCCGACGGCGACACGATCTACGGCACCCCGGACAGCCTCTACCTGGCCAGCGACCAGCGCTGGCGGCTCGAACGCTTCTTCGGCCGCGCGGCCACGCCCGTACGCGAGGAGACGGACCTCTACAAGTTCGCGATCCAGGGCAACCAGCCGCCCGTATACCGCGCCGCCGGCACCGTGCCCGGCTTCCTGATCAACCAGTACGCGCTGTCCGAGTGGGACGGGCACCTGCGCGCCGCCACCACGAACTCCAAGACCGAGCGGTCGGCCGTCCGGGTGCTGGCCGAGCGGGACGGCAAGCTCGTGCAGACGGGGATCGTCGACGGGCTCGGCAAGGGCGAGCGGATCTACTCCGTCCGCTTCATCGGCGCCCGCGGCTACGTCGTCACGTTCAAGCAGACCGACCCGCTCTACAGCCTCGACCTGAGCGACCCGGCCAAGCCGGCGGTCACCGGCGAACTGAAGATCACCGGCTACTCGGCGCACCTGCAGCCGGTCGGCGAGAACCGCCTGATCGGCATCGGCCAGGAGGCCGACGCCAACGGGCGTACGCAGGGCACCCAGATCTCGCTCTTCGACGTCTCGGACCCGGCACGGCCGAAGCGGCTCGCGCGCTACCACCTCCCGCAGGCCTACTCCGACGCCGAGTACGACCCGCACGCACTGCTCTGGTGGCCTAACACGAATCTGCTGGTCGTGCCGGTGAACACCTGGAGCGGGATCAGCCCGGGCAGCGAGGCGCTGGCGCTGCGGGTGACCGACGGCATCGAACTCACCGACCGGGTCACCCAGCCGCAGAACGCCGCCTACCCGCCGATGATCCAGCGCTCGCTGGTCGTCGGAGACGTGCTCTGGACGCTGTCGGAATCGGGCATGCAGGCGTCGAACCTGTCCACCATGGACCGGCTGAGCTGGCTGCCCAGCAACTGACGCGCCCTACAGGTACATGCCCGTACGGTGGTCGTCGTCGTCCTTGGTTCCCTTCGCAGGCACCGGCTTGTCGCCCTCGCCGAAGAAACGCTTGCCGCCGAACTCGCCGTGCAGCCGGTCGTCGAGTTCGTCGGCGAGCCCGGTCATCACCTGCACGGCGAGCATGAGGTGGGTGGCCTGGAAGTTGCGGCCGAAGACCGGGATCGACGCCCAGACGGTGTCCTGCGCGCAGTACAGCCGGCCGATCGGCATCCTGTTCGTCAGCTCCGACAGCTTCATGTAGAGCTGCTCGGTCGGCTCGACCTCGGTCAGGATCGGCGAGAAGACGTCGACCAGCGGCGGGTTGTCGCGTACCCGAACGAAGACCATGGCGGAACCGGCCCGGATGCCGATATCGCCGTCGTTGTCGACCTGAAGCTGGTCGACAGTGGTCTTCGACATGGTCGCGACCACCGTGCGCACCCGCTCCTCGAGCGGGATGACCTCGTCGGCGGCGTTGGCGAGCGCCTCGGAGAGCACGCCGTCCTCGTCGAGGTCGTCGAGGCTCAGCTCGGCGGTGATGCTCGGCTCGTGCCGGGCCGTGCCGAGCGGCGCGGTCTCGATCGGCTCGTCCGCGCCGTCATGCACCAGGTAGACCAGGAACGCGGGGTGCGGCGCGCCGTACACGTCACGCAGGGTGCGGGAGACGATCGCACCGACCTGCTTCGCCGCGGCCGTGGTCGAGCGGAGGCCGAACGAGTCGCCCGAGTCCGGCAGCACGCCCGGCGGCGACCAGCCCAGCGCGACCAGGTCCGCGACCGAGGAGCGGTTCATCCGGAAGCCCTCGGGCAGCCCCGCGTTGCCGACCGCGAGCGCCTCGACGACGCCGTCGGCCACGACCCGCAAACTCACCGAATACACGGCCGTTCCGGTGCCCGACGCCGTCGGGTCGAGCGTGATGTCGACGTGCGCGCCCTCCGGCAGCGTCGGCAGCAGCACGCCCAGCGCCCCGGCGAACTCCCGCCAGGCCTCGGTCACCTTCGCCCGCAGGTCGGCAGTGGTCGGGTCGTCCAGCAGGACGCCCTCAGACTGGTCAGCCGTGTTCTCCGCCATCATGATCGTTACCTCCGCCCCGTCACCCTATCGAGCGAGCGGCCGGCCCAGAGGGCCGCGTCTCATTCCTGACCGTCGACGGCCCAACCGCCCGCCAGCGCGGTCAGCCGCGCGGCCACATCAGCCGGGTCCGCGCCGCGCCCCACCGCGATCCCCATCAGGTACGCCGTCACGGGCGCACCCGGACGCAGAACGTTGTGCGCGACATCGCGGGCAACGTCGAGCACCTCCGCCGTGTCGACGTCCGCCGGCACGAGGTCCAGCTCCGCACAGGCCGCACGGACCCAGGCATCAAGCACGTTCACCGGGCCCATTCCTCCGCGGTCCGCAGGTCGTCGTCGGTGTCACAGTCGAACCACGGCGGCGGTCCCGGGCGTCGCCACGACACCTCGATGAACCGCAGATGCTCCATGAGATTCTGCATCGATGCGCCGTGCAGGCCGCCGCGCTCCTCGGCCACCTGGTCGAGGGCCTCGCGCAGCGCCGCCGTACGCCAGACACCGCAGAGCGACTGACGACGCCCCTCCGCGTCCCGGTAGACCGCGCCCTGCATCGGCGCCGACTCGACCGTGAGCCGAAGCACGTCGATGGCCTCGCCCGTGAGCAACGGCAGATCGGCCGCGAGCAGCGCGGTAAAACTGACATCGCTGGGAACGAGCTTGAGGCCGGCGGCCGTGGCCGCAACGGGGCCGCCGCCGGGCGGCTGCTCACTGGTGGAGGAGACCGGAACGGGCAGGTCGGGAGGCACCCGGCCGACCACTACCTGCGGGTCGGCGTCGTGCACCGCGGCCAGGACACGCGTCAGCATCGACTGTCCGGCAACCGGGATGGTGGGCTTGTCAGCCCCACCCATCCGACGCGCCGCACCGCCGGCCAACACCACCGCCGCGAATCCCCCCACGTACGTACCGTATCCCGTTGGCCGCACGAGCGTGACTGTGCGGACGCCTTTGCGCTCCCAACCGACCTCCACGACCCTGCCGACTCGTCGATCCCCTCGGCTCACATCCCCGCCGATTCCCGCCCGCCGGCTCCTCGATCCCGTGGCTCTACGGCCCCCACCGCTCCCGGCCCCGCCGACTCCTCGGCCCTCGACTCCACGACCCCGCGGCCTCCACGACCCGCAACTTCGCGACCCTCTGGCTCCCCGGCCCTCGCGGATCCATGACCCCGCAGCCTCCGCCAGTCTTACGACCCACGAGCCCTCGATCCCCTTGGCTCATGAAGTCGCCAGCTTCATGACCACCACCAGCTTCACGAACCCACCAGATCCCCAACCCGCTTGGCGCCACTGCCCAACCAAGCTCCCCGACCCTGGCTCCATGACCTCGCCGGCGTCACGACCACTAGCCTCACGGCGCCGCCAGCTTCACGACCCGCCGGGTTCACGACCCCGCCAGCTCCGCGGCCCCGCCAGGTTCACGCCCCAACCAGCTCCGCAGCCCAACCAGCTCCGCGGCCCAACCACCTCCGCAGCCCAACCACCTCCGCGGCCCAACCAGCTTCACGACCCCGCCAGCTCCGCGGCCCCGCCGATTCCGTGGCTCATCCGGCTCGCGACTTACGCCGGGCCCGCGACCCGCTGGCTCTGCGACCCGCGGGCGTCGCGGCCGGCCGCGTCTCGGGGTGGGCTTCGCCTACCGGGCGACTCCTGTTCGTGTCGCTTCGCGCGTCGGGCGGTCCGGGTGCCGGGCGGCATACGCTCGTCGTCATGGCGCGCTCGACTAACCGGAGACCGGTGTTGAAGATCAACCTGGCTACCGGCGCCGAGCCGCGGCGGCGGCCCGACGATCTGGCCGCCGAGGAGCCGCTGGAGATCCGGCTCCGGCAGGCGGCGCTCGCTGTGACCATGCGCACCCCGGGCCAGGACATCGACCTCGCCATGGGATTTCTGCTGACCGAGGGCATCATCCGTACGGCCGCGGACGTCGTCACGGCCCAGCTGTGCGCGGGCACGGACACGCCGAACACGTACAACGTGGTCGATGTGGTGCTGGGCGCGGACGTGCCACCGCCCGCCGTCGACCCGAGCCGGAACTTCTACACGACCAGTTCGTGCGGCGTGTGCGGGAAGGCGAGCATCGACGCCGTGCGTACCCGCTCGCAGTTCGACATCGCCGCGGACACCTGCACGGTGCCCGCACAGGTCCTCGCGGAACTGCCCGGCCGGCTCCGGGCCGCTCAGCGCACCTTCGACCGTACGGGCGGGCTGCACGCGGCCGGGCTGTTCACCGCCGAGGGTGAGCTGCTGGCGCTGCGCGAGGACGTCGGACGGCACAACGCGGTCGACAAGGTGATCGGCTGGGCGCTGCGCGAGGGACGGCTTCCGCTGACCGGACACGTGCTGCTCGTCTCCGGGCGGGCCAGCTTCGAACTGACGCAGAAGGCCTGGATGGCCGGCATCCCGCTGCTCGCCGCGGTGTCCGCGCCGAGCACCCTGGCGGCGGAGCTGGCCGACGAGGCGGGGATGACGCTCATCGGGTTCCTGCGAGGACCGTCGATGAACGTCTATGCCGGAACACAGCGCGTCATTGTCTGAGTTCATCCGGTCTTCGGCGCGCGTCAATCGTTGCCACGTGGCCGAGACATTCACGTTCATGAGGCTTTCCTGACCTCCGATCACCGCAAGTGCTGGGAGCCTCGCATGACAGTCTCACGACGTACCCTCCTGCTCGGCGGCGCCGCGGCCGGCGCGGTGGCCACCTGGCCTTCGGTGGCCATGGCGTCCGCTCCGCCGCCCTACCCGGGTTCGCTTCGCAGCGACCCGTTCACGCTCGGAGTCGCGTCGGGCGACCCCGAGCACGATGGATTCGTGCTCTGGACCCGGCTGGCACCGAACCCACTGTCGGAGGACGGCCTCGGCGGAATGCCGTCCCGCGACATACCCGTGCGGTGGGAACTGGCCGCCGACCCCGTATTTCGCCGGGTCGTACGCGCCGGCGGCACCGTGGCCCGGGCCAGCGCCGCGCACACCGTCCACATCGAGCTGCACGGCCTCCCGCCCGAACGCGAATACTTCTACCGATTCAGGGCCGAGCGGTATATATCCCCCACCGGCCGAACCCGCACGGCACCGCCGCCTTGGGCGAGCGGCGGCACCCTGGCGATGTCGTTCGCGTCGTGCTCGCAGTTCGAACACGGCTACTTCACCGCGTACCGGCGGATGGCCGAGGACGAACCGGACCTCATCCTGCACCTGGGCGACTACCAGTACGAGTACGCGCCCGACACGTACAACGCCCCCGGCGGCAATCCACGCGACCACGCCGGCCCGGAGACGGTGACGCTGGCGAACTACCGGCAGCGGCACGCGCAGTACAAGACCGACCCGGACCTGCAGGCGGCGCACGCCGTCGCACCCTGGGCCGTCGTCTTCGACGACCACGAGATCGAGAACAACTGGGCGGACGAGGTACCGGAGCAGCCGGACCCCCTGTTCCTCGCCCGGCGCGCGGCCGCGTTCCAGGCGTACTACGAGAACATGCCACTGCGCCGAACCTCGATTCCACGCGGCATCGACATGCGGTTCTACCGGCGACTGCACTGGGGCCGGCTGGCCACGTTCCACATGCTCGACACCCGCCAGCTCCGCGACGACCAAGCCTGCGGCGACGGCTACAAGGACTGCCCGGCCGCGCTCGACCCGTCGCGCTCGATCACCGGCGCCAAGCAGGAGGCCTGGCTGCTCGACGGCTTCCACCGCTCGTCGGCCCGCTGGGACATCCTGGGCCAGCAGGTCTTCTTCGGCCAGCGCGACAACAACTCGGGACCGCCGACGGTGGTGAGCATGGACGCGTGGGACGGCTACGCGGCCTCCCGCGACCGGATCACCCGCGGCTGGGTGGACGCGGGCGTACGCAATCCGGTGGTGCTGACGGGCGACGTGCACGCGCACTGGGCTGACGAGCTGAAGCTGGACTACGCCGACCCGACGTCGCGAACGGTGGGTACCGAATTGGTGTGCTCATCGATCACCTCCGGCGGGAACGGTGCGGACGTCGTTGGCGGAAGGCACCCGTGGGCCTCCTGGAACCCGCACCTGCGCTTCTACAACAATCAGCGCGGCTACGTCCGCACGACGATCACCAAAGACGCGCTGACCGCGGACTTCCAGGTGTTGCCGTATGTGAGCCAGGCTGGAGCGCCGGTACACACTCGGGCGACGTTCGTGATCGAGGATCGGGTGCCGGGGTTGCAGCAGGTGGCCGACAACCCGACGCCCGGTGGAAGCGTGGAGTTGCGGGTCGGTGACCTGGGGGCGGAGACCGTCCGGCAGGAGACCTCGCGACCTTGAGACCGCCTCCGTGGCTCGGCCTCGGCAGCGCACACAGCCTCGGCAGCGTTCAGCCACGGTGACGGGTGGCCCGGCGGGCGTTTCGCGGCCGGGCCGCCCGCTTTGCGGGCCGGCCCATCGCCACGGCGCCGCCATCGCAATCGGGACGACCCACCCGTTCAACACGAGCCACCCGCTCAGCGCGAGAGGGCTCCTCGGCCCGGGCAAGTTCCTCAGCGCCAGCGAGCTTCTGAGCCCGGACGGGCTCCCCAGCCCCGACCGGCTCCCCAACGCGAGCAGGCTCCCCCGCCCAGACGGACTCCCCAGCCTCGACCGGCTCCTCAACGCGAGCGGACTCCCCAGCCAGGACCGACTCCCCAGCCCGAGCGGACTCCCCAGCCAGGACCGACTCCCCAGCCCGAGCGGACTCCCCAGCCAGGACCGACTCCCCAGCCCGAGCGGACTCCCCAGCCCGAGCGGGCTCCTCAACCCGAGTGAACTGCTCCAGGTTCTCAGTGCGCTCTGGGTGATCTGCGGACTGCACGCGGCCAGCCGACTCTGGGTGGTCAGCTCGTTCCGGGTCGACCGGGGTTTCGCGATAGGGCTCCGCATGCGGGCCCGGGCCGTTGTCGGGGTCATCGCCGGGGTAGAGGGGGACGTCGGGCGCGCCGACAACTGCGGGCCAGCCGTCCAGCACCGCCGGGTGTACCCCGTTGACCAGGGCATCGTGGACCAGCATGGCGAGCGAGTAGTCCTGTTGCTCGTCGAGCGCCCGTTCGACGGCGACGCTTGCCAGCACACCCGATCCGGAACGCCAGGCCACGAAGGCGAGCAGTGAGGCCGGCGCCGGGGTGTATGCGGGCTCCACTCGGCGCACCACGTCCGACCAGAGCGCCAGCTCCCACGCCTCGGTGCGCGTCCTGGTCCAGGCGTAGTCGCGGACCGGCATGTGAATGAGCAGCAGGCCCAGCCACGCGACCTCGTCGTCGGACAGGCGTCCGCCCGCGCGGTAACTGCGCTCGGCCTCGCGGACCGCTTGCCGACCTGCCCGCCGCACCTGCTGAAAGAAGCGCGTCTCGTCCGGCAGGAACGGAACCTCGTCCTTCGCCAGGCCCGGCCCCTGCTCCGATGCATCGCATACCGGGTCTGGCATCGGGACCGCGGGCTCGACTGCCCGAGCCGGATCGGCGTCACTCGGGCCGGCGGCGCCCACAAGGCTCGACACCGACGTCGGCGTGGACTCCAGCCGAACGGTCGCTGCAGGCCCCAACCCTGCAGACGCAGCCCTCGCAGGTGCCGTCCCAGCAGACACGACCTCCGCGGACGCGACCTCCCCAGGTGTCACCTCCGCAGGCATGGCCTCCGCGGACGCGACCCCCGAGGACACCGCCTCCACAGGCACGGCCTCCGCGGACGCGACCCCCGCAAGCACCACCTCCGCAGGCGTGGCCCCCGCGGACACGGCCTCCACAGGCGCGGCCTCCGCGGACATGGCCCCCGCAGGCGCGGCCCCCGCGGACACGGCCCCCGCAAGCACGGCCTCCGCAGGCATGGCTTCCGCGGGCACGGCCCCCGCAGGCGCGGCCTCCACGGACGAAGCCTCGGCGGACATGGCCCCGGCAGACGCGATCCCCGGAGGGGCCGTCCCAGCAGGCACGATCTCCGCAGGTGCCGGCTCCGGCGGCGGCGGGGCGGAGTCTGCGGCGGCGAGGGCGGCCAGGCGTAGGACTGCGCGTGCCGTTGCCGCCTTCATCGCCTCGCGGTCGTCGCCGGTCACCGGTGCCACCTGCGCCGCGAACATCTCGCGGCTCGGCAGGGCCACCGCGCCCGCGAACGTCGCCTCGGCCGCCACCACGCTGTCCGGTGGCTCGCACGGCAGTCCTTGCGGCGGGCAGCAGGTTGGATCCGAGCACAGGAATGACCAGTACCGCCCGTCCTCGACCCGCAGTTCCTCGATGATCACGAGGCCGACCTTGCGGAAGACGTCCGAGATGCGGAGGACTGCGGGCGTCGCGCGCTCCTCGTCGCCGTATCCGATGATCACGACGGCCTGGACCTGCTGCCTGATGACAACGGACGCCAGGTGGAGCACTGCCGCCTTCGCCTCCTCGGCCGGCGCGCCCAGCTCGGGCAGGTCGGCTCGCACCGCGAAGGCGATCTCGGGGCCGCGCATCGCCACGACCGTGAGGCTGTCCGCCGGGTGAAAGCCGATCAAGAACGGCACGGCGGAGATGAGCTCGGCGGGAGAACTGACCTTCAGCTTCGTCATGCCGAGCAGAGTGGCGGAGTCGGCGGGTCCGCCGCGTGCCGAAGATCTGACCTGTGGATAACTCGGTTATCCACAGGGGGCGAGCGCAGAAACGCGCTCAGGAACGAAACTGCAACTCATGCAACTCCAGCCCGTCCTGCTGCCATTCGTGGGCATGCCGGTCCAGGTCCATGGTCAACTCGATCGACGACACCACGTCGTATCCCGCGGCGTGCAGGCTGCGGATCGCATCGACGTTCCGCGACGAAGGCGAGATCGTCAGCGACACCATGCCGCGCTTCTTGGCCTCCGACGCCACGTGCCGAAGCAGCTTGCGGCCGACACCCTTGTGCCGGTGCGAGCCGGTGACCACGACCGGCTCCACCTCGCCGGCCCTGCCCCGCATGATAAGGCCGACCAGCCCGATCACGCCGTCGTCCGCGTGGTCGGCGACCCACAGGCCGCTCAGGTCCAGCCGGGTCAGATACTCCTCGAAGCCGGCACCACCGTCGTCCGCGCCATCGCCGTACATCTGGTTGTGCTGATAGGTCAGCTCCGACCACAGACGGCGACCAGCGCTGTGATCGCTCGGCCGGTACGGACGCACCGCGACAGGTGTCATGCCGACATTTTGACTCCGAATCGGGCACGCCGTAACCCGAAGTGGAAGATAAGGCGGTGGATCTGGCGTACCTGCGCGCGCACCCCCAGCACCTCCCGACATTTCTCACGCACCAGCGGATACGGGAGACCCCTGTCGGCGGAGGTGACGTGTGCGCCGCATCCCGGTTGACCTTGGACGATGGCGCGTCGCTGTTCACGAAGACCTGGCCGTCCGGGAACGCTCCCGAGCACTTCTTCGCCACCGAGGCGGCCGGGCTGGAATGGCTCCGGGAGGCGGGCACCGTACCGGTCCCGGAGGTCGTGGTCGCGCTTCCGGAGATGCTCGCGCTCGAGTGGATCGATGCCGGTCCGGCGACGCCCCAGGCCGCCGAACGGTTCGGACGGGATCTGGCCGGGCTCCACCGCAAGGGTGCCGAGGCGTTCGGCGCCGGCTGGGCGGGGTTCATCGGTCCGTTGACCCAGGACAACACGCTGTCCGCCAGCCCCTGGGGTCCGTGGTTCGCGGAACGGCGGCTGCGCCCGTACCTGAGGATCTCGGTCGACACCGGCGCACTGTCGGCGGCGGATGCCGCGGTCGTGGAGCGGGTCATTTCGAAGATCGAGACCTACGGCGGGGAGGAGCCGCCCGCCCGCATCCACGGAGATCTGTGGCCGGGGAACGTGCTCTGGGCTGCCGACGGGCGGGCGTGGCTTGTCGACCCTGCCGCGCACGGCGGCCATCGGGAGACCGACCTTGCTCAGCTCGCGCTCTTCGGCGGGGCTCCGCACCTGGAGACGATCTTTGCCGCTTACGGCGAGCTGTGGCCGCTGGCGGACGGCTGGCGGGAGCGAGTTCCGCTGCATCAGCTGCACCTTTTGCTGGTGCATACGGCGGCGTTCGGGGGTGCATACCGGGCTGCGGCCCGCGCCGCCGCGGACGCGATGCTGGGCGGCTGAGACCCGCGCAGTGCTCCGACAGACCCGAGCCTCCAGCAGCTGAGGCCCCCTCAGGACTCCCCGCAGACCCGACTCCCAGCGACACAAACCCCCAGCAAGACCCCGCAGACCCGACTCCCAGCGACACAAACCCCCAGCAAGGCCCCGCGGACCTGACAACCAGCGACACAAACCCCCAGCGAGACCCCGCGGACCTGACAACCAGCGACACAAACCCCAGCAAGGCCCCGCGGACCTGACAACCAGCGACACAAGCCCTAGCGAAGTCCCGCAGACCTGACAACCAATGGCAGAGGCCACCGCGAGTGGCGGGAGCGTGCCGGTCGAGGTTGGCGTTGGCGAAGACCTCGGTTGAGCAGGCCCTCCAGAAGTGCACCGTCACGCTGGCCTTCGCGTCCGGGACGGTGCCGGTCATCGGTCGCCGCCGAGAAGGCCGCTGTTCGCGGCCGACGGGCTGTGGCCCGGAGACTTCAGCAGGGACCCTGGCAGACCCACCGCACAGCGACACAAGCCCCAACAGTGCCCATGCAGACCCGAACTTCAGTGGCCTCGACATCCAGTGGCAGAGACACGAGCAGGACTCCGTCGATCTCCTCGTGGCCAGTCGTTCGCGCGCCCAGGCGTCAGCGCGCCCTCGGGACGCGCGGTGGGCTGCGTCCCACCGGTTAGTGGGTAGGGGCGAATGTCGTACCCAAGAGCTAGGTTCGACCAGTGAGCAACGTCGACAGGTCGTGCGGGTGGCTCCTTACTTCCGCGGGCGTGGGCGCCCGGCGAGGCCGGGGGCCGACGTGAGCGTGCTCGCCGACCGGTTCGGTCGGGTGGCGACCGACCTCAGGGTGTCGCTGACCGACCGGTGCAACCTGCGCTGCACCTACTGCATGCCTGAGGAAGGGCTTGCCTGGATGCCGCGGGAGCAGCAGCTCACCGACGACGAGGTCGGGCGGCTGATTCGCATCGCCGTTGAGCGGCTTGGCGTGACCGACGTGCGGTTCACGGGCGGCGAGCCGTTGATCCGGCGCGGACTGGTGAGCATCGTCTCGGCCGCAGCCTCGCTCAGCCCTCGGCCCAAGCTGTCCGTCACCACCAACGGCATCGGTCTTGAGCGGATGGCCGTGCCGCTGCTCGAGGCGGGGCTGAATCGGGTCAACGTCTCGTTGGACACGCTCTCGCCCGAGCGCTTCCGCGAGCTCACCCACCGCGACCGGCACGCCGACGTGCTGAAGGGCCTGGCCGGCGCGGCACAGGCCGGGCTCACGCCCGTGAAGATCAATACTGTGCTTATGCGCGGGGTCAACGACGACGAGGCGCCGGAGCTGCTCCTCTTCGCGCTGAACCATGGATACGAGCTGAGGTTCATCGAGCAGATGCCGCTCGACGCCCAGCACCAGTGGGACCGGCACGAGATGGTCACCGCCGAGGCGATCCTGGCGTCGCTGGAGCCGTTCGGGCTCCAACCCGATCCGGTTTCACGTGGAACGGCGCCGGCCGAGACCTGGATCGTGCCGGGCTACCGGGACGCGGCCGGCAACCCGGCCCGGGTGGGTGTGATCGGCAGCGTGACCAGGCCGTTCTGCGGCGATTGCGACCGCACCCGGCTGACGGCCGACGGCCAGGTCCGCAACTGCCTCTTCGCCACCGACGAGTCCGACCTGCGGGGCCTACTACGCGCCGGCGCGTCCGACGAAGAGATCATGGCGGCCTGGCAGGCCGCCATGATGGGCAAGCGCGCGGGCCACGGCATCGACGACCCGTCGTTCCTGCAGCCCGCCCGCCCGATGTCGGCGATCGGCGGCTGAGATGCCTCCCACCGAACTGACGCCTGGGACCCAACTAGCGCGCGGGACCCGACCAACACCCGGAACCCAACCAGGGCGCGGGACCAAGCTGGCACCTACCACCCACCCGGCAGCCGGAACCCAGCTAACGCGCAGGACCCAACCAACGCCCGCCACCCAACCAGGGTGCGAGACCAAGCTGGCACCTACCACCCACCCGGCAGCCGGAACCCAGCTGACGCGCAGGACCCAACCAACGCCTCCCACCCAACCAGCGGGTGGGACCAAACCAACGCCCGGGATCAAACCGACACCAGCCACCCACCCGACGCCCAGGACCCACCCGACGCCCAGGACCCAACTGACGCATGGGACCCAACTGACGCACGTCACCCGACTAGCTCGCGGACCCAAACTGACGCACGTCACCCGGCTTACGCGCGGGACCCAACTGATCTCCCCGACCCAACTGACGCCCGGGACCGAGCAGGCGTCGACGGGCGATGATCGTGGGGCTCGATTTTTGGGTGTTGGGGGATGAGCGGGATGATCGAGGTTCGATACTTCGCTGGGGCTCGGGCCGCGGCCGGGACGCCGGCCGAGCGCATCGCCGCCACCTCCGTCGAGGATCTGACGAGCGTCCTGACCGAGCGGCACGGAGAACGGCTCGCCGTGGTGCTCAAGGCCGCCAGCTTCCTGGTCGACGGCCTGGCCTGTCATGATCGACAGGCGGTGTTGCCCGTCGGCGCGACGGTGGATGTCCTGCCGCCGTTCGCAGGGGGTTGAGCTTGTTCGCGTTCCTTGGGCTGATCATCATCGTGATCGGCCTGATCCACTTCTACCTGTGGAAGCGGCTGGTTCGTGACCCGCTGCGGCCAGGCCGGGTGCGGAAGCTCGGCGGCTGGGCGGCGGTTCTGCTCGCCCTGCTGGTCCCGGCAACGCTGATCGGCACGCGGCTCGGCCTTGAGTGGCTGGCCTGGCCGGGGTTCCTCTGGATCGCACTGATGTTCTACCTGCTGGTGACGCTCGCGGTCCTCGAAATCCCCCGCCTGATTATCAACTTGCGGATCAGCGCGGCCGAGAAGCGCGCATCAAGCAGCTCGAAAACAGCCCATCTCGTCGGAGTTCCGGCATCGGCGGCGGCGTCAGCACCGGCCGATGCATCGCTCGCCAATGAGACGAGGGCGCCCACCGCAGCTGGACCGGGCATCGGGCAGGGGCAGGCCACAGAGCCGGGGTCGGACACTGACCCGCGGTCCGCCCAAACCTCCGGTTCTCCCGCAAGCACCTCCGGTTCTCCCGCAAGCTCGACGCCCGGCGTCGCCCGGACGGCGCACTCGCTGGACTCCGCCGTCAGGCAGGACTCCGCCGCCACCCTGGACACCACTAGCGCTCGAGACACCGCCGCACGAGACAGCACCGCCGCCCGAGACAGCACCGCTGCTCGGGACGGCACCGCCCGCGACAGCACCGCCCGGGACAACACCGCCCGGGACAACACCGCCCGGGACAACACCGCCCGGGACAACACCGCCCGCGACAACACCGCCGTGGCGGGCGCTGCTGGGGCTGAGGTGCCGGCTCAGCAGCCTGGGATCGAGCGTCGGCTTCTGCTCGCCAGGGGTGCCGCGATCTTCGCCGGGCTGACCGCTGCCGCGATCACCGGCTACGGCGTCAAGACCGCTCTCGGGCCGCCGCAGCTCGACCGGGTCAAGTTCCCCCTCGCCAAGCTCCCCCGTGCCATGGACGGCACCCGGCTCGCCGTCGTCTCCGACATCCACCTCGGCCCCCTCACCGGCATCCGGCACACCACCCGAATCGTCGAGCTGATCAACTCCGTGAACGCCGACATCGTCTGCATCGTCGGGGACCTGGTCGACGGCAGCGTCGCGGAGCTGGGCAGGTTCGCCGCGCCGCTGGCCGGCATCCAATCCCGGCGCGGCGCCTACTTCGTCACCGGCAACCACGAGTACTACTCAGGGCACCAGGAGTGGATCGCCGAGGTGGCCCGGCTCGGCATCCGGCCGCTGCGTAACGACCGGGTCGAGCTCGGCGGACTCGACCTCGCCGGCGTCAACGACCTGGGCGGCGCGGACTTCGGAGACGGACCCGACCTGCAGCGCGCTCTGGGTGACCGCGACACCGGCCGCCCCGTCGTGCTCATGGCGCATCAGCCTGTCGTCGCCCACGACGCCGCCCCGTTCGGGGTGGACCTGCAGGTCTCCGGGCACACGCACGGCGGCCAGATGGTCCCGTTCAACCTGCTCGTGCCGCTGCAGCAGCCAGTCGTGAGCGGGCTCGGCGACGTCGACGGCGTGCCCGTCTACGTGACCAACGGCGCCGGATTCTGGGGGCCGCCGGTCCGGGTCGGCGCCCCGCCGCAGGTCACGGTCATCGAACTGCGTACCCCGTAGAAGTGAATCTTCAGCGTTCTGGTGAGCCACGGCACGGATCTCCCCAGGATTCAATCGTGGATCGGTTATGTCACTTCGCGCGTGGCGGCTCGTGGCGCGCCCGGCGGTCGTGACAGGATGCGGCGTGCCCTCGGTTAGCGAAGGGTCCTCGGCTGCCGCGGACACATACGTCGCGGATCTGCACATCCACTCCAAGTATTCGCGCGCCTGCAGCCGTGACCTCACCCTGCCGAACCTCGCCTGGTGGGCCCGCCGCAAGGGCATCGCGGTGCTCGGCACCGGCGACTTCACGCATCCGGCCTGGTTCGACCACCTCCGCGAGAATCTGCATCCCGCCGACGAGCCGGGCCTGTTCCGGCTGAGCCCGGACGCGGAGCAGGAGGTCAGCCGCCGGCTTCCGCCGATCCTGCAGGGCACCGACAGCGCACGCTTCATGCTCAGTGTCGAGATCTCCACGATCTACAAGCGGGACGACCGCACCCGCAAGGTGCACCACCTGATCTACCTGCCGGATCTCGACGCCGCCGCCCGGTTCAACACCGCGCTCGGCCGGATCGGCAATCTCACCGCGGACGGCCGGCCGATCCTCGGCCTCGACTCCCGCGACCTGCTCGAGATCGTGCTCGAGGCCAGCCCGGACGGCTACCTCGTGCCCGCGCACATCTGGACGCCCTGGTTCTCCGCGCTCGGCTCCAAGTCCGGCTTCGACGCGATCGCCGACTGCTACGCCGACCTCGCCGACCACATCACCGCGGTCGAGACCGGCCTCTCCTCCGACCCGGAGATGAACTGGCGGGTCTCCAGCCTCGACCGCTACCGCCTGGTGTCCAATTCGGACGCGCACTCGCCGGCGGCGCTGGGCCGCGAGGCGACGCTGTTCACCGGTACGCCGGACTACTTCGCGATCAAGGACGGGCACACCCTCGCGGGCACCCTGGAGTTCTTCCCGGAAGAGGGCAAGTACCACGCCGACGGGCACCGCGCCTGCGGCGTCAACTGGTCGCCGCGGCAGACCCGGGAGCACGGCGGCCGCTGTCCGGAGTGCGGCAAGCCGCTGACCGTCGGCGTGCTGAGCCGCGTCGAGGATCTCGCGGACCGGAGCGGCGGCGGCGAACGGCCGCAGCAGGTGGTCCACCTGATCCAACTCGCGGAGATCCTGGGCGAGATCAACGGCGTCGGCCCGAAGTCCAAGACCGTGGACGGGCAGCTCAACCACCTGGTCGCCGGCCTCGGCGCGGAGCTGGACATCCTGCGGTCCGTCCCGCTCGACGAGATCGGCGTGACCGGCAGCGAGCAGCTGCGGGAGGCGATCGGCCGGCTGCGCCGCGGCGACGTGCGCCGGGTCTCCGGGTACGACGGCGAGTACGGCGTCATCACCCTCTTCGAGCCCGGCGAGTTGCGGAACAAGCAGAGCGCGCCGCAGGCCGAGACCCTGTTCGACCTGATGCCCGTACCGGTGCCGCAGCAGCGCAGGGCCGAGCCGGCGGTCGGCCGCGCGCCGGTGCCGAAGCCGGCCAAGGAGCCGAAGAAGAAGGCGCCGCCGCTGCCGCCGCCGGCCAGCCCACACGAGCCGTTCGAGCCGATGCTGGCCGGCATGGAGGAGGTCGGCACCGGGCTGCTGGACCGCCTCGACGCCATGCAGCGCGTCGCCGCGTCCGCGCCCGGCGGCCCGCTGCTGATCGTGGCCGGGCCGGGCACCGGCAAGACCCGCACGCTGACGCACCGGATCGCCTATCTCTGCGCCGAGCTGGGCGTCTTTCCGGAGCGCTGCCTGGCGATCACCTTCACCCGGCGCGCCGCCGAGGAGATGCGGCACCGCCTCGACGCCCTGATGGGTGACGTGGCCGAGGACATCACGGTCGGCACGTTCCACTCCGTCGGGCTGACCATCCTGAAGGAGAACGCCAGGTCTGCCGGGCTGGGCGCCAACTGGCGCATCGCCGACGACGCCGAGCGCGCCGCCGCCCGTGAGCAGGCCGGCGACGACGATCAGGCGTACACGAAACTGCTGCGCCAGCAGGACCTGGTCGACCTGGATGACCTGCTCACGATGCCCGTCGCGCTGCTGCGCGACGAGCCGGAGCTGGTCGAGCGCTACCGCAAGCGCTGGCAGTGGGTCTTCGTCGACGAGTACCAGGACGTCGACGACGTGCAGTACGAGCTGCTGCGTCTGCTCTCGCCGGCGAACGGGAACCTGTGTGCGATCGGCGACCCGGACCAGGCGATCTACTCGTTCCGGGGCGCGGACGTCGGCTACTTCCTGCGGTTCTCCCGTGACTTCACCGACGCCCGCCTGGTCCGGCTGACCCGCAACTACCGCTCGTCGGCGCCGATCCTGGCCGCGGCCGTGCAGGCGATCGCCCCGACCACCCTGGTCAACGGCCGCCGCCTCGACCCGGCCCGGGTGAACCCGGAGTCGCCGCTGGTCGGCCGGTACTTCGCGGCCAGCGTCGCGGACGAGGCCGACTTCGTGGTCCGCACGATCGACGAGCTCGTCGGCGGGCTGTCGCACCGCTCGCTGGACTCGGGCCGGATCGACTCCCGGGCGGTCGCGCCCGGAACTCTGTCGTTCTCGGACATCGCCGTCCTCTATCGCACCGACTCCCAGGCCCAGGTCGTGGTGGACGCGCTGTCACGTGCCGGCGTACCCGTGCAGAAGCGGTCACACAATCGCCTGCGGGACCGGCCGGGGGTTCAGGTGATCGCCCGGGAGCTGCGCCACGCGGACGGCTCGTCCGGTTCGCCGGCGGCGCGCGTCAAGCTGACCGCACAGGTCCTGGCGCAGCGCTACGCGGCGCCGACGCTGGACGCCGAGCAGCTGGCGCCGGAGGACATCTGGACGGCGGCCGACCTGCTGATGCCGCTCGCGCACCGGATCGGCACGGACCTGAACCGGTTCCTGCAGGAGATCGCCACGGGCGCGGAGGTCGACGCCCTCGACCCGCGCGCGGAGGCGGTCAACCTGCTGACCCTGCACGCGGCGAAGGGCCTGGAGTTCCCGGTGGTCTTCCTGGTCGGCTGCGAGGACGGGCTGCTGCCGCTGCGCTGGCCCGGCGCCAAGCCGACCGACGACGAGACCGCCGAGGAGCGCCGCCTGTTCTTCGTCGGCCTGACCCGGGCACAGGACCGGCTCTACGTGAGCCACGCGGCCCGCCGCTTCCGGCACGGCACGGAACGCGAGCAGTCGCCGACCCCGTTCCTGGACGCGATCGACGTCGGGCTCTTCGAGCGGATGGGCGACAAGGTGCCGTCGCGGCCCAAGGACAGGCAGCTGAGACTCCTCTAGCCGGTGGCGATCACGGCGACCAGGGCGCCGGCCAGCAGCGCCGGGCCCAGGGGCAGCGGCGTCCGGCGTTCCGCCCGGCGGGTCAGCAGGAGGGACAGCGCCACCGGGCCGTTGATCAGGTGCGGGGCGAGCAGTCCGATCGCGACCGCCGACCAGCCGGCGTCGCCGAGGGTGAAGGCCAGGACCGCGGCCAGCTTCACGTCGCCCAGCCCGAGACCGTCGCCGGGGAGCATGGCCACGATCAGGTAGATCGCGCCGGTCAGCGCCGCGGCCAGCAACGCGCGGACCAGACGGCCGGGCTCTCCGGTGGCCAGCGCGCCGACGGACAGCGGGAGGACCGTCACCGCCGCGAACAGCGCCACCAGCGGATCGGGCAGGCGCAGGCAGCGCAGGTCGATCGCCGCCAGCAGGACGCCGAGGACCACCGCCGGCAGCAGCACGACCAGCAGCGGCGCCGGGCCGAGCGCCGCGCCCAGCAGGCCCGCCGCCAGGGCGCCCGCCGTGACGGTCCACATCGGCCGTGGGGCGCGGCGGTATGACGTCGCGGGGATCGCCATGCGGTGGGCTGTGCGGGGGATGAAGGCGGACGCCGCGCCGCCGAAGGCGGCGGCGAAAAGGGCGACCTGAAGCGACATGGGCTTGAACGGTAGTGGTCCGGCCGGCGCCGCGAGGGTCGCCTTGCCGACACATGTGGCGATTGGCCCTGTTGTCACCGAGTTGAGCCCAGCACGGCGCGATTCCGGGAGGGAACGCGTCAGGGGTCCACGCTACGGTGGCGTACAGCGAACCCGCGCCTGGAGGAACCCCGATGTCGCAGAACGGCCCCTACCCCGGCCAAGGTTGGTCGGCCGGCGGTTCGTCTGGTTCCGACGAACCGTACACGGAGCCGGCCGACCCCTGGGGTGACGCCGCCACCCAGTCCTCGCCCGCACCCGAGGTTGCCTGGGGTGGCCAGCCGATGTCGGTGCCCCCGGCGATCGAGAACTCGTCCGCCTACGGTTACCCGAGCGGGCCGGGGTGGCAGCCGCCGCACGCCGCCCCGCCGCCGGTCCGGCGCCGCAACAGCCCGATCATCGTCCTGGTGATCGTCCTGGGTCTGCTCATCTGTGGCGGCCTGGGCACCGCGGGCTGGCTCCTGCAGCGGGACGACAAGCCGGAGGCCGGCGACCCCGGGCAGTCGACCGCGCCGACCGCCACCACCGGCACCGTTCCCGATCCGCAGAGCAGCGAGGACGCGCGGTTCGTCGGCAAGGGCCAATGTGTACGCAACGAGGGCTCGGCCGACGACAGCCCCGATCTCAAGATCGTGTCCTGTGCGAGCGGCACCTACGAGGTGCTCAAGCGGGTCGACGGCCGCACCACCGGCGAGGCCGACGCCGAGTCGAAGTGCAGCAAGGTCGCGAAATACACGAAGTGGTACTTCTACGACAGCGAGCTGGACAGCCTCGATTTCGTGCTGTGCCTCAAGGAGTATGACGCCGACTAGCGCTATCTAGCGGAAAAGCTAGATAGCCGTAGAGATGGTTCGAATCCCATCTCTAGCTTTTCGGCTAGAGAGCCCGATACGGTGCTATCCGTGGATCCGGTTCGGAATCCGTACGCGCCCGGCGCCGGCCAACGCCCGCCCGAGCTGGCCGGACGCGGCCGCGAACTGGGCGCCTTCGACGTGGTCCTCGAGCGCGTCGCCCGCGGTCGCCCCGAGCGCAGCCTCGTCCTGACCGGCCTGCGCGGCGTCGGCAAGACCGTCCTGCTGAACACCCTGCGCTCGGCCGCGATCGGCCGGCTCTGGGGCACCGGCAAGATCGAGGCACGGCCGGACCAGTCGCTGCGCCGGCCGGTGTCCGCGGCGCTGCACATGGCTATCCGCGAGCTGGCGCCGCACCACCGCAACCCCGAGCGGGTCGACGAGGTGCTGGCGGTGCTCAAGGCGTTCGCCCTGCGCGCCAACGACTCCTCCGCCAAGCTGCGCGACCGGTGGACCCCCGGCATCGACGTGCCGCCGGCGCGGGGGCGCGCCGACTCCGGCGACATCGAGATCGACCTGGTCGAGCTCTTCACCGACGCGGCCTCGCTCGCCACGGACGTGGGTACCGGCATCGCCCTGTTCATCGACGAGATGCAGGACCTGGGCCCGGCCGACGTCTCCGCGCTCTGCGCCGCCTGCCACGAGCTGTCGCAGCTGGGCGCGCCGCTGATCGTGGTCGGCGCCGGGCTGCCGCACCTGCCGGCGGTGCTCTCCGCGGCGAAGTCGTACTCGGAGCGCCTCTTCCGCTATCAGCGCATCGATCGGCTCGACCGGATCGCCGCCGACCTGGCGCTGTGCGCGCCGGCCGCGCGCGAGGACGTCGAGTACGAGGACAAGGCGCTGGACCTGCTCTACGAGAAGTCGGGCGGATACCCGTACTTCGTGCAGGCGTACGGGAAGGCGACCTGGGACCACGCGCCGAGCTCGCCGGTGACCGCCGAGGATGTCCGGGTGGCCTCGCCGGAGGCCGAGGCCGAGCTGGCCGTGGGTTTCTTCGGGTCGCGCTTCGAGCGGGCGACGCCGGCGGAGCGCGAATACATGCGGTCGATGGCGTCGCTGTCGGGCGACTCGGAGAACGACATGGACGCGGCGGTGCCGACGGCGGACATCGCGGCCGCGCTGTCGCGGCGCCCGGCCAGCCTGTCGCCGGCCCGGGACGCCCTGATCAAGAAGGGCCTGATCTATTCGGGCGAGCGCGGCACGGTGGCGTTCACCGTGCCGCACTTCGGCCGCTACCTACGAACCCAGCCATGACCGGACCCGACCTGCGTCGGGCCTGGCAGGAATCACGACTTAAAGCTGGTGCCAGGGCGCCGGGTAGCGGGCCTCGACCGTGCCGAGGACGAGCACCTGCCAGGCGTCGCCGAACGAGGACCACTCGCTGGTGATCCCGTACGGCGCGGCCGGCACGAAGCCGAAGCGCCCGTAGTACGCGGGGTCGCCGAGCACGAGGACCAGCCGCTCGCCGGCGGCGGTGGCGCGGCGCAGGGCCTCCCGGATGACCGCGCCGCCGAGGCCACGCTTCTGCAGCTCCGGCAGGACGGCGACCGGGCCGAGCGCCAGGCCGGCGTCATCGCCGACCGTGATGCGGCTGAGCAGGGCGAACGCGGCGACGGCGCCGTCCTGCTCCGCGACGACGCTGAGTTCGGGCAGGAACGCGTCGCCGAGCCGCAGCGCCTCGACCAGCCGCGCCTCGGCGTCGGTCTCGAACGCGGCCAGCAGCACCCCCCGAACGGCGTCGAAGTCTTCCGCGCGCTCGGGCCGTACGGTTTCGATGTTCATGGAGTGACCTTCGCGATCCGGGTATAAACAGGCTATGAAGCCTGTGCGTACCACAGCCCGCGCCATGCTCGGTGCGATCTTCGTGGTCAGCGGAGTTCGTATCGTCCTCAATCCCGACTCCAAGGTCGAGGCCGCCAAGCGGGTCACCGACCGGATCGGGCCGTTGCTCGAGCGGGTCGACCCGCGGCTGCCCACCGACGCGCGCACCCTGGTGCGGCTGAAGGCCGGCACCGACCTGGTCGCCGGGGTCATGCTGGCCACCGGCCGTTTCACCCGGCCGGCCGCCGCGGTGCTCGCCGCCAACCTGGTACCCACGACCATCGCGGGGCATCCGTTCTGGACGATGTCCGGGCCCGAGCGGGCCCAGCACGAGGGGCACTTCCTGAAGAACCTCGGGCTGCTCGGCGGCCTGCTGCTCGCCGCCGCCGACACCCAGGGCAAGCCCGGCCTCGGCTACCGGACCAGCCATGCGGTCGAGCGCTCACAGCGGTCGATGCGGCGCGCCGTCCGGACCGCCCGGCGGGAGGCGAAGATCGCCCGGCGTTCGGCCTCGGCCGCGCGGCGGCTCCCCGGCTAGCGCCCGGCGCCCAAAGAGGGCACTAAATCACCAAACGGGCTTTATTGGCGTTAAGTGGACTAAGCGCTCTCGACGGCGCCGCCGTCGAGCTACCGGAGGTCGCGCCATGCCCGCCAGGCGGACCGCTGCGCGTCCCGCTACTGCCGGGTCCGTCGTGGTCGCCCTCTCCGTCATCGGCATCCTGGCCGCGATCACCACGATCGCTCAGCGGTACGGATTCAGCGGCCTCGCCGTCGGCCGTGCGGCGGTGCAGAGCTGGTCCGCGGGCGACGGCCTGTACGCGTACCGCGCGGCGTCGAGCCAGCTCGGCACCGAGCTCACGCCGCCGGCGCTGTTCCTCGTGGCACCGGCCGCGCTGATGCCGCTCCGGCTCGCCGGGTGGATGACCGCGCTGGCCGGGGTCGCCGCGCTCGGCCTCTCCCTGGTAGCCCTGGTGGGTCCGGTCGCCCGGCGTTACGGGCGGCGGCGGTGGCCGGTCGTGCTCGCGGCGGGCGCGCTCGCCCTGACCGTGGAGCCGGTGCGGGCCACGCTCGGGCTCGGCGCGCTCGACCTGCTGGTGTTCGGGATGGTCACGGCCGACATCGTCGCGCTGCGGCGCGGCGCCTGGGCACGCAGCCGGGCCGCCTGGTGGCCGGGTCGTCCCGCCTCCTCGCCGCCGCAGGGGCGGACGGTGGGTGATCTCCTGCGGCGCGGCTGGGCCACCGGCGCCTGGGCGGGCCTGGGCACCGGGATCGCCACCGCGCTGACGGTCACCCCCGCCTTCTTCATCGCGTACCTGGTCGTGACGCGGCAGTGGCGGGCCGCGTTCACCGCGATCTGCACGGCGGCGGTCGCGGCGGTCGGCGCGCTGATGATCACGCCGCGGGAGACCGCGGCCTGGTTCGGCGAGGTGCTGTGGCGCATCGACCGGTCCGGCCCGGTCGACGCCGTCGGCAACCAGTCGCTCGCCGGGGTCCTGGCCCGGATCTACGACTCGGCGACCACGCCGGTGCTGCTCTGGCTGTCGTTCTCGCTGCTGCTCGTCGCGGTCGGTTTCATCAGGGCCCGGGCGGCGCACGCGGACGGCGACGAGATCGCGGCGTTCACGCTAATCGGCCTCACCGCGGCGATCGTCGGGCCGGTCACCGACACGCACGAGCTGGTCTGGGTGCTGCCGGCGACGCTGATCCTGATCGACGCGGCCGCCCGGCGGCGGGCGAACCCCGGCCGCGCGCTGCCGGGGCGCAACCGGCGGCCCGGGCTGGGCTTCGCGGTCGCGGCCGGGCTGACATATCTGCTGTTCGTGTTGGCGCCGATGTGGAGCGGACCCGACGCGCTCTCCCGTAACTCCTACGCGCTGGCGACGATTCTGCTGGTCAACGCCCTGCCGTGGCGGCCGGGCGTGGCCCCGGCCTTTCCGGTCAACCGGTGGCTGGGGCGTTCGTCCCGGTCGCGGGGTGCCGGCCTGCGGGCCCGTACCCGCAACTTCGCGCACGAGCCCGGTGCCGCGCGTGCCGCGAGCTGGGACCGGGCGGCCGGCGTCGGGCGGGCCGGCGCCTCGGGTGGTCCGCTGCCGGCCGCCACCATCCCGCCGCCCCGCGATCCGGGCCGCTGATCACCTCAGGGGCAGTTGACCCACTCCTCGGTGCCGTCGGTGAAGACCTGGCGTTTCCAGATCGGCAGGCGGGCCTTCGCCTCGTCGACCAGGCGGGCGCACGCCGCGAACGCCGCCGCCCGGTGCGCCGTGCTCACCGACGCCACCAGTGCCACGTCGCCGATCTGCAGGACGCCGACCCGGTGTGACACGGCCACCGCGTACACCTGGGGATCCGCGGCGATCTCCTGCGCCACCTCGCGCAGTACCGCCGCCGCGGTGGGATGCCCCTCGTACTCCAGCAGGGTCACGCCGCGGTCGTCGTCGTGATCGCGGACGACGCCCTGGAACGACACGATCGCCCCGGCCCGGCTGTCCGCGACCGCCCGCTCGTGCGCGGCCAGGTCCAGCGCGGAGTCGAGGACCTCGGCGATGCGTACCGTCTCGATCTTGTTCATGGGCGTTCTCCGGCGTAGAGCGGCAGGGGCAGGAACGGGACCAGCTCGCCGGCCTCGGCCTGGGTGTCCGGGCGGACCACGACGAAGCCGTGCGAGCCGGCCAGCCCGCGCAGCATCGCCGAGCCGACATGCCCGACCGGCGTCGCCGCGCGGCCGTCGTGGTCCAGGGCGGCCAGCGCGAGGTGGGTGAAGCCGCCGCGGCCCGGCACCGGCGCCGTCAGCTCGACCCGGGGCAGCGCGGGCAGGTCACGGCCGTGCAGGCCGGCCAGCAGCGGCGCGACCAGCGAGATCAGCGCGATCACCGCCGACTGCGGGTTGCCGGGCAGGCCGGCGAGGAAGCGGGGCCGCCCGTCCGGGCCGGGCACCCGGGCCAGCAGCATCGGGAAGCCGGGCCGCACCGCGACCGTGTTCATGACGTACTCCGCGCCCAGCTCGGCCAGGGCCGGGTGCAGGTGGTCGACGGGTCCGTTCATCGTGCCGCCGGTCGTGCAGACCACGTCCGCGACCGCGAGCGCCTCCCGGATCGCCGCGACGTGCGCCTCGAGGGTGTCCCGCACCGGGCCGCGTACGGCCGCGGGGTCGACCGTCGCGCCGTAGCGGCGCAGCCAGGCCGGCACGAGCGGGCTCAGGGAGTCGCGGACCCGGCCCGCGCCGGGCGGGCCGCTGGTGAGCAGCTCGTCGCCGAAGACCAGCAGCGCCGCGCGGGGCAGCGGCCGGACGGCGATCGCGTCGTAGCCGCAAGTCGCGGCCATACCGAGCACGGCGGGGTCGACCGGCGTTCCGGCGGGGAGTAGTTCTTCGCCCCGGTGCGCCTCGTCGCCCGGCAGCCGCCAGTCGGGCACCGGCCGCGGGTCGCCGCTGACCCGGCCGTCGGCGCCGCGGGTGGACTCCTCGACGCGGATCACCGCGTCCGCGCCCGCCGGGACCATCGCGCCGGTCGCGATCTCGACGCAGGTGCCGTCCGCCGTCAGCGGCCCGGCCGTTTCGCCGGCGAGCACCCGGCCGACCGGCGACCACGGCGCCGGGCCGCGGACCGCCCAGCCGTCGATGCTCGAGGTCGGGAACGCCGGCAGGTCGGTGAGGGTCACCAGCGGCTCGGCGAGCGTGCGGCCGTCGGCGCCGGCGAGCGGCACGGTCTCGGCGGCGCGGACGGCGGCGCGCCCGGCCTCGTATGCCATCGTGCGGGCCTTGTCCCAGTCGACCGGGATGCTCTCTGCGCTCACGAGGAGAGCCTATGGTCGCCGCCGCCGATCTGCTCCACCGTGTGCGCCAGGATCGGGCCGAGCACCGCGAGGCCGTCCCGGGCGCCGCCCGTCGAGCCGGGCAGGTTCACCACCAGCGTGCGGCCGGCGACGCCGGCCAGGCCGCGGGAGAGCGCCGCCGCCGGCACCTTGTCCCTGCTGTACGCGCGGATCGCCTCGGCGATGCCGGGCACCTCGAAGTCGAGCAGCGGCCGGGTCGCCTCGGGCGTCCGATCGGTCGGCGTGACGCCGGTGCCTCCGCTGGTGACGACCACGTGGATCCCCTCGGCGACCGCGGCACGCAGCGCCTCGGCCACCGGCTCGCCGTCCGGCACCACGACCGGATCGGGGTCCACCTCGCAGCCCAGGTCGCGAAGGCCGGCGACGAGCAGCGGGCCGCTGGTGTCGGCGTACACGCCCGCCGCGGCGCGGTTCGAGGCGACGACGACCCGGGCGCGGATCACGCGCGGTCCTCCGGGCGTACCCATTCGCCGGTCTTGCCGCCCTCCTTGCGCAGGACGCGGACGGCCTCGAGGCTCGCCGCGGGGTCCACCGCCTTGACCATGTCGATCAGGGTGAGCCCGGCGGTGGCCACCGCGGTCAGCGCCTCCATCTCGACGCCGGTGCGGTCCGCGGTCCTGGTCGTCGCGGTGATGTCGACGCCGGTGCCGGTGATGCTCAGGTCGACGGTGACGCCGTGCAGCCCGATCGGGTGACACAGGGGCACCAGATCCGGGGTGCGCTTGGCGCCCATGATGCCGGCGATCCGGGCCACCGCGAGGGCGTCACCCTTCGGCAGGCCGTCGCCGCGCAGCAGCGCGACCACCTCCGCCGTGGTGACCAGCCGGCCCGCGGCGACCGCGCGGCGGACGGTGATCTCCTTCGCCGACACGTCGACCATCCGAGCTGCACCTTCGGCGTCGACATGAGTCATTTTCGCTGCGTTCGTCACGTGTCACAGCCTATCCACTTGCGCTGTCGGTCTTGGAAATTCCGGCGCGTTCGCGTCGGAAAGTCAGTGATCCTCCACTTTCCGTAGCCATTTCGGATGGCAATCCGTTCTACGCATTGAATTGATCCAGAGAGCGCTTATTGGCAGGGCGCATCAATGCGATCGGACGTACATTGCAGCTTGGCCCCGAGACCCGCCCACAGCAGGGCGTTTGCCGCCGTTTTGGGCAACGTTGATGACAGGCAGTGTCGATAGCCGAATAGTCGCGGAGCGTTGTTATTCCGTCACTCATTCGGCATAAAGCCGTCAGATACTCGCATTTCGTGAAACGAGCGACAAATTATTCTTCCTAACTGACTGCCCTCTTCCTACGCTGTTGTCGTCAAGTGAGGGGCGGAACCGCGGGGGATCTGTCGCACAAGTTGACCTTCGGTTTGAGAACGCCATTTCACGAGATGGGAGACGCACGATGCGCGAAGTCGACTGGACCTGAGCCGGACCACCAAACCGACTACTCCGAGACGACAAAGCATTGACAGCCCGTACGGCCAGCGGGTCACCATGGGGTCATGGGACGTCCGCAGTGAACGACGCGAAGACCGACAGGCAGCTCCGGCTGTATGTCGGTCTAGTCGCGTCTGGAGGGCTCCTCTGCCTGTTCTGGGCCGGGGTCTCCGCGACCGCGGTGTCGCCCGGCAAGCTCCTCTACCTTGCGGCACTGACCGTAATCATTGCCGCGGCCGGCAGCCCGCTGATCGAGTTGCGGATCCGGTCGGAAAACCGTTCTTTCTCGTCCACTTCGGGCTCGATCCTCATCGCCGTGGCCACCGTCCCGCTGCCGTGGGTGGTCCTCTGCACCGCCGCCGGGGTGCTGGCCTCGAAGATGTTCCTCCGCGACCCGATGAAGGTCACCTTCAACGTCGCGAAGGACACGGTCGCCGCCACCGTCGCCGCTGTCGTCGCGTACCAGCTGCACGTGCGACCGGCCACCGACCTCTCCTTCACGGTGCCCTCGCTACGGCAGCTCGCGATCGGCCTGGTCCTGGCGGCGATCGCATACGCCATCGTCGACGAGGTCCTCGGCACCACTGTGATGGCGCTGGCCACCCGCTCACCCTGGCTGCAGGCCTCCGGGCGGAACTGGGACGTGATGGCGACCGTACGGCTGATCAACGTCGGCCTCGCCATGCTCGTCACGCTCGTGGTGGCGCAGGAGGAGCTGTTCATCGTCGCCATGGTGCCCGCGGTGTTCGCACTCCAGTTCGCGACGAAGAACCGGATCCGCCAGCGCGCCGACCAGGAGGCCTGGGCCCGGCTCGCCTCCAGCACCGATCGCCTCAACGTCACCGAGCTCACCTCGGTGCTGCACGCCGCGGTCACCCGTGCCCCCGGACTGTTCTCCGCCGACGAGGCGGAGGTCGAGCTCCGGGACCTGCAGCCGCCCTGGCTGGTCCGCGGCTCGGCCGGCCGCGTCGGCTACGAGGGCCCGGCCGAAACCGCGCCCGCCCGCGCGGGCTCCGTCATCGAGGCGCCGCTCGAAGGCCCCGACGCGGAGGCGGCCGGCGTGCTGCGCCTGCACTTCCGCAAGCCGGTCAGGCTCAGCGACTCCGAGCACAACAAGCTGCGGATCTTCGCCTCGTCGCTGTACACGGCCATCCGCAACGCCCGGGCGTACGCGGAGCTGACCCGGATCAACGCCGAGAACGCCTACGCGGCCGCGCACGATCCGCTCACCGGCCTGGCCAACCGCCGCGAGCTGCTGGAACAGGCGACCGAGGTCTTCCGGACCCGGAAGGCCGACGGCATGTGCGCGATGCTGCTGATCGACCTCAACCACTTCAAGGAGGTCAACGACACCCTCGGGCACGGCGCGGGCGACGAGGTGCTGCGCGAGGTCGCGAAGCGGCTCGAGGAGTCGGCAAGCCCCGGCGACCTGGTCGCCCGGCTCGGCGGCGACGAGTTCGCGGTGCTCTTCACCGGCCTGCCGGCCCCCGCGGTCGCCACCCACCGGGCCGAGGCGATGCTCGTCGACCTGGAACGCAACATCGTGGTCGACGGCATGCAGCTCACCGTCGAGGCCGCCGGCGGCATCGCCATGGCCCCGGCCAGCGGCGGCGTGCAGGAGCTGATGCGCCGCGCCGACGTGGCCATGTACCAGGCGAAACGCAGCGGTCAGCGCACCGCGATCTACGCGCACGCCCGCGACACCGCGGACGTCGGCCGGCTGATGCTCGGCGGCGAGCTGTCCCGCGCCGTCGCCGAGCACGAGTTCGTTGTCGACTTCCAGCCCATCGTCGACCTCGGCAGCGGGGAAGTGATCTCCGCCGAGGCGCTGGCCCGCTGGCACCACCCCGAGCACGGCAGCCTGAGCCCGATGCAGTTCCTCGAGACCGTCGAGCGGTCCGGTCAGCTGCCCGCGTTCGCCGACGCGGTGCTGGAGCAGTCGCTCACCGCGTACCGGATGTGGCGCGAAGCGGGTTTTGATCTGCCCGTCGCCGTCAACGTCGCGCCGCGCAGCCTGCTGGACGAGACGTTTCCCAGCGCCGTGCTGTCCCGGCTCGCCGGCCACGGCGTCGCGGCGGACCGGCTGGTGCTGGAGCTGGCCGAGACGCTCACGCTCAGTCAGCTCGAGGTGGTCGACCGGGCGCTGAGCGAGCTGCGGAACGCCGGCGTCCGGCTGGCCCTGGACGACTTCGGCACCGGGGTGTCGTCGCTGTCGGTGCTGTCCCGCGTCCAGGTGCATCAGCTCAAGATCGATCGTGATTTCGTCACCTCGGTGGAGACCTCGTCCGAGGCCGCCGCCGTCATCCGCTCGACCGTCGACCTCGCGCGCAGCCTGCACCTGACCGTCGTCGCCGAGGGCGTCGAGAGCGAGCCGCAGCGGCGCGCGCTCTGGGAGCTCGGCTGCGTCGCGGGCCAGGGCCACCTCTTCGCCCGGCCGATGTCCTCCGGGCGGCTGCTCGCCGCCCTGCAACGCGGCTCGGGCGGGCGCCCGGGCGCGCTCGGTGACGTTCTGCACAACGCGGGTTCGGTAGTCCGGATGCCGCACCGCAGGTCACCGGGGCATGGCAGATCCGCTCTGCCACACTTGCCCGCGTGACCCTGCTAGCGCGACTCGACCGGGCCCGCGGTGGCCTCGCCGCCGACGCCGCGCTGTACGGCCTCGCCGCGGCCTTCGCCCTGGTCACCGCGCTGACCTCGACCCTGCCGTCGCACCGGGCCTGGGGTGCCTGGGCGGTGTTGCCCTATCTCGTCGCGCTCTCGGTCGTGGTGGTGCAGCTGGTGCTGCGGCGGCCGCGGTGGCGGATGGGGCTGACCTGGGCGGCGTGGTGCGGCGCCGTGCTCCTTCCGTTGATCGTCCAGGCGGTGCAGCGCGCCGCCGGGCACGGTGGCCGGGCGCAGGAGGAGGTGCACGTCGTCGAGCAGATGGGCGAGCGGCTGGCGAGCACCGGTACCCCGTACCTCGGGCCGGACGCGATCGCCGCGCTGCCGGCGGACGACCGGTTGCTCGGCTACGCGCCGTACCAGCCGGGCATGGCCGTCTTCGGCCTGCCGAGGGCGATGCTCGGCGACGCCTGGTTCACCGACGCGCGGGTCTGGTTCGCGGTCGCGACGGCGGCGACGCTGGTGGCGGCCGGGTGGCTGCTCGCCGGTCGGGCCCGGCCGGCGCCCGCGAGCCTGGTCCGGGCCGTGCAGTTCGCCACCGTGCTGCCCATCTGCGCGCTGACCCTGGCCACCGGGGGTGACGATCTCCCGGTGCTCGCCCTGGCGCTGCTCGCCCTGGCCTGCTGCGCGACCGGCCGCTACGGCGCCGCGGGTCTCGCGGTCGGCGCGGCCGCCGCGCTCAAGCTGTTCGCCCTGCCGATCGTCGTCGTCCTCGCGGTCCTCGCGATCGTCACCGGCAACGGCCGCCGCTTCCTGCCGGGCGCGCTCGGCCTGCCCGTGCTCGCCCTGGTGCCGGCCTTCCTCGTCGACGCCGACGCGTTCGTGGAGAACGTGATCCGCTTCCCGCTCGGCCATGGCCTCGTCACCAGCCCCGCCCAGTCGCCGTTCCCCGGCTACCTGATCTCCCAGGCGGTGCCGGGCGGCCGGTACGTCGCGGTCGCGCTGCTGGTCGCGGTCGCCCTCGCGATCGCCGTACTGCTGATCCGGCGGCCGCCGCGCACGGCGGCGACCGCGGCGCTCTTCTGCGGGTACGGCCTGCTCGCCGCGATCCTGCTGATGCCGACCACCCGCTTCGGCTACCTCCTGTACCCGCTCGCGCTGCTGGTCTGGGCGCCCGCGCTCGCCGAGGCACTCAGCAGATCCACAGGAACAGCGCCACCGCGGAGTGACCCGGCCTTGTACCGTTTGTGAAATGCAGATGACCTGTCCGAAGTGTCACGGCGAGATGCGGGTTTACGAGCGCAGCGGCGTCACGGTCGACCAGTGCACCGAGTGCCGTGGGATCTTCCTCGACCGCGGTGAGCTGGAGAAGCTCTTCGAGGCCGAGGCCAACTGGAACAGCCGGCAGGCGCCCGCGGCGCCACGCCCGGCTCAGGCCCCGCAGCCCGGTGGCTACGCCGCGCCGCCCCCGCCGCCGCCCGCGCACGGCGGTGGCTACGCGGCCCCGCCGCCGCCCGGCTACGGCCAGCCGGCCTACCCGGCCGCCGCGCCGTACGGCGCGCACCAGCCGCACGGCGGCGGATACCACGGCCACTACCGCCAGCAGGGCTACCACGGCCACTACCGCGGCCGAAAGAAGAAGAGCTTCCTGAACGAGCTGTTCGACTGAGCACCCGGCGACCCGACCCGGGACCTGGATAAACCCAGCGTCCCGGGTGGGTCATGCCGTGCTACCAGGTGCCGTCGTCCCGGACCCGTTCCGCGGGCCCGTCCCCGGTCAGCAGGCTCAGCACGGCCTGGTCCAGGGTCTCGCCGAGGAACCACTCGCCGCCCTGGTCCAGCGCGAAGACCCGGCCGCGCTCGTCGATCGCCACGATCGCGTCGCCCTTGGCCTCGACACCGAGAGGGAACAGCGCGGCCCCGATCACCTCGGCGAACTCGCCCAGCACGTCCGCCGAGTGCGCCGCCGCGGCCGGCTCCAGGTTCAGCCAACGGACCCACCGGTGCACGCCCGGCCCCCGCAGCCCGCAGAAGATCCCCGGGAACGACATGATCGCCTCCCGCGCCGCCGGGAACGCGCGGTGCCGGAAGCGCCGGCCGGGAACGCTCACCACGTCGTCGATCAGGCCGTCGGCGAGCACCTCGGCGACCACCTGCTGCATCGGCCGCCAGCCCGCGTCCGCGAGCGCGCCGGCCACATGATCGGGGAAGCGGCCCGGCTGCGCGATGTTCTCCGAGTACGGCCGGAACGGCTCGACGAACGCGAGCTGCGACCACGGCAGCAGCGCGAAGTCGACCAGGACCGTGATGCACGATTCGCACGGCCGGGCGGCCGTCCCGCCTAGCGGATCGCCCTGGTCACGGACGAGGAAGGCCTCGAACTCGGCGGTACGCAGCCAGGTGCGCGCCTCGTCCAGCGTCATCGGCGCATCGCGCCGGCGGTCCGCCTCGTACAGCGCGTCCGAGAGCACGATCAGCTCGGCGTGGCGTTCGGTGCCGCGTACCGTATCGGCCGGCTCGAGCGCGGCCAGCCGGGCCGCGACCAGCGGATGATGGTCGATCTCCTGGTCGCCCTTCGCACCCCGGGCGATGAAGAGGTGCCCGTCGGCGGTCAGGTGCGCGGCCGTGGTCGGCGCCGGCCGGCGCCGCGCGTTGCGCCGCAGCTCGACCTCGGGATCGACCGTCCGGCGCCGCGCGGCCACCGCGGCCCGGTGAGTGCGGTACAGCTCGGCGATCACACTCGCCGGGACACCCGGGTACGTGGACAGCGCGCCGGTCGCGCGGTCGATGACCGTTCGGGCTCCATCGCCCGGTGTCGGCAGCTCCGTCGGCGGCTGCCTGGTCCACACCACGAAGCCGAGGTCGAACTCGGAGACCTCGGGCGTGCACTCGTACCCGCGGCGCTCGGATTCACCCCGCGCCCAGCCGGCTGCTATCTCCTCGGCTTCCTCCCGCGTGATCATCAGACCCCCTGTCAACGCGATCTGGTTGCGCGCTGAAACTACCGGACCACGCCGCGTGGCGCCGCCCGGTAGTGTCACCACGATCGATGGTTCGGTTGCTGGGTTCGGTTGCTGGGGAGGACGACCATGGCGGACATGGCGGACCGCGATGCCAACCACGCGCTGCGGGCGCGCCTCGACGACGTCTACGGCCAGTACCACCGGCTGCGGTCCGGAATGGACGACATGCAGCGCCAGCTCGCCGAGCTGCGGGTCAGCGCCGAGTCCGACGACGGCCTGATCCTCGCGACCGTCGGCCCCCGCGGCGAACTCCTGGACCTGCGCCTGGACCCCCGCATCTACCGCGACCTGGACGCCGACGCACTCGCCCGCAAGATCGTCGCGACGGTGGAGCGCGCGGCCGCGAAGACGTCGGCACAGGTCGAGGAGCTGGTCGCCGGCTGCCTGCCGGCCGACTCGGGCCCGATGCGCTACGTCCGGGACAACGACTTCGGCTCGCTGCTGCGCCGCCAGGACGCGATCATGCGCGAGGCGGACCGCGATGCCTGACCCGGACCTCTGGCTCGACCCCGACCGGGCGGCTAGCGGCGGGCGCGACCTGGCCGCGGCCGGCAAGCACCTCACCCGGCAGCGGACCGGCGCCGGCGCCGACCTGGCCGGGCTCAGCGCCGCCCGCCCGTGGGGCACCGACGACATCGGACAGGCCTTCGAAAACAACTACCGCCCGATCGAGCAGCAGGTGCTCGAGGCCTGGGAGAAGCTCGGCGGCTACGTCGAGGGCCTGGGCGACGCGGTGGCCGAGGCCGTGCGCGAGGCCACCCAGACGGACCAAAATGCATCGGTACGGGTGGAACGGGCGTACAGGAAACGCTCGTGAGCGTCCTGCCCAGCCCGATACCCCACCCGCTGGACTACTGCCCGTTCGACGTGCCGCAATGGGCGTACGAGGCGCTCGAGTGGGTGGTCGGCTTCGACTGGCCGGAGGGCAACGAGAAGACCACCTGGGACGTCGCCGACCGCTGGTACGCGATCGCCGGCCTGCTGGCGGAGCCCCGCGGCGAGGCACACGACGCGGCCGCGCAGGTGCTGTCGGCGTATGGCGGCACCGGCGCGCAGGCCTTCCGCGGCGCCTGGCAGCAGCTCGCGGCCGACGAGGACGCGCCGCTCAACTCGCTGCTGGCGATCGCCGACGAGCTGGGGAAACTCGTCGAGGAGTGCGGCTGCGACATCGAGGGCGCCAAGCTCGAGGCCTGGATCGAGATCGGGCTGTTCCTGATCGAGCTGATCGGCATGGCCGTCGCGGTGGCCCTGACGCTGGGCGCGGCGTCGCCGGCGGCGGGCGGGCTCATCGCGGCGACCCGGATCGCCATCCAGCAGATCTTCAAGCGCCTGGTCGAGCAGATGAGCAAGAAGGCGATCAAGAAGACGCTGAAGGAGGCCGGGGAGCGGGCGACCCGGCAGCTCACCAGCAAGGCCGGCCTCCGGCAGCTCGGCCGGGAAGGGCTGCGGGAGGGGCTGGACGAGGCCCGGGAGGAGTTCGCCACCAGCGGCGGGATCCAGCTCTATCAGAACTCGACCGGGCGGGCCGACGGGATCGACGCCCGGGACCTGGGCATGTCCGCCGCCGCCGGGTTCGGTGGGGGAGTCGCGGCGAGCGGGGCCGGGATCGGGCGTGGGCGACACCATGGGGTGACCCGCGGGGTCGGCGCCGAGGTGCTGGGGGAGTTCGGCGGGGCGGCGGTCGTCGGTGACCTGCCGGATCTCGAGAGCGTGGCGAAGTCGGCCAGCTCGGGGGCCGGTGGCGCGGTGGTGGGCGGAGCGTCGACGGGGATCGCCGACGGGCTGGCCGACCGGGTCGGCGATCTGAAGGTGCCCGCCTCGTCCACTGTGCCGTCTGCCCTCGCCGGACCTGGGGCGGGAGCGGTTGACGCCGGCGCCGGGGCGGTGCCCGTTTCGGCAGATGGTGCGGTTACGGCGCCTGGGGCGTCGGTAATTTCTTCAGATCCCGCGTCGGGTGCGCTGCCGGGCGCTTCGGGTGGGTCTGCGGGCGGGAACCACGCCGGCTCCGGAATCTCGCCGGCGGGTGCCGACGGGTCCGGCTTGCCGGGTTCGGCGCCGCCGCAGGATTCCCTTGCCGGACTCTCCTCGGGATCGGCCGGGGCCCCGCCGACCGCTGGTGGTCCGATCAACTCCGCCCCGTCGGTCGCCGACCCGTTGTCCGCCGAACCATCCACAGCCGGACCCACCACAGCCGGGCCCATGCCGCCCGGACCCACCATCGCCGGATCGGCGCCAGCCGAACCATCCACAACCGGGCCCACACCACCCGGACCCACCATCGCCGCATCGGCGCCAGCCGAACCATCCACAACCGGGCCCACACCACCCGGACCCACCATCGCCGCATCGGCGCCAGCCGGACCCGCCGTTGCAGGGCCTTCGGGATCTGGGCTGGGCGGTCCTGGGAGTTCGGGAGTTGCGCTCAGCCCCTGGTCGCCGTTCGGGACCGACTCGAACCACACGCCGCCCGCGGTCGGTGGGCTCGGCGCCGGCACGGTTCCGGTGCGGGCCGAACCCGGTGGTGCCGCTCCCCCGCGATCACCGCACGGTTGGGCGCCCGATGGGCACGGCGGGCCGCGGTACGGTGCTGCGGACGTACCGTCATCGGAATCGGACCCGGCGGTCCTCCTCGCCGGCCCGCCCGGTGGTAGGGGGTCCGCGCCGGAGGCCGCGGGGGTTTCGCCCGAGGTGGACGGATATCTCCGGCATGCGCGGGAGCTGCGCCAGGCCCACGCGCGAGCGCGGCGAACCGACGCCCTCGAGTATTTCGAGGGGAAAGCGGAGAGTGCGCGTCAACGGGCGCGAAGGGCGCGGCGATCCGCCCGGGTGGCGCGGTTCCTGAAGCTCAACCCGACCATGGCGGCCTACTTCAGGGCCGGTGTCGATCTGGCGATCGCGGATGCCGAGCGGGCCGACGCACAGGTAGCGGCCCTGCGGGACCCGAACTGGGTGCCATCGCCGGGTTCGTCGGTCGAGATCGCGCCGCACGAGTGGCACCGCGCCAACGAGGATCGCGGTCAGCTCGCGCTCGGCGGCCTGGCGGCCGGCGACCGGTCGATGCTCACCGACAGCGACCATCCGCCGCCCATCGACCGGACCAGACGGTACGGGTCCTGGGCCGGCCTGCGCCCGCCGCTCGCCCGGCACCAGGCCGAGCTCGAGGACGCCATGCCACGGGACGCGAACGGCGGCCCGATGCGGCTCGCGGATCCACGGGCGCCGTACTTCCGGCTGGTGAACGACGGCGGGCCGCAGGCCGATCCGACGCGCGGCATCAATTGCCAGGATTGCGTGCTGTCGTTCTTCGACACCTACCTGCACGGCCGGCCGCGGGTCTCGGCGCCCCGGACCTTCGACGCATACAGCGAGGGCGACCCGCAAAGGCCGATGTACGGCGAGGAGATCGGGCTGGAGCGGGTGGAGCACGCCACCGGCGGCCGGCTCCAGTCGCTGTGCCCGACCGTGGCCGGCGAGGAACCGGCCGTGGCGCGGCAGCGGATCGACCGGGCGCTGGCGGACGTGTCGGACCAGTTGCTGGCCGGCGGGCACGGCTCGTTCGCGTTCCTGGTGAACGCCTGGGAGGGCGGCTCCGCGCACTCCTGGGCCGCGGTGAACCAGAACGGCGAGATCCTGTTCGTCGACCCGCAGTCGGGCCTGGTGACCGAGTCGCAGCCGCTGTACGGCCACCGCGGATGGCCGGATCCCGGCAACGTGGTGGCCGTGGACGCGCTGGTCGTGAACGGCCAGGGCATCCCGATGCCGTTCCCGGACCGCCCGGACGGGGCGTGGCGGCCGCAGCGGACGACGCTGCCGCCTCCGCCGCCGCGGCCGACGCCGATCTACTACTCGGCGGCGTACCGGGCAGAGCCGGTCTCGGACCCTTCGCCGGCCGACCGGCTGGCCCACGCCGAGCCGCCCGAGCCACACCCGCCGCCGGAGCCAAACCCGCTGCCCGAGCCCGTGCCGCGCCCCGAACCGATCCCGCCGGAGCCGGCTCCCCGCCCCCGCCGCCCGATTCCGTCGCCGCGGCAGCCGGTCGACCGGATCGCGGAGGCCCTCGAGCCGAGGCCGGCCCCGGTCGACCGCAGCGCCGAGCCACTCGCGCCCCGGAACCCGTCACGGTCCGATACCGCGCTCGAACGGGCCTTCGGACCCAGGCCGCCTACCGAGGACGGGCGCGCGGGGCGAGCCGAGCGACTGCGACGGGCCGGACACGACGCCTGGGAACGCCGCTCGTACCGCGGATACCTGGACCACGCCAGGACGACCCACGAGGAGAACCGGCGCGCCGACTACGCCGACTACCTGCTGCGGATCGCCGACGACCGGCGCGCGCGGGTGCTCGAACTCGGCCGGCAGGCGGACGCCGCCCTTGCCGCCGGACCCACCATCCAGGGCGAGCACCTGCGCACCGAGGCGCGGCTCACCAGCGAGGACGCCGCGGCGTTGGAGACCCGGGCCGAGTCGGTGCTCGCCGGGGATCTCGCACCCGTCCGCATCGAGGTCGAGCCCGCCGACTGGATCAGGATCAACGACGACGTCGGCACCATGGCGGTCGGCGCGGTCGAGACCGGCGACCGTTCCGCCCTGACCGGCACCGACATCCCGCCGCCGATCGAGCACCGCCGGCCGTACGACAGACGGGGCGGCCTGCGGGCGCCGCTGGCCGTACACCAGCGTGACCTGGAAAATGCCATGCCGCGAGAGGCGGACGGCACGGTGTCGCGACTGGCCGATCCGCGGATCGGCCAATGGTTCGCGCTGGCGAACGACGGCGGACCACAGGCGGACCCCACCCGCGGCATCAACTGCGTGGACGGCGTGCTGTCGCTGTTCGACACCTACCTGCATGGGCGCCCGCGGGTATCGGCGCCACGAACCTTCGACTCGTACGCACAGGGCGATCCGAGCAGGCCGCTGGGTGCGGAGGAGGGCGGCCTGGCGCGGATCGAAGACACGGTGGGCGGCGAGTTCCAGGGGCTGTGCCCGTACGTCGGCGGCCTGAGCCACCGGCAGGCCGAGCAGGCGGTCGACACGGCCATGACCAACCTGCACAACCATCTGTACAACACGGGCCACGGCGCGTTCGCCTTCATCGTGACGGACTCCGAAGGGGGAACGGCGCACGCCTGGGCGGCGGTCAACCAGGGCGGCACGATCCTGTTCCTGGATCCACAGACCGGACGCCTGTCGCAGGACACGCCCCTCTACACCCACACCGGCCGAAGGAACGACGGCAACGTCGTCTCGATGGACGCGGTCGTCGTCAACGGCCGTGGCGAGCCGGCACCCCTGCCCTACCACCGGCCGGGCCTGTGGAGCCGCTCACCCCTGGCACCGACCGGCGCCGGGCCGGCGATCATCCCCGAGGATCGCCTGGCCATCGAGGCGGCGGTTCGGGCGGTGGAACCCGTGGCGGAGCGACTGTCCGCCCAACTTCACCGGGTCGTCACGGAATTGAATGCCGGCGGCGGTCACGGAGCCATGGAAGTGGTGCACGAGGAACATCGGGTCAAGACGGCCGACTCCCTGGCGCGTACGTTCGCCGTCGAGTCGGAGTTCGAGGTGCTCGACGTCTCCGAGTTCCTGCAGGGGGTGAAGGACCGCGTCCGGTTCTCCGTGCGGTTGAGCGAGGAGGGATACGTCGACGCCGTCGAATCGGTGCTCGGAAGGCTCGGGGAGCTGGGTCTTCAGACCGACCGAATCGTCAACTTCTGGGGCGCCGGCGGCCGCCACAACGGACTGAACGTCACGTTGCGGGACGCCACCGGGTTCCCGTTCGAGCTGCAGTTTCCGACCGCACTCTCGCTGAGCATCAGCGATGACACCCATGCCCTCTACGAGACCCTGCGCCTGAAGCAGGAGCCGGCCCGGCTTCGGGTGGACGCCTTCCTGCGGATGCTGGCGATGAACAGGGAAAGGGACGTGGCGGCGCACCAGCCGGAGGGGCTGGACCGGCTGCCGATAGACAAGACGGTGGACACGACCCTCGCGCGATTCATCGCCGACGAACCCGCCGCATGGGGAACGTATGCTCGGGATCTCGATCGGCGGGGAATGTCCGTCGAGGAGGCGCTCAGCCGATACGGCCTGGCCTACGACGAAGTACTCCCTGGCACCAGATCGGATGACGGAGATGGCCGACGAGGAATTCGACTATCAGGCGGTACTGAAGTCCGACGAGTCGGGCGCGGTGACCAGCCTGATCGCCTACCAGGCTCGGCTGGACGCCCCGTTCCAGGCGGTGATCTGGAGCGCACCCCGGAAGGCCTGGATCTACGCCCCGGCGCTGGCGGTCCCGATGCTGTACGACGACAAGTACCAGGACCGGACGCAGGTGATCGATCGGGCGACGGCGGAACGGATCGCCCGGGAGACGCTGGACACGGAACTGCCGAGCAACGCGACTCTGCTGACGATGTGCGAGGAGGGCGAACGGATGGGCTGGCAGTTCGGCCCACCCCGGACAGGCTCACCGCGGCTCTGAGCGCCGATGTCTTCGGCACCAGTAGATCGGAACTGGACGATGACCGGCACGGAGTTTACTTATCGGACGATCCTGAAGTCGGACGAGTCGGGCTCGATAACGAGCATGGTGGCCCACCACATCGGCGCAGCTCGCCCCCTCCGGGCGGTCCTGTGGAGCGTCCCTCGGAAGACATGGAGCTACGCACCGGGCCTGGCGGTTCGCTTCACCAACGACGACCAACTGCAGGACCGGATCCAGGTGGTCGACCGTCCGACGGCGGAACGGATCGCACGGGACGTGCTGCAGGCCGACCTTCCGACCGAGGCGAATCTGATGAGGATGTGCAAGGAGGGCGAACGGATGGGCTGGGCGTTCGGCCCGCCCCGGGCGCAACGCCAGAGGCGGAAGGGCGTGCCAATCCCTCGCGTGCCAGGGATCTCGTCCGGCGCGCGCGTGAAGGGAACATACGTGACGCCGAGCAGCGCACGCTTGATGCGCTCACCGTCAACCAGCGAGAGGCGCTGCGTGCCGCATTCGCCGAGGCCCAGGTGGTAGCCGACCGCGAGCTGCTCCGTATGCGCGAACTTGTGGCCTCGCTGCACAGCGACAACGGGCCGCACCGACCTGAAGTCGTCGACGAGGGCTACCGGGTCAAGACACTTGAGTCACTTGCGCGAAAGTTCCAGGAGCGTGAGGCCCTTCGCGCCGTCAGCGTGACCGAGTTCCTCGAAACGGCCAACGACCGCGTCAGGTTCTCCATCGCTCTTCCGGAGCGCGGCTACGGTCGAACGGTCGAGGACGCGCTCGGGTGGCTGCGGCGGAACGGCTATGAAGTTCTTGAGGTAGCCAGCTTCTGGGGCAACGGCAAGGGTCGCCATAACGGTCTGAATGTCACCTTGCGCAACGAGGACGGGTTCCGAATGGAACTTCAGTTCCCCACCAGGAAATCCCGGGAGGTCGGCAAGGAAACTCACTACCTCTACGAGATAGTTCGATTGCAAACGAATGAAGTCTCCGGCCCTGACCGCATTGAGGCATTCTTCGCCATCCTGGCTCTCAACAAGTTCGCCGAGATGGCTCGACACCTGCCGGACGGCCTCGATCTGATTCACGGACTGACCGAGGTGGACACATCTTTCAGACGCTGGATCACTCCGAAACGGATGCCGTGGCTAGAATATCTCGACACCCTGGAGGAAAGAGACACCACCCTCGTCAGGGAGCTTGAGACATGGGCTCTGGATGTCTCGGACGTTCCCGGCTTAGAAGGGCTGGATACCGGGCCATGAGTGAGCCGGAACTCTCCTATCAGGCGTTCCTGAAGTCGAAGGACTCGACAGAGGTGACCAGTCTGATCGCCTACTGGACACACGATCGCGGGCGGCTGCGAGCGGTGATGTGGCATGCGAGCCGGAAGGAATGGATCTCGGCACCGAGTCTCGCCGCCGGGATCCTGTTCGACGACGCATACACGGACGAAGCCCGATCGGTCGATCGGGCGACGGCGGAGACGATGGCCCGGGTGTTCTTGCACTCGACCCTCCCGACCAGCGAGGAGCTTCAGGAACTGGCCGAGGAGGGCGAGCGGATGGGCTGGGAGTTCGGACCGCCCCGGACCTAGACGATCGCCATGTCGACGAAGCGGGACAGGTGCAGCTGGGCCGCCACCGTGACCGTGTCCGTCGGGCCGTTTCGGTGCTTGGCCACGATGAAGTCCGCCTCGCCGGCCCGCGGTGACTCCTTGTCGTAGTAATCGTCGCGGTGCAGCAGGATCACCACGTCGGCGTCCTGCTCGATCGAGCCGGACTCACGCAGGTCGGAGAGCTGAGGTCGCTTGTCCGTGCGCTGCTCCGGGCCACGGTTCAGCTGGCTCACCGCGATCACCGGACACTCGACCTCCTTGGCCAGCAGCTTCAGGCCTCGGGACAGCTCCGCGACCTCCTGCTGGCGGCTCTCCGTCTTCTTCGGCGACGACATCAGCTGGAGGTAGTCGACCACGATCAGCTTCAGGTTGTGGCGCTGCTTGAGGCGGCGGGCCTTCGCCCGGATCTCCATCAGGTTCATGCTCGGGGTGTCGTCGACGAAGATCGGGGCCTCGCTGATCTCGCCCATCCGGCGGGCCAGCTTGGTCCAGTCGTCGTCGGAGAGCTGGCCCGAGCGCAGGACGTGCAGGGGGACGCGGGCCTCCGCCGACAGGAGCCGCATCACGATCTCGATCTTGCTCATTTCCAGGGAGAAGATGGCGCTGGCGCAGTTGGACCGGATGGCCGCGTTGCGGGCGAAGTCCATCGACGCGGTCGACTTGCCGAGGCCGGGGCGGCCGGCCACGATGATCAGCTGGCCGGCGTGCAGGCCGTTGAGCAGGCGGTCCAGGTCGGAGAAGCCGGTCGGGACGCCGGTCATCATGCCGTTGGTCGCGCCGACCGCCTCGATCTCGTCCAGCGTCGGCTGGAGCATGTCGGCCAGGACCGCGAAGTCCTCGCTGACCCGGCGCTCGGTCACGTCGTAAACGGCCTGCTGTGCCAGGTCGACGATGTCGTCGACGTCCATGCCGCCGTTGCCGCCCGTGCCGTAGCCGAGCTGGGTGATCCTGGTGCCTGCCTCGACGAGGCGGCGCAGCACCGCGCGCTCGGAGACGATGCGGGCGTAGTAGGCGGCGTTGGCCGCGGTCGGCACGCTCTCGATGAGGGTGTGCAGGTAGGGCACGCCGCCGATGCGCTGCAGGTCGCCCGAGTCGGAGAGCGCCGCCGCGACGGTGACGCCGTCGGCCGGCTCGCCTCGCCCGTACAGCTCGAGGATGGTGTCGAAGACGGTCGCGTGGACCGGGCGGTAGAAGTCGTGCGACTTGAGGATCTCGACGACGTCGGCGATGGCGTCCTTGGAGAGCAGCATGCCGCCGAGCACGCTCTGCTCGGCCGCGATGTCCTGCGGTGGGGACTTGTCGAAGCCGCCGTTCTGCGGTGGAACACCTGCTCCGGGTGGGCGGCCACCGGGGGGCCTGTCCCCTGGTGATGGCTGCGGCCGGGACTCCGGTCGTGCGTCGTCGGTGATCGACATGCCGACCTACCCCTTCATCGTCGTTCTACCGTGATCGAACAGTCCGGGTACGACACTTTCGGGTGATCCCCCACCCCCGCCTGGGTGACCGGGACCACAAAATCGCAAAAAATTTCGGCACGCACCCGGACGAGGACATGATCCGGCGCGGGTAACCATACGAAGCCGCACGTCACAGACCCAAGAGCGCCGGTGGACGAGCCTCGGGACAACTTGTGGACAAGTCGCTCAGGCCTGTGCGCGGCCCTGTGCACAGCCTGTGTACAACGCCTGGGGATGTCGCGGGACGCGCCTTTGCTACCTGCGGATTTGTCGTCCCCAGCGTGTGGAGAGATAAAAAGCTGGCGTCCGTGACCAAGCCGTCGCTCCAAGGCGTTGCAGATCGGTCGGATGCACGTCACGCTTTTCCCGTGGACCAACGGGATTGGGACTACGGCGCCCGCCTGCCGCGCGAAAGGAGCGCGTCGGGGTCCTGGACACCCACAGAGCGCCCGGATGATGCCGGTTCGTCCGAGATTCTGCGGCCCGGGGCCACCGTCTGGGGCACCGGATCGCCCGCCGACACTGGCAGCATGCAGCCGATTCCCGAGGCGGTCGCGTGGTCGTTGCGCGCGGATGCCTGGGCCCAAAACCCCGAAACTCCGTCGGGTGAGCAGTCCGGAACGTTGAGTCGCTGGTCCGATGTCGCGGCGACCGGCAGGCCGGTTCTGCCCGCGGACGGTGTCGGCTGGCGCACGCAGACCTCGGAGTGGCGCGCCACTACGGAGAGTGCCCGGTGGCGACAGACCACCGAGTGGCGTTCCGCGACGGGCTCGCACGGCTGGCGCACGACGACCGAGGCCTGGCAGGGCGACGACGCCGACAACCTCCCGCCGCAGGCCGAGGCGCCCACGCGGCTGCCGGCCATCTCCAGCACGGCCTGGCCGACCCCGCAGCCCGACGACCCGACCTCGACCAGCACGACGTCCTGGCAGCCGGCGGACGCCACCCCGTCCTGGCAGCAGCCGCCACCCGCGGACGCCACGCCGTCCTGGCAACAGCGGCCGGCCGACGCGACGCCGTCCTGGCAGCAGCGGCCCGCGGACTCGTGGCAGAGCGGTCCGCCAAACGGCGGTCCGCCGAGCGCGGCCCGGCCGTGGGAGGCGCCGCGCACCGAGGACCGGCCGACCTGGCAGCAGTTCACCGATCCGACCACGACCTGGCAGCCCGCCGACGCCCCGCGCCAGCGCGAGCCCGAGAGCCGCCCGTCCTGGGACAGCCGCCCGAGCTGGCAGCAGTTCACCGACTCGACCCGCGGCGGCCCCGAGGCGCCGGGGCAGAGCCGGCAGACGCCGTACCAGGGAAGTTGGTCGACGCCGATCGACGACGGCCGCCACCTGGTCCGCGAGGACGACCGCGCGGCATGGCGCCGCGACGCGGCCGCAGGCCAGGCGGGCCTGGCCGACGGCCCGTCGCAGGGCGGGCGCCGTCGCGCGCCCGACGTCGGATCCCGGACCAGCGGGGGTACGGGCTGGAGCGGCCGGACCGAAGCCGACAACTGGGCGGGCCACACCGACACCGGCAGCATGCCCGCGTTCCAGGATCCGGGGTCGACCGAGCCGAGCTGGCGACGGAGCACCCCGGAGCCGCCGGCCACCGACGGCTGGCGCACGAGCACGACGACGAACAGCTGGCAGAGCAGCCCGCCGGCGACGAACGGCTGGCGCAGCGGCGACGAGGCCCGCGCCGACCAGCGCACCGACGGCTGGCGCGGCTCCCCGCCCGCCGAGGGCTGGCGCAGCGGCGACGAGGCGCGGGCCGGCGAGGCCCGCGCAGACGGCTGGCGTGACACCGGATCGTGGCGACGCGATCCCGAGCCCGGCCCGCCGGCGGACCCATGGGCGCAGAGCGCTGCGGAGACCGGCGTCATTCCGCTGCCCCTGCAGCCTCGCGACCGCGATGCGGGCGGCTGGCAGAGCCGCTCTGACACCAGCAGCTGGCAGCGCGAGAACGGCGCGGGTAACGGTGGCAGGCCGGGTAACGGCGACACCGGCTCCTGGCAGAGCGACCCGGCCTCCTGGCAGCGCGAACCCGAGGTCGGCGGCCGCCAGCGGCGGATCGACACGGGCTCCCAGCCGAACGGCCAGGCGAACGGGGGACGCCTCCAGATCGGCGGACGCCCCGAGATCGAGAGCCGGCTGGCCGGCCGCGCCGACACGGGTTCGTGGCAGCGCGAACCCGAACCCGGCGGACGGCCCACCGGCCGCACCGACACCGGCTCCTGGCAGCGCGAACCCGAACCCGGCGGACGGCCCACCGGCCGCACCGATACCGGCTCCTGGCAGCGCGAACCCGAACCCGGCGGACGGCCCGTCAGCCGGTCCGACACCGGCTCCTGGCAACGCGAAGCTGAGCCCGGCGCCCGACGCGACACCGGCTCGTGGCAACGCGAACCCGAGGTCGGCGGACGGCCCGGCAGCCGCACCGATACTGGCTCCTGGCAGCGCGAACCCGAACCCGGCGGACGGCCCGTCAGCCGGTCCGACACCGGCTCCTGGCAACGCGAAGCTGAGCCCGGCGGACGGCCCACCGGCCGCACCGACACCGGCTCCTGGCAACGCGAACCCGAACCCGGCGGACGGCCCACCGGCCGGTCCGACACCGGCTCCTGGCAACGCGAAGCTGAGCCCGGCGCCCGACGCGAACCCGAGGTCGGCGGGCGATCCGGCGGCCGGTCCGACACCGGCTCCTGGCAGCGCGGCGAGGACACCAGGCCGATCGGCCGGCCCGGCGCCGACCCGCGGCCGCCGGACGGTTACCCCGGTCAGGAGCCCCGGCGCGGCGGCGAGCTGGAGCGTTGGCCCGGCACGCAGCGCGGACCGGAACCCCGACGCGAACCCGAGGCCTTCCGCGGACCGGAGCCCCGGCGTGGAACCGCACCCCGGCGCGGCGCGGAACCCCGCGACTTCGAGGCGCCGCCACAGCGCGGCGGGGAGGGCCGGCGCGGCGGAGGCACGCCACGTGGCCCGGAACCTCGGCGCAGCGTCGAGGGCCAGCGCAGCGGCGGCATGCCGCGCGGCGTGGATGCCCAGCGCGGCCCCGGAGGGCCCCGCAGGCCGGATTACGACCGCGGCCCGGATACCCAACGCGACTACGGCGCCCGCCGCGGCCAGCGCGACACCAGCTGGCAGCGCGAGCTGGAGTCCGGTAACTGGCACCGCGACCCGGAGTCGGACGTCTGGCTGCGGGACAGCGACACCGGCCAGTGGCATCGCGAGGAGCTCGAGGACGACGACGACGAGGACGACGACCGAGATCCCCCTCGTCCCCGCGGAGGTGGCGGCGGGCGACGCGCTGCCATCGAGAGCAGTGAAGCGGTCGCACGACGCGACGGGTCTGCGCGTCGGCGCAGCGAGCAGTCCGCGGCGAACGGCGGCGGAGCGCGTCGGAGCGCGTCGGAACCGGGTCGTGCGCGACTCCAGTTGACGGCCGCCGGAGAGCCGCCGCTTGATCCCGAGGTCTGGCGGCTCGACGGCGACGCACCGACCCGGCCGGTCGCCCGCCAGCGCGAAGCGAACATGCCGATCTCGGCGCAGCCGTCGACCTGGCAGTCCGAGGCGGACGAGCCCGTCTCGGCACCACCCGAGGCGCGGCCCGAGCCGCGGCTGCGCGACTCGGGCAGGCCCGAGGCACGGTCACGCGAAGCGGTCAGGCCCGTTTCGGCGCAACCGGACGACCGGCGCGACGACACCACCCGATCCCTGCCGGCCCGCCGACAGCTCGACGACCGCCCGGCGGCCGCGCGATCGGCCGGCTGGCAGCGCGAGGACGATCAGCCCGCGGCCGCGCGATCCGCCGGCTGGCAGCGCGAGGACGATCGGCCGGAAGCGGCACGTCCGCGCGACCGGCGGGGCGACGATGACCGGCCGGTCTCCGCGCAGCCGGGCGGGTGGCGGCAGGACGCCGACGAGCCCGCGTCGGCGCCGCCTGCGCCGGCGTCCCAGACGCCGACCCGGCCGGTGTCGGCCAAGCCCGGCGCCTGGCGCGCCGAGGCGCAGGCCGAGGCCCGTTCCGCCGACTGGCGCAGCCAGCTCCGCGCCGAGGCGGGCGAGCCCCCGCTGCCCGCCGACGCCGCCGATCAGTTCGGACAGCGGACCGACTCCACCGACTGGCGCAACCAGCTCCGCGCCGAGCAGGGCGAACCGCCGCTGTCCGGCGGCGGCATCGACCAGTTCGGCCAGCGGACCGAGCCCGCCTCCTGGCAGCAGGTCGGGCGCGAGGACACGTCGGCCGGTTCGGCGTCCTACCGCGAGGGCAGCACCGGCGACTGGCGGCGCGAGCTGCAGTCCGACGGTCAGCTGGCCGATGGCGAGTCGCGGCGGCTCAGCACGTCCGGCTTCGTGCCGTTCAAGGGCGGCGTCGCGGCGTCGGTCAAGGTGCCCGCCGCCAACTCGGCGTCCGAGGGCGCCACGGAGATCATTCAACGCACCGGGGCCCGCTGGCAGGATCCGCCGGACACGACGTGGCCGCCGCGCGGCGCGGTCTCCCCGGCCGCCGGCACCTACGAGCGGCGCCCGGTCAGCACGCTGCTCTCGCCCGCGGCGCGGCAGAACGATCTTCTCGAACCCGACGAGGACGTCGAGGAGAACACCGGCGGCCCGCTCGCCGCGGTGGGTTACACCGCTGCCTGGTACGGCGTGCCGGTCGTGCTCGTGGTCCTCTACATGCTGGTGCTCAACCGCGGCCAGCAGGCGCACGCCCTGGACACCCTGCTCGACGGCGCACCGCTGTTCGGGCTTTCGCTGGTGCTGAGCATGCTCGTCGCGGTGGGTCTGCGGCGGGCCAGCGGCTCGTGGAAGGCCGCCAGCGTCGGTCTCGCCGCGGCCGTGATGGGCGGCGGTCTGGCCACCGTCCTGAACTCGGCCATCACCGGTCAATCGCTCAGCTGACGAGCAATTCCCCGGCAAACGACCTCATCGTTGTAGACCGCGCCGCTGCCGCTGAGGCCGAGCTGCTGCTGTCGAGGCCGCAAAAAAAGCGCGCCGGCCCTGTGGCCGGCGCGCTTCTCGTAAGCCGTGTTACTTGGAGCCGACGACGTTCACCGGGAACGTCGCGGTCACCTCGGGGTGCAGCTTGACCTGGACCTTGTAAGCGCCCGTGGTCTTGATGTGGCCCGGCAGCTCGAGGCGGCGCCGGTCCAGGGACGGACCGCCCGCGGACTTCACCGCGTCGACGATCTCGGCCGGGGTGATCGACCCGAACAGGCGGCCGCCGTTGCCGGAGCGCGCCGTCAGGGTGACCTTGAGGCCCTCGAGCTGGCCCTTGACCTCGTTGGCCTGGCCCAGGTCGCGGATCTCACGGGCGTTGCGGGCCCGCTTGATGACCGTGACCTGCTTCTCGGCGCCCTTGCTCCACGGGATCGCGAAGCCCTGCGGAAGCAGGTAGTTGCGGCCGTAGCCGTTCTTGACCTCGACGATGTCGCCGGGGGTGCCGAGGCCCGACACCTCCTGAGTGAGGATGATCTTCATTTCGGTGCCTCCCCTCAGCGCGCCGTGGCCGTGTACGGCAGGAGCGCCATCTCACGGGCGTTCTTGACCGCGCGGGCGATCTGCCGCTGCTGCTGGGAGGTCACGCCGGTGACCCGCCGAGCGCGGATCTTGCCGCGGTCCGAGATGAACTTCCGCAGCAGCGCGGTGTCCTTGTAGTCGATGTAGGTGATCCCGTCCTTGTCGAGCGGGTTCACCTTCTTCTTCGGCTTGCGAAGTGCCGCAGCCTTAGCCATAGCTCTTACTCCTGAAATCAAGAAGCCCGTCGGGCTCAGAAAGGTGGCTCGTCGTCGAACGAGGAGTTGTTGCCGGCACCGCCCGAACGGGCGCCGCCGCTGGAGGCCGGGGCAGCCGTGGCCCAGGGGTCGTCGAAGTTGTTGCCGCCTCCGCCGCCGCTGTTGCTGGGCTGCCGGTTGCCACCACCGCCGCCGGAGGCGCCGAAGCCACCCCCACCGCCTCCTCCGGACCGGGACATCTTCTGCACCTTCGCCGTGGCGTAGCGCAGGGACGGGCCGATCTCATCGACCTCGAGCTCATAGACGGTGCGCTTCTCGCCCTCACGGGTCTCGTAAGACCGCTGGCGCAGCCGGCCCTGCACGATCACCCGAGCGCCGCGCTGCAGCGACTCGGCGACGTGCTCGGCGGCGTCACGCCAGACGTTGCACGCGAGGAAGAGTGGCTCGCCGTCTTTCCATTCGCCCGACTGCCGGTCCATCGTCCGCGGCGTCGAAGCGATGCGGAACTTGGCGACCGCCGCCCCCGAAGGGGTGAAGCGCAGCTCAGGGTCGTCGGTCAAGTTGCCGACGACCGTGATGGTGGTTTCTCCTGCCATGATCTTCTCCTCGCCGCTTCATGCGTTTCTGCAAGGAGGCTCCCAGAGCCCCCTGACAAAAACGACCGTCAGCGGGTCTCGGGCCGGATGACCTTGGTACGCAGGATCGACTCGTTGAGCCGGAGCTGACGGTCCAGCTCAGCCACGGCCTCCGGTGTCGCCTGCAAGTCGACGACGGCGTAGATGCCTTCGGCCTTCTTGTTGATCTCGAAGGAGAGCCGGCGACGGCCCCACACATCGAGCTTCTCGACCGAACCACCCGCAGTGCGGATCACGTTCAGGTACGTGTCGAGCGACGGGGCTACGGTGCGCTCCTCGAGACTGGGGTCGAGGATCACCATGAGTTCGTAATGACGCAAGACGTTCTCACCTCCTGTGGGCTTGGCGGCCACGGTCTCTCCGTGGCAGGAGGTCTTGTGTCGCTCGCAGCAGAAGACCGTGGGCATCGCCCACGGCCGGCACACTGCGAACCGAGCCAGCATACCCGCGTGCGAGAGAACGCCAAAAAGGGCCCCATCCGTGAACGAGGCCCTTCGAGGTGGGAAGCCGCGGGGCGTCCGGTCCGCTTTCGCTGGGTGGGACCTGGGGAGGAACGACCACACCGATGAGGTTGGAACGGCCGCCCCGCGGAGCATCTGACCAGAAGTCTACGCGACAGATGCCCGAGATGCACGTTGCGACACAATTGCCCGGATTGCGCCTGCGGAGACCCCCGCCACACACACCATCGCAATGATGGCGAGCAGCCCGATCTGCCGCGACGGCCACATCGGCCGCACCGTCGCGACCGGCTCCGCCGCGACGGCGTAGGCGGGCGGCACGGCCAGGTCGGCGAACCCACCCTGCGACTCCGGCGAGGCCGAATCGAGCGCCGGTACGCCGTGAAGCGTCGCCTCCTCACCGCCGGGCGGCATCCCCGAGGACGTCGGCGCGGCGACGGCTCCCGCCGTACCGCTGTGGTTGGCCTTGTCCTTGCTCCGCGCGGCCGCGGCGTCCCGCGGAGCCGCCTGTGCGGCGTCGCCAGCCCGGGATGCGGCGTTCCGGTTGTCGGCCGGCCGGCCTGCACGGGTAGTCGACTGACGCTGCGGCCGCGAGCCGGCCGCGACCGAATCGGGCATCGACGAGTGACCGTCCGCGGCCGCGGGCGAGTCGGAGCGCGAGGGCTCGGACGGCGACTCGGAGGTATCCGAGCCGATCGGAGCCGGAATCGGATCGGGCTTGGCCGACTGCGAGGGCGCCGCCGTGACCAGTACGGGCGTGGCCTGATCGTTCAGGGGACAGTCCGGATCGAGGGTGACCGCGGTGGTGCCGTGACGGAAGACCACCTCGGTCGCGCCGTTCTCCGGGACCGGGCCACTTGGCGCGCCGTTGAGAAGCAACTTCGCGCCGTGACCGGTCCGGTTCACCACGCGTACCATGCCCTCCGCCGGCACGGTCATGGATTCGACGGACGGCGTGGACTGGCAGGAGATGCCGAGCACCCCGCCGCCACCGAAGACCACCTGCCAGCCGCCCCCCTCGACCTGGTCGGCGTTAGCCGTGCCGGTCGTCAGCAGCGCGGCGCCGAGCAGAAGCCCACCCAGAGCCACCGCCTTAACGCGGTGTCGGACTTGCCGAGACATACACCATCTCCCTGCTCGGACCGATTTAAGCCGTTTCGTAGGTATGTGTGATCTCCTCGATTAACGACGCGCCGACGAGCCCGGTGACGCGTACGAGCGTGGACCGCGACGCCGGGTAACCGTCGTACCGACGTCGTAGGCTCGGACCCATGCGCATCGGAGCCCATGTCGATCCCGCCGAACCCCTCGCCGAGGCCGCCGCTCGCGGAGCCGACGTCGTCCAGTTCTTCCTCGCCGATCCACAGGACTGGAAGACACCGGCGGCCCGCCCGGACGCGGCCGCGCTCACGGCGTCCGACGTGGACATCTACATCCACGCGCCATATGTGATCAATGTGGCCACGCTCAACAACCGGATCCGGATCCCCAGCCGCAAGCTGCTGCTCGCCCACGCCCGCGCGGCGGCCGAGGTCGGCGCGAAGGGCTTGATCGTGCACGGCGGTCACGTCAACGCCGGCGACGACCTGGCAGTCGGTTTCGACAATTGGCGCAAGACTTTTGCGTACCTGGAGAAGGAAGGCGGGCTGCCGCTGCCGGTCCTGATCGAGAACACGGCCGGCGGCAACCACGCGATTGCCCGCCGCTTCGACAATCTGGCCCGGCTGTGGGACGCGGTCGGCGAGTTCGGGGCGGGATTCTGCCTGGACACCTGCCATGCGCACGCCGGCGGCGAGGAGCTTGTCGACATCGTGGACAGGGTCAAGTCCATCACCGGCCGCGTCGACCTGATCCACGCGAACGACTCAAAGGACGGCTTCGATTCCGGTCGGGACCGGCACGACAACCTCGGCAGTGGCAAGATCGACCCGGACTTGGTAGTAGCGGCGATCCGCGCCGCGGGCGCCCCGGCGATCGTCGAGACGCCGGGCGGAGTGGACGGCCAGGCCGCCGACATCGCTCTCTTGCGCGAGAGGGCGGGTAGCTAGCCAGCCTCACGAGGGAGCAGCATGACGACCGAGCGGCCGCAGGCCGGCGCCGACTCCGCCGCGTCCAAAGACGCCGCGCCCGGAAACGCCGCGCCTGATCCCGCCGCGTCCGGTCCCGTGCCTCGCGGTGCGACCGGAGACGCGCCCGGCGTGTCTCCCCTCGCTGCCGAATCCACGGAATCCGCGCCTCCCACCGACTCCACGCCACCCGGCAAGTCCGCGGCGTCTCCCGGATCCGCACCAACCAATGAATCGGCACCACCCACCGGAACGGCACGATCCACCGAGTCGGTGCCACCCACCGAGACGGCCCCGCCCGCCGCGGCCGCACCGCCCTCCAAAACGGCGCCGCCCTCCGGGGCGACATCACCCATCGGAACCTCGCCGCTTGGCGAACCCGAATCGCCGGCTGGGTCGCCGGCCGCTGGAGCGCAGGCGTCCGAGTCCTCCGAGGGTGGCGCCGCGGTGCCGAAGCGTGTCCGGCGATGGGCAGGTCTTCGTAGAGGGTTCGGCGCCAAGAGCAAATCCGTGGCCACCGGGGTTCTGCGGCCCGCGGTCCCGCCACCCGCCAACCCGACGGCACCGGCACCGGCACCGGCACCGGCACGACTGTCCACCGTGGCGAGTTCCACGCAGGCTGATCTCGAATTTCCCGCAAACGGCTCGACACCCGCCCCCGCCGCCCCCGCCAGGCCCGGCGACGGGCCCGGTCCGGCGACCGAAGGCGGCACGACGGCCGCCGCAGAGTCGGCCCTCAAGTCCGCCGCAGGCATGACACCAGTCCGCGAAACCAAGCCTGGCAAGACTGCGACTGACGAAACCAAGGCCGGAACTGCCGCGACCGGCGAAACCAAGGCCGGTGCTACGGCAACCGAGACGTCTAATGCCGACGAGACCGCGACTGGCAAGACCAGGACCGGCGCTGCGGCGACCGACGAGACCATGACTGGCAAGACTGCGGTCGAGGCGCCCAAGGCCGGCGAAACCAAGGCCGAAGCAACCAAGGCTGGCAGCACCACGACTGAAGCAACCAAGGCTGGCAGCACCGCGACCGATGTAGCCAAGGCTGGCAGCACCGCGACCGAGGCAACCAAGGTCGGCGAAACCAAGGCCAGCAAGACCGCGACTGAGACCAAGGCCGCCGAAGGCCCAGGACGGGCCACAGGTTCCGGCGAGACCCCTGGCCAGGCGAAAGCGGTCGGCGCGGGTCCGAGCCCGGAGACCTCGGTCGGCGGTAAGACCGAAGCCGAACCCAAGCCTGGTGATCAATCCCAGGCCGGGACGCAAGGTGGCGCCGAGAACGCGACCGGCAACCGTCGGCGCAAGCCGAAGCTGCCGTCGCTCCGTCCGCCGGGCGCCCCGCCGGACCCCTGGACCGCGTTCGCCCAGACCTCCGAGCGCGGCCCGGGCCGCATCCGCCGCACCGCCCGGGCCGTCGGTCGCGGCCTGACCCACGAGTACGCGCTGGTCATCTACGGTTCGCTGCTGCTCGCCGTGCTGGTGACCTGGCCGGCCCTGCGCTACCCCCTGCACACGTTCCCGCACGACGTCTGGGATCCCTCGCGACAGGCCTGGCAGGTCTCCTGGGCGGGCCACATCCTGATCACCGATCCAGCCCGGCTCTGGCAGGCGAACGCTTACTTCCCCGAGCCGTACAGCTTCGCGTTCGGCGACCACCTGCTCGGCTACGCGCCCGCCGGCCTGCTCGGCGAGGGCCCGCTCGCGGCCGTCCTGCGCTACAACATCCTCTTCGTGCTGGCACACGCCCTGCTCACCATCGGCGGCTACGCCCTGATCCGGCAACTCGGCGCCGGACGCACCGGCGCGATCGTCGGCGCTGTTGCACTCGCTTACGCGCCGTGGCGGCTGGCCCAGGAGGGGCACCTCGACATCATCTCCGCGGGCGGCATCCCGCTGGCCCTGGCGATGCTCGCCCGGGGACACGGCTGGTCCATGCGGTACGGCTTCCGCCCGGATCGGCGGCACGTGGGCTGGGCCGTGGCGGGCTGGATCATCGCGATCTGGCAGCTCGGTCTCGGCTTCTCCCTCGGCCTGCCGTTCGCGTACGTGCTCGCCCTCATCATCGTGATCGTCGCGGTCGCGGTGCTGGTCCGTCGCCTGCGCCGCCGGTCACCGCGGCCGGTGCTGGGCTGGCGGCTGCTGGTCACCGACGGGCTGGGCATGCTGATCTTCGTCGGCGTCGGCGCCGTCATCGCGCTGCCGTACCTGCGGGTGCCGGACTACGGTCCCGCGGCGACGGAGATCCGGTTCTTCTCGCCGCCGCTCCGTAGCCTGCTGATCGGCCCGGCCGAATCGAGAATCTGGGGTGCCCCGCACGCCGTTGCCCGGGAGTCGCTCGGCTGGCCGCCCGAGATGACGCTGCTGCCGGGGTTCGTCCTCTATGCGCTCGCGCTGGTCGGCCTGGTCTTCTCCATCTGGCGCATCTGGCAGCGGCTGCTCCTGCTCACCGCCGTCGTGGTCGGCGTGGTCTTCACCATCGGTTCCACGTTCTTCGAGGGCCGCTGGACCTACCTGCCGCTCTTCGGCCACCTGCCGGCCTCGTTCGGCGTGCGGATCCCCGGCCGGTTGATGTTCTGGGTGACCCTGCTGCTCGCGATTCTGGCCGCCGGTGCCGTCGCCGAGTTCGTCCGCCGGGTCGAGCACTTTGCCGCGCACCGGATGCCGCCCTGGCCCGGGCCGTGGCTGCGCCTGGCGACCTTCGTACCGCTGCTGCTCTTGCTGGTCGAGTCTTGGAGCGCCATCTCGCACCCGGTCGTGCCGGAACAGCCACCCGCGATGCGGACGATCACCGGGCCGATGCTGGTCCTGCCGACCGCCGCCCTGTCCGACCAGACCGTCATGCTCTGGTCCAGCACCCGGTTCCAGGAGCTGGCGAACGGCAGCGGCGGCTTCGCCCCGCAGCGCCAGTCCGAACTGCGCCGCTCGGTCGCGACGTTCCCGGACGCGGCCAGCGTCGAGTACCTCCGCACCCAGCGGATCACCACGGTGGTGCTGCTGCGCAAACAGGTAGCCGGCACCCCCTGGGAACGCGCGGGCGACGTTCCGGTGGACGCCCTCGGCATCCGCCGCGAGGACCTCGACAACGACACCGTGGTCTTCCGCCTGAACTGAGAGCGGCTCGACGCGCCGGACGGCGAACGGGCGGCGGTGACCGTTGTCGACGGCTACCGCCTCCGCAGTGCAGCGTCACCTCGCCGGTCTCGGCCGATCACCGCCCCGTCTCATCTGCCGGCTTGCCGCCAGGGGAAGGGTGCGAGGTCCGGTTCGACCCAGCCGTTCCGGGCCAGGCCGCTTGCCAGCGTCGAGGACCGGTAGAAGCGGGCAAGCAGCCTCTTGTCGAGCAACGCCGGGTGCTGGTCGGCGAAGGCGTCGAAGTCGACGGCATCCGATCGCCCGGCGTGGTGGCCCACCACCTCGACCCAGGCCCGGCTGACAGTGGCGTTGTACTTCTGCGGCGCCCCCGCGTAACGGGCGGTCCGCTGGATGCCATCACTGATCAGATCGACCGCAGCACTGGTTCCGAGCCGTCGCACGGCCAGCCAGGTGAGCTGAACGTGCTGGCGGTGACCGAACCGCTCGACACCAGCCATCACCTCTCCCATCAGCTCGTCGAACGACAAGGATTCGACACCGCGGCCAGCATGCTCCGCACCACGCCCAACATGCTCCGTGCCCCGGCCAAGCTCCGCGCCACGCCCGGCGTGCTCCGCGCCCCGGCCAGACTCCGCACCGCGCCCAACGTGCTCCGCACCACGCCCGATGTGCTCCGCGCCCCGGCCAGACTCCGCACCGCGCCCAACGTGCTCCGCACCACGCCCAGCAAGGTCCATGCCGCCGCCGTCGGGCGAAGGCCCCTCCGGAACGGACACCGCCTCGAGTAGCTCTTGGCGATGTACCGCAGGCTCAGAATGCGGACTCTGATCGGTCACGCCCGCTCCTTGACCAACGCGTCGAGAACGGCGTAGAAGCCGGCGATCGCCTCGGCAGGCAGCCCGTCCAGCGCGCGGTCCTCGATATCGGCCAGGGTCCGGGTGATGACCGCGGCAGCCGCGCGCCCAGAGTCGGTGAGCTCGATGAGCACAGACCGTCGATCCCCGGCACGCGTGCCCCGGGTGATGTGCCCGCGCCGCTCCAGCCGGTCCAACACACTGGTCAGCGTGGTAGGCCGGGCCCCGACCGCGGCACCCAGCTGCGACACCGTCCGCCCCCGCCCGTCGGCGAGGTTGCCCAACGCGTTGATCTCGGAAGCGGTCAGATCGAGGTCAACAAGCTCAGCGGCGATCCTCTGCAGGGTGGCGTGGGTCGCACGCTGCAAGGCAAGCAGCCCCGAGCCACCACCCAATGGTACGGATTCGGACTTCACGTTTTCGGATACTACGATATCGAAGTATCCGTCAGCAAGGTCCCCGCCGCGGCGGTCAGCCCACCGCGGCAGGCGCCGAAGGAGGTGGCGGCGCGTGTTCCGGCAGGAACCCCGGGCCGGAAGGCCGCGGCTCCAGCCGAAGCCCTTGCCGCAACGACGACACCCAACCCGCATCCGGCGCCCCGTCGAACACCCCACCATCCGGGTCGTCGGCATAGGTCCGCCGGACCGGGTCGAGCTCGGGCCGCCAGATCTCCCGGATCACCAGCCCGCAGAGGACCGCCACCGTGATCAGCCGCAGGCTCGAGGCGAGCACGAACGTCCCCTCCGGGATCACCGGCTTACCGCCGGCGCCCAGCAACTCCGCGTAGAACGCCGTGAAGTAGCCGATCTCCGCCACCGACCAGGCCAGGATCGCCCCCCAGCGCGGACGCGCCAGCACGATCAGCGGGAGCAGCCAGAGCACGTACTGCTGCGACCAGACCTTGCTGAAGATCAGGAATGCCGCCACCACCAGGAACACGACCTGCGATACCCGGGGACGACGCGGCGCGAGCAGGCAGAGCACCCCGATCGCCGCGCAGGCCGTCAACGTCAGCCCGTACGTGAGGTAGTTGAGGACCGGGACGTGGTCGCTGAGCCATTGGAACGGGCCCTGGTCGCCGGCCACGCCGGTGTTCCACTTCGTGTCCAGATAGCGCCCGATGTACCAGAGCGTGCCCCAGTCGATCGGCCGGTCGTGGTTGAGCTGGAAGAACCTGTCCCAACTGCTTCGATAGAAGACGGCGACCGGGAGATTGACGGCCACCCAGACCGCGATGGCCGAGCCAACCGCGAACAGCGCCTGCGGCAGCCGCTTCGAGCGCAGGCCGAGCACCACCAACGGCCCCAGGATGAACAGCGGCCAGAGCTTCGCCGCGCCGCCGAGGCCGAGCAGGATGCCGGCCAGCACCGGCCATCGTCTGGCCCAGGCGTAGAGCCCGAACATGGCCAGGAAGATAGCTAGAAAGTCCCAGTTGACGGTCGCCGTGACGAGCAGGATCGGTGACAGCGCGAAGATCGCGGCGTCCCAGGGCCGGCGGCGGCGCAGGGCGAGGATCATCGCAACGGAGGCCACCGCGAGCGCCGACAGGACCAGGGCGTTGGCGTTGTAGAACCACTTACCCTGGTTGATCTCCGGGTACTTCTGCCCGAGCGCGTGCACCGGCAGGCCGAGCGCGCCCATGAAGTAGCCCGTGACGACCGGGTACTCCACCGGGTGGTCCTTGTACGGCACCTTGCCCTCGTTGAGCCCCTCGGCGTAGTACAGCGCCAGCACGTCGGTGTAGCAGAACCGGGTGTACTGGACGTTCTTCTGCCAGTCGCCGTCCTGGCAGGGCGACTTCTGCACCCAGCTGAACGCGAGCATCAGGCAGGTCAGCGCGAGGATGATCCGCTGCGCGTTCCAGAACCGGCCGGGCCGGGCCCCGGGACGTACGGCGTGGTCGCCGAGCGGCCCGCCGATCGCCTGCGACAGCCCTCGGACGAAGCCGTCCGATTCGGCGGGCAGGTCTTGCCGGTCGGTCTCCGGAGACGAAGGCGCGCTCATGCTTTGGCATCATGCCGCATCATCCGGCCGGACAGGCGCCGCCCTCCGGCACAGTCCGGCTACAAGGGCACGAAACGCCGACGGCGCCCATCTCCGCGAGGAGAGGGGCGCCGCCGGTGTGACTGTGGCTCAGTCGCCGTCGTCGGTGTCGTCCTGGCCGCCGCCGGTTCCGGTGTCGTTACCGGGGAACGTCGGGAAGCCCGGGAGGGTCGGCGTGTTGTTGCCGTTGTTCCCGTTGTTGCCGTTGTTTCCGTTATTGCCGTTGTTGCCGTTGTTCCCGTTCTGGCACTGCTCCGGGAACACCAGGCAGGCCGGGTTGTCCGGCAGCTCAAGCTTGGGCGGCGGCGGGATGCCGTTGCCCTTCTTGCTCGAGTCGACGAAGTTGGTCGAGTTCGGCAGGAAGGGCTTCGCGTCGCCCTTGATCTCCTTCGACGCCTCGTCCAGGAACAACTTCCAGATGTCGCCGGGGATCGAGCCGCCGTTCATGGGCTTGCCGCCGGGCTTGTAGATCGGCAGCAGTTCCATCTGTTTGGTCTTCTTGTTCACCTTCTCGCGGCCGACCCAGACCGCCGCCGCGAGCTCCCTGGTGCCGCCGACCATCCAGGCGTCACCGTTGTCCCCTGGCTTGCCCTTGGCGGGGTCGAACTCCCAGGTGCCGGTCTTGCCGATCGCCTTGCGGCCGTTGGCGAGGTTGATGCCGTTGATGCCGGGGATCTTCTGCATCACGTCCTGCACGGCCGCCGCGACGTCCGGGCTGAACGCCGTCACGCCCTTGAGCTTCTCGGCCTTGCCCTTGATCGGCGCGAACTTGCCGGTCTTCGCGTCGCGAGCGGAGACCGACCGGACGAAGTGCGCCTTGTGGTAGACGCCGTTGTTGGCGATCGTGGCGACGCCGCTGGCGTGGTCAAGCGCGGTGATCGCGTACTGGCCGAAGCCGACCTCGCGGCCGTAGCCCTTCTTCTTGAGCTCCTCGCCCTTAACCTTGTTGAGGTCGTAGCGGGCGGTGGTTTCCGGGTCGGCAATCAGCTGGATGCCGGCCTTGTGCGCGACCTCGATGACCTTCTCCGGGCCGAGCGCGTCGGCGAGCCAGTAGAAGGTGAAGTTGTAGGACTGCTCGACCGAGGTCTCGAGATCACATGCCTTAGGCGGGCACTTGAGGCTGCCGCCCTCACGGCCGGAGTTGTTGATCTTTCCGCCGCCGTTGACCTTCTCCTTCGTGGAGTCCCAGATGGTGTCCATGCCGTAGCCGTCGCTCAGCGCCGCGAGCAGCGTGTAGATCTTGAACGTCGAGCCCGGGGGCCGGCCGCCACCGATGAAGGTCTTGCCGTCGTCGGTGTAGTTCGGCCCCGCGTAGTCCCAGTTCGCCGCCTCGGGGCCGCCGTAGTACGCCAGGACCCGGCCGGTCTCCGGGTCGATGGAGACCAGCGCCGACTTGTAGGTCTCGGCCATGTCGTGCAGCGGCGACCTCTCGCTGGCGCGGTTGGCCGCCTTCTCCGCAGCCTTCTGCACTTCGGGGTCGATCGTGGTCTTGATCTGCAGACCACCCTCGTTCAGCTGAGCGTCGGTGATGTTCATGGCGCGCAGCTCGCGCTTCACGTACTTGACGATCTTGGCGCTGGGCTTGTTGTTGGCGCAGGTGGTGGTGCACTTGTCGGGGTCGAACTTGATCCATCCCGGCTTGCCCTTGGCTGCCTGCGCGGGATATTCCGTCGGCGGGTTGATGCCGGCCGGCACGGCGGCCGCCGGCAGGCCGGCGGGCAGCCCCAGCTCGGCCATGTTGCCGACGGTGTACCGCCACCGATCCTGGGCGTCCGGGAGGTTGTTGCCCGGGTCGTAGCCCCTGTGCGTGGCCGTCGGCTCCGGCTGCTTGATGACCGAGGCGAGGATCGCGGCCTCGCCGGCGGTGATCGCCCCAGGCTTACCGATCGGAGTCAGCGCCGAACGGCTGGCCCCGAAGTAAGCCTTGACCGCGGCCTCGATGCCGTAGGCGCCGCGACCGAAGTACACGGAGTTGAGGTAGCGACCGAGGATCTGGTCCTTGGAGTACTCGTCCTCCATCTTGCGGGCGATGACCGCCTCGCGGAGCTTACGGTTGTAGCTGATCTCCTTCAGCTTCGCGGCGTACCGCGCGTACTGCTGGGTGATCGTGGAGGCACCCTGGGTGTCGCCGCCGGTGAAGTTGTTCCACGCGGCGCGGGCGATGCCCTTCATGTCGATGCCGTTGTGGTCGTAGAAGCCCTTGTCCTCGGCCGAGACCACCGCGAGCTTGATCAGCGGGTTGATGCTGGAGTCCGGGACGATCGACCGGTTGAACTGGCCGAGCGAGGCGATCACCGTCTTGTTGTCGCTCGCGAGCAGCTGAGTGGTCTGCGTCTCGGCGGCGGGCTCCTCGAAGGTGACGCTGTCGAAGAAGTAGGTGCCGCCGACCACGCCGGCGCCGGCCAGGATGACCAGCACGGCCGCGGCCGCGGTCAGGATGTTCATCCGGCGGCGGCGCTTGGACGCCTTGTTCAGGATCTTGGCCGCGCTACCCCGGGGGCCCTGTCCGGGCACGCCCGGCCCGCCGCCGACGCTCGGGGGGACCGGCCGCACCGCGGCGCGTGCGACCGCGCCGCTGCCGTACCCCGGGCCGTCGTCGACAGCGCCGACCGATGCCCGGCCGCCGACCCGGGCGGAGCCGACGGTGCCGGCACCGACGGAGGCACGCCCGGCACCGACGGAGGCACGCCCGGGTGCCGCCGCACCGACGGGGGCCGCGCCGCGCGACATGCCGCCGCCGACGCTCGCGCGGCCGCCGGCCGGACGCCGGTAGGCGTCGGGAGCGGGGCGGTCGTCGTAGCCGGACTGGCCGTCGTCAGGCGTGGAAGCAGCGGACGGCCCGGGCACTCGGGCCCGGGCACGCGCAGACTGCGGATCGCCGTACGAGTTCATTCGGTCACACCTGCCGGTCGCGGTGGCTCGCCAGAGAAGCCCTGGAGGGGCTTCGGAGGCGCTGCCACGGGCGGACGATTCTGGGCTGCATCTCCGCAGCCGCCCTGTCGGATGTGAAAATTGACCGACTGCGGCGCTGGATGCCCGTATCGGTCAGGATCGTGCCCACGTTAGCGTCGTTGAGAGCAATCACTGTCGGCCCTCCCGGCGTTGTGACGACGACCCTGTCTCGCGGTGGCGGCCCGAGGCGGACGAGGCGACTGCCCCGCCCTGGTCCAGTTCGTCGGCTTGGAGCGCGTCCCTGCCGAGCACGTACTGCTCGATCAGATGGTTCCACGCGCAGGATTGGCACACCTCCACCACGAACACCTGAAACTCACGCAGCGTCATCGCCATTACCGGCAGCTCAGCGAGCCTGTGCGCCTGCCCGGCGGACTGCTTGAGTTCATCGCCGTAGATGTAGTGGACCAGGGTGAGGTTGTCGCGACGGCAGACCGGGCAACGATCTTCGGTCGGCTCGCCATGGAACCTAGCTGCGTTTTTCAGGTACGGCGAGGCGTCACAGACTTCGAGGGTTCCGACCTTGCCGTTGTGCACGTCGCGCAGCAGCGCTCGCTTCTGAAGCGAGTAGTCGACGACCTGCCGCTGCGTGCGCATGGCGAAGAGAGTACGCGGTCAACACCCGTACGGCGACAGCCATCACACAGCGTGGCGCGGCGACTCCACAACCATGCCTGGCCTTGCGGCGCGGCGCAACCCGATCTACGGTGACGATGTATCGGGCCGATACATCGTGCGAGACAGGTGAAGGGGTGAGCACGTTGTTGGAACTAGCGATCCTCGGCCTGCTCCAGGAATCCTCGATGCACGGCTATGAGCTGCGCAAGGAGCTTGCCACCAAGCTCGGCACGATCCGCGCCGCGATCAGCTACGGCACGCTGTACCCGACCCTGAAGCGCCTGCAGACCGCGGGCTGGATCGGCGCGGCCGAGACCCCCGACAGCGAGATCATTCCCCCGTTGACGAGCCGTCGTGGCCGGGTTGTCTACAAAATCACGGCCGAAGGCAAGGAACGGTTCGCCGATCTGCTCGCCCAGGCGGGCCCGGAGACCTACGACGACGCCGGCTTCGGCGTGCATTTCGCCTTCTTCTCCCGGACCGACCGGGCGACGCGGCTGCGGATCCTGGAAGGCCGCCGCCGCCGGATCGAGGAACGCCGGGAAGGCCTGCGCGACGTGCTCGCGCGCGCCTCCGACCGCCTCGACGCCTACACCCTGGAACTGCAACGCCACGGACTGGATGCGTGCGAGCGCGAGGTCCGCTGGCTGGAGGAGCTCATCACCAACGAGCGCTCCGGCCGCTCCCCAGCAGGGGATACACCCCCCGAAGACCCGCGTCCGCATCAGGACCGGCCGTGATGAACAAGGAGGCAAACGCGATGGGCTCCGTCCGCGTCGCCATTGTCGGTGTGGGTAACTGCGCCTCGTCCCTCGTGCAGGGCGTGGAGTACTACCGCGAAGCCGACCCCAACGACCGCGTGCCGGGTCTCATGCACGTGACCTTCGGCGAATACCACGTATCCGACGTGAAGTTCGTCGCGGCGTTCGATGTGGACGCCAAGAAGGTCGGCATGGACCTGGCCGAGGCGATCGTCGCCAGCGAGAACAACACGATCACGCTGACCGATGTCGCGCCCACCGGCGTGACCGTCCAGCGCGGCCCGACCTTCGACGGTCTCGGCACGTACTACCGCGAGATCATCGAGGAGTCGTCCGCCGAGCCGGTCGACGTCGTGCAGGCGCTGCGCGACGCCGAGGTCGACGTCGTCGTGTCCTACCTGCCGGTGGGCTCCGAGGAGGCCGACAAGTTCTACGCGCAGGCCGCGATCGACGCCGGTTGCGCGTTCGTCAACGCCCTGCCGGTCTTCATCGCCTCGGACCCGGTCTGGGCGCAGAAGTTCACCGACGCCGGCCTGCCGATCGTCGGCGACGACATCAAGAGCCAGGTCGGTGCCACGATCGTGCACCGCGCGCTGGCGAAGCTGTTCGAGGACCGCGGTGTCGAGCTGCTGCGCACGTACCAGCTCAACTTCGGCGGCAACATGGACTTCATGAACATGCTGGAGCGCAAGCGCCTGGTGTCGAAGAAGATCTCGAAGACCCAGTCGGTGACGTCCCAGATCCCGCACGAGATGTCCAAGAGCGACGTGCACATCGGCCCGTCGGACCACGTGCCGTGGCTGGACGACCGCAAGTGGGCCTACATCCGGCTCGAGGGCCGCAGCTTCGGCGACACCCCGCTGAACGCTGAGCTCAAGCTCGAGGTGTGGGACTCGCCGAACTCGGCCGGCGTCATCATCGACGCGGTCCGCGCGGCGAAGATCGCCAAGGACCGCGGCGTCGGCGGCCCGATCCTGTCGGCGAGCTCGTACTTCATGAAGTCCCCGCCGGTGCAGTACAACGACCACGACGCGAAGAACGCGGTCGAGGCCTTCATCAAGGGCGACATCGAGCGCTGAGTCGCGGCGCAAGGCAAGTCGTAGTCAGTTGGGGGGCCGGACCGCATGGCGGTCCGGCCCCCGCTGCTTGCGGGCCATTCGCCGAGGGCAAGACCAAGCCCTCGCTCCTGAACAAACACGGATCGGGCTGGCGGATCCCCGGGTACACGCACCGCGCCGCCCGGTGCGGTCAGCGCCGCAGGGGCGGCACCTTCGACATCATCCGGGTGACCGCTGAAAGCTGATGGGTCACCTCACGCAGCGCTTCGATCAGCTCACGCGTCCCGGGCTCCTGCCCCCCGGTAGCAAGGGCATGACTGTTTGCCAGCCGGAGCTCCAGGTCCTGCGTGGCCGGCTCCGGACCGATGCTCAGTTCGCGATCGAGGCGCTCCCGCAACGCTGAGAGGACCCGCAAGGCGTCGCCCACACGGGACGCGGCCTGCAGCGCCTCGGCGAGGGCGCGATGAAACGCTTCATGATACGGATATTCAGCCGTCCACACGGTCAACTTGCCGATCATCTCAGTGTGCCGGCCCTGCTCGAATCGAGTCGCCACCAGCGCCTGCGCCGCTTCCAGCCGTCGTGCTTCGAGCTCTTCCGCGTTGGCCAGGAGCGCGGCCGAGTGGATGTCCTCGAGAGCAGGCCCACACCACAGCGCCAACGCTTCCTCGAGGTGCAGAGCCGCCCGGTCTCCATCACCGCATTCCACCGCCCGCTGGGCCTGTGTGCATTGGCTACGGAAAACAAAGCTGTCGATCTGCGCCTCTTCGATCTCCAGGGTGTAGGTGGCGGACTGACGGTGGATGCGGGACTCAGCGCCCGCGGCGGCAAGAGCACTCCTGAGCATCCCGATCGAATTCTGCGTCTGCTGCCGAGCGGTGCTCGGAGACTCGTCGCCCCAGACGACGTCGATGAGTCGGTTGGTGGAAACCGGCCGATTCGCGTTGAGCAGCAATGCGGCGAGGATTTTCCGTTGCCGCCCGCGTCCGAGCGGGAGGTATCCGCCGTCCAACGAACGGACCGTAACAGGACCTAACAGCGTGTAACTCAATTAATCCCCCGTGGTGTTACTCGTCACTCTAATGCCATCATAAAACACTTATTAGCCGGTTTCAATGTTACGAGAATCAATGGCTCGGCCGAGATGACCGCCGCACACTGCAGCCGTTATGGCCGTTTTCTCCGCATTGAAGGCCTACGAACTCGTACGCAGCGGCTGGCCCCGACTTCCAGTCATTGCGGCACCCGGTACGTACGCATTGGGGTCCAGACGGGCAATTCCCGTGCGATCATTCGCGGGTGAGAGATCGATGGCTTGCCGTGGGCCTTGTCGTGCTGGTGAACACGGCGGTCACCGGTTGCAGTGCTCCCCGGTTCGCGCGTGAGGCGGAGCAGACCGCGCAGTGGACGCAGGTACACGGCGACGGGTACCGGCCGGCGGACCAACCCGAGGCCATCGTGGATCTGTTGAAGAAATACGCAGCGCAGAACGGCGGCCAGGTGATGGATTCCGACGTGGAGCATGGCGACCGCCCTGGCGGCCACGTCGACGTGTTGTTCGTCGCCGAGGCTGGAAAGTTCGAGGCGGACGACCGGGAGTGCTGGCGGTTCAGCTTCCGGCAGCCACCAGGTGACGCCTACGTTCGGAAGATCGACTTCGCGCTGTTCGACTGTCCGTCCGGATCGTCGAGGTCGTAACACGTCGCGGCGTAGATCCGCTGAACAGCCGGTAGATGCCTCGCTCGTCTCGCGGCGGCCGACAGTCGCGATGGCTCCTGTCGCCAGCGACCTCGCACTGCCTGGATCAGCCCCACAGGAAACGTCATTGCACCTTCATCGCGTGCTCAGCGACGACTGCGCAAAGCAGTGAGGACGATCCATAGGCTGCTGCCCTGCACCGAATCTCGTGGTGCAACGGGTGGGAGGAACAGTTATGTCGCATTCATTCTTGTCGAGCCGGGGCGCCCGGCTCGTTGCAGCGGGCGTTGTGGGGGCCGCGGTGCTGCTCGGGCCGGGCACGGCCGCGCACGCCGACACGAGCAGCGATCCGGTTGTCGCGTCGGAGGTGGAGGACGGCGCCGCGGCGGACGTCGCCCCAGAGGCGGAGCAGCCACCGCTGCGGTCCGCGACCCTGTCGGACGGCACGGTGATCGAGGCGGTCGACCCGGCCGCGGTGGAGGCCCTCACGGCGGCCGCAGCTGCGAACCGCAATTGCAACAGTGACTGCGACGGCACGTCTCCCGACTACCAGTGGACACCGCCAGGCGGCCAGTCGAACTGGTACCGCTGTTCTGACGACGCGATCACGGTTTATGCCGTCAAAGAGCGCGCCCCACTGACCGGAAACCGGCTCGAGCTGCGCTACAGCCCGCAGTGCCGCAGCGCCTGGGCGCGCGGTTGGGCCTATCACAACTTCTTCGTGGAGAGCTTCAATGGCTCCACGAGCCGCAAGATCGCCTGGCACAACCACCCGGGCAGCGGACCCCAGCCGACCAACAGGACCTGGACGGCAATGGTGAACGACAAGGGGTACACGGCGCGGGCGTGCGGCGGCGTGGGCCCCGATACGCCGCGGAGCGAGTTCGACTGCACCAAGAAGTACTGATCATCCACCGCTCGGCCTACTGACGCACGGTGGGGCTGTCCCTACGCGGACAGCCCCACCGTGGAACGTCCATTTCCAGCCTGGCGTCCAGGCTTCTGGACCTGAGCCTCGAAGGCCAGGGCCCACTCGGCAACCGCTCCGCACCCGTACACGGATTTGATCGACACCGTCGACACCTGCCGCGCGACCTGCCGGGCCTCGATCCCTTGGCGAAACGTCGCCGCTGCCTGTCGTACCTGTTCCTGGCTGGCGCGGGCCGGTGGCGCGACGCCGCCGTCGCCGTACCGCATGTCTCCCGCCGTCACTCGGGCTGGCCATCGACGAAGCCGTGCCGGGATTTCTAACAAGTTGACGATCTTGGACGTGTGGTTGGCGCACTTCTCGCAAACCTGGAAGGACCCATGCATCGCAATCAAAAGAGCCGCCTACGCGACGCGGCGATCATCGGGCTCGCCCTGAGTCTGATCGGGACCGTTCCCACGGCCGCCATCGCCGCTCCTTCCCCCGATACGCCGCCCGACTCGGCAAGGGCACAGGACCTACGCGAGGCCCCGGAGAAGGACTCCGTCGACCCGAGCCGGCGTGACAAGGTCCTGGGGTCCGGATGGCGAACGTCGTCCGACATCGCCTGGACGGTCAACGGCGACGCCGACGGTCTGCACGTCCTGGCCGCAACGGCACGAAGCGGATACACCTGGAAGAACATCACCACACTGGCGGAGCCGGGATTCGAGGCGGACTCCTGGATCGGCAATGCCTGTCTCACGGGATCCGGGCGGCGGCTGGTCGTCGTCTACGCACCGCGCACCTTCACCAACAAGCCGAACCTCTTCGACCGCGGTGGGTTCACCGCCACGGTCGATCTCAAGACCGGCGCAGTGACGAAGCTGGCGGTGCAGACTTCCCTCGCGTATTACAACCCCGGTTGCGGCGCCGGTGAGACGGCCGTCCTCAGCCAGTACGGCGGCGAGCGCATCGACGATCCCGATCAGCCGGTACAGAGCCGGATGTTCACGCTCGATACCGCGAAGGGGAAGCTCTCCAAGCCGATCCTGCTCGACACGGAACTCAGTTCGCCGGTTCCGGTGGGTGACAAGGTCGTCGCGGCAAGCGGCAGCAGGCTGGTCGAGGTGGACCGCTCGGCCAAGATCAAGCGCCTGGCCGACACGGACGGCGTCCCCTTCCGCCTCGTTCCCGATACCTCCGGGAACGTTACCTTCATGGACAGCGCCAAGGACCGCGTCCGGGTCAAGCGTCTGGCCAGCCGGCCCAGCGCGAAGCCGACCCAGCTCGCCGAGGGCGCCCAAGCCGACGTCGGACTGGTCCGCGGTTCAGCAGGCCGGTCATTCCTCACCGGTACGCTCACCGACAAGGGCTCGCTTCCTGCCGGGGTACGCCGGCTCCCCGTATCCGCAAGCAGTGAGATCTCGGCCACGGGCGATCTGGCCCTCACCCGGGTGCGGTCGGCGGATACCGAGGACCCCCGGCTGCGGCAGGTTGATCCGGCGGCTTCCGCACCGGTCCGCATCGACGCGACGGTCTCGGCGAACGGCTCGGCGCTCCGGTTCGACGTGGTCACCGACGAGGCAGACGCGGCCGGAGCCGAGGGTAGGCACCCCAGTCCCGCGCTGGGTACTGCGGCTCAGAGCGCTCCTCGTGCGGCCGCCGCGGCCGGCTCGCCGTCCGAGGCGTCCGAGGGAACCGACGAGCGGTACTGCTCGGTCCCGCGCAACGATCCGCGGAACCAGGCGATCCAGCCGAAGCCTCGTCAGGTGGAGTGGGCCGTCGACCAGGTCATCACCGGCGCGCTGGACCTCAAGCGGCCGGCGAACTGGAAGAACCTCGGTATGCCGGAGTACACGCTGCGGCAGTATTTCCCCCGCATCGAACTGGTCACCGGTGGACGGGTTCCCCCACAGATTCTGCTCGGCATCATCGCGCAGGAGTCGAACATGTGGCAGGCCGCCCGGTACGCGCTGCCGGGTGTGACGGCTAACCCCCTGGTCGGCAACTTCTACGGCCGGGACATCTACAACAGCGATGAGGGAGACGACTGGGACATCGACTGGGCGAAATCCGACTGCGGGTACGGTCTCACCCAGGTCACCGACGGGATGCGGCTCGCCGGCAAGGAGAAGACCGACGCGGACGGCAACAAGGTCGAGACATCCCTGGACTACGACATCCAGCGGGCCGTCGCGCTGGACTTCGCGGCCAATGTCGCGGCGGGCGCGCGGATCCTCCAGGACAAATGGAACCAGACCTACAACGCCGGCCTGCGTGTGCACGACGCCAACCCGGCTCACCTGGAGAACTGGTTCTTCGCGCTCTGGGCCTACAACTCGGGGATGTACCCGAAGAAGGCCGACAACGAGCCCTGGGGCGTCGGCTGGCTGAACAATCCGATCAACCCGCGCTTCGACCCGCAGCGGAAGGCGTTCCTGGAGTACACGTACGACGACACCCGTAACCCGCAGAGGTGGCCGTACCCGGAGAAGATCCTGGGATGGGCGGGGCACCCGATCGTCTCGGCCGAGTCTCCGACCACGGACGTTGCCGGATACCGGCCCGCATGGTGGACGTCGGTCGACGACCGCATCAGGGTCAAGCCGGACGTCAAGACGTTCTGCAACGTGTCGAACGACTGCGACCCCAACGCGAAAGTGAAGCCGAACGACCCGGACGTCGCCAACGAGCCGGCTGGGCCGTGCCTGCACAAGAACGACAAGGGACTCTACGACCTGCGGTGCTGGTACCACGGCCCGGTGGGCTGGAAGGCGCCGGTCGGCAATGCCTGTAACACCTGCGGCAATGAGGTACTGCGGTTCGATCCGGGTTACGCCTACCAGGATGACGGCGTCAGCTTCCCGCCGAAGTGCGACACCGCGGGCCTGCTTGCCGGAGCGAGAGTCATCGACAACGTCGAAAAGCGGGTGCCAGCCGTACGGCCGTGTGCGCGGGATTGGACGGAAGGCGGGGAATTCACCTTCAACTTCGGCTCCGATTACCGAGGGCTGTACCCGTCGAAGGTCGACCTGCATCAGATCGGTGCCGGCTTCGGGGCACACCTTTGGCGGGCCCACACCCGGGAACCCGGGCATCTCGGCGGGAAGTTGAAGGTCACCGGCACCTGGAAGCTTGCCGAGTCGATGACCGGCTGGACGCGAATCCAGGTCTCCGTCCCGGACCACGGAGCCTGGACCCAGCAGGCGAAGTACGTCATCAACCTGGGAAACGGGCAGACCCGGTACCGGGTGGTGAATCAGACCTGGCAACAGAACCGCTGGGTTGATCTGGGAGTCTTCCCGCTCGCCGGGCGGGCGAGTGTGTCACTGACCAACGAGACCCCGGACGGCATGGGCAGCGACAGCATCATCTTCGACGCGGTGGCGTTCACGCCGACGTCGAAGCCGGCCGCCCAGTACGTCGCGCTCGGGGACTCCTACTCATCGGGTGAGGGCACGAAACCGTACGACCGCAACAGCGACCTGAAGCGGACGAACGGCGGGCCGACCAGCAAGAACGCCTGCCACCGCTCGACAAACGGGGCCTATCCGCGGCTCGTCAAGTTGCCCGGCGCCAGCGAGACGATCGAGCAACAGGCCGCGCAGGGCAAGGCGTCCTTCGCGCTCATCGCCTGTTCCGGCGCCACGACCGCCGGCGTCGCGACCGAGGCGGTGAACAAACCGCCCGCCGCCTCGGACTCCGGCGGGCATACCGACTGGGGGTCGGCCGCCTTCCAGCACGGCGAGATGACCCAGGTCGACCAGGGGTACCTGGACGTGGACACCACCCACGTGACGATCTCGGTCGGCGGTAACGACGCTCGATTCGCCGAAGTCATCCGGGGCTGCATCCTGCGGCTGGCCGACGGGTGCGAGTTGGACGACTACAAACTCACCCGCGACAACGGCAAGGTCGACCCGGAGCCGCTATACCGCTACGAGACCAAACTGATCCGGGACTGGCTGCCGGCGAAGCTCAAGGCGACGTATCGCGCGATCCACGAGCGCGCGCCGCACGCGAAGATCGTCGTGGTGGGCTACCCGCAGATGCGCCCGGACGAGGAGCCGAACGGCACGTGCTGGGGCATGAGCGGCGAGACTCAGGTCTTCCTGAACGAGCTGACCCATAACCTGACCGCGGCGACCATGAAGGCGGTCTCCGAGGTGCATGACGAGGGTGTAAACATCCGCTACCTCAACTCGACGCTGAAGTGGCGGCTCATCAGCGATGGCGGCAAGCACTGGGCCTGTATGAACATCCCGTCCGGTGACGACGACACCCGGTGGACCGAGGCGGTCCTCGGCCAGTCCGAAGACGGCAGCGGTAACTCCGACCCCGGTACCGGTAGCTGGCACCCGAACGACGTGGGGCACCGGCAGCTCGCCTCCATGGTCAGCTCGGTGCTCCGTGGTGACAGTCCGCGTTCGGCGATCAAGCAACGGATCATGAACTACGTGGACACCCGGAGGGGCGAACGCTGGAGCATCACGGAGGACCAGGCGGACGACGCGGCTCAGCGGTGCCTCGATCTGACACGCCGCGGCGGCATGTTCGACGACCCGTGCATGAACATTGCGATCTTGTTCCCGACGATCGCGGATGCCGCCGGTGCAGCCCGCAACGATGACGCGGGTCTGCGGCGCAACCCGGCGTGGGTGGTCCAGAACTACGCCAGCAACGCGGAGAAGGTCAAGTCCTGGAGTCGCGACTGGCTGGACCAGGCGCGCTTCGGGCAGACGGCCTGCCCAAGTCCCCGGCCGAAGGGCCCGAACGGCGAGGACATGGAATGTGACGAGTTCCCCTTCTACTCGTCCGAGCAGGGCGTCGCCTGGGCGATGTACACCGGAGGTGAGAGCCAGCCGATCAGCACTCAGCTGAATCTGATCCCCGCTACGGAGAACGGGCAGGAGGGTGCCCTCCTGAACGGGATGTACCGGAAGACGGAGTGCGGATTCAGCACCGCCGTCTGGGACGTGCAGCCGGCGATGCCGGGGTATACCCCGGAGATCTCCAAGAACGGCACCCCGTTCTTGACGATTCCGTTGATCGCCGACGTCCAGAGCACCAACAAGACGTTCTACGTCTGCTGAGCGAATGCCGGTCGGCCGGATCTCCTTCCGGCCGACCGGCCCTCACGCAAGGGCTCGCACGTGGGCATCGGGGGACGGACGCTCGGGTCCGTCCCAGCGTTCCGTCTCGGTCGAGTAGGTGTAGTCGCCGCTCTCCAGCAGATCGGCGAAAACCGTCACCGCATCGGTCCAGGACGACGCCCGGACAGTGTATGGATCATCCGGTTCCCGGTCCCAGCGGCGCACCTCCGAGCGATCGGCCCGCGGTGCCGCGCAGGCGACAAAGAGATAGCTGCTGTCATAGGACACGACCGGCAGCCACTCGGGCAGCCAGCGGACCTCGTCGTCCTCCACGAACTCCTCGGTCAGTTCGATCAGCCGGGCCCTGGCCTGCAGCGCCTCGGACAGCGAGAGGAAGTCCCACGCGACGCCCAGCCGGCTTTCCGGCCCCAGCCGGGAACCGGGGACACGACGCCGCACCCCGTCGTGCCATCCCCACCATCGACGCATCTCCAGCGGCAACACCAGGCCGGTCGACCTCTCGACCGCGTCCAGCTCCCCGTCGCCCAAACCCGGACTCAGGTGGTCCGCGACAGGCGCTCGGTGACTCCGCCAGGAGGCCAGGAGCCGTTCGAAGGCGACGAGTTCATCTTCCGTGTCAGGCATGTCCGCGATCATGGCATCCCTATGCGCCCCAGGCGCGTTCCAATGCGACCCGGGCCTCGAGCTCAAGCAGGTGCCGCTTGCGCGGCAGCCCGCCGCCGAAGCCGACCATCTTGCCGCCCGCGCCGACCACCCGGTGGCACGGGACGATCACCGGCACCGGGTTGTGATTGCACGCCGTCCCCACGGCACGGGCCGCGCCCGGCTCGCCCAGTGCGGTGGCGATCGCGCCGTACGTCAGCATCTCGCCGTACGGAATTCGGGCGATCTCGCCCCACACAGCCCGCTCGAAGTCGGACCCGCCGCGCAGCTCGAACGGCACGGTGAAGTCGGTGAGCGAGCCGGCGAAGTAGGCGGCCAGCTGCTCGGCGGCCGGGTGCTCGCCCGGCTCGCCGTGACTGGCGCCGAACCGCACCCCGATCACGGTGTCGCCGTCGACCCTGACGCCGAGCGGTCCGATGGGTGACTCCACGAGCAGCTGCATGACTCCGATTCTGCCGCGTGCGTACGACAGTCAGGAGATGTGGCCGTGCTCCCGCGCCCAGCGCCAGAGCTCGGCCTCCGCCTCGTCGCGGTCCAGCGGCCCGCGGTCCAGGCGCAGCTCCTTGAGGTGGCGCCAGGCCTGGCCGACCACCGGGCCGGGCGGCACGCCGAGCAGCTCCATGATCGCGTTGCCGTCCAGGTCGGGCCGGACCCGCGCCAGGTCCTCCTCGGCCTCGATCCGGGCGATCCGCTCCTCGAGCGCGTCGTAGTCGGCCGACAGGGCCGCCGCCTTGCGCCGGTTGCGCGTCGTGCAGTCGGAGCGCGTCAGCTTGTGCAGGCGGGGGAGCAGCTCACCCGCGTCGGTGACGTAGCGGCGCACCGCCGAGTCGGTCCACTCGCCGCGGCCGTAGCCGTAGAAGCGCAGGTGCAGCGCGACCAGGTCCACCACCTCGGACGTGACGTCCTTGGGGAACCGCATGGCCTTCATCCGCTGGCGGGTGAGCCGGGCGCCGACCACCTCGTGGTGGTGGAAGCTGACCCGGCCGTCGCGGCCGACCGCCTTGGTCGCGGGCTTGCCGACGTCGTGCATCAGCGCGGCCATCCGCAGCACGAAGTCCGGTCCGGTGTCGCCCTCGAGCCGGACGGCGTTGGAGACCACGATCAGGGTGTGCTCGTAGACGTCCTTGTGCTGGGCGTGCTCGTCGATCTCCAGCTTGAGGCCGGAGATCTCCGGGATGAACCGGTCGGCCAGCCCGGTGTCGACCAGCAGTCGCAGCCCGGCGATCGGATCGAGCCCGCAGAGCAGCTTGGTGAACTCGTCGCGTACCCGCTCGGCGGTGATCCGGTCGAGGTCCGCGGCCATCTCGGTCATCGCCTCGACGACCGGCTTGTCCACTGTGAATCGCAGCTTGGCAGCGAAGCGGGCCGCGCGCAGCATGCGCAGCGGGTCGTCGCCGAAGGAGAGCGCGGGCGAGTCCGGTGTCCTGATGATCCCGGCGGCCAGGTCGTCCAGGCCCCCGAACGGGTCCGTGAAGTCGTGGCCGGGCAGGCTGACCGCCATCGAGTTGATCGTGAAGTCCCGGCGGCGCAGGTCATCCAGCAGGTTGTCGCCGTAGCGCACGACCGGATTGCGGCTCAGCCCGTCGTAGGCCTCGGCCCGGAACGTGGTGATCTCCAGCCGCAGGCCGTTCTTCTGTATCCCGATCGTGCCGAAGTCCCGGCCGGTCTCCCAGACCCCGTCCGCCCAGCCCTTGACCAGCGCGAGCGTCTGCTCCGGCCGGGCATCGGTGCAGAAGTCGAGGTCGTCGCCGAGCCGTCCGAGCAGAGCGTCTCGCACCGATCCGCCGACGAGGTGCAGCTCATGGCCGGCGGCGCCGAAACGGCGCCCCAGCTCGTCGGCGACGGGTGAGACCCGTAGCAACTCCGCGACGGCGTTGCGTTGGGCTTTAGTCAACTCAGACATGGGACGACCAGGGTATCGGTCGTGGCGGTCCGCGAGCGCAGCGGGCAGGATGGTCAGCGTGCCCGTTTCCGAGGCGCTGCATCGCCTCAGCGAGGACCCGCGGTTCTGGTCCTTCCTGTTCGTGAACGACGGCGCGTACCCCGACCCCGAGCACGCCGAGGTCCGGGTCGGGCTGCCGGTCACCGGCGGCTACGGCCTCGTGCTCGACATCGATCTGGTCTCCGGCGAGCGGACCCTCGGCCTGCGCACGCCGTCGAGCAGCGAGCCGGTGCAGCTCGGCCGGGCCGACCCCGGCGCGCCCGCGCCGGCCGCGCTGCTCTGGCACGAACTCGAGCTCTGCGCCCGGGTGATCGCCCTGGAGGACCCGACGCTGCCGCACCCCGGCCTGGTCGTGGCGTTGCTGTCCCCGTTCGCGCCGGCCACCCCCGACGACGACGGTGACGCGGTCGCGGCCGTGCGCGAGGCCGCGTACCGCTCGCTGCGCCGGGAGGTGCACCCGGTCGCGGCCGGCGGTCCCGAGCAGGCGCCCCTGCCGCTCTTCGCGGCCGACGACTGGTGGCCGCGGCCGCCGGCGCCGTCACCCCAGGTGATCGACGAGGCCGCGATCGCGGCCTACACCGCCCCGGCGGCCGTGCGGCTCGAGGTCCGCGGCGGCTCCCGCTTCCCGCACGAGGACCTGGCCGAGCTGGTACGGCGGGCAGCGCAGCGACTGTCCCGCCTCCCCGAGGAGCGGTGGTACGCCCAGGTACGCCCGCTGGCGCGCCGGATGGCGGACACCGGCGACCTGGGCCCGGTCAAGGATCTGCTCGGGGTGCTGACCGAGGCGGGCTGCGACCACCCGACCGTGCTGGACGCGCTGAGCGAGCCGATCGTGGAGGCCGAGGCGTGCTGGATGGTGGAGACGCTGGCCGGCGCGGTGCCCGGCAGCCTGCGGCGCAGGCATTCCTGAGACGTGCCGCGAGGTGGATCATGGTCGGACGGCACCCCAGGCACGGCCTGGCTAGGGTGACGTCTGTATCCGCACCCCCGGGGAGGCTTTGGTGAACGGCGGCCTGTACCGCAGCGCGCACTCTGCGAGCGACGGTGACCCCGAGCGGTCCGACGGCGCGATCCTGATCTCGGTCGACGGCACCCCCGGCACGACCGCGGCCGGCGACCAGGCGTTGCCGCCGGAGGACGTCCCGCCGACCGGCGGCGGCACCGAGGGCGGCAGCACCGCGGGCAACAGCGCGATCATGGCCGCCGGCAGCATGGTCAGCCGGTTGATCGGCTTCGTCCGAAACATGCTGATCGGCATGACGCTGGGCACCGCCATCGGCGACCCGTACACCAGCGCACAGTTCCTGCCGGGCCAGATCTACGAGCTGCTGCTCGGCGGGATCCTCTCCAGCGTCCTGATCCCGCTGCTGGTGCGGCGGCGCAAGGAGGACCCCGACGGCGGCCAGCTCTTCACCCAGCGGCTGCTGACGTTCGCGGTCGTCGCGCTCGGCATCGCGACGGCGCTGGTCGTTGCCGCGGCGCCGTGGATCACCGCGATCCAGGCGAGCAACAAGAGCACCGAGGCTTACCGGGATCTGGTCACCTCGTTCGCGTACCTGATCCTGCCGATCATCTTCTTCACCGGCGTGTCCGCGATGATCGGCGCGGTGCTCAACGTGCGCGGGCACTTCGCCGCGCCGATGTGGGCGCCGATCCTGAACAACCTCGTGGTGATCGCCACCTGCGGCGTCTTCATCGTGGTCTTCGGCAACGCGAAGGACCTCCAGCCCGAGGACATGACGCCCGGCCGGATCATCCTGATCGCCGGCGGCACGCTGCTCGGCATGGTCGCGCAGGCCGTCGGCCTGCTACCGGCGCTGCGCAGGGTCGGCTTCGCCTGGCGCTGGCGGTGGTCCCCGCGCTCGCTCGGCCTCGGCGAGATCGGCCGGCTCGCCGGCTGGATGCTCTGCTACGTCGGCGCCAACCAGCTGGCGGTCTTCGTCGTGGTCCGCAAGCTCAGCGCCGTCTCGGGCGGCAACAACGCCAGCGTGCTGGCATTCAACAACGTCTACCTGCTGACGATGATGGCCCACGGCATCATCGGCGTCTCGGTGATGACCGCGCTGCTGCCCAAGATGAGCTCCGCCGCCGCCGACGGCCGGTACGCCGACGTGAGCGCCGACCTGAGCCGCGGTATCCGGCTCACCACGACGGCCCTGGCCCCGATCGCCGTCGCGTACGGCGTGCTCGGCGTGCCCATCGCGGTCTCGCTCTTCCAGGGCGGCGCCTTCACCGATCAGGACGCGTTCGCCACCGGCACCGTGCTGACCGTCGCCGCCTTCGCGGTGATCCCGCTCTCGATCAGCTATCTGTGCACCTATGCCTTCTATGCGCTGCAGGGCAACAAGACGGTCGCGCTGATCAATATCCCGGTCGTGCTCCTGCGCATCGCCGGCTACGTCGTCCTCGCCGAGCTGCTCCTCGAGTCCCTGGCCGCGGCCGGCATGACCGCCGCGAACGCGATCTCCTACCTGCTCTCGGCGTTGATCTCGCTCGTCGTGCTGCGCCGCCGGATCGGCCGGCTGAACCTCGGTTCCGTCGCGAAGGCGCTGCTGAAGGTGCTGGTCGCCGCGGCGGTCGCGACCGGTGCCGGCCTGCTCGTCGTGTTCCTGCTGCCCGGCGGCGACACTCCCGGGCGATTGACAGCGGCGCTACAGGTCGTCGTCGGCGGTACCGTGATCATGCTGGTGTACCTCGGAACAGCGGCGCTGCTGCGGGTTCACGAGGTCAGCCAGGTGGTCGGGATGGTGCGGCGCAAACTCGGCCGCTAAACCTTGTGGAAAACCTGTGGATAATTCTCTGATCAGGTACTTTTCGGCCACCGAGCGGCGGAAACGCTGCTGGCGAGCGGCCCCGGACGGGTACGGCACCAGGGGATGACCTGTGGGCCGCTGGCCCGGTGCGGGTAAGGTCGTGAGCGACACGTGCGGACCCACCGAGGGAGGACGGGTGACCCAGGTCGGCGAAGGCCACGAGACCGCGGCCGATGAGGCCGGACCGGTCATGACCTTCGGTGCCCCCACCGTCGGTGAGATCCTGGCCGAGCGGTACCAGCTCGAGGAACACGTCAACAACGACAGCGCGGGCCGGCAGGTCTGGCGCGGCATAGACGTGATCCTGCGGCGACCCGTCGCCGTCGTGCTCCGGCACCCCGGCGGCGACTCCGCGGCCGAGATGCTGCAGGCGGCGGTCGACGCCAGCCGCGTCATCCACCCCAACCTGGTCGGCGTCTACGACGCGATCGACGAGGGCGACCGGGCCTATGTCGTCCGGGAGTGGGTCGACGGCGAGGCGCTGCGTGACCTCGTCGGGCAGGAGGGTCCGCTGGATCCGGCCCGCGCCACGTCGATCGCGCACTCCATCGCCGACGCGCTGGCCGCGGTGCACGCCACCGGCATGGTCCACGGAAACGTGCACCCCGGCACCACGCTGATCGGCGACGACGGCCGCGTCGTGCTCGCCGACGCGCGTGCCGACTCCGCCGACAGCACCGAGAACGACGTGCGCGCCGTCGGCGGCGTCCTCTACTACTCGCTGACCGGCCACTGGCCGCACACCGAGATCGGCCGCTCCCGGCTGCCCGACGCCATGCGCGACGCCAACGGTGTGCTCGCCACGCCCCGGCAGATCCGCGCCGGCGTCCCGGCGTACCTCGACGACCTGACGATGGACCTGCTCGACAAGCGGGTGGTGGCCCCCGAGGCCGACGCGCTCGCCGCCGAGCTGGCCCGCCTGGACTCCGCCGACGACGACTACGAGGACGTCGGGCCGCTGCGGTTCGCGCAGGGCACCTCGGCCGAGCCGGTGCGCAGCACCCGCAAGATCATGATCGGGGTCGGCGCGCTCGCCGTCATCGCGTTGATCGGCCTCATCTTCGGCATCAAGGCGATCAGCGACTCGGGCTCCGGCAAGCCGCCGGCGACCACCCAGGCCGGCAACACGCCACCGGACACGGCCGGCGACACCGGCGACAGCGGCACGGAGAACGAGCCACCGGCCGCGGCGCCGACGAAGATCCCGCTGACCGCCGACATGGTCCGCATCGTCGACCCGCCGAACGGCGACCGCACCGACGAGGGCGAGGCCGCCTTCACCGTCGACGGCGACGAGGACACCGTCTGGCGTACCTCGGGCTTCAACGAGGCGAAGATCTACAACAAGCCCGGCATGGGTCTGCTGATCAACCTCGGCACCCCGCGCACGGTGACCGACGTGCGGGTCGAGACCTCACAGCCCGGCATCGCGATGGACATCCGGACCGGTTCCAGCGATCCGGGTAACAACTCCAATGGCGACGACCAGATCGTCAAGACCTACAAGAAGCTGGGCGACGGCGACACGGAGAAGACCAAGGGCACCAACGTGGTGTTCCCGGTCTTCGATGAGACCCAGAAATACCAGTACATCATGGTCTTCATCACGGAGCTGCCGCGCGACAGCGACGGCAAGTACCGCGCCGAGATCGGCCAGGTCGAGGTCTACGGCAACTGACAGCGCGCTCAACGGCCTGTCGCACCTCTCGGCTAGATTGCTGGCGTGACCCCCGGCGACGCGCTCCCCGACGCGACCGGTCCGGCCGGCAGGCCCGAGCGGACCGACGCGGAGCTGCTGCGCGCGCACGTCGACGGTGACCCGCAGGCGTTCAACGAGCTGGTCCGCCGGCACCGCGACCGCCTCTGGGCGGTGGCGCTGCGGACCATCGGCGACCGCGAGGAGGCCGCCGACGCGGTGCAGGACGCGCTGTTGTCGGCGCACCGCGGCGCGGCCCGGTTCCGCGGCGACTCGGCGGTCACGACCTGGTTGCACCGCATCGTGGTGAACGCCTGCCTCGACCGGATCCGCCGCCGCCAGGCCCACCCGACGGTCCCGCTGCCCGACGGCCGGCACACCGACGACGGCGGCGCGGGCGGACCGGAGCCGGCCGCGCCGGCGCAGGATCACGACACGGCCCTGGTCGTGCGCGCGGCCCTGGCGGCGCTGCCGGTCGAGCAGCGCGCGGCGCTGGTGCTCGTGGACGTGCAGGGCTACCCGGTGCTCGAGGCGGCCGAGATCCTCGGAGTGGCCGAGGGCACGATCAAGAGCCGCTGCGCCCGCGGCCGCGCCCGGATGGCACTTTCCCTGGGCCACCTGCGCACCGGCTCCGACAAGTCGCCGGGCCGGGGAGACGGTGGTCACGCCGGGAACCGGGCGGCCACCGGGCGCGTCCCATCCGGGTCGGGAGCGGCAGCGCAGCACCCGTCCGCGCCTGACAGAGGGGACCAGCAGTGACCGGGGCAGAGTTCAGCGGGGTCGATGTCGACCTGCTGGCCGACTACGTCGGCGGCGCCCTGGACGGCACCCCCGACGAGGCCGTGGTCGCCGCGCTGATCGCCGAAGACCCCTCCTGGCGCGACGCGTACGCCCTGCTCCACGACGGCGTCGCGGCCGTCGGCACGGAGCTCCGGGCGCTCGGATCGGCGCCCGAGCCGATGCCCGCCGACATCGTCGCCCGGCTCGACGCCGCCCTGCTCGAGGCCTCGACGGCGCGGAGCTCCCTGCCGGACGCCGGCACCGGCTCCGCCGACAGCGCGCAGGACTCCGGGCACGAATCGGCCGACGGCCCCGGCGGCGCGCAGGTCATCGCGATCGGCACGGCCCGCGACCGCCCCGCCGGTCGTGGCACGGACGCGGGCGACGGGGCCGCTCCCGATCAGCGTCCGGTCGCCGTACCGTTTGATGCCCGCCGGAGGTGGACGCGCCGCCTGCGGGGAGCCGCCGGTGTCGGAATCGCCGCCGGGGTGCTCGCGTTCGCCGGTTTCGGAGCTCAGCAGCTCGCCGTCTCGACGGACTCGCAGACCGCCCAGTCCGCCGGATCGGCAGCGGACCGGGCGGCGGACCTGGGGGCGCCGCAGTCCGCGGCTGAGCAGGCCGTGCCCGGAGTGCCGCCGGTGCCTTTCACCGAGTCCGGCCGCGACTATCGCCAGGCCACGCTCGGCCAGGCGGGCGTGGCCCAGCTGGACGCGCCGTTCGCGTCGGACACCGACAAGGTCGGCGGTGCGCGCAGCAGCGGCTCGACCACCGCGGCGAAGTCCGAAACGGCCGGCGCGCTGAGCCGACTGCAGGGCCGGGCGGCGCTGCTCGCCTGCCTCGACGCCATAGCCGACCAGAGCGGCCTCGCACCGATCACCGCACAGACCATCGACTTCGCGCGCTACGACGGCGCGCCGGCCGTGATCATCCAGTTCATCGCCCCGGGCGGCAGTTGGGTGTGGGCGGTGGGTCCCGGCTGCGGCGCGCGTGGAGTCGGCGCCGACAAGCTCGGTTCCGTGCAGGTAGGCTGAACAGACGCTGTTTGGCCCTCCGTGAGGTCGGCCACCTATGCCCTCCCACACATGCCGTGACGGGTGGGAATGCGCCCTCATACGATGACGTTCCAGCACGCGATGTCGCCGGTGGATCGGCGAAACCAGACTGAGGAGTCGGCAGTGGACGAGGTCCGAAACCTGATCATCATCGGCTCGGGACCGTCCGGTTACACCGCGGCGCTGTACGCGGCCCGGGCCAACCTCAATCCGCTGGTCATCGAGGGCGTGCAGTCCGGCGGCGCCCTGATGACCACCACCGAGGTGGAGAACTTCCCGGGTCACCCGGACGGCATCATGGGCCCCGAGCTCATGGACAACATGCGCAAGCAGGCCGAGCGTTTCGGCGCCGAGTTCATCACCGACGACGTGACCCGCGTCGAGCTGGCCGGCAAGCAGACCGAGGCCGGCACCGAGGCGCTCAAGACCGTCTGGGTCGGCGAGACCGAATACTTCGCCCGCGCGGTGATCCTCGCCACCGGCTCCGCGTGGCGCCCCCTCGGCGTGCCCGGCGAGCAGGAGCTGCTCGGCCACGGCGTCTCGTCGTGTGCCACCTGTGACGGCTTCTTCTTCCGCAACCAGCACATCATCGTGGTGGGCGGCGGCGACTCCGCGATGGAGGAGGCCACCTTCCTCACCCGCTTCGCCGAGACCGTGACGATCGTGCACCGCCGCGACTCGTTCAGGGCCAGCAAGGTGATGGCGCAGCGCGCGCTGCACAACCCGAAGATCAAGGTCGAGTGGAACAGCACCGTCGAGGAGATCCTCGGCGAGGACGGCAAGGTCTCCGGCGCCCGGATCCGCAACGTGCAGACCGGCGAGACCAAGGTGCTCGACATCACCGGCGTCTTCGTCGCCATCGGACACGACCCGCGCAGCGAGTTGTTCAAGGGCCAGATCGCGCTCGACGACGAGGGCTACGTGAAGGTCGAGCACCCGGGTACCCGTACCAACGTCTCCGGCGTCTTCGCCGCCGGTGACCTCGTCGACCACACCTACCGCCAGGCCATTACCGCCTCCGGCACGGGTTGTGCCGCCGCGCTCGACGCGGAACGCTTCATCGCCTCGTTCGTAGAGCTGTAAATCAGGAGGATTTCCGTGGGAGCAACCAAGGCGGTCACCGACGCCACCTTCGTCACAGACGTACTGCAGTCCGACAAGCCGGTGCTGGTGGACTTCTGGGCCGAGTGGTGCGCGCCTTGTAAGAAGGTCGACCCGCTGCTCGCCGAGATCGCCAGCGAGATGGGCGACAAGGTGCAGATCGTCAAGGTCAACATCGACGAGAACCCGGAGACCGCCCGCGCCTACCGGGTGATGTCCGTGCCGACGCTGACCATGTTCAAGGGCGGCGAGGCGGTCAACTCCGTCGCCGGCGCCAAGCCGAAGGGCGCCCTGGTGAACTTCATCGAGTCGGCGCTCTGACCTGTGCTTATGCCCCGCATCCACCCGGATGCGGGGCATTGCTCAACCGCGTGACGGCCCGGTCGCCACGACCGTGATCCCACGCACCGGGCGTACCTCGCCAACCGGCCGATCCGGGCGCCGAGGAGTACGCTCCGGAGGTTGCCGTCTGCTCTTCCCCTCAGTCGTTAGGGAGCCGCCCGTGCGTTCGATCCGACGTGGAGACACCGGGCCGGCCGTCGAGGAGATTCAGTCGATCTTGGTGGGCCTGGAACTGCTTCCGGCGATCGGCGAGGACTTCGACGAGGCCACCGAGAACGCCGTCCGCGCCTTCCAGCAGAGCCGCGGCATCGGCGTCGACGGCATGGTCGGCTCGGAGACGTGGCAGGCGCTCGACGGCGCGCGGTGGAAGCTCGGCGCCCGCACGCTCTACCACTCGGTGCCGACGTCGCTGGTCGGCGAGGACGTTCGGGCGCTGCAGGAGCGGCTCCTGGAGATGGGCTTCGACAGCGGACGCGCCGACGGCATCTACGGCCCGCGCACGGCCCGGGCCGTGGCGCAGTTCCAGCGCGAGGTCGGGCTCACCCCCGACGGTTCCTGCGGCCCGCAGACCATGAAGGGCCTGCGCCGGCTCGGCCGCAAGGTCGTCGGCGGCCGCCCGCAGTGGCTGCGCGAGGCCGAGGCGTTCCGCCAGTCCGGATCCAGCCTGGTCGGCAAGACAATCGTGATCGACCCGGGCCACGGCGGCGCGGAGGACCTCGGCGTCGTCGTGCCCGACGGGCAGCTGCGCTGGACCGAGGCCGACCTGGCGTTCGACATCGCCACCCGGCTCGAGGGCCGGCTGCTCGCCGCCGGCATGCGCGTGCACCTGACCCGCGGCCCGTCGCCGGCCCAGCCGATGACCGGCCAGGAGCGGGCGGCGCTGGCCAACAGCCTCGGCGCCGACCTGCTCATCTCGTTGCACCTGGACGGCCAGGACACGCCGACGGCGGACGGCGTCGCCAGCTACCACTACGGCACCGGAAACGGCGTCACGTCGACGGTGGGCGAGCGGCTCGCCAACCTGGTGCAGCGCGAGATCGTGGTGCGCACCGGGATGCGGGACTGCCGCATCCACTCCAAGACGTGGGAGCTGCTGCGCCTGACGCGCATGCCCGCCGTACGCGTGGATCTGGGTTATCTGACCTCGCCCGTCGACCGGGAGCGGCTGATCGATCCGTCCTTCCGTGAGCAGATCGTCGAGGCGATCCTGGCCGCGGTGCAGCGGATGTACTTCCCCGTCGAGGCGGACGTGCCGACCGGCTCGATCGACGTGCGGCAGCTGCGGCTGGCGCTCGCCTCGCGCAACGCCTGACCGGCGGCGGGCGCTGCGTGCGCCCGCCGGCTCAGCTCGGCGTCGAGGTGGTCGCGGCCGCCGGGCGGACCGGGCGCAGCAGGGTGTCCGGGCTCATCGAGCCGAGGAGCTTCTCCAGCGCGTACTCGACGTCGGACTTCCACGACAGCGCCGTGCGCAACTCCAGCCGCAGCCGCGGGTAGCGCGGGTGCGGCCGGACCGTCTTGAAGCCCACCGAGAGGAAGTAGTCGACCGGCGCGACGCAGCCCTCCGCCTCGCCCTCGCCGGCCTCGCCGAACTTCGCGTCACCGAACGCCTCGATCGCCTTCACGCCCCGCTTGGTCAGATCGCGGGCGACGCCCTGCACCAGCATCCGGCCGAGACCGCCGCCCGCGAACGCCGCCACCACATGCGCGGTCATCAGCAGCGCCGCGTCGGCCGAGACCGGAGACGTCGGAAACGCCATCGAACGCGGGACGTAGGCCGGAGGCGCGTACATCACGAAACCGGCGGGCATGCCGTCGACGTATGCCAGCTTTCCGCATGACCCCCATTCGAGGAGGGTCTGCGACACCCAGGCCTCCTTCTCGAGACCAGGATCACCCGACGCGCACGCGCGCTCGGCGGACACCGGGTCCAGCTCCCAGTAGACGCACTGGCGGCAGGGCCGGGGCAGGTCTTCGAGCGTGTCGAGGGTCAGGTTGACGAGGCGTCGCGACATGCGGGACCCCCTGAAGATCGGCGGACTTTCCGGACTCGAAGCACGGTCCTGTTCACATGCTCGTCCGCGCCCCCGGAGGGATACTACGCCGCAATGGGCCTGAACGGGAGCGCATCGGTGCTTATCCACAGGCACGGGAAGGCGCCGGGCGCCTAGCATGTACCGCAATGTGTCCGACGATCTTTCGAGGTGAAGCCGCATGACCGGCACGACTCAAGACGACTACACCGAACGGTACGCGCGGCGGGTCCGCGGCATGACGTCATCCGAGATCCGCGCCCTTTTCGCCGTCGCCAGCCGCCCCGAGGTGGTGTCGCTCGCCGGCGGATCGCCGTACATCGCGGCGCTGCCGCTGGACGCGGTCGGCGACATGATGGGCCGGCTCGCGTCCGAGCTCGGCACGACCAGCCTCCAGTACGGCATCGGCCAGGGCACCATCGAGCTGCGCGAGCGCATCTGCGAAGTAATGAGCCTGTCCGGCATCGACGCGTCCAACGGTGCGTCCCCCGACGACGTGGTCGTGACCGTCGGCGGCCAGCAGGGCATCGACCTGGTGGCACGGCTGTTCCTCGACCCGGGCGACGTGGTGCTCGCCGAGGGGCCGACCTACGTCGGCGCACTCGGCGTGTTCCAGGCAGCCCAGGCACAGGTACGGCACGTGGCAATGGACGCCGACGGCCTGATCCCGGCGGCACTCGAGGCGGCCGTGGTCGCCGCCGCGGGCCGCGCCAAGTTCCTCTACACGATCCCGACCTACCAGAACCCGGCCGGCGTCACGCTGACCGATGCCCGGCGCGAGGAGATCCTCGACATCTGCGAGCGGCACGGGCTGCTGGTGGTCGAGGACGACCCGTACGGAATGCTCGGCTTCGAGGGCGAGGCGCCGCGGCCGCTGCGCGCCCGCCGGCGCGAGGGCATCATCTACGTGAGCACGTTCTCCAAGACCTTCGCCCCCGGCCTGCGGGTCGGCTGGATCCTGGCCCCCCATGCCGTACGCGAAAAGCTGGTCATCGCGAGCGAGGCGAACATCCTGTGCCCGAGCGCGTTCGCACAGGGCGCGGTGACCCAGTACCTGTCGACCATGCCCTGGCGCGAACAGATCAAGTCCTACCGCGAGATCTACCGGGAACGCCGCGACGCGCTACTCGAGGGCCTACGCGACCTGATGCCGGCGGGCACCACCTGGACGCGGCCGAAGGGCGGCCTGTTCGTCTGGGCCACCCTCCCGGAGGGCCTGGACTCGAAGGCGATGATGCCGCGCGCGATCGCGGCCCGCGTCGCCTACGTGCCGGGCACCGGCTTCTACGCGGACGGGACGGGCACCGGCCACATCCGGCTCAACTTCTCGTTCCCGCCGCCGGAACGGATCCGTGAGGGCGTACGAAGGCTTGCCGGGGTGATGGAGCAGGAGCTCGCGATGCGCGCGGTCTTCGGACCGACCACCACCCACCGCCGTCGTGGGCACGCCGGTGCCGACGCACCCGGCCCCGACTTGGCATGATCACCGCCATGGGTACGCCTTCCGAAACGCACGTCCTGGTCCTGGCCGGTGGCCTGTCCTACGAACGCGACGTGTCGCTGCGCTCGGGCCGGCGGGTGCTCGACGCGCTGCGCGCCGCGGGCCTGTCGGCGGAACTCCGCGACGCGGACGTGTCGCTGCTCCCCGCCCTGCAGGCGGATCCGCCGAGCGCGGTGGTGATCGCCCTGCACGGCGCGACGGGCGAAGACGGGTCCCTGCGCGGGGTGCTCGACCTCTGCGGCATCCCGTACGTGGGCAGCGGCGCCCGCGCCTCCCGGCTGGCCTGGGACAAGCCGTCGGCGAAGGCGATGCTCCGCGAGGCGGGCATCCCGACGCCGGACTGGGTGGCGCTGCCGCACGACCGGTTCTCGGAGCTGGGCGCGGTCGCCGTGCTGGACCGGATCGTGGAGCGACTCGGGCTGCCGCTGATGGTGAAGCCGGCGCAGGGCGGCTCCGGTCTGGGCGCGGCGGTGGTGCACGAGGCGAGCGACCTGCCGGCGGCGATGGTGGGTTGCTTCGCGTACGACTCGACGGCGCTGGTGGAGCGGTTCGTGCCGGGTACCGATGTGGCGGTCTCGGTCGTGGATCTCGGCTCGGGCCCGCAGGCGTTGCCGGCGGTGGAGATCGTGCCGCGGGACGGGGTTTACGACTATGCGGCTCGGTACACGGCGGGGCTGACCACCTGGCATGCGCCGGGGCGGTTGTCGCCTGCGGTCGCCGAGGCGGTCGCGGCGGCGGCGTTGGCGGCACACGGGGCGCTTGGGCTTCGGGATCTTTCGCGGGTTGATCTGATCGTCGACTCGGATGGGCGGCCGCATGTGCTCGGGGTGAACGTTTCTCCGGGGATGACGGAGACGTCATTGCTGCCGCTGGCGGTGCAGGCGGAGGGCCTCGACTTCGGCAAGATGCTGGCGACGTTGGTCGGACGGGCCGGCGCGCGGGGAGTCGGCTAGGGGTAGTGCCCTCGAGCTTTCTGACGGCGTGGTGGCTTGAGAAGACCTTCGGCGAGGTGGGAGTTGCGACTCTTCTACCTCACCGGAGGTCTTCTCACGCTTGTCGTGGCGGAGGGCCGCCCGGGCGCGCGCACGGGGTCAGGAACTCGCCTGTTCCCGCGCGACGGGCCGACCGGCCCTGCATAGCGCATCGGCTACAGGGCAAGGCCTGGCTCGACAGCCCGACCGAATAGTTGATCCGTCGTTACGAACGCCCCGGGCCCGGCGAACTGATGCATGTCGACGTCAAGAAGATCGGCCGGATCCGCGACGGCGACGGCTGGCGTGTCCCAAGGCCCTGACAGCGCCAAGCACCAGCGCGTCAAGAACGAACTCAAAGCCGGCCGCCGGGTCGGCTACGAATACGTCCAGCCGCCATCGACGACCGCACCCGCCTGGCCTAGGCCGAAATTCCACGTGGACGAAAAGACCAGCACGGTGCGCTGGCTTCCTGCGCCGCGCAGCCGCCAACTTGCCGCATTGGGAATCCCGGCCACCGAACGGGTGATGACCCGACAACGCCCTGGCCTACCACCACCACCCCCACAGGTCACCGCCACCGGGCCGCGGGCCACCCACAGCGGGCCGCAGTGTCGGAGCCACGTCCGCGGGTTCCACCCGTCCCCGCCACCACCACAGCCACAGCCGCGGGCCACCGCCACTGGCCACTGCCACCCGTCACAGGCCATGGCGTCGGGTCACCGCCACCTGCCACCGCCACCGGCCACCCGCTACAGGCCTCGACCTCGGGCTACCGCCACCGGCCACCGCTACCGGCCACGGCCCAGGCTCCACCATCCCGAGCCACCGCATTAGGCGACCGCTGCGGTCACCGCCGTGGGCCACCATCCCGGATCATGGACCGGGTTATCGCCGCTGGCACCGGCTCAAAGCCATCTTCTTGGGCAACTGCCGCAGACCGCCGCAGCCAGCGTCTCGGCTGACGGCGCCGAGAGCCACGCCTCAGGCAATCACCTCGGGCCACGATCCCAATGCCACGAACCGGGACCACGGCATCGCGCCACAGCCCTGGGCCGCACCACCGGATCATGGGTCCAGAGTCACGGCCCCGGGTCACCGACTCAGTCCTGGGCCCCGGGCGCGCTTACGGTGTCACCCGATCCCGCGGTGCAGCCCGTGCAGCTACGCGGCGCAGAACACCATTCCGACGGGCGGCTGTGAAATCGACTCAGCGGGTCTCGGGTGCGACGGTCGCGGCGGTCTGGTTGGCCTGAGAACGAGAGCCTTCAGCTCCCGTCTCCCGGTCGTCGCCTCCGTGTTCGTTGCGAGCGGCATCCTCGGTAGGCCGGTACTGCAGCGGAATCGCGCCGGCCCTGACCGCGTCTGCGGCCGCATCCGACGCGGCCGACTCGCCAGCGGTCGTGGCGGCGGGGGAATCCGGAGCGACATCGCTTTCCGATTCTGGCCCGTCCGAAGCAGACCCGGCCAGCTCGCCGGTGATGTCGGAGGAGGCATCCGCGGGTGACGACGTGAGCGGTTCAGCATTCCCAGAACCGGCGGCGACAGTGGTCGGCGAGGAGTCGTTGCCACGTCCTGACCCTGCATCCACAGATGCGACCTCGGCAGATTCGGTGCCGGCTGAGTCAGCGTTCACGGGAGTGGTCTGGCCGCCGGAGCCGGCAGAATCGGTGCCGTGATTCTCCACCACTGAGTCGGCGCCGTCGGGCCGGTGGCCGTGACGGTCGTCGTCAGCGGGATCACCAGTTGCGAGTTCGCTCGTGTCCGGCTCCAAGGCCGAAGCCTCTTCGTTGGGCATCCGCGACGGTCCGCCGACCCCGTTCGCAGACGGTCCGTCGACCCCGTTCGCAGAGGTGGCCGTGGCGGTCGCCAGTGCGGTGTAGGCCGACAGGTTCCGCGTCTCCGCGGCTACGTCGGTCACCCCGCTGCGACCAGGTCCGCCGCTGCCTGGATCACCGGTAGCCCGACCGTCCGCGGCGCTGGAGTCGCTCAGCTCGTCGCCGGATCCGGACCCGCCGGCGCCCAAGGCATTGGAAGTAGAGCCCGCTCTCGGCAGGTTCGACTCGGGATCCGCGGTGCCGCCTTCGTGCCAGGCATCGGTGGCCGCAGTCGTGTCCGCCTCTGCCGTTGGCTCGTTGCTGAACGTGGATGGCGACTGCCAGTGGATGTGGGGAGGTTCGGCGATCGCCCGCCCGCCGAACTCAGCAAGCCATGCAGCAACGAGCGCCAGGTTCTCGAGCCACTGCTCCTCGGGGATGACCGGAAGGATGTCGTCCCAGAGCGACAGGAACGTCCCGCGCAGCTGCAGCTGCCCGTAGGGCCGCGCCAGGAACCACATGTGCAGGTGCGCCGACCCGTCGCCCCACCGATTCACGTGAACCCGGGCCACGCCGTCGAGCGTCCTGATCGCCCGCTCCAACCGCACGGTCATCACGCCGAGCTCGGCCGCCAGAAGGTTCGGCAGGTCGCCGATGTCCAGGTGTGAACGACACTCAAGAATGAGGACCATCGGCAGCCCCGTGGGCCGGTCCATCCCGCGAACGCGCCATCGCTCGCTCACCCAGATGTACGCGTCGTCGGGGGTGTTGCAAGCAACGCAGTCGGCGGCATCCTCGCCGCTTCGCGGAGGCTCCACCTCGACTGGATCGGCGAGCTTCTTGACGCGCATGTCGCCCTCAAACGGGAACGAAGGCCAGCGCGTGAAGTCAGGGAGCGAAGGGGTGTTCTGGGGCACGACGCTGACCCTAGCCCAGCCTGCCAGGCACTGTCCCGGGTCAATTTCAAGCGAAGCCGCCGATCCGACCTCAGCCGTTCAGCCAGCCCGCGAAACGAAGATCGCCATCACATTCCGTGGGCACCACAACACGGTGCACGTTATCCACAGGAGTTATCCACAGGCGGCCTAGTTTCACGTGAAACGCGACGTAGAACGCCTGCACCCCCTGTGGATACCGCAGTGGAGAACGCCCAGTTCATCGGCGTTGTTTCACGTGAAACACCCAACCCCCAGTTCCACACAGCCTGTACGCACAGCTTGTGGATACTGCCGCCCACCGATCTCAGAACGCACTCCCGATGCGGTCGATGTACACGCCAGCAGTCCCAACAACACCCCTCGCCGACCTCCTTCGCTGGCCTCCCAATGCTCTAGCTCGGCGGAAGCCACGGTTGGCGTTTCACGTGAAACTCCTCCATCCGTGGAAGATCCATTCCCGGCGCCAGGCACCCGCCAGCCCTCGCGCCACCCCGGAACGACCGTGCGGGCCAAGGTGCGCTCTCCAGCCCCTCCTGGCCCGGTGCACGGGCCGACCCGTCCGATACCGAAAGCCTCGCTGCTGTAGTGGCTCTTGGCGTTCAGGGACCACACGAATGCCCAGACAGTGAGCAGGGCCTTGGAACCGACACAGCGGCCAGACCGGCGACCGCGACCAACCAAGGTCGTCGACTACCTACGACTGAGTCACGCCTCGAGGTGCTGCCTGTGTCGCTGGCGGGCCGACCGCGAGAAACTCCGTCAGCGAGCCACCCGCCGTCCACGGCCAGCCCTACGGGCCTCAGCAGTCCCGGAAGACCCAGCAGCAGCCGCCGGCGGTCCCGGCGGATCGGGCGGTGCCGGTGACACGGGCGTCTCGGCGGCCCTGCGGGTCGGGCGGACCCGACGACTCGGGAGGCTCGGCGGCCCGGACGCCCTGGCGGCTCGGGCAGTCCCGGCGGCCCGGGCGGCTCGGCGGCCCGGCGGATCGGGCGGCCCCGGGGGCCCGGCGCCCCGGCGGTCCCGGCGGTCCCGGCGGTCCCGGCGGTCCCGGCGGTCCCGGCGGTCCCGGCGGTCCCGGCGGTCCCGGCGGTCCCGGCGGTCCCGGCGGCT
>NZ_JBITLR010000010.1:144576-145273 GCF_044465445.1 Actinoplanes sp. NPDC049668
CCGGCGGTCCCGGCGGTCCCGGCGGTCCCGGCGGTCCCGGCGGTCCCGGCGGTCCCGGCGGTCCCGGCGGTCCCGGCGGTCCCGGCGGTCCCGGCGGCTCAGCGGCTCAGCGGCTCAGCGGCTCAGCGGCTCAGCGGCTCAGCGGCTCAGCGGCTCAGCGGCTCAGCGGCTCAGCGGCTCAGCGGCTCAGCGGCAACGAATACGAGTGGCCTGTGATTCGGCCCTGTCGTCGGTCGCCCAGCCCGCGTTTCACGTGGAACATCGGGTCCCCACCCGGCGTGTAACACCCACCAGCCGACAGGCCACCATGATCGTGAACCTCGACAAGGCGTCGGCGCCCGCGCCGTCGGCTGGCGTCCAGCGATCCCGTGCCGGCTGGAGGCGGCGGCTCGGCCTAACCCTTGCGGCGATAACCGCGCGTTGCGTCCCCGTGAGCGACAACGCAGGGCCGTTGGTCCCTGCCGCCAATTCAGCACCCAAGTCGGGTCCAGGTGCCCTCGGGGGCGCCCGTGAACCCATCGGCCAGACCACTCCACCGGAACTGGCTAGACGCCCACTCAGCCCAATGCCCACATCCTCGTTTCACGTGAAACCCGGGCTCCGGGCTCCGGGCTCCGGGCTCCGGGCTCCGGGCTCCGGGCTCCGGGCTCCGGGCTCCGGGCTCCGGGCTCCGGGCTCCGGGCTCCGGGCTCCGGGA
>NZ_JBITLR010000010.1:145369-147991 GCF_044465445.1 Actinoplanes sp. NPDC049668
GGGCTCCGAAGGATTATCAGTCAGGCCAGGTGGTCGTGTTTCACGTGGAACACTGCCCCGCCCAGCACCTCCCGCAGCATCCCCTGACCTACAGGATGCGAAGCGAACCCAGTCCGATGGTGTCCAGGGCACTCCCACGATGGCTCCAGACAACCCATAGAGCGCCAAGGCGGCGCGGCTGCTTGGCGATCCGGGAATGCCGGAGCTCGTACCAGCATGCCGGCTCCGCCTCGGCCGGCGCCGAACAAAGATTGTCGTGCCGATCGGGATTCTCCTGGAGTGTCCTGGAGACCCACCTGCCGCTCAGGCGGGAACCCGCCAGCCGTTCCCCGGCTATGAGTTCCACTCGCGTCTCGCGTCTCGACCGTTGACCGCTGCGGCCACGGCGAGCCGCTCAGTACTTACTGACCACTCCCAGCAGGCGCCCGACTTCTGCGATCCCTCAGGCACCGGAGACCCGCCGTTTCACGTGAAACAAGGAGGGCCCGGCACAGCCTGAACCGCCGAATGCCGGCGGGGCTCGTCCGCAGCCCCATCTGGCGCCCGGCGACGAACGCGACTCCCTCCACGGAGGCGCTTCTATCGCACACAGCCCGACTCCCTGAAGGCGCGCACAGCCCATGCAGATGCCGAACATATGGGGGTGGGTGGAGTCGCGCCGTGCCTGGGCTGGCCGCCGCCACGACTCATTCGGTGGGAAACGCCGAAGACGCACTCCTGCCCAGGCGGTCTGTCCCGGACTCGCGTTGGCTGCCGACATGAGCTGGCACCCGAGCGGCGTGTCGATCCGTGCGCTGGGTCGATCTGGGCATCGGTCGCCCTGGCCCCCATCGCGGACGACTACTGACTCCGGATTGCGTTCAGTGTCGCGGGATTCGCCCGCTGGCGTCGGCTGGTGGCACTCAGGGATGAAGAAGGACCCCGCTTTGCGCGAACGAATCGTGGCGGCGAAGTTCAGGGGTAGTCCCCCGGATCGTCTCTGAGATGGGTTCCGCCACGCACCGAGGATGGGTCCGACGCCGACGCCGACTGTAGGACCGGGCCGTCGAATTCCCGCTCGGCGGCCAGACTGAGCTTGGTCCTGTTCTCCAACAAGGAAGACAGGCTGGGCTGTCGATTCGGCATGGCTATGTCGAGTGAAGGCATGACGCGTGATGCGCCGTCCTGGGAGTTTGCCGTTCCGGCTCGCCGTCACCGGTCCGTGCCTGCCCGCCATTCCGGGTTCCAACGCCTACGACTTCCCCGCCTTAGCCGACAAGGTCTCCAGCCAGATGTAGGGGCTTGTCGCCCACCGCACGCACTTGGGCTTGGATTTCGGCAGTGGCTCTGCTCACGCGTAGTACTAGGCCGGACTAAGAGACGGGCCGGTTGAGACCCCACCCAGCCACGCTCACGATTGAGGATCATGCGGGCTCTCTGGGCGGTCGAACCAGCTCGGCCTTGGCCCGGATGGCCAGCCGGCTCGAGACCTCGAACAACCCGAGCAGCCGCGATCACAGATCCTGGTTTCACGTGAAACGCAGACCTCAGTACGAGCGAGTAACCGACTCTCGAGGGAGTAGCCAACTCAAGCACCAGCCGTGATCCTTGCCGGGTTCCTACGCCAACCGACACCCCATCGATCGCCCATCAAATCTCACGGACCACGTCGGCGGCTGGCTCCCGCCCGCCTACTCAGCCCACGGCCCGGAAACGTCAACCAGACAACGCCATCCGCCACGAGGCACCAGCCAACGAAGAAGCGCCGAGGTCTACGGATACACGGCCGCCATCGAAACTCGCTCCATTTGGTCACAGCGTTCCCGCACCTGGGGCCCCGGCACGAAGGGCCGACTTGGTGCCCCCTCGACTGCGCGTCGCAGGCTCCCGCCCCCAAACCCTCTGCCGCACGAACCCATGCGTCTGGAAGCACCGAGGCAGAGTGGGGTCATACCGAACGTCAAATCCTCACCCTCCTCGGCCGGGTGCAGCAAGCTCCAGCCCCGCGGTCGAAGTCGCGGTCCCGGCCCGCGGTAGTGACTAAGGCCCGTCGGCGGACCTGATCGCAGCCCACGGACCAGGTCGACCCTGCTGCGCAATCCATGGCTCGGTGCCGGCGTCGTCCGCGACACACGGCCGAGACCAACGCCGCGGCGTGCCCTTGGACGGGGACCGAAATCGGGCCACGGCCACAGCATTTGGCCTTGGTCATCGCTCATAGCCATCACCGGTCCAAAGCACCGCTGCGGCCCGAGGCCAGGACGGGAGCCGGCGCAGGACTGGGGGCCAGAGCCAAGGCCAAGACCGAGGCCAGAGCAAAGACCGAGGCCCGAGCCGGAGCCGAAGCCAGGGCCGAGACTGGGGCCAGAGCTGGGCCGGGGCCGAGCCGAAGCCCCGGCCGAGACCGAGGCCGGGGCCGGGGCCGAGGCCGGGGCCGAGACCGAGGCCCAGGCCGACACCGAGACTGGGGCCGAGACCGAGACTGGGGCCGAGACCGAGACCGAGACCGAGACCTGGGCCGAGGCCGAGGCCGGGGCCGAGACTGGGGCCGGGGCCGAGACTGGGGCCGGGGCCGAGACTGGGGCCGGGGCCGAGACTGGGGCCGGGGCCGAGACTGGGGCCGGGGCCGAGACTGGGGCCGGG
>NZ_JBITLR010000010.1:148088-217649 GCF_044465445.1 Actinoplanes sp. NPDC049668
GGGGCCGAAGCCGGCCGAAGCCCCGTGCCGAGACCGACACCGAGGCCAGGGCTGGGGCCTGGGCCGGGCTGAGGCAGGGGCCGAGGCGGGAGCCAATGGATATGGCCGAGGCGACGTGGGGACCGTTTCGAGGACGCGGTCGGAGTCGACGGTCGCACCGGATGGACATTGTCGAGACCGCTAGCGCGGCTAGCGCTGGGGCCAGGACTAGGACGCGGTCAGGTCAACGTGGCCAAGGTCCTGGTCGCGGTTCGCGTCCGAGACCGTTGGTCGGGGCCAGCCAGAGCCGGGCCGACACTGGACGCAGTTACGACGCCGAGGGCAGGCAGGGGGCGGATCGGGCTGCGGCGGGGCCGAGTGGCGGGCCGAGTCCGAGGGCCGGCGGGCGAGGCCTACGTTGGTCGGCAACGGTGGGTCGAGATCGACGTCGTAGCTCGTGGCCAAGGTTGCGGTCACCGATGGTGGGCGCGGTCGAGGTCGACATCGTGGCTCGTGCCGAGGTTGCGGTGGCGAGTCTCAAGCCTTCGCCGAGATCAGCAACAGGGCCGGCGCCAAGACCCATTCAGCTCCGCACGAACCGGAAACCCGGCCGTCGCCCTGCCACGAGCCGCCCGGCATCAACGGCGGGGCGAGGACCAGTGCCTTACTCGTTGCTAGTGGCTGATCCGCACGAAGGTCTCGACACGGCAGGCGTCCGGTACCTAATCCCTGAGCCCGATGGAGTGACAAGAGGTGCCAACGCCTGGCCCACAGCGGGGCCGCATCCTAAGCAGTCCGATTCGGAACTGGTTCCTACTCGGTTGGGCTTTGGCGCGATGGCGCGGGTGCTTCTACCGCTGGCCGAGTCTGGAGTGGCGCTCGGCCCTTCGATGCGGCAAAGCGGTGAATCCAGGTTGGCACCGCGGCGACGAACCTTGACGAGCGAGATCCAGCCGATCGCGTCGCTTTGAGGCAGTGCGGATCTCAGACAGCAATCAGGTGCCGGCGCGACGAGACGCGCGCCTACATATCTACATCAGTGCATAGTTTCATAGAGACATACCAGCCGGAATTGCGATGTCGGCTCACGTTTCGCGGGCGAATGAGGGCTCCTCGCAGGCTCGGCTGCCAAATCATGACGTTTCGGGCGGGGAGTTTGGGCGAGCGGGAAGATCCGGAGCTTTCAGAAACCTCAGGAGAATGGCTCTGACAGAACTGACGATCATCCAGAACCGACTTGACCTCATGTTTCACGGCTGCGACCGGGTGCCAAAATCGTCCCCAAACTGAGGATCAACATCGGGATATGAAGAAGGCACGTGATCCGGGGGATCACGTGCCTTGCATTCCAAGCCCTGCCGCCGGCAACAACCCGGTTCGGCGCTGATCGGTTACTCCTCGATCGCGTCGGAGCCTTCCTCTTCCACGCCGATCATCCCGACGATCCGCTCCAGGTCGTCGACCGTCGCGAACTCGATCGTGATCCTGCCCTTGTTCCGGCCGATGTCGACCTTGACGCGGGTGTCGAAGCGGTCGGACAGCCGATCGGCCAGATCGTTCAGCGCCGGTGCGTGCACCTTGGGTCGCCGCGTCGGCGCGGACTTCTTGACCGGGCCGTCGGCGATCGCGAGCGACACCAGTTCCTCGGTCGCTCGGACCGAGAGCCCCTCGGCCACGATTCGGAGCGCGAGCTTCTCCTGGGTCTCGCCGTCGTCCAGGCCCAGGAGTGCACGCGCATGTCCGGCCGACAGGATTCCCGCCGCGACCCGGCGCTGCACCGGCGCCGGCAGGTTCAGCAACCTGATGGTGTTGGAGATCTGCGGACGGCTTCGACCGATCCGGCGCGCCAGTTCCTCGTGCGTCGCGCCGAACTCCTCGAGCAGCTGCTGGTACGCCGCCGCCTCTTCGAGCGGGTTCAGGTTCGCCCGGTGGATGTTCTCCAGCAGCGCGTCGCGGAGCATCGCGTCGTCGCGGGTGTCGCGGACGATCGCGGGGATGGTCTCCCTGCCGACCGCCTGTGCCGCCCGCCAGCGACGCTCACCCATGACCAGCTCGTACCGGCCGTCGCCGACGTCGCGTACGACGATCGGTTGAAGGAAGCCGACCTCCTGGATGGAGGTCTTCAGCTCCTCCAGCGCGTCCTCGTCGAAGACGTGGCGCGGCTGCTTCGCGTTCGGCTCGATCGAGGTGACCGGGAGCTCCGCGAAGCGCGCGCCGGGCACCGGCGCGAGGCCGCTGTCACCGTTGTCGGCGGAGGCCGCGGGCGGCGGGGTCTCGGCGGGCGCTATGAACTGGGTGGACGCGGGTGCCGGCTCGGAAGGGGTCGACGGTTGCAGGGCAGGGGGTATCGACGGCGGCGGTTCCTCCGATGTCGCTACACCCGCACCGGCCGGGGGCGCGGTTGGGATCAGTGCACCCAAGCCGCGGCCGAGGCCGCCCCGTGGACGGTTCTTCATGCCGCGCCTCCCGTGTTGACCCCGCGCATCGCGATCTCCAGAGCCGCCTCGAAGTAGCTCGTGGCGCCCCGCGAACCCGGATCGTAGGTCATCACAGACTGGCCGTAGCTCGGAGCCTCCGACACACGAACGTTCCGCGGAATCACGGCCTCGAGCACCTTCGAGCCGAAGTGGTTCCGGACGTCCTGCTCCACGGCGTCCGCCAGACGCGTGCGGCGGTCGTACATCGTGAGCAAGATCGTGGAGACGTCGAGCGTCGGGTTGAGATGTTGCCGTACCAGATTGATGTTGTTGATCAGTTGGTTCAGACCCTCGAGCGCGTAGTACTCGCACTGGATCGGGATGAGGACCTCCTGGGCCGCGCAGAGCGCGTTGACCGTCAGCAGGCCGAGTGAGGGCGGGCAGTCGATGAAGACGTAGTCGAACTTCTCGGGGTGTGCCGTGATCGCGCGCTGCAGCCGCGACTCGCGCGCGACGACCGACACGAGCTCGATCTCGGCGCCGGCCAGGTCGATCGTGGCCGGCACGCAGAACAGGTTCGGGATCCCCTCGACCGGCTGCGCCACATCCGCGAGCGGCACGTTGTCGATAAGACAGTCATAGACATCGGGTACGCCCGCGTGGTGCGGCACGTTCAGGCCGGTCGACGCGTTGCCCTGCGGGTCGAGGTCGACGACGAGCACACGGTTTCCGTGTAGCGCCAACGCCACCGCGAGGTTGACCGTCGTGGTGGTCTTGCCGACGCCGCCCTTCTGGTTCGCGACACAGAACACCCGCGGACGGTCGGGGCGCGGCATCACGATCTCGCCGCTCGGATTGAGGATCTGCACAGCACGCAACGCTTCCATGGCGAGCGGCGGATCGCCCTCGTACCCATCCGGCGTTTCACGTGAAACATGTTCGTTTGCCGACCCGCCGTCGCCGCCGACAGGCTGCGCCACCACCGCGACCGGGTGACCCGACCCTGAAGACCCAGCGAGCTGGGCCGAAGCTGCCGAGGTGACCGAAATGCCGGAACCTCCCGGCTCAGAAGGGTCGGAGCGCGGGGCCGGAGCAGACCGGCGGGGCTCGCCCGTGGGGACGTCGGACTCACTCATCGGGGTGCCGTAGACCTGGCCGCCGTTCCCAGCCCGTGGTTGAGGCACGCCCTGCTCCCCGCTCTCGAAGCTCACATTCAGGCTCACGCTTCGATCGTGGTCAGCGTATGGATCGGTTTCACGTGAAACACGATCCCAGCCTGGGGCGCCGTCGGGGCCCCTGCCATAGTCATGCACCGTCTTTTCCCTGCCTGCTTGGATTGGGTCGGCACCGCGAACGTGCGGTCCGGCAGGAAACGGCGGGGCGCCTGGCTCTCCCACCGTCCGGTCCACACTATCGACGCGCGGCCAGCCTACGGCCGCCGGGCGAACGTCGCCACGATTGTCCGCCTGATGAGTCGATGTCAACAGCCCTTCCGACGTCTCGAAGACCATGAATCCGGACACGTTCCGCAGCGTTCCGGCGTACCCCCGAGGTCTGTTGGTAGGCCGACCATCGCCGGGCCCGGAGGTGAAGCCCGCGATGGGGGTTGGCTCGGTGGGATCTTGAAGCCTTGTCGGGCCGGGGGGATCGCCGGGAGATCGGCCCGCGACCGGGCCGGGGCCAGGGGGACCAGGCTGCGAGAGGGCCGGCCGAGCGTCGTCCGCGACCTCGCCTGTCGGCGGCGACGCCGGGCGCGAACCTGCTGCGCGTGCCACTCGGGAGGTGGGCAGCGTTCGTTGTCGGGTAGCGGGTACCCCATCACGGTTGTCATCAACCGCGGCTCCGCCTGAATTCCGGACGTCGTCCGTCGGCTTGGGGTCCGAGTCTGACTGTGGTTGACCGTCTGCCGACTCCGAGTGGCGGAGGGCTGACCGCGAAAGACCGTCCGCTGACCTCGGACCGCGGTCTCGTTGCGGGTTGCCACTCGACGACTTCGAAGCCGCGTCTGACCGTGGACGATCGCCTGCTGGTTCCGAGCCTTGATCCAACCGCGTCTGAACTTCCGACGGCCTCGAACCCACGCGTGACCGTGGATGACCGTCTCCTGGATTCGAGCCTTGATCCAACCGCGCAAGACCACCCGCTGACGTCGGCCCTACGTCTGACCGTGAACGACCATCGGACGGCCTAGATCCTCGGTCCGATCGCGGATGACCGGGCGCCGCCAGGGACGGATCGGCCCTGGCCGCGGGTGCGGATTCCCCGCCGGGCCGAGCCCGGTCCGCCATAGAAGAGGGAGAGGGGCGATCCGGAGGACCGTCGGCTTCCGAATCTGGCCTGGGCCACTCCGCCGAAACGTCCCCCCTCCCTGAGCCTCGACTGGGCCGTGGGAGTTTCCCCGTTCGCTTCCGCACGCCCCGCCTGGCCATCTATCCCCTCCGCGATCTCCTCTTCCCGGAGCTCCGCCCGCCGGCGCTGCCGGTAGAGCGGCCCCGGTCGGCCGCCCTTCCGGACGTCCTCGGCCTTGGTCCCACGACGGCACGCTCCCGCACGATCTCGACGACGGTGGTCGGCGGATCGATCAGCCCTTCCCCGCAGAGCCGGACCACCGGTTCGGCGCCGCCCAGCCGGGCGATCGCCTCGCGGTGCTCCGCCACCTCCTCCGCGGCCGAGGCGCCCTTGAGCGCCAGAAGCCGGCCACCGACGGCGGCGAGGGGCAGGCACCAACCGGCGAGCCGGTCCAGCGGCGCGACCGCGCGCGCGGTGACGACATCGGCGGCGGCGGGGGGTCCACCAACGAGATCTTCCGCGCGGCCCCGGACGACCGTCACGGTCGCGTCGAGCCCGAGCGCGGTCACCGCCTCGGACAGGAAAGCGGTTCGTCGTGCCAGCGGCTCGACCAGGGTGATCGTGAGATCAGGCCGAGCCACTGCAAGCACGATACCGGGCAAACCGGCACCAGACCCCACGTCGATCACCGAAGCGCCGATAGGGATCATCTCGGACATAACACAGCAGTTGATCAGATGGCGTTCCCACACGCGGGGTGCCTCGCGCGGGCCGATCAGGCCTCGCACCACGCCGTCGGTCACCAGCAACTCCGCATACCGCACGGCGAGGGGAAGCCGATCACCAAAGGCCCGCTCAGCCGCGGCCAGATACTCAGCGGGCGGATCAACGGAGGGCGCCACAGACCCGGAGCCCGAAGGCTTGGAAACCGGCGACCCAGCAGAAGTCACGGAAGACCGCGTGCCGCCGGCAGGACCGGCGGAACGCGTAGGACCTGATGAACCCAAAGGACCAGAAGCGCCTACAGGATCGGATGCTCCCACGTGATCAGACGAGCCCGCGGGACCAGACGAGGGAACAGGACCAGACGCCCCCACGGGACCGGAGGAACCCGCGGGACCGGACGAACCCGCAGAACCAGACGCCCCCACCGGACCAGACAAACCCGCAGAACCAGACGAACCCACGGAATCAGACGAACGCGCGGGACCAGGCAAGTCCACGGGGCCGGACAAGCCCGCGCCACCAGACGAGCGCGCAGAATCGGACGAACCCGCGCGACCAGGCGAGCGCGTGGGACCAGACGCGCCCACGGCACCAGACGAACCCGCGCGACCAGACGAAGACGCAGAATCAGTGAAAGGCGGCGGAGACGACAACGGCCCGGGTACGACGTCACCCAGGCCGTGGTCCCCCGCGCCGAAGCGTGGGTCAGTCATAGCTCAGTCAGCCGGCCGAACCACAATGCGCCGACTCGGCTCAACGCCCTCAGACTCACTCTGCACGCCCTGAATCGCGTTCACCACGTCATGCACGCACTTGCGCTCAAACGCCGACATCGGCTCCAACCGAACCGCGTCCCCGTGCTCCTTGACCTTCTCGACCGCATTGCGCGCAACAGCGGTCAACTCCTTCCGCCGAGTCGCCCGGTACCCGCCGATGTCCAGCAGCAGCCGGCTCGGCGACCCGGTCGCCCGGAAGATGGCGAGGCGGGTCAGCTCCTGCAGCGCCTCCAGCGTCGCGCCGCGCTGGCCGACGAGCGGCTGCAGCCGGCCGCCGACGACCTCGACCATCGGCCGGCCCGCCGACACGAGTTCGTCGATGTCGCCGTCGTAGTCGAGGATGTCGAGCAGGCCCTCCACGTAGTCGGCGGCGATCTCGCTCTGCCGGAACAGGTCCGAGTCCGTGGTCGCGGACTCCGACTTCTTGGTCTCCTCGGTACCGGCGGACTCCGCGGCGGTGGCGGAAGCGGTCTCCTCGGAGGACTGCTCTGCGCTGGGAGTGCTGGTGTCGGTCACGGTCTCATCTCCGTACTCACTCGGGCCGGACCTGCTCGGTCCGCTGTTTCCCGCATCGGTGCCCAGTGGGCAGACCGGGGCGGGGAGGTCTTTGTCGCCACGCCGTCAGGGGCGCGCGCGGCCCGGGTCCGGGCCGCGGCGCGTCAACCCTGCGGTTTGTTGGCGGGTCTGGCGCCCTTCTTCGGGTTCACCGGCTTGGCGCCGGGCTTGGGCGCCAGCGCCTTGGTGTCCACGACCGGGCTCTTCGTCTCCGGCTCCGCGGCCGGCTTGCGGCCGAACAGGCCGCCGGTGCGGCCGCTCTGGATCGGGCTCTTCGGGCCCTTGGCGCCGGGCTTGGCCGACGAGCCGGTGGTGCGGGTCGTCGAGCCGGACTTCGAGTTGGCCATCTGCGGCGGCGGGAACTTGCGCAGGACCCACTGCTGCTGCGCCAGGCTGAAGAGGTTGTTCGTGACCCAGTAGATGACCACGCCGATGGGGAACAGCGCGCCGGAGACGAGCAGCGAGAGCGGGATGCCGTACAGCATCAGGCGCTGGATCATCTTCTGCTGCGGGTCCTCGGCCCAGCCGGTCTTGAGGATCATCTGGCGGCTGGTGAGGTACGTGGTCGCCATCATGATCAGCACCAGGATGCCGGCGACGATCTTGACCGTGGTGCCGTTCGCGCCGAGGGCGGCGAGCTCGGCGGGGGAGGAGCCGAACTTCGACGGCAGCGGCGCGGTGAACAGCGCCGCGTGGGTGGCACTGTCGAACTGCTCGACCGTCCAGCCGTACAGGGTCTTCTGGGTGTTGTCCGGGGAGAGCCGGCGCAGGACGTGGAACAGGCCGAGGAAGACCGGGATCTGCAGGAACATCGGGAGGCAGCCCATGAGCGGGTTTGCCTTCTCGACCTTGTACAGCTCCATCATTTCCTTCTGGAGCGTCTCGCGGTCACCCTTGTGCTTCTCCTGCAGCTCCTTCACCTTGGGCTGCAGCGCCTGCATCGCCCGCTGGGACTTGATCTGCTTGACGAAGACCGGGAACAGGATGATCCGGAGCGTCACCACCAGGAAGACGATCGCCAGGATCCAGGCCCAGTTGGTGCCGAGCACAGGGGTCGCGGGGATGCCGATGGCTTCCCACAGGCCGTGCCAGCGAAGGAGGATCCACGAAATGGCGTAGTAGATCCAGTCGAGACTCAATTCATGCTCCAGTCACATCAGCAGGACGGTGACGGATCGGGTCAGGCACCGGATCGAACCCGCCAGGGTGGAAGGGGTGGCAGCGCAACAGCCGCCAGATCGCCAGGGCGGTCCCTCGTTGAGCGCCGTGCACCGCGATTGCCTCCTGGGCGTACGCGCTGCACGAGGGGTAGAACCGACAGCGGGCCGGCAGTGCCGGGCTCAAGTAACGACGGTACGCGACGATGCCCCACGTCAGCACCCGGGCGACCGGTCCGCGTGGCGTGGTCATCGCCGCCGCCGGGGCGACTGTGCCGCCGCGAGGGCGGCGTCCAGGTCGGTGCCGAGCTTCTCGTACGAGGCGGAGGCCGAGGCCGGGAGCGCGCGGACCACCAGCAGGGTGCCGTCGGGCAGTTCGGTCAGGCGGGCACGGACCAGGTGGCGCAGCCGCCGCCGGACCTTGTTGCGAACGACGGCGTTGCCGACGGCCTTGGACACGACGAAGCCGGCGCGCGCCGTGGAGGCTTGCGCCGGCTCATCGAGAAGTAGATGGACGACAACCGTGCCGCGGCCTGCCCGGCGACCACCGCGAACCGCTGCGGCGAAGTCGGTGCTACGCCGCAGTCGTTGCGCCGCGGCCAGCACGACTACCCGGGCATCCGGCCTGACCAGCTTCGGCTCAGGCCGACAGCTTGTCGCGGCCCTTGGCGCGACGGGTGGCGAGGATGGCACGACCGGCACGGGTGCGCATGCGCAGCCGGAAACCGTGGGTCTTCGCGCGCCGACGGTTGTTCGGCTGGTAGGTGCGCTTGCTCACGTCAAAACTCCGTCTTCGTCGGACGACCCGTGGGCGTCCAGGGGGCATCAAAGCTGCAAGACGCCACTTTAGCAGAGTGCGGCGGAGCAACCGCCCGACCCTACGCAGCGCCAATACGGTGGTCAACCATCACCGAGGCGGCGCGCCGGGAAGGCTGCGCTCCGTCACCGAGGTCGGCCTTTCCGCGTACGGAGTGAATCTTTTCGTGCCAGGTCTTACCCGGGGTGGGTACCGGCGGTTGATGCGGGACCGGCCGCGCTGTTAGCGTGCCCGTTTGCTGGTCTTCAGCGCTGTTCGCATACCGCGTCGAGCTGGCCAAAACCGGACGAGGCGGTAAATCGTTCGGCACGGTGAGCCTGTTTTCCCGCGCCAGCACAGGCTCCGGGAAGTCTGCCGACCATCCGGCCGGGGAGCGACCGCCGACAAGTGCACAGGTTGTGGATAACCTGTGGATAGCCGGCGCCGCCGCGCACGTTCAACAGGTTGAATGTGCTGGGTTGGGGGAAGCCGGTCCGTCGCACCTACGGGCGACGACAGGCAGGAACGGCGGAAGCCGGACAAGGCCACCGGGGAACCGGCGGCGATGGGGGTGGCGCGGCGGTGGCCGATACGGTCGACCTTGGCGGGGTGTGGACCGCTGCGACGGACGAGCTGGCGGACGAGATCGCGTCCGCACAGCAGCGTGCGTACCTGCGGCTCACCCGTCTGCGCGCCATAGTCGAGGACACCGCGCTGCTGTCGGTGCCCGACACTTACACCCGCGACGTGATCGAGTCCCGGCTGCGGCTGGCCATCACCGAGGCGCTGTCGCGCCGGCTGGGCCGGCCGATCCAGGTCGCCGTGACCGTGCGCCCGCCGGAGGACGGCACGGGCCACCCGGGCACGGTCTACGGCACGCCACCGCCGGAGCCTGCGACGCAGCTGCCGCCCGCGCACTACGCCGACCAGCAGCCGCCGGCCTACCCGGACCGCTACTCCCAGGCGCCGTCGTTCGGTCACCCGGAGAGCTACCCGCAGCAGAACTACGAGTCCGCCGACGGCCCGACCGGCTCGGCGCAGGCGCCCTTCCCACGCCCAGCACAGTCGGGACACCCGCGCGACGGCCAGGACGCGCTGTTCGCCGCGCCGCTGCCGCAGCAGCCCGAGCCGGCCAAGTCACCCGCACCGGAGCTGAAGGACCCGAAGGCCCCGGTGCCGACCCGCACCGATCCGGAGCCGCAGCGCCGCGAGGCACCCCGGCAGATGCCGCACTTCGCGGACCCGTCGAACGACCAGGGCGGCCACCGGATGGCCACCGACCCGGCACAGCTGCGGGACAACCAGCGCCGCCCCGACGACCGCCCGGCGCTGCTCGGCCAGGACCGCCGCGACGACAACGTGCAGCTGCGGCACGGCGGCGACAACGGCCCCGGCCGGGCACCGATGGACATGCGGGGCCAGCCGGGCGACCGCCGGCCGGGCGGCAACGACGGCAACCGTCTGAACCCGAAGTACATGTTCGAGACGTTCGTCATCGGCTCCTCGAACCGCTTCGCGCACGCCGCGTCGGTAGCGGTCGCCGAGTCGCCGGCGAAGGCCTACAACCCGCTGTTCATCTACGGCAGCTCCGGACTGGGCAAGACGCACCTGCTGCACGCGATCGGCCACTACGCGACGACCCTCGGCCACGCCCGCTCGGTCCGCTACGTCTCCACCGAGGAATTCACCAACGACTTCATCAACTCCCTGCGCGACGACAAGACGCAGGCCTTCCAGCGCCGCTACCGCGACGTCGACATCCTGCTGATCGACGACATCCAGTTCCTGGAGAACCGCGAGCGCACGCAGGAGGAGTTCTTCCACACCTTCAACACCCTGCACAACGCCAACAAGCAGATCGTGATCAGCTCGGACCGCTCGCCGCGCCAGCTCGCCACGCTCGAGGACCGGATGCGCACCAGGTTCGAGTGGGGCCTGCTCGCCGACATCCAGCCGCCGGACCTCGAGACCCGCATCGCCATCCTGCAGAAGAAGGCCGCGCAGGAACGCATGTACGCCCCCGACGACGTCCTGGAGTTCATCGCCTCCCGCGTCTCGAACTCCATCCGCGAACTCGAGGGCGCCCTCATCCGCGTCACCGCCTTCGCCAGCCTGACCCGCTCGTCGGTGCAGCTCTCCCTGGCCGAGGAGGTACTCCGCGACTTCATGCCCGACGGCGCCGGCCCGGAGATCACCGCGGACCAGATCATGGTCTCGACCGCCGACTACTTCGGCGTCAGCCTCGAAGACCTCCGCGGCCACTCCCGCTCCCGCGTCCTGGTCAACGCCCGCCAGGTCGCGATGTACCTCTGCCGCGAACTCACCGAACTCTCACTACCCCGCATCGGCCAGGCCTTCGGCGGCCGCGACCACACGACCGTCATGCACGCGGACCGCAAGATCCGCCAGCACATGGCCGAGCGCCGCTCCCTCTACAACCAGATCGCGGAACTCACCAACCGCATCAAACAAAACACCTGATCAAACGCCGAATCTTCCGGTACGCACACCGGCCACCACAACCGCAACCACCGCGCCGGCCACCTCACCGGACCAGCCCGTGGCCGGTCCCTCCCCGACCCACGCCGCCGGGCTGACCCGCACCCGATCCCGACGCCGCCCAACCCAGCCGGACCCGGCCACCAATCCGCCACCACGGACTTCCTAAATGGCCGGCCGCTTCAAGCGCCCAAGCCACAAACCCGCCGCGCACCCCGAGAAAATCGCGACCGCTCACACGATGATCATGGCTCTACACTCCCGCCGTGAACACGAAACCCAACACAGCCGTCAGAGGAAACGTCCTCGCGGTGCTCGGCGTCGTTTGTCTGCTGGTCGCCCAGTTCGAGCTGAGTCCCGGTAACGGCTGGGTCCTCTGGGGGCTCGTAATGCTGTTCAGCGGGTTGTTGCTGAGGATCGAGGGCGCCGTGCGCGACCGGAACCTCTGACCGGAAAGAAGTGCACGTGACCAGCGGGTCTTGAGCAGCGTAGTTCGCCGGGCGTTCGGGGACGGCCCGCCTCTGCGCCTTGTCGGCGCCACAGCTGACGGAGCCTGCTAGCCGGATCAGCTGGAACTCAGGTGTGGACCGCTGGCGCAACCAAGAATCCTCGGCCCGGATCGTTGGCGTGCGTTCGGCGAGGTAACCGCAAACCTTGCATGCCGTGTTCGTGGATCACCCGTCGTAGATCCGTTTCGCGGTGTGTGCCGCTGCTTGCGGGGCGCCTCCAGGTCCACTCGCAAGATCTCGTCGATGACCGTCGTGAACGGATCCAGCACCGACGGCCGCGGCGGCCACGGCTTGCGTTCGCCCGGCCGCGCCGACGCCCAGGCGTCACTGACCGTGTCCCGGCTTACCCGGTATTTCGTCGCGACGGCCCGGCCACGAGTCCCTGCGGATCGCCACGAAGGTTCGACCCTCGACATCCGCGGTATCGGCAGACCTCCGTCCCGACCCCGCCGATGCTTCCACCGACACCCGTGGCGAACTCGGTAACAAGCCCAAGTGCAGCAGCGGGACAGGACAAGATCGACAAAGCTTAGGATTCCGATCCATGGGAACCGACATCTACGGTGCGATCGAGGTTCGGGACCTGATTGGTGCCGCCGCACTCGACGAGTCGATCGGCACCGACCGTGCGGCGCCGTGGGTGTACTGCATGGATCTCCATCCGCTCTATCCCGGTGGCGACTACTCGCCGCTGGGCTGCCTGTTCGGCATCCGCAACTGGAACGGCTGGGAGCCGGTCGCCGAAGGTCGCGGCCTCCCGGCCGACGTGTCAGAAGCTGTTCGCAAGGACTACAGCCACTCCGCGGAAACCGATGCGGCGATCGGTGGCAGCACCTGGGTGTCCTGGCCCGAACTGCGCGACCTCGACATGACCGTCACCCCCTTGGCCCGCGGCGTCCTGGAAATCAACGAGAACGGGTCCGGTCTCTGCCGCCGCTACCGCGTCGACGATGAATGGCCTGCCGATGTCGTCGCTGAGTACGGACCGCCTCCAGCCGGCGAGTCACCGATCGACGCCACATACGGCAGCTGGCAGCACGGCACCACCACGCTCACATACGACCAGGTGACCCGCACCGACGTACTCGGACCCGGAACCGGCTGGGAACACGTCTTCGCCGTCATGCGAACCCTGGCGCAACGCTTCGGAGAAGACGGCGTACGACTCGTCGTCTGGTTCGACTGACGACCCTCAACACCCATCCCACCGGATGACGCTCGAACTCAGCGACACGAGGATGGCCCCGGCTACCAAGGCGCTCGATGTAGGCAGCATCTGGCGCTCGAACTCACCTAAAAACCACCCGGTCAACCCATCGCAGGACGGCAGCCCTCAAGCCGCCGTACCTACCATGAGCCCGGCTGACGCAACGCGCCGAACTTAACGACCAGTCGGGCTGGCTCCCCATGAAGACGTCGAACTCCGCCTGGCCCACGCGAGGTTGAAAAGTGTCCAGTCACCTCCGCATGCCCCGCCAGACCGATTGTCGATCTGCCACCGCACCCACCCGTCGCGGCCGAGACACACCGCCGGTGGCCGTCAACACTTGCGGCGCGGGCCCCACGGCGTCACTGCCAACTCGACCCGTCGTGGGTGAGGCCGAGGCGACCGGTCAGCGCCCTGCCGCCGTCGAGCTGTCATCGGAGTCGACGGTGCCGCGTTGGTAGCTATCGCCACGGTCTGGCCGGGTGAAGCGGGCTGGTGCCGCGTTGGTAGCTATCGCCACGGTCTGGCCGAGTGAAGCGGGCTGGTGCCGTGACCACGAAGGTTCACGGTGTAAAGAAGGGCAGGTGGCGGCCCTGCTCAGCCGCCCAGATCGCGCCTCGCCCTCAGTGCGCGGACCAGGACGACCAGCGGTGCACCTCGATGCGCAGAAACGGCCCGGCCGGCGGTGCGGCCGTGTACTGCGGGTACCGGGCCGCGAGGGCCGCGAGCCCATCGGCCGAGTCGGGCAGTACGGCGGCGGTGCCGTCGGCGCGGACCCACCACAGTCGGGTCCAGTCGTCGTCGTAGTGGTCGGCGAGCACGCTGACCCGCGGCTCATGAGCGACGTTGGCGAGACGGCGCAGCCGGCGATGCCGCTTCGGCTTGTCGTCGACCGCGCTGTAGATGACGTCGCCGACCAGGGCGAAGACGATCGGGACCAGGTGCGGCGCGCCGGTGTCGTCGACTGTGGCCAGGCGAGCGACCCGCGCGCCGGCGAACAGTTCGGCGGGCGTCGCCGGCCGGTCGACTCCGTGATCGCCGGCACCGTGTTCTCGCCGGTCGCGGTCGGCACGACCGTCGCCCGGCGTCATCGGATCGGTGAACCAGTGTCGCGACGGGTGGTATCTGACGCCTGGTCATTGAGCCGCCGTGTGCGAACGGGATCTGCCACCGTCACAGCCTGAAGCCCGTGCCGCCGCGCACCCGACAAGCTGGACGGCGTGTCAATCGACATGGTCCACATTCGTGGTCGCGGCACGAGCCGGGTGGCGCGAGGCGACTGGCTTGGCGGGCCGTCTCGGACGGGTGTTGTCGTCCCCACAGGAGCGTCGAGCGGTCCACGATCGCGGGGTTTTCCCCAACCCTTTCGTGTCAACGTCGGGACGGCACCGGATCGTGCCAACGTTATCCACAGAAGTTCACAGGCGTTCACAGGTAGTTATCCCCAGCGGTGGACAACCCATACCGCCGTACCCCACAGATGTGGATGACCCCTGGGGAAATCGATGTGGACAGACACGCACCGTCACCGGACTCCACACAGGCTGTGGACGCGTGTGGATTTCCTGTTGAAGGTTCTGGGGACGACGAGCCGGTAGCGTTCCGGCGTTATCCCCAGGCCTGGGCACAAACCCCGTGGATAACCGGTGGATAGCCGGTGGACAACGGTGGACAACCGCGGTCGGGTCGACGACTGTGGACGCAGACCGGGGTTTGTACCCTGGTTTTCCACCTGTGAATCACCGGTGGAAAACGTGCTGGCCTGCGCAAACAAGAGTTCTCCACACTTTGCACAGGACCGATGAAGACGACTAGATATTTCTCTGAGACAACAAAAAGCAATCATCAGCGTTGGGGAAGGTGTGGATGAGCGGCTTGCCGCCTCGAACCATCCCTGGCTCAGTTCGCAGCACCGGGGCCGGGCGCACGGAGCACCGACCCGAGCCATAGAGTTCAGTGGGCGCCACCAGCACATCCGAAGTTGGTTCGTCGAGGAAGAGTGACGCGGAGGGCATGGCATGAAGTTCCGGGTGGAGCGAGACGCACTCGCCGACGCCGTGGCGTGGACGGCGAAGAGTTTGCCGAGCCGCCCGTCGGTACCGGTGCTCGCCGGCGTCATGCTGCGGGTGATCGACGGCAGGTTGCACGTCTCGGGCTTCGACTACGAGGTCTCCAGTCAGGTCAGCGTCGAGGTGCAGGCCGACGCCGACGGCGCCGCCCTGGTATCCGGCCGGCTGCTCGCTGAGATCACTAAGGCGCTGCCGAACAAGCCGGTCGACATCGCGGCCGTCGGTGCGCATCTCGAACTGGTCTGCGGCAGCGCCCGCTTCACCCTGCCGACGATGCCGGTCGAGGACTACCCGACCCTGCCGGACATGCCGTCCAGCGCCGGGACGGTCAACGCGCAGGCGTTCGCCGCCGCCGTGCAGCAGGTGGCCATCGCCGCCGGCCGGGACGAGACGCTGCCGATGATGACCGGCGTCCGGATCGAGCTGAACGGCACCTCGATGGCGATGCTCGCCACCGACCGCTACCGCCTCGCGATGCGCGAGCTCGAGTGGAGCCCGGACGACCCGGACATCAGCCTCAACGCGCTGGTCCCGGCGAAGACGCTGAACGACACCGCCAAGACCATGGGCCCGCTCGGTGGCGAGGTCACCCTCGCGCTCGCGCAGGGCAACGCCGGCGAGGGAATGATCGGGTTCGCCGGCGGCACCCGGCGGACCACGAGCCGCCTGCTCGACGGTGCGAACTACCCGCCGGTGCGCTCGCTGTTCCCGGCCAACCACAACGCCGAGGCGCGGCTGAGCGTCTCCGCGCTCGTCGAGGTCGTCCGCCGCGTGGCCCTGGTCGCCGAGCGCACCACCCCGGTGCTGCTCAGCTTCGGCGAGGACGGCCTGGTGGTCGAGGCCGGCGGCACGGAGGAGGCGCGGGCCAGCGAGGCCATGGAGGCGACCTTCACCGGCGAGCCGCTCACCATCGGCTTCAACCCGCAGTACCTGATCGACGGGCTGCAGAACCTCGGCGCACCGACCGCCGTGTTCTCGTTCGTCGACGCCTTTAAGCCGGCTGTGATCTCCCCCGCAGCGGAAGACGGCGAAATCATGCCGGGATACCGCTATCTGATCATGCCCATCCGCGTAACACGCTGATACTGGGCTGAGAGAGCCAACATCTAGGGGGACACCATGCAGCTCGGCCTCATCGGTCTCGGCCGGATGGGCGGCAACATGCGCGAGCGGATCCGTTCCGCCGGGCACGAGGTCGTCGGCTATGACCGCAACCCCGACGTCTCCGACGTGGCCGGCATCGCCGAGCTGGTCGGCAAGCTCGCGGCGCCGCGGGTCGTGTGGACCATGGTCCCCGCGGGCGAGATCACCGAGAGCACGATCGATCAGCTCGCCGAGCTGCTCTCGCCCGGTGACATGATCATCGACGGCGGCAACTCGAAGTTCACCGACGACCAGCCGCGCGCCGCCCGGCTGGCGCCCAAGGGCATCGGCTACCTGGACTGCGGCGTCTCCGGCGGCATCTGGGGCAACCAGAACGGCTACGCGCTGATGGTCGGCGGCGCCGCCGACCACGTGGCGCACTGCATGCCGATCTTCGAGGCGCTCAAGCCGGCCGGCCCGTACGGCTTCGTGCACGCCGGCCCGGTCGGCGCGGGCCACTACACCAAGATGGTCCACAACGGCATCGAGTACGGCATGATGCAGGCCCTGGCCGAGGGCTGGGAACTGCTCGAGGCCTCGGAGTACGTCGACAACGTGCCCGGCGCGATCAAGAGCTGGCGCGAGGGCAGCGTCGTCAAGTCCTGGCTGCTGGACCTGCTCGACCGCGCCCTGGACGGCGACCCGGAGCTGGCCAAGCTGAAGGGCTACGCCGAGGACACCGGCGAGGGGCGCTGGACGGTCGACGAGGCGGTCCGGCTGGCCGTCCCGGTGCACGTCATCGCGGCGTCGCTGTTCGCCCGCTTCGAGTCGCGGCAGATCGACTCTCCCGCCATGAAGGCGGTGGCCGCGCTGCGCCAGCAGTTCGGTGGCCACGCCGTCGTCGGCTGAGATGTACGTACGCCGGGTCGAACTGACCGATTTCCGTTCGTACGAGCGGGTGGCGGTCGACTTCGATCCCGGCACGGCCGTGCTGGTCGGGCAGAACGGCATGGGCAAGACCAACCTGGTCGAGGCGCTCGGTTACGTGGCCACCCTGGACAGTCACCGGGTGGCCACCGACGCGCCGCTGGTCCGGGCCGGCGCGGGCTCGGCGGTGATCCGCTGCGAGATCGTCCACGATGGCCGCCAGCTGCTGGTCGAGCTGGAGATCGTGCCGGGCCGGGCGAACCGGGCCAGGCTGAACAGGTCGCCGGTGCGCCGTTCCCGAGAGGTCCTCGGCGCGCTGCGCATGGTGCTGTTCGCGCCGGAGGACCTGGAGCTGGTCCGCGGCGACCCCGGCGAGCGCCGCCGCTACCTCGACGACCTGCTCGTCGCCCGGCTGCCCCGCTACGCCGGGGTGCGCGCCGACTACGACCGGGTCGTCAAGCAGCGCAACGCCCTGCTCCGCACGGCGTACCTGACGCGCAAGGTCGGTGGGGCCCGCGGGCAGGACCTCTCGACGCTCGAGGTCTGGGATCAGCACCTGGCGCAGCACGGCGCCGAGCTGCTCGCCGGCCGGCTCGACCTGGTCGCGGCGCTCGGGCCGCACCTGACCAAGGCGTACGACGCGGTGGCGGCCGGCCGGTCGGCGGCCTCGATCGCGTACGCGTCGCGGCTCGGCGACGCGCTCGTCGCCGATCGCGGGCAGCTCGAACAGGCCCTGCTGGCGTCGCTGGCCGAGCGCCGCCAGAACGAGATCGAGCGCGGCGTCACCCTGGTCGGCCCGCACCGCGACGATCTGTCGCTGACGCTGGGCGAGCTGCCCGCGAAGGGCTACGCGAGCCACGGCGAGTCCTGGTCGTTCGCGCTGGCCCTGCGGCTGGCGGCGTACGACCTGTTGCGGGCCGACGGCATCGAGCCGGTGCTGGTGCTCGACGACGTCTTCGCCGAGCTCGACTCCGGCCGCCGTGAGCGGCTGGCGACGCTGGTCTCGGACGCGACGCAGTTGCTCGTCACCTGCGCGGTGCCGGAGGATGTGCCCGCGGCCCTGCGAGGGGCCCGCTACGACGTCGGAGCTGGGACGGTGACCCGTGGCTGAGCCATCCGCGGAGAAGTCCGCAAAAGGCGGCTCCGGGTCTCGCCGGCCATCCACACCGCCGGAGGTCGCGGCCACGGCCGAGACCACCGCGGCGGCCGCGGCGGGCGGCCCCGAGCTTGCTCGTGCCGTACTGGATGCCGCTCTTGCCAAGCGCCGTGCCGCGCAGCAGGCACCGCGCCGCCGCACCGGGGCCGGCGAGGGGACCGGCCGGCGGCTGCGTGGCTATTCCGGTCCCGGGCCCGATCCGCGCGACCCGCAGCTGTTCGGCGTGATGCTCGAACGGATCATGAAGCAGCGCGGCTGGCAGAAGCCGGCCGCGGAGGCGACCGTCTTCGGCGCCTGGGAGAAGGTCGTCGGGGCGGACATCGCGCAGCACAGCCGGCCGGTGAAGCTCGACGCCGGCGTGCTGACCGTCGAGGCCGAGTCGACGGCGTGGGCCACCCAGCTGCGGCTGCTCGCCGGCAACCTGCTCAAGCGGATCGCCGCCGAGGTCGGCCACAACGTGGTCACCAAGCTCAACATCCACGGCCCGGCGGCTCCCTCATGGAACAAGGGCCCACGCCGGGTGCAGGGCCGCGGCCCCCGCGACACGTACGGCTAGTGGCTCAGTAGTCGGCGAAGACGGCGAAGCCGCGCTCGGCGCAGCGGCGGTAGAAGCCGGCCAAGATCGCCAATTCGGTACGCGCGAAGCTCCAGTGCGGCGCGTTGCCGGACTCGTCGCGCAGCGCCGCGAGCCGGTGGTCCAGCCACCGCAGCTGCTGCTCGGCCAGGCGCCCGGCGGCGACGGCGGCCCGCATCACGCTCGCCACGCTGTCGAAGGTGACCAGGTCGCCGTGCTCCTGGTGGCCCTCGACGAAGCGCTCAAGACCGCCGGCGATCCACGCGCAGCCGTCCGGGTCGATGACCGGGTCCTCGTCCTCGGCCGCCGCGTCGGTGGCGTAGAGGACGCCCTCCAGCCCCAGCAGCAGATCCACCAGTTCGGTGTACGCGGTCGCCCGTACGGTGCCGGTCTTGGCGATGTGCAGGGCCAGGGCGCCGGTCGGCGCGGCGATGTCCGGCGCGTCGGCGACGGCGCCGAAGTCGACGAACTCGGCGGGGGCCACCGGGTCGTAGAACCGGTTCGTCCGTGGCCAATGCACGGCGACGTTGTCCAGCCCCTTGTCCAGCGCCATGGGGGCCCACCTCTCCTCGACTGCCGGCTGCGGACCCTCATGGCCGTGTTTCGGCCCGCGCGGGCGAGGTTACGACACTGCCGCCTGCCGCCGTCAGGCAGTGTCGCAGCGCGTGGCCCGGCCGCTCCCGGGTGCGCGCCCGGGGCCGGGCGCCGAACGGTTCGCCGTTGCGGGGCGCCCGCATTCCGTGTAGGGGGACTCGTGGGTGCGCCCCTCAATCGCGCTACGGCAATCTGAGGTACCCGGAAGAGGGTGCCGGACCCTCTATATCTCGCTCGGACGGAGTAGAATCGGCGGTGACCGGGAAAGTCTCTCTCGTGGCGCTACAACGTCACGCTACGCGATTTTTCCAGCCGATCACGATCCGCGGGCTGACCGCGGCGACCGGCGCGCTCGGTTCCACCGGTGGTCCGCCTGAAAGCCGCGGCTCGTCGCCGGTGGTTCGCCCTGCCCGCCGGCCGTCGACGACTGCCCGCCAACCCCGTGTCCGGCCCGCGACGCGGGACGGTCCGAGAAAGTGGCCGAGGGTGGCAGAGAAGAAGCAGGAATACGGTGCCGAGTCAATCACCGTGCTCGAAGGCCTCGAGGCGGTCCGCAAGCGTCCGGGTATGTACATCGGTTCCACCGGCGAGCGGGGCCTGCACCACCTGGTCTGGGAGGTCGTGGACAACGCCGTCGACGAGGCGCTCGCGGGCCACTGCGACACCATCGACGTTGTCCTGCTGCCCGACGGTGGCGTCTCCGTCACCGACAACGGCCGCGGTTTCCCGGTCGACCTGCACCCCAAGCTCAAGAAGCCGGGTGTCGAGGTCGCGCTGACCGTCCTGCACGCGGGCGGCAAGTTCGACGGCAAGGCGTACGCGGTCTCCGGCGGTCTGCACGGCGTCGGCGTCTCGGTCGTCAACGCGCTGTCCACCCGGATGGCCGTGGAGATCCACAAGTCGGGCAACGTGTACCGGCAGAAGTACACCGCGTCCAAGCCCGGCCCGCTCGAGAAGGGCGAGGCCACCTCGACCACCGGCTCGAAGGTCCAGTTCTGGCCCGACCCGACGATCTTCGAGACCATCGAGTTCGACTGGCAGACGATCTACCGCCGGATCCAGGAGTACGCCTTCCTCAACAAGGCCCTCACGATCAACCTGGTCGACCGGCGCCCGGAGCACCTCGACGAGGAGGGCAAGCCCCGCGAGGTCACCTTCATGTACGAGAACGGCATCGCCGACTTCGTGCGCCACCTCAACAACACCAAGACGCCGATCCACAAGTCGGTGATCGAGTTCGAGACCGAGGCCAAGGAACAGGGCATGGCCGTCGAGGTCGCCATGCAGTGGAACGAGTCGTACGGCGAGTCGGTCTACACGTTCGCCAACACGATCAACACCCACGAGGGCGGCACGCACGAGGAGGGCTTCCGGGCCGCGCTGACGAGCATCGTCAACCGGTACGGCGCCGAGAAGAAGTTCCTCAAGAGCGACGAGAAGCTTTCGGGCGAGGACATCCGCGAGGGTCTCGCCGCGATCGTCTCGGTGAAGTTGGCCAACCCGCAGTTCGAGGGCCAGACGAAGACGAAGCTCGGCAACACGGACATGAAGGGCTTCGTCCAGAAGATCGCCAACGAGCAGATCGCGGACTGGTTCGACCGCAACCCCGCCGACGCGAAGCAGATCATCACCAAGGCCACCCAGGCGGCCCGGGCGCGCATCGCCGCGCAGCAGGCCCGCAAGCTGGCGCGGCGCAAGTCGCTGCTGGAGTCCGGCTCGATGCCGGGCAAGCTGGCCGACTGCCAGTCGACCGACCCGCGGGTGTCCGAGCTGTTCATCGTCGAGGGCGACTCGGCCGGCGGCTCGGCCAAGCAGGGCCGGGACAGCCAGATCCAGGCGATCCTGCCGATCCGCGGCAAGATCCTGAACGTCGAGAAGGCCCGGATCGACCGGGTGCTGAAGAACAACGAGGTCCAGTCGCTGATCACGGCGCTGGGCACCGGCATCCACGAAGACTTCGACATCGCCAAGCTGCGCTACCACAAGGTCGTGCTGATGGCCGACGCCGACGTCGACGGCCAGCACATCCAGACGCTGCTGCTCACCCTGCTGTTCCGCTTCATGCGGCCGCTGGTCGAGCAGGGCCACGTCTACCTGGCCGCGCCGCCGCTCTACAAGATCAAGTGGAACAAGCGCGGCGACGACGCGCAGTACGCCTACTCCGACCGGGAGCGGGACGGGCTGGTCGAGCTGCGCCAGCAGAAGAAGCCGAACGCGAAGCCCGACGACATCCAGCGGTTCAAGGGTCTCGGCGAGATGAACTTCCGGGAGCTGTGGGACACGACGATGGATCCGGCGACCCGCACGCTGCGCCAGGTGACCCTCGATGACGCCGCGACCGCGGACGAGCTGTTCAGCGTCCTGATGGGCGAGGACGTGGAGGCGCGGCGCTCCTTCATCCAGCGCAACGCCAAGGACGTGCGCTTCCTGGACATCTGACCTCCGGTGAGCGGCGTCGGGCGACGCCGCTCACCTCGGGTTATGCACAGCGATACACCGCTTTCCACAGCGTTATCCACAGAGAAATGCGTAGCTCGACGCCGTTTGTCGGGTTCGAACGTCAGTAAGGGTTAACTGTGACGGATACTCCCGAGATCCCCGCCGAGGAACCGCAGGACGAGCCCGGCGGCGGCGTGAGCCAGCGCGTAGAGCCGGTCGGCCTCGAGGTCGAGATGCAGCGGTCGTACCTCGACTACGCGATGAGCGTCATCGTCGGCCGGGCCCTGCCCGACGTGCGCGACGGCCTCAAGCCGGTGCACCGCAAGATCCTCTACGCGATGTACGACGCCGGCTTCCGGCCCGACCGCGGCTACGTCAAGTGCGCCCGCGTCGTCGGCGACGTCATGGGTAACTACCACCCGCACGGCGACTCCTCGATCTACGACGCCCTGGTCCGGATGGGCCAGCCCTGGTCGCTGCGCTACCCGCTGATCGACGGAAACGGCAACTTCGGCTCGCCGGGCAACGACCCGCCGGCCGCCATGCGGTACACCGAGTCGAAGCTCTCGCAGCTGGCGATGGACATGCTGCGCGACATCGACGAGGACACCGTCGACATGCAGGACAACTACGACGGCCGGACCAAGGAGCCGACGATCCTGCCGGCGCGCTTCCCCAACCTGCTCGTCAACGGCTCCGAGGGCATCGCCGTCGGCATGGCCACCAAGATCCCGCCGCACAACCTGCGGGAGATCGCCGCGGCCGTCCAGTGGTACCTGGACCACCCGGAGGCGGACGAGGCCACCACGCTCGAGGCGGTTCTCGAGATCGTCAAGGGGCCCGACTTCCCCACCCGGGGCCTGATCGTCGGTCAGCAGGCGATTCAGGACGCATACCGCACCGGCCGCGGCTCGATCCGGATGCGCGCCGTCGTGGAGGTCGAGGAGGACGCCCGGGGCCGGCCGTGCCTCGTGGTCACCGAGCTGCCGTACCAGGTGAACCCCGACAACCTCGCCGAGCGGGTCGCGGAGCTGGTCAAGGAGGGCAAGCTCACCGGCATTGCGGACATCCGGGACGAGTCGTCCGGGCGTACCGGAATGCGGTTGATCCTGGTCCTCAAGCGCGACGCCGTCGCGAAGGTCGTGCTGAACAACCTGTACAAGCACACGCAGCTGCAGGAGACGTTCGGCGCGAACATGCTGGCGCTGGTCGACGGCGTGCCCCGCACGCTGAACCTGGCCCAGTTCATCCGCTACTACGTCGATCACCAGATCGAGGTCATCCGCCGGCGCACCGCGTACCGGCTGCGCAAGGCCGAGGAGCGCGCGCACATCCTGCGCGGCCTGGTCAAGGCCCTCGACATGCTCGACGAGGTGATCGCCCTGATCCGGCGCTCGCCGACGGTCGAGGACTCGCGCCAGGGCCTGATGCAGCTGCTCGACGTCGACGAGATCCAGGCCACCGCGATCCTGGACATGCAGCTGCGGCGCCTGGCGGCGCTCGAGCGCCAGAAGATCATCGACGAGCTGGCCAGGATCGAGATCGAGATCGCCGACCTCAAGGACATCCTGGCCAAGCCGGAGCGCCAGCGGGCCATCGTCTCGGAGGAGCTGGCCGAGATCGTGTCCCGCTTCGGAGATGACCGAAAGACCCAGATCATCCCGTTTGACGGTGAGGTCTCCATGGAGGACCTCATCACGCGCGAGGACGTTGTGGTGACCATCACACGTACCGGTTACGCGAAGCGCACGAAGGTCGACCTGTACCGGTCGCAGCGGCGCGGCGGCAAGGGCGTGAGCGGGGCGTCCCTGCGCCAGGACGACATCGTCAGCCACTTCTTCGTCATCTCGACGCACTCCTGGATCTTGTTCTTCACGAACAAGGGGCGGGTCTACCGGGCCAAGGCGTACGAGCTGCCCGAGGCGAACCGGGTAGCGAAGGGCCAGCACGTCGCCAACCTGCTCGCCTTCCAGCCCGACGAGCACATCGCCCAGGTCATCCAGATCCCGAACTACCAGGTCGAGCCCTACCTTGTGCTGGCAACCAAGAATGGTCTCGTGAAGAAGACCCGCCTCGAAGAATTTGACTCCAACCGCAGCGGTGGCATCATCGCCATCAACCTGCGGGAGGATGACGAGTTGGTGGGTGCCACACTGGCCGCGCCGGAGAATGACCTGCTCCTGGTCTCGAAGCGGGCGCAGGCCATCCGGTTCAACGCCACCGACGAGGCGCTGCGCCCGATGGGCCGGGCTACCTCCGGTGTCATCGGCATGCGCTTCAGCGAGGACGACCAGCTCCTGGCGATGGAGGTGGTTCGTGAGGGCCTCGACGTTTTGGTCGCCACCGACGGCGGGTATGCGAAACGGACGCCGATCGAGGAGTATCCGGTGCAGGGCCGGGGCGGCAAGGGCGTGCTGACCGCCAAGATCACGGAGCGTCGTGGTGGGTTGGTCGGAGCGTTGGTGATCGACCCGGAGGATGAACTATTTGCCATCACCAGCAATGGTGGTGTCATCCGGACTCCCGTGAAGCCTGTACGGCGCACGCGGGATCGGAACACAATGGGGGTCAAGCTGATGGACCTCCCAGAAGGTGTAACCATCGTGGCGCTTGCTCGCAATGCCGACGAGCCTGACGAACAGGACTAGTTGATGCCGGAGACACAGGCGAAGTCGGGGGGCCCGGGATCCTCGGCAACTCCGGTCGAAGAGGGGTCGAAGACGGACGGCACCCCCTCGGCCGGCCGCGAGCCCGCCGGACGGGCGGCGGTACCCGCCGATGCCCCGACCCAACCGAAGTTCACCCGTGCGCCGGGCATGACCCCGCCGCCCGGTGAGCCGACCGCGGAGAAGACCGACGGGCAGACCGAGCCGAAGCGCCCCGCCGGTCCTGCCGGCCCCGCCGGCCCCTCGGTGGCGAAGGGTTCCGCCTCCGTGCCGATCGTCACGAAGGGCACGAGCGGCGGAACCGCCGCCCCGGGCCAGGCCGCACAGCCCGGGCGCCCGGGTGTCATACCGTCGGCCAAGCCCGGCGCGGGCCCCCAGCGTGCCGGTGAGGCGCCCAAGCGGCCCGCCGCCGCCACGGCCGTGAGCGGCTCGGCAGCAGTCGGCGCCGCCCGGGTGTCGGAGGCCGTCCGCTCCGCCCGCTCGGCGGTCAGCTCGGCCGCGGCCCGCGGCCCGCGCCGCGCCCGGCTGAACCTCAAGCGGATCGACCCGTGGTCCGTGATGAAGTTCGCCTTCGCCGTGTCGGTGGTCCTGTTCATCGTCGTGGTCGTCGCCACCTCGGTGCTCTACCTGTCGCTGGACGCCATGGGCGTCTGGCAGGAGGTCAACACCAGCCTGCAGAGCCTGGTGAACGCCAGCGGCGGCACCGACGGCGCTGCCGACGGCGGCTTCCGCATCACGGCGTGGGGCGTCATCGGCACCTCGATGCTGATCGGCGCGGTCAACGTGGTGCTCTTCACCGCGCTGGCCACGCTGGGCGCCTTCATCTACAACGTCTGCGCGGACCTGGTCGGCGGCATCGAGCTGACGCTCGCCGAGCGGGACTGACCCCGAGACTCCCGGTTGCGGCCGCCGTGCCAGACACGGCGGCCGCCCCCAATTTGGGGGACCGAGACGGGATACGGTAATCTTCGGATCGCTGTCACGGGGCTATAGCTCAGTCGGTTAGAGCGCAGAGCTGATAACTCTGAGGTCGCTGGTTCGATTCCAGCTAGCCCCACCGTGCACATCCTCAGCCGCAGATTTTGAGGGGATCCAGACATGCTGAAGAAGCTCCTGATCCTTACCGCGGTCGTCGGCGCGGCCGCCCTGATCGTCAAGAAGGTCAAGGCGTCCAGCGACGAGCGCGCCCTGTGGCACGAGGCGACGACGTCGCCCGATCTGCGCTAGCAATACCCACCGGGGGCCCTAGCTCAACTGGCAGAGCACCGCCTTTGCAAGGCGGGGGTTAGGGGTTCAAGTCCCCTGGGCTCCACTTTCCACGCCTCTCACCAGGCAAAACGCAAAGCCAAGATCGTTGGGGACACTTCCGGGACACATCACGGAATGTCCCAGCGGCTGGCAGCGGCTGGTTAGAGCGCGTCTCCGACGATCCCGCGGCGCGGCCCGAAGTGCACGTGCGACGCAGATCCGCTACGTACGAAGATGGACGCGGCGCTCCCGAATCACGTCCGTACCTGTCTCGCCGGGCGCCTCCGGTTCGCTTTCTACGCGACCAACCTCGACGAATCCGGCCTTGACCGCCACGGCGGCCGAGGCCGCGTTCGCCATGTCGTGACGAATTGCCACGCGCTCGATGCCCGGCAGCGCGAGCGCCACGCGGGTCACTGCCTCGACGGCCGCGGTCATGTAGCCACGCCCGGTGTACGCCGTGCGCATCCAGTAACCGATCTCGAGCACGCCAGGCCCCATCCGGGTCATCAGGTCGACGCCGCCGACGAGCTCACCCGCCCCGGCGAAGATGCCGTAATTGAACGCAGAGCCCTTGTCCCAGTTCTCCATCGCCCTCTCGATGGCGGTACGGGATGTCTCGGCGTCGTACGCATCGGAGGCCCATGACAGGAAGGGCTTCAGTTCCGGCAGTGACTCGCGGACAGCGGCTGTAGCAGCGTCTGCCCAGGCATGCTCCCATCGCCGGAGTACGACTTCGCCAGCGTCGATCACCTCTGGCGGTCTCATGACCGGACAGCCTGCCGGTCGGGCGACACCGCGGCAATCCAATTCGGTTTGGTCAGGCCCTCACGGCAGAGAGCACAGGCAGCGCCTCCGGGCCGACGCGGCGGTCCGCACCGGCGGCGACGAGTATCGGCCGGCTTCCTCCGGCGGGATCGCTCAGGCTTCTGGGATGGTGGCGCGATCCCGCCCACCGTCGACCCAGGCTCGCTCCGCGGTGTGCGGGTCGACGGCGGACGGGATGGCAAAGCGGTAGTAGCGACGTGAATCGCCACTCGTCTGAGCTTCGGTCACCCCCGTGGCACCGCGGGCTCAGGACGTTGAGGGTCCCCACAGGTGCTCGACTGTCGTCCCGAGCGCCCTGGCAACCTTTATGGCTAGGTAGACCGAAGGCGCGTAGTCCCCGGTTTCCATGGAGATAATCGTCTGTCGGCTGACCTGGACTGCTGTTGCGAGATCCTGCTGAGTGAGGCTGGCGGCACGTCTGGTCTGACGGATGAGATCGCCGGTGATTCCGTCATGTGTGCTAGACCGCACTGGACCGGAAGGTGGGGCCATTACTCGACGTCTCCGGCCGCGGCGTAGGCGGCGTCGCGACGACGGCGGCGGACGGTCCTGAAACGCAGAATGAGAATGCCGACGACGGCTCCGACCAGAATCCCAACGCCGGCGCCGATGAAGGTAGCGGAGTCGACGATGAAGTACATCGCACCAACGGCGAACAGCAGGTAGGGCAGCGTATGCAGCACGGTGAGGATGACACGCTTCCTGGACCAGATCGTCGGCGTGGTCTCGATGCGGCGCCGTTGAACGTATGACCCGGTAATCAGAACCGGCAAATAGAGCGCGGCTAGAACTGCCGCCAACGGCGTGACCGCGTCGCGCCCCTGACTCCACACCATGACCGCAGCGACCCACGGCACTGCCAGCCATTGGATGGAGGCCGCCACCGCGATGCCCTCGTACCAGTGCAGCCGTTCACGCTCGTCGCCGTAAAGATCGCCATCAGGGTCGAGGGCCCAGCGAGCGATTCGGTCGATGCTGGTGGTACGCCCTCTCGGCGTCGCGGTCGTCGGCATGGACGCATCTTGATGTAAAGTTATCTTGACGTCAAGTCTACTTGGCATGGCGGCATGGAAGGTTGCACTGGGGCGCTGCCTGGCAGGCGGGAGAGGTGACCCCAGCTTGACTCCAACCGCTCGCTCCAACCGGCCCTCGTGGGCGCGACCTTTGAGACTTTGTTGCGTGGGACCCTCCTCATTCCATGATCACGCCTTGGGGTTCAGGTCCCCAGGGCTCCACTGATATGGCCGCTGACCTGCGGCGCAGCGGGCAGCAAGATCGCTGGGACCGCATCGGATGCGCGACACGTGTTTAGGTCGCGGCCCCACGGCGGTAGCGGCTCGCGTGCGGTGAGCCAGGACGAGGGAATGCCGCCTGGGCCGGTGCCGGTGTAGGCGGCGACGATGCCACCGACGATGGAGGCGGTGGTGTCCACGTCACCGCCGGCCTCGATACAAGCCAAGATCGCCGCGGGGTAGTCGTGCAGGAAAGTGGCCGCCACCCACAGCGTGAAGGGCACGGTGTCCTGCGCCAGCACCCGCGCTCCGTTGCCCAGCTCGTAGGCGGCCTCGGCCACGCTGGCACCGAGAAGGACGACAGCCCGCCGGATGCCCGCTCTGACACGACTCTCGACGAGGTGCTCCAGTACCACCTGCAGTAGTGCCTCCGGCTCAGGCCGGTGATCCATTCGTCGAGCGTGACCTGCTTCGGCAGCGGCCACGGCCACTGCTACAGCTCCGAGCACAGCCTCGGCGTGGGCGTGGGTTACTTCGGCCGAGCGCATCGCGCGCAATGCCGCGGCCCGGGTGTCGCCGGCGTAGAAGGCGCCCAGGGGCGCCACGCGCATGGCTGCGCCGTTGCCCATGGAACCCTGGCCGTCGAAGGCGGAGCGTGCCACTTGCCGCCAGTCAGCTCCCTCACGGATCTGGCGCAGGATGACGACCGCGCCCCCGCCGTAGCCGCGGTATGGCTCGTACCGCTGCGCGAAGGCGGCGGCCAGGTGGTCGGGGTCGATGTCGCCGCGAGCCTGCAGCTCGCTGACGACGGTGCAGGCCATCTCGGTGTCATCGGTCCAGGGCCACGGGCCGCGAGGAGGGCGACCGGCCACCAGCTCGGTATAAGAAGTGCCTGGAACGAAGAACTGCGCACCCAATGCATCGCCCACTGACAACCCGTCCAAGCTGTCGCGGCAAAGATCAACGGTATTCATGAAGGCCCCATCATGCCAAGCGGCCGGCCCAGACGGCATCAGCCAGCCGGGCGAGGCTGCCGATTACAGAGGTCCCTACAGGACTGTCGGCCGCAGTCTGAACGCTTAGGGGGCGGTTTCGACGAGCCGCTCGATGAGTAGGACTGCGCCGACGAGGATCATGGCGGTGCCGGCGATTCTGATGGTGACCTGGGCCAGGCGGGGGCGTGTGCCGAGGACGCGGTCGGCTGCGTAGCCCAGCGGTAGGTAGAACAGGGCGGTGATCAGGATGAAGACACCGCCGAGGGTGGCGAACTGCGTCGGCAGGGGCCAGCCGCCCGGGGTCCGGGTGAACTGCGGCAGGATCGACAGGAAGATCAGAATCCCTTTGGGGTTGAGCGCGCTGACGCCGATGCCTCGGGCGAAGTAGCGGCTCGGCGATGCCGTCGGTGCGGCGTCGGCCTGTTCGATGCGCCCCGGGCTGCGCACGACGCGGATGCCGAGATAGGTGAGGTAGCCGGCTCCGGCGACGGTGAGTGTGGTCAGGGCCGGCGGGACCGTGGCGACCAGTTGGCCGACACCGACGACGAGAAGAGCGGTGATGAGGGCGTAGCCGGCCATGACGCCGGCGACGGCGGGGATCACCACGTGGTCGCGGGCTCCGGCGGCGAGCACATATGCCCAGTCCGGGCCTGGCACCACGATGAGGGTGAGGGCTATCGCCGCGAACCCGAGTACGACGGTGACTTCCACGGAAGGAAGCGTAGCTATTCAGTGACAGAATGTGCTTCTCGGTTTTGCGCTGTCAAAGGCAAGCTGTGGAAAGATTGTGGATATGGACGCGTTGGATCGGAAGATTCTTGCGGAGCTGCAGGTTGACGGCCGGCTGAGTCTGACCGACCTGGCGTCACGGGTCGGATTGACGGTCTCTCCGGCGCATCGCCGGGTCCGGGACCTGGAGGCCTCCGGCGCGATCGTGGGATACCGGGCGGTCGTCGATCCGAAGGTCCTCGGCTTGGGGTTCGAGGCCCTGGTCTTCGTCACGATGAAGCAGGAGGACCGCGCCACCCTGCTGGGCTTCGAAGCGGCCGCCGCCGCGATTCCGAACGTCCTGCTCGCCCAGCGCCTGTTCGGCGACCCCGACTACCTGCTCCGCGTACGCACCACCGACCTGGACGCCTACGCGCAACTGGAGGACGACGTGCTGTCGACGTTGCCCGGTGTCATGCGCCTCAACTCCACCCTCGTGATGAAGAGCTTCGTGACCGACCGCCCCTACCCGACCGACCTCGCCTGACACCCACCGTCAAAGAAGTCAGCAATCAGGCCACCTTGCCGGTACGCCGTTTCGGGGATCGTCGTCGACCACGGCGTTTCGCATTGGGGCTTGAAGTACTTCTGGCAGGCGGTGCCCTCGCCGAATCCGATCGACCAGCCGATTGAGTACGCCGTGCCGCTGTCGGTGTCCGCCTCGAAGCGGATGCCCCGGGTGCTGTCTGTGTCACTGCCGCGGACGACGAAGGAGATAGATCGCCGGCCGGGATCGACGGGCCTGGGTTCGACAGGGAGGCCGAGGGCACCGCCAGGATCGATCATCGCGGCGGCAAGTTAGGCGGCGGGACCAGGAGTCGGATCAAGCTCGGTCCCGGGTCACCGGCCTGCGTGTCATCGTGGGGTGTCTGCCTCGCTGAGCAGGGCTTCCAGTTCGGGGTCGGCCCCGAGCGCGCGGACCTCTTGCGCGCAGCGGCAGGCGGCGGCGATCTTCGCGGCCCAGGTCAGGGCCTCCTCGCGCGTGGCGACGTCGACGATCACGAGACCGCCGATGACCTCCTTGGTCTCCGGGTATGGGCCGTCGGAGACCACCCCGTCACTGGTCACGACGCTTGCCCGCTGGCGCTGGAGTCCGCCGCCGAACACGAACACGCCGGCGGTCTCGGCGTCCTGGCACACCGCCTGCGCGGCCTTGCCCACCTCGGGCAGATCCTCGGCGGAGATGTGGTCCATCGCGCCTTCGTTGAACGAGATCAGGTACTGCGTCATCCCATCGCTCCCTTGTCCCGGCGGCGTCGCTCTGCCGCCTCCCACCTGTCCTACGAACGGCTCGCCACCGATCCGACGTTATGCCAGAACGATTCTCACGGGATTTCGGCCGGCAGGTGGTGCCGCCGGGCGGTCGGAGTGTGATGCGTCGGTAACTCGGGCTGTGTCGACGATGCGCTCCTGCGGCGCGTCCACCAGCTCGGCGGCGGCCAGAAGATCAGATCTCCTACCCGGGGTGCTGAACGTTGGTCGTCACAGGAGGCGGAAGTAGTAGTCCGGGGCGGCGAGGATCCGGCGAACGATCTCGACCAGCTCGTCGCGGGTGATGTCGGGGACCCTCGGCCGCGAAGGGCGGGCCGCTACGAGTGCGAAATCCTCGACATCGCGAGATTCCCTGTGCGTAAGGAAGTGCTGTAGGAGTGGCCGGTTCGCCGCACTCGAGGAGTCGGGCGATGGCGCCGAACTGCGTAACGCGCTCCGCGGAAACGGCCGGCGGGCAGAGTCCGGGGCGCAGCTCCATCGGGCCCCTTGTCAGGGCCCCGGCCGGGCGGGGGTAAGAGCGCGGACAAACCGCAGGCAGGGTTGCCCGCCGAGCACCACCTCGCCGACCGCGGCGAATCCGGTACGCCGCAGCACGCCGAGCGAGCCCGCATTGTCCAGCGCCGCGGAGGCGACAAGCGTATGCAGGCCGTAGTCGTCCGCGGCCAGTTCGATGACCCGGCGAACGCCGTCGGTCGCCACGCCACGGCCCGTCGCGCGCTCGGCCACCCGGAAGCCGAGTTCGGCGCTGCCGTCGGCGACGTCGACGAGGTTGAACCGGCCGAGCACGGCGCCGCGCCCGTCGACCAGGACATGCATATGGATCAGGCCGGTGGCCTGCTCCGCGAGCAGGTCCGCGTGGCGCGCGGCGAAGCCGGCGAAGTAGTCGTCGCCTCGGTCCGGCACCGAGCGCGCGAAGAACACCCTGTTCTCCCGCTCGAAGCGCAGCAGCGCGGCGGCGTGCCGCTCGTGGAGCCGCTCGAGGCTGGTCATCGGGCGACCCTAGACGGCGGCCCCGGCGCGGGTCGATCGCGATTCGGCCGTACGCCGCGGCCCGCCGCCGCCACCCGCGGCGTACGGTGACTGAAGTGCGGCTGACCTGGGAAGAAGTGTCCACGCGGCGGCTGGCCCGGCATCACCTCACGGACGGCGACCGGGCCGGCGACTCGGCCGCGGCCGCCGCCGGCGCGCTCGGGATCCACGCACAGGTCATGTCCGCCGCCGAGGTGTCGATCGGCATCCGGACCGGCGGCGTGACCCGGGCCGGCGTGCGCGGCGCGCTCTGGGCGGAGGCCGCCGGTTGTTCCTTGGTCAAATCGCGCGGTCCACGCGGGACGGTGCACCTGCTGGCCGCCGCGGATCTCCCGATGTGGACGGGCGCGCTCCAAGCCGTGCCGAGCGGCCCGAGCCCTTTCGCGCCCGAGGTGCGAATGACCGGCGCCCAGACCGACCAGGTGGTCGCCGCGATCTCCGACGCCGTCGCGGCCGCGGACGCCCCGTTGACCGTCGACGAGCTGACCACGGCGATCGTGGAGCGTGCCGGGCCCTGGGCCGGCGATCGTGTCATGCCGGCGTTTCAGGACCTGTGGCCGCGCTGGCGGCAGGCCGAGGCCGTGGCGATGCACCGCGGCGCCATGTGCTTCGGGCCGGACCGCGCGCGCCGGGCCACGTACCTGAGTCCCGCGCGCCGGATCGCCGGCTTCCGGCCGGCGCCCGCCGATGAGGCGCTCGCGGCACTGGTCACCCGGTACCTGCGGGCATACGGGCCGGCGACACCGGCACACTTCGCGCGCTGGCTGGCCGCCTCGCCCGCCTGGGCGGCGGGGCTCTTCACCCGCTTCGCGGGTCTCATCGAGCCGGTCGACTTCGACGGCGTCGAGGCCTGGGTCGCCCTGGGCGACACCGCGTTCGAGGATTGCCGGTACGGCGGGCTCCGGCTGTTGCCGTACTTCGACGCGTACCTGATCGGGTGTACGCCCCGGGCGACCCTGTTCCCCGGCCGGGCCGCCGAGCGGGCGTTGACCAACGGCCAGGCGGGCAACGTGCCGGCGCTGCTGGTCGACGGGGTTGTCGCGGGCGTCTGGCATCAGCGCAGGTCGGGCCGCCGGATCGCGGTGACGGTCGAGCCGTTCGCGCCGCTGAACGGGCGGCTGCTGCGGCTGCTGGAGGCCGAGGCCGACCGGGTCGCCGAGATCCTGGAGGGCCGGGCGGAGCTGACCGTCGGTCCCGTCGCGGTGGGTCCGCACGCGTGAGTGGACGGCCCGGCCGGGTGATCTCCGCTAAGCCATGATGAAAGAGTCAAGAGCCGTTCGGTTGTTGCGTCGGCGTCCGGCGGAACGCCAATATCCACGTGTGACGATGCGCAACCGAGAGCTGCTGACGACCGGCGAGGCCGCCGTGTTGTTGCGCTCGTCGCGGGCGCACGTCGCCGACCTCTGCCTGCGCGGGCTGCTGCCGTACGTGACGATCGAACGGCAGCGGCGCATCCGCCGCAGCGACGTCGAGGCGCTGATCCGTCCGAAAATGAACAGGGAGCAGCAGGAGAAGCTGTGGCTGCACCGGGCGGTCGCGGGCCGGCTGGTCCGGGACCCGCGGGCGGTGCTGGCGGCGGCCGAGATCAACCTGCGGCGGCTGCGGCGGATGCATCCGGAGGGCCGGGCCTGGGAGTGGCTCGACCGTTGGGACGCGGTGCTCGACGAGGGGATCGAGGCGGTGCTCGAGGCGCTCACGTCGTCCGCCGCCTTCGCGGTCGACCTGCGGGAGACCTCGCCCTTCGCCGGAATTCTCCCGGAGCGGGAGCGCGTCGCGGTGTTGAAGGCACTCGCTGACAGCCGGCGCGACCACGCACGCCCGATGCGCCCGGAAAGTTTCGAGCGGGTGCTACGCAGCGTCTAGCGGATCATGACGGTCCGTGGCAGGCTCAGTCTCCGTCTCGCCGGTGCCTGCGGAGCCGAGGCGGTGCGGTGCGCGCGCAGGGCGACCAGCGCCCGCACCCGCCGGTCGCGCGAAAACCGGTGGCGCACCGCTCGGCCGGGCGTCGGTGGTGGGCTGGGGCCGCGGTTCGGCGGCGGGGTTTCATGTTTCTTGCTGTCGTGGGTTCCCCGTGACCTTGCGGACACGGTGAGGCAGCTAGCCTGCATTCGTGAGTGGACGGAAGCGAGCCGCGGCCATCATCGTGCGGGACGGCCGGGTATTGATGGTGCACGAGCGGAGCCTGCGCGACGGCAACCGCGAATGGTGGACGCTGCCCGGCGGGGGCATCGACCCCGGCGAGACACCGGAGGACGCCGTCCGGCGCGAGGTGCTCGAGGAGGTCGGCCTGGTGGTGAAGGAGGCACGCTTCGTGCTGGACACCCCGTACCCGTCGGGGATGACCTCGGTGTTCGCGGTGACGGTCGCCGACGGGGAGCCGCAGCTCGGGCCGCACGTCGGCGGGCCGCTGCCGGTCGCCCTCGCCTGGGTGCCGCTGCCGGAGGTGAGCCCGGACGGGCCGGGCGTTCCGATCCCGCCGATAATCGTCGCCCTGCCTCTCGTCGAGGACTGAGGACGCCTCGCGGATCACGACGCCCGCGACCTGCCCGGCTCCAGCTTCCCCGAGGTGAAGGAGCGACCCCGAGGAGTTCGAACTGGCGGTTGGCGCCCTGATGACTGCCTACGGACGGCGGGACGCGTTCAAGGACGTGGACCACCATGTCGCCCGCCGGAGCGAGGAGGTCGTCGAGCCCGTCCGGGCGCCATCGAACAAGAGCGTGACCGACTCGCAGAGACGCTCAGCGAGAGGTGGGGCCGGCCGAGCAGGGCAACCTCTCCTGGCGCGAAGGCCCCGCCGACGAGGCGGTTGCCGGGGCGGTCGACCTTCTTTCGCAGCCAGACGAGCGAGATGCTGGCGTGGAGCTGCCCCGAGCACGGCCGATGGGTGTCGTTGGCCGTCATCCAAGTCGACCCGGAGCTTGTTTTCGAGTTGTTCGTGGCGGTAGGAGCGGGATCGACATGGTCGGCTTCCGAATCCGGATGAGCATGCGACCGGCTGGCGACTGGACCTCAGCGACACCTGATCGAGCCCGAATCACGTCGCGCCGGTCGCCTAGGTGGTTGGTGTTGTCATCGCCCGGCGGCGCTCGCGCACGAAGTAGACGCAGCTCAGGGCGTACCCGATGGTTAAGGTCAGGCAGACGGCCCGGGTTGGTGGCGTGATCGTGGGCAGGACCGTCGCGGTCAGCGCGACCGCCGCAAGCACGGCGAGCAGCGCCGAGTTGGCGGTGTCCTGGACCGCCCAGCCCGGCGATCGGCGGTGCGCCTGGCGGTGGATCTCGGTCAGCAGCGCGTGGCCCAGCACCACCGCCAGCAGCCCGAGCAGGGTGGAGGAGAAGATCGTTTGGGTCTCACCGGTCACGGCGGCGACGGCCGTGCCGCCCGTCAGCAGGGCGAGGCCGCTGACCGTGCCCACCCGCGCGCTGCGTCTCTCCTCCATCCAATGAATGTCGGCAAGATCACAGCAAAACTGAGCGCCGGTGAATCGGCTGGCCGACGGGCGGGCGCTCGGGGAGGATGTCGGGCGTGCTCGGAACCCTGAAGCTCGAACCCACGATTTCCCGGCCCGATCTGCTCGCGGCGCCGGTCGCGGCCGCTCTCGAGGCCTGGTCGGCCGAGGCTCTGACCGATCGCGATCAGGTCATGGTCGCGCCGATCGATCCCGGCCTTGCCGACACGGCGGCCTTCTGCGAGGCGTACGGGGTGCGCCTCGAGGAGTCGGCGAACTGCGTGATCGTCGCCGGGCGCCGCGGCGAGGTCACCAGGTACGCGGCCTGCGTCATCCTGGCCACGACCCGCGCCGACGTGAACGGGACCGTGCGCCGCCTCCTCGACGCCCGGAAGGCCAGCTTCGCGCCCATGGACGACGCGGTAAGCCTGACCGGCATGGAGTACGGGGGGATCACCCCGATCGGGCTCCCGTCGGCATGGCCGGTGCTCGTCGACGCCCGGGTGGCCGCGACGCCGCACGTGATCATCGGGTCCGGGGTCCGGCACAGCAAGATCGCCATCCCGGGGGCGGCGCTGGGCGCGCTGCCCGGCGCCGAGGTCATCGACGGCCTGGCCCGCGAGGTCGGTGCCGAAGCGTGAGCCTCATCCGGCTCACCCGGTTCGACGATCTGAGCGTCATCCAGCAGATCGAGCTGGCGGCCGGCGAGCTCTTCCGCGACGTCGGGATGCCCGACATCGCCGAACACCCGGTTCCCACCACCGAGGCCCTGTCCGAGTTCGTGCGGGCCGGGCGCAGCTGGGTCGTCGTCGACTCCACGGACACCCCGATCGCGTTCGTCCTGGTCATGTCCGTCGACGGGCTGGCGCACATCGAGCAGATCAGCGTGCTGCCCGCGCACGCGCGCCGCGGCGTCGGCCGCCGGCTGATCGACCACGTCGGCGCCTGGGCGGCCGGTCAGGGAGTTCCCGCGCTGACGCTGACCACGTTCCGGGGCGTGCCGTGGAACGGGCCGTACTACGAGCGGATCGGCTTCGTCGCGCTCGACCCGGGCGAGCGCGGCCCCGAACTGGTGCGGCTGATGGACGAGGAGGCCGCGCACGGGCTGGATCCCGCGCAGCGGATCGCCATGCGGCGGGACAATCGAGCCCGTCGATGACGTTTCACGTGGAACCTCATCGAGGGGTGTCAACGGCCTCTCGGCGGGCGATCTCGTCGAACGCGGAGCGCAGCACGGCCGGCTCCTGAGCGCCCTGAATCGCGAACTTCCGGTCGACCACGAACGTCGGCACGCTGGTGATGCCGAGCTGGCGCGCCTCGGCCAGGTCGGCGTTCACGGCGTCGGTGCCGGCCGGGGTCGCCAGGTAGGCGAGCGCGGCCTGCCCGTCGAGGCCGATCGAGCCGGCGAGCCGGGCCAGTTCGGCGTGCGAGCCCAGGTCGACGCCGTCGGTGAAGTGCGCCCGCTGCAGCGCCTCGATCATGCTGAGCTGCAGCTCCTGGGTGGCGGCCCAGGCGATCAGGCGATGGGCGTCGAAGGTGTTGGCGGCGATCGCGGTGTCGAAGTTCATGGTCAGGCCGTCCGCCGCCGCGATCGTGGTGACGTGCGCGAACATCCGATCGGCCTGGTCCCGGCCGCCGAACTTCGCCTCCAGGGCCTGCCTGATCGGCACCGGGTGCGGCACCGGGGTGGGATCCAGCTGGTAGGCCCGGAAGGTCATCGTCGCGTCGCCGCCGAAGTCCCGCAGCGCGGTCTCCAGGCGGCGCTTGCCGATGTAGCACCACGGGCAGATGACGTCGGACCAGACCTCGACATTCACGACTTCGCGTCCTCCTGCTCGCGGATCTGGCGCTTGAGCCGGCCCAGGATCGCCGTGCCGCCGCGGATGCGCAGCGGGCTGATCGCGGTCGCCAGGCCCATCCGGTTGTAGAGGTCGTCGGGCACGGCCAGGATCGCGCCGGCCGACGCGCCCTCGAGCCCCTCGGCCAGGATGCCGGCGAACGCGCGGGTGGTCGGCGCCTCCAGCGGGCAGTCGAAGTAGGTCAGCACCGTGTCGTCCGGCTGCACCTCGGCGCGCAGGAAGAACTGCGTCTGGCACTCCGGCACCTGCTCCATGCCCTCGTGGCCCTTGAGCCCGTCGGGCAGGGGCGGCACGGCGTCGGAGAACTCGAGCAGCATCTCCAGCACGACGTCGCGCGGCGCGGAGGCGAAGTCCTCGACGATCTCGGCCAGCTTCGGCGGCATGTCGCTCACGTCTCGACCCTACGTCGGCCGCGCCTGTGCCGGTGCCGAGGCCCGCGCCGCCGAGGCCGGTAGGAGGGCAACATCACTGAGGCTGAGGATGCCAACGAGGTTGCGGTCCGCGTCGCAGACCAGCAGCCGGCGGACCTCCCGGTCGCGCATCGCCTGCACGGCCTCTTCCACTGTGGCCGACTGCTCGACCATGATCAGCTCGCGGGAGGCGATCGACGCCAGCGTCGTCGTCTGCGTCGGTAGGCCGGCGGCGACGGCCCGCACCACGATGTCGCGGTCGGTCACGATGCCGGCCAGGGTCGGGCCGTCGGTGACCACCACATCGCCGATCGCCTGGTCGCGCATCGCCTGCGCGGCCTCGTCCAGCATCGTGTCGCCGGGCAGGTAGACGATTCGCCGGGTCATCACGTCAGCGACAGCTGTCCTCGCCATTGGCCGTAGCCCTCCACCCGTGTCGTGTCCGTCTCCGGCCGCTTACCCGGCCTGCTCCTTGATTACACGCAGTACGTCCGTGAGGGGGACGTCGCGCCGTTCGCCGGTACGGCGGTCGCGCAGCTCCGCGTACCCCTCGGCGAGACGGCGGCCGACCACGACGATCCGGCGGATTCCGATCAGCTCGGCATCGGTGAACTTCACGCCCGCCGACAGCTGCGGGCGGTCGTCGACCAGCACCCGCAGTCCCGCGGCGAGCAGCTCCGCGCCCAGGGCCAGGGCGGCCTCGACCTGGCCCTCCTTGCCGGCCGCGATCACGTGCACGTCGGCGGGCGCGACCTCGTCCGGCCAGAGCAGGCCGCGGTCGTCGCGGTGCTGCTCGGCGATCGAGGCGACCGCGCGCGAGACGCCGATGCCGTAGGAGCCCATGGTCAGGCGCGCGGGCTTGCCGTCCGCGCCCAGCACGTCGACCTTGAAGGCGTCCGTGTAGCGCCGGCCCAGCCGGAAGATGTGCGCGATCTCGATGCCGCGCCGGATGGTCAGCGCACCGGTGCCGCACGCCGGGCAGGGGTCGCCGGCCCGGACCTCGGCTGCCTCGACGGTGCCGTCGGGGGTGAAGTCCCGGCCCGCGACGACCGAGGTCGCGTGCCGGCCGGGCTCGTTGGCGCCGGTGAGCCACGCGGTGCCGGGCGCGACGCGCGGGTCGGCCAGGTAGCGGATCTTGATGCCCTGCGGGCCGATGTAGCCCTTGACCAGGTCGGGGCGCGCCTCGAAGTCGTCGAACACGGCGACGGTGGCCGGGCTCAGGGCGGCGTCGAGGCGCTTGGTGTCGATCTCGCGGTCGCCGGGCACGCCGACCGCCAGCAGCTCGTCCTCCCGGCCCGGGTGGTGGACGGTGAAGACGACGTTCTTGAGCGTGTCGGCGGCCGTCCAGTCGGTGCGGCCGTCGAGCGCGCGCTCGTTGGCGAGGTCGACCAGCGACGCGATGGTCGGGCTGTCCGGGGTGTCGTGGACCGTCAGCCCGGGGTGCTCGCGCCCGGCTACCGCGGGGACCGGGGTGACGACCGCCTCGGTGTTCGCCGCGTACGCGCAGGCGGTGCAGCCCACGAACGTGTCCTCGCCCACCTCGGCGGAGGCCAGGAACTCCTCCGACGCCGAACCGCCCATGGCGCCGGAGGTCGCCGACACGATGGTGTGCTCGAGCCCGAGGCGCTCGAATACGCGCTGGTAGGCCGACCGGTGCCGGGCGTAGGCCGCGCCGAGGCCCGCGTCGTCGAGGTCGAACGAGTAGGAGTCCTTCATCAGGAACTCGCGGCCGCGCAGCAGGCCGGCGCGGGGCCGGGCCTCGTCGCGGAACTTCGTCTGTATCTGGAACAGGGTCAGCGGCAGGTCGCGGTATGAGCTCGTCATGTCCTGCACCAGCAGGGCGAACAGCTCCTCGTGCGTCGGCGCGAGCAGGAACTCGGCGCCGCGGCGGTCCCGCAGCTTGAAGATCTCGTCGCCGTACTCCGTCCAGCGGCCGCTCACCTCGTACGGCTCGCGGGGCAGCAGGGCCGGGAAGGCCACCTCCTGCCCGCCGATGGCGGTCATCTCCTCCCGGATCACCTGGGTCACCCGGTCGAGGACCAGCCTGCCGAGCGGGAGCCAGGTGAATCCGCCCGGTGCCGCGCGCCGGATGTAACCGGCGCGCAGCAGCAGCCGATGGCTCGGCACCTCCGCCTCGGCCGGCTCCTCGCGCAGGGTCTTGAGCAGCATCGTGGACATTCGCAGCAGCATGATTCGCAGCCTAGGTACGGCCGGCGCCCAGAACATCCGGTTATCCGCCGCCGACGCGATAGCGTGTGAACCATGTCAGTCGAGAACGATCCGGCGCCGTACCTGCAGGCGTACGCCCACCCCGGCATGCTCGTCACCGCCGAGTGGCTCGCGGCGCATCTCGGCGACCCCGGCCTGGTGGTCGTCGAGTCGGACGAGGACGTGCTGCTCTACGAGAGCGGTCACATCCCCGGCGCGGTGAAGGTCGACTGGCATCTCGAGCTGAACGACCAGCTTGTCCGCGACTACCTCGACCCCGCCGCCTTCGCCGCCATGTGCGAGGCCAAGGGCATCGGGCGCGACGACACGATCGTGTTCTACGGCGACAATTTCAACTGGTGGGCTGCGTACGCCCTTTGGGTCTTCAGTCTTTTCGGACATCGTGACCTCCGGCTGCTCGACGGCGGCCGGCAGAAGTGGGTCGCCGACGGCCGCGAGCTGACCCGCGACCGCACCGAGCGCCCGACCGCGCGCTATCCGGTGCCGGTGCGCGAGGACGGCCAGATCCGCGCCTTCCGCGACCAGGTCGGCGCGCACGTCGCGAGCGGCCGGCCGCTGGTCGACGTGCGCTCGCCGCAGGAGTACACCGGCGAGCTGACCCACATGGCGGCGTATCCGCAGGAGGGTGCGCTGCGCGGCGGTCACATCCCCGGCGCGGTCAGCAAGCCGTGGAAGTCGGCGGCGAACGACGACGGCACGTTCAAGGCGGCCGACGTGCTCACCAGGATCTACCGGGACGAGCTGGGCCTGGAGACCGGCGACGACGTCATCGCGTACTGCCGCATCGGTGAGCGGTCCAGCCACACCTGGTTCGTGCTGCAGCACCTGCTCGGCTTTCCGCAGGTGCGCAACTACGACGGCTCCTGGACGGAGTGGGGCAACCTGGTCCGGGCACCCATCGTGAAGGGCACGGAGCCCGGCAAGATCTCATGAGCCGGGTGTCCACCGTCGACTACGCCCCGGCCGGGTTTCCGCGCTGGTCGACGCGGGCGTAATCAACTCCGGAACGTCGTAGCCTCCCTGTAGCCTGAGCGACCACAGCGCCGACGGGAGGGCGAGAACCAGCAGTGAGCAACACCTTCCAGGTCGATCTTCGGGGCATCGTCGACCTGCTCAGCCATCACCTGTACGCCAGTCCGCGGGTCTACGTGCGCGAGCTCCTGCAGAACGCGGTGGACGCGATCACCGCCGTCCGGCAGGGCGAGCCGGCCACCGCGGGCCGGATCGTCATCGAGTCCGCCGACGCGACCGGTGACGGCAGCCTGCGCATCGCCGACGACGGCATCGGCCTCACCGAGGCGCAGGTACACGAGCTGCTCGCCACCATCGGCCGCAGCTCCAAAAGGGACGAGCTGGGCTTCGCCCGCCATGAGTTCCTCGGCCAGTTCGGCATCGGCCTGCTCTCCTGCTTCCTGGTGGCCGACGAGATCCGGGTGCACACCCGCCAGGCCGGCTCCCCGCCCGTGCTGTGGACCGGCTACGCCGACGGCCGCTACGACGTGCGGACCGGGCCCGAGCGCGAGCCCGGCACCACGGTCACCCTGCTACCGCGTCGCGGCGCCGAGATGTACCTGGTCGGGGCGACCGTCACCCAGCTCGCCACGCTCTACGGCTCGCTGCTGCCGGTCGAGGTCACCGTCGACGGCACCGTCGTCACGGTCGGCGAGGTGCCCTGGGCGGCCGGCCGCCGGGCCTGCATCGCGTACGCGGAGCGGACCCTGGGCTTCACCCCGTTCGACGTGATCGAGCTGGACGTGCCCGAGGCCGGCCTCACCGGCGCCGCGTTCGTGCTGCCGACGCCGGTCAATCCCGCGACCCGCGGCGGCCACCGGGTCTATCTCAAGCGCATGCTGCTCGCCGAGGCCGTCGAGGGCCTGCTGCCGGAGTGGGCCTTCTTCGCCCGGTGCATCGTCGACAGCACCGAGCTGCGGCCGACCGCCAGCCGCGAGGCCCTCTACGACGACAGCCTGCTCGAGGCCACCCGGGAGGCCATCGCGGATCAGCTGCGCGGCTGGCTGGTGCGGCTCTCGTCGTCGGACCCGCGCCGGCTCGCCGAGTTCCTGCGCATCCATCACCTGGGCGTCAAGGCGCTGGCGCTGCACGACGACGAGATGCTGCGCCTGGTCGAGCAGTGGTGGCCGATGGAGACCAACGCCGGCCAGACCACGCTCGCCGAGTTCCGGGCCCGGCACGGCCTCCTGCGGTACGCGGCGACGACCGACGAGTTCCGGCAGCTCGCGGCGGTCGCCGCCGCCCAGGACGTCGGCCTGATCAACGGCGGCTACACGTACGACGCGGAGATCATCGAGCGGCTGCCGCAGCTGGACCGGGAGATCAAGGTCGAGCGGCTGGAGCCGACCGACCTGGCGACCCGGTTCGAGGCGCTGGACGCGGCGGTCGAGCTGCGGCTGCGCCCGTTCCTGTCGGCGGCGCAGCGCCGGCTCGACCGGCTCGGCTGCGAGGTCGTCGTGCGCGCCTTCGAGCCGGCGAATCTGCCGGCCCTCTACCTGGTCAGTCGGGCAGCGCATCTCCACGAGGAGTTCACCGCGACCCGCGCGAAGGCCGACGACCTGTGGGGCGGCGTGCTCGACGCGCTCGCCGACACCGAGGCGCCCGAGCGGCCCCAGCTGGTGCTCAACCACCGCAACCCGCTGGTGCGCCGGGTGACCGCGCTCGGCGATCCCGACCTGACGGCCCTGGCCGTCGAGGCGCTGTACGGCCAGGCGCTGCTGCTCGGCTACCACCCGATCAGGCCCGCCGACGCGGCGCTGCTCAACACGTCGTTCCTCGGCCTGCTGGGCCGGGCGGTGCCCGGGGAGGAGCGGTGAGCAGGTCGGTCGAGGAGCTGTGGGCGCTGCTCCGCGAGGCGCACCGGATGCCGTACGGCGCCGCGCAGATCGCCCTGGTCGAGCAGGTCATCCGGCACGCCGACGCCCTGGGCGAGCGGGAGCTCGGCTACGAGGCGCGCATCCTGGCCACCACCGCGTACACCTACGGCGGCGAGGTCGCGAAGTCGTTCGTGACGTTCTCCTGGTGCCTGAGCGACTTCGACCGCGACCCGGCGCCGTTCCACGCGCGCAGCCGGCACACGCTGTACTGGCACTTCAAGTACATGGTGTCGGCGCTGACGAAGTTTCCGGAGGTCCCGCTCGAGCGAACCTACGCGGTGCTGGACGACATGGAGCGCCGCTACCGCGAGGCCGGCCACAGCCTGCAGGCCGTGCACAAGCACCGCTACGTGGTGGCCCGGCACGTCGGTCTCGAGGTCGAGGCCGACACGCTCTACGAGCGGTGGAACACCACGCCCCGCGACGACCTCTCCGACTGCGCGGGCTGCGACCCGTCGTCGCAGGTCACCTACCTGTCCGGGCGGGGCCGCGACGAGGAGGCGGTCGCGCTCGCCGAGCCGGTGCTGGCCGGCCGGCTCACCTGCAACGAGCAGCCGCAGACGATCCTCCGCGGACTGATGGTGCCCTATCTGCGTACCGGCAGGCTGGAGCAGGCCGCGGACGCGCACCGCCGGTCGTACCGGCTGATGCGCGGCAACCTCGCCGATCTGTGGGACATCGGCGACCATGTCGCGTTCTGCGCGCGCACCGGCAACGAGAACCGCGGGCTGGAGATTCTGCAGCGGCACGTCGACTGGCTCGAGCGAGCGCCGTCGCCGGCGGCGGGGATGAACTTCGCCGCGTCGGCGGCGCTGCTGCTGCGCCGGCTCGTCGAGCTCGGCCACGGCGACACGATCGTGCACCGCCGGGAGCAGGGCGACATCGCCGCCGCGGCGCTGGCCGAGGAGCTGGCGGCGCACGCGACCGGGCTGGCGCTGCGCTTCGACGCGCGCAACGGCACGACGACCCAGAGCCGGCAGATCGCGGAGGAGATCGCCGCCGAGCCCTATGACGTCGTGCTCCCGCTCTCGCCGTCGACCCGCCGCCGTCCCGCGCCGAAGCCGCAGGCACGGGCGGCCGCGAAGCCGTCGCCGGTGGAGGTGCCGGCCGACGCCTCCGCGGACACCCTGCTCGAGCTGGCCGAGGAGCACGAGAACCAGGATCGCGAGGACGCCGCGGACGCGGTGCTGGCGATCTACGACGCCCGCTTCGCCCAGGCGGCGCCGCACGCGATGCGCGAGGCGCGGCGGGCCATGCTGCTGGGCGGCCAGCGGTGGCGCGCCGACGACCGCGAGGGCACGGCCGAGGCCTGGAGCCGGGCGATCGACCTGTTCACCGAGGCCGGCAGCGAGATCGACGCCTCGGTCGCGAGGGGCCGGCTCGGCGTCGCGCTCGCCTGCACCGGCCGGGCCGACGAGGGCCGGGCCCTGGTCGAGCCGGACGCCGCCTACCAGCAGGAGCACGGCGACGCCCGCCGGCGCGCGGCCGCCTGGTCCCGGCTGTCGCTGGTCAATCTCCTGCAGGACCGCCCCGACGAGGCCAACGAGGCGCACGACAAGGCGGAGCTGGCCGCGGCCGAGACCGGCGACGCCCGGTTGGCGGCCTTCTACCTGGCGCGGCGCGCCTCGAACCGGGCGGCGGCCGGCCGCAACGACGAGGCCCTCGCCGCGGCGACCGACGCCCGGGCCTACTTCCTGGAGCACGGGCCCGCCGCGCGGCTGGCCGACGCCTCGGTCCTCTTCGGTCAGCTCACCCACGACCCCGAGCAGGCGGTGACCGCGTTCGGCGAGGTGCTGGCGGCGGTCGACCCGGAGGGCGCGCTGACGGCGCGGCTTGGCCGCGGCCGGGCGCTGGTCGAGCTCGAGCGGGCCGACGAGGCCGTCGACGACCTGGTCGAGGCCGTCGCCCTCTGCACCGAGCAGGAGCTCGACGAGGGCGGCGCGTTCGTCCGGCAGGAGCTGGCCGACGCCTACCGGCAGGCGGGCCGGGTCGTCGAGGCGGCCGAGGTCGGCGAGGAGGCGCTGGCGGCGTTCGAGCGGCTCGGCCACGACGAGGCCGCCGACAACACCCGTTTCCTGCTGGCCGGCCTCTACCGCGAGCTCGGTGACAGCGCCGGCTCGCTGGCGCTCTACGAGACGCTGGTCGAGCGGCTCGGCGCCAACCTGGCCGGCCGCGGTCAGATCCGCGAGAACGGCGGCGACCTGCTCTTCCGGCTGGACCGCGACGCCGAGGCGGCGGAGTGGTTCGGGGCCGGCGCCGAGGACCTGCGCGTCGCCGGCGACCCGATCGGCGAGCTGCGGCTGCTGCGCCGCCGGGTGATGGCCCTGCACTGGGCCGACGACGTCGCGGCGGCCGAGGAGACCTTCGAGCTGGCCGAGCGCCGGCATGCCGGCCTGGGTGACGGCGCCGCCGGGCAGCCGGACGCGATCTGGGAGCGGGCCATGCTCGGGTTCGAGATGAGCCGGCTGCTGCTGGCCCGCGGCCGGGCGGTCGAGGCTGTGCCGTACGTCACGGGTTCGCCCGAGCGGCTGCGCGCGATCGGCGCCCGGAGCGAGGCCGAGCAGGTCGCGACGATGCTCGGTGAGGCGCTGCTGCGCGCCGGCCGCCCGCAGGAGACAGAGGACCTGCTCTGGCCGGTCCTCGGTGAGATGACTCAGGACGCGCCGTCGCGGCAGGTCGCGGCGCGGGTGCTCGCCGAGGCGCTGGAGGCCCGGGGCGCGGACGAGCAGGCGGCGAGGCTGCGCCGGACCGAAGGCGTCGAGGAGCAGTAATCAGCTGAACGGCCGTTAAGGCATCGGCTTGACAGCAGGTTAGAGTTGCCAGGTGACGGTAGATCAGCAGCAGCGTCCCGGCCCGCCGGCCCCCCGGCGGCGCTCGCGCCGGGACGAGATCCTCGAGATTGCGGTCGGCCTCTTCGCCGCCCGGGGGTACCACGGTGTGTCGATGGACGACATCGGCTCCGCAGCCGGCGTGACCGGCCCGGCCCTCTATCACCACTTCGCCGGCAAAGAGGCCATGCTGGTGGCCGCGCTCATCCCCGTCAGTGAGGGCCTGCTGCACGGCGGCAGGGAGCGGGTCGGCCGGCACCGGGAGGACGCGCACGCCGCACTCACCGACCTGATCGAGTTCCACGTGGAGTTCGCCCTGGCGAACCCCGCGGTGATCGCCCTGCACCTGCACGAACTGGACCGCCTGCCCGAGGAGCCGCGCCGGCAGATCCGCCGCCTGCAGCGCCTCTACGTCGAGGAGTGGGTCGGCGTGCTGGCGACGCTGCGCCCCGACCTGGAGGGCGGCGAGGCGCGGGTGCTGGCACATTCGGCGTTCGGCCTGATGAACTCGACGCCCTTCCTGGGCGGCGAGGTGGACCGCCGGCGCCGCGCGGTCCTGCTTCGCGAGGCGACGGCACACGCCCTCATCGGCAGATAACCGCGGGACCGGGCCCGGGCCCGGTGGATAGGGCGCGGCTCCGGCCTGGACAGACAGGCGCGGCCTCGGCGCGCCCGCACGAGGGAGAGAAATGATCGAATCGCTGCTCATCGCCAACCGTGGTGAGATCGCCCGCCGGATCATCCGCACCGCGAAGCGGCTGGGTATCCGGTCGATCGCGGTCTACTCCGAGGCCGACGAGGGCATGCCGTTCGTCATCGAGGCGGACGAGGCGGTCTGCGTCGGCCCCGCCAACCCGGCGCTGAGCTACCGCAACACCGAGGCGATCCTGGCCGCGGCGAAGTCGACCGGCGCACAGGCCATCCACCCCGGCTACGGCTTCCTCAGCGAGAACGCCGACTTCGCCCGTACCGTCGAGGCCAACGGCCTGGTGTGGGTCGGTCCGTCCGCCGATGCGATCACCGCGATGGGCGACAAGATCAATGCTCGGAACCTGATGGCGGAGGCCGGCGTTCCCGTCGCCCCCGGCACGCACGACCCGGCGGCGACCGTCGAGGCCGCGATCGAGGCCGCCGCGACCATCGGCTACCCGGTGATGGTCAAGGCCGCCGCGGGCGGCGGCGGCATGGGCATGGCCACCGCGTTCGACGAGGCCGGCCTGCGCACCGAGTACGACAAGGTCCGCGCGTTCGCCGAGCGCATGTTCGGCGACGGGTCGGTGCTGATCGAGCGCTACTTCCCCCGGGTACGCCACGTCGAGGTGCAGATCCTCGGCCTCGCCGACGGCCGCGTGGTCGCGCTGAGCGAGCGCGAGTGCTCGGTGCAGCGCCGCAACCAGAAGCTGGTCGAGGAGGCACCCTCGCCCGCTGTCGGCCCCGAGCTGCGCGAGCGGTTCCTGGCCGCGGCCGTCCGGGCCGGCGAGGCCGTCGGGTACCGCAACGCGGGCACCGTCGAGTGCCTGCTCGACCCGGCGACCGGCGAGTTCTTCTTCCTGGAGATGAACACCCGGCTCCAGGTCGAGCACCCGATCACCGAGCTGATCCACGGCATCGACCTGGTCGAGGAGCAGCTGCGGATCGCGTCGGGTGAGGCGCCGACGTTCGACCCGGCGACGGTGCACGCCACCACCGGTCACGCCATCGAGCTGCGGGTCAACGCCGAGGATCCGAAGCGGTTCCTGCCCGGCCCGGGCAAGGTGGCGACCTGGATCGAGCCGTCCGGCGAGGGCGTCCGGGTCGACTCCGGCTACGGGCCGGACACCACCGTCACGCCGCACTACGACTCGCTGATGGCGAAGCTGATCCTCGTCGGCGCGGACCGGGCCGACGCGATCGCCAAGGCCCGGGCCGCGGTGGCCGGATTCGAGATCGTCGGGCCCAAGAACAACCTGCCGTTCTTCGCCGAGTTGCTCGAGAACGCCGAGTTCCTCTCCGGCGACTACGACACCGGCATCGTCGGCCGCATGCGTGAGAAGCCCAAGAAGGGGTGACCTGACATGACGAAGACCGTCTCGATCCGCGAGGTGGCGCCCCGCGACGGACTGCAGAACGAGGAGCCGATTCCGACCGACAACAAGGTCCGGTTGATCGACGCCCTCTCCCGCACCGGGGTGCGGCGGATCGAGGCGGTCTCGTTCGTGCACCCGAGGGCGATTCCGCAGATGGCCGACGCGGACGAGGTCTGGGCGCGTTCCTGGCACAATCCGGACATCCGTTACTCGGCGCTGATCCCCAACACCCGCGGCGCTGAGCGCGCGATCCGGGCGGGCTTCAAGGAGATCGAGGTGGTGGTGTCGGCCAGCGACACACACAACCGCCGGAACCTCAATCGCTCGACCGAGGAGTCGCTCGACGACATCACCGGTCTGATTCCGCTGATCCACGAGGCCGGCGCCAAGCTCGAGGTGATCGTCGCGACCAGCTTCGGGTGCCCCTTCGAGGGTGACATCGACCCCAAACGGGTGGCTTCCATTGTGGAGCGCGTCCGCGCCGACGGCGCGGACCGCATCGCGTTCGGCGACACGACCGGCATGGCGACCCCGCGCCGGGTCCGTGACCTGCTGTCGGAGGTACGCCCGGACCTGCTGCACTTCCACAACACCAGGGGTACGGGGCTGGCGAACGTGCTGACCGCCCTGGACCTGGGCATCACCGAGTTCGACGCGAGCGTCGGCGGCATCGGCGGCTGTCCGTACGCGCCGGGTGCCTCGGGCAACGTCGCGACCGAGGAGGTCGTGCACATGCTCGAGGACATGGGCATCGACACGGGAATCGACCTGGAAGAACTCATCCGGGTGGCGGAGCTCGCCGAGGGCCTGCTCGGGCGCACGCTGCCCTCGGGTGTTCTCCGCGCCGGCCCTCGTGCCCGATTGGTCTGATTCACCTCCGCTTTCCCGATCGTTTCGGCGTTCCCGCGAAGCGATCATTTTTCCCGATTGTTTGCGTGACTCCCGCTGTGCCGCTTCGTTACCAATACCGAGCGGCCGATATCGCCTCGTTCATTCGAGACGTATTCGGTTGCAGGTCTGAAGTCGACGACGAGGGGCGGGACCAATGACAGGGCCGGAGGTCGAGCGCGATGCGCGCACGGCATTCCCGCCCGCGTCCGTTCCGTCCACCGGTGTCGCCGCGCCCATGCCGCCCCACAGCCAGGGGGCGGAGCGGCGCCGCGGGCACCGCGCAGGTCGCACCGGTTCCCGGTGGGCCCTGCGGGCACTGGTCGTCGGCGGCCTGGCCGGCGCCGCCTGGCTGCTCACCGGTGCTGCCGCGCAAGCTGCGGACCGTGATTCGGCGGACGGGGGACTCACCCTCGACTCGTCGATCATCGGTACCGCGGTGCACGGCAGCGACCGCCACAAGCCGGTGGTCAATCGGATCCTCAAGGTGGCCACCAAGCCACTGGAATCCGACCACCGAGGTCTCGGTTCCGCGGTAGCGCTGCCCAACAGGGTCGCGGGAACGCTGAACCGGACCACAGGAAGCAGGAGCGGCGCGGATTCCGCCCACGGCGGGGTCAACGGCGTCGTCAGGGGGTTGACCAGCCCAATTCGCCTTGCCGGCGAAGCGGTGGACACCCGCAAACTCGCCTCGATCACCGATCTGCCGCAGGGCCGCCTCCTGAACGACCTGGCGGCAACGGCGACGCCGGTGAAGCACTCCGCGCACCGAGTCGTCGTCTCCGGTTCGGAGCACGACGTACCCGAGGCGGATGCCGAGCGTTCCGGTGCGGACCGGATCGGCGTCGACGAGGTCGGCGCCGACGAGCTCGGCGGAGCGGTTGTCACGGGCGAGGAGACTCCGGCGGTAGAGCCTGCGCTCGACCGGCGGGGCACGGTGGGAAGAACGACCGTCACCCGGCAGCACTCGATTGCTGCCGATCGGCACCACGCCGCCGTCACGGTGGCCGAGCCGAAGATGGTCAGCGACACACCCGGCGGTGACGCACCCGCACCTCTGCGGGGAAACCTCGGGGCAGCGAATGGCGTCCCGGCCTCCGGGCCGGGATCTGCGACGGATGGTGGCTCAGCGGCCTTCCTTCCGGCCAAGGTCGCGGACAGCACGGTGGCTCGCCACCGGCTGCCGATCGCGACAGATGTCGAGGTCCGGCGGCATGACGCCGAGGCACCGACCGTCTCACCTGACTAGTGCTGACACCGGCCGGCGCGTACCAAATCCACTGATCATCAGCGGATCCGTGCGCCCGCACCACGGGCCCGATTCCTCACCCGCCTGCGAACAGGCGGCGAATCACCTCTAGGCCCAGGTCATCACTTTCACCGCACCGAAGGCGCCACAAATCCAGGGCGCATGTCGACAGGCGGGGTCAGGGCAGTCGAAATAACGCCAGGGCACCGCTGCGCCCGAAAGCACCGATCAATTGAATACGCGTCTCACCATTCTCTGACAATTCTGAAAGGCATCTTCTTTCCATGAAGACTTGGGTTCGTAAGACTCTGAACGTCGGTGCCCTGGCCGCGGGCGCGCTCCTGTTCGCCCCGGGCGCCGCGCACGCCGATGTCAACTCCCAGAGCTCCGGTGCCAACATCGGCGTGCTCAACGGCACCCAGGTGATCGCACCGGTGTCCGTCCCGGTGAACCTGACCGGCAACTCCGACTCCGTCCTGGGCTTCGGCACCGCGGCGGCGCAGAGCGGCAACTTCATCGAGTCCGGCAAGGCCGAGGGCGGCAAGAACCGCCGCGTCGTGGTCCGGGGCGGTGACCAGGTCGGTCAGGTCTCGCAGGGCAACTTCGGTATCGGCAACGGCACCCAGGTGTACATGCCGGTCTCGCTGCCGGTGAACATGGTCGGCAACGGCGTCTCGTTCCTGGGCATCACCAGCGCGGCCGGCACCGGTGTCAACCGGATCGAGAGCGGCAAGGAAGAGTGCCGCGGCGGCGCCGGCCGGGCCTGCCGGGGCGGCAAGGTCGTCGGGCAGAGCAGCACCGGCAACGTCGGGCTCTTCAACGGCACGCAGTTCTACACGCCGGTCAGCATCCCGGTGAACATGTGTGGCAACTCGCTCGCCGTCCTGGCGCTGACCCAGGCGCAGGCCTCCTGCGTCAACAACATCGAGTCGGCCAAGGTGACCGAGAAGAAGTCGGCGGGCCACTCCCGGTCCGCCGCCAAGACCGAGTCGGGCATCCCCGACGTGCTCACCCAGAGCACGGCCGGCAACTTCGGCATCGGTAACGGCACCCAGGTCGCCGCGCCGATCAACATCCCGGTCAACATCTGCGGCAACTCGTTCGCGCTGCTCGGTGCGACCAACGCCGGTGCGTCCTGCGCCAACAACATCGGCACCAGCGGCTGCGTCAGCAGCGTCACGGTCGTCAAGGGCTGCAAGGGCAACCGTCCGGCGCGTCCGGCGCGTCCGGCCACCCGTCCCGACAACGCCGGTGACAACGACGACCAGTACGCGGGCGACAACGACGACCGTTACGGCGACCAGGGTCGCAAGGGCGCCAAGAAGGCCATGGTTGGCGAGTCGAGCGGCATCGAGAGCATCGATGGCCTCACCCAGAGCCTGAGCAACGCGGGTGGCCTGAACGTCGCTGGCCTGAACGTCATGGACACGCTCAACAAGTGAGCTAGTTCGCAAGAGGCCCGGGTCACGCCGGTCCCGGGCGTGACCCGAGCGACGCCACTCGGCGTCGGGCAGTAAGCCGGCGCTCCTCCACAGCGCCGGCCGCACCAGACGGACGGGAGTCCCCGCGAGCAGCGGGGGCTCCCGTTCGGCGTCTCTGGTCTCAGCCACCGGAATGCGCTACCCTAACGATCGTTCAGGGAAGCATGAAGGGGGCCAGGTGGCAGTCGACCAAGAGGCGCTCGCGCAGGCGCGCAAGCGGGCGATGGCGGGCGGTGCGGATCGCTACCACGCCGCGAACGCCGCGAAGGGCAAGCTCTTCGCCCGCGAGCGCATCGCGCTGCTCGTCGACGACGGCTCCTTCGTCGAGGACGGGCTGTACGCCAACACCCTGGCGGAGGGCCTGCCGGCCGACGGCGTGATCACGGGCAACGCCCGGATCGACGGGCGCGACGTGTGCGTCATGGCCAACGACTCGACCGTCAAGGCGGGTTCCTGGGGCGCCCGCACGGTCGAGAAGATCATCCGGATCATCGAGCGGGCGTACGCGAACGGCGTACCCATGGTCTATCTCGTCGATTCCGCGGGCGCGCGGATCACCGACCAGGTCGACCTGTTCCCGGGCCCGCGCGGCGCCGGAAAGATCTTCCACACCCAGGTCCGCGCCTCGGGATCGATTCCCCAGGTCTGCGCCCTGTTCGGCCCGTCGGCCGCGGGCGGGGCCTACATACCGGCGTTCTGCGACGTGGTCGCGATGGTCGAGGGCAACGCGAGCATGTACCTGGGCTCCGACCGGATGGTCGAGATGGTCACCGGGGAGAAGACGACGCTCGAGGCGATGGGCGGCGCGCGGGTGCACTGCGCGGAGTCCGGCGTCGGGCACTTCCTCTGCAAGACCGAGCGGGACGCGCTCGAGGTGGTCCGCTCGTACCTGTCCTACCTGCCGTCGAACTACACGCAGCAGCCGCCGGCCGCCGACGCGGCCGAACCGGCCAAGGTGGATCTCTCCGCCCTGGTGCCGGCGAGTGAGCGGCAGGCCTTCGACATGCGCCGCTACGTGAAGGGCATCGTCGACGAGGGCTCGTTCTTCGAGATCCACGCGCTCTGGGCCCGCGAGCTGACGGTCGGCTTCGCCCGGCTGAACGGCGAGGTCGTCGGCGTGGTCGGCAACAACTCGATGTTCAAGGGCGGCGTGCTCTTCGTCGACTCGGCCGACAAGGCCAGCCGTTTCGTCCAGCTCTGCGACGCCTTCAACGTGCCCCTGATCTTCCTCTCCGACGTGCCCGGCTTCATGGTCGGCAGCGCGGTCGAGAAGCAGGGCATCATCCGGCACGGCGCCAAGATGATCAGCGCGATCTCCGAGGCGACCGTGCCGAAGATCTGCGTCGTGGTCCGCAAGGCCTACGGCGCGGGCCTGTACGCGATGGCCGGCCCCGGCTTCGACCCGGAGGCGACCATCGCCCTGCCCACCGCCAAGATCGCGGTGATGGGCGCCGAGGCGGCCGTGAACGCGGTGTACGCCAACAAGATCGCGGCCCTGCCCGAGGACGAGCGGGAGGCCTTCGTGGCCGAGCGCCGCGCGGAGTACGAGCGCGATATCGACATCATGCGACTGGCCGGTGAGCTGGTGATCGACACCATCGTCGAGCCCGCCGACCTGCGGGGCGAGCTGATCAGCCGCTTCGCCGCCGCCCGCGGCAAGGACCGCGGCTTCTCCCGGCGCCGGCACGGCGTCACCCCGGTCTAGCAGGTCTCTGGTCCAGAAAGGACACGTCATGGTCGACTTCCGGCTCAGTGAGGAGCAGGAGGCGCTCGTCGCCAGCGTGCGCGAGTTCGCCCGCGAGCAGGTCGCGCCGGTCATCGGTGAGCACTACGAGCGCAAGACCTTCCCGTACGACCTGATTCGGCAGATGGGCAAGATGGGCCTGTTCGGGCTCCCGTTCGCCGAGGAGCACGGCGGGATGGGTGGCGACTACTTCACCCTCTGCCTGGCCCTCGAGGAGCTGGCCCGGGTCGACAGCAGCGTGGCCATCACCCTGGAGGCGGGCGTCTCGCTGGGTGCCATGCCGATCTACCGATTCGGTACGCCGGAGCAGAAGGCCACCTGGCTGCCCCGGCTGACCAGCGGCGAGGCGCTCGCGGCGTTCGGGCTCACCGAGCCGGGCACGGGCTCCGACGCCGGCGCGACCACCACCCGGGCGGTCCTGGACGAGCGGACCAACGAGTGGGTGATCAACGGCTCGAAGGCGTTCATCACCAACTCCGGCACGGACATCACCTGCCTGGTCACGGTGATGGCGGCGACCGGCACGAGGCCGGACGGCAGCAAGGAGCTCTCCACGATCATCGTGCCGTCGGGCACGCCCGGCTTCACGGTCGCGCCGGGCTACTCGAAGGTCGGCTGGTGCGCGTCGGACACCCACGAGCTCGCCTTCGACGACGTCCGGGTGCCGGCCGCCAACCTGCTCGGCGAGCGCGGCCGGGGCTTCGCCCAGTTCCTGCGGATCCTCGACGAGGGCCGGATCGCCATCGCCGCGCTGTCGGTCGGCCTGGCACAGGGCTGCGTCGACGAGTCGGTCAAGTACGCCAAGGAGCGCCAGGCGTTCGGCCAGCCGATCGGCAACTACCAGGCCGTCCAGTTCATGATCGCGGACATGGAGATGCGGGCGCACACCGCGCGCGTCGCGTACTACGACGCCGCGGCGCGGATGCTCGCGGGCCGCGACTTCAAGCACCAGGCGGCCCTCGCCAAGCTCTACTCGAGCGAGGCCGCCATGGACAACGCCCGCTACGCCACCCAGGTGCACGGCGGGTACGGCTTCATGAACGAGTCGGCCGTCGGCCGGTTCTACCGGGACGCGAAGATCCTCGAGATCGGTGAGGGCACGTCCGAGGTGCAGCGGATGATCATCGCCCGCGGGCTCGGACTGTAGATCTTGGACGCCCGGTCGGTTTCTGCGGTAAATCCGACGGCGCAACCGTCGGTTACTCGACAAATGGCCGGTTGAAGTCGGCATCCATCGACACGGGTGCCTAGGTTCGAAGGTATGACGTCCGAGCACGGGGCGGGCCAGGTCGGCCCGGGGTTCGACGCCGTGCTGCGCGGGTACCGGCTGCGGGCGAAGCTCACCCAGGACGAGCTGGCCGCCCGGGCCGGGGTCGGCGTCCGCACGGTCCGCGACCTCGAGCGCGGCCGCGCGTCCCGGCCACAGCGCACCACTGTGGAGCTGCTGGCCGCCGCGCTCGGCCTCGCCGGCGCGGACCGGCTGGCGTTCCTCGCCGCCGCGCGCGGCCAGCAGTCCGAGGCCGCCGCGGAACCCCGGTTCGTCCGCCTGCCGCCGGCCGCCGACCTGATCGGCCGCGACGGCGACGTGGTCGAGCTGCTCGGCCGCCTCTCGCGGCCGCAGGAGGACGGCCCGCGCGGCATCACCCTCGTCGGTCTGGCCGGCGTCGGTAAGACCAGCCTGGCGCTGGCGCTCGCGCACCGGGTCGCGCCGGAGCACCCGGGCGGCGTGGCCGGGATCGTCGTCACCGACGGCTCGACCGCCGGCGAGGTGCTGGGCGGCGTCGCGGCCGTGTTCGGCGTCGGCCGGCCGGACGACCTGGTTCCACGCTTCGCGGGCCGCTCCGCGCTGCTACTGGTCGACGCGGTCGAGCGCGCGCCGGAGGCGGTGGCCGAGGCGCTGAGCCGGCTGCTGCGCCAGCACCCCACGCTGCGCTTCCTGGCCACCGGCCGGCATCCGGTCGGCCTGCCGACCGAGCGGGTCTGGCCGGTCGCCCCGCTGGTCGCGCCGCCCTGCGATGCGGGACCGGCGCTGGCCGACGTGGCCGGTTACCCGGCCGTGGCGCTCTTCCTCGACCGCCTGGCCCGGGTGCGCGGCGCGCCGGTCGAGCCCGACGAGGTCGCGCCGCTGTCCGCGCTGGTCCGGCGGCTCGGCGGCCTGCCGATCGCGCTCGAACTGGCCGCCGCCCGCGGCCGGGTGCTCACCGTCGCCGAGATCCTCGACCGGTACGGCGACCGCGTCCTCGATCTGTCCGGCCGTCCCGCCGAGGGCGGCGTCGTCTCGGTGCGGGACGCGGTCGCGGCCAGCTACCGCCTGCTCCCGGCCGACGAGCAGCGCGACCTGCACCGGCTCGCCACCTTCCGGAACCGCTGGTCGCTGGACCTGGCCGAGGCGGTCATCGAGGACGGCCGGTCCAAGGACGCGGTGCACCTGCTGGACCGGCTGCTGGAGCTCGGCCTGCTCAGCGCCCGCGGCGCCCGCGCGCTCCGGTTCCGCCTGCTGGATGTGGTCCGCGACTACGCGCTCGAACGCGCCGCCGCCGGCGGTGACCTGTACGCCGCCCGCCGCCGGCACGCCGAGGTCATGGCCGACCTGGCGCAGGGGACCGCGCCGGAGCTGAACGGTGCCCGGCTCGCCGAGGCGGCCGCCCGGCTCGACGACGTCGCCGGCGATCTGGGCGCCGCGCTCACCTTCGCGGCGCAGGAACAGCCGCACACCGCCCTGCGCATCGCGACCGCCCTGCCGCGCTGGTGGCGGTTCCGCGGCCGGGACGTCACCGGACGGCAGTGGCTGCGCCGGCTGCTGGCCGACCCGCGCACGGCCGACGCGGACCCGGCCGTACGGGCCTGGGCGAAGGTCGGGCTGGCCCAGCTGGCGCTCGAGCACGGGTCGGGCGCCGAGGAGATCGGTTCGGCGGAGGCGGCGCTGGCCGAGTTCTCGGCCCTCGAGGACGTGCCGGGCCAGCTCACCGCGCACACCCAGCTCGCCGCGCTGTGGATGACGACCCGCGGCTACGACCAGGCCCGGCGGCACGGCACGGAGGCGCTCGCGCTGGCTCGCGGCAGCGGTCGGGTCCGCGACATGGCGGTGGCGGAGAACAACCTGACCTGGCACGAGATCCGGGTGGGCGACCTGGTCGCGGCGCGGGACCGGCTCGCCGAGGTCGACCGGCTGGCCAGCCGCTGCGGCGAGCACCGGCTGCGGGCCGTCGCGGCGGCGAACCTCGCCGAGGTGGAACGGCTGGACGGGCGGTTCGACGAGGCGGCGCGGCTGGGCCGGGACGCGATCGCCGAGCTCGAGGACGTCGGCGACCCGGGACACCGGCGCCGGGTGCTCGCCACGGTCGGGCTGGCCCTGGCCGGCGGCGGCCGGGTCGACGAGGCGGCCGCGGTGCTGGCCGAGCTGCGCCCGGCGGAGAGCTCGGAGCCCGCCGACGGGCCGGCCGCGATCGTCGAGGCGGAGCTGGCGCTGCGCCGCGGCGACCAGACGCGGGCGGCCGAGTGTTTCGCGGCGGCCGCGGGCGCGTACGACGGCCGGCATGATCCGCGGGACACGGTCGAGGCGCTGGTCGGACTGGTTCGCAGCACCCCGGATCCGGATCGCCGGCAGCAGGCGGTGCGGCGGCTGCGGGAACTCTGCCGGACGGGCGGGATCACGCTGATGCCCGGCGAGCGGGACCTGCTCGGTGCGGAGCTGACCCGGCAGATCGAGTAAGGCTCACTCCGGGGGCGTGGGACGACCGGCGTCTTCCGTGGCCCCCACACGCCGGTCGTCACAACGCCCCGGTAACGCGGCGAGGACAAAACTCCCCCGATCGCCCCGCCTCGGCCTCGGCCGCGCCGCGTCCCCCTTGCGGAGATCACCCTAGCGGTGGCGGGGTGCGGATTTGCGAAGATAAGCGGGTTTCTGCCGCGGCGCACGGCGGTTCTGCCGGTACTTCTGCCGGTTGTCTCGTGGGTCAGCCGACCGGCACGACGGGGCCGGTTGCCGGGCCGTGGTGGTCCTCCCCGGTGCTGCCCGCGGTCGCGCACGGGTTGACCGCGTCGCGGATGATCCGCAGGGAATCCAGCATCTGGTCGAGCTGTGCGGGCTCCAGCTGACCGATGAACCACTGCTGCACCAGCTCGAGGTGCCCGGGAAGGATCTCCTCGAGCCGGGTGATTCCGGCCGTGGTGATGACCGCGTAGGAGCTGCGGCGGTCGCTGGGGCAGGCCTCGCGGCGGATCAGGCCGCCACGTTCCATGCGGTCGACGACCCGGGTCACGCCGCTGGTGGACAGCGAGGTCTGGCCGGCGAGATCGGTCATGCGCAGGCGGTGCTGCGGCGAGCGGGCCAGGCGCATCAGCACCTCGAACTCGACCGGCGAGACCCGGTGCTGCTCGAACTGCACGGCGAAGCGGCTGGTCAGGCCCGTGAACGCCTCGGAGAAGAGGCCGACGGCGGTGAACCGGGGATCTTCGAAAGTGTTGCCCACGTCGCCATCCTACCAGCGACGCTTGACAGGGGGAATATTGCTGGGCATATAGTTGCTCCGTCAGACAACAACTTCCGGCACCAACCTTCGAGGGGAACCTGTCATGACCAACTCCGTCGCCACCACCCGCGAGTTCGAGGGTCTCCAGATCCCGGCCGCCGGCGTCTACGAGCTCGACGCCGCGCACAAGCGGGTCGGCTTCGTGGTGCGCCACCTGATGGTGAGCAAGGTGCGTGGCAACTTCGCCGAGGCCAGCGCCACCATCACGATCGGCGAGGACCCGCTGCAGACGTCCGTGGTCGCCTCCATCGCCACCGCGAGCGTGCAGACCGGCCAGGCCGACCGCGACAACCACCTGCGCACGGGCGACTTCTTCGAGGCGGAGAAGTACCCGACCATGGAGTTCCGCAGCACCGGCATCAAGTCGCACGAGGGCGCCGAGTTCGTCCTCGACGGCGAGCTCACCATCAAGGGCGTGACCCGGCCGGTCGAGCTGCTCGTCGAGTTCGAGGGCGCGGCGACCAGCCCCTACGGGCAGTCGGTGTTCGGCTTCAGCGCCACCACCGAGATCGACCGCGAGGACTGGGGTCTGACCTACAACATGGCCCTGGAGTCCGGCGGCGTCATGATCGGCAAGAAGGTCAAGATCGAGATCGAGGGCGAGGCCATCCTGCAGGCCTGACCGCTGACCGATTCACGGGAGCGCCGTCCATTCGGGCGGCGCTCCCGCCGTCTGTCCACCTTTGGTAGCGACATCGACCGGAGGGATGCGAAGGTAGACCCTGCGCTTCCGCGCGCTCACCCACAGCTGATCCGTGTCCGTTTCGTCCCTGGTCATGGTTACCGGGCCCACATAACGTGAGAGCATCACGCGAATGTGGCAGGAGGAACGATGGGTAAGGACCTCTCAGTGGTCGTCAGCGCCCAGGACGATCGGGTCCGCTATCGGCGAAAGGTGCGCCGCTGCCTGGACGTGCTGGCGGGCATGCTCGACGACTGCACGTTCGACACGGAGAGCCCGACCACAGGTCTCGAGATCGAGCTCAACCTGATGGACTCCGATGCCGAGCCCGCCATGTGCAACGCGGAGATCCTGGGCAACCTGGCCGATCCGCGGTTCCAGACGGAGCTGGGGCAGTTCAACCTCGAACTGAACGCGATACCCCGGCTGATCAGCGGAAACGGGTTCGCCGACTACGAGCGGGACATCGTCGACAGCCTGGCGCACGCCGAGGATCGGGCCGCGAAGTCGGGCTGCACGATGGTGCTCATCGGCTGCCTGCCCACCCTGCGGCCGGATCATCTGGTGCTGGCCAACCTCTCGGCGAACGAGCGCTACCGGGCGCTGAACGACCAGATCGCCGGCGCCCGCGGCGAGCAGTTCAGCGTCGACATCCGCGGGGTCGAGCGCCTGCAGACGTCGAACGACTCGATCGCGCCCGAGGCCGCGTGTACCAGCGTGCAGTTCCATCTGCGGGTGCCGCGGGACGAGTTCGCGGCCTACTGGAACGCCTCGCAGGCGGTGGCCGGCATTCAGGTGGCGGTGGGTGCGAACTCGCCGTACCTGCATGGCCGGCAGTTGTGGGCCGAGACCCGGATCGCCCTGTTCGAGCAGGCCACCGACACCAGGCCGGACGAGCTCAAGGCGCAGGGGGTACGGCCGAGGGTGTGGTTCGGCGAACGCTGGATCGACTCGGTGCTGGAGCTGTTCGAGGAGAACGTGCGGTACTTCCCGCCGCTGCTGCCGATCATCGACGACGAGGACCCGGTCGAGGTCATCCAGGCCGGTGGGGTGCCGATCCTCGGCGAGCTGCGGCTGCACAACGGCACCGTCTACCGCTGGAACCGGCCGGTGTACGACGTGATGAACGGGCGGCCGCACCTGCGGGTGGAGAACCGGGTGATGCCGGCCGGGCCGACGGTGATCGACATGCTCGCGAACGCGGCGTTCTACTTCGGCATGGCCTGGGAGTTGGCGGCCGAGGAGGACCCGATCTGGGCGCGGCTGCCGTTCGCCGTCGCCGAGGACAATTTCCACGCCGGCGCCCGGCGGGGGATCGAGGCGACCGTCGTCTGGCCGCGGGTCGGCGAGATCTCGGTGACCGATCTGGTGCTGGATGTGCTGCTGCCGAAGGCCTATGCCGGGCTCGATCGGCTCGGCGTCGATCCGGTCCAGCGGGACCGGCTGCTGGGAATCATCGAGGGCCGGTGTGTCAGCGGCCGCAACGGTGCCACCTGGCAGGCGTCCGCGGTCTGGTCGGCCGAGCATCGACGGGGATTGTCGCGGGACGCCGCGCTGCACGACATGTTGCTTCGGTACAGCTCACTACAGCGAACGAACTGTCCCGTTCACACCTGGCCGATCGACTAGGAGTTGCCGTCGCCGTCCGATCGGCGGCCGAAGCGGCGCAGGCCGCGCCGCTTGGGCTCCGCCGCGGTCGGTTCGTCGTCGACCCAGAGGGGACTGGCGGGCGCCGCGTTCGTGGCCGCGCCGCCGGGTTCGGCCTTCGCCGGGGCCGCCGAACCGGCCGGAGGTGCCGACTTGGCCGGGGCGGACTTGGTGGACTTCGCGGGGGTCTTCCCGCCGAGGGGCGTTTTATCGGAACTGGCGTCATCCGCCGGGACGGGCGTCGGATTGCCACCCGGCTTGGGCGGGCCGGACGCCCGCTTTGCCGTCCCGGGCGCAGATTCACCCGATCGAGGCGGATTGATCTTAGCTACCTGCGGGGCGGTGGGCGGCGGCGCGACCGTCGAGCGGTCGCCCGATCCGCCGGGCGTCGCCGCAGCGTCGGCGCGTCGACCACTCTCGGTGGCCGCCGCGGCGGGCCGGGCGACCGACGCATTCCCCCGCGGCGACGCCGGCTTGGTCACGCTGGGTGTCGCCGGGGCCTGCGGCGCGGCGGGCGCCGGCTTGGTCACGCTGGGTGTCGGCGCGGCGGGCGCCGGCTTACCGGATCCGGCCCGGCCCCGCTTCGTGCGGCCGGGCGCCGGTGCGCCGGTGGGCGTCTCCTGCGCGGTCGCCGGCGAACGCTGAGCCGGGGCGGCCGATGCCTGCGCGGCGGTCGGTGCCTTGGCCCGGCCCGTCACGACGCCGGGCTCGCCGGCACCGTCGCGGGCCGCGCTGCTGCGCCGCAACCGGCCCAGCAGCGAGGGCCGGGTGCGTCCCGCCGGCGCCGCGGGCGTGCTCGGGGCCGGCGCTTCCGCCCGGCCCGAGGACCGCGGCGTGGGCACCGCACGCTCCGGTTTGGAACCCGCGGCGGCGCCCGAGCCGATCGCGCGCGGCCCCACCGGACCGGGCGCCGGGCGGGCGGCCCGCCGGTTGGCGCGGCCCTGGCCGATGGCGACCGTGAGCGCCGAGCCGCCCAGGCCGGCGAGGACCGCGTAGGGCGCGATCAGATACGCCGACTCCATCGGACCGAGGGCGCCCGTGAGCTGCGGTGCCAGGACGAAGAAGGACGCCGCCACCAGCAGCGGGCCGACCGCGCCCGAGGTCGCCGCGCCGACGCCGAGGTCGCCGCGCAGGACCGCGGGCAGGGCGCCGATCACGCCGATGATCAGGGCGGCGAGCAGGCTCAGCAGGGCGCTCGGCCAGTAGATCGTGCCGAACCGGGCGTCGAGTGAATCCGGCGCGGCGAACTGCCAGCTCGACAGGTACGTCGCCGACGGCCGGTGCCAGGCGATCGAGACCACGACCGCCGCGGCCGCCAGCGACCAGAGCCAGGCCGCGGTGGCGATCAGGTTCGCCGCCACCGGCCTCGACGCGATCGCCCAGTAGGCGATCACCAGGCCGAGGAGCACGCCGGCGACCGCGTACCCGCCGGCGATCGTCTGGGGGGAGAACGTGTCCACGCGTACCGCGGACCGGGCCGGGAGCGCGATCAGCGCGACCGTCAGCAGTGCGCCGACCGCCGCCGAGGTCGCCAAGGCCAGGCGCCACGCCCCGCCGGTCGAGCGCCCGAGCCGCGCGGCGATGACCGCGCCGAACACCGTCGCGTTCGCCGCGATCCAGGTCGCCCAGCCGAGGCTGCCCAGCCAGACGCTGTCGTCGGCGGACGGGATGACCGGCCAGACGACCACGCCGAGGCCGTAGCCGAGGCCGAGTTGGGCGGCACCCGTACCCGCGGCCACCCCGGCCGCGGTTGCTACCTGCACTGTCCAGCCCTTCTCGGCCATGCCGGGCACTGTAGCCGTCGGTCACCATGCCTGCGAATCACAGAGGTGATGCCGCAAGATTGGCTAGGTTGGCGTCAGGCGGCGTGCAAGTGGAGAGGATCCTGCGATGTCCGACGACGAGGAGCCCCGCCGTCCTGACGAGACGAGCGAGTCTCATCCGTTCGCGGACGAGGGCGAAAGTCGTCCGAACGACGGTCCCCGAACGGGGGACGAGGACGCGGACCACACCGAACAACTGCCGCGCACGGCGCCGGACGAGGACGCCACGCAGGAGTCGCCGCAGGCTCCGCGGGGCGACACCACGTGGGAACTCCCCGCCACCGCCGACCCCGGTATGCCTACAGAGCGTTACGAGCGCAACACCGACGATACCTGGGCGGACGGCGCCGGCCCGGCCTGGTCCGGACGGGCCGGTGTGCGGCCGAGTTCCGGCTACGCGGACGACGACTGGGCCTCGGTGTCCGCGGGCGAGCCGGACGGGAAGTGGTGGATGCCGATTCTCGTCGGCATGATCGCTCTGCTGCTGCTCGGCCTGTTGGGCTGGGGGATCTACCTGATCGTGCAGTCCACCGGGGACGACGACGGCAACCCGCCGGCGGTGACACCCTCGGCCGCGCCGCCGCCGACCGCCGAGCCGACGACGGGGGCGCCGACCACCAGGCCGGCCACCACGGAGCCGACCCGTTCGGTAGCGCCGTCGCCGACGGACATCACGGTTCCGGCGCTGAAGGGGCTCTCGACCGATGAGGCGCGCGCCGCGCTGAACCGCAAGGGGCTGAGCTATCGCCTGCGGTTCGTGACCAGCGACTCTCCGCCGGGGACCGTGATCGACAGCGACCCGGCCGAGGGCCGGCAGGTGCCGGCGGACACGGTGATCGCGCTGATCATCGCGGCCGCGCCGACCACGCCGGCCACCCCGACGCAGGCGGAGACCACCAGCGGCGAGCCCACCGGTCAGCAGGACGAGGACTGAGCCCCGGGCTGCGGGTGAGTCCTCAGCGGTTGGCGCGCAGCGCGCGGGCCTGGATGGCCCCGGTGGTCATCCCCGGCTGGCGTCCGTTGCGGGCACGCGGATCCGGTGCCTTGCCGACCTGGCGCAGGCCGCCGACCTGCACGAAGATCGAGCGCCGCTCGACGGCGTCACCGGATGCGTTGAGCTCGTAGCCGTCCAGCCAGATCCAGCCCTCATAGGTCGGCCAGTCGTGCACCCGGATGACCCGGAAGAGCATTGGCGCCGCGAATTGGACACTCGCCGCCTTCGTCACGTGTATGACATCGCCGGACCGAGGTAGCACGTCATCTCCTGTCCTGAACCCAGTAGGGGCGAACATCAGTTTGCCGCATAGTGAACGCAGATGGTCCAGTGTGCCCGGCTCGTACATGTTTGCAAGGTTGCGACGATGCCATTCATCACAACGGTGCTGTAACGCCGTCGACGGCGTCGTCGGATGCGGCGGACTTTGGTCAAGTCCATCCAGGACATTCGACGGGAGCCGACCCCCGGTGAAGGCGTCGCTTTTGGTGTGGTGCGTCGGGCTTGGCGGCGCCGCTCAGCGCTCCTTCAAGAACACTAAGTGACGCACACCATACGGAAAGATTGCACCACGAGGTGGGTCGATGCAAGTTGCAGGTCAGCCGAAAGTGATCTAACGATCACTGTGGACACTTGAAGGATCAAGAGATCAACAGAGACACTGATCCCGACAAACACCGTACGGCGGACGCCGCGTAGTCGTTCCGTCGCACAGTGCCACGCAGTCCGGAGGTGAGCGTGAATCCGCGCCGCAGCCCCACTATCCGCCGCCGCCGACTCGGTGCCGAACTTCGTAGGTACCGCGACGAGGCCGGCGTGACGATCGACGTGGTGGCCGACCGTCTCGGCTGTTCGCCGTCCAAGGTGTCCAGGATCGAGACGGGTCATACGAGTGCCACGCCACGCGATGTCAAGGACATGTTGGACATTTACGGCATTAGCGGCGTCGCATCGGAAGAATTGGTACAAATTTCCCGGGAGGCGCGTCAAAAAGGTTGGTGGCACCCGTTCAGCACGGTGCTCACCGGCGCCTATGTCGGCCTGGAGGCCGCAGCCAAGTCGATCCGCGCGTACGAACAGCAGGTCATACCAGGTCTACTTCAGACCGATAAGTACGCGATTGCCATGATTAGGGCCGCCCGACTGGGTGACAGCGATCGAGAAATAGAGCAACGGGTACGAGTCCGAATGGCGCGCCAGGCGTTATTGATTCAGGACGATCCGATCGATCTTTGGGTGGTACTCGATGAAGCGGTGGTGAGTCGCCCCGTCGGTGGCGACGAGGTCATGCGAGATCAATTGCTCCGGTTGGTCGAGGCGACCCGGTTGCCCAACGTCACGCTCCAGATCCTGCCGTTCGCGGCGGGTGCCCACGCCGGCATGGATGGCACGTTCGCGATCCTGGACTTTCCGGATGCCGAAGATCCGGATGTGGTGTTCAGTGAGAACGCCACCGGTGGGCTCTTTCTGGAGAAGAGCGATGACCTCCGCAAGTACAACACCATCTTCGAGACCATCCGGGCGACGGCCCTCTCACCTGAGGAGTCCAGAAACATGATCGCTATGCTGGCAGAGGAGCCATTGTGGAAGTTGAGACCAAAGGTTTCCGGATCGATCTGAGCCGCGCGCAGTGGTTCAAGAGCACTCGCAGTGGCCCGAACTGTGACAACTGCGTCGAGGTGGCCTACGTGGACGGGGCCATCGCGGTCCGCGACTCGAAAAACCCGACAGGACCTGCGCTGATCTTCACCGCCGGCGAGTGGGACGCCTTCGTAGGAGGCGCCAAGGACGGCGAGTTCGACCTGTAGAGCACGACACACCTGGCCGCCCCCGCCGAGAGCGCGGGGGCGGCGGTCGCATTTCGCCCATTTTGTACCGTCGCCCCTCGGCGTCGGCCTCGTTGAACGCTCTAAGCGCGGACCGGACCGCGCTCCGAACCGTCGTCGGCCCGTACGGCTGACCGTCCCCCTCCAGTGACGGTGAGGGCAGGCCTTCGAAACGAGCGAGGCAAGGCGAAACAAGATGACGATTGGTTCCGACAACCTCAGCAACGGATCCTCCACCGCGCAGGATCGGTTCAGCGGCGGCGTGAGCGCGTACCGCCAGACCCGCCGGGAGGCGGCCCTGGCCGCCGAGAACGGCGACGGTGAGCTGATCTCGCGCGCCGGCACCGGCTCCAGCCTCTCCTCGGGCCTGCCGACCCGCACGCCGATCGAGCCGACCAGCGCGCTGGAGCGGGCGACGAAGCTGCCCTCGCTGGACCTGCAGGGCCTTACCGAGCCGGTGTTCGGGTCGGGTGGCTGGGTCGACGCCTCCGCTTCGCTGTCGATGGCCGACCACCCGCTGCTGCGCGGCCTGCTGCTCGAGCTGCCGGCCCGCGGCACGATGCCCGAGTCCGGCTGGCTGGACCGCTGGTTCGAGGCCGCCCGGTCGATCCTGGAGCTGCTCTACGTCCAGGAGGCCCGGCGCAAGTAGTAACGCGCCGCTCGGTCGGTCCTGGGACTGCTCTACGTCCGGGAGGCTCGGCGCGAGTAGTTACGCGCCGCTCGGTCGGTCCTGGGACTGCTCTACGTCCGGGAGGCTCGGCGCGAGTAGTTACGCGGCCCGCTCGGCGGGGACGGCCATGATCGCCGCATCGTGCTCCTCCGGCGGTGCGGCGTAGGTCTCGGCCGGTGTGGATGTGCGCATCGTCGGCAGGGCCCGCAGGCCGGCCCGGCCGATCGGCGCCAGGACGGCGACGTTGAGTCGGCTGTGCCGGATCGCGTGCCGGATGCCCAGGGCCAGGACGCCGACGCCGACCGCGGTGAGCGCGACCCCGGCCATGTCGGCGCCGGGCAGCTCCACGATCCCGGCGGCGATTGGCACGCCGGCCAGCGCGGCCAGGCCGGTGACCTGCAGCGGGGTGGCGACCAGCGGGTGGGCGGCCGCGGCGCGCAGGGCCGGCGGCGCCGGCGTCAGCGGGGCGGTGGCGAACGCGCCCGCGCCGCGCCGGACCTGGGTGACGCGGCGCGCGCTCACCAGAATCACGAACGCCGCCGGTACGGCGGGCAGCAGCACGGCGCCCGCCGCAGCGGAATCACCCGGCAGGGCGCCGGTCGCCATCGGTACGGCGATGAGCGCCGCGACGCCGCCACCGACCAGCATGGACAGCCCGCGGGCGCGACGGCGCAGCTCGCGGGCCGTGCGGACGCCGGGCAGCGTCTCGGCCAGGAGTCCGGCGGCGAGCCAGATCGCGGCGAGCAGACCGATCGGGATGAGGTCCGTTGCGGTGTTCACATCGACAGAATTCACCTGCCGCGCAAGGAACAGAACCGGGATATGCCCTGACCGGGTACCCGTAGGGGACGGTCAGCAACTCCACGTATTGGAACAATTACGCGGAGCGCTCACTCCAATGGGCGAAGTGGACAATGGCCCCTGTTACGACAGTGACGTGTGTCCTAGTGTCGGGTGCCAGATGCCCAGCGATGCATTTGCCGGGCGCGGACGGCTCGACCTGGGGAGGTCGGTCGGGGTCCCGGCGGCGACGCGGCGGACCCCGGCACCGCCGTCAGACCGCGAAACTCGTGACCGGCTCGGTGGCCGGCGCGGGCGGGGTCGCCTTCCACAGGCCGAGCCGCTGCGCCGCCAACCGCGACAGGTACGCCGGGTTCAGCAGGATGTAACGCCTCCAGAGCCGCTTCGGCTCCAGCCCGAGCCGCCACAGCCACTCGAGGGAGTACTTCTGCATCCACGCGGGCGGGTTCCGGAGCAGGCCCGCGTGGTAGTCGAACGCCGCACCGACGGCGAGCAGCGGCATGTCGAGCAGCGGGCGCATCGCGTACGTGAAGATCTCCTGGCGCGGGCAGCCAAGCCCGACCAGGACGATGCGCGCGCCCGACGCCTTGATCCGGTCCGCGATCCCGGCGTCCTCGCCCGGCTGGACGCTGCGGAACTTCGACGCCTCGACACCGGCGATCTTCAGCGCGGGGAACATCCGCTCCAGCGCCGGCACCAGCTTCTCCAGCGTCGGCTCAGTCGAGCCGTACAGGTAGACCGGCAGGCCCTCCGCGGCCGCCTGGCGCAGCACGCGCAGGGTGAGCTCGGGGCCGTACACCCGGTCGGTGAGGCCGGCCTTGTGTAGCAGGTTGAGCGCGCCGCGCACCGGCTGGCCGTCGGGGGTGACCAGGTCGAAGGAGTTGAGCCGGGCGTTGTGCGCCCGGTCCTGCACGCCGGTCATCACGCCGTGCACGGCCAGCGCGGTCACCGCGTAGGGCCGGCGCTCGCGCGCCGCCTCGATGATCTGCGCCGTCGCGGCCTCGTAGTCGATCGCGTCGACCAGGACGCCGAGAACGTTCCTCTTGCCCTGGGAGATCACGACTTCACTCCGCCCCTCTTTGGCATGTGCTCCTGGCCCTCGCTGCGCTCGGTGCAGTCGCTCATGCCGCTGGAACCCACTTGTCGACGTTCGCCTCGTAGATCTCCTGGAGGATCATCGGGACGTCGTAGACCTGCTTCCACTCCGGGTAGTCGGCCTGGAACGCGGCCATCGAGCCGATCCACCACTGGTGGTCGCCGATCCGGTTCTCGTCGACGTACTCGGTGACCATCTCGGTGCCGCTGATCTTCTCGGCCATCGCGAACGCCTCGAGGTTCGAACAGTTCGAGTGCCGGCCGCCGCCGAGGTTGTACACCGCCGCCGAGCGCGGGTTGCGGAAGAACGCCTCGAACGCGCTGAGCACGTCGTGGCTGTGGATGGCGTCGCGGACCTGCTTGCCCTTGTAGCCGAAGATCCGGTACAGCCGCCGCTCCATGTTGGCGCGCATCACGTACCCGAGGAAGCCGTGCAGCTCGGTCGCCGAGTGCGCCGGCCCGGTCAGCGTGCCACCCCGGAAGATCGCGGTCTTCATGCCGAAATAGCGCCCGTACTCCTGCGCCATCACGTCAGCCGCAACCTTCGACGCCCCGAACACCGAGTGCAGGCAGTGGTCGATCGACATGTCCTCGGTGATGCCGTCCGCATACGCGTGCGAGGGGTCGATCTCCCAACGGGTCTCCTGCTCGACCAGCGGAAGCCGGTTCGGCGTATCGCCGTACACCTTGTTGGTGGAGCAGTGGATGAACGCCGCGTCGATGCAGTACTCCCGCGTGTTCTGCAACATGTTGAGCGTGCCACCGGCGTTCACGTCGAAGTCGGTGAACGGATCACGCACGGCCCAGTCATGCGACGGCTGCGCCGCGGTGTGGATGACCACCGCGATCTCCGACCGGTACCGCTGAAAGATCTTCGCCAGCGAGTCCCGGTCCCGAATATCCACCCCGTGGTGCGAGTAGGCCGACCCGAGGTCACTGGTCAGCTGCTGCACGTTCCAGGCCGTCGAGGCCTCCGCGCCGAAGAACTCCTGCCGCATGTCGTTGTCGATCCCAACAACATCGAGGCCAAGCCCGGCAAAGTGCCGGACCGCCTCGGAGCCGATGAGACCACCCGATCCGGTTACCAGGGCGACGGCCACGAGGAACTCTCCAGAGGTCGGTTACGGAAAATCAGACGAGAGCATAACGCGCCCACGCTCACGCTCCGTTGTCACCCAATCGGACCCCCTCCCCCAACCACAAGCCCACCCCACCCCTCCATCCATCACCCTCCGCGCACCCAAAAGCCCACCACCCTGCCCGCCCCCACACCCCCGCCCGCCCACACCCTTCACCTCACGCACCGAACAGCGACCACCCCGAGGGCGCCGGGTGGGGTGAAGCGGGCGGCCTCCGCGAGGGCGCTGGGTGGGTGGAGCCGGTGGTCGCCCGGAGGCGCTGGGTGGGTGGAGCCGGTGGTCGCCCGGAGGTGCTGGGTGGGTGGAGCCGGCGGTCTCCGCGAGGGCGGTGGGTGGGTGGAGCCGGTGGTCGCCCGGAGGTGCTGGGTGGGTGGAGCCGGCGGTCTCCGCGAGGGCGGTGGGTGGGTGGAGCCGGTGGTCGCCGCGAGGGTGCTGGGTGGGTGGAGCCGGTGGTCGCCCGGAGGTGCTGGGTGGGTGGAGCCGGTGGATTCCGCGAGGGCGGTGGGTAGGTGAAGCGGGCGGTCGCCGCGAGGGTGGTGGGTGGGTGGAGCCGGTGGTCGCCGCGAGGGTGGTGGGTAGGTGAAGCGGGCGGTCTTCCGCGAGGGCGGTGGGTAGGTGAAGCGGGCGGTCGCCCCGGAGGTGCTGGGTAGGTGAAGCGGGCGGTCTTCCGCGAGGGGCGGTGGGTGGGTGAAGCGGGCGGTCGCCAGGAGGTGCTGGGTAGGTGAAGCGGGCGGTCGCCGCGAGGGTGGTGGGTAGGTGGAGCCGGTGGTCGCCGCGAGGGCGGTGGGTAGGTGAAGCGGGCGGTCGCCCCGGAGGTGCTGGGTAGGTGAAGCGGGCGGTCGCCGCGAGGGTGCTGGGTAGGTGGAGCCGGTGGTCGCCGCGAGGGCGGTGGGTAGGTGAAGCGGGCGGTCGCCCCGGAGGTGCTGGGTAGGTGAAGCGGGCGGTCTCCCCGAGGGCGCTGGGTGGGTGGAGCCGGTGGTCGCCGCGAGGGTGCTGGGTGGGTGAAGCGAGCGGTCTTCCCTAGAGGTGCTGGGTGGGTGGAGTGGGGCGGTCACCCGGGGCGCACGGATGCATGGAGCCGGGCGGTCGCGCCGAAAGGGTTTGCGTGGGGTTGGGCGGGTTGGGGTTGGGCCGGGTGGAGAGAGGCAGGGTGGGGGCTAAAGCCCCACATGCTGCTGCCCTTGGCTTTCACCGACACGACCAGCGCCCCACAACCGACACCACCCTCCGGGCGATCGGGCTGCGGGTGACCGACATGCTCCGGGTGCCCAGGCTGTGAGTGACCGGGCTGCGGGTGGTCGACACGCTGCGGGTGACCAGCGTGTGGGTGATCGACACGCTGCGCGAAAACATCTGTGGGTGACGACACGCTGCGGGTGACCGGGCTGCGGGTGGTCGACACGCTGCGGGTGACCAGCGTGTGGGTGATCGACACGCTGCGCGAAAACATCTGTGGGTGACGACACGCTGCG
>NZ_JBITLR010000010.1:217746-353879 GCF_044465445.1 Actinoplanes sp. NPDC049668
GCGAGTAACCAGGCTGCGTGTGACCGACACACTGCGCGTTGGTAGGCACCGCTGAACCGACACGCTGCGCGTAAGTAGGCACCGCGCAACCGATCCGCTTCGCGTGACCAGACTCCGGGTGACCGACACGCTGCGCGTAAGTAGGCACCGCGCAACCGACCCGCCCCGCGCGCCCACTACAGCGCGGGGCCTCCGGGGGCTCGGCCCCCGGAGCAGGAATGACGATCGCCCTCGGTCCGCGCTTTCCGCGGACAGAGGGCGAGCAGGTGATCGTGGGGATGGGGGGAGTTGAACCCCCACGTCCTTTCGGACACACGGACCTGAACCGTGCGCGTCTGCCATTCCGCCACATCCCCGTGGCATTCAATTAGCCGGAACAGACTACGCTGTCCCTCGTTACACCGCGAGCAGATACTGCCCGTGACGCCAGGGAAGACTAGCACGGCGTCAGGGGTTGCAATACGAGGGTCAGGAGCGACCGGCTGCTCTGCGTAGAGATGCGGAAGCGGCGGCCGGATACCATCATGTCCTCGGAACCCGAGGAGGAGCCGGTGAGCGTGCTGCAGCGCTTTGAGAAGCGGTTGGAAGGCCTGGTCGAGGGGGCCTTTGCGAAGGTGTTCAAGGGTGTCGTACACCCGGTGGAGATTCTGAATGCAATGCAGCGGGAGGCCGAGGCGCACAAGGCCATCCTCGCCGGCGGTCGTACCTTGGTACCCAACCGCTACGTGATCGATCTCTCCCCGTACGACCACAGCAGGTTGGCGCCGTACGCCGCCGCGCTGGCCCAGGAGTTGGCCCAGTCACAGGCCGAGTTCATCGGCGAGCAGGCCTGGACGGTCTACGGCGATGTCATCGTGGAGATCGAGCGCGGCGACGGGCTCGATACCGGCATGTTCCGGGTCACGGCGGAGGTGTACACCGGCGGCGAGGTCGCCCCGGTGCAGCAGCCTGCCTACGACGCGGCGCCGGCGTACTCGCCGTATGACCAGCAGCAGCAGGGTGGTTACCAGCAGCATGGGCACAACGGCCGCAGTGTCGGCCTGGTGTCCGGCGACGGGCGCACCTACCCGCTGCAGATGGGCTCGACGGTGATAGGGCGCGGCGACCAGGCGAATCTGCGCCTGCCGGACGTCGGCATCTCCCGCCGGCACGCCCGGCTGGACTACGACGGCAATCAGGTCGTGCTGACGGACCTGGGTTCGACGAACGGCACGATGGTCAACGGCCAGCGCGTGTCGGCCGTGGCTCTCAACCCGGGCGACATGATCCAGCTGGGCACGACCACGCTTACGTTCCGAGTGGACGGCTAGGCACCTTGCCAGAATTCGTCCTCACCGTCGCCCGGTTCGGCTTCCTGGTCCTGCTGTGGATCTTTGTGTTCACAGTGGTGGGAGTCATCCGTAAGGACCTCTTCGCCGGCGTCCGGTCCAAGAGCATCGTCGCCAGCCCACGAGGCGTGGGTGGCGCGGTGATGCAGGGCCGGCCGGCGAAGGCGAAGCGTGGCAAGGCGGCGCGGCAACTCGTCGTGACCGCCGGTCAGCTGGCCGGCACCAGGATCACGCTCGGTGAGGCTCAGATCACTATCGGACGGGCGGAGGACTCGACGCTGGTCATCACGGATGACTTCGCGTCGGCTCGACACGCCCGGCTCGTGCCGCGGGACGGCCAGTGGTTCGTGGAGGACCTCGGCTCGACGAACGGCACCTATCTCGATCGCGGTAAGGTCTCCGGACCTACTCCCGTCCCCCTTGGCGTGCCGATCCGGATCGGCCGCACTTCACTTGAGTTACGGCCATGACCCTGACCCTGCGCTACGCCGCCCAAAGCGACCGCGGTCTGATCCGAGACGGAAACCAAGACTCCGTCTACGCCGGACCGCGGCTCCTTGCCGTCGCCGACGGCATGGGCGGCATGGCCGCCGGTGACGTCGCCAGCAACATCGTCATCGCGGCCATGGCCCCGCTCGACGAGGACGTACCCGGCGATGCGCTGGTCGACGCCCTTCGTCACGCGGTGGGCGCGGCCAACCAGACCCTGCGTGACACCGTCGACGCCAATCCGCACCTGGAGGGGATGGGCACCACGCTGACCGCGGTGCTCTTCTCCGGCAGCAAGATCGGCATGGTGCACATCGGCGACTCGCGCGCCTACATGCTGCGCCAGGGTGAGTTCTCGCAGATCACCAAGGACGACACCTACGTACAGATGCTGGTCGACGAGGGCCGGATCAGTCCGGAGGAGGCGAGCAGCCACCCGCAGCGGTCGCTGCTGACCCGCGCGCTCGACGGCCGGGACATCGACCCGGAGTACTCGGTCCGCCAGGTCCTCAAGGGCGACCGCTATCTCATCTGCAGCGACGGCCTCTCCGGCGTCGTCAGCGCCGAGACCATCGACGAGAGCATGCGGGACATCCCGGATCCGCAGGCCTGCGTCGAGCGGCTCGTGCAGCTCGCGCTCCGCGGCGGCGGCCCGGACAACATCACCGTGGTGATCGCCGATGCGACCGACGCCGACATAATGGAGCAGGCACCGATCGTCGGCGGCGCGGCCGCCCGCGACCGCGGCAACTCGACGGTGGCGGACTCCTCCAGCGCGGCGGCCCGCGCGGCCGCCCTGCAGGCGCCGCCGCGGCCCGCGCAGCCCGAGGGCACGGCGTACGAGCGTGACGAGCCGGATCAGCCCCGGCAGCACCCGGTCCGGACCAGCCTGCTGGTGCTCCTGCTGCTCGGCATGCTCGGCGGCGGCCTCTATCTGGGCTGGCAATACACCCAGAAGCAGTACTACGTCGGCGCGACACCGCAGGGCCAGCTCGCGATCTACCGTGGCGTGCCCGGTCAGATCGCCGGCCTCGACCTGTCGAGCGTCAACGAGACCAGCCCGGCCCGCCTGGACGACCTCACCCTGGTCGCGCAGGCCCGGGTCAAGGAGGGCATCCACGCGGACAGCCAGCCCGACGCGCGCCGCCGGCTGGCCGAGCTCACCAGCGATGAGCCGTCCAACCCGAACCTGAAGCCGATCTGCTCGCCGAGCAGCCCCGCGCCGACGGTGACGCAGCCGGTGATTCCGTCCGGCTCACCGTCCGCGGCAGGGAAGACCTCGTCTCCCGGCCGGAACACACCCTTTTCGGCGCCGGCGCTCGCGCCTGCCACCACGCCGGACGCCCCGCCTTCGGACTCTGCCCCGCCGGTCATCGACCCGGTCGGGTGCCGACCCGTCGACTGAGCGTCCGCCCACCGAAGTCTGGGGACTCCTTCTTGACCGCGCCCGCCGTACCGGCTCCCACACCCGCTCCCACGGGTGAGCTGCCGCGTGTCCCGGGCCAGAAGACGGGCCGCAACGCCGAGCTGGGGCTGCTCGCCTTCGCGATGGCGATCGTCGCCCTGTACGGGGCGACGGTCGAGGCCAACCAGTTCGGCGAGATCACGCCGACCTTCTGGGTGCCGGCGGCGCTGCTGAGCGTGCTCTTCCTCGGTCTGCACCTGGTGGTCCGCTACGTGGCGCCGTACGCGGACCCGGTCCTGATCCCCGCCGTTGCGCTGATCAACGGCCTGGGCGTCGGCTTCCTGCGCCGCCTCGACATCGCCAAGTCCATCGCGGACAAGGACCCGGTGCCCGGCTACTTCGCCGGCGTCGGCGGCCGCCAGCTCGCCTGGACGCTGGTGGCGGTGGTGCTGGCGGCGATCCTGCTGCTGGTCGTGCGGGACCACAAGACCGTCTCGCGGTACGCGTACACGCTGGGCCTGGTCGGCATCGTGCTGGTGATGATCCCGGCGGTGCTGCCCAGCAGCCTCTCCGAGATCAACGGCGCCAAGCTGTGGATCAAGATGGGCGCCTTCACGATCCAGCCCGGCGAGTTCGCGAAGCTGGCCCTGGTCTCCTTCTTCGCCTATTACCTGGTCCGCAAGCGCGAGGTGCTGTCGCTGGCCAGCCGCCGCTTCCTCGGCATCGACTTCCCCCGCGGCCGCGACCTCGGCCCGGTCATCACGGTGTGGCTGCTCTCGCTGCTGGTCCTGGTGTTCGAGAAGGACCTCGGCACGGCGCTGCTCTACTTCGGCCTGTTCGTCGTGACCCTCTACGTCGCCACCGAGCGGGCCAGCTGGCTGATCATCGGCCTGGTCATGTTCTTCGGCGGCGTCTACCTGGCGTACCTGCTGGGCGCCGCGGTCGGCGGGCCGTTCGCCAACTTCTACGACCGCGCGACGGTCTGGCTCGACCCGTTCGCCGCGGAGAACTACGAGCGGGTCGGCGGCAGCTATCAGCTGGTGCAGGGCCTGCTCGGGCTCGGCACGGGCGGCCTGTTCGGCACCGGGCCCGGCGCCGGCTCGCCGGGCTTCGTGCCCGAGGTGCGCAACGACTTCATCTTCGCCGGCATGGGCGAGGAGATCGGCCTGTTCGGCCTCTCCGCCCTGCTGATCTGCTACCTGCTGATCGTCGAGCGCGGCCTGCGGACGGCCCTTGCGGTACGCGACTCGTTCGGCAAGCTGGTCGCCGGCGGCCTCGCGTTCACCCTGGGCTTGCAGGTCTTCGTCATCCTTGGTGGCATCACCGGGCTGATCCCGCTGACTGGTCAGACCACGCCGTTCCTGTCCTCCGGCGGTTCGTCGCTGATGGCGAACTGGCTGCTCATCGCGATGCTGCTGCGGATCTCCGACGCCGCGCGCCGGCCGACGACCGGCGGCCCGGCGGCATCGCCCGGGGTACCGAAGCAACCGCCCGCCCAGCTGCACGGCGCCATGACGGAGGTGATCAGGCCGTGAACGCACCTCTGCGCAAGGCCGGCGTGGTCATCCTCGTGCTCTTCGGCCTGCTCTTCGCCAACCTGAACTGGGTGCAGGGCTACAAGGCCGACGACTACCGCACCAGCGACTACAACGGCCGCGTCCGGGTCGCCGAGTACCAGGTGCCGCGCGGCGTCATCGAGGTCGGCGGCCAGGGCCTCGCGATCAACAAGGCGACCGAGGGCACGCTGAAGTTCCTGCGGGTGTACCCGGAGAAGAAGCTCTACGCGCCGATCATCGGCTACAAGCCGGTCAACATCGCCGAGGTCGGCATCGAGCGCAGCGAGAACGAGTTCCTCTCCGGCGCCAGCGACAAGCTCTTCGCCGACCGGGTCAGCGCGATGTTCACCGGCGACAACGCCGGCGGCGGCAACGTCGTGCTGTCGGTCAAGCCCAAGGCCCAGGAGACGGCCTACAAGCAGGTCACCAACAACGAGCGCGGCGCCAAGAAGGGCTCCGCGGTGGCGATCGACCCGCGTACCGGCGCCGTGCAGGCGCTGGTGTCGTTCCCGACCTTCGATCCGAACCCGCTGGTCAGCCACGACACCGAGGCGGCCGCGGCGGAGTACAAGAAGCTGAACGAGGACAAGGACAAGCCGCTGCTGAACCGCGCGCTGTCCGAGACCTACCCGCCCGGCTCCACCTTCAAGGTCCTCATCTCGGCGGCCGCGCTGCAGGAGGGCTACGAGAAGAGCACCGAGATCCCGGCCGGCTCCACCTACACCGCGCCCGGCTCCGGCGCTCCGATCAAGAACTCGGAAGCGGAGACCTGCCCCGGTTCGAAGGTCACCCTCGAGGAGGCGCTGACCGACAGCTGCAACACCGGCTTCGCGCAGCTCGGCGTCGAGCTCGGCCGCGACAAGGTGATGAAGACCGCGCAGGCGTGGGGCTTCGAGCAGGAGGACCTGACGGTCGGGAACCTGGAGGGCTCGGGCCTGCCGGTCGCGGCCAGCCACACCGGCGCCATGGCCAACCCGGACGGCAGCGTCGACCAGGCCGCGCTCGCCCAGTCGTCGATCGGGCAGAAGGACGTCCGGATGACGACGATGGAGGGCGCGCTGATCGCGGCGACGGTCGCCAACGGCGGGCGACAGATGCGGCCGTACCTGGTGCAGCAGCTGCTCAGCCCCGACCGGCGGCCGATATACAACGCCAGCTCGCAGACGCTGCGCACGCCGATCGACGGTGACGTCGCGAGCGACCTCAAGGACATGATGGTCAGCGTCGTCGAGAACGGCACCGGCAAGGCGGCGCAGATCGACGGCTTCCAGGTCGGCGGCAAGACCGGCACGGCGCAGAACGCGGTCGGGGCCGACGACCACGGATGGTTCATCGGATTCGCCTTCAACGACAAGGGCGAGGCGGTGTCGGCGGTCTGCGTCATGCTGGAGAACGTGCCCGGCGGTCACGCGAGCGCCGAGGCGGCCCGGATCGCGGGGCTCATCATGAAGGCCGCGGCGGGCCGGGGAGGGGACTGAGATGATCAGCCCTGGGGTCACCCTCGGCGGCCGGTACCGCTTGGACGAGCGGATCGCCGGAGGCGGCATGGGCGACGTGTGGCGCGGCACCGACGAGGTGCTGGGCCGGACGGTCGCCGTCAAGATTCTGCTACCGGCCCTGCTGGACGAGCCCGGCTTCGCCGAGCGCTTCCGCGGCGAGGCCCGGACCATGGCCACCATCAACCACCCCGGCGTGGTCGACGTCTACGACTACGGCAGCGACCAGCAGCTCGCGTTCCTGGTCATGGAGTACGTGGAGGGCGACGCCCTCTCGCGCACCCTGAGCCGGGTCGGCCGGCTCACCCCGGCGCGCACGATGGCGCTGGTCGCGCAGGCCGCGGACGCGCTGCAGGCCGCGCACGCGAACGGCATCGTGCACCGCGACGTCAAGCCCGGCAACCTGCTGGTGCGCCCGAACGGCACGCTGGTGCTCACCGACTTCGGCATCGCCCGGTCCGCGCTGGTCGGCCAGCTGACCGTGGCCGGCTCGGTGCTGGGCACGGCGTCGTACATCTCACCCGAGCAGGCCTCCGGAGCGGTCGCCACGGCGGCCTCCGATGTCTACGCTCTCGGCGTGGTCGCATACCAGTGCCTGTCCGGACACCGGCCCTTCGACGGCTCGACGCCGATCGAGATCGCCATGAAGCACGTCCGGGACACGCCGCGGCCGCTGCCCGCCGACATCCCGCCGGCGGTCCGTGCGATCGTCGACCGGGCGCTGGCCAAGGACCCGGGTGCGCGCTGGCCCACCGCGTCGGCGATGGCCGCCGTGGCCCGGCAGGCCGCCTCGTCCCTGACCACTCAGATCAATCAGCAGGCCGTCAACGGCTCCGGCCACGGGCACCCGCAGCCGGCCGGGCCGGCGATGAACCGGCCGCACTCGGGCGCGCCGGCCTCGGGCCCGCCCGGACATCCGGTCTCCGGCCAGGCCCGACCGCCCTATCCGCCGATCCCCCGCCCGGTCTCGGGCGGTCAGGCGCGCGGGGCGGCCTCGGTGCCGCCGGCACAGCAGCCCTACCGGCACCCGTCGGCGCCGCCGATGCAGCAACACCCGATGCAGGGCGGCAAGCCCCAGGGTTCCGGCAGTCGGCAGGTGCTGATCGTGCTGGCCGTGGTCCTCGCACTGCTGGTCCTGCTCTGCGCCGGCGTCATCTCGTTCCTCCTTAAACAGGGCAATGCCGGTGCGATAGGCGCCCTGGGCGAGCGGCCCACGATCGCCGGGGCGGGCTCCGCCGCACAAGGGGCGCCGGTGGCGTCGTACCGTCTTCCGAAGCAGGCTGCCGTTCCGGGCAGCCTGAAACACGCGACCGAAGGACGACAGACGCTATGACGGCGCAGGCCCGCCTGCTCGGTGGCAGGTACCAGGTCGGCGAGCTGCTCGGCTATGGCGGTATGGCAGAGGTGCACAAAGGCCGCGACCTTCGCCTCGGCCGCGACGTAGCCATCAAGATGCTGCGCACCGACCTCGCCCGGGACGCCACGTTCCAGGAGCGGTTCCGCCGTGAGGCACAGAACTCCGCCGCGCTGAACCACCCGGCGATCGTCGCCGTCTACGACACCGGAGAAGAGGTGTCGTCGACCGGCGAGAAGCTGCCGTTCATCGTGATGGAGTTCGTCAACGGCCGGACCCTCAAGGAGGTCCTCGCCGCCGAGCAGCGCATCCAGCCGCGCCGCGCCCTGGAGATGACCGCGGACATCTGCGCCGCGCTGGAGTTCAGCCACCGGCACGGCATCATCCACCGCGACATCAAGCCCGGCAACGTGATGATCACGCAGAACGGCCAGGTCAAGGTGATGGACTTCGGCATCGCGCGGGCCCTGGCCAGCGGTGCCACCACGATGACGCAGACCAGCGCCGTCATCGGCACGGCGCAGTACCTGTCGCCGGAGCAGGCCCGCGGTGAGTCCGTCGACGCCCGCTCCGACGTCTACGCCGCCGGTTGCGTGCTCTTCGAGCTCATGGTCGGGCACCCGCCGTTCGTCGGTGACAGCCCGGTCAGCGTCGCCTACCAGCACGTCCGCGAGGACCCGAGGGCGCCGAGCGACATCAACCGCGAGGTACCGCCGGACGTCGACGCGATCGTGCTGAAGGCCCTGGCGAAGAACCCGCTGAACCGCTACCAGAGCGCGCAGGAGATGCGTGCCGACGCGCTGCGCGCGGTCTCGGGCCGCCCGGTGATGGCGACCCCGGTGATGTCCGAGGCCGAGACGATGGCGATGTCCGGCGCGCCGACGCGCCAGCAGACGGCGATGACCCGGGCGATCCCGGCCGGCGGCCCGCGCGGTCCGCAGCAGCAGGATCGCCGGACGTCGTCCTGGGTGATGGCCGTGCTCGCCGCGCTGGGCGTGCTCGCCGTCGTGGCGCTGGGCATCGGTCTGATCCTGGCGAACAACGACAAGGAGCCCCAGCAGGCGGTGTCCAAGCCGGTGCCGGAGGTCGTCGGGCTGTCGGAGAGCAACGCCCGCAAGAAGCTCCTGGACGCAGGCTTCGAAAACGTGGCTCTCGGCACGCCGGTTGAGACCAAGGACTGCGAGGACACGGTCGCGGAGCAGTCTCCGGAGGAGAACACGTCGCTGCCGGTCGACCAGACCGTGACCATCAGCATGTGCAGCAGCCCCAAGCTGACCCGGGTACCGGGCGATCTTGTGGGTCGTAGCCGTAACGATGCGAAGGCCGCGCTCGAGGAAGCCAGACTCGAGGCGGAGTTCAAGGAGGTCAGCGACGCCGCGCCGGCCGGCCAGGTGCTCAAGGTCGAGAAGGAGGGGCAGCAGGTCGAGCCCGGCTCCACCATCACGGTGGAGATCTCGAGGGGCAACCTCTTCGAGGTTCCTGATGTCGTCAACCGGAGCGAGGAAGTGGCCAAGGCGCTGCTTCAGAGCAAGGGCTTCAACAACATCAATATCCAGACGTCGGACCAGGAGGGCACGCCGGGGACCGTGGTCGCGCAGACCCCGGGCGGGGGCTCGAAGAAGTCCAAGAACACCGAGATCACGCTGACCGTCATCGCCGAGCCGGACCCGGACGACACCGGCACGCCGGACCCGAGCACGCCGACCCCGCCGGGCGGCGACGGCGGCGGCACCGTGGACGGCAACTCGGTCGGTGGCCTGTTCGGCAACTGATCACAGCCAGGCAGCACGAGGGCCCGGTCGCCGAGTGGCGGCCGGGCCCTCGTCTTCGTCGGGCGCGGTGTGGGTCAGGCGGTTGCGAACGCCGAGCGGCGGCGGGTCTCCACCTCGGCGGCGAGTGCCGGCGCCCGGTCGAGCGCCTCCGGCAGGCCGCAGGAGGCCAGCCAGTTCGCCAGCATGGTGTGACCGCCCTCGGTCAGGACCGACTCCGGGTGGAACTGGACGCCCTCGATCGGCAGCGTCCGGTGGCGCATCGCCATGACCACGCCGGACTCGGTCCAGCCGGTGACCTCGATCTCGTCGGGCAGCGTCTCGGGCAGCACGGCCAGCGAGTGGTAGCGGGTCGCCGTGAACGGGTCCGGCAGGCCCGCCAGCACGCCCATGCCCTTGTGCCGGACCGCGGAGGTCTTGCCGTGCAGCAGCTCCGGTGCCCGCGTCACGGTGCCGCCGAACGCCGCGCCGATCGCCTGATGGCCGAGGCAGACGCCGAACATCGGCAGCTTTCCCGCGTACTCGGAGATGACGTCCATCATGATCCCGGCGCGGTCCGGCGTACCCGGTCCGGGGGAGAGCAGGACCCCCGCGGCGCCGAAGCCGCCGACGTCGGCCACCGTGATCTCGTCGTTGCGCCGCACCTCGCACTCGGCGCCGAGCTGACCGAGGTACTGCACGAGGTTGAAGACGAACGAGTCGTAATTGTCGATCACGAGGATGCGCACGTGGTCACCTAGCTGGCAGTCGGTTCGGGATCGTTCGTGTGCTCGTTGTAGGGAATCTCGTCCGGGCCGAGGTCGGCGTCGTCGGGGGTCACCGCGTTCGGATCCCGTCCGGCCGGCCCGCCCTGCTCGGTGCCGGTGCCGACCTGCACGTCGTCGAACGGCAGCAGCGGCGTCGCCCACGGGAAGATGACGTACCAGAGCAGTGCGCCGACGATCGTGACCAGCACGAGGGAGCCGGTGAGTCGGCCCCACAGGCCGAAGGGCAGCTTGCGCCAGATCCAGGCATACATCGCGAGCCCTCCCTACGCCTTCTTCTTCATCTCGTCCGGCTTGCCGGCGCCGGGCAGCGCGGCGTCGCGCTTGACCGTGTCGACGAGCACGGCGTGCACCACGAGGCGCTGGTAGTTGTTGAACTTCGGGTTGCAGGTGGTCAGCGTCAGCATCGCCTCGGTCGCCTTGGCGTTCGGCTTGCCCGGCACCGGCGCCACCACCTCAACGGCGGAGGGCTTCACGACCTCGCTGCGGCTGACCTTGTACACGTACCAGTTCGACCGGGTCTCGACCCCGATCACGTCGCCGGGGCGCAGCTCGTCCAGCCGCCAGAAGATCTTGCGGATTCGGTGGCCGGCCACCGAGAAGTTACCGACCTCCCCAGGGTCGGCGGTGTCCGGGTAGTGCCCGGGCGCGTACCGGATGTCCTGCGGTCGCACGCCGTTGACGACGACCCACTCCATGCCGAGCTTGGGGATGTAGAGCCGCCCGACCAGGTTCTTGCCGGGCGCGGCCGGGGCCTTGACCGGCTTCTCGGAGGGCGCGACGGTCGGGTCGTTCCACTCGTCGTCGAGCTGGTTGGCGAGGGTGTCCTGCTCGTTCTCGACCTTGGCGGAGTTGCCGAACACCTGGTAGCCGGCGAAGAGCAGCACGACCAGTCCGAAGGTGATCATCAATTCGCCGGATACCCGCACGCCGGCCCGGATACGCGAGCCCAGCGTGGGGCGGGTCAACTCGGAGTACACGCTCTTGTAGCCCTCGTCCGTCTGTTCGGGTCGCAGCTTGACCACTTTTTCCCCGCGCCGGGGCTTGTCGGCCTCGTCGTCGCCCGGAGGGTCGCCGGGATCGGCGGCCGCCGCGGCCGCTGCCGCGGCGACCGAGGCGGCACCCTTGTCGCCGGGCCCGGGTGGCAAGGGCGTGCGCAGCGGCCCGCCCACCTCCGACGCCGGGCGGGCGCCGACCTTGGGCCGGACGGAGGGGAGCAGCCCGGTCGGGGCGTCTGCGGTGCGGATGATCGCGGTGGCCGCCGGGTCCTGGCCCGGCGCGGCGGGCTCGTGGCCGCGGGGCGCGGGTTGCGCGATGCCGCCCCTGCGCCCGGCCGGGCCGAGGCCGACGGACCGGTCGTCGATCGGCGGCCGCGCACCGTACGCGGCGGCCGCGCGGTCGTCGTAGGCGGCCGCGTCGCGGCGCCGCGGCATGTCCCGGGAGTCGTCATGGCCGGGCGGGAAGGCGCCGGCCGGCCGGCGATCGGCGGCATCGCCGCGGACGCTGTCGGCCAGGTGGCCGGGAGCGGCACCGACCACGGCGCCGTCGCTCGGCCGCGAATCACCGCGAGGGCTCGGCGGGGTGTCGCCGTAGCGTCCGTATCCGCCGGGAGCCGGCCTTGGGCCGGCGCCGTCCGTTGCCGGCCGGCGGTAGACGTCGGCGGGGTCGGGGGGCAGAGCGTCCCGGCCCGGGGCCGGCCGCGGGACATCGTTCGGCGTGCGGCCGTCCGGCAGGGCGCCGAATCCGCCCGCGGACCGCGACTCGCCACCGGTACGTGCGTAGCCGGGCGAGTTCTGCGGTTCGCCGTTCGCCCATGCGCGGTTGTCGCCGGTCGGGTCCTGTGGATCGCCGCTCGTCCACCTGCGGCCGTCGCCGGGTGGGTTCTGCGGGTCGCTACTCGCCCACGTGCGGCCGTCGCCGGTTGGGTCGCTGCTCGTCCGCGTGCGGATGTCGCCGGGTGGGTTCTGGGGATCCGCGTTCGCCCGCGGGTGGCTGTCGGCGGGCTGAGGAGCCCAGGAGGCGGCCTGGGTGCGGCCGTTGGCCGGCAGTCCCGCGGCGGCGGACCTCGCCTCCGCGCCGTTCGCCGTTCGCCCGTCGACGGCGGGCGGTGGAGCAAACGCGGCGGGGGTCGCGGGATCGGCCTGGGGCTGCCGGGTCGCGGCCGGGGATTCCCCGGCCGCGGAACCGAAGAAGTCGAACGCATTGCCGGCGCCGGGTGCCGGCGGCGCGGCGGGGCCGGGCCCGAGCGAGGCGGCCGCCGCGGTGAGTGGGGCAGCGGCGGATCCGGCCGGCCGGGACGCGGCGCTCGGAAGTGCGGGGGGCAAGTCGACCTTCGCGGCGGCCCGCGCGGCGGCGGCGGCCCGCGCGACCATCTGGTCCATGCCGGGCGCGGCGGGCGAATCCGTCCGGATGACCGCGGTGTCGGCTGGCGCGGGCGCCTCGACCGGCTGGGGCGGATTTCCGCCGGGATCGGCCGGGCCGGTTGCCGGGGGCGCCGGCCAGGACGTCGTCCCGCCGTGGCCGCCAGGCGGCGCCAAGGGCCCGCCCGGTACGCCGTTCGGCGACGCGTCGGCGATCCGGGGGATGTAAGCCGTCTGGGCGTCACCGTCGGGTGCGCGACGCCGTCCCGAGTACGCCGCGCCCTCCTGGGCGTCCGACGTCCCCATCAGCCGGTGACCTCGGCGGATCGGAGGTCACTCGACCCGTCGTACGCCCGCACAGTCACATTCCTCTCGACGGTTTCCTGATAGCCGAGGCCGAAATCGGCGACAGCAGCCCGGAATTGCTGGACTCCCTCTGCGGACTCCAACGCCTGATGCATCGCTGTGGGTTCGCCGATTGCTGTGATCTTGAAGGGCGGCGAGAAGACCTGACCGTGAAGCAGCAGCGTGTTGCCGACACAGCGTACCGCGCTCGTGGAGATGACGCGGACATCCATGATCGACATTGCCTCGGCCCCGCCGGCCCACAATGCGTTCACCACGGCCTGTACATCGCCCTGGTGGACGACCAGGTCGTCGTTCTCCGGCGCGTCGGCTCCGCCGCCGGTGGCGCGCTGCGGCGAGTCGTTCAGGCGGACCGTGAGGCCGGGTCCGCGCAGCGCGGTGAAGCCGGCGCCGCCCCGCATCGCGGCGGCGCGTTCGCGGGCGGCCTTGACCGGCTCGTCCACGTCCGCGAGTTTCGCGGCGTCCTGGTCGACCGCCGCCCGCAGGTTGGCGGCGCGTTCCTCGCGGTCTTCCAACCGGGCCCGCTTGTCGGCGATAAGCTGAGCCAACTGGGGTCTACGGTCGTCGCGCAGTGCCGTGCCGTCGGCCGTCGTGGCCGAGGTCGTGAAGAGCAGGCCGGCCGCGAGCCCGATCAACGGGACCGCGATCGACCAGCCCCGCTGGCGCTGGCTCGGCCTCCTCGGACGCAGCCCACCGAGGGCTCGTCGCAGGACAAGTCGCCACGAGGGCGCCCCCGTGGTGTACTCCACGTCGGTTGTCCTCCCTCGGCTCGGCCGAAAAACCCACCGGCGGGTGCCTGTACGCGCGCCGCCTTGACTACGCTAGCTATCGAACAGTATTCGCCACGGGCAGCTTTCGGGGTCCCCCGGAGCCGCTCAGGGGTGGGTTGTTCACCACTTGTTGCCCTCAGGAGAGCGCCGTGCCGAAGTCACAGGTTCGCAAGAAGAAGGTCTACACCCCGCCGACGGACATTCGTCCGGCCGCGGCGGCGGCTTCCAAGAAGCCGAGCCCGGTCTGGCTGCCGGTCACGGCAGTCGCGTTAATCGTCTTCGGCATCACCTGGCTGGTGGTGTATTACCTCTCGGAGCAGCAGTACCCGGTCGAGGCCTGGAAGTACTGGAACCTCCTGGTGGGCTTCGGCTGCATGGTCGCCTCCCTGGGCCTCCTGTCCCGCTGGCGGTAACGCAAGCACGCCGCGAGGGTGTCCCTCAAGCGGTAGCGTGACTTTCGTCTGGTTTGTCCGACAGCGCACCCCGCCGCCAGAACCGCGCGGGGTGCGCTTTCGGCTGAGCAGCCGAAAAGACGACCGGGTTACCCGCGCGCATTCTGATTACTCGTGGGTAACATGGGCCGGCGAGTCAGCCGACCGAGGAGGCACAACGCACATGGGCACCGCGCAGATAGTCGCCACCGTCCTGGCGGGCGCCGTCACCCTCGTAGCCGTCGCTCTCGCCGTGCGCGCGGTCATGCAGATGACCGCGGTGATCCGGCAGGGCCAGCCCGACCCCGGGCGCTTCGCCGGCAAGGGGGCGCGGACCAAGACGATGCTGGTCGAGACGGCCGGCCATACCCGCATGCTCAAGTGGGGCGTCGTCGGCGCGGCGCACTGGTTCGTGATGATCGCGTTCCTGGTGCTGTCGCTGCTGGTGCTCGAGGCCTACTTCGAGGTGGTCGACCCGGACCTCGGCCTGCCGATCATCGGGCACTGGACGCTCTTCGGCCTGGTGACCGAGTGGATCGGCGTGCTCGGCACGGCCGGCATCCTGGTCCTGATCGTGATCCGGCAGCTGAACAAGCCCGGTCGCGGCAAGGGCCTGTCGCGCTTCACCGGCTCCACGATGTGGCAGGCGTACTTCGTCGAGGCGATCATCATCGCCGTCCTGATCTGCGGCTTCCTGATCCGCGGCTTCAAGGTCGCCACCGACCACTTCGAGTACCCGCTCTGGGCGACCCCGGTCAGCCACGGCATCGGCGCGCTGCTCCCGGCCTGGGAGGACGGCGCCACCTGGACGGCCCTCGTCAAGATTCTGATCTCGATGAGCTGGCTGATCACCATCTCGCTGAACGTGACGATGGGCGTCGCCTGGCACCGCTTCCTCGCGTTCTTCAACATCTACTTCAAGCGCAGCCCGGAGAAGCCCGCGGGCTCGGGCCTGGGCGCGCTGCGGCCGATGATGAGCCAGGGCAAGCCGCTGGACTTCGAGGAGGCCGACCCCGAGAAGGACCAGTTCGGCGTCGCGCACGTCGAGCAGTTCACCTGGAAGGGCCTGCTCGACTTCTCCACCTGCACCGAGTGCGGCCGCTGCCAGTCGCAGTGCCCGGCCTGGAACACCGCCAAGCCGCTCTCGCCGAAGCTGATGATCCTGTCGCTGCGCGATCACGCGTACGCGAAGGCGCCGTACATGCTGGGCGGCGGCGGTAAGGACCTGACCGGCGAGGAGAAGGCCACCGAGGCCCAGCTCGCGCACATGGACGTCCTCGCCCTGGCCGAGGGCAACCGGCCGCTCATCGGCACCGAGGACGAGCAGGGCGTCATCGACCCGGACGTGCTCTGGTCCTGCACCACCTGCGGCGCCTGCGTCGAGCAGTGCCCGGTGGACATCGAGCACATCGACCACATCGTCGACATGCGCCGCTATCAGGTGCTGATCGAGTCGAGCTTCCCGGCCGAGGCCGGCGTCATGCTGCGCAACCTGGAGAACAAGGGCAACCCCTGGGGCGCGCCGCAGAACACCCGCGAGGACTGGACCAAGGGCCTCGACTTCGAGATCAAGCGGGTCGGCGAGGCCGACTTCGACTACCTCTTCTGGGTCGGCTGCGCGGGCGCGTTCGAGGACCGGGCCAAGAAGACCACCCGGGCGGTCGCGACGCTGCTGCACGAGGCCGGCGTCGACTTCGCCATCCTGGGCGAGGGTGAGACCTGTACGGGCGACCCGGCCCGCCGCATCGGCAACGAGTTCGTCTTCCAGATGCTGGCCCAGCAGAACGTGGAGACCCTGCAGGAAGCGAACGTCAAGCGGATCGTGGCGACCTGCCCGCACTGCTTCAACACCCTCGGCAACGAGTACGAGCAGCTCGGCCTCAAGGTCGAGGTCGTGCACCACACCCAACTGCTGGCCCACCTGGTCGCCGAGGGCAAGCTGACCCCGGTCGAGCCGGTCGACGGCGGCGTGACCTACCACGACCCCTGCTACCTGGGCCGGCACAACCGCGTCTTCGAGGCGCCGCGCGAGGTCCTGGGCAGCGCGATCGCGGGCGGGCTCACGGAGATGCCGCGCAACTCCGAGCGCTCCTTCTGCTGCGGCGCCGGCGGCGCCCGCATGTGGATGGAGGAGAAGATCGGCAAGCGGATCAACGTGGAGCGCACCGAGGAGGCCCTGGCGACCGGCGCGAAGACGATCGCCGTCGGCTGCCCGTTCTGCTACACGATGATCGGCGACGGCGTCACCGGCAAGGGCGAGCAGGAGAACGTCGAGGTCGTCGACGTGGCCAGCGTCCTGCTCCGCTCGATCAAGGGCGACAAGGCACCCGCGTAGCGCGTGTCGGAGGGTGCCCCGGCGGCCGCCGAGGCACCCTCCGAGATCGCCTTCAACGGATGTGGGGCGTTCCGGCACAATGGGTGCCGAGGTGAACCGATCATGGACGGCCTGTTCCTCACCGCGGTGCTCCCGCTCGCCGCTTTCGCTCTGCTCACCGCCGGCAACGCGTTCTTCGTGGCCGCCGAGTTCGGGCTGGTCACCGTCGACCGGGTGGAGATCGGAAAGCGGGCCGAGGCGGGCGACCGGCGCGCCCGAACGGTCCGGCACGCGCTGCACGAGCTCTCGTTCCAGCTCTCCGGTACGCAGCTGGGCATCACGCTCACGGCGCTGCTGACCGGCTACCTGGCCGAGCCGGCGCTGTCCCGGCTGTTCCGTCCCGCGATCGAGCCGATCGCTGGCGGCGCCACCGACACGGTGACCCACGTGCTCGCGCTCGGCCTCGCCACGCTGGTGTCGATGCTCTTCGGCGAGCTCGTGCCCAAGAACGCGGCGCTGGCCCGCCCGATGCGGGTGGCACTGGCCACCGCCGCGCCGCTGCGGGCCTTCTCCCGGCTCTTCAGGTGGCTGATCGGCGCGCTCAACGGCTCGGCCAACCTGCTGGTCCGGCGCCTCGGCATCGAGCCGCAGGAGGAGCTCGCCAGCGCCCGCTCGCCCGAGGAGCTCGGCCTGCTCGCCGCGATCAGCGCCCGGGCCGGCGCGCTGCCGACCGAGACCGCGACGCTGCTGCGCCGCACCATCCGCTTCGGAGAGAAGCGCGCGGCCAAGGCGATGACCCCGCGCGTCGACGTGGTCGGCCTCAAGACCACCGCGAGCGTCGCCGATGTCATCGCCGTCTCGCGCTCGACGGGACACACCCGATTCCCCGTGTACGAGTCGACGCTCGACCTCGTCGTCGGCGTGGTCGGCGTGCTCGACGCGCTCGGGGTCGCGCCCGAACGCCGGGCGACGACCGCGGTGTCGTCGGTGGCCCGCGAGCCCGTCTACGTGCCGGAGAGCCTGGCCCTGGACAAGGTGCTGGCCGCGCTGCGTGCCGCCGACGCGGACCTGGCGATCGTCGTGGACGAGTACGGCGGCACCGACGGTGTGGTCACGGTCGAGGACCTGATCGAGGAGCTGGTCGGCGAGATCACCGACGAGTACGACGCCGACTTCGCCGAGGCGGGCAGCCAGGAGCTGACCGTGCCCGGCGGCGAGAAGACGTACCTGGTCGACGGCCTGCTCCGCGAGGACGAGGTGGCCGAGCAGACCGGCTTCCGCCTGCCCGAGGGCCCGTACGAGACGCTGGCCGGCTTCCTGCTCTCCCGGCTCGGGCACATCCCGGTGGCCGGGGAGTCGATCGAGGACGCCGGCTGGGAGTTCACCGTCATGCAGGTCGACCGGCACCGCATCGAACAGGTCCGGGTCGTGGTCCCGCCGGAGCCCGCCGATGACTGAGCTGCTGATCACCGTCGTGCTCCTGCTCGGCAACGCGCTCTTCGTCGGCGGGGAGTTCGCGCTGATCGCCTCCCGGCGTACGGCGCTGGAGCCGCTCGCCGCGACGTCCCGGCGAGCGCGCTGGGCGCTGTCGGCGATGAACCGGATCCCGCTGATGATCGCGGGCGCCCAGCTGGGCATCACCATCTGCTCGCTCGGCCTGGGCGCGATCGCCGAGCCGGCGTTCGCGCACCTGCTGGAGGGGCCGCTGACCGCGCTTGGCCTGCCGGAGGGCGCGATCCATCCGGTCGCGTTCGTGCTCGGCCTCGGCGTGGTCGTCTTCCTGCACACGGTGATCGGCGAGATGGTCCCGAAGAACATCACGCTGGCCGGGCCGGAGCGGTCGGCGCTCGTCCTCGGCCCGTTCATGCTGGCGTTCTGCACGGCGACCAAGCCGCTGCTCACCGCGATGCGCTGGGCCGCGCGGGTGGTCCTGTCGCTGTGGAAGATCGAGGCGACCGAGGCGGTCAAGACGGTCTTCACCGCGGAGGAGTTGGCCGGCATGGTGACCCAGGCCCGGGCCGAGGGCCTGCTCGGCACCGAGCAGTACGCCCGGATCCACGCCGCCCTCGGCCTCAACGTCCGTACCGTCGCGGACACCCTGCGGCCCTGGTCGGGCGTGACGACGATCGCCGACGACGCGTCGCCGGCCACCATCGAGGCGGTGGCGACCCGCAGCGGCCGGTCGCGCTTCCCCGTGGTGCAGCGCGAGACCCGGCGCGTGCTGGGGTTCGTGCACATCAAGGACGTCCTCGGGTACACCGGTGCGCAGCGCAGGCTCCCGATCCCCGCCGAGATCGTGCGCCCGCTGGCGGTGGTGCCGCCGGACCGGACGCTGGCGGACCTGCTGCTGACGATGCGCCGCGATCGCCGCCACCTCGTGCTCGTCAGCGACGGCCGGCACCCGCTCGGCGTGATCGCGCTCGACGACGTCCTGCACGCGGTGATCGGCGAACCTACCGCCCGCGCCGCCGCGTAGGGTGCTTTTCACCACATTTAACCCAAAACGGGGGGTACGCCGAGTCATCAATCGGGCGTTCAGGACAATAGTGGCATGTTCGACAACCGACGGTCATCGCGAGGCGCAGGCCGGCGCGTAAGCCCCCTCGCCGCACTGGTAGCCACCACGGCTCTCGGTGCGGGCCTGCTCATGGTCGCCCACTTCTCCCCACCGAGCGACGCCGCGCCCCGAATCAGCCCGCACTACTCGGCCCTCCAGCCGCGTCCGTCCGCCGGCGTGATCTCCGGCGTCAACGTCGGCTTTGCGGCATCGCCGCAGCGTGGCGGCCAGGTCGGCGTCGCGGCGGCGCCGGTCGCGGTCCGCTACACCTTCGACGGCGGGGTCCAGCAGCCGATCACGGACCTGGGCGGCGCGTTCGCGCTGCGCCCGCTCGCACAGAACGGCGGAACGCTGAGCCTGGTCCCGCAGGGCAACGGCCTGGCGGTCCAGTACCCGAGCCGCTGCATGCTGCCCCGCGAGCGCCAATGCCCGCGAGCGATCCTCGAGGGCACCCGCGACGACCGGCTCAACCCCGGAACCCGCACCATGCAGTACGGCGCCTCGATCCTGATGTCACACGAGGACCTCTCCGACGGCGCGAACGTCCTCCAGAAGGGCTACTCGGTCGGCGGGACGAGCCAGTTCAAGCTCCAGGTCGACCACCGGCTGGGCCACCCCAGCTGCGTGATCGCGGGCCGCACCCGGATCTACCGCGCTGAGCCGTTCATGGACGTCGCCGACGGCATCTGGCACAACCTGATGTGCGCCCGCAGCCGGAACCGCCTGACGACCATCGTGGACGGCGTCGAGCGGGCCTGGGTGCCGATCCCGCCGACCCTGTCGATCGCGAACGCCGAGCCGCTGCGGGTCGGCGGCAAGGGCGCGAACATGGGCAACGACCAGTTCGCCGGCCGAGTCGACGACGTGTACCTGACCATCAACTGAACCCGGGGTCGGGAAAGCACGGACCCGGCAGGGTGGGGGTGGCCGCTCATGAGCCGCCAGGCGATTGGCCGCCCCCGCCCGGTCTCGGCGTGAGCGACGGTCGGCGCCATGCAACCAGGCACGACATGGTCCTGCTGTTGATCTATTAGGCGGTCGGCCAGGTGCGGAAGTTGACGTGGCTGCGGCTCGGGGTCGGGCCGCGCTGGCCCTGGTAGCGCGAGCCGTAGACCGCCGAGCCGTAGGGGTGTTCCGCCGGGGACGACAGGCGGAAGATGCACAGCTGGCCGATCTTCATGCCCGGCCAGAGCTTGATCGGCAGGTTGGCCACGTTGGAGAGCTCCAGCGTGACGTGGCCCGAGAAGCCGGGGTCGATGAAGCCCGCCGTCGAGTGCGTCAGCAGGCCGAGGCGGCCCAGGCTGCTCTTGCCCTCGAGACGGCCGGCGAGCTGGTCGCCGAGCGTGATCACCTCGAGGGTCGAGGCCAGCACGAACTCGCCCGGGTGCAGCACGAACGGCTGCCCGTCGGAGACCTCCACCGCTGCGGTCAGGTCGTCCTGCTGCTCGGCCGGGTCGATGTGCGTGTACAGATGGTTGTTGAACACGCGGAAGAAGCGGTCGAGCCGGACGTCGATGCTGGACGGCTGCATCAGCTCCGGCTCGAACGGCTCGAGCGCGAGGTTCGACAACTTGATCTCGGAGACCAGGTCACGGTCGGAGAGCAGCATCGCAACACCATACCGACCGGCTTTAACATGCGTGTTCGGTGGTCGTCTCGTACATATGTTCGATATGATGTCCGCATGGCTTCCTGGTCCGAATTCGCCGCCGCTGAGCCCGAGCTCGCCTCGGCCGTCCGCGCGCTGTTCCAGCAGTACGGCCCCGGCATGGGCTACCTGGCCACGGTCCGTGCCGACGGCGGCCCGCGGGTGCACCCGGTCTCCCCGGTCGTCACCGAGGAGGGGCTCTACTGCTTCGTCGTGAACTCGGCGAAACGCCGTGACCTGGAGCGGGACGGGCGCTATGCCCTGCATTCGTACCCACCCGAGGAGAGCGACGACGAGGCCTATGTGGCCGGTCGCGCCCGTCCGGTGACAGACCGGGCGGTCATCGCCCGCCTGGCCGGCGCGCTGCGCGCCTCGCTCATGGTCGACTGGCGCCTGTTCGAGTTCGACATCGACACGGCGATGGTGCGTCGGCACGGGCCGGGCGGCGCGCTTCCGTTGGCGATGACTCAGCGCCAGCCGCCAATCACCCGAACGTGGCACGACCCGGCTGGGGAGTTAGCCCGGCCGTTGGTTGCGGCCGGCAGATCGTAGGCACCGGCCGGACGCCGCGATCTGCGTCCGCGGGGCGCTGCCAGGCCTGGAGGGAGCTGGGCAGCGCCGGGTCCGGCCGGTGCCTGCTCCGGGGCGGGTCACGCCATGGAACCCCTTCATCGGGTACAGTGGTGCCGCTCGCGGGTGTAGTTCAATGGCAGAACATCAGCTTCCCAAGCTGACAGTGCGGGTTCGATTCCCGTCACCCGCTCGTCTCCGGGAGCCCTCTGTCCGCAAAGTGCGCGGACCGGGGGCTCCTCGCATATCTGCCTGGGGGGCGACCCCCCAGACCCCCACGGTGCGGTGGCCGCTTGGCGTGAGTCGGTGTCGGGTCGTGGGCCATTTGCGGGCCATTTGCGGGCCACTTGCTTGTCTTGTCACCCGCTCCACACACGAAAGCCCTGGTGAGGACCGATGGTCCGCCAGGGCTTTCGTTGTTCTAGCTGGTTGAAGCAGAGGGCGTGCCGTTCGCCTGTCGTTAAGGGCCGGCGACGTTCTCGCAGTTCAGGGCCGTGTCGCCGGTCCAGAGTTCGCAGCCGTCGGTGTCTGGGCCGCCGTCCAGTTGTTCGGCGGCGCCGTCCTCGTCGCCGCCGTCCAGGTAGTCGTCGCCGGCCTCGCCGAACAGCTGGTCGGTGCCGGGGCCGCCGAAGAGGTAGTCGGCGCCTGCGCCGCCGTGGAGCGTGTCGTTGCCTGGGCCGCCGTCGAGGCTCTGGTCGCCTGCGCCGCCGGAGAGATTGTCGTTGCCGCTGCCGCCCCAGATGCGCTCGACGTCGGTGGCGATCGTGTCGCCCTCGCCCTTAGCGCCGTCGTCGCCCTTGACGCCGTCCGCGTCGGCCAGGATGTCCTCGGAGTACTGCGAATAGGACACGAGGTCCTGCTCGCGGCCGCCGCCACCGGAGTAGTAGTCGGTGCCCCGGGCGTTGCCGTTGATGGCGCTCGCGTAGATGAAGTCCGGCCCCGCGCCGCCGTAGACCCGGTCGTTGCCGTCCTCGGGACGCAGCTCGTCTTCGCCGTCACCGCCGTAGAGGAAGTCGTCACCGGCGCTGCCGTCGAGGTAGTCGTCGCCGGTGCCGCCCCGGATCGAGTCGTTGCCGCGCTCGCCGATCAGCCAGTCCCGCTCGGCGCCGCCGTCGATGACGTCGTTGCCGTCGGCGCCGAAGATCTCGTCCTTGCCGCCGCCGCCGTAGATCCGGTCGACGCCGTTACCGCCGAAGATGGTGTCCTTCGCGGCGTCGCCGTAGATCGTGTTGGTGCCGCTCCAGTCCCAGATGTGGTCCTCGCCGCCGCCACCGTGGATCTGGTCGGAGCCGGTCCAGCCGTACAGCTTGTCGTTGCCCGAGCCTCCGGTGATCACGTCGTTGCCGGTGCCGCCGTCGAAGTAGGCCGGCACGCTGGTGCTGTTGCGGATCGAGTCCTTGCGGTCGTACGTGTAGATCTGCACCAGCTGGGGCGCCTTCGAGGTGCGGCACTTGACCTTGGTCTTGTCGCCCTTGACCTTCTTGCAGCCCTTGCCCGCCCGGACCGCGACCCGGTCGTCGATCGTCACGGTGTTGCCGGAGCGGGTCACTACCACCTTGTTCTGGGTCTTCGTGGCGGCCTTGTACTGCACCGTGCTGACGCCCGCGGTGGCCACGCCGGTGGTGGCGGCCTGTGCGGGTGTGCCGGCGAGCAGGCCGGCCGAGGTGGTGGCGAACAGGATGACAGCGAGATGCGCGGAGCGTCGCATGGATTCTCCCCCGTGGATCCGGCGGCGAGCGCCGCGCGGATCACGAGCATAGATCTCGATGGGGTCCGATCTGGATCGTACGAATGGACCGGCCCCGCGCTGCCGTGACGGCGTCACCCCGGTCTTGGCCGCGTCGAACAAGGTGGTGAGCTGCTCGCCGGGTAGATGCCCGCTCGGAACCGGCCGTTAGTTGATCGACTTTGGGGGAACGGTCCCGTATCGTCGCGGCCGCGAGAGCTGTAGAAGGGCTTTCATATCCAACGGGGGATGCGGTGTTGAAGGCGTTCCGCACGGCCGTGATCGCGGCCCTGTCCAGTTCTTTGATCCTCGCCACAAGCGCACCGGGCTTCGCCGACGAGGCGCCCGCGGACACTGCCGCGCCGGTGATCGACAGCATCGGGCTGACCGAGGGGCAGGTTTACAGCCGGGCGACGGCGCCGTTTGTGCCGGTGGTGAGTGACGACACCGGCGTTGTCACGCTGGAGACGCTTGTCGACGGCGCTCGCAGCCGGAAGTTCTCGGTCGCCAAGACCGGCATGCGTGCCGCGGCGGACCTCCTGAGCGTGCCGGACGGCACGGAGGCGGAGGTCACGCTGCGGGCCTATGACGCGGCCGGCAATGTCGCCGAGAAGAGCGTCCGGGTGATCGCCGACGTCCACGCGCCGACCGCGAAGCTGGTTTCCCCGGTGGCGGGCACCTCCATGCACAGCGGTCCGATGCAGATCACGTTGGGTGAGGTGTCGTCCGACACCATCAAGATCGTCATGTACGACGGTCGCAACGGCGACGTGCTCGCAACTCGGACCGAGGGTCCGTGGATCTTCGACTGGACGGCCGTGGGCGGCGGGTGGGTCAACTTCCTCGCCACCGACGCCGTCGGCAACCGCGGATACACCTCCGCCACCTACAACGTGGACGACTACCCGCCGGCCGTCTCCGACCTCACCTACACCCGGCCGGCCCCTGAGGTACCGATTCCCGACATTCGTGCCACGGTCACGGCCAAGGGCGCCACCATCGCCGCCACCGGCACGCTCTCGGCGTCCATCGTCGATCCGGGCCTGAAGCGGATCGAGTGGCGGGTGGACGGCGTGCTCCACGCGACCGACACGCAGACCATCACCTGGGACGATCGGGCCTCCACCCGATCGATCGCGACCATCGAGATCCGCGCCACGGACGAGCTCGACCAGACGACCACGAAGACCTTCCCGGTGACGATCGACCGGGCCGGCCCGCTGGTCACCTCGCTGACGCCGGCGCAGAACGCGTTGGTCCGTGGCTCGTACTTCGTGACCGACACCAAGGTCAAGGAGAGCTCCGGGATCGCCTTCCAGGAGCTCGTCGGGCTGCCGAGCATCGTCAACGCGCCGGGTGGCATGGCGATCTTCCCCAAGAAGGACGGCCCGCTGAAGTTCACCTGGCACTACGTCGACAAGGTCGGCAACGAGTCGTTCACGTCCCGCACGGTGATCGTGGACCGGACGAAGCCGTCGCTGAAGCTGACCAAGGCGCCGGCGAACAAAGCCAAGGTCAAGGGCAAGGTCAAGGTGACCGCGTCGGCGGCCGACAAGAACGGCATCGGCCGGGTCGAGTTGCTGATCAACGGCAAGCGCGTCGCCACCGACTACCGGGCCGGTTACGCCTTCTCGATCAACACCGCGAAGTACGGCAAGACCATCAAGATGCGGCTTCGCGCGTACGACCGAGCCGGCAACTACGTCTACACCAGCACCCGCACCTGGCGCCGCTGAACGAGCCGCTTGACCGCCCGGGCAACGTCGGCCTGGGCGGGTTGCGAGGATGTCGATCGGTTGACGGACTGTGATCACCGAGCGATCGGTGTTGGCCGCCGAAGGTGTGTGACCCTCACCCGAAGAGCGGAACTTCTTCCTGGCTGCGCGGGCTAGATTCTCGTTGATCTAGGGCGAGGGTGCGTAGTGATGAGAGACAACTTGGGTTGGCTGATGTGGCTTGCGGCAGACGCAGCCTTCTTCCCCCTCAACCAGTGGCTCGTTCGCCGCAAGGGCTTGGATCACCGGCCCTACTTTGTCCCGAGCCTGTGGGGGCCAGTGGGAACGCTGATCATCGTCCTGGCGCAGCCGATGGGTTGGCGCCGATCGTCGACTTCGACGGCCGCGAGGACGTGAGGTCCGGGCCGGGGAACATTCTTGGCCTGGTCCTCATGCAAGGATCGCGGTGAGCTTTCCGCGGCTGAGAGGAACACACCGTGTACCTGATGATCTCGACCTATCTCGCGCCCCTCGACCAGGTCGACCAGGTTCGGGACGCGCACATCGCCTTCGTCGAGGAGCTCGGGCGGGCCGGCGTGCTCGTCGCCGCCGGCCGGCAGGATCCGCCTGTCGGTGGCGTGATCATTCTCGACGTGGACAGCGAGGCCGAGGCGCGTGAGCTGATGGCGCCCGACCCCTACCTGCTGCAGGGCCTGGCCGAGTACTCGGCCACGGGCTGGACGCCGGCCCGCGGCGTACTCGTGGACTGGAAGAGCTAGACGCGCCCGGCGACCGGCCACCGGAATCGTGGCCGGTCATCCGCCCGGGATGATCAGTTGACCCGGTGCTCCACGTGCCCCTCGGGGCCGGGGAAGACGAGCGCCTCGTGGTTGGTGTCCAGCCAGCGGACCCGGTACGGCGGGGTGCCGTCGGGGTGCGGGACCTCGACGATGTCGCCGACCCGCTGGGGGTCGCCGACGTGGATGCCCTTCAGGACGAGCCGGTCTCCGGTGTGCGCGATCATCGTTCCTCCCGTCTGGGTCGGGGCCCGAGGGGCCTGCGGGCCGCGGTCGCGCCCGAAACCGGACGTCCAGAGGCGTGCGCGGGCGCTACCGCGGTCACGAACCACCATCGCACAGATGTGACCGCCGACACCCATGGTCGGCCGATTCTCCGGTGGCGTCGGCCACCGTGGACCTCGGCGGGGCGTCAGGCCCCGTGTGAGCGGAGCCGGCCGACCTGGCCGGCGATCGTGTTGATCAGCAGGGTGTTGAGCAGGGCGCCAGCGGCCACGCTCAGCCAGAGCATCGCGACCGCCAGCCAGCCGTCGCCGAGCAGGAAGAACGGCGCGAAGATCACCGAGACCGGGGCGGTGAGGCCGATGAGGTAGGCCGCCGCGGTGGACGGCTCGTGGTCGCCGGTGGCGAGGTTGCCGCCGATCAGGATGGCCGCGGCGACCCCGACGGCGAACAGATAGATGCGGGTCGCCCAGTTGCCGAAGAAGAACTGCGTCATGCGGTCCATCGTGGTGAGAGCGGGCGTCGTCGCTCCTGAGTAGCGCTACTCAGCGCGTACGGGTGCTCAGCTCAGATCGGCGCCGGTCAGCAGGCCGCGGATGCGCAGCTCGGCCGAGACCGCCGGGTCGCACTCGTCGACGATGACCGCGGCGCCGACGGCCTTCGCGCCCAGCGACTCGACCAGGGTGTACAGGCCGCGGGCCTGGGCGCCGGTGGCGGCCCAGTCGTCCACGACCAGGACGCGGTCGTCGAGGCCGATCAGCCGGCTGCGCAGCCCGAGGTGCTGCTGATCGCCGCGGTGGTCGGCCGGGACCGCCGCCCAGGCCATCGGCTCGGCGATCGGCCGCCGCGCGCCCGCCCGGTACGCCTCCACGAATCCGACGCCGAGCGCGCGGGCCACCAGCGGGCCGACGAGGAAGCCGGTCACCTCCGGGGAGACCACCACGGTCGGCTCGGCGTCGGAGAAAAGTTCGGCGAGTCCGGGACCGAGTTCGTCGAGCACCAGCGGGTCGCGCCACCAGCCGGAGCGGTCGCTGACAAGCAGATCGGTGTCGGCACCGGGGTCTGTCCAACGGAATCCGGCGCGTAGTCGGCCGCGCAGTTCTGAAGCCACACCGCCATCGTGTCATCGCGCGTGGGGGTCGCCGCCGACAAGTGGGCAGAACCCGCTCAGACTAGGGGTCAAGTTGATGCAGCCGCCCACGTCGATCAGGCATGCTGTTCGGCGTACCCATGCCTATCATCCCGGCGGGCCGCCGCCCGCTCAGCCCAGGATCCCGCGCCGGCCTCGGCGCGGCCCTCGCGCTGCTCGTCGTCGTGTCGGCCGTAGAGCTCGCCGACGGTCCTCAGGCGAACTTCGTCGGACTGTACGCGGCCGCGCCGTTCCTGGCCGCCGTGTTCGCGTACTGGCAGACGGTGCTCGCGGTCGGCGCGCTCGCCACGGTCGTCGGCATGGGCTTCGCCGGCGCCGACGCCCGGTTCGACACCGTCGGCATGGTCAACGTCGTCGGCATCATGCTGGCCACCGGCATCGCGGCCGCGGTCGCCACCGCCCGGCAGCGCCAGGCCAACCGGATCGCCGAGCTGGTGCGCCTGGCGGCGGTCGCGCAGCAGGCCGTGCTGCGCCCGCTCGGGCCGCAGGTCGGCAACCTCGCGGTGGCGGGCCGCTACATCTCGGCGTCGGCCGCGGCGGACATCGGCGGAGACCTCTACGAGGCCCTGGACACCCCGTACGGCGTACGGATCATCATCGGCGACGTGCGCGGGAAGGGCCTCGACGCGGTACGGCTGGCGAGCATCGTGCTGGGGTCGTACCGGCATGTCGCGTTCGAGCGGTCGGACCTGCGGGCGATCGTCACCGACCTGGATCGGGCCGTGGCCCGCAGCGTCGGCGACGAGGACTTCGTGACCGCTGCCCTGGTCGAGGAGCGCGGCGGCACGCTCACCATCGTCAACTGTGGACATCCGGCGCCGCTGCTGCTGCGGCGTGGTCAGGTCATCGCGCTGGACCCGCCGGCTCCGGCGCCCCCGCTGGGGTTCATGCCGGTGGCGCGGCCCCGGGTGGAGCGCCTCGAGCCGGGTGACCGGCTGCTGCTCTTCACGGACGGGCTGGGCGAGGCGCGTCGTGAGGGCGAGTTCTTTCCCACCACGGACCGGGCGTGGCGGCTGCTGGGGCATGGCACGGTCGGCGACGGCCTGGCGTCGCTCGAGACCGCGCTGGTCGACTGGGTGCACGGGCAGCTCGAGGACGACATCGCCCTGGTGCTGCTCGAGTACGGCGGCCCCGACGGCAGCGCGGCGGCAGCCATGCCGAGCTGGGAGGTCGGCGCGGCCGGCAGCTAGCTCCGGTCGTCGTCGGCGGGCTCGCCCGCGGCGGGCGCGTCCTCGGGTGCGGGCAGGGGCGCCGGGATCACGGGGACCGAGGCCCGGGCGGCGACGGCCTCCGGCTGCCGGTGCCGGCCGACGTAGTGGCGCGGCTGATCGGCCTGGCGCGGCTCCGGAATCAGGCTCTTGATCGTGGCGAACATAGTGACCTCCCCGGGTCGGCGCGTACGTGCCTTGCTGTACATCCGGAGCAACGAACCGCTGAGCACGTCGATACGTGTATGCGGCGCGGCGACTTGCAAATGGCCGAACGGTTGTCCTGATTCCCACCCGATCGGAGACGTTTGACCCCCAACCCGACGGACAGCTGGAGATCGAAGCGGACTTGTCGATACCTACTCGTGGGTAATACAGTGGTAGTTACTGACGGGTAACTCGCGTCCGGAGGGCGGGGCCAAAAAGACATGAGCCACTACAAGAGCAACCTGCGCGACCTCGAGTTCAACCTCTTCGAGGTCTTCGGGGCTGACCGTACGTTCGGCCAGGCGCCGTTCGACGGCATCGACGCGGACACCGCGCGCGACGTGCTCGCCGAGGTGAACCGCCTCGCGCGTGAGGACCTCGCGGCGAGCTACACCGACTCCGACCGCAACCCGCCCCGGTTCGACCCGGTGACCAACACGGCCGACCTGCCGGAGTCGTTCAAGAAGTCCTACGCGGCCTTCATGGCGTCCGAGTTCTGGCGCCTCGACCTGCCGGAGAGCCTGGGCGGCACCTTCGCGCCCCGCACCCTGTGGTGGGCGCTCGCGGAGCAGATTCTCGGCGCCAACGCCCCGGTCTGGATGTATTCGTCCGGTCCGTCCTTCGCGCACGTCGTGCACGTCGAGGGCACCGAAGAGCAGAAGAAGTGGGCCGAGCTCTTCATCGACAAGCAGTGGGGCTCGACGATGGTGCTCACCGAGCCCGACGCCGGCTCCGACGTCGGCGCGGGCCGCACTCGGGCCATCCCCCAGACGGACGGCTCCTGGCACATCGAGGGCGTCAAGCGCTTCATCACCTCGGGTGAGCACGACCTCACCGACAACATCATCCACTACGTGCTGGCCCGTCCGGTCGGCGTAGAGGGCGTCGGCGGTCCGGGCACCAAGGGCCTGTCGCTGTTCATCGTGCCGAAGTACCACTTCGACGCGGAGACCGGCGAGCTGGGCGAGCGCAACGGCGTCTACGCCACGAACGTCGAGCACAAGATGGGCCTCAAGGTCTCCAACACCTGCGAGATGACCTTCGGCGAGAACGGCACGCCCGCGAAGGGCTGGCTGCTCGGCGAGGTGCACCAGGGCATCCGGCAGATGTTCATGATCATCGAGTACGCCCGGATGATGGTCGGCACGAAGGCGATCGCCACCCTGTCGACGGGTTACCTCAACGCGCTGGAGTACGCGAAGAACCGCGTACAGGGCGCCGACCTTGTGCAGAACAACGACAAGGCGGCTCCGCGCGTCACCATCACCCACCACCCCGACGTACGCCGCTCGCTGATGCTGCAGAAGGCGTACGCGGAGGGCCTGCGCTCGCTGGTCATCTACACGGCCTCCTGGCAGGACAAGGTCGCCATCGCTGAGGCGGCCGGCGACACCAAGGGCGCCAAGATTGCCGGTGGGGTCAACGACTTCCTGCTGCCGCTGGTCAAGGGCGTCGGCTCGGAGCGGGCGTACGAGCTGCTCGGCCACGAGTCGCTGCAGACCTTCGGCGGCTCCGGCTTCCTGCAGGACTACCCGCTCGAGCAGTACGTGCGGGACGCCAAGATCGACACCCTGTACGAGGGCACCACGGCGATCCAGAGCCTCGACCTGATCTTCCGCAAGATCGTCAAGGACAACGGCCGGTCGCTCGCCGTCATCGCCACCGAGATCCAGGAGTTCATCGAGACCGAGGCCGGCAACGGCCAGCTCAAGGTCGAGCGCGCCTCGCTCGGCAAGGCGCTCGGTGAGCTGCAGAACATCCTCGGCATTCAGATGACCTGGCTGCAGGCGGCCCAGGGCGGCGACGCCCGGGAGCTGTACAAGGTCGGCCTCACCTCGCGGCGGGTGCTGCTCGCGCTCGGCGACGTCGTGGTCTCCTGGCTGCTGCTGCGCGGCGCCGAGGTCGCCCTCCGGGCGCTGGGCACCGAGGTCTCCGAGGCGGACAAGTCCTTCTACGAGGGCAAGGTCGCCGCGGCGCGGTTCTTCGCCCGCGAGATCCTGCCCCGGATCGGCTCGGACCGCCGGATCATCGAGAACACCACCCTCGACCTGATGGACCTGGCCGAAGAGGCGTTCTGACCTTCGCACTCACCTGAACAGACCAAGCCGGCGGACAATGTTGTCCGCCGGCTTCGTCTTATCCGCGCGCGGTGTGGGTGAGCGCCAGGGGCATCGAGCCCGGCTCGGTCTGCGACCAGGAGGCCTCCGTGCGGTGCACGGCCATCCCGGAGGTCTTGAGGCCCTCCAGTACGGCGTCCTCGTCGTAGGGGCGCAGCAGGATGGACACATCGGACATCGTCGGGTTGTGCCCGATGACCAGCACGGTGTGCACCTCGTCCGGTACGGCCCGGAGCAGGTCGATGACCTCCGTGCGCCCGCCGTAGTAGAGGCCGCGCTCGTAGTGCACCTCCGGCGACTGCGCATCGCGGTCGGCCTGCGCCAGCGCCACCGCGACGCCGTGCCAGGTCTGCCGCGTCCGGGTCGCCGTCGAACAGATCACCAGCCCCGGGCGCAGCCGCTCGTCGGCCAGCCACGCGCCGGCCGCGTCCGCGTTCGCCCTGCCGACTCCGGTGAGTTGTCGCTCGAAGTCGGGCAGCTCGCCGGGCGTCTCGGCCTTGGCGTGGCGCAGCAGTACGAGGGTCCGAACCGTCATGAGGTCAGCTTGCCTGATTGAGGGTTCCGCCGGGTGGGTAGACACACCCATCGACGTATTGCCGCGGCTCGGTGCGGCAGCCACGAGTCATGGAGGCCACTATGGGCATCGGCGGAAGCATCTTCCTACTCGCCCTGGGAGCGATCCTCGCGTTCGCCGTGAACGCGGAGATCAGCGGGCTGGACATCAACGTCGTCGGCTATGTGCTGATGCTGGCCGGGCTGGTCGGCCTCGTCGTCACGATCTGGTTCTGGAACAGCCGCCGGCGGCCCGCCGTCGTGCGGACCCAGCAGCCGGTCATGCGCGAGGGCGAGGTGGTCGAGGAGTACCACGAGACCACCCGCCGCCAGCCTCCGCCGCCCCCGCCTTACGCCAGCTGAGCGTGCGGACGGGTGCCACCACGCGCGTGGTGGCACCCGTCGTCGTACTCAGGCGAGGGCCGCGCGGACGGCGTCGGCCAGCGGGGTGGCCGGGCGGCCGAGGAGCGCCGCCAGGTCGGCGGTGCCGGTGTCCAGCAGGCCGGCGGCCGCGGCGCGGTCCGAGTCGGCCAGGATCGCGGCGAACTGCTCGGGCAGGCCGGCGCCGACCAGGAGCTCGGCGTACTTCTCCTGGCTCAGGTCGGTGTAGGTGACCTCCCGGCCGGACTGCCGGGAGACCTCGGCGGCCAGTTCGGCCAGGGTCACGGCCGCGCCGCCCAGCTCGTACGCCTGCTTGTCGTGCACGTCGGCGGCGACGGCCGCCGCGGCGGCCTCGGCCAGGTCGGCACGGGTGGCGAGGCTGATCCTTCCGTCCCCCGCGGCGCCGAACAGGCCGCGCTCGAGCGCGCCCTTGAGGTCGTAGTTCTCCACGTACCAGCCGTTGCGCAGGAAGACCGACGGGATGCCGGAGGCCTCCAGCGCCAGCTCGGTGGCCCGGTGCTCGCCCGCCAGGATCAGGTCGGACGTGTCGGCGTGCGGCGCGCTGGTGTAGAAGATCCGGCCGACGCCGGCCTCCTTGGCCGCCGCGATCACGTTGGCGTGCTGTTCGATCCGCCGGCCGACCTCGCTGCCGGAGACGAAGAGCAGCCGGTCGGCGCCCGCGAAGGCCGCGCGCAGCGACTCCGGCTCGTCGTACGACGCCCGCACGACGCGTACGCCGCGGTCGGCGAGGTCCTGGATCTTCTCGACGCTGCGGCCGGCCGCCACGATCCGGTCGGCGGGTACGCCGCGCGCGAGGAGCGACTCGACGGCGAGGCGGCCCAGGTGCCCGGTGGCGCCGGTGACGACGATGGTCATGTGCGGAACTCCTCAAGATGGCGATGACGGCGGCCGAGCGGCCGCCATCGTGCACAACAGGGCAGGTCGAGGATCACTTCCCGATGGAGAGTGAGCACCTTGAAGTGCAGTACGCACCTGGGGGATAGTGCCCTGGTGGAACCGTTCGCCTACGACAGGGACTGCCCGGGCCGGCAGGTGCTGGACCGCATCGGGGACGCCTGGAGCGTGCTGATCGTCTGCTCGCTGGCCGACGGCGAGCTGCGCTACACGGAGCTGGCGCAGCGCATCCCCGCGGTGAGCCCGAAGATGCTGACCCAGACGCTGCGCGGCCTCGAGCGCGACGGCCTGGTCACCCGGACGGTCCACGCGGTCGTGCCGCCGCGCGTCGACTACGCGCTGACCGCGCTGGGGCGCAGCCTGCTCGGCCTGGTCGGCGGACTGCTGGACTGGGCCGAGACACACATCGCCGACGTGCTCGACGCCCGCTCGGCCTACGACACCCGGGGTTAGGCGTACAGCGCGAAGTAGATCGCGATGTGGTGGCAGATCGCCGCGACCAGGGTGCAGGCGTGGAAGAACTCGTGGTGGCCGAAGACGGTCGGCCAGGGGTTGGGCCGGCGCAGCGCGTAGAAGACCGCGCCGACGCTGTAGATCAGACCGCCGACGGCGAGCAGCACGAGGCAGGTCACGCCGCCGTTGTGCAGGATGTCCGGCAGGATCGCGACCGCGGCCCAGCCCAGCGCCAGGTAGAGCGGGGCGCCGACCCAGCGGGGTCCGTGCGGCCAGATGAGCTTCAGGGCCACCCCGCCGAGCGCCCCGCCCCAGATCAGGCTCAGCATGAGCGTCGCCTTGCCCTGATCCAGGAGCAGGACGCAGAAGGGCGTGTAGGTGCCCGCGATGAAGATGAAGATCATCGAGTGGTCCATGCGCCGCATGATCTGGTAGCCGCGCTCACTCCAGGTGCGCCGGTGGTACAGCGCGCTGGTGCCGAACAGGCCGCAGACGGTGATGCTGTAGATGAGGGTGCTCACGAACGGCGCGATGCCCGGGCGGGACGCGGCGATCGAGCAGAGGACTATGCCGCAGACCAGCGCCACGAAGAAGGCGTACTGGTGCAGCCGGCCGCGCAGCAGTGGTTTGCCGAGATCAGCGCGCTTCATCCGGAACGGAGCTGAGGTCGTCACGGGATCCAGGTTACGGCACCGTAGGTTACTCGTGGGTAGTGTTCCGCCTCACGTGGCATGACCAGCAGGTTTCAGGCGTCCAATCCGCGCAGGATCAAGGGGAGCCGGCTCGGCGCGCCCGGCTCGATCAACACCGGGACACCCCAGTCCTGCCGGGTCAGGTGGCAGGCGGCGTGCTCGACGTCCGCGTCGCACGTCGCGGCCTGCGCCACCACCTGCAGGATGCCCCTGGGTACGGCCGGGTTGAGCACCAGCCGCCGGGACAGTTCGGTGGTGGTGCCCTCGCCCTCCAGCAGCAGCCCGGGCGGGACGGCGGAGACCACCAGGCGGGTCGACGGCCCGTAGGTCGTGTCGAGCTTCTGACCCGGCGCCGGGGTGAAGACCACGTCCAGGACCACCTCGCCCGGAGCCAGCGGCGACGGCGGCCGCTCGGTGCGGTGCCGCTCACCGGCGACGGTGGTGACCGCGCCGGGCGCCAGGCGGACCAGGCGGTGCGCGCCCGACTCGACGACGAACACCGCGCCGTCGCGGGTCACCAGGATGTCGCTCGGCTCGGCCAGGCCGGAATCCACGGTGGACACCGCGCCGGTCGCCGGGTCGAAGCGGCGGACCGCGCCGTTGTAGGTGTCCGCGATCAGCACCGAGCCGTCCGGCAGGCCGCCGACCCCGAGCGGATGCTGGAACAGGGCGTCCTCAGCCGGGCCGTCGACATGGCCGAAGTCGAACAGGCCCTGGCCGACGGCGGTGTGCAGCTCGCCCGCCTCGACCCAGCGCAGCGCCGACGACTCGCTGTCCGCGATCCACAGCCGGTCGCCGGCGGCGGCGAGGCCCGAGGGCTGCGCCATCCACACGTCCGGCAGCTTGCCGTCGCGCAGGGACTCCACGGTCGTGCCCGCGTAGACGCCGGAGCCGCCGGTCGACGGGTCGAACCACCACAGCTGGTGGATCCCGGCCATCGCGACGATCACCTGGCCCTCAAACCAGGCCACGTCCCACGGCGAGGAGAGCGACTCGCCGTCGTCCTCGGCGGAACGCCACTGACGCCCGGTGCCCGCGACGGTGGTGACCTCGCCGGTGTCCAGCCGCAGACCGCGTAGCAGGTGGTTGACCGTGTCCGCGACGACCACGTCGTAGCCGGCGGTGCCGGCGGGCAGCAGGCAGAGGCCCTGCGGCTCGGAGAAGCTCGCCGTCGCGGCCGGGCCGTCCGCGCGGCCGCGCTCGCCGGTACCGATGCGGCGGATCAGGGTCTCGCCGTCCGGGGCCAGCTCCACGAGGGAATGACGGGCCGAGTCGGAGACGAGCAGGTTGCCGTTCGGCAGCTCGATCGCCTTGCCCGGGAAGCGCAGGGTGGTCTCGGCGGCGGCCGGCGGGACGTAGGGACCGTCACCGCGGTGCAGGGTTCCCTTTTCTTCGTGTACGGCGATCAGCTCGTCCAGCAGGCGTCGGAGCCCCTCGGCGTGGCCCTCTCCGGCCATCGAGGCGACCAGGTAGCCCTCCGGGTCCAGCACCGCGAGGGTCGGCCAGGCCTTGCTGGCGTACTGCTGCCACATCGCCATGTCGGCGTCGTCGAGGACGGGGTGGTGCACGCCGTAGCGCTCGACGGCGGCGGCCAGGGCTTCCGGGTCGCGCTCGTGCTCGAACTTCGGCGAGTGCACTCCGATGACGACCAGCACGTCGCCGTACTCCTGCTCGAGCGGTCGCAGCTCGTCGAGCACGTGCAGGCAGTTGATGCAGCAGAACGTCCAGAAGTCCAGCAGCACGACCTTGCCACGCAGGTCGGCGAGCCGCAGCTCCCGGCCGCCGGTGTTCAGCCAGCCCCGCCCTTGAAACTCGGGAGCCCTCACTCGCGCATTCATGATCCCATCGTGCCGGACGAGCAGACGCCGGTCCGCGCGGGGCGGGAGCAGGTCGCCAGGTGACGCCGAAAGCCCGGCCCCCAGAAGGGGACCGGGCCGACGGATCAGGCAGTGGTGCTAGTTCAGCTGACGTCGCTGAAGGTGTAGGCGGCGGTGGGCAGCGTGCCGTAGGTGATGGTCGACGCCGGGAACGTCGCCTTCACCGCGACCGAGCCCGTGCCGGCCGGAATACCGGTGCAGGTGTACTCGGTGTCCAGCTTGGTGCCAGTGCCGTGGGTGCAGGAACCGGTCACGGCGGTGGCGCCGAAGGTGAGGCCCGTGGCGGTGGTGAGGCCCTTGCCGGTGACGGTGATCGTGCCAGCTGCGTCCGCAGCCACCCCGCCGCTGGTCTTGCTGAGCTTGGTGATGACCGCCGCGTACTTGGCGTTCGTGTCGGCGGCGCCGGCAACGCCGTCACGCAGCAGCACCACGGAAGCGCCGGTGGCGGACGGAGTGCCAGCCGGAACGGTCACCTTGACGGTGGTCGCGCTGCCCCAGGCCACCTGGGCCACGGCACCGTTGACGGTCGCGGTCACCTTGAGGCCCTTGAAGGCGTCCTTGTCGGCGCCCATGGCGGTCAGGCCCGTGCCGGCGGGTGTGATCGTGAGCACGCTCTTGCCCAGCGGGTTGAGCAGCGTGCCCGCCGCGACCACCGCGTTGATCGGCTGGATGTAGGCGAAGTCGTCGGCGGCGGTGTTGGCGCTCTCGTTGGTCGTGGCGTTCGTGACCTTGACCTGGACGGTGCCGGAGCCGACCGGCGCCTTGGCGACGATCTGGGTGTCCGACACGATCAGGAAGCTCGTGGCGGCGGTGGCGCCGAATTCCACGTCAGTGGTGCCCGTGAACTTCTTGCCAGTGATGGTCACGACCGTGCCGCCGAGGGTGCTGCCCTTCGCCACGCTGAGCTTGGTGACGACCGCGTCGTTCGCGTCGGCGGCGGAAGCGCCGGCGGTCAGGCCGAAGATGCTGGCACCCAGGGCGACAGCCGTGGTGGCGATTCCAGCCTTGTACATGCGAGCCTTCATGAGATCTCCTCCGTGAGTTTGGGGCTTGGTATTGGGGCTTCCAAGCCCCCGTCCTGCGTCCGTTTTGCTTGGACACAAGGTTTATCGCCAGCCTTGACCCGACCTTGAGCAAAGTTCGCCGAAGTTTTGAGAATCCTGCGGAGATCAAGTTCTCTGCGGACGGAGGTGGTTCACGATCCCGGGAAACGAAGCGCGCCCGACGCGTGGCTCCCGGAAGGTCCCGGGTGGCCGCGCTTCGGGCGCGTAGACGTGCTGGTTCAGGCGCGGGGCTTGAGGCAGAGCACCTGGGAGCCGCTGGCGGTCGGGTTGACCACGTACGGCTGGGCGGGGTCGGGGCACTTCTCCTTGGCGTCGACGACCGCCGTCACCTCGAAGGCGCCCGCGTCGGTGCAGTTCGCGGTGACCGCCGCGTTGCCCTCGCGCTTGACGCAGTCGCCGGCCTTGACCGAGAAGCCGCTGCCGCCGGTGTCGCCGTCGTGCGAGCCCCGGGCGATCAGCCAGGTGATGCCGAGGGTGAGGCCGACGAGCAGGCCGGCGCCGAGGATGACGCCCAGGATCACCGGGAGCATCCGCACGTGCGGGGTGTCCGGCTTGGCCGCCTCGGCGGGTGCCGGGTCCGGGGCGTCCGGCCGGAACGAGTCGAACCGGCCCTGGTCGGGCTCTCCGGGTGCGGGGCGGCTCGGCCAGTTGGCGGTCTGCTCCGGGTCCGGCGGCGCCACGGTCGCGCGGCTGGCCGGGCCCGGGAAGACGCCGCCCATCCGCGGGCGCTCGCCGAACGGCTGGGTGGAGTCCGGCGCGGGGGCGGGCGGGAAGCCGTTCTCCAGCGGCGGCGCGGCGTGCATCGTCGGCAGGGCGGGTGCGGGCACGTACGGCTGGCCCGGCGTCTGGTTGCGGCCCGCCACGTCGGTGGTGTGCTCGCCGTACTGTTCCTGCGGCGCCGTGCGGGCGGCGGGGCTGCCCGGCGCCGGTACGGCCTGGCCGCGGCCGGCGATGTCGGTGGTGAACTCGCTGAACTGCTGTTGGCCGCGCTCGTCCGGCTGTTCGGCCGGCGGGGGCGGGCTGAAGGGCTGCACCGGCGGGCTGACCCGGGCGCTGGCGGTGGCGCGGGCCGCCGGGCGTTCCGGCGGTTGATCGCTGCCCGGCGCCGGCGCCGCACCGAACGCACCGGTGTCGGGTGTGCCGGGGCGACCGTCGTAGGGGCTGACGGGAGCCGCGCCGAAAGCGCCACCGGTGTCGGGTGTGCCGGGACGGCCGTCGTAAGGGCTGACGGGCGCGGCGCCGAAGGCGTCCGGTGACGGGCGGGTGGCGAACTGGTCGGCCGGCGCGGGGCCACCGAGGGGCGGGCGCTCTTCGGGCGGTCCGGCACCGAAGGGAGCCTCGGCCGGGCGGCCGTAGGTGCCGTCCGGGCGGGCGGCAGGGCTCTCCGCCGGCGGGGCGTAGAGGCTCTCAGGTGTTTGCTGGTAGGCGCCGGAGGTCGTGGTGGCCGCGCCCATGGCGCCGGAAGTGGGCGCGGCACGGAAGGCACCGGACCCGGGGGTAGTGCCGTAGGTGCCGCCGGACGAATGCTCATCGTCCCGGTAGGGATGGTCGGCGTCCCGGTAGGGATGTTGCGGCGCGGCCGGGGCCTCCTCGGCGGGTGCCGGGCGGCCGTAGACGCGCGACTGCGGGTTGGCCTGCGGCGGCGGCAGTTCCTCGGCCTCCTGGGGCGGCGCGACCCGGCTGGCTACCGGAACGGACGCGCTGGCCGAGACCGGGCGGGCCGTGCCCTTGGCCGGGCCGGGGTGCTCGGCGGGCGGCTCGGCGGCGGACTCCAGGCGCTCGGCCGGGTCCCGCGGCAGCGGCACCGACGCGGCGCTGCGCGGCTCCGCGACGACGGGTGCGCCGCCGCTGCCGAACGAGGCGCCCGGAACGCGCTGGGCGTAGCCGCCGCTGGCGGCCTCGGGCTGGCCGAGGTCCGGGGAGCCGGCGACAGAGTATGAGGCGCCGGGGACCCGCTGCGGGTAGGCGCTCGCGCCCCCCTCGAACGGGGCGGACTGGTCCGGCTCGCCCGGGCGGTCGCCGAACGGGCGGCGGGCGGACAGGCCCGGTGCCGGCTGGCCGTCGTGGCCCGGGCCGTCGTAGGCGCCGCGGACCGGGAAGCCGCCGCTGTCCGGCGAGCCCTGGTTGCCGTAGCCCGGCGCGCCGCCGGAGGACCCGAACGGGTTGCCGTCGGCGTCGCCGCGCTGCGCGGAGGGACCGGCCTCGCCGAACTGGCCACGAGCCGCGAACCCACCGCTGTCACTGCCGGCCGCGAACGCGCCGCTGTCACCGCGAGCGGCGAAGGAGCCACTGTCACTACGGGCCGCGAAGGCGCTGTTGTCACTGCCGGCCGCGTAGGAGCCACTGTCACTACGGGCCGCGAAGGCGCTGTTGTCACTGCCGGCCGCGTAGGCGCCGCTGTCACCGCGAGCGGCGAACGCGCCGCTGTCACGGCGGGCCGCGAAGGCGTCGCTGCCGTCCGTGAACGTGCCGTCGGCCGGGGCCGCGTAGCCGACGCTGCCGCTTTCCGGGCCGCCGCGGATCGGGAAGCTGCCGCTGCCGGTGCCGCCGCGCAGCGGGAAGCCGCCGCTGTCGGGGCCGCGGGCCGCGCCGCCGCGGGTGGGCAGCGCACCGCCCTCGTCGGCGTCGCGGGGCGGGAGGCCGTCGGCGGGCGCCGCGTCGGGCAGGCCGGTCAGGGTCGCGCCGGGCACGCGGATGCGCTGGTCGCCGAACGCGGACACGCCCGGCGCCCGGCCGGACTGGCCGTCGGCGTCGTCGGGGCGCGCCGAGCCGAAGGGCTGCTGCGGCGCGGCGGATCCGAACGTGGCGCCCGGCTGGGGCGTGCCGTAGGTGCCGGGCCGGTCGAACGGCGCGGGGGCCGGTGCGGCCTCGGCGGGCTTGCGGGCGGGCGTGAAGCCGTTGAAGTCGCCGACCGGGCCGTCGAGCGGCCCGCCGGCGATGCCGGGCGAGCGCTGCGGAAGGTCGCCGGCGCCGCCGCCGTAGGGGTGCGGCTCGGCCACGCGGGGCACGAACGGGTTGTCCTCCGGCGCCGCGCTGGGCGGTGCCGGCGGCGGGGCCCACGCGGACTCCGGCGGCGGGAAGGCGCCGCCGGCGGGGGGTGCGGCGGGCGGCCGCTGCGGCAGCTGGCCGGGCTCGGGCACGCGGGCGGAGCCGCTGGAGGAGAACTTGGCCGCCCCCGGACCGAATGTCGGCCCGGGCATCTGCGGCGCGGGGGACCCGGGCGGCGGCGTCTGACCGGCCGGCGGGACCGCGGGCACCACGAACGGCGAGCCGCCGTTCGGGGTGGCGTGCGGCGGCGGACCGTACGCGCTGGGGAAAGACTCCTGCGCGTGCGGATAGGACGGCCCGCGATCGGCGGCCTGCCGGCCGTCCGGATCGGGTGGGAAACCGTCGGGGCCGAACGGGTCGGCCCCGCCGCCCGACATGGCCCCCGGCTGCTGACCGGCGTGCTGGCCCTCGGACGTCATACCGCCTCCTCCATGACTGTCGGCCGTGCCAGCTTTGCACGGAGCGGCCGACCCTGCAGAGCTGGGCGTCGCCCGGTCGCTGATTGCCCGGCCGGCCGAGCCGGGGCGGCGACCGGGAACAACCGTACCGGTCGTAGCGGGTTCGAGGAATCCCGGTGTACGCCGTCCGGAGCGAGATGGTGAGGCGAAAATCACGGTCCCGGGCGACGATTAATTACTAATTGCCCCGGTTGATATGCCGACGGCCCGCCCGGAATCCGGACGGGCCGTTCGATTGCGCGCCGATCAGAAAATGATCAGAGAACGCGGTGCTGGCTGAAGATGGCGATCTCGTCCCGCATCGACTGGGTGGGCGCGGACGTCATCGCGCGCTGGATGGCGCGGGCGTCACGCTTGGCGATGCGGCGGTTGCGGATGCGCTCGATGGTGCTCATGGTGTTGCTCACTCCTCTGGCCTGCCCGGCCTCGTCTTTGGTGCCGTGTTCCGGCGCTAGATCTATTCAACCGCGCCGGAACACGACTCACCAACGATTTAGGGGGTGATCCCGCTTACCTGCCGAAGGATCGAAGGCTCGAAGGCTCACCCGCCAGAGGAAACTCAGGTCCAGGAGAGCAGTGCGCCCTCCGGGTCCTCGAGGAAGGCGCCGATGTCGCGCAGGAACTTCGAGCCCAGCTCGCCGTCCACCATGCGGTGGTCGAACGACAGGCCCAGGGTGGTGACCTGGCGAATCTTGATCTTCCCCTTGTGCACCCACGGCGTGGGACGGATCGCCCCGAACACCAGGATGGCCGCCTCGCCCGGCGGCAGGATCGGCGTGCCGGTGTCCACGCCGAACACGCCGACGTTGGTGATCGAGAGGGTTCCACCCGACATGTCCGACGGCGGCGTCTTGCCCGACTTAGCGGTTTGCACGAGGGCGTTCAAAGCATCCGCCAGCTCACGCAGCGTGAGCCGGCCGGCGTCCTTGACGTTCGGCACGATCAGGCCGCGCTCGGTCGCCGCCGCGATGCCCAGGTTGACGTATTCCTTGACGACGATCTCGTTCGTCGCCGCGGACCAGGTCGAGTTGACCATCGGGTGCCGCTTGACCGCCAGCAGCACCGCCTTCGCCACGAGCAGCAGCGGCGAGATCCGGACGTCGCGGAACTCGGGCCGTGCCTTGATCCGCTCCAGCGACTTCATCGACCGGGTCACGTCGACGGTCAGGAACTCGGTCACGTGCGGCGCGGTGAACGCCGACGCGACCATGTTCTCGGCCGTCAGCTTGCGCACGCCCTTGATCGGGATGCGCTGCTCCCGCGAGGCGTCGAAGACCGGGGCGGACGCGGCCGCCGGCCGGGCGGTGCCGGCCTCGACCACAGGCGAAGCCGGCGCCGAGGCCGCGACGGCCTGCTGCACGTCGTCACGCGTCACCGAGCCCAGCGGGCCGGTGCCGGCGATGGCCGACAGGTCGACGCCGAGGTCCCGGGCGAGCTTGCGCACCGGCGGCTTGGCCAGCACCGGCCCGGCCGGCCGGACGCGCGCGGCCGGGGAAGCCGGCGCCGGCGCCGGAGCGGCCACCACGGCCGGAGCGGGCGCAACGGCCTGAGGCGCCGCCGGGGCCGGCGATGCGGTAGCCGCCGCAGGCGGGGTTCCCGGTGCTGCGGTTGTGGAGCCGGTGGGCGTACCGATGCGGGGTCGGCGCTTTGCAGTTGTGGTTCTCGGGCCGTAGCCGACCAGAACAGCCGTGCGGCCGCCCGGTGCCGGACCACCGATCAGGCCGGGCTCGACCGCGCCCTCCTCGGGCGCGACCTCGACGGCCGCGAGCGACTCGGCCGAGGGGACCGGGCCCGCGCCGGGCTGGGTGTCGATCGAGATGATCGGCGAACCGACCTCGACCGTCGTGCCGGCCTCATGGAAGATCCGCGTGACGACGCCCGCCCACTTCGCGGGGATCTCGACCGCGGCCTTCGCGGTCTCCACCTCGACGATCGGCTGGTTGAGCTCGATCGTCTCGCCGACCTGTACCAGCCAGGTCAGGATCTCGCCCTCGGTCAGCCCCTCGCCCAGGTCGGGCAGGTTGAACTCCTTGATCCGCGACATCCGGGTCACCAGCCGAACGAGCGGTCGACGGCGTCCAGCACCCGGTCCAGGTCGGGCAGGTACTCCTCCTCGACGCGCGCGGCCGGGTAGGGGATGTCGTAGCCGGTGACCCGCAGGACCGGCGCCTCGAGGGAGTAGAAGCACTCCTCGGTGATCCGGGTGGCGATCTCGGAGCCGAGGCCGAGGGTGCCGGGCGCCTCGTGCACGACGATGGCCCGGCCGGTCTTGCGGACGGACTCGAAGACCGGGCCGAGGTCGAGCGGCGAGAGGGTGCGCAGGTCGATGACCTCGAGGTTGCGCCCGTCCTCGGCCGCGGCCTGCGCCGCCTCGAGGGCCGTCTTGACCATCGGCCCGTACGCGATGACGGTGGCGTCCGAGCCCTCGCGGGCGACCCGCGACGCGTGCAGCGGGAACGAGGCCGGGGCGTCGAGGTCGACCTCGCCCTTGTCCCAGTAGCGGCGCTTCGGCTCGAAGAACACGATCGGGTCGTCGGAGTCGATGGACTGCTGGATCATCGAGTACGCGTCGGCCGGGTTCGAGCAGGTCACGACCTTGAGGCCGGGGGTGTGCGCGAAGTACGCCTCGGGCGACTCGGAGTGGTGCTCCACCGCGCCGATGCCGCCGCCGTACGGGATCCGGATGACGATCGGCAGCCGCACATTGCCGCGCGAGCGGTAGAACATCTTCGCGACCTGGGCGACGATCTGGTTGTACGCCGGGAAGACGAACCCGTCGAACTGGATCTCGCAGACCGGCCGGTAGCCGCGGATGGCCAGGCCGACCGCGGTGCCGATGATGCCGGCCTCGGCCAGCGGGGTGTCGATGACGCGGTCGTCGCCGAAGTCCTTCTGCAGGCCGTCGGTGATCCGGAAGACGCCGCCGAGCTTGCCGACGTCCTCGCCCATGATGACGACCTTGGGGTCGTTCTCGAGCGCGCGCCGCAGGCCGTGGTTGAGTGCCTTGCCAAGGGTGATGGTCTCGGACATCAGTGTGCGCTCCCTTCGAACGAAGCCTCGTAAGCGGCGAACTGTGCGCGCTGAGCGTCGATCTCGGGCGAGCCGTTCGGGTAGACGTGGTCGAACATCGAGACCGGCTGCGGGTCCGGCATGGCCAGGACCCGTTCGCGCAGGTCGAGCGCGAGGGTGCGAGCCGAGTCGTCGACCTCGCCGAAGAACGTGTCGTCGGCGAGCTGCTGCTTGGTCAGGAACGCCTTCAGCCGGCTGATCGGGTCCTTGGCCTTCCAGGACTCGACCTCGCTGGCGATGCGGTAGCGGGTCGGGTCGTCGGAGCTGGTGTGCGCGCCCATCCGGTAGGTGTACGCCTCGATCAGGGTCGGGCCCTGTCCGTTGCGCGCCTGGTCCAGCGCCGCGCGGGTCACCGCGTAGGTGGCGAGCACGTCGTTGCCGTCGATCCGAACGCCGGGGAAGCCGAAGCCCGCCGCGCGCCGGTAGAGCGGGATGCGGGTCTGCCGCTCGAGCGGCTCGGAGATCGCGTACTGGTTGTTCTGGCAGAAGAAGACCATCGGGGCGTGGAACACCCCGGCCCAGACGAACGACTCGTTGACCTCGCCCTGGCTGGTGGCGCCGTCGCCGAAGTAGGCGATGACCGCCTCGCCGTCCGGGCTGCCGGTCTTGCCGTCCATGGTGATGCCCATGGCGTAGCCGGTGGCGTGCAGCGTCTGCGACCCGATGACGATCGTGTAGCCGTTGAACTTGTATTTGTTAGCGTCCCAGCCGCCCTGGTCGACGCCGCGGAACAGGCCGAACGGCATGATCGGGTCGATACCGCGGGTGTACAGGACACCGTGCTCGCGGTACGTGGGGAACGCCATGTCCTGCGGTCGCAGCGCGCGGCCCGAGCCGACCTGTGCGGCCTCCTGGCCCAGCAGGCTGGCCCAGATGCCCAGCTCGCCCTGCCGCTGCAGCGCGGTCGCCTCGGCGTCGAGCCGGCGCACCGTCACGAGGTCCCGGTAGAGCTCCCGGTACTCGTCGTCGGTGAAGTCGACCGTGTAGGTCACGCCGTCCGCCGTGGTGGCGCTGTCTACGCGCTCACCGTCGGGCGTGAGCAGCTGAACGAAACCGCCCGCCGGGGCGTCCGCCCCGACTTCGCTTTCGCCGTTCGCCATCCGTGTCTCCCTGTTTCATCTCTGTTGCCCACGGCGGGTGTTGCCCGTCCGCGCGGCTGACCGCTGGGGTGCGCCGCGCCTGGCCCGGGTGGGGTTGCCGCGCGGCTGGCAGGCGTGGTTGAGGACCCCGCCTGGGGAGTAACGACGACCACCGCCTTCCGCTGATGTACAGCCGGGCGACGGCGGTGCCGTCGTCACCATCCTCGCAGAGAACGTGAGTGGCGCCACAGGTCAGGTCGATCACAGATCCGAAATCTCGGCTCGGCCATTGGTGCCCACATTTGTCCTATTAAGCGGTTTTCGTACGGTCACTTCCGTCTGAACGGGCACTTTTCGCCGCTGCCCGGACAGCCATCCGTCGTTCACCTCGATAGCCGAGTCCGATCCAAGTCGATCTTTATGTGCAGGAGGTGCTGGCCGTGCCGGAGCAACCGGACGACGACGGGCTCGTCCCGCCGGTCAAGGTGATGCGCAGGCGCTTGAACGGTGTCTACAGTGCCGAGCACGGATTCGCCGGAACCACGCGCCGATATGTACTGATTGTTGCCATGTTGGTGGGTCTGGCGTCATTACCGACGCTCGCGGCGATCACCGCGGGATCCAACGAGCTCGAAGAGAACCGCGGCGGGGCGATGGGCGGGCCCTTCATTCCGCCGGCGTCGTCCGGGCCGGTGCGGGTCTCGCCACCCGCCTCGCCGACGCCCGACGCCACGTCATCCGCCGGGTCGTCCTCACCGGGCGGACCCGGGGTCGTGCGTGGCCACGCCCAGAAACAGAAAACCAGGCCCAAGGGGTACGGCCAGGGCGTACACCGGACGGCGGCGAAGCCGCCCGTTTCGGTGCACTCGATCTGGAGGCCAGACGGTTCCGGCCGGGGCGGATGGCCGGCCGGCAGGCCCGCCGAGCCGCACAAGCCGTCGGAACCGCGCAAGCCGTCGGCGCCGGGCCTTCCGCGGCTTCCGGTGCGGCCGGCCGTGCCGGACGAGTCCCGGCAGCTCCCCGGCTTCCCCGTGGTGCCTGATCTCCCGGCCGTGCCTGATCTCCCGGCCGAGCCTGATCTCCCGGCCGAGCCTGATCTCCCGGCCGAGCCTGATCTCCCGGCCATGCCGGACCGCCCCGCCGTTCCGGATCAGCCGGGCGTGGTGGATCTGCCGGTCATCCCGGATCTGCCGGTCGTGCCGGACTCTTCGCACGGCGACTCGGATCGCGCGTCCGGGGACGGAGACTCTGACCGCGTGTCCGGGGAGAGAGACTCGGACCGCGCGTCCGGGGACGGCGGTTCCGACGGCCCGGCCGATTCGCCGGGCGACGGCGAGCCGCCGGCGAAGCCGATCCGTTCACCGTGGTGTGTGGACCGCACCAACTGCTCGGCCCGCCCGGCGCACCATCACCGGTCGGCCCGGCTCCGGCGCGGGAAGTGCGACGACTCGGCCCGCCGCGCGCGCCGGTCGCAGCACCGCGCGGACCGCGATCGGTCGATCAAGGTCCACATCGAACCGTCCGACGGGGAAGGCCGCCGCGTGACGATCGCGGCCGTACCCGAACGCCTCTTCGACAGGCCGGCACCGGCCGACAGAACCGTCACCATCCGGGTCGCGAAGGCCGCGCCCGGTCCGACTCCCGCCGGAGGTCAGCAGTGACCGAACGCCCGCAGAACGTCCGACCCGCCCGCAGCGCGGAGCGCACACACAACAGCCATCGCCATCAGCCGGCCGGCCCCGAGGGCGGCCAGGCCGCGACCGCGGTCCGCGTGTACCGCGGCAGCCACCGCGCGGAGCGCATGCACCGCGCGGCCGACCACACCGGCGCGTTCCATCGCAGTTCCCGGATGGGGCGGCACCACGCCGACCCGCAGCCGCAGGAGCACCGGAACCGCTGGTGAAGAGGCCCCTCACCCGGCGACGTGGAGGCTCGCCGGGTGAGGTACCCCTTGCTCAGGAGTCGTCGGTGAGGCGGTGCCGGTTGTTCTCGATCCAGGCGTCGATGGCATCCGAGTCGTTCGGGTCGACGCCCTCCGAGATCAGCTGGGCCACCGCCGCCGTCGCCGGGCTGCGCCGCTCGCCGGTGGCGTACAGGCGGGCGAACTCCGGGATCATCTCCTCGACCACGGTGTCGGTCTGCTCCCAGGCCGCGGCCGGCAGGCCGCGCTTGCGGGTCGCGTAGGCCGACCAGGCGCGGGTCACCCGCGGCAGCATCGCCGCGTCGTCCATGTCGAGCACCGCGCGGCGGTGCACCCAGTCCTGCAGGAACAGCCCCGCGACCGCCGGGCTCCAGCGCAGCGGGTCCGGCTCCGGCAGGCTCGCCGCGTGGTCGAGGATCAGGCTCAGGCAGAAGTGCAGTGACGCCAGCTCGTCGTCGGCGGACACGTCGTTGAGGGCGAAGCGGGCCGCCTCCGGAGAGGACAGGAAGTCGCGCAGCAGCCGCTCGCGATCCGGGCCGCTGAGCTCCGGCGGCTCCGCCAGCGCCGGCACCGTCGAGGCCGGCAGCAGGGCGAGCCGGGCCGTGGCCAGGGCCCGGTCCGTCGCCAGGTTGCCGTCCGACGGCAGGTCGCTGAGGCCGTCCGTGATCTCCAGGTACTTGCTGACCTCGCCGCGCAGGCGGCCGGGGTCCTCCTCGCGGAACCAGGTCAGCTCGTCGCTGGCGCACATCTCGCGGACCTGTCCCAGCACGCGCTCGGCGGGACCGCCGACGAAGATGTCCTTGGTGATGCCGATGTTGTGGTCGACGAGCGCCACCACGGCGTGCGCGGGCCCGCCGTCCTGCTCGTCGTCGTAGGCGAAGGTGACCAGGTAGGACGTCTGGTCGCCGTACACGTCGCCGTATGCGTAGCAGCCGGTCGGGCGCACCCGGCCGAGCTGCTCCGTCCAGGTCGGCGCCTGCGGGCCCCGGCGCACCTCGGCCGCGCCCGGTGCGTCCGGCACGAGCGTCGCGAAGACCTCGCGGATCGTCGTCGCCGAGGCGGTGCGGCGCCGGTTGGTCGCGCTCAGGAACTGTCCGACGAACTCCCGGACCGCCGCGGCGCGGTCGGTGGTGGCCACGGCGTAGACGCTGCCGAGGAGTGCGGTGCCCAGCATCTCGGCGTCCAGCGCGCAGTCGACCTTCGCCACGTCGCGGGCAGCGTGCAGGACTGCGTCGTACGGATTCTGGGGTACCGCCATGCGGCCGAGCCTACCGGTAACGCAGGCCGGGGGCCCTATTCCGAACGGACGACGGTCAGCGCCTCGCGGGCCTGTGCGTAGGCGTTGAGCACCTCGCGGACCGGCGCGACCACGTACTCGCGGGCCACCTCGGTGATCGAGACGCGCAGCCGCTGCTCGGCCCGCCGGCCGGCCCGCTTGGCGCCCAGGTCGACGATCGGGTGAATCAGCAACGCCAGCAACGCGCCGAGCAGCAGGCCGCCGAGCAGCAGCAACGTCGGCAGCGGCACCGCGCCGACCTTGGGGTTGTCGAACTCCGGCAGGCCGAGGAGGCGGACCGCGTAGCCGGCGAGGAGCCAGCCCAGGCCGACGACCGCGGCGACGGTGAACAGCCACTGCAGCAGGCCGACCGCGGTCCACCAGAGCGGCTTGCGGCTCATGCCCAGGTCGGTGCGGGCGACCGCCCGGTCGAGCGCGTCGGGCAGGTCGCCCAGCCGGGACCGGGCCGCGGTGTTCAGCGCCGGTGCCCACACCTCGGGGATCGGCGCGGCCGCCCGCGCGGCGACGGCGCGCACGGACAGGCCGACCGCGGACTTCTGCGCCGCGTCGGCCTCCGGGATCGAGGTGCGCGAGACGGGTACCAGGTCGGTCGACGGCGCGGGCTTCTCGGTCGAGAGGTGCAGCCGCTTGAGCGGGTCCGGCCGCAGCTTGCGTACGCCACGGACCAGCGGCCAGCCGGTGCTGGCGACCGCCCGGTGCCGGTACGAGCCCGCGGTCGCCGACGCCACCGCCGGCACGCCCGCCGAGGCGGCGAGCGCCTCGCTGAGCTGCCGTACCGTCGCGCGGTCCACCTCGTCCTCCGCGGCCGGCGGGCCGATCGTCACGCCGAGCTGCTCGGCGACCTGGTCGAGGTCGCCGGCGAGGCGGCGCAGCGCCGACTGCCGCTCGGCGACCGTCTTCTCCAGGGCCGCGCGCAGCTCGGTCAGCATGCCCGGCTGCTTCGCGGAGGTGGCCATCGCCGGAACCTCGGTCAGGCCGTCCTCGACGAGCAGCCGCCGCAGGTCGGTGAGGACGATCTCGGTGTCGCCGGGCGAGAGCCGGTCCGCCTGGTTGAGCACCACGATCGTGATGTCGCTGTGCTGCTTGAACTGCCGCAGGTAGGCGTTGTGCAGGATCCGGTCGCCGTACTTCTGCGGGTCGACCACCCAGACCACCTGGTCGACGAGGCCGAGCAGGCGGTCGACCTCGAGCCGGTGCCCGCGCTCGACGGAGTCGAAGTCCGGCAGGTCGAGCAGCACGAGCCCGCGCAGCGCGGCCTCGTCCTCGCCGTCCAGCGCGCTCTCCCGGATGTAGCGCTGCCGCGGCAGCACGCCGACCCAGTCGAGCAGCTTGTTCGCCGGTCCGAGCGGGCCCCAGACGCACGCGTGCGCGACGCCGGTGGTCGGCCGGCGCACGCCGACCGGCGAGAGCTTCAGCCGGGCGAGCGCGTTGAACAGGCTGGACTTGCCGCTGCCGGTGCTGCCGGCGAGGGCGACGACCGTGTGATCCTGGGAGAGCGCGAGCCGGCTGCCGGCCCGCTCGACCAGCGTGTGCGCGGCGACCAGGTCGTTGTCCGGCAGGTACGGGTCGGTCACGCGCAGGAAGCGCCGCAGGGCTTCGAGCCGCGCGACGAGCTGCTCGGGATCCACCCGGTCGTCGCGCGACAGGGCCTGCTTGACCCGCTCGACGAGGCTCATGACGCCGTCCCGGTCAACGCGACTTCCTCCCTGGCACGCTCCACATCGGCCGCGGCCCGCCGCAGGGCGGCGCCCGGTTCCAGTTCCAGCCGCGCGGCCGCGGTGCGGTCCGTGTAACGGGCCGCCTCCTTCTCGAGCAGCACGTCGATCCGCTGGAGAAGTTCCTCGCGCGCCCGGGCGGCCAGGGTGCGGATCGCCTGGTCGCCGAAGAGCGCCTCGAGCACCTTCTGCGCGGCGACCGTGGTGCCCGCGCCGACGGCCACCTCGGCGCCGGTCGGTATGAAGGCGGTCGCGGTGAAGACGGCGACCATCACGGTCAGGCCGATGCCGTTCACCGCGTACGCGGCACCGCGCGCCACGGTCCGCTTGTCGGCGGCCTCGCTGCGCACCAGGTCGAGCACGAACTGCTGCCAGTCGCGGACCACCCGCTCGGCGCGTTGCGGCAGGTCGGCGGCGGCCTTCTGCAGGCCCGGCTCCAGCAGCGCCGCCCCGGCCGGGTGCGCCTGCCACGCCGAGTACGCCTGCTCCGCGGCGTCCGCCGCGACCCCGCGCAGCAGCGTGACCAGCTGGGTCTCCAGGGCCGCCTGCAGGTTGCGACCGGGCGCCGGGCGGCCGGTGACCGCCGAGACCACCTTGTCGCGCAGCTGGCCCACCCGCGACTCGAGGCTGCGGAGGAACTCGCCGGTGCCGATGAACTCCTGCCAGCGGGCCAGCACCTCGCCGCGGAGCAGGCGCCCGTCCTGCAGGCCGTTCTCGATCGTCCGGCGGCCGGTGCGGTAGGCCGCCGTCACCCGTTCGTCCAGGGCCTGCGCCGCGACCGCCTGCTCGTCCGCGGCGTCGGCGAGCCCGGCCACGGCCGGACCCAGCGCGGCCAGCGCGCCGTTGAGCGTCTGCCGGACGACGGCCGCGCGCGCGTCGGAGTCGGCCGCGAGCTGTGCGAACCAGTCGCGCAGCGGCCGCATCGCGCTCTCCGGCAGCAGGCCCTGCCCGTCCAGCGTGGACTCCGGCAGCACGAACAGCGGCGCGGCGCCCATGTCACGGGCGGCCAGCATCTCGCCGAGGTGCGTGGTGACCTCGCCGGCGGCCTCGGGCGGCACCCGGTCCAGCACCAGCGCGATCACGGTGCCGCGCAGCCGGGCGGTGGTCAGCAGTTCCCACGGCACGGCGTCCGCGTAGCGCGCGGCGGTCGTGACGAACAGCCACAGGTCGGCGGCGGCGAGCAGCTGGGCGGCCAGCTGCCGGTTCCCCTCGACGACCGAGTCGATGTCCGGTGCGTCGAGGAAGGCCAGGCCGGCGCCGAGCGCGGGCGCGGAGACCAGCTGCAGCGCCCGCGGGTCCGAGGAGCCCTCGGCCGTGCGGGTGAGGCCCGGCAGGAGCTGGCCCGTGCGGAACCAGGACGAGTCGGACGCGTTGCTGACCAGGACCGGCGAACGGGTCGTGGGGCGCAGCACGCCCGCGGTGCTGACGGGCGCCCGGACCAGGCTGTTGACCAGGGTGGACTTGCCCGCGCCGGTGGAGCCGCCGACGACGACCAGCAGTGGCGCGTCGAGCCGGGCGAGGCGCGGCAGCAGGTAGTCGTCCAACTGCGACACCAGGGCGGTGCCGATCCGCCGGGCCTCGTCCGCCGACGGCATGACCAGTGGGTACGTGGCGCCGCCGATCGTCGCGCGCAGCCGGGAGAGCGCGGTGGCGAGCTCGCCGACCGCGGCGGGCGGCTCGACCGGCAGGTCCGGCACCGTCGCGGCCGGCCGGAACCCGGTCCTGGCCACGGTCGAGCTCACCGGCGCCGGCGCCGGCGCTGGGGCCGGCAGCGGCGCCGGCGCCGCGGGCGGCCGCTTCCCGGCCGTGGGCAGCGCGGCGGCCGGGTCGGAATCAGCGTCAATCGCGTCTGCGGGCATCGGCCCATCGACCGGCTTCGTTTCACCGGCCTCGGGGTCGTCATCCGGCGTGGTCTCCGGGTCGACGGCGGGAGCGCTCTCCGGCCCCTCCTCGGCGGCGGTGCCGGCTTCGGCGGTCGACTCGTCCGGGGCATCGACCTCGGCGGGCCGTTTCGACTTCGTCGTCACGACGTTTCCCGTGGTGGAGGCCGTGGCCGGGGGCCACTCCGGCTTCGGCGGCTCGACGGCGTCAGGCTCCCGCACCGCGTCCGCCTCCGGCTGCTCGGCCCCGCTGGGCGGGGTTGCGGCTTCGGAGATTGGGACAGTATGGGATGGTTTGTCGGATTCTTTGCGGGCCGGGGCCGTCGAAGCGCCGTTCGCCTGGGCTTTTGTGGGGGGCGGGTCGGCTACGGCGGGAGTGGCCGACGGACCGACCGCGTCACCGTGCGTCGTCACGGGTAAAGCGTGCCCGATCTATGCATCGCAGACAACAGGTACCCCACGGCCGTGACCGGACAGGTACCTCCCGAACGTGACTTGCGCCGCCTGGACTCAACTTTGACTTGCACGCGTGCGACTCCGTGGCATCATTGAGCCCGGTCCACTCAACTTGAGAACCAACCACTCGAAGAACTTGGCAAGAAGCGAGGAAGCGAACATGGCACGAGCGGTCGGCATCGACCTCGGCACCACGAACTCCTGCGTCAGCGTTCTGGAGGGCGGTGAGCCTACCGTCGTCGCGAACGCGGAGGGTTCCCGGACGACGCCGTCCATCGTCGCCTTCGCCCGCAACGGCGAGGTGCTCGTCGGCGAGGTCGCCAAGCGTCAGGCGGTGACCAACCCCGACCGGACGATCCGTTCGGTCAAGCGCGAGGTCGGCACGAACTGGTCCGTCGACATCGACAGCAAGAAGTACACCCCGCAGGAGATCTCGGCGCGGGTGCTCATGAAGCTCAAGCGCGACTCCGAGGCGTACCTCGGCGAGTCGGTCACGGACGCGGTCATCACCGTCCCGGCCTACTTCAACGACGCGCAGCGCCAGGCCACCAAGGAGGCCGGCGAGATCGCGGGCTTCAACGTCCTGCGCATCGTCAACGAGCCCACCGCCGCCGCCCTCGCGTACGGCCTGGACAAGGGCTCCAAGGAGCAGACCGTTCTGGTCTTCGACCTCGGCGGCGGCACCTTCGACGTCTCCCTGCTCGAGCTCGGCGAGGGCGTCATCGAGGTCAAGGCGACCTCCGGCGACAACCACCTCGGCGGCGACGACTGGGACCAGCGGGTCATCGACCACCTGGTCAAGACGTTCCGCGGCGAGCACGGCATCGACCTGGGCGCCGACAAGATGGCGCTGCAGCGACTGCGCGAGGCCGCCGAGAAGGCCAAGATCGAGCTGTCGGCCGCGTCGACCACCAGCATCAACCTGCCCTACATCACGGCCGGCCCGGCCGGCCCGCTGCACCTCGACGTGAACCTGAGCCGCTCCGAGTTCCAGCGCATGACGCAGGACCTGCTGGACCGCTGCAAGGGCCCGTTCGAGCAGGCCATCAAGGACGCCAACATCAAGGTCGCCGACGTCGACCACGTCATCCTGGTCGGCGGCTCGACCCGCATGCCCGCCGTCTCGGACCTGGTCAAGCAGATGACCGGCCGCGACCCGAACAAGGGCGTCAACCCGGACGAGGTCGTCGCCGTCGGCGCCGCCCTGCAGGCCGGCGTGCTCAAGGGCGAGGTCAAGGACGTCCTGCTGCTCGACGTGACCCCGCTGTCGCTGGGCATCGAGACCAAGGGCGGCATCTTCACCAAGCTCATCGAGCGCAACACCACGATCCCGACCAAGCGCTCCGAGGTCTTCACCACGGCCGACGACAACCAGCCGTCCGTGCTGATCCAGGTCTTCCAGGGCGAGCGCGAGATCGCGGCCTACAACAAGAAGCTCGGCACCTTCGAGCTGACCGGCCTGCCGCCGGCGCCGCGCAACGTGCCCCAGATCGAGGTCACCTTCGACATCGACGCGAACGGCATCGTGCACGTCGCGGCGAAGGACATGGGCACCGGCAAGGAGCAGAAGATGACGATCACCGGCGGCTCCGCGCTGCCGAAGGACGACATCGAGCGCATGATGCGCGACGCGCAGGACCACGCCGACGAGGACAAGCAGCGCAAGGACGACGCAGAGACGCGCAACCTGGCCGAGCAGCTGCAGTGGCAGACCGAGAAGTTCCTCGCCGAGAGCGGCGACAAGCTGCCGGACGAGAGCAAGGGCCAGATCAGCGAGGCGCTGGGCGACCTGCGCGGCGCGCTGGGCGGCAGCGACATCGAGAAGATCAAGGCCGCGCACGAGAAGCTGGCCACGGTCTCGCAGCAGGCCGGTTCCCTGCTGTACGCGCAGCAGAACCAGGACGGCACCCAGGACGCGCCGGGTCCCGACGGCACGCAGGGCGCGCCCGGCGGCGCCGGCGCGAGCGCGGGCCCGTCCGCCGGTGCCGACGATGTCGTGGACGCCGAGATCGTCGAGGACGACAAGAAGTGAGCCGCTCGGACGACGAGAACGACGGTCAGGGCACCGAGCGCGTCGTCATCCGGGACCGGCGCAAGATCGATGTGAAGGGTAAGGGCACCGCGGTGGCCAACCAGGCCGAGGAGGGGTCCACGGGTGGCGCGCACCGCGCGGTCGAGGAGCCGGACGAGGAGGTGGTGGCGGTAGCCACCGCCGCACTCGGCGCCGAGCTGGCGGCGTTGCGCACCGACCTGGACGAGCGGACCCGGGACCTGCAGCGGGTGTCGGCCGAGTACGCCAACTACCGCAAGCGGGTCGACCGCGACCGGAGTGCGGCGGCCGAGCAGACCACCGGCGCGGTGCTCACCGCGCTGCTGCCGGTGCTCGACGACATCGACCGGGCCCGCGAGCACGGCGACCTGGTCGGTCCGTTCGCCACCGTCGCCGAGGCGCTCGCCGCCTCGGTCGGCAAGCTCGGGCTCGTGGCGTTCGGCGAGAAGGGCGACCCGTTCGACCCGACCCGCCACGAGGCGGTCGCGCACCTGACGTCCGCGGACGTCACGGAGCCGACCTGCGTCGAGGTGATGCGCCGCGGTTACAACCTGGGCGAGCGGCTGTTGCGGCCCGCCTTGGTCGCGGTCGCCGACCCCGCGTGACGATCACCAGTCCCGCCCGCCGTGAGGCGGGCGGGATCCGTCACATCCGGTTGGAGGAGGTGGACTAGATGAGTTCGAAGGACTGGCTGGAGAAGGACTTCTACGCCGTTCTCGGGGTGGGCAAGTCCGCCTCCGCCGACGAGATCAAGAAGGCCTACCGGAAGCTGGCCCGGGCGAACCACCCGGACCACAACCCCGGCAACAAGGACGCCGAGGACCGGTTCAAGGCCGCGTCCGAGGCGTACGACGTGCTCTCCGACGACAAGAAGCGCAAAGAGTACGACGAGATGCGCTCCCTGTTCGGCTCGGGCGCGTTCCGCCGCGGCGCCCGCGCGGGCGGCACCACGTTCGACCCGTCCGACCTGTTCGGCGGCGGATTCAGCGGTGCCGGCCAGGGCGGCGGTGCCGGCGACCGCCGGTTCGGCGGCGCCGGCTTCTCCGACATCTTCAGCTCCATCTTCTCCGGCGGCGGTGGCGCCGGCGGGCCGGGAGCGGGCGGGCGCCGGGGACCGCAGCGCGGGCGAGACGTCGAGGCCGAGGTCACGCTCGACTTCGGGCACGCGGTCAAGGGCACGACCCTGCCGCTCACGCTGCGATCGCCGGGCGTGTGCGACACCTGCCACGGCAACGGCGCGAAGCCCGGCACGGTGCCGCGGACCTGTCCGCAGTGCCACGGCTCGGGGCTGATCTCCCGCAACCAGGGCTCGTTCAGCTTCTCCGAGCCGTGCCGCGAGTGCCAGGGCGCGGGCAGCATCGTCGAGCACAAGTGTCCCGAGTGCCGCGGCACCGGCGGGGTCACCAAGAACCGCACGATAAACGTCCGCTTCCCCGCGGGCGTCGCCGACGGTCAGCGGATCCGGCTCAGCGGCCGGGGCGAGCCGGGCGACAAGGGCGGCCCGGCCGGCGACCTGTACGTGCAGGTCAAGGTCCGGCCGGACGAGCTGTTCGGGCGCAACGGCGACGACATAACGCTCACCGTGCCGATCACGTTCGCGGAGGCGGTGCTCGGCACCGACCTGCGGGTGCCCACGCTGGACGGTCCGGTCACGCTGCGGGTGCCGCCGGGCACCCCGAGCGGCCGCACGCTGCGGGCGCGCGGCAAGGGTGTGCAGCGTCGCGACGGCCAGGTCGGCGACCTGCTGGTCACCGTCGAGGTCCAGGTACCCGCCGCGACCGCGGTGAGCACCGAGGCCCGCGACGCGCTGGAACAGTTCGCCAAGCTCACGCCCAACGCCGAGCGCGAGCGCATCGAGGCCCGGCTGCGCCGGGGCTGATCGAAGGAACCTGTCAGGAGGTGGCACATGTATGAAGAGATCAGCATCTCGGTGGAGCAGGCCTCCGACGCGAAGGTCCTGATCATCTCCGTCGCCGCGCGGCTGGCCGGGATGCATCCGCAGACCCTGCGCCAGTACGACCGGCTCGGCCTGGTGCAGCCGGGCCGAGCGGGCGGCGGCGGCCGGCGCTACAGCGAGCGCGACGTCGCCCTGCTCCGCGAGGTGCAGAAGCTGAGCCAGGAGGACGGCGTCAACCTGGCCGGCATCAAGCGGATCATCGGGCTCGAGCAGCTCGTCGGCGAATTGCAGGAACGCGTTGCCGAGCTGGAACAGCAGCTCGGCAACGCGTATCAGCAGATCGCCCAGCTGGAGGCGATGCAGGCCTACCCGGGCCGCGACCTGGTCCGCCAGGAGCGTCCGTCGACGGCCCTGGTGGTGTGGCGGCCCCGTCGCGCGACCGACAAATAGGACCGCGAGGGCTCAGCGGCGGCCGAAGGCGGCGAGGCGGCGCGGGTGGCGTACCAGGCCGCCCTCGATCCAGTCCTCGTAGTCGAACAGCTCGGGGCGGTTCATCAGCACCCGGCAGTTGTGCGCCCACGTCGCCATCTGCTCGTCGCCGACCTCTTCCGCGCGCTCCACGTACTTCTTCATGCGGCGCTTGCGCTGCGCCGTCGCGTTCGGCCGGACGCCGTCCGCGGCATAGATGTACATGCAGTGCAGCGCGAACCGGCGGGCCGGGCACTGCCGGTCCATCGCCAGCTCGTAGAGCGTCGGTGCGAGCACGTCACCGGCGATGAGCAGGTCCCAGTCGGACGGCATCGCGTCCAGTGGGACGGCCTCGGGGTGGTATGCCCAGGCCTGCAGCTCCTCTGGCCGCGGATCGACCGGGTTCGCGAACCCGAAAAACGTCGATTCACTCACGGTCACGACGCCGCCTCGTTTAGCTCACTCATGCCGCCGTCCTCCCCGGCAGAGGGCCGTGCTGCCTCACCGGGAAGGCATTCCTGCATCCGGCGAGTCGCTGGTCACCCGATAACACGTTGTTGTCGCGGCGACACGTTAGCGCGCGGCATGCGGGTAACGGAAGTCATAGGAGATCACTTTCGGATACTAATCAGTAGCGCTCGGCTGCCCGGCAGCTCAGCGGTCATTCGGCAGCGGTGACGGGCTCCACCGGACGGCGCACGGCCATACGTTTGCGGACCATGGCCTTGAACCAGGTGTAGTCGGTCAAACGCGCGAGCATCGGGCCGGTCACGACGGTGATCAGGACATAGGCCGTCGCGAGGGGTGCCAGCTCGGGCTCGACCCCGGAGGCCACGGCCAGCCCGGCGATGACGATCGAGAACTCGCCGCGGGGGATCAGGGCGAGCCCGGAGCGGATCTGGCCGGGCAGCGCGATCCCCGCGCGCCGAGCGGCGAGCACGCCGGTGAACACCTTGGTCAGCATGGTCAGCACGGCCAGCGCGAGGGCCGGCAGGAGCACCGGCGGAATCGCGGCGGGGTCGGTGGACAGACCGAAGAAGACGAAGAACACCGCGGCGAACAGGTCGCGCAGCGGCGACAGGATCTGGGTGGCGTTGTGCGCCACCGGGCCCGAGAGCGCGATGCCGACGAGGAAGGCGCCGACCGCGGCGGACACCTGCAGCTGCGCGGCGACGCCGGCCACGAACAGGGTCAGGCCCAGCACGCTGAGCAGCAGCGCCTCGGGGTCCTTGACCGAGATGAAGCTCGAGATGGCGTGGCCGTACCGGATCGCGACGACCAGCACCGCGATCACCGTGAGCACCGCGACCGAGAGCGCCTTCACCCCGCCGATCAGGCCGACGCCGGCCAGCACCGCGGTGACCACCGGCAGGTAGAACGCCATCGCCAGGTCCTCGATGACCAGCACCGACAGGATCACCGGTGTCTCGCGGTTACCGATCCGGCCCAGGTCGCCGAGGACCTTGGCGATCACACCGGACGACGACACCCAGGTGATGCCGCCCAGCACGACCGCGGCCTCCCAGCCCCAGCCGAGCAGGAACGCGAAGCCGGCGCCGGGCAGGGCGTTGAACAGGGCGTCGATCACGCCGGCGGGCGCGGCCGAGCGCAGGTTGCCGACGAGCTCGCTCGCCGAGTACTCCAGGCCGAGCATCACCAGCAGCAGGATGACGCCGATCTCGGCGCCGATCATGGTGAATTCCTCGCTGGCCCGGAGGTTGATCATGCCGCCGTGTCCGAAGGCGAGCCCGGCCAGCAGGTAGAGCGGGATGGGCGAGAGGCCGAAGCGGCGACCGATGCGGCCGAGCATGCCGAGCGCGAAGAGGAGCGCGCCGAGCTCGATCAGCAGGAGCGTGGTGCTGTGCACCGGCGGCGCCTCAGTCGCCGGTGTCGCCGGCCAGGATGGCGGTGACACCGTCCAGGCCGTCGCGGGTGCCGACGGCGACGACCACGTCGTTCGCCTCGAACAGGAACGTCGGGCCGGGGGAGGCGATCACCTCTCGGTCGCGCAGGACCGCGACGATCGACGCGCTGGTCCGGGTCCGGGCGCGGGTGTCGCCGAGGCGGCGGCCGACGAACGGCGAACCGGCCGGCAGGGCGATCTGCTCGGTGAGCAGCCCCGCGGCCTGCTGCCGCAGTCCGGCCAGCTGGCCGAGCATGAGGGAGGCGCCGAGCACGTCGGCGAGCGCCTCAGCCTCGTCGTCGGTCAGCGGTATCGACGCCAGGCAGGCGTCGGGATCCTCCACGTCGTAGAGGACCAGGTCGCGGCGGCCGCTGCGATGCGAGACGACGCCGACGGTACGGCCGGAGGAGGTGATCAGGTCATGCCGGACCCCGATACCCGGAAGCGGTGTTTGCTCTACCCGTACGCGCACGGGACCAACGGTAACCGATCTGTCATGCGCGTCGCGGCGGACGGTCGTTACGAACCACGATCAGGAGCAGCAGACCGGCCGTGCACAGCGCCGCGCAGAGCCAGTACGCCAGCCGGTAGTCGAAGTGCTGTGCCAGCCCAAACAGCGGCCCGGCCAGCATCGCGCCGAGCGGGAACCCGTTGGTGAACAGCGTCGTGGCCCGTCCCGGGTGCCCCGGCAGCATGTTCTGCATGTAGGAGATGCCCAGGCCGGTGATGGCGGCGATGAACATGGCGTTGAGCGCCTGCCCGGCGACGAGCATCCAGAGTTCGGTGGCGAGGGCGGCCACCGAGTAGTACGCGATGCCGCAGGCCGCGCCCGCGAACAGCAGCCGGCGCACCGGTAGCCGGACGGAGAGCAGGCCGAGGCCGAGCATCAGCGGGATCTCCAGCGCGGCGCAGAGCCCGAGCAGCAGTCCGGCATCGCCGACGTCGCCCTGCAGCTCGGTGCCGATGAACAGCGGCAGGGCCTGCACCGCGAGCGTCAGCGGGGTCTGCAGCAGGGTGAACGCGGCCGCGGTCAGCCACAGCGTCCACCGCCCGGCGTCGACCGGCGGGCCGGCCGGATCGTCCGGCGCGCGGTGCGCCCGAACCGGCACCTCGTCCAGCCAGAGGATCGCGATCAGGGCCGCGAGCGCGTACATGATCGCGGCCGAGCCGTAGATCCAGCCGAAGCCGCCGGTGGCGAGCAGGAACGCCGCCAGCGGCGGGCCGGCGACCCAGGAGAGGGAGAAGACGGTCCGCAGCGCGCTGATGCCCATCGGCGCGCGGGCCGGGTCGTCGCGCTCGAGCACCTGCCGGGCGTACGCGAAGGACTGCGGGAAGAGCGAGCCGGCGATCGCGAAGGCGGTGACCGAGAGAGCGAGCAGCACCCAGTAGTCGCGGACCACCGCGGTCAGGCCGGTGCCGATCACGCCGGCCACCGCGCCGCCGATCAGCAGCGTGCGCCGGATCGGCCGCCGGTCGGAGAGCCGGCCGATCAGCGAGGAGACGAGCACGCCGCCGAGCGGCGCGACGACCAGGAAGACCGTGATCTCGACCGGGCCCGCGCCGACCTCGGTGCTCAGGAACAGCGACAGGAACGGGTTGAACAGGGCCACCGAGATGCCGACGACGAGGAAGAGCAGGCCCAGCGGGAGCAGTGTCCGACCGAGGCGCGACGCCGGCGGTGCGGAGGTCTCCTGGGTCACCGCGGCCACGCTACGGCCCGGGGGTCCCGTTGCGCACCGTGTTTCCCGTTACGGTCGGTACCGGCGGGGTGTGTGGTGTCGCCGACCTAGAGTTGAGTGGAATACGCTCAAGTCTCGGATTGCTGGACTACTCGGGAACTGATCCGATCCAGGGGAGCTCATGAACACCGAACGCCTGACCACCAAGAGCCGTGACGTCATCACCGGCGCGGTTGCCGACGCGAACCAGCGTGGACACGCCACCGTCGAGCCGTGGCATCTGCTGCTCTCGCTGCTGGACACCGGCGGCTCGACCGCGGCGGCCCTGTTGCGCGCGGTCGGCGCCAATCCCGCGGACGTGCGACGCGCGGCCGTACGCGCGGTCGAGCAGCAGCCCTCGGCCCGCGGCGCGAGCACCGCCGAGCCCAGCCTGTCGCGGGAGTTCGTCAACGCGATCGGCGAGGCCGAGCTGATCGCCAAGCCGCTCGGCGACGAGTACGTGTCGACCGAGCACCTGCTGGCCGGCCTGGCCCGCGTCGGCGGCGCGGTCGGCAAGGCCCTGCGCGACGTCGGCGCCACCGAGGAGACGCTGGTCGGTGCGTTCCCCGCCGTCCGCGGCGGCGACCGCCGGGTCACCACCGCCGAGCCCGAGCAGACCTACAAGGCGCTCGAGAAGTACAGCGTCGACCTGACCGCGCTGGCCCGCGACGGCAAGATCGACCCCGTCATCGGGCGCGACGCCGAGATCCGCCGGGTGGTGCAGGTGCTCTCCCGGCGTACCAAGAACAACCCGGTGCTGATCGGCGAGCCCGGCGTCGGCAAGACCGCGATCGTGGAGGGCCTGGCGCAGCGCATCGTGGCCGGCGACGTGCCCGAGTCGCTGCGTGACAAGAAGCTGGTCTCGCTCGACCTCGGCGCGATGGTCGCTGGCGCGCAGTACCGCGGCCAGTTCGAGGAGCGGCTCAAGAGCGTGCTCGAGGAGATCCGCAACTCCGACGGCCAGGTGGTCACGTTCCTCGACGAGTTGCACACGGTCGTCGGCGCGGGCAAGGGCGAGGGCTCGATGGACGCCGGCAACATGCTCAAGCCGATGCTGGCCCGCGGCGAGCTGCGGATGGTCGGCGCGACCACCCTGGACGAGTACCGCGAGCACATCGAGAAGGACCCGGCCCTCGAGCGGCGCTTCCAGCCCGTCGTCGTCGGCGAGCCGACCGTCGAGGACACGATCGGCATCCTGCGCGGGCTCAAGGGCCGGTATGAGGCGCACCACCGGGTACAGATCACCGACGGCGCGCTGGTCGCGGCGGCGGCGCTGTCCGACCGCTACATCAGCGACCGGTTCCTGCCCGACAAGGCCATCGACCTGATCGACGAGGCGGCCTCGCGGCTGCGCATGGAGATCGACTCCCGGCCGGTCGAACTGGACCAGCTGCAGCGACAGGTCGACCGGATGCGCGTCGAGAAGCTCGCCCTGACGAAGGAGACCGACCCGGCGTCGATCGCCCGGCTCCAGCGGCTGGAGCGCGACCTCGCCGACCGTGAGGAGGAGCTCACCGCGCTCAACGCCCGCTGGGAGCGCGAGCGCAGCGGCCTGAACCGGGTCGGCGAGCTGAAGAAGCGGCTGGACGAGGCGCAGGCCGATCTCGAGCGGGCGCAGCGCGACGCGGAGTGGGAGAAGGCGTCCCGACTGCAGTACCAGGAGATCCCCGCGCTGATCGCCGAGATCGAGGACGCCTCGGCGGCCGAGGAGGAGAAGACCGAGCCGCCGATGGTCAAGGAGGAGGTCGCCGCCGACGCCGTCGCCGAGGTCATCGCGTCGTGGACCGGCATCCCGGCCGGCCGGATGATGGAGGGCGAGACCGCCAAGCTGCTCCGCATGGAGGAGTCGCTGCAGGCCAAGGTGGTCGGCCAGGCCGAGGCCGTCGCCGCGGTGTCCGGGGCCGTGCGCCGGGCGCGCGCGGGCGTCGCCGACCCGGACCGGCCGACCGGCAGCTTCCTGTTCCTCGGCCCGACCGGCGTCGGCAAGACCGAGCTGGCCAAGGCCCTCGCGGGCTTCCTCTTCGACGACGAGCGCGCCATGGTCCGCATCGACATGAGCGAGTACGGCGAGAAGCACTCCGTCGCCCGGCTGCTCGGCGCCCCGCCCGGGTACGTCGGGTACGAGGAGGGCGGGCAGCTCACCGAGGCGGTGCGGCGCCGGCCCTACTCGGTGGTGCTGCTCGACGAGGTGGAGAAGGCACACCCGGACGTCTTCGACACGCTGCTGCAGGTGCTCGACGACGGACGGCTCACCGACGGCCAGGGCCGCACCGTCGACTTCCGCAACGCGATCCTCGTGCTGACCTCGAACCTGGGTTCGTCGGTCATCTCCGACTTCACCCTGGGCGAGGAGGAGCGGCGCGAGGAGGTCATGGCCGCCGTACGGGCGCACTTCAAGCCCGAGTTCCTCAACCGGCTCGACGACATCGTGGTGTTCCAGGCGCTGACCGCCCAGGACCTGGCCGCCATCGTGGACATCCAGCTGGGCCGGCTGCGCAACCGGCTCGCCGACCGGCGGCTCAGCCTCGAGGTCTCCGAGGCCGCGGTGCTCTGGCTGGGCGAGCGGGGTTACGACCCGGTGTACGGCGCCCGGCCGCTGCGCCGGCTGGTGCAGTCGTCGATCGGTGACTCGCTGGCGAAGGCGCTGCTCGCGGGGGAGATCGTCGACGGCGACACCGTCGTGGTGGACCTGAACGAGACGAAGGACGGGCTCTCGGTCCGGTCCTGAGCGACCGAAAGGGGCCCCGCTCACCTGAGCGGGGCCCCTTCGGCGTTTCCTAGCTCGCCTGTGCCTCCCGTTGCCGGTAGGCGTGTGTCATGAGGATGTCCGTGAAGGCGTGCTCGCCCTCCTCGGACCAGATCCTGATCCCGTCGCGGTGCAACTGGTAACGGACGTCGGTGTAGCTGGTTCTCGTGTCGTCGTGGTGCACCACGGTCAGGGTGTCTGCGTGCGGCATGGGACTCACCGGTCCTTGTCGAGTCTGGGCGGCCGCGGCATGGTCACGCGGCCGGCGTAATCGGGAGGGTGCCCGTGTCCGGTCTGCCTGGGCCCCGGCTGTCTCTGAGCGGGGGCGGCGACGCGGTCGGGCAGGGGGCGCCGCCGGAGCTCTCTGCTGCCTACGGCACGCCACGAGTTGGAGTGTATGGCCGGCGATCGAGTTCTGTCGCCCCCTGAACGAGCGACCTATATCGTCCGATTTAGTGCTACATCGGGCGATGTTGCCATACAGCGTGATGCGATGTCGGCCGGTCGACGGATCTGGCGTGCGCCCGATACCGTGAGTGGATCTAGGAGGGAGCGCCGTGTCTGATCCGATGTACCCGGGAGTGTCAGCGCCGAGATCGCGTCCATCGGTGGTGACGGTCTCGTCCTATCTGCTCTATCTCAGTGCCGCCGCGTCGATCATCGCGGCGGTGGTGTCCCTGACCACGGTCGGGACCGTCCGGGACGTCTACGCGGAGCTTTACGACGGCACCGCGAACGCCGGCATGGAGACGTTCATCGTCGGGGCCACGGTCGGCGCCGTGGTGATCAACGTCCTGTTCGCCGGCGCCCTGGCGATCCTCGCGATCTACAACAACCGCGGCAAGCAGCCCGCCCGGATCTCCACCTGGGTGGTCGGCGGCATTTTCCTCTGCTGTAACGGCTTCGGCCTGCTCGGCACCGCCCTGTCCGGCGCGACCGGCCTGGACACCGGCAGCACCGACGGGCCCAGCGCCAAGGAGGTCGAGGCGCGGCTCTCCAGCGAGCTGCCGGGCTGGGTCGAGCCGGTGTCGACGCTGCTGACGGTCCTCGTCGTGCTCGCCCTGCTGGCCGCCGTGATCCTGCTGGCGCTGCCGGCGGCGAACGAGTATTTCCGCAAGCCGCAGGTCGCCTGGGACCCGCTGAACCAGTACCCGCCCTACCCGGCGCAGCAGCCGCCCTACCCGGGCCAGCCGGCGCAGCAGCCGCCCTACCCGGGCCAGCCGGCGTACCCGCCCTACCCGGGCACCACGCCGCCGCCGCCCGCGCCGCCGGCGCCGGACGCTGCCCCGCCGGCCGCCCCGGATCCGAACCTCCCCGGGGCGTCGCCCACCGATCCGTGGAGCGCGCCGCCGCCCCCGCCGCCCGGTGAGGACAAGCCGGGCCGGTCGCCGACCGATCCCGTCTGAGACCCGTACGTCGCGCGCCGCCGGTAACCCGGCGGCGCGCTGCGCGTCCGGGTAGGTTCGTCCGCAACGGATCACCGGGAGACGTCCATGTCGTACGCAATGCAGCCGCCGGTCGCCGCGCCGCAACCCGCCGCGCCCCGCCGCCCGGCCTCGGTGGCGTTCGCGGCCATCCTGTTGGTCGTGATGGCGGTGGCCGGGCTCGCGTACGCGATCGCCGCGATCGCGATCGTGCCCGGCACGGTCGACCGGTTCCGGGACGCGACCGGCGGCTCGGGCGGCGCCGACGTCGACGGCATGGTCACTGTCGTCTGGATCGTCGCCGCGGTGGGCGCGGTGCTCGCCGTGATCCTCTTCGCCCTCTACGTCGTGCTGGCGCTCGGGCTGAGGCGGGGCAGCAACGCCGCCCGGATCGCCACCTGGGTGGTCTCCGGCCTCGGGCTGCTCGCCGGCTGCGCGTCGACGGTGGTGGTGACCGTCCAGCTGGGCGGCGACGCCACCGCGGGCACGCCGGAGGCCGCGCTGGCCGACGCGTACCCCGGGTCGTGGCTCGGGCTCAACGTCGTCCTGTGCGTCGCGCAGATGGCCGGATACGTGATCGTCGGCCTGCTGCTGCTCGCCGCGCCCGGCACGTTCTTCGGGCGGGCGCCGAAGTCGCTGCCGCCGGACCCCTTCGCCAACCCGGCCCTCGCCGGCTATCCGCCCGTGCCCGCCGGCTACGGCCCGCAGCCGATGAGCGGTTACCCGGCGCCGCCCGCCGGTGGCTACGGATCGCCGTACCCGTCGGCACCGCCGGCCGCGGGGCAGCCGATCCCGCCGGGCGGGCGCCCGCAGCCGGGCCCCGACGATGAGTACTGGTCGCGTCCGTCCAACTGACGGGCGACACGCATCGACGAACGTGCGTCACCCGAACGGGTAACGTTGTACGCCGAGGATGTGCCTGATTTCGCTGTCTGGCCGATTTTGACTTGCCGCTCGGTGGTGGTTTTTCGCTGGACGGGCAGACGTGCGGCGATGACAACGGTGTCGGTGCGTACTCGTTCGATGACCGTCGTTGTCTGCCGCCCCCGGAACGGCACCTCGAAAACGTGCTTTGAGCTGCGTCTATGCCTCTTTGAAAGGGTGGGCCGCGACCGCTTCAGTTAACAACATTTCCAGTACCGTCGGGCCAATGCCGTGGGTCAATAGTTCCTTTCCGCCCTGGCGGGGCAGAACGTTCCGGTTTCCCGGCAGGAAGTACGCTCGAAGCCATGGAAGCCCGCCACGACCTGCGTAAATTCATCGCTGAATTGCCCGTCGCGTAGCGTTGTGTCGTGCTTTCATCGGGTCGTGAAGTTGACTGTGACCTCGACCCGCGCCGTGTGACGGTGCAGTACACGGGCCCTTCCGACGACCGGGCGGACGTCGGACGGCCACCGTCCTGATCGTGAATCGACAATGTGGGGCGTCTCACTCCGGGGGCGGGGATCGAGAGCTCGACGGCGATGAGCAGCGACCAGACGGCGGCTGAGGCGTTGCAGGAGGCAGAGACCGAAGTCGGTGTCGCGGGAATGGTTGATCGGGGTGCGGACGCTGCCGTGCGGGGTGCCGGACAGACGTACCGATCGGCCTACCGTTCGACCGATCTCGGCCTTACGGCCTGAAAGTTAGCCGGTTCGTTCCTGCGCACATGCAGGAGAATCGATGCAGTTGGTGGAAGGATGGAGATCGTGGGAACTGCGTTGGCGGAAATGACAATGCCTCAGATCTCGCCGCTTGCCGGCGAGCCAATTGAACGTGCGGATGCCGAGCGTCTGGCGGGGGTGCTGAAGGCACTCGCCGACCCGGCTCGGCTTCGGCTGCTGAGCCTCATCCAGTCCGCTACGGATGGCGAAGCGTGTGTCTGCGACCTGACCGCCCCACTCGGGCTGTCGCAGCCGACCGTGAGCCACCACCTGCGGATCCTGACGGAGGCCGGCCTGCTCGAGCGCGAGAAGCGCGGCGTGTGGGCCTACTACCGGCTGGTCCCGTCCGCGATCGCGACCATCGCGGACCTGCTCACCCCGCCACGCAAGCGGGCCACGAAGAAGGCGCGCTGAAAGTAGACCCGACAAAGCCTGGCGTCACCGTTTATCAGGCGTGACGCCAGGCCGGCCACCTCCATCAGGATCCACCCCCCGGACCCTAGGAGTTAACGGGTGAACTATGTGCCCGGCGATCTGCGCGACCAGCTCGCGCATGTGGGCTATGACGTGGTGCAGGCCGGACTGGTCTGCGGCTCCGGCGGCAATCTGTCCGCCCGGATCCCGGACGAGGACGATGCCTGCTGGGTGACCGCGAGCGGCGCCTGGCTGGACAGACTCAGCCGGACGGCCTTCACATCGGTACAGATCTCCGACGGCGCGCCTGTGGCCATCGGGGCGATTCCGGCACCACGCATACCCCCGACCAGTGAGATCGCCCTCCATCTTGCGTTGTACCGTGCCCGCCCGGACGTGAACGCGGTAGTACACCTGCACCCACAGACGGCGCTGCTACTGGATGCGCTCGGTGAGCACATCCGCATTGTCACCACCGACCATGCCTTCTACCTGAAGCGCATTTCCACCGTGCCGTTCCGCCTGCCGGGCAGCACCGAGGTGGCGGCGCTGACGGCGGCCATGGCCGCGGACGGCACAGACTGCCTGGTGCTGAGCCAGCACGGCTGCGTCGTGATGGCAGACACCGTTGAGCTGGCCCACAAGCGGGCCCGCAACCTGGAAGAGGCCGCGGCGCTGACCTACAAGGCGCTGACCATGGGCCGCCTGGGAGACCTCCGCGAAGTCCCGGAGGAGTTCCTGGACCGCCTGGCCTCGCACGCACCGGTCACCGTCTGACGAAGAACGCCCCGCGTCCCGGCTCTCCCCGGAGCCGGGCCGCGGGGCGTTCCCGTCGTCGTTCCAGCCAGGCCCTAGGCCCAGGGCCGTGGCTCCTGCTGGCCGGGGTCGTGCTGACCGGACCGGTAGTGGCCGGACCCCTGCGGCTCGGCCTCGTGGTGGCCGGCCTGGTGCTGGCCGTGGTGACCGTGTGGGCCCGCCTGGTGCTGGCCCGCCTCGTGGTGGCCGTGGTGGCCGTGCTCGTGTTCCACGATCGCCTCCGCCATGCCGACCACGGTCGCGGCCGCCACCACGCCGATCGCGGTGGCCGGACCGGCCTCCTTCAGCGTGGCCTTCTTCGCCTTCCGCTCGCGGAGGATCTCGATCAGGATCGGGAGCACCGAGATCAGGACGATCAGGGCGACCACCGGCAAAATGTAGTGGTCGATCTTGTCGCCGATGGCGTCGTAGATCTGCTGGGCCAGCAGGTAGCCGAGCAGGATCACGCCGTCGCACCAGAGGATCGCGCCGACCACGTTCCAGATGAAGAACTGGCGGGCCGGCATGCCGAGGGTGCCGGCGACCGGGTTCAGGAAGGTGCGGACGATCGGGATGAACCGGGCCAGAACCACGGCCTTGGCCGGGCCGAACTTCTCGAAGTAGTACTCCGCCTTCTCGACGTACTCGCGCTTGAACAGCTTGCTGTCCGGGCGTTCGAACATGCGGCGGCCGTACCTCGCGCCGAGCCAGTGGCCCAGCTGGGCGCCGGCGATGGCGCACAGGGGCGCGCCGATCAGCAGCCCGGCCAGCGAGAGCCGGGTGCCGTTGCCGAAGATCGAATCCGCCACCGGCGAGGCGGCGACGCCCGCCAGGAACAGCAGCGAGTCCCCGGGGAAGAAGAAGCCCACGAGCAGGCCCGTCTCCGCGAAGAGGATCGCCCAGACGCCGATCAGCCCGAAGGTCTGCAGCAGATCCTTCGGGTCCATCGGGTTCAGGGCGAGCTGCTCGGAGAGCGCATGGATGTCCACGAGGAGCCAGGGTACCGGCCGTTGTCCCGCAGCCACCTGTACGAATGCTGTGGATTACAGCCGCGGATCGACCGGCTCCGACTCCGCCGCCAGGATGGCGAAGACAAGTTCGTGGATGCGCCACAGCGGCGCGCCCTCGGCCAGCCGGTCCAGCGCCGCCAGGCCGAGGCCGTGCTCGCGCAGCGCCAGGCCGCGCTTACGGCCCAGCGAGCGCTGCCGCAGCCGTTCGAGCTGCTCCGGGCGGGTGTACTCCGGGCCGTAGATGATCCGCAGATACTCCCGGCCGCGGCACTTCACGCCCGGCTGCAGCAGCCGGCCCTTCTCGTCGGTCGCGCCCGGCCCGGCGTACGGCTTGACGACCATGCCCTCGCCGCCGGCCTCGGTCAGGGCCAGCCACCAGTCGGTGGCGGCCAGCTCCGCCGCGGGGTCGGCCAGGTCGACCACCATGCGGCGGGTCGGCGTGAACAGCTCCGGGTCGGCCCGCACCAGTGCGTCGGCGATGCCGAGGTGCCAGCCGTGGTCCCGGTCGCGGTAGCTGACCCCGGCCCCGGCCAGCACCGCGAACGGCGCCAGCGTCACGCCGGTCAGCCCGTCGGTCGGCTGGACGTACGCGCGGTACGCCGCCGAGTAGCCCCCGATCTCCGTCGCCCGCAGCTCGAGCCGGTCCCGCAGCCCGGACACGTCCAGGCCGCGCGCGGAGGTCTTCCGCAGCACCTCGAGGGCGGCCGGCAGCGCGGCCCGTCCGGCGGCGCCGACGCCCGCGTACCGCTCGCGGATCAGGCCGCCGGCCTTCGCCGACCAGGGCAGCAGCTCCGTGTCCAGCAGTAGCCAACCGCTGTCCAGCTCGTCGAAGATCTCGTCGGCCGCCCGGCGGACGCGGGCCAGCAGCGCGCGGTTGCGCTCGGCGTCGAAGAACGGCCGCCCGGTACGGGTCCAGATCGCGTCGCCGTCGCCGGACTTCGAGACCCGCACCACCGCGCGGGACCCCATGTGCTTCTCCTCACAGATCACCGTCGGGACGCCGGCCGAGCGCAGGTCCGCGAACGCCGAGGCCGGATGCTCGAGGTAGCCCTCGAGGTTCGACGTCGAGCACGGCGCCATCGTCGGCGGCAGCCACACCAGCGTCGCCGGGTCGAGCGCGAAGCGGCTCATCACCTCCAGCGCCGCGGCGGCGTTCTCCGCGGCGACCGTGGTGCGGCCGTACCCGTAGTCGAGGTGCCGCCGGCCGGTGACGTCCGCCAGGTCGATGCCCTCGTCGGGCCGGGTGTCGACCGGGACCAGCGGGCGGGCCGGCGCGTAGTACTCCCGCTCGGCCGGCACCGAGACCAGCTCGCGGGTCGGCCAGCGCAGCGCCGTCAGCCGCCCGCCGAACACGCACCCGGTGTCGAGGCAGATGGTGTTGTTGATCCACTCCGGTTCCGGGGTCGGCGTGTGGCCGTAGACGACCGCCGCCGAGCCGCGGTAGTCGCGGGCCCACGGGTAGCGGACCGGGAGGCCGTACTCGTCGGTCTCGCCGGTGGTCTCGCCGTAGAGGGCGAACGCGCGGACGCGGCCGGACGCGCGGCCCTGGTAGGCCTCCTTGAGCCCGGCGTGCGCCACGACCAGCCGGCCGCCGTCCAGCACGTAGTGGCTGACCAGACCGTCGATGAACGATCGGACCTCGGCGGTGAACGCCTCGTCCTGCCGGGAGAGCTGCTCGAGCGTCTCCGGCAGGCCGTGGGTGAGCTGCACGTTGCGGCCGGCGAGCTTGCGGGCCAGCTTCTGCTCGTGGTTGCCCGGCACGCAGATCGCCGTTCCGGCGGACACCATGCCCATGACCAGGCGCAGCACGCCGGGCGAGTCCGGGCCGCGGTCCACCAGGTCGCCGACGAAGACGGCGGTACGGCCGTCCGGATGCACCGCGTCGACGGGACGGTCGAGGTCGTCGCGGACCAGCCGGTAGCCCAGGGTGGTCAGCAGGGTCTCCAGCTCGGCGCGGCAGCCGTGCACGTCGCCGATGATGTCGAACGGGCCGGTGACCTCGCGCTTGTCGTTGAACAGCTTCTCGTGGCGGATCGTCGCCGCCGCGATCTCGTCCGCGCCGCGCAGCACGTGGATCTTGCGGAAGCCCTCCCGGGACAGCTGCCCCAGCGAGCGCCGCAGGTCGCGGTGCATCCGGCCGAGCACCTGGCGGCCGAACGTGCGGTCGTCGCGGGCCTGCGTGCGCTCCCAGGCCAGCGCCTCCGGCACGTCCAGCACCACCGCGACCGGCAGCACGTCGTGTTCGCGGGCGACCCGGATCAGGCCGGCCCGCGCGTGGGTCTGCAGGTTGGTGGCGTCGACGACGGTCAGCCGGCCGGCGGCCAGCCGCTTGCCGGCGACGTAGTGCAGCACGTCGAAGGCGTCCGCGGACGCCGACTGGTCGTTCTCGTCGTCGGCGACCAGGCCGCGGAAGTAGTCGGAGGAGAGCACCTGGGTCGCCTTGAAGTGCTCGCGGGCGAACGTCGACTTGCCCGACCCGGAGATGCCGACCAGCGCGACGAGCGCGAGCTCCGGAATGTCGATCTCGGTCATGCCTTCTCCTCCTCCTTCGTGAAGATCGCCATCTGGGTCGGTGTGCCCCGCAGGGCATCGTCGTCGCCAACGCCGCGGAAGGCGACCCCGTAGCCGTATCCGGCTGCGGTGCGGTCGGCCCAGGCCTGGAACTCCGCACGGGTCCACTCGAAGCGGTGGTCCGAGTGGCGCATGCCGGTCAGTCCCTCGTAGAGCGCGTTGTACTCGACGTTCGGCGTGGTCACGACGACCGTGACCGGGCGGGCATGGCCGAAGACCGAGGCCTCCAGCGCGGGCAGCCGGGCCGGGTCGACGTGCTCGATGACCTCCATCAGCACCGCCGCGCCGTAGCCGCGCAGCCGGTCGTCGCGGTAGGTCAGCGCCGACTGCCACAGCGTCACCCGGTCGCGCTGCCGCTCGGGCAGCCGGTCCAGCCGCAGCCGGCGGTGCGCCAGGTCGAGGGCGTGCGACGACACGTCGGTGCCGACGATCTCCGTGTAGCGCCGGTCGGCCAGCAGCCCGGCGAGCAGCACACCGCCGCCGCAGCCGAGGTCGAGCACCCGGGTCGCGCCGGACTCGGCGAGCGCGGCCAGGACCGCGTCGCGCCGCTGTTCGGCCAGCGGCCGCTTGCGGGCCACCGGCAGCTCGGCCTCCTCGTCGGCGACCGTGTCGGCCGGTGCGTCGACGGAGTCCGGGTCGGCCGGGTCCAGCCGCTCCAGCGCGCTGGCGGCCAGCCCGCGGCGGTGCGCCAGGTAGCGCCGCGTGATCAGCACCTTCTCCGGGTGGCCGGCCAGCCAGCCCTCGCCGGCGCGCAGCAGCTTTTCGATCTCGTCGGGCGCCACCCAGTAGTGCTTGGCGTCGTCGAGGACGGGCATCAGCACGTACAGGTGATTGAGTGCGTCGCAGAGCCGCAGCGTGCCGGTCAGGGTGAGGCTCACGTACGGGCTGTCGCCGGCGAGCGGGTGCCCGTCGGGCACGTCGTCGAGCGGGATCGGGTCGGCGGTGACAGTCCAGCCCAGCGGCTCGAACAGCGCGGCGGCGTCGCCCCGGCAGCGCAGCACCGGCACGTGGATCTCCAGCGGGATGGCCTCGCCGGCCAGTTCCGGGCGGTCCTTCGACTCGCCGCGCAGCGCGCTGCGGAAGACCTTGGCCAGCGCGCCGGCGAGCAGGCTGGACGCGGCGTACGGGCGGTCGTTGACGAATCGGCCCAGCGTGAACGACTCCGGCGCCGGCTGCTGCGCGCGGGCGCCGCGCGCGGCGCCGAGCCGCTGCGGGTCGACGTCCAGCAGCAGCGCGGCCGTGCACCGGTCCTCGGCCGCGTCCGGGAACAGGACGTAGGCCGTGCCGGTGGGCACGTCGAAGGAGTGCACCCGGTCGGGGTGCTTGACCAGCAGGTATCCGAGGTCGGTCGCCGGCCGTCGGGTGGTCGTCACGGTGAGCAGCACCGGCAGATGATCGCAGCGGGCCGGCGTCGGTGGCGACCTATTTGACGGCCGCCGCAATGATTCCGGTGCCCGGATCCGTCGTATGAGCGGAGGTGCCCGTGACCTACGAGGAATTCGCCGACAGCCGGCTCGGCGCGCTGCTGCGCTACGCCGTGATGCTCACCGGCGACGAGCACACGGCGCAGGATCTGGTGCAGGAGACCATGGTCCGCGTCCAGCTCAACTGGCGCCGCGTGGCCCGCAGCGATTCGCCCGACGGTTACGTGCGCAAGATGCTCACCAACCAGTTCATCGACCTCCGGCGGGGCTCCTGGCTCAAGCGCGTGCTGCTGCGCGCGGAGCCCGCGCCGGTGCGGGCGCAGCCCGGCGATCACGCCGACGAGACCGCCGAGCGGGACCGGGTCTGGAGCATGCTGGCCGGGCTGCCGCGCCAGCAGCGGGCCGCCCTGGTCCTGCGCTACTACGAGGATCTGCCGGACGGTGACATCGCCGAGGTGCTCGGCTGCGCCGTCGGCACCGTCCGTTCGTCGATATCGCGAGCGCTCGCCGCGCTGCGCACCGAGCTGGTGGAGGTCCGATGAGCAGCCCGATCGAGGATGAACTGCGGGCCGTCTTCCGGCGGCACGAGGCCGAGGTCCCGGCCGCCGGCCCGGTGCGGGCCCGGATCGACGTGGCCTGGGTACGCGCGAAGCGCCGCCGACTGGTCCGCCGTGCCGCGGGTGCGGCCGCCGCCGTGCTGATGGCCGGTGCGGCGGTGCCGGTCGTGGTGGAGCGATGGGTGCACGGGGCGGCGCTGTCGGTGGAGGTGTCCGACCTGGGGCTCACCGCTCCCGCACCGACCGGCGCGGTGGACGTGCTGCTGATCGGCGGCGACAACCGGCTGCGCAACCACGACCCGAAGGATCGGCGCGCCGACACGGTGATGATCATTCACGTGCCGGCGGATCGGAGCCGGGTCTACCTGGTCAGCCTGCCCCGCGACGGCGAGGTGACGCTGCCCGGCGGCGCGCGCGGCAAGCTCAACGAGACGCTGCGGATCGGCGGCCCGGCGCTCACCGAGCAGACCGTCACGGGTCTGACCGGGGTCGAGTTCGCCGCCACCGTGACGGTCGACTTCCGGGCCCTGCGCGCGGTCACCGAGACCGTCGGCGGCGTCGAGGTGTGCCTGCCGCAGGCATTCACCTCCGTGCACAACGGCCGGAAATATCCCAGAGGCTGCCAGCACCTGGGCGCCGCCGACGTCGCGCCGGTCCTGCAGGCCCGACACGGGCTCGAGAACGGCAGCTACGACCGCGACCGCAACGCTCAGCGGTTCCTGAGCGCGCTGTTCGCCAAGGTGGCCACCGACGGCACGCTCCGCAGCCCGATCCGGATGAACGAGCTGCTGGTGGCGGGCCGGGACGGTGTCGAGATCGACGGCGAGCTCGCCACGCTGCTTCGCGCCGTTCCGCGGGCGTCGACCGAGGTCGTCGGCGTGAGCGAGCCGGGCTTCCAGTCGATGGGCGACGGCCGGGAGCGGATCTACCCCGGCGTCGGCGCTGGGCTTTACGCGGCCATCCGGGACGACGACCTGGCCGCGTGGACCGCCGCCAACCCCACCTTTCTCCTGAAGTAGGGACTCGCGCTTCCTGAGGGAGGGGACGTGCGGCCTGAGGGAAGGACGCACGGGGGTGCGGTGGGACGCATGGGGCCGAGGCAACGCCGGCCGGCGACGGTCTGGCGGTGCCGGTGAGGAATGTGGGCATCGGGATGATTGCGTGTCAAATAGCCGACTAAATCCCAAGTGGCCCGTTTATCGTCAGCGGTACTCGTCCTCCAGGTGAACGATCTTGGCCTGCTCCAGGGCGTCCCACTCGGAGACCTCGGCCGACCGCGGAAGCGCCGGCTCCTCGTCGGCCTCGTCGTCCGCGTTGGGGTCGGCAACCGTCGCCTGCTCGGCGGCGTCGCCCTCCGGCGCGTCAAGGGCGCGCTCGTCCTCCAGGTAATTCATCGTGACTCCCCTCCGGCTCGCGGGCACCCCCTTCATGCTGCCGGGTCCCCGGCGGTACCGCGCGCAAACGGGCGCTCCGGTATCGGGCCGATTTCCGTCGCGGACGGTGACTGCGGAATACTCTGCCTGCTGGAGGACAGCGCGGTCCTGCCCTCTGTTTCCGCTTGAGATCAAGGAGCGCACCGATGCCCATCGCTTCCCCCGAGGTCTACGCCGAGATGCTCGACCGCGCCAAGGCGGGCGCGTTCGCGTACCCCGCGATCAACGTGACGTCCTCGCAGACGCTCAACGCGGCCCTGCAGGGCTTCGCCGAGGCCGGCAGCGACGGCATCGTCCAGGTGTCCACGGGCGGCGCCGAGTACGCGTCCGGCCCGACGGTGAAGAACATGATCACCGGCGCCGTCGCCCTCGCCGAGTACGCGACCGAGGTGGCCAAGAACTACCCGGTCAACATCGCGCTGCACACCGACCACTGCCCGAAGAACAAGCTCGACTCGTACGTGCGTCCGCTGCTGGCGCTCTCCAAGGAGCGGGTCGCGAACGGCCGGGCGCCGCTGTTCCAGTCGCACATGTGGGACGGCTCCGCCGTGCCGGTCGAGGAGAACCTGCAGATCGCCGAGGAGCTGCTCGCCCTGTCCGCCGCCGCGCACATCATCCTCGAGATCGAGGTCGGCGTGGTCGGTGGCGAGGAGGACGGCGTCTCCGCCGCGATCGACGACAAGCTCTACTCGACGGTCGAGGACGGCCTCGCCACGGCCGCCGCGCTCGGCCTGGGCGAGAAGGGCCGCTACATGACGGCCCTGACGTTCGGCAACGTGCACGGCGTCTACAAGCCCGGCAACGTCAAGCTGCGCCCGGAGATCCTCAAGGAGATCCAGGAGGCGGTCGGCGCCAAGTACGGCAAGGAGAAGCCGTTCGACCTGGTCTTCCACGGCGGCTCCGGCTCGCTGCTCTCGGAGATCCACGGCGCCCTGGACTACGGCGTGGTCAAGATGAACATCGACACCGACACGCAGTACGCGTTCACCCGCCCGGTCGCGGACCACATGTTCCGCAACTACGACGGCGTGCTGAAGATCGATGGCGAGGTCGGCAACAAGAAGCAGTACGACCCGCGCGCCTGGGGCAAGCTGGCCGAGGACGGTCTGGCCAAGCGCGTCGTCGAGGCGTGCGAGCACCTGCGTTCGGCGGGCACCACTCTCAAGAAGTGACTCACCGGTAACGGCCGGTCCCCGGACGTGGGGACCGGCCGTTCCTGTCTTGCGGCATTACGCAGAGGCATGGGTACGATCGTCGTCTTGTCCGGACGAGGGCGGTGATCATGCTCGGCATCGGCGGGTACGATCCCGTTTGGCACCACGACGCCGAGGCGCTTGCCGCCGTGCACAGGGCGCGGTTTTCCCGGCTCATCGGGCGTGAGCTCATCGCCGGATGGCTGATGTGGGACCTCTCCGAGCGCGGCTGGTTCGCGGACGGGCCGGTGATCCTCGGCTTTGGTGACACTAACGTCGAAATAACCCACCGTAAGTTCGACGAATGTGCAATCACCTGGGACCAGGTGGACATGAGCGGACCCGTCGAGTGGTACTCGACGGGCATCCAGCTCGACTGGCGCGCCGATCCGCACGCGGCGCTGCGCAACGCCCGCGGCAAGAAGCTGCGCGAGGTCAACATCGTGGAACGGACCACCCTCACCGAGTGGCGTCCCCGGGTGCTGCACGCCGTCGAGTTTCTCTTCGAGGGTGCGCGACTGGCGGTCTACAACGCCATGGACGAGAACGGCCTCACCGACGTACCGGAAATGGATCTACCGGTGAACAGCTGGCGCCGGGTCCGCGTCGCCTGACGCGGGTGCCTCGGGCGGTCGGCGGTCAGTTGCCTCCGCCGCTGCCGCCGCCGTCTCCGCCGGACCAGCCGCCGCCGTCTCCGCCGGACCAGCCGCCGCCGTGATCGTGGTGCGAGTCGCCGCCGTGGGAGCCGAAGCCCACCTCATTGCCGGAGGAGGCGTCGCCCAGGTAGCGGTTGCTGTGCGACGGGCCGCCGCCGACGGTCCGTCGGCCGACCCAGAGCGCGACGCCGACGACCGTCAGAAACCCGAGAACGAACAAGACCATCACCATGCCTGGCAGTGTGTGGCACGCCCGCCACCCGCCCGTAGGGGCGCGACTGCGGACCGTGGCCGTACCCCTCAGGCGTCGTCGACGCTCAGGGCCAGCATCGCCTCGTCCAGGTCGTCGGTGACCAGGATCAGGCCCGACTGGTCGCCGTGCGGCGAGCGGGCCAGCAGGGGCCTGAGCAGCGCCTCGACCGGCAGCGCCGCCCAGTGGTCGACGCCGAGGAAGACGAACGCGCCGGACGGGCCGTCGGTGCGGTAGAACGTCTTGGTCGCCGCCTGGAATATCTCCTGAACCGTGCCCGCCCAGCCCGGCGCGAAGACGATGCCGCCGCGGGACAGGCGCAGGATCGAGTCCTCCCGGACCGCGTTGGAGAAGTACTTGCCGATCTGGCCCGCGAAGAGGTTGGCCGGCTCGTGTCCGTACAGCCAGGTCGGCAGGGCCAGGCCGCCGTGGGTGAGACGCCCGACCACGTCGCCGACGACGGCGGGCGGCGCGGGATAGGCGGCCCGCACCGCGAGCGCCGCCGCCGTGTACGGATCGTGGTCCAGGAAGTCCGGCGTCGGCGCGAGCCGGTCGATCGCCTCGGACAGCTCCCCGGCGGTGCGGGTGGCGAAGTAGGAACCCAGGTTGGCGGCCTCCATGACCCCCGGCCCGCCGCCGGTCACGATCAGCCGACCGGCCCCGGCCAGGCGCCAGGCCAGCGTCGCGGCCATCCGGTACGCGTCCGAGCCGCGCGGCTCCGCGTGCCCGCCCATGATCCCGACCGCGCCGCGGGCGCCGTGCGCGTGCACCCAGGCCGCGAGGGCCTTGCCCAGCGCGTTGTCGATGCCGGCGTCGTGCAGCCGCTGCGCGATCGCCTCCCGCAGGTCGGGCGCCGCGCCGCCGTGCTCGAGAAAGTGCTCGTAGACGCAGGTGTCGTACATGCCGGCGAAGCCGTCCTGCGCGAAGCCGTACGCGAGGTCCTCCGGCGTGTACAGGTGCGCCGGATGGGTCGGGTACGGCCGGGCGTCGAACGGCGGGACCAGGTGCGCGCCGCGGCGGATCAGGTCGATCTCGACCTCGGGCGCGGCCAGCCGGCAGCCGACGAACAGGGTGCCCTTGACGTCGACGCCGGTGAAGTCGGGCGGGTCGAGGTCGAGCCGGAGCCCGAGCACGATCAGCCCGGCGAGCGACCGCTTGGCGAGGTGCCCGTTGAACTCGGCGCGGGACTCGACCTCACCCGCGGTGCTGTCGAAGGGGATGTCGCCGCCGAAAACGGGCTGCAATGGATCACCGGGCATCATCGTAGGGTAGTCACCGTGCAAAAGGCCTCCGGTTCGCTGTTCGGACTCGCGTACGGGGACTCGCTGGGGAAACCGACCGAGTTCCAGGACTACGCCACCATCGTCGCCGAGCACGGCCCGGCCGGGCCGCTCGCGCTCGACGGCGATCCCGCGCTGGTCACCGACGACACGCAGATGATGCTCGCGGTCGGGGAAGCCCTGGTCGCGGCCGGTGACCCGACCCCGGAGCGCCTCGAGCCGGCGCTGCGGCAGGGGTTTCTCGACTGGGCGATCAGCCCCGACAACAACCGCGCACCCGGCATGACCTGCCTGCGCGCCTGCGCCGACCTCGAGGACGGCCGGCCCTGGCAGCAGGCGTCGCAGATTCATTCGAAGGGATGCGGCGCGAACATGCGGGTGACACCCGTCGGCCTGATGCCCGGGCTCACCCCCGCGCAGCGCGCCGGGGCCGCGCAGCTGCAGGCCGGACTCACGCACGGGCACGCGACCGGGCTGGCGGCCAGCGAGCTGACCGCCTTCGCCGTACGGTGGCTCGCCGACGGTCTCGCGCCGAAGGAGCTGCTGGCCCGGCTGCTCGCGCACTGCGCCGAGCAGCGCTCGGTCTATCACCACGACTGGCTCGGCGACCTGTGGCAGCGGCCGACGGTGCGCACGCCGGAGGAATTCATCACGCGCGGCTGGGACGAGAGCGCGGCGGCCCTGCGCCGGGTCGACGACGCCCTGCGCCGCGGCGACTTCGCCGGCGATCCGTGCCTCGCCACCGGCGCCGGCTGGATCGCCGAGGAGGCCCTGGCCACGGCCCTGTACTGCTACCTGATCTCGCCGGACGAGCCGGTCGCCGTCCTCGGCCGCGCCGCGGCCTCCTCCGGTGACTCCGACTCCATCGCCTGCCTGGCGGGCGGCTTCGCGGGCGCGTCGCTCGGCCTGGCCGCCTGGCCGCCGGCCTGGCGCGAGCGGATCGAGTACGCGGACCGCCTGCACGCCCTCGGCGCCGCCTGGGATCAGTGAGCCTGTTTCAACGTCGCCAAGGCGGCAGCTCCCGGATGCTCGTGGGTGACCTCCGCGACCCGCGCCCGGAAGCGTGGGTTCAACGGGGTTGAATAGGGCAATGCAGAACCTTCTTCCCGAGCCCCCGGCCACCCGTCTCCCCGCCGAAGTCGAGGCCGACGCGGCCCTGGCCGAGGCCGCGAAGGCCGGCACCGCCGACGCCTACAAGACCGTCGCGGCCCGCTTCCCCTCCTACAGCGGCGGCTGGGCCGCGCTCGCGGCGAGCGCGCTCGCGGAGAAGCAGCCGGTGACGGCCTACGCGTACGCCCGGACCGGCTACCACCGCGGCCTGGACGCGCTGCGCCGCAACGGCTGGAAGGGGCACGGCCCGGTGCCGTGGTCGCACGCGCCGAACCAGGGCTTCCTGCGCTGCCTGCACAGCCTGTCGCTGGCGGCCGCGGAGATCGGCGAGTCGGACGAGGCCGCCCGCTGCGCCCAGTTCCTCCGCGACAGCGACCCGGCGGCGGCCGACGCACTCACCTGATCCCGATCACAGGACCCGCCCCCCGGCTACGGAGGCGCGATTCACACCGCACGAGTGAGTCCTTTGTCCTCAGAGGCAGCACCGCAGGGGTAAGGCGTCTGTTCTCAGGGCCGACCTTGCCCCGGCGGTGCGGCGACCCCTCGGGGCGACCTTGCCCCGGCGGTGCGGCGACCCTCGGGGCGACCTTGCCCCGGCGGTGCGGCGACCCTCGGGGCGACCTTGCCCCGGCGGTGCGGCGACCCTCGAGGCGACCTCGCCCCGGCGGTGCGGCGACCCTCGGGGCGACCTCGCCCCGGCCGTCCGGCGACCCTCGGGGCAGGCCACGCTCGCGGCGGCGTGGCGTTTGCCTTAGGTGACGACAACGGCCAGGCCGCTTGGCCTGGCCGTTGTGCGGATCCGATCGGCGGCTACAGACCCTCGGCGACCGCTGCGGCGATCTTGAGCCAGGAGTCGCGGCTGCCGGCCGACAGCTGGCCGTAGCGCAGCGGCTCGCCCGAGTCGATCAGCTTCTCGTACGGCGCCAGCAGCACCGCGCGGGTGCGGGCCGCGAAGTGGCGCTGGATCGCCGGCAGGTCGATGTCCTTGCGGGTCGGCGGCATCGTCACCACGCTCACCGCCTGGCGGACCAGCCGCTGCCGGCCGCTCTGCTCCAGGTGGTCGAGCATGCGCGCCGCCGTCTCGGCCGAGTCGTTACGGGCCGACATCGTGATCACCAACTGGTCGGTGGCGTCCATCGCCGCCTGCCAGTTCTGCGCCCGGACGTTGTTGCCGGTGTCCACGAAGATCAGCTTGTAGAACCGGCTGACGATCTCCCGGATCTCCGCGAACGCGCCGGCCGTGAGCATCTCGCCGGCCGTCGCGGACTCGTCGGAGGCGAGCACGTCGAACATGCCCTCGCCCTGCGCGCGAACGTACTGGCTCAGATCGCCGACCCGGCCGTGCGAGCCCCGGAACAGCTGCAGGTCGCGCATCATGTCGCGGACCGTGCGGGCGTGGAAGTCCTGCTGCGCCCGCATGCCGAGGGTGCCCTGGGTCTCGTTGTTGTCCCAGGCCAGCACGTAGCCGCCGCGCTTCTGCCCGAAAGTCATCGCCAGCAGCAGCACCGCGACGGTCTTGCCGGCACCGCCCTTCGGGTTGACCACGGTGACCTGCCGCAGCCCGCCGAAGTTGCGCCGGACCATCTCGACGTCCTGCTTGTACTCCTGCTCGCGCTTGCCCGGCGCCAGCCGGACCAGGCCCATGGTGCCCTTCTGCAGCATCGCCCGGGCGCCCATGGTCGCGGTCGGCTCGGCCGGCTTCGCCAGCCGGCGCCGGGCGAACTCCTCGGCGGTCGGCGTGCCGTCCGAGACCCACGGCTGCTGCTGGTACGGGTCTGCCGGCGGCGGCAGCTGCTGCGGGCCGGGTGCGGGCGGGGCCTGTGGGTGCGGCCCCGCGGCCCGTGGGTCGACCGCGGGCGGGTAGGGGCCGGGTGGTGCGGGCGGGTAGGGGCCGGGTGGCGCGGGCTGGCCGTTCGCCGCCCACTGCGGCAGCGGGGCGACCGGCCCGGGCGCGGGCTGACCACGGTGGTGCGGCGGCGGCCCGGGCTGCGGCGGCCCGGGCTGCGGTGGCCCGGGCTGCTGCGGCTGGGGTGCGGCCGGTCCAGGCGGGGTGCCGGTATGGGCCGGGCCGGCGTGCTGCGGTCCAGGCTGCGGTCCAGGCTGCTGTGGGCCGCGCTGCTGGGGGACCGCCGGGCCGGGTGCGCCCTGGCTCTGCGGGTGCGGCGGTGGCTGCACGCCGTTCGGGCCGACCGGGCCCGGCCGGTAGACCGCGCCCTGGTGCTGCGCGTCGCCGCTCTCCGGGCTCTGCCGCGGCGTGACCGCCGGGTAGTAGGCGGCACCGAGGCTCGGCACGATTGCCGTGGTGCGCGGCTCGGCGCCCTCCGCCCCGGTGCGCTGCTCGGGTACCGGGCCGCCGTCGGCGGTGGGCTGCGCGGGCGCCGGGCGCTGCGGCGGCTGAGCCCACGGCGAGTCCGACGCGGCGGCGGCCGGCGCCGTACTGATCGGCGCCGTACTGATCGGCGCCGTACTGATCGGCGCGGCACTGATCGGCGCGGCGGGCGAACCACCGGCCGCGCCGTCCTCCGGAGCTGGGGCGGCGCTCAGCCCGATAGTGGCCTCATCGTCCGAAGCTGGTGGAGCGGGGGAGACGTGCGCCGAACCCGAGAAGTGGCTGGACTCCGCCGCGTGCCGCGGTGCCAGGTTCGGCCAGGGCTGCGCCGGCCCGTCCGGGTTCCCCGTCGGCAGCGGCCGCGGCGGTGGCGCGGGCGCCTGCTGGTGGTAGACCGGTGGCGCCGGCTGGGGCGGTACGGGCCGGTCCGCAGGGCGATACACCACGGGGTCGCCCTGCTGGGGCACGGACACCGGCGGGGCCGGCGGGAGCGGGAATGCCGGCGGCGCGTCCCGGGGCACCGGACCGCCGCCGTGCACCGGAGCGCTCAGCTCCTCCGGCGGCCAGAACGGCTCGACGTCCCGGTCAGGCGGTGTTCCGTTCGTGCCCGGGACGTAGACGCGGTCGGCGTTCTCGTCCTCCACGGATGCGACCTCCCCGTATGTAGAGCCGTATCTGGATGCTGTTTCAGATTATCCCGCGTACACCGCCCAGGCGCCCGGCTCGGTCCACCACGAGCGCTTGCGGCTCATCGTCCCGGCCACGCCGTCGTCGAGGAACTGCAGCTCACCCTCGCGGGGCAGCACCGAAACCGCGCGCCCGCGGGCACGGCGCACCTCTATGCGTACCCGCGGCTTCCTGAATCGTCGCTCGACCAGGACCGGGACCGCAACGGCGACCTCGACCCGGCCGTCGGTCGGGTCTGGTTCGGCGAGCAGCGGCAGGCCGTCGAACTCGGCGTAGGCACCGGCGTTGCCGATCGCGCACGCGATGATCCGGTCGCTGCCGTCGGAGAGCACGGCGTCGTCGACCTCGATCCGGCCGCGCCACGGCACGGCGGCGCCGTTGTCGTCGGAGCCGCCGATCAGCGCGCCGTCGATGGTCACCGAGCCGCCGTCGTTGCGCAGCAGGTCGAGCCGCCGGACGGTGCCGCCGAGCACGGCCGCGGCCACCGCGGCCGGCTCACGCGGCAGGCCGAGTTGGGCGGCGAGGTCGGTGGTGCCGGCCGGGTCGAGCGGCAGGATCGCGATCGGCGGCAGGTCGGGCAGGGTGCGGTTGTCGGCCAGGTCGGCCGGGCGCCGGCTGGGCGGCGGGGCGTACCGCCGGACCAGCCGCCGCATGACGGCGCGCAGCTGGCCGTCCGCCGCCGCGGCGACCACCAGCCGCACCTTGCTGTCGGGGTCGGGCCAGGACAGGCCGTCGGGTCGATCGGCGGCGTCGAACCGGGCGATGACCGCGTCGATCTCCGCGTCGGAGGACGCGGTGACGGTCTCGACCCGCGCACCGGCCTGGGTGAGCGCATCCGCGCACTTCAGCACCGGCACCCGCGGGGTGTCGCAGGCTTGTGTCTCCGCGGGGCCGCAGCCGCCGCAGGCCGAGCCGCAGGCGCCGGCGGAGGAGCCGGCGCCCTCGGCGAGGCTGAGCAGGACGACGTCGTACACCTCAGGCGCCGCTCAGCACCGAGTGCCGCTCGATGACCTCCTCGCGGCCCGGGCCGACGCCGACCACGGAGATCCGCGCGCCGATCCGCGCCTCGACGAACTCGACGAACCGCTGCGCGTTCTCCGGGAGATCGGCGAAGGCGCGGGCGCCGCTGATGTCCTTCTTCCAGCCCGGCAGCGTCTCGTAGATCGGCGTCGCGTGGTGGAAGTCGCTCTGGCTGTACGGCATCTCGTCGTGCCGCACGCCGTTCACGTCGTACGCGACACAGACCGGAATCTCGTCCAGCCCGTCGTAATTGTCCAGTTTGGTCAGCACGAAGTCGGTGACGCCGTTGATGCGCTGCGCGTACCGGCCCATGACCAGGTCGAGCCAGCCGATCCGGCGCGGGCGGCCGGTGGTCGTGCCGTACTCGTGGCCGACCTTCCGCAGGTAGTCACCGACCTCGTCGTGCAGCTCGGTCGGGAACGGGCCCTCGCCGACCCGGCTGGTGAACGCCTTCAGCACCGCGACCACCCGGTCGACCCGCGTCGGCGGGATGCCGGAGCCGGTGCAGGCGCCGCCGGCGGTCGCGTTCGAGCTGGTCACGAACGGGTAGGTGCCGTGGTCGACGTCGAGCAGCGTGGCCTGGCCGGCCTCGCAGAGCACGACCTTGCCCGCGTCCAGCGCCTGCGACAGTTCGAGCGCGGTGTCGGCGACCATCGGCCGCAGCCGCTCGGTGTACGACAGCAGGTCGGCGATGACCTCGTCGGGCTTGATCGCACTGCGGTTGTAGATCTTCGAGAGCACCTGGTTCTTGAACGACAGGGCCGCCTCGACCTTCTGCCGCAGGATCGAGGAGTCGAAGAGGTCCTGCACCCGCACGCCGAGACGGTTCATCTTGTCCGCGTACGTCGGGCCGATGCCGCGACCGGTGGTGCCGATCCGCCGCGCGCCGAGGTAGCGCTCGCTGACCTTGTCGAGGGTGCGGTTGTAGGACGCGATGACGTGGGCGTTCGCGCTGATCCGCAGCCGGGATGTGTCGATGCCGCGGGCCTCGAGCCCGTCGATCTCCTGGAACAGCACCGCGAGGTCGACTACGACGCCGTTGCCGATCACCGGCGTGACGCCGGGGGTGAGGATGCCGCTCGGGAGCAGGTGCAGGGCGTATTTCTCGCCCTCGATGACGACGGTGTGGCCGGCGTTGTTACCGCCGTTGAACTTGACCACGTAGTCGATCCGGTCGCCCAGGAGGTCCGTGGCCTTGCCCTTGCCCTCGTCGCCCCACTGGGCGCCGACCAACACGATCACCGGCACTTGACTGACGCCTTCCGTTGACACACGTCGTACGCGGAGAGGCCCGGGTACTGCCGAAGTTTACGCGACCCCGCAGCTCACCGCCGTTCGGTCCCGACAGGCGGCACTCGGTTATCCACAGGTCGGCGGCGAGTTATCCACAGGCGGTCATCCGGCCGTAGCAGCACGTTTACTGTGGACCGCGGACGAGGAGGAATGGTGATCGGCGGCGGGCCGTAGGATCTGCGGCGTGCGTGTACTTCTGATCGGATCCGGCGGCCGCGAGCACGCCCTTGCCGTCGGCCTGGCCGCGGACCCCTCGGTGGAGAGCCTGACGGCGGCCCCGGGCAATCCGGGCATAGCCACCGTCGCCGAGCTGCGCGAGGTCAAGGCCGACGACCCGGCCGCCGTGGCGGCGCTCGCCGTCGAGCTGGCCGCCGACCTGGTGGTGATCGGCCCGGAGGCGCCGCTGGTCGCCGGCGTCGCCGACGCGGTGCGGGCCAAGGGCATCGCCTGTTTCGGCCCGAGCGCCGCGGCCGCCCGGCTGGAGGGCTCGAAGGCGTTCGCCAAGGACGTGATGGCGGCGGCGGGCGTGCCGACCGGCCGCTCGCACGCCTGCACCACCGCGGAGCAGGCCGCGGCCGCGCTCGACGAGTTCGGCCCGCCCTACGTGGTGAAGAACGACGGCCTCGCCGCGGGCAAGGGCGTCGTGGTCACCGCGGACCGCGAGGCCGCGCTGGAGCACGCCCGTGACTGCGGCCGGGTGGTCATCGAGGAGTACCTGGACGGGCCCGAGGTGTCGCTGTTCGTGGTGACCGACGGGACGGCCGCGGTGCCGCTGATGCCCGCGCAGGACTTCAAGCGGGTCGCCGACGGCGACGAGGGGCCCAACACCGGCGGCATGGGCGCGTACGCGCCGCTGCCCTGGGCGCCGGCCGACCTGGTCGAGCGGGTGATGGCCGAGACCGTGCTGCCGACGCTGGCCGAGATGCGCGACCGGGGCACGCCGTTCGCCGGGCTGCTCTACGTGGGGCTGGCGCTGACCGGCAAGGGGCCCCGGGTGATCGAGTTCAACGCCCGGTTCGGCGACCCGGAGACCCAGGTCGTGCTCGCGCTGCTCGCCTCGCCGCTGGGCGGGCTGCTGCACGCGGCGGCGACCGGCACGCTGGCCGACCTCCCGCCCCTGCGCTGGCACGGCGGCTCGGCGGTCACGGTGGTGGTGGCGAGCCACAACTACCCGGGCACCCCGCGTACGGGTGACGTCATCTCCGGCGGCGAGCAGCCCGGCGTGATCCACGCGGGCACCGCTCGCCGGGCGGACGGCGCGCTGGTCTCGGCGGGCGGCCGGGTGCTCAGCGCGACGGCGACCGGCCCGGACCTGGCCGCGGCGCGCGCGGCGGCTTACGCCCTCGTGGACGGCATCACGCTGGAGGGCTCGCACCATCGCGGCGACATCGCCCTCGGCGCGGTGGAAGGCCGGATCAAGCTCTGACACGCAGAACGCCCCGGCCGGGCCGCTAGGGCCGGCCCGCCGGGGCGTTTCGTGCCGGGTGCGCTGCTGCGCGGGTACTCCGGTCAGTTCTTCGGGATGTCGAAGAGCTTGGCCACCTGGGCCGCCAGGCCGAGGTCGCCCTTCGCCTTGATCTTGCCCGTCATGAACATCATCATCGGGTTGCCATCGCCCGTCACGACCTTGAGGAAGGTCACCGGCTCCATGGTCATGCTGAGCTTCGGCTCGCGGGCCGGCTGGTTCGTGACCGTGCAGGCGCCGTTCTCGATCACGGTCTCGTAGCTGTCCGTGCTGCCGCCCGGGCCGCCCGAGATGTTCCAGTGGATGACGGCCTGCGTCGCCCCGGCGCGGTCCGCGCGGAACAGCGTGGGCATGCGGTTGAACACCTCGTCAAGGATCTTGTTCCGGTTCTCCGCGGCCATCACCTCGGCGAGCTTGGAGTCCGGAGTGGACTTGACGAGCTGTGCGAACTCCGCGGGGCCGATCGCGGCGAACGACTCTGGGCTGAAATCAGTCATCGGTGGACCTTTCGGAATGAGCGCCAGACCTACTCGCGGGTAACCCTAGCGATAACCGCGTCATATTGCAGTGTCTCAACCGCCGAACAATTGTTGGACAGTGAGGCCCGTCTCTGTCAAACTCCCCAACATGTCTTTGGGAGATGGACCCGAGCGCCGGCAGGCCGCGCTGCGGGCGATGGCACACCCGGTCCGGCTGCGGATCCTGTCGTTGCTGACGAGCGCGCCGCTCACCGCCGCGGACGTCGCCCGCGAGCTCGTCCTCACTCACGCCAACGCCAGCTACCACCTGCGCAACCTGCTGTCCGCCGGCCTGATCGTGCCGGCCGGCGAGGAGCGCATCCGCGGGGGCGTCGCCAAGCGCTACCGCTATGACGCGGACTGCGCGCGCGACACCGGGACGCTCCGGGACCAGCACGCCGCGGACGCCCAGCGCGCCCTGACCGCGGCGGTGGCCAACGAGCTGATCCGTCGCACGGCCGAGGCCGACTGGTCCGTCGCCGGCCTGCTGGTCGACGCCGAGCTGTGGGTCGACCCCGAGGTCTGGCGCGAGACCCGCGCCCGGATCGCCGAGGCCGCCCGCGCCCTGCACGACGCGGCCCGGCCGCCGCACACCCCCGGCACCGTCCGCGCCAACACCACCATCGCCATGTTTCACATGGAGGACTCATGAGTGGTGCTTTTGCGCCGCTGCGCCTCGCGCCGTTCCGCTTCCTGCTCGCCGGCCGCACGATCAACGCACTCGGCAACGCGATCGCGCCCATCGCGCTGGCCTTCGCGGTCCTCGACCTGACCGGGTCGCCACGCGACCTCGGCCTCGTCGTCGGCGCCCGGATGCTGGTCAACGTCGTGTTCCTGCTCTTCGGCGGCGCGCTCGCCGACCGCCTGCCGAAACACCTGCTGATGGTCGGCGCGAGCGTCGCGGCGGCGCTCACCCAGGCGGCGGTGGCCGCACTGGTCCTCTCCGGTACGGCGACGGTGCCGCTGCTGATCGCCCTGTCCGCGGCCAACGGCATGGTCAGCGCGCTGGCCCTGCCGGCCTCGTCGGCGATCGTGCCGCAGCTCGTCCCGGCAGACATCCGCCAGCAGGCGAACGCCCTGAACCGGCTCTTCCTCAACGGCGCGGTCATCGTCGGCGCCCCGCTCGGCGGCGTGATCGTCGCGACCTCCGGCCCGGGCTGGGGCATCGCGATCGACGCCGCCGCCTTCGCCCTCTCGGCGGTCGCGTTCGGCCTGCTCCGCGTCCCGCCCGCGGCCGGAGCACCGGCCGCCGCCGCGCGCAGCGGCATCATCACGGACCTGCGCACCGGCTGGACCGAGTTCCGCAGCCGCACCTGGCTGTGGGTCGTCGTCGCCGGCTTCAGCGTCATCAACGCGGCGCTCAGCGGCGGGATCAGCGTGCTCGGCCCGGTGGTGGCCGACGAGACCGTCGGCCGCCGGGCCTGGGGCCTCGTGCTCGCCGCGCAGACCGTCGGCATGGTGCTCGGCGCCGTGCTCGCCCTGCGGCTGCGAGTGCGGCGGCTGCTGTTCGTCGGGGTGCTCTGCACCGCGTTCGAGGTGCTGCCGATGCTCACCCTCGGCGTCGCGCCGCATCTCGGGCTGCTGCTCGGCGCCGCGTTCCTGGCGGGCGCCGGCATCGAACAGTTCAGCGTCGCGTGGGAGACGACGATGCAGGAGCACATCCCCACCGACCGGCTCGCCCGCGTCTACTCCTACGACATGGTCGGCTCCTTCGTCGCGATCCCCATCGGGCAGGTCGCCGCCGGGCCGATCGCGGAGGCGGTCGGGGTCGAGTCGACGCTGGTCGGCGCCGCCGCGCTCATCGCGTTCGCCGTCGCCGGGATGCTGAGCAGCGGTTCCGTGCGTAACCTGCGGCACCGTCTGCCGACGAGCGAACAGGCCGCCGGGCGGACCATGGAAGAATCGGCGCCGTGAGCATCCCGAACGTCCTCGCCAGCCGCTACGCGTCCGCCGACCTCGTCGACCTCTGGTCGCCGGAGGAGAAGATCCGGATGGAGCGCCGGCTGTGGCTCGCGGTGCTGCGAGCGCAGCGGGACCTCGGTGTGGCGCTGCCGGACGGCGTGGTCGAGGCGTACGAGGCGGTGGTCGACGATGTCGATCTCGCGAGCATCGCCCGGCGCGAGCGGGTCACCCGGCACGACGTGAAGGCGCGCATCGAGGAGTTCAGCGCGCTGGCCGGGCACGAGCACATTCACAAGGGCATGACCTCGCGCGACCTCACCGAGAACGTCGAGCAGCTGCAGATCCGGGCCTCGCTCGAGCTGGTACGCAGCCGCGTCGTCACCGCCCTGGCCCGGCTCGCCGAGCGGGCGCTCGAGCACAGCGACCTGGTGCTGACCGGGCGCTCGCACAACGTCGCGGCGCAGGCGACCACGCTGGGCAAGCGGTTCGCCAGCGCCGCCGAGGAGCTGCTCATCGCGTACGAGCGGCTGGACGACCTGATCGGGCGCTACCCACTGCGCGGCATCAAGGGTCCGGTCGGCACGGCCGCCGACCAGCTCGACCTGCTCGACGGCGACGCGGCGAAGCTGGCCGAGCTGGAGCGCAAAGTCGCGGCGCATCTCGGCTTCGAGCGGGTGCTCACCAGCGTCGGCCAGGTCTATCCGAGGTCGCTCGACTTCGACGTGGTCTCGGCGCTGGCCCAGGTCGTCGCCGCGCCGTCGTCGCTGGCCACCACGATCCGGCTGATGGTCGGCCAGGAGCTGGCCACCGAGGGCTTCAAGCCGGGCCAGGTCGGCTCGTCGGCGATGCCGCACAAGATGAACACGCGCTCGTCGGAGCGGGTCAACGGCCTCGCGGTGATCGTCCGCGGCTACCTGTCGATGGTCGGCGAGCTGGCCGGCGACCAGTGGAACGAGGGCGACGTCTCCTGTTCGGTGGTCCGCCGGGTGGCCCTGCCGGACGCGTTCTTCGCGACCGACGGCCTGTTCCAGACCTTCCTGACGGTGCTCGACGAGTTCGGGGCGTACCCGGCGGTGACCGCGCGCGAGCTGGACCGCTTCCTGCCCTTCCTCACCACCACCAAGCTGCTGGTCGCGGCGGTGCGCAAGGGTGTCGGCCGCGAGCTGGCGCACGAGGTCATCAAGGAACACGCGGTGGCCGTCGCGCTGGCGATGCGCGAGCAGGGAATCGCGGAGAACGACCTCTTCGACCGCCTGGCGGCCGACGGCAGGCTACCGCTCTCCCGTGCGGAGATCGACGCGCTGGTCGCGGACCGGGCGGCCTTCATCGGCGCGGCCCCGGCGCAGGTCCGGGCGGTGGCGGAGCGGGTTGCGGAGATCGTCGCGGCCCACCCGGAGGCGGCGAAGTACGCCCCGGCGCCGATTCTTTAGTTCTCTGGTTGGTGCCGTCGGGGCGCGGCGGAGCTTCCATCGCGCCGCACCCCGACGGAGAAATCAGACGCCTGCGACCGAGGTGATCCATGCCCGGTTGTAGGCGACACTGCCGTAGTACTGCCGGCTCTGGCCGTCCGCGGTCGACGCCACGCCGACCTGGGCGCCGTTGTAGACCTCCGGGCCGCCGGAGTCGCCGCGCCACGCGTTGCCGTTGATCCTGGTCGATCCGATCGCCCGGCCGCCGTACGCGTCGGTGACGTTGGTCGAGGTGACCTGGACCGTCGCGGTCTTGAGCACCGACGAGGCGGCGCAACCGCTGTAGCAGGTCTGTCCCCAGCCGTAGAGCGAGTTCGTCGAGCCGACGGGCGGGTACGCGCTGGACAGCGGCATGTAGCTGGTCGAGACGGAGCTGCTCAGCCGCATGAGCGCGAGGTCGTAGCGGGTCGAGGTGGAGCTCACCGTGCGGGTGACGCCGCCCGAGGTGCGGTTGACGCTGCCGACCCGGACCGACATCGTGCCGCTGATGCAGTGCCGGGCGGTGAGCACGTAGTTCGCCGAGATGATCGTGCCGGAGCAGGTGAAGCTGCCGTTGCTGAAGACGGCGGCAGCCCAGGGTGCCGAGGAGACGGTGCTGCCGCCGATGATCTGGTCCGGCCCGTCCGCGGCGGCGTTGGCGGCTGCGGGGACGGCCAGGCTGCCGGCCAGGGCGGTGGCCAGAGAGGCGACGACGATGCGAATGCGCACGTCGAGCTCCTTCCGAAGGTCAGTCGATGCTGGGGGATTCATCGAACTATTTCGACCGAACGTTAGGGTTGGCTGCCGACCGCGACAAGACTCCAGTTCACACATATCACCGTGTGATGACGCGGGTGACCGAATGTGATCACCCGACACCTCGCGGTGATCTCCTCGGTGGTCGAGATCACGGGCGAGATTCCCTGCTCAGCGGCGTTGCCGTCGGCCTGCCGACACCGGCCGATGGGCCGCACGGGAGTCGTACAGGGTAGGCTGTGGCCGCTCGCCCCTTAGAGGGCCACCCAACTGCGCACCTACACAGTCAGGAGTGCCCGTGGCTCGCGTCGTCGTCGACGTCATGCTCAAGCCGGAGATCCTCGATCCGCAGGGCCAGGCAGTCGCCAACGCGCTGCCGCGGCTCGGCGTCAGTGACATCTCCTCTGTACGCATCGGGCGCCGGATCGAGATCGAGTTCGCCGGCGAACCCGACCTCGACACCGCTCGCGAAATCGCCGACAAGCTGCTCGCCAACCCGGTCATCGAGGACTTCTCGATCCGGGTCGACGAGAGCGCCGGTGACGCCGCTCAGATGAGCGCGTGACCATGCGGATCGGAGTCGTCACCTTCCCGGGTTCGCTCGACGACGGCGACGCGGCCCGCGCCGCGCGGATCGCCGGCGCCGAGCCCGTGCGCCTCTGGCACGGCGACCCGGACCTGCACGGCGTCGACGCCGTGGTCCTGCCCGGCGGTTTCTCCTACGGCGACGCGCTCCGCTGCGGCGCCATCGCCCGGTTCGCCCCGGTCATGGAGACCATCGCCGACGCCGCCCGCGGCGGCCTGCCGGTGCTCGGCATCTGCAACGGCTTCCAGATCCTCTGCGAGGCCCACCTGCTGCCGGGCGCGCTCACCCGCAACCAGCACCTGCACTTCCGCAACCGCGACCAGCACCTGCGCGTCGAGTCGGCGTCGACGGCGTGGACGAACGCGTTCACCGCCGGGAGCGAGATCCTGATCCCGGTGAAGAACGGCGAAGGCTGCTTCGTCGCGGACAAGCGGACCCTCGACGAGCTCGAGGGCGAGGGCCGGGTCGTCGCCCGATACACGCGCGGCAACCCGAACGGTTCGCAGCGTGACATCGCCGCGATCACCAACGCGGCCGGCAACGTGGTCGGCATCATGCCGCACCCGGAACACGCGGTGGAGGCGCTGACCGGCCCGTCGCTCGACGGCCTCGGCTTCTTCACCTCCGCACTGCGGCACCTGGCCGGAACGGCCGCGGGCGGGCAGCTCACAGGGGGAGCCCAGCGATGACCACCCAGCACGACACGGCGACCAGCGGCGCCGAAGCGCCGCTGGGGGTACCGAACCAGCCGCCGGTGGCGTCCGACCAGCCGGCCAAGCCGAGCGGCTTCGCCGCCACCGATGTGCTGGTCAACCAGTTCGACGGGGGACCGGACACCGTCGAGCGGGCGCTGAACACCGGCGACGAGCTGCAGCCGCACACCGAGCTCGGCCTCAAGGACGACGAGTACGACCGGATCCGTCAGATCCTCGGCCGCCGCCCCACCGCGTCCGAGCTGGCGATGTACTCGATCATGTGGAGCGAGCACTGCTCCTACAAGTCGAGCAAGGTGCACCTGCGCCAGTTCGGCGAGAAGGCCCCGAAGAACACCCGGATGCTCGCGGGCATCGGCGAGAACGCCGGCGTGGTCCAGATCTCCGACGAGCTCGCGGTCACCTTCAAGGTCGAATCGCACAACCACCCGAGCTTCGTCGAGCCCTACCAGGGCGCGGCGACCGGCATCGGCGGCATCGTCCGCGACATTCTCGCGATGGGCGCCCGCCCGATCGCCGTGATGGACCCGCTGCGCTTCGGTGCCGCGGACCACCCGGACACCGCGCGCGTGCTGCCCGGCGTCGTCGCCGGCATCGGCGGCTACGGCAACTGCCTCGGCCTGCCCAACATCGGCGGCGAGATCGTCTTCGACCCCTGCTACCAGGGCAACCCGCTGATCAACGCGCTGAGCATCGGCGTGCTGCCGGTCGAGCGCCTGCAGCGCAAGGAGGCGGCCGGCGTCGGCAACGTCGTCGTCCTGATGGGCGCGCGCACCGGCCGCGACGGCATCGGCGGCGTCTCCGTCCTGGCCTCCGCGACGTTCGACGAGGGCGCCGAGCAGCGCCGCCCGTCGGTGCAGGTCGGCGACCCGTTCATGGAGAAGCTGCTCATCGAGAGCTGCCTCGAGCTGTACGACGCCGGCCTGGTCGTCGGCATCCAGGACCTCGGCGGCGCGGGCCTGACCTGCGCGCTCACCGAGACCGCCGCCGCCGCCGGCACGGGCATGCGGGTCTACCTGGAGCGCGTGCCGCTGCGCGAGGCCTCGATGTCGCCGACCGAGATCCTGGCCAGCGAGTCGCAGGAGCGCATGCTCCTGATCGTCGCGCCGGAGAAGCTCGAGGACGTGCTCAAGGTCGCCGAGAAGTGGGGCGTCTGGGCCACGAACATCGGCGAGGTCACCCCCAGCGAGACCGACGGCCAGCCCGGCCGCCTGGTGATCAGCTGGAACGACCACATCGTCGTGGACGTGCCGCCCGGCTCGCTCGCCGACGACGGCCCGGTCTACGCCCGGCCGATCCGCGAGCCCGCCGACCTGATCCTGCTGCAGGCCGACCGCGCCGAGACGCTGCCGCGTCCGTCCACCGCGGACGACCTGCGCGCCACGGTCCTGCGGATGATCGCCTCGCCGAACCTGTGCGACAAGAGCTGGGTCACCGAGCAGTACGACCGGTACGTGCTCGGCAACACCGTGCTCGCCCAGCCCGAGGACGCCGGCGTGCTGCGCATCGACGAGCGCACCGGGCTCGGCGTCGCGCTCTCGGTCGACGGCAACGGCCGCTACGCCCGCCTCGACCCCTACGAGGGCGCGCGGCTGGCGCTGGCCGAGGCGTACCGCAACGTCGCCGTCACCGGCGCCGACCCGATCGCCGTCACCGACTGCCTGAACTTCGGCTCGCCCGAGGACCCGGCGGTCATGTGGCAGTTCGCCGAGGCCGTCCGCGGTCTCGCCGACGGCTGCCAGGAGCTCGGCATCCCGGTCACCGGCGGCAACGTCAGCTTCTACAACCAGACCGGTGCGGCCGCGATCCACCCGACCCCGGTGGTCGGCGTGCTCGGCGTCTTCGCCGACGTGGCGCGCCGCGTTCCGATGGGCTTCCCGCCGCCGGCCGGCGACGGCGACCTGCTCTTCCTGCTCGGCGACACCCGGTGCGAGCTGTCCGGCTCCGAGTGGGCGTGGGTCACCCACGGCCACCTGGGCGGCCGCCCGCCGAAGGTCGACCTCGCACACGAGCAGGCGCTGGGCCGGTTGATGGCCCAGGCGGCCGAGCGCGAGCTCGTGGTCGCGGCGCACGACCTCTCCGACGGCGGCCTCGCCCAGGTGCTGGTCGAGTCCTGCCTGCGGCGCAACGTCGGCGCCCGGATCGCGCTGCCCGAGCTGGACGCGACCAGCACGCCGTTCGTGTGGCTGTTCAGCGAGTCGGCGGGCCGTGCCCTGGTGACGGTGCCTCGCGGACACGACAAGGCGTTCGTGGCGCTCGCGGCGGAGCACAACGTCTCCTGCGCGCAGGTCGGCGTCACCGCGGCGGAGCCCGTGCTCGAGGTGCAGAACGAGTTCTCGATCGGGCTGGACGAGCTGCGCGAGGCCCACACGGCGACGCTGCGCAACCTGTTCGGCGGCCCTGCTGAGATCGTCCCGGTCGAGACGATCGCTGCCCAGGCCGCGCCGGCCCAGCCGGCCGCCGCGCCCGCAAAGGCCGCGCCGACCGCGTCGCAGGATGCAACGGGTTCGCCGGCGGCCGAGGTCGCGGAGGTGCCGGGCGGTCCGATCACGCCGGAGCCGGAGCAGTCCGACGAGCCGGAGAGCAAGGGCTGACAGCAGGACGATCAGAACGCCACGGCAGGGCACCAGCCCGGCCGTGGCGTTTCTGCTTAGCACGGGTCAACCGACTTATGGCCTGACCGGTGCACCCGGCGTCGGGCGACCGCGCCGCTGAGGAACCCCGCGACCCGGGTGGCGCGACCTTCTCAAGACGCACGAGAAAAAGCCGGCCCCGTCAGTAGACGGGGCCGGCTTCGGTGATTCGGTGGATCAGTCGTCCATCCAGTCGAGCGGACGTCGCTGACCCGGGCGGTTCGCCTCCGGCGGCGGCGGTCCGCCGTGGCGCCCGCCCTGCTGCTGCTCCGCGCCGTAGTAGCCGCCCTGGTCGGCGCCGTAGCCGCCCTGGCCGACGTACCCGCCTGGCTGCTGCGGCTGCGGACCCCGGCCGCCGGGCTGGCCGTACCCGCCGGGCTGGCCGCCGTACGCCGGGTCGGCGCCGCCGTAGCCGCCCTGGTCGGCGTAGCCGTCGGCCTGGTCGTAGCCGCCGCCCGCGGGCGCGCCGTAGCTGCCGTTGCCGCCGTAGGCCTGGCCGCCCTGGGCCCCGCCGTAGGCGCCGCCGCCGGCGGGCGGTCCGTAGGCGTTGCCGTTGTCGACCGCGCCGCCCTGGCCGTCCCATGAGCCGTAGCCGCCGCCCTGGTCGGCCGGCTCGGCGGGAGCGCCGTAAGCGCCCCCGGCGTAGCCGTTGCCGCCGCCCTGGTAGGCGCCGCCCCGGGGGGCCGGTGCCTGGCCGGCGTAGTCGTCGCCGCCCTGGCCGTAGCCGCCGTTCTGGCCGTACGCCGGGTCGGCGCCGCCGTAGCCGCCCTGATCGCCGTAGCCGGGCTCCTGCGGGTAGCCGCCGGGCTCCGGCCGGTACATGCCGGTGGGCTCGTCGTAGCGCTGCTGCGGCGGCTGCTCGTAGCCACCCTGGGGAGCGCCGTACGGTGCCGCCTGGTCGTAGCCGTCCGGCTCGTCGTAGCCGCCCTGTGGTGCGCCGTAGGCGTTGCCGCCGTAGGCGTCGCCGGCCTGCTCCGGGTAGCCGCCCTGGGCCGGCACAGCAGCGCCGCCGTACTGGTTGGCGGCGCCGTACGCACCCGCCGCGGCACCCGCCGCACCGGCGGCGCCCGCCGCACCCCAGCCACCGGGCGCGTTGTAGCCGCCGCCCTGAGGCATCGGCGCGCCGTACGGGTCCGGGAACTCGTCGACGACCGGGGGCGCGCGGTGGATCATCGTCGGGGCGTCCCCGATGGACGGTGCGCCCGAGCGCGGAGCGATCATCGTGGCCTGTGCGCCCATCGGCGCGCCGGCCAGCCGGGTCTCGCCGGCACCGGGGTACCGGTTGGCGCCCGCGGGTGCCGCCGCCGCACCGAGCGGTGCGTCCGCGCCGTCGGCGCCGTCGGCATCCTCTCCGGCCTTGCGGCGCATCAGCACCAGCACGATCGCGCCGATGCCGGCCGCGACGAGCAGGCCGCCGAGGATGATGAAGAGCATCGAGCCGGAGCCCTCGTCCGTGCCCGAGGTCGGCGTCTGGTCGAGCGCCGCGGCGCTGTCGTCGACGGCGGGGTCCGTGGCCTCCTCGCTGACGTCGTCGGTCGGCTCGGCGCTCGCGCTTGCCGTCGCGGACGGGCTGGTGGACGGCGAGGCGCCCGCCTTCAGCTTGATGGTGAGCGGCACGTTGATCGACTTGCCGGAGCTGCCCTGCGCGTTCACCGAGGCGACGTCGTAGCCGCCCTTGGTGGCGGCGACGGCCAGCGCGCCGACCGCGATGGGCTTGCTGTCGCTGCTGGTGAAGGAGTAACCACCGTCGCCGTTCGTGGTGGTGTCGTACTGGTGGTTCTGGCTGTCGCGCAGGCCGACCAGCGCACCCGCGACGGCCTTGCCCTCCTGGTCCTTCACCTTGCCGCTGACCTGGCGCACGGTCTGTGCCTGTTCCGGCCCGCGCAGGGTGACGTCGCGGCCGGCGTTGCCGCTCTCGCCGCCGATGTCCGCGGAGACCTGGATCCGGGTGTTCTTGGTATCGCCCGGGTCGACCGCGCCGGCCTTCAGCTTGGCCGTGTAGTTCTTGACCTCGTTCGGGCCGATCGGCTCGTCGAAGTTGCACTGCCCGCTGCAGGACATGCCGTTGGCGCTGACCACGACCGTCACGGTCCCGGCCTCGGCGTTCCGATTGGTCACCTTGTAGGTGAGCGTGGTCTCGCCGCCCGACGGGACGTCACCCGACGACAGTGAACTCACGGTTACAGTCGGTGCTGTCGCTTGGGCCGCTGAGGGCGCGGCGACGAGAACGCCACCGATCAGTGCCAGGAACGCACCGGCCTGGAGAGCCCTGGCTCGTAGGTGCGTTGTCACGTCCACCGCCTTCCGGGTCGCACGGTCACACCGGGCTGCCTTCGAACTGCCCTAAGATCCCGCGACGAGTACACACCGTCGGCCACTATGCCCTGTCACACGACGTCGGCGCGACCCAGGGCCGCCTGGTTCTTATCCGAAGCCGGGTCGTATTGTCCCGACGTGTCTCCTGCGCACAATAAATCCGAGTCCGTGCAAGACGCGTTGGACGCGCTGGATCGGGGCGACGAACCCGAGCGCACGGTGCTTCGCGACGCTGTCCGGGCGCTGCTGGGCGAGTTGGCGCGGACCGCGCCCGGCCGATCGGTGGAGGTCCGTATTCCACCTTTCGGTGCGATTCAGTGCGTAGCGGGTCCGCGTCACACCCGGGGCACCCCGCCCAATGTGGTCGAGACCGATCCGATGACCTGGCTGCTGCTCGCCACGGGGCGCCTGACCTGGGGTGACGCCGTGGAGTCCGGCCGGGTGCGGGCCAGTGGAATACGCACAGATCTGACTCCGTACCTCCCTGTGCACCCGAGTTGACCGCTCTCCGGCTCGCGTACACTGGTCGGTCGGAAGAGACCCGCAAGTCCGAGCAGATCAGCATGAGGGAGCAAGCGCGTGCCCCGAGGCGACGGCCGGTTGACCGACGATCTCGACCCCCAGGACCGCGGACCTCGCGATGCCTGCGGCGTCTTCGGGGTCTGGGCCCCTGAGGAAGAGGTCGCGAAACTCACCTATTTCGGGCTTTTCGCACTTCAGCACCGGGGCCAGGAGGCAGCGGGCATCGCCGTCAGCGACGGCTCGGGCGTTGTGGTCTACAAGGATCTCGGTCTGGTCTCGCAGGTCTTCGACGAGCCGACCCTGGCCAGCCTGCGCGGGCACCTTGCCATCGGGCACACCCGCTACTCGACCACCGGCGGCTCGAACTGGGAGAACGCCCAGCCGACGATCCGGGCCACCACCGCCGGCACCACGATCGCGCTGGCGCACAACGGCAACCTGGTCAACACCGCCGAGCTCGCCCGTGAGATCGCCGAGCGCGGGCTCGAGGCCGACATGGGCACCTCCGACACCGCGCTGGTGACGACGCTGCTGGCCAGCCGTCCCGACCTGTCGGTCGAGGCCGCGGCCGTCGAGGTGCTCCCGCGGCTGCGTGGCGCGTTCAGCTTCGTCTTCATGGACGAGGGCACGCTGTACGCGGCCCGCGACGCCCAGGGCGTCCGTCCGCTGGTCCTCGGCCGGATGGAGCGCGGCTGGGCGGTCGCCAGCGAGACCGCCGCCCTCGACATCGTCGGCGCGAGCTTCGTCCGCGAGGTCGAGCCCGGCGAGATCATCGCGATAGACGAGCACGGCCTGCGCTCGACCCGCTTCGCGGCGCCGGAGCCGAAGGGCTGCCTCTTCGAGTACGTGTACCTCGCCCGGCCGGACACGACGATCGCCGGCCGCAACATCTACTCGGCCCGGGTCGCGGTCGGCCGCAAGCTGGCCAAGGAGCACCCGGTCGAGGCCGATCTCGTCATCGGCGTACCGGAGTCGGGCATTCCGGCCGCGATCGGCTACGCGGAGGCCTCCGGGATCCCCTACAGCGCGGGCTTCATGAAGAACGCCTACGTCGGCCGCACCTTCATCCAGCCCTCGCAGACGATCCGCCAGCTCGGCATCCGGCTGAAGCTGAACCCGCTGCGCGAGGTCGTGCGCGGCAAGCGGATCGTCGTGATCGACGACTCGATCGTGCGCGGCAACACCCAGCGGGCCCAGATCCGGATGCTGCGCGAGGCCGGCGCCCTCGAGGTGCACGTGCGGATCTCGTCGCCGCCGGTGAAATGGCCCTGCTTCTACGGCATCGACTTCGCGACCCGGGCCGAGTTGATCGCCAACGGCCTGGAGATCGACGGCATCCGGCGCTCGATCGGCGCGGACTCGCTCGGCTACGTTTCGCTGGACGGCCTGGTCCAGGCGACCGAGCAGCCGAAGACGCGGCTCTGCATGGCCTGTTTCGATGGGCAGTATCCGATCGAGCTGCCGGCGGGTCACCTTATCGGCAAGCACCTGCTCGAGGGTGTCGGCAAGCGCGCCACCATGCCCGACGCCACCGCGCACGCAAGTGCCGCGCTGGCCGGGCTCGAGCCGGAGCATGAGGACGAGCAGTACCCGGAGGACGAGCGGGAGACCGCTAAACCCCTGGTGGGCAGCCCTGGCGGCGCCGACGCCCTGCGTCGACCGTAAATAACAGGTCCGCACACCGGAACCACCAGCACCACCCGAGAAGTCGTAGACCGCGGCACCGACAGTTGCAACCGCGCGGGCAACCGCGCACTAAGGGGAGAACCGTGACGCACGTGTCCGAGCGCAACAGTGCCGGATCCAGCGGTGCTGAAGGCGCCGACCACCAGCCGTGGTCGGCGGGTGCCGGCCGGAGCGGGCGCAAGCGCACGGTGACGTACGCGGACGCCGGTGTCTCGATCGACGCCGGCGAGCGCGCGGTCGAGCTGCTCAAGTCCAAGGTCAAGCGGACCACCCGCCCCGAGGTCATGGGTGACCTGGGCGGCTTCGCCGGCCTCTTCAAGCTCAACACCCAGAAGTACAAGAGCCCGATCCTGGCGTCGTCCACCGACGGCGTCGGCACCAAGCTGGTGATCGCCCAGCAGCTCAACATCCACGACACGATCGGCATCGACCTGGTCGCCATGGTCGTCGACGACCTGGTGGCGTGCGGTGCCGAGCCGCTCTTCCTGCTCGACTACATCGCCTGCGGCGAGGTCGTGCCGGACAAGGTCGCGGAGATCGGCGCCGGCATCGCGGACGGCTGCCGCTACGCCGGCTGCGCGCTGCTCGGCGGCGAGACCGCCGAGCACCCCGGCGTGCTGCGCCCGGACGAGTACGACGTCTCGGCGACCGGCGTCGGCGTGGTCGAGGAGAGCGAGATCCTCGGCGCACACCGGGTCGAGATCGGCGACGCGGTCATCGCCATGCGCTCGTCCGGCCTGCACTCCAACGGCTACTCGCTGGTGCGCCACGTGCTGCTCGGCGCCGGCCGGATGCGCCTGGACACGGTGGTCGAGGACTTCGGCCGGCAGCGCACCCTCGGCGAGGAGCTGCTGACGCCGACCAAGATCTACGCCAAGGACTGCCTCGGCCTGATCGAGGAGGCCGACGTCCGCGCGTTCTCGCACGTCACGGGCGGCGGCATCCCCGGCAACCTGGTCCGGATCCTGCCGGAGCACGCCGACGCGGTCGTCGACCGCTCGTCGTGGCGCCCGCAGTCGATCTTCGACCTGATCCAGGCCAAGGGCCGGATCGAGGACACCGAGATGGAGGCCACGTTCAACATGGGCGTCGGCATGTTCGCGATCGTCTCCTCGGACGACGCGGACCGGGCGATGGCCTACCTGACCGGCCGTGGCGTCGAGGCCTGGCAGGTCGGCGAGGTCATCGAGGGCACCGGCCAGGTGCAGATGGTCGGCCAGTACACCCGAGGCTGAAGTATCCCTTGCCTGGTGTGAAATGATCCGCGCGTGTCGATGTGTTGGCACGCGCGGATCATTTTTTCAACAGAAGGGTGGACGACGGCACCTAGCCTGACGACGAACGGGGGTGTATCAGCGGTGGCAGGCCTATGGAGCGGTATGCGGGGCATCGCGCCGGTGCCCACCTATGTCGTCATGCAACCCACCACCCTCTGCAACCTCGACTGTTCCTACTGCTACCTGCCCTTCCGGCAGGTGGACCGGAGGATGTCCGTCGAGGTCGCGCAGGCCGTCGCCGCGTCGGTGAACCCCTGGTCGCGTACGGGAAGGTTCTCGGTGGTCTGGCACGGCGGCGAGCCGCTCGCCGCGGGCCGCGACCACTTCGCGGCGCTGCTGGCGCCGTTCGAGGCCGCCGTCGAGCACCATGTGCAGACCAACGCGACGCTGATCGACGACGCCTGGTGTGAGTTCCTCGCCGACCGCCAGATCCGGGTCAGCGTGAGCGTGGACGGGCCGGAGGCGCGCAACGGCGACCGGGTGACCCGCGGCGACCGGCCGGCCTATGACCGGATCGTGCGCGGCATCGAGGCCCTGCGCCGGCACGGGATTCCCTTCTCCGCGCTCTGCGTGGTCGGCCGGCCGGAGCCGGGCCTGGCCACCGAGCTGTACGACTACTTCCTCGACCTCGGCTGCGACGTCCTCGGCATCAACGTCGAGGAGCTCGAGGGGGTCAACAAGCGCGACAACCGGCATCCGGCGGCCGACGTGACGGCGTTCTGGGCCGAGCTGGTCGGCGCCTGGCGCCGCGACCCCCGGATACACCTGCGCGAGATCGAGTGGTCCCTGCGGTACGCGGCCGCGGCCCTGGACGGCACCGCCGACGAGGTGCTGCCCCGGCGGCTGGACCCCATACCGACCGTCGCGCACGACGGCAGTGTGGTGTTGCTCTCACCCGAGCTGGCCGGCTTCGACGACCCCCGGTACGGCGACTTCTCCAGCGGCAACGTGCTCACGACGCCGCTCGGCGAGATCCTGGCCCGGGCGGCGGAGACGCCGTGGATCCGTGAGTTCCTCGACGGCGTCGAGTCCTGCCGCGCACAGTGCCCGTACTTCGGCTTCTGCGGCGGCGCGCACGCCGCCAACCGCTACTTCGAGCACGGCCGGTTCGACGTCACGGAGACTGACCACTGCCGCAACAGCAAGATTCGCCTACTGGAGGGAGTGCTGGACCATGCCCGAGATCACGAGCCCACGGCCGTCTGACCGCGTGGAGACGGATCCCGTGACGGCACGGCCGGACCAGACCCGTACCGGGCTGGCCGCGCTCATCGACGAGGCGGAGGCGGCCCGGCAGCGGCGCGCGGAGGCCACGACGAAGGACGGCTCGGCGGTCTGCGCCTGGAACCACTTCGAGAACATCCCGACGTTCTACAACTGGAACAACCGCCCCCGCTGAGGTCGCGGTTCATGAAGCCCACGCGGTGTTCACCGCGTGGGCTTCATAGTTCCCGTCGGGATGACCACGGAATGACCACGACACACGGAAGCACGCGGTAAGCCGCGTGCTCTGTGCAATACGGGTCAGCGCCTCGTAGGCGACCAGGGGTCCTGGTCGTCGTCCGCGTCGTCCTCGTCATCGTCGTCGACGAACTGATCATCGTCGTCGTTGAAATGATGGTCGGACTTACCACCGGCACCCGCCAGTTCGCGCTGCAAGGCGGTGAGGTCGGTGTTCGGGGAGTGGTACTTCAACTCCCGGGCCACCTTCGTCTGCTTGGCCTTAGCACGGCCGCGCCCCATGGCTCGACCCCCTCGCACAGAATTCGGGGCAGCCCGAAGGCGGGCCCCGATGACGTCAGGCATCTCTCGTGGGTCTTACGGTACATGGACGATGCCTGCTTCGGCACCTCGGGTTGCGTGTACCACCATCGCGCGTCCTCGCTTGTCACGGACCCGACGCGCGATGGTGTACAAACCGCGCAACCTTCCGGGGTGCCGCCCGGCCTCCGCGGCGGGTCAGCTCAGGAAGATGCTCCGGAGCCGGCCGACCTCCGCCATGCGGCGCTCGGCGAGCCGGTCGGCGGCGACCGCCGGCGGCACGCCCTCGTTCTCGGCGAGGCGCAGGATCTCACCGGTGGTGGCGAAGATCCGGGTCGCCCGCAGCTTGGCCCGCTCGAAGTTGAAGCCCTCGATCTCGTCGGCCACCTGGATCACGCCACCCGCGTTGACCACATAGTCGGGTGTGTAGAGGATGCCGCGCTCCTCGAGGAGCTTCTCGATGCCGGAGTGCGCCAGCTGGTTGTTGGCGCCGCCGGTGACGATCTTGGCGCGCAGCGCCGGCACGGTGTCGTCGTTGAGCGCACCGCCGAGCGCGCAGGGCGCGTACACGTCGATGTCGCTGGTGATCAGGGTGTGGGTGTCCGCGACGAGGTCGATCTGCGGGTACGTGGTGCGGGCCCACCCGAGCGCGGCCTCGTTGACGTCGGTGGCGACCACCGAGGCGCCGTCCTCGATCAGGTGACCCGCCAGGTACTTGCCGACCTTGCCCAGCCCGGCGATGCCGACCCGGCGCCCGGCCAGCGTCGGCGTGCCCCAGGTGTGCTCGGCCGCGGCGCGCATGCCCTGGAAGACGCCCCACGCGGTCAGGATCGACGAGTCGCCCGCGCCGCCGTACTCGAGGCTGCGGCCGGTCACGTAGCTGGTCTCGCGGGCGATGACGTCCATGTCCGGCACGTAGGTGCCGACGTCACAGGCGGTGTAGTAGCGGCCGCGGAGCGACTCGACGAACCGCCCGTACGCCCGCAGCAGCCCCTCGGTCTTGATCTGGTTCGGGTCGCCCCAGATCACGGCCTTGCCGCCGCCGAGGTCGAGTCCGGCCAGCGCGTTCTTGTACGCCATGCCGCGGGAGAGGTTGAGGACGTCGGTGAGCGCCGCCTCCTCGCTCTCGTACGGGTAGAACCGGGTGCCGCCCAGCGCGGGCCCGAGGGCCGTGGAGTAGATACCGATGATCGCCTTCAGGCCGGTGTGCCGGTCCTGGCAGAAGACGACCTGCTCGTGCCCGGCGGCATCGGTGCCGTCGCTGCTTACGAACACGCCCATGACTGCTCACTCCTACAGGTGTGTTGGTCGGCCCTTGTGGGGCCTGGCTGCCTGCTCCGGCTGGGTGTGCCGGACATCAGCGAGCCTAGTGCCTGTTTCGGACAGGGGGCCGGGCTGCGTCGGGCCCAGCTGCCGCCTGGCCGCACGCCGGGATTGCCCGGATACCGGTGTTGTATCCGGGTGATCCCGGCGTGCGGCCAGCCAACACCTGGACCTCGCCTCGCCTCGACCCCCTGTCCGAAACAGGCACTGCCGTGGATCGGGCACTCCGATTGGCCCCGTGCCACGAGTCAATCGCGGCCGATTTCGTGAAAGGATCGCGCCGTGCCGTCACTGTTCGCGTCGTACCTGCGGGTTTACGAGCCACTGACCGCCTTCGACCGGGACCGACAGGTTTTCTGGCGCCGCTACGCGCGGGAGGGCCGGGCGCTGGGTCCGGTGGAGGGACCGGTCCGGCAGCGCACCGCCGTCCTCGAGGCGCTCGGCGCGGGCTGGACCCGCCTGCCCGACCTGCCCGACGAGGCGTACGTGCTGGAGTGGGGCGACTCGCTGCTGGTCTGCCCCTGGAACCTGCGCCTGCGCGTGGCCGAGGCCGCGCTGAACGCCCGGGACGGGGTGCCCAGCGTGCTGGCCGACGCCTTCGTGCCGCCGGTGCTGGCCGGCCAGGCCAAGGCCATCGTGGAGGACTGGCGCAGCGGGGCGAAGGTGCTCGAGCACGGCGTGCCCCGGGTGCACGAGCAGATCGCCACCTGGGGCGTGCCGCTGCGCTGGTTCGTCTTCGTCGATCTCGACGAGCGGGAGTTCGACCTGACCGGCGGCAAGCGCACGCTGCGGTACCGGACGGAGATCTCCAAGGCCCGCCGCCGGGCGCACCGGGCGGTCTCGGTGCTGCGCAAGTCGCTGGGCGACGCCCCGATCACGGACGCCGTCGAGGAGGGCACCCGGTGGCTGGAGGAGTTCCACCCGCGATCGGTCGTCGAGCTGGACTACGGCGGCCTGACCGGCCTGCTCGGTGCGGAAGCCCTGGCCGAGGACGACTCACCCGGTCTTGCGGCGGCGGGCCTCTCGGCACTCTCCCGCGGCGATGCCGACGCGGCGACCGAGGCCTACGAGAAGCTGGTCGCGCGGTGGCGCGCGGTCCAGCTACTCGAGCGTTGCAACTGATCGACACATGTAAGCCTGTGACCTGCGAAAATGGGACGAACGGGTATGGAAGTGGGCGCGAGAGAGCGCTCTCTAGGCGAACACTCCTCGTAATCGCCGACCCGCGAAGCGTGATAATCGGTCCAAACAAGACGCTTTCTGGCGTAGAAAACAGGTAAAAATCGGGCATGCTTCAACCGTCTATCTAGGGACGTTCGGCCGTTCGGCCCATGTCGGACATCGGGGACTAGCCGGACCATGAGAGACGCACCGGCCGGCGGGACCCCGGCCGATGTCTTTAGGTACCTGTGGAGGAGTGACCGATGGCATCGCGTACGCATGATCCTGAGCCGCTACTCACGCCGGCCGAGGTGGCATCGATGTTCCGCGTCGACCCGAAAACCGTCACACGGTGGGCCAAGGCGGGCAAGCTCAGTGCAATTCGCACCCTGGGCGGCCACCGTCGCTACCGTGAGTCGGAGGTTCGTGCCCTGCTGCAGGGGCAGATCCCCACGCAGCGTCAGGGCGACTGAAAACGGACCTCAGTCGGCCGAGAGATCGATAGCAGGGGCGAATGCCGAAAGGCAGTCGCCCCTTCTTCGTTTCTCAGGTGTTTGGGGTCAGGCGGCCGGTTCCGCCGAGACCAGGACGGCGACCGTGCCGTCGACGCCCCGGCGCAGCCGGCTGCCCAGCAGGGTGAGCCGGGCGAGCAGGCCGTACTTGCGCTTGAGGCCCTCGCCGACCCGGCGACGGTCCGCGGCGTCGCCGATCCGGGCCCGCGCCTCGATCGGCTCTCCCGTGGCGTTGCCGCGCATGTCGCAGGCCGCCACCGTGACGCGTCCGCTGTTGCGGATCCGCTTGAGCTTGCCGGTGCCGTTCGGCGTCCAGAACGCCAGCCCGGCCCCGTCGGGCACCACCCAGAGCGGGGTCGGCACGGCACGGCCGTCCCGGCGGAACGTCGTCAGAAGGACGTACTTCTCGGAACCTAGTTGCTCCAGCGTCGCCATGGACCAAGAGTAGTGACAATGGATCAGCCGCTGCTGGGAGACGTGTTCGGGGAGATGATCCGGGACGCGTACGCGGTGCGTACCGGGATCGGGCCGCGGCCGCTGGCCGGTGGGCGGGTGCCCCGGCCGGTCATCGAGGTGATCGAGCGCGACGACGGGCTGATCAACGGCGCGCCCGCCGACCACTACCTGGCCGGTCCGGACGAGTGGCAGCCGCACGACCACCGCGCGCTGCGGCTGGTGCGCGGCGCGGTGCTCGATATCGGGGTCGGTGCCGGGCGTACCGCGCTGGAGCTGCAGAAGCGCGGTATGGCCGTCACCGGGCTGGACACCTCGGCCGGCGCGATCGAGGTGGCCCGCAAGCGCGGGCTGCGGGACACGGTGCTCAACACCGTCGACGCGTACGCCCGCTCGGGTGCCGGCTACGACACCTTTCTGCTGCTGGGCAACAACCTCGGGCTGATCGAGGGGCCGGAACGGGCGCCGTGCTTCCTGGCCGCGCTCGCGAGCCTGGCCCGCCCGGGTGCCCAGATCATCGCGCAGGGCACCGACCCGTACGGGACCACCGATCCGGTGCACGTCGGCTACCAGCGCCGCAACGCCGAGCGGGGCCGGCTCGGCGGCCAGCTGCGGCTGCGGCTGCGGTACCGGCAGCTGGCGACCGAGTGGTTCGACTACCTGAACTGCTCGGTCGAGGAGCTGGAGAAGCTGCTCGAGGGTTCCCGGTGGCGGCTGAGGTCGGTCGACAACGACGACCGGCCCTACTACCTGGCGGTCATGGAGTTGTGCGCGTGACATTGACGGGTGAGCAGGTTCGGCTCAGCAAGCGCATGTCGCTGGTGCTGCGCCACCGGCCCGAGTCCGCCGGCCTCACCCTCGACCCGAACGGCTGGGTGCCGGTCGCCGAGCTGCTCGCCGCGCTGAACATCTCCCGCACCGACCTCGACGCCGTGGTCGCGGGCAACGACAAGTCCCGCTTCGCGATCGAGGCCGGGCCCGGCGGCGTCGAACGGATCCGCGCCAGCCAGGGCCACTCCCGCCGGGTGCACGTCGACCTCGGGCTGCCCGTCGTCGAGCCGCCGGCCACGCTGTTTCACGGCACGCCCCGCGTCAACCTCGACTCGATCATGAGGGACGGGCTGCGGCCGCGCAGCCGGGACCACGTACACCTGTCGCCCGATGTCGCGACGGCCCTGCTCGTGGGCCGCCGCCGCGCCACGAACGTGGTGATACTCGAGGTGGCGGCCGGCGCCATGGCCCGGGCCGGGTACGCCTTCCACCGCAGCGCAAACGGGGTCTGGCTGACCGGAACGGTGCCACCGGGGATGCTGCACGAACGTTTGGAGTAAACGGACATAACGTTCTATGCCGAGAGTCCGCACGAATGGGCCGTTAGCGTATTGGGATGGGGTGGGTCACTCGGCGTCAGCTGACGAACCTTCTCGGTGCGCTCAGCCTCGTCGCCGCCCTGGCCGGCCTCGCCTTCGGGCTCCCCGCGTTCGACCGCGCGCTGCCCGCCGAACGGCCGGTGCCGACCGACCGCCCGTACGTGATCGGCGGTGGGGTGACGGTCGTCCCGCCGCCCGGCGCGCGCATCGACGTCACCGAGACCCGGCCGACCCAGGACGCGGGCACGGTGCTGTTCCGGCTCGGCCCGGTCCGCTATCTGATCACCGTCCGCCGGTTCGACGGTGACCTGACCGCCGCGGCGGTCCGGCTCCGCCAGCGGATCACCGGCACGACCGGCTACCAGGTCACCGGCACCGAGCTGACCGTCGCCACCGGCACCGGCCTGGCCGGCCTGCAGGGCGGCTACACCGCGCCCGGCCGCGGCGGCCGGTACGCGGTCTTCGTGGCCGACGGCCGCACCATCGAGGTCACCGTCAGCGGCGCCGACCTGGACCTGGGCCGGATCCTGCCCGCGATCGACGCCAGCACCAGGACGCTGCGGTACGTGCCGAGGGCCGGGCAATGACGGCCGAACCACGGCTGCGCAGCGCCCGGAGCGCACCCGTGCAGCCGGGGTCCGCGCCGGGCGAGGGGCTGATGCGGCTGCCCGCGTTCTGGGTGGTGCTCGCCCTGCTAGTGACCGGCGGCGTCCGGATGACGATGATCGCCGGGCGGTTCGCCGGCACCTACCCGGTGGCGACGGTGACCGCGGCCGCGCTCTTCGCGCTGCTCGCCGTCCCGTTCTGGCTGGTCGTCACCGAGCTCGACTTCCTCGAGCGCGAGCCGACCGCCCTGCTGGTGCTGGCCTTCGCCTGGGGTGGCCTGGTGGCCACCACCGTGTCCCTGCCCGGCAGCGCGGCCCTCGACGACCTCATCGCGAAGCTGGGCTCGCCGCACCTGGCGGCCGACTGGGGTGCCGCTCTGGCCGGCCCGACCGTCGAGGAGATCGCCAAGACCCTCGGCGTGGTGGCGATCGTGCTGATCGCCCGCGCGCAGGTGAACAGCGTTCTCGACGGCGTCGTCTACGGCGCGATGGTCGGCCTGGGCTTCCAGATCGTCGAAGACATCGTGTACGCCCTCGGCGCGGTCGCATTGGCCGGCCGCGGCGACCACGTGGAGCCGGTGATCACGACGTTCCTGCTCCGCGGCTTCCTCTCCGGGGTGTGGAGCCACACGCTCTTCGGCGCGCTGGCCGGCGCCGGCATCGGCTACCTGGTCGTCCGGGCGGACCGCAACTGGCGCACCCGGCTCGGCGTCGCCATGCTCGCGGTCCTCGGCGCGTGGGCCTCGCACGTGCTCTGGAACTCGCCGCTCTTCCGCGACGGCCTCGGCAACGGCGCGCTGGCGCTGCTCGCGGTGCTCCTCTTCAAGGGCCTGCCGCCGCTGTTGCTGATCATGGTGCTGGTGCGGTCCGCGCACGACCGCGAGGCGGACTACTACGCCGACCAGCTGGCCAAGCTCGACGACCCGGAACTGATCACGCCGGACGAGCTCGAGGTGCTGAAGTCGGGTTCGCGCCGGGCGACCGCGCGCTGGCACGCCCGCATCCGGGCGGGCCTGCGGGCCCGGTCGGCGGTGCGGCGGTTGCAGCGCGCGCAGGCCCGGCTCGCGGTCGAGCTCAGCCGCGGCACGCCGGACCTGGGCCGCTGGTGCCACGAGGTACGCCGGCAGCGCCGCATCCTCGTCGGGCTCGGCCACCCGGAGGCGACCGCGCCCGAGGGCCAGGGGCCGTGGCGGCGCACCGCGTCGGCGGTATTCACCACGGCCCTTGCCATCGCCGTGCTCTGGGCCGCCATCAGCACGCTCGGCGGCGGGTAGTACCGGTCAGACCTTCGGGGGCAGCCCGCCGTCGCCGTCCACGATCTTGTCCGGGGTGCCGTCCTCGTCGAGGTCGACCATGGTGATGTCGACCTTGCCGTCGCCGTCGGTGTCGAACTGGAACAGGTCGGCCGTACCGTCGCCGTCGGTGTCGGAGATCCAGACGTCCGGCCTGCCGTCGCCGTTCGTGTCGCCTGTCAGCAGGTCGACGCGGTCGTCGCCGCGGGTCTCGACGATCTCCTTGGGCTCGCTCATGAGTCATCTCCTCGGGGCTGCGGCGCAGGGTGGGTCCTGCCCAACCTAGGGCCCGGGCCGCCCCCTCGCGACCCGAGACCGAGATCGAACTTTAAAGATCCGTCGCGCCGGATTGCTCCCGGGAACGTGCCAGCCGGGTGTGACAGATGTCGCTGGTCTCCGCGCAACTCGCCGGTAACGTTGCCCGACATGAGTACAGCGGCGGACGGCTTGCAGAGGCTTTTCGGCAGTGCGGGCGGCGGTTCGCTCGGCGAGCGGATGGGCATCGAGATCACCGAGGCGACCCCGGAGCGGGTCGTCGCCACGATGCCGGTCGAGGGCAACACCCAGCCGTACGGCCTGCTGCACGGCGGCGCGTCCTGCGTGCTCGCGGAGACGCTCGGCTCGGTCGGTGCGGTGCTGCACGGCGCGACCGTCGACCGGCCGTTCGCGGTGGGCGTCGACATCAACGCCACCCATCACAAGGGGGTGCGCTCCGGGGTCGTCACCGGCGTCGCGACGCCCGTGCACCGGGGCCGCACGGCGGTGACCTACGAGATCGTCATCACCGACGAGGACGGCGAGCGGGTCTGCACGGCCCGGATCACGTGCCTACTCAGGGGCGTCTGACCGGCATTTCTTGACGGATCCGCGTACCTTTTCACCGTGACGGAAATACCACAGCACGCATTCGACGACGCGACGCAGGTGCTGCACTGCGCGCTCAGCGGCGACAGCGACGCTGTGGTGGGCACCTTCGACGCCGTGGTCGACCGCTCCGGCGTCGTCGGGGCCTACGACGTGGCCTGGTGTCTCGCCGCGACCATGGTGGGACAGAACGTGCCCAAGGGCGGCGCCTGGACCCTGGACTTCCCCGGGATCGACGACGCGCGCTACGACAAGCGCTGGGTCGCGCGGTTCGTCAGCGCGTACGTGAACGGGGACATCTTCACCGGCGAGGCGCTGTTCGGCGCGGCGATCGCCGACGGCCAGCTACCGGACTGCCTGCTCGCGCTCGCGGGCTCGACGGTCGCCACGCTCCGCCACCGCGCGGCATGACCGACTGCACCGAGCGAAGCGAGGGCCAGAAGGGCATGCCCAGAGGGACAGCATGACCGAGGATCCGCTTCTCGCTCGGGTACGTAAGCTGCTTGCCAAGGCCGAGGATCCGGCTTGCACGCCCGCGGAGGCCGAGGCGTTCACCGCGAAGGCGGCGCAGCTCATCGCCAAGTACGGCGTCGACCAGGCGCTGCTGGCGGGCGCCGATCCCGCACTGGACCCGGTCGGGGACAAGCTGGTGACGATCGAGGCGCCGTACGCCCGAGACAAGGCCGGGTTGCTCGGTGCCGTCGCCGGCGCGCTGCGCTCGCGGGTCGTCTACCTGGAGCGCCGCGGCACGGCGCGGATCCATCTCTTCGGCCACGTCGCGGACCTGGAGCGGATCGACCTGCTGTTCACGTCCCTGCTCGTGCAGGCCGCGCATGGCCTGGCGGCGACGCAGGTGCCGAGCTTCGACCATCCGGCCGCGTTCCGGCGATCCTGGTTGTGGGGTTTCACCGAGGCGATCCGGGCCCGGCTGACCGAGGCGGAGCGGGAGGCGGCCGCCGACGTCCCGGGCGTCGCACTCGTCCTGGTCGACCGCACCGAGCAGGTGGACCGCAGGCGCGACGAGACCTACCCGAAGCTGGCCCGGCTCGGGCCCCGCCGGCTGGCGGGCACCGGCCGCCGGCTGGGCTACGCGGCCGGCCGGACCGCCTCCCTGGGCGGCACCGGCCTGCCGGCGAGCTAGGCATCCTCACAGTTCTTCAGATAGAGCGCCTTGGCGTACTGCGCGGCGGCGGCCTCGTTGTACATGGTCGCCTGCGACATGTACCAGCCGTTGTCCGCCAGCGCCTTCTTCGCCTGGGTCATCCCGGACCAGCGGATGTCGGCATCCACCTCGGACAGGCCGCGTGCCTTGAAATTGCGCCGCATCTGCATCTTGCCCGCCCGGAAGTTCTCGGCGGCCTCCTCCGCCTGTCTCATGCAGGAGAAGCCCTTCTCGCTCAGGGCCTCCGCCATGTTCCAGGCCGTCTGCTCTTCCACGTTCCTGAACTTCAGCACGTTTGTTCCTCCCGTGAACTTTGTTCCCGGTTAGCTCTACGGAACGCAACGCCGAAGCGCTAGGTCACCACGCAGACTGCAAGAAAGGTCAAACTGCCCGCGGACGCCTCTGGCCAGGCGATTAGACGCTCGACGAGCGGCCCCTACGGACCTCGTCGCGTATAGCTCCTGATCACCGTGAGTTACGTCTTTCGACGACTTGGTGATCATCACTAAGCTGCCGTTCGCACGGCTTACACGGGGGAGGTTCCATGTCACGTCCACAATGGCTGGCCGGGGTCGGTCTGGCCCTGCTCGCCACCGTCTCGACCGGCGCCCTGGCGGCGCCCGCGCAGGCCGCCGGCACCGGCAAGGCCTACGTGCAGAGCGGCGGAAAGGTCTGGTACAAGGCGGCCACCGGCAGGACCAACAAGGTCGTCATCAAGCAGTACGGCAACACCGTGATGATCGACGACCGGGTCGCGATCAAGGCCGGCAAGGGCTGCGAGAAGGTCAAGGGCGACAAGACCAAGGTTCGCTGCACCGCCAAGACCAAGCTGGTCAGCGTCCACGTCTACCTGCGCGACGGCAACGACACCCTGGTCAACAAGTCCACGCTGAACCTGGCCGCCGACGGCGGCAGCGGCAAGGACAAGATCACCGGCGGCGAGGGCGATGACACCCTCTGGGGCGGTGCCGGTGCGGACATCCTGCGCGGGGTCGGCGGCGTCGACCGCATCTTCGGCGACGTCTCCAACGCCGGAGCCACCGGCGGGGACGTCCGGCGCGAGGGCGGCAACGACACCATCTACGGCGGCGACGGCAACGACTACATCGAGGCGAACGCCGGCCCCAACACGGTGTACGGCCAGGCCGGCAACGACGAGATCCACGGCAGTGCCGGGGCCGACGTCGTCAACGCGGGCAGCGGACACGACAGCGTCTGGGGCTACGGCGGCGCCGACCGGCTGAGCGGCAACAGCGGCAACGACGTCGTCCGGGGCGGACCCGGCAACGACCACCTGTACGGCCAGGCGGGCAACGACATCCTCCACGGCGAGGGCGGCAGCGACCGGATCTACGGCCACGCCGGCGACGACGAGCTCTTCGGTGCCGACGGCGACACCGCCGGGGTCGCCGACCAGCTGGACGGCGGCACCAACATCACCATCGGCGACGCCTGCGCCGCGCTGGAGAACGACGTCAGGCTGAACTGCGAACGCTGATCAGGGCAGTCACCGGCTGCGCGGGGTGATCAGTCCCGACTCGTACGCCCAAACGACCAACTGGGCACGGTCACGGCAGTAGAGCTTCATCATCGCCCGGTTGATGTGCGTCTTGGCGGTGAAGGGACTGATCACCATCCGCTCGGCGATCTCACCGTTGCTGAGCCCTCGGGCGACAAGCTCGACGATCTCCTGTTCCCGAGCGGTCAGCACATCCCGCCCGGCCGCCGGATCGGCCGGTGCCGGGTCGGCGATGAACTCGCTGATGAGCGTCCGGGTGACCGCCGGCGCGAGCAACGCGTCGCCCCGCGCCACGACCGCCACGGCCTGCAGCAGGTCAGCGGGGTCGGCGTCCTTGAGAAGGAACCCGCTGGCGCCCGCGCGAAGGGCGGAGAACACATAGGAGTCGAGGCCGTAGTTGGTGAGGATGAGCACCCGAACCTCGACAAGATCGGGATCGGCGGCGATGCGCCGGGTCGCTTCGATGCCGTCCAGCCCCGGCATCTGCACATCCATCAGCACGACGTCCGGCAGCAGCCGGCGCGACAGCTGAACGGCCTCGGCACCGTCGGCGGCCTCGCCGACAACCTCCAGGTCGTCCTCGGCGTCGAGCAGCGCCCGGAATCCGGCCCGCATCAGCGCCTGGTCATCGGCGAGCAGAACCCGGATCACTCCGAGCCACCCAGCGGAAACGTGGCCCGTACGGCGAACCCGCCGTCGTCGTGCGGGCCGGCGTGCAGCGTCCCGCCGAGCCCGGTGACCCGTTCCCGCATGCCGTGCAGGCCGACCCCCGGGGTCACCGGACGGGCCGGAGACGCCTGGCCGTCGTCGGTCACCGAGACGACGAGCCGCTCGGGGGCGTACTCGACGTGGATCCGGGCGGTGGCCGGCCCGGCGTGCCGGGCGACGTTGGTGAGGGCCTCCTGCACGACGCGATACCCGGCCTGGTCCACCTCGGCGGGCAGGTCCTCGGCCCGCCCGGAGACGGTCATCTGCACCGGCACCCCCGCGGCCCGGGTCCGTTCGGCCAGCTCACCCACCTGGGTCAACCCGACGCAGTCGTCGGCGGGAGTTCGCAGGACGTCCAGGGTCGAGCGCAGTTCCCGCATCGCCGTACCGCTGGCCTCCTGGATCGCCAGCAGCGCGGCCGCCGGCTCCTCGCCCCGCTTGCGGGCCAGGTGCACGGCGATCCCGGCCTGCACCTTGATCACCGAGATGCAGTGCGTCAGCGAGTCGTGCAGATCCCGGGCGATCCGCAGCCGCTCCTCGCCGGCGCGCCGCAGCGCCGTCTCCTCCCGGGTCCGTTCGGCGTCGATCGCCCGCTGCTCGACCTGGTCGAGGTAGGCCCGGCGCTGCCGCGCGACGAGCCCGGCGACGTTGGCCGCGACGAACCAGCCCAGCAGCAGCGCCGTACGTTCGAGGATCTGCTGGCCGACCCGGTCCGCGGGGGCGGCCGTGACGTCGCGGGCCAGGAAGCCGCCGAGGAAGACGACGCTGGCGGTCGCGGCGGCCAGCCGGTGTCCCCGCCACGCGGCCAGGTACACCGTGCCCAGCACGGGGAACGCGGCGGACACCCCGGCGTGCACCCGGACGTGGTACGCCAACATGGCCGCGGTCACCACGATCAGCGCCGCGACCGGGTACCGGCGGCATGCCGCCAGGCCCGCCGCCATGACCAGCACCAGAACGACGTCGATCGCCCGGACCGGACCGGCGTCGGGTGCGAGCGCGGCGTTGGCGAGCAGGAACGCGCCGATGACGAGGCCGCCGGCGGCGTATGGCAGGTCTTGGCGCACGATCGAACTGTAGAACGGCCGTTCCCGGCGAACATCCCGCGCTGGTCGTAGGCCCGGCGTACTGCGAACGCGGTATCGGCGCCCGGGCAAGTGCCTGCGGCGGCACGACGCTTTTCCGGCGGGCCGGCACAAGCATCGAGCACATGACATATCGCTTCTTCACTCCCGCGAGGCCCTCCGCGGCGACCGGCCGGACCGCGCAGGTGTACGGGCAGCTGCGCGACGAGTTCCTCGGGCCGGTGCCGACCTTCCGGGCGCTGTCGGCGGCGCCGGAGCTGATGGCCGCGACCTGGGCGCTGATGCGCGAGGCCCTCCTGGCCGGCGAGGCCTCCCGGGTCGACCGCGAGCTCGTCGCGGCGGCGGTGTCCCAAGCCAACCGCTGCCGGTTCTGCGTCGACGCGCACGTGCTGCTGCTGCACGCGCTCGGCGAGCACGGGCTCGCCGAGGTCGTCGCCGGGGGCGGCACACCGACGCGGCCCCGGCACGCCGAGCTCGCCGCCTGGGCGCGGGCCAGCCGCAACCCCCGGGCCGCCGGGTGGACCAGCCCGTACGGCCCGGAGGTCACCGGCACGCTGCTCGCGTTCCACTTCATCAACCGGATCGTCTCGGCGCTGCTCGATCCGGATCTGCTGCCCGGCGGGCTGCAGCGCTCCCCGATGGTGCGGTCGGCCGGCGGCCGGCTGTACGCCAGGATCGCCCGGGCGCCGAGGGAGCCCGGCCGCAGCCTCGCTCTCCTCGACGGCACGACGGCGCCACCCGCATGGGCCGGGAGCAGCCCGGTCGGGGTCGCGTACGCGTCGCTGCGGAACGCCGCCACGGCGGGTGGGGAGGTGCTGAGTGAGCTGGCCCGCCGGACCGTCGCGGCGACCGTGCACTGGGAGGACGGGCGGCACCCGGAGCGGCCCGCCGACTGGCCCGCCGAACTGGTTCAGGACCTGCCCGCCGCCGACCGTCTCGGCGCGCGGATGGCGCTGCTGGCGGCGTTCGCGCCCGGCGCGATCGGCCCGGGCGACGTCGACCTCTGGCGACTGTCCCATCCGGCCGACGCCGACCTGGTGCGGCTTGTCGCGTTCGGCGCGATCACGGCAACCGACCACGTCGCCCGGGCGCTGATCCCGGCCACCCGTTAGGAGATCACCGTGCGCAAGGCCCTGGTCGTCGTCAGCTTCCTGCTGCTCGGCGCGTTCGTGCTGCAGTTCGCGTTCGCCGCCGTCGGCGCGTTCACCGAACCCGCGGGCGACGACTCCTACGCCCTGCACAAGATCAACGGGGTGGGGGTCATCCCCGGCCTCACCCTGCTCAGCATCGTGTTCGCCGGACTGGCGAAGGCGCCGGGCCGGCTCATCGGGCTGGCGGCTCTGGTGCTCGGCCTCGTCGCCCTGCAGGCGCTCATCGCGGTGCTGGCGGACGCGTTCACCGACGCCACGGGCGCCAGCACCCCGCTCGGCCTGACCGTCGGGGGTCTGCACGCCGTCAACGGGATCGTCGCCGTGCACGTCGCGGTCGGCGTACTCCGGGGAGCGCAGCGGCTGGCCCCGCCGGTCGCCGCCGGCGCGGAGGCGCCGTGAGCACCGGCGGCCTGATCGCGACCGACCTCGTCATCGCGGTCCTCGCGGCCGCGGGATGGCTCGGCGGGGGCGCCGCGGCGGCCGCCCGGCGCCGCCCGCTCGCGCTGGGCCTGGCCCTCTTCGCATTGCTCGCCACGCTCGCCCGCGCGATCACCGTCGCCGCGCTCGCCCGCGCCGGCTGGTGGTTCGCGGCCGAGAAGATCCTCATCGCGGCCCCGTTGTCGCTCGCGGCCGTGGCCGTCGCCGGGCCGCGGCTCCTGCGCCCCCCGGTCGACATCCGCTCCGTCGCGGTCCCGCTCCTCTTCGCCGGGTACGCCCAGAGCGCCGCGCTGCTCGTGACCGTGCTGCACGGCTATCCGGTGTCGGCGGGCGCCGGCCTGCTGGCGGTCGCCGGGGTCGTCGCGGCGACCACCATCTCCCGGCACGCCCTCGGCCCGCGCCCGCCCCGGGCGGCGCTCGTCCTCGCGGCCGGGGCACTGGTCGCCGGTGCCGGGCTCGCCGCCGCGCCGGGCACCACGTCCGGCGCGCCACACCATCACGAATATCGGGACGCGCGGCCCCTGGGCGAGCCGACCAGAAGGTTCGTCCTGACGGCGGCTACCGCGACGGTGAACGTGAGCGGCCGCGACGTCGCGGCGTGGGCGTTCAACGGGCAGGTTCCCGGTCCGGAACTCACCGCCGCTGCCGGCGACGTCATCGAGGTGGTGCTGCGTAACCGGAACATCGATCGGGGGGTCACGCTGCACTGGCACGGCTACAACGTGCCGAACGACCAGGACGGGGTGCCCGGCGTGACGCAGGCGGCGGTGCGGCCCGGAGCCGAGTTCGTCTATCGGTTCCGGGCCGACCAGGCCGGCACCTACTGGTACCACACGCATGCGGTCTCCGACGTCGGCGTGCGGATGGGGCTGTACGGCGCACTCGTGGTGCGTCCGGCGCCGCCGCCCGGCGTCGACGTCACCGTTGTGGTGCACACGCTCGCCGGCCTCCCGCTTCCCGTGCCGAGGACCGAGCCGGTCGAGGCGGCCACCCCCATGCGGCTACGACTGATCAACACCGACGACAGAACGCACCGGTACGCCCTGGCCGGAGCCCCGTTCCGGGTCGCCGCGATCGACGGATTCGATGTGCGGGAGCCGGCGCCGCTCGCGGACACCGCCGTCCTGATCCCCGCCGGGGGCCGCTACGACCTGGTGTTCACCGCACCGGCCACGCCGGTGGCGCTGTTCGTCGACGGCCGGGCGGTCTACTCGACCGGGCCGCCGCCCGCGGCGACCGCGGGGTGGCCGGTGCTGGATCCGCTCACCTACGGCACCCGTTCGCCGGTGCCGTGGTCCCGGTTCGACCGCCGGTTCACCCTCGCCCTCGACCGCGGCCTCGACCTGCGCGGACTGCTGCCCCGGTACGCGCACACCGTCAACGGCCACGCCGATCCCGACATCCCGCCGCAGGTCGTGCGCCTGGGCGACATCGTCAAGTTCACGATCGTGAACCGGTCGCTGGCGGTGCACCCCTGGCATCTGCACGGGCACCACGTCCTGGTGCTGTCCCGCAACGGCAGGCCGGCGACCGGGAGTCCACTGTGGTTGGACTCGTTCGATGTGCGTCCCGGTGACGTGTGGGAGGTGGCGTTCCGCGCCGACAACCCCGGCATGTGGGCCAACCACTGCCACAACCTGCCGCACGCCGCCGGGATGACCATGCACCTGATGTACTCGTGAGCCACCGCGATCGAGGAACGTAACCGTCACGACCGTGCTCTGGCGACCCACCGGGCCGAACGAGCTGGAGCTTGTGCGGAAGTCCGGCTGGCGCGCCTAGCCGCCGCGGCTGCCGGACCAGCCCCGGTTCCACGTCGATTCGGCCTTCCTGGCCCGATACCCGGTCCGGCAGGTCGGCGGCAGCGACGGGCGGCCGCTTGGTGGCGGTCAGGCGCTGGCGTTGCCGGCGAACCGTATGGCGTCGTCGGCGACCCGCTGAATCTCTGAGGCGGTGAAACCGTCGCCGATCGTCATGTCGAATCGAAGGTGCAAGACCGTGCCGCCCGACATGAGCACCCAGTTCTCACGGGAGTCGTCAGCCGCGATCTTCCAGCGGCGCACCCCGTTCTTGTCCTTCTGCTGCTCATTCCCGCACGTCCCCGCGAAGCCGGCGAGCTGGGTCAGCGCGGGTGAGGTCTTGTCGAAGACGACCAGGTTCTGATGCAGGCGTCCATCAATGTTGGCGTTCACGACGAGATGCGCACCGGCGGCGCCGAGAACCTGCCTGCGACGTTCTACGTCACCGCCGATCCAGGGAAAGACGCCGGCACACACTGCGGTCGCCGGCAGAGACGTCAACCGCGTTGCGGCTTGGCAAGGCTGTGGATCCAGCCCGAAGGCTTCAACGCCGAACGACGTGCTGTCCCTGTCCAACCTGCGCAGCACCAGCTTCCCGGCCTCCGCTTCAGCGATCGGCACAGCACAACGAGCGCCGGTCGCCGTGCCCGAAGAGGTCTCGCCCGCGGGGCTCGGGACCGCCTGGGACGCTGGGGCCGACGACGGGTTCGGGTCGCGGCGCACGTCACCCACGGTGCAGGCTGTCGTCGTTAGCAGGATGGCCGTACAGAGGAGCCCGGCCGTCGCCCGCCGAGCGCTCCGCCGTGCGGTCAGCAAGATGTCTTCGCCTTTGCCTGCATGGAGCCCGCCCTGAAACTGGTGCGTCGCAAACTGATGTCGCTCCTCAAGTCAGTGTGGAGGCCCGTCTCCTCCGGCCGGGGAATCTACAAGAGTTGATCAATCCGCGACTGCTGCTGTAATGATCCGCACAGGCGCAGGGAAGACCGGCACCTTGTTCACCAGGGTCTGAGTCCCGGCCTACTAGTCCTGCCCGCCGACGTTCAGCGCTGACAGCATGGGGTGGCTGCTGACCTCACCCGAATGAGATCAACCGGTTGGTGGGCACGCGAACGCCCACCGGGCGTTCCGCAGGTGGGCGACGTACCGCCGGCTCGCCGTGCGCTTTTCGGGTCACGCCACGAACAAGTCCGGCAACGCATTCAGCTGATGTCCATTCCCCGTCCAGTGCCGGCGGAAATCCTGCCGGAGACGCGCGACACGGACGGAGTGGGCATGAGACCAGAACGTACGAGCAGAGGAATTTCGACCTTGGCGACGGCAATGGCGATCGCGCTGTTCGCCGCGATCGGAAACGCGCTACCGGCGCACGCGGCGGCGCCCGGGGGCGCCCCGACTCTGCCGGAACCGGCGGTCACCGCGGCACCCGGCGTGACCATGAAGCCGGGCGCCGCCAAACTACCCGCCGGCCCGCGAAAGGTGGCCGAACTGGGGAAGGGCCCCGCGGTCAAGCTGAGTCCGCAAGCCGCCGGCAAGGCGCCGCGCATGGTCGGGAGCGCGGATCTGGCTAACGCGGGCTGTACCCCGTACATCACCCAGACGCTCAGCAAGACCGAGCTCAACGTGCTGATCGACTACACGGTGGAAGTCCTCTGCAATTTCTACCTCGCGGGCAGCGCACAGGTGACGCTGATCGAGCGCACCCCAGGCGCGCCGAACAACGGCAGGGTCGTCGCCGCGGCGCCGGCGTTCTCCTTCTTCAACAACTACTACGGCTACAGCCGCGGCTTTGCGACCGTCGACGGGCGGGTCTTCGACGGTGGAGCCCAGCTCGAGATCGGTTTCAATCTGACGTTGCAGACGATTTACGGCGGTGTCTGGACCGGCTGCTTCGCGCTTCCGTCCGGGGTGCGCTACCTGAGCTACTGCTCCGGCCTCAACACCAGCACCGTGTCGGTCGGCCTCGGCTCCGGCGAGATCTACACCGGCCTCCCGCCCAACCGGCTGTCCGTGCTGAGGAGCCTGACGGAGGTGAGCGCTGACAGCTACAGCAGGTGGAACGTAGCGCGGTTCTTCCCGAGTACCTATGCGGAATACTATTTCGACTGGTCCAATGACCTTTGTACCGGAGCGCCGGACAACCCGCTCGGATTCACGTTCGAGTCGGCCTGCATCCGACACGACTTCGGATATCGCAACTACAAGGCGGCCCAACGGTTCCCGGAGAACAAAGACCGGATCGATGCCGCCTTCGACTTCGACCTCAGGCAGGTGTGCGAGACCTACCCCGCCGCGGTGCAGGGGGCCTGCTTCGCCCTGGCGGCGGCCTACTACGAGGCGGTTCGGATCTTCGGGTTCCAGAACGTCACGCCCAAGCAGATCGACGACGCCGCCAAGCTGCTGCCGGACAGCGCGCGCGGCAAGGCCCCACGGCTCTGACCTCATCCACAATCTCGCGGCGGAGCGGCCGGCTCCGCCGCGAGACCCGTCCCTGACCGTCGCGCATCACGTCGCGGACGCCTGTCGTACACAAGTCGATGGACGACCGGGCGACCGAGCTGTCTGCCGAATTGATCTTCTCTAGTTCAAGGCGCGGCGCGTCCCGACGCGCTCGGCCTGCTGGCGGCTAGCTCTTCACCTCGATCGAGAGGCGGCACCGGCGAGCGTTCGTCAGGTCAGCGTCCACTCCGCGGTCTGGGCGGCGACGCCGGGCTGCAGGCTGAGGCGCAGCCGGGTCAGCTTGGCGTCTTGTGGCATCTCGAAAACAATGGTCCGGGCGAACTCCCACTTCGGTTCGACCAGGGCGTCGGGGAACGCCGCTAGGGCCGTGGTCATGGTGGTGTCGCGCTGGTACCACTCGTCCTCGTCGTCGGCGACCCACGCGTACTTCTGCAGTTGGGCGATGAACGGGATGGTGCCGGTGTTGTTCGCGTTCACGGTGACCGACACCAGCCGGTCGCCGGTCGCCGGCTTCAGCTCCGGGAAGCTAGACAGCTCCGGGTCCGCCACGCGAACGACGGAGATTGTCATCTGTTCGCCGTTGTCGCCGTTCATGATCACGGAGCCGTTGCGGGGGACGGTGCCACCAGCCGGGACAGGCGCCGGGTTCGAGGGACTGGGCGGCGGCGTCCAGATGGGGCTGGCCATCATCCAGCCCGCGGGGTCGGTCCGGGCGGGAAACGCTGAGGCGGAGGCTTGCGGGGCCGCAGGGGTGCCGGACTCGGTGGCCCGGCCGACGAGCATCCCGCCGAGCGCGGCCAGGACGGCCACCGCGATCAGGGCCACCCACCGGGAACGGTGGGGCTGCGCCGTCGCAGCGGGCGGAGGCGGCACCGTGGGCCGTTGCGAGGGCGCAGCCTTTGCTTTCGCCGACGTCGCGGCGGCGAGCTCGGACTGTGCCGACGGAGTGACGGCTTGGGGTGGAGTCTGCCTGGCGGCGTCCCTGTGTCGGGTGGCTCGGACAGCGAGTGCCCCACCGGCAGCTGCCACGCCGGCCACGGCGACGAGAGCGATCCAGCGGGGACGCTCGCGCCGGCTCTGACGTCGAGGCGGGGTGGTCACGCTCCACGCATCGACAGGGTCGGCGCCGGGTTGAGGCAATTGGCGCTCGCTCTTCCGGCCGGTCGCGATGACAGCTGGGCGAGTGATCTTGCGTGCGATCTGCGCGCGATAAGGAGCGGCGAAAGGCCGCAAACAGAGGTGATCACCGGTGCCGGAGGAGGATGGCTGCGAGACTCGGGATAGCGGAACGCCCACCGTAGGTTTCCGCAGGTGGGCGACGCAAACTGTCGGCCGGTGCAGGTGCTGGCCCTTGACCTGCATGCCGGGTCAGGGCGGTGCCGGCCCTTCCTCGGCCGCTTAGCTGTACCGGTGGGGCTGTACAACCGTGCTGCGGCCACTAACATCACGATTCGCAGATTCCGTGGGTTGCTGGGAGCGCCCGATGTGATCCGCTTGCCGGCTCTTGACTCCCGGGATACGAGGAGACATGTACGTCGTTTTGGCGTGGTTCAGTAATCGCACACTGTCCGAGGGCGAGAGACACGCCGGGCGCGTCCGCTTCGAATCGGCCGTCTCCGAGGTGGTGCCGGAGACGTATCTGCGTCACGAGCTCGGTGGGGAGGACTGGGGTGTCACCGTCCTGTACCCCAGTCAGCAGGGCGCGTACCGGTGGCCGCTGGTCGCCGCGGAGGACGCGGTCACCGCGGTGTCGCTTGGTCTGCCGGTCGGTGCGGACGTGGCGGGCGGACCGGTCGCACTGGCCCGCCGGCTGCTCAGCGGTGGCGACGTCCACCGTGACGTGGTTCCGCCGTTTGGGCTGCTCGCCGTTGACCGGGACGAACGGTTTGCGATCCAGCAGGACTGGCTCGGCATGTGCCGGCTGTTCACCGGGACGTCTAACGGGATCACCGCGTTCTGCAGCCGGCCGAGCCTATTGGCCACCTTCCTGGACGGCGCTGTGGAGCCTGATCTCGAGGGGTGGGCGTCGTACGCGATCTGCGCGCAATTCGGCGGTGAAATGTCCCCGATACGTGGTGCCCGCCTGCTGAAGCCGGGCGAGCGGATCACCGGGCAACGGCGACCCGGCGGCGGATGGGCTCTGACCACCCAGGTGAAGTACGGAGTCGACGACGTGGTGATGTCCGGTCTCGCGGCGCAGGGCCGGCCGGTGGACGAGTCGCTGGATCTGGCCGCGCAGGCGATCACCACCACCGCGAGCAGTGTCGGTGACCTGTACGCCGATCAGATGAGCCTGGGCCTGTCCGGCGGCAAGGACTCGCGGCTGATCGCGGCCTCCCTGATCGCCGCCGGGCAGCTGCCACGGTTGGTCACCAATGAGGACACCGCGGCCGAGGGTGAGGTCGCCCGTGAGTTGACGCAGATTCTGCGCGACAAATACGGCCTGGAGCCGGACCACCAACTGGTCAAATCGGGTGCGCCGGCCAGCGTGTTCACGGTCGGGCTGCACCAGCGCACCACACAGCTGCAGCGGCGGTACGACTTTCAGTTCCCCTCGACCTACACGGCCCGCCCGGCCGTCCAGGCGCTGCTCGCGGACAATGCCCCGCCGCCCAGCTTCAGCGGTGCTGCGGGTGAGGTGGCCACCGGCTACTGGTATCCCCAGGACGACGGCGAGCCGCCGGAGCAGCTGGCCCTTGCGCGCCTGATGTCAGGCGTGCCGCTCGATGTGGCCACCGAGTCAGCGGCCGCGTCCCAACGCGAGCGGATCAACGGGATTATCGACCACGCGAAGGGCATCGGCCTGAGCGACCTGCACCTGCTCGACTACCTCTTCCTGGTCGAGCGGGTCCGCCGCTGGTCCACGTCGGCTTACTCGATCGGCAGGATCACGCCGCTGCTTTCCCCCGGCTTCATCGCCACGACCTTCGCGCTGACCGTGGAACAGAAACGCGCCTGGCTGCTGCACACCGAATTGATCAAACGGCTCGTCCCGGAATGGTCGCAGGTGCCGTTCGTCCGTGTGACCACCGGCAAATCCACCGCTGCGCGCGTCTGGGAGGGTGACGGTGTCGAGGCGATCGCGAACCTGCTGGACACCGCGCACGGACCGATCACCCAACTGATCCGCCGGGAAAAGGTCGAGAAGGCGCTCAGGTCAGTCGTCCGCAAGCGCCGGGGCGACCAGCATGCGTTGCGGCAGTTCACCTGGCTAGCGGTGGCCTCGCAGCAGTTGGAGCCGAGCACGGTCCGACCGCCAACCTTCGCCGCATACGCCCGGGTCACGGCGCCGCCCAAGCCGCCGGCGAAGAAGCGGTGGCGGTCACGGTTGCGATGGGTGAAGAAGACCCGGCTCTGGAAGGCCCTCCGCGAGAGGTCGCGCTGACCGGAAGTTCGACCGCAGGGCCAGCCCCGCCGTATACCGACCTGTGTGTGCCAAGCCGATGATGGACGTCATGGGTTGGTCCAAGGTCAGTACGGCGGGGCCTTTCCAGCATGTCCCGATCAGGGTGAGCACCGGCATCGCCGGCCAGATCGGAAGTCTGCTCTGGGACCCGGACAACGGCGACCGGGGAGACGACCCGGACGAGGGCGCGCGGCGGGCGTTTGCTGACCGCCCCGGACTGGGACCACAAGATCACTTGGTTGGGAAAGCAAACGCCCACCGTGCATTTCCGCAGGTAGGCGACGCTCAAAGCCCGGCGAGACGCTTGGTGGTCAAGGGGCGGGGTCGAACCGTCGACCTTCCGATTTCAGTCACGCTCATAATCGCAGGTCGCGAAGGGTGAACGAGGCGCCGTCCGATCCAGCGTGCGATTAGCTCCGCATGGTGATGTGTCGCGGTAGCCGTGCGACGTCAGGCCTAGCGCGAGGCATGGCTTCGTGCCGGGCGGCGACGCGTCTCGAGCGCCGGGATGTATTGCCGAGTCCCACCTGATGCTTGACGGTTGTCAGCTTGCGTAGTTCCACGCGAAGGTAGCGACCACGGCCACAGCAAGGGCGATGTTGAGCCAACGCAGCCGCCAAGTGCGCCGTCCGTCGTCTGGCAGCGGGCCGATGTCCTGGAGCGCCTTGACGAGCCACCACGGACCTTCGCGCATCGGCGTGTGGTTGAAGGTGGTGTGGAAGGCGGAGATGTCGATGGATGGATGGCCCTTGACCGCCAGCGTGGTGTCCATTACGTCGCGGTGGGGATCCACGGGGACGAGCAGGCTGCGCGATACCCGCCAGCTGCGGAAGATGTTGCGGACTACCACCGCATCCGACGTCACGACGACACTCGTGCAGGTCCCGCCCAGATAGATGGCGACCGCAGCCGCCGCAAACATCAGCGAGAACAAGGCTGTGCTCTCGGGCCACGTCAACCAGGTGACAACTGGAATAGGCGCCAACGCCAGGCCAATGCCCGCAAACCCCTGCCAATCACGTTGGCGATACACCCTCCGATGCTGCGACACGGCGGCAGCATAGGTGATCTCCCGAGGAAAGATCATTCGGAGTAGCCCAGGTCCTCGAACATCGCTATGTCACGAGCGTCAGGTGGAACGCGAGTGTCAAGCATCAGCCGTGACGGTCGAGACGTTGTACTGCCGAATTGGCCTTTCCAGGATCAAGACACCGCGCAAGCGCGGCGCTGGCCGGACGCGCTCGGCCTGCTGGTGGCGCAAGCGCCGGCATCGGCCGGCGCGCCGGCCACTGCTGACGGCTGCCTGATCCAATGACATGCCTCCGGCGGGGATCTTCGACAGAGATGGGGCCGCCGCCCATCTCCACCGTGAGTCCGGGCGGAGCCGACCAGGCCCAGTCCACGGTGTGCGGACTCACGGCGGAGATCGGCTTGGGGGAGGGGCCGGGTAGGGGTACCGGATGGTGAAGCCTGGATGATCTTGCGTGCGATCCGCGTGCGATGAGCACCGGCAAACGCGGTCAACAGCGGTCACTCAGGGATGTGGCGACCGTGGTGGAAGCGCCCCGGACAGCAGAACGCCCACCGTGCGTTTCCGCAGGTGGGCGACGCTCAAAGCCCGGCGAGAGGCTTGGTGGCCAGGGGCGGGGTCGAACCGCCGACCTTCCGATTTTCAGTCGGACGCTCGTACCAACTGAGCTACCTGGCCTTGCCGCGCAGTGGGACACGCGGTTTCTGGCTAGTTGCGGTCCTGACGGGACTTGAACCCGCGACCTCCGCCTTGACAGGGCGGCGAGCACTCCAACTGCTCCACAGGACCTTGCTGTGCTACTTCTTACCACTTCCCCGACCGAGGTCGGTTCGTACCCCCAACGGGATTCGAACCCGTGCTACCGCCTTGAAAGGGCGGCGTCCTGGGCCACTAGACGATGAGGGCAACCCCGCCATCATTGCATATTTCAACTTCCGGCGGCGTGGGCCCCAACCGGCCCCGCTTGAGGCTTGGAAAGCATACGTGATCCCCCTGCCGTCATCCAAACCGGTATCCCCAGCGCCGTGTCTAGGGCTCTGACCAGCGGTTATGTCAGAGGTCGGCTGGCGGGGCGGCGAGCGACACCAGGCGCACCGCCTCCGGGAGGCTGTCCAACAGGGTGACGTCTTCGGGAAGTTCGTGCCTCGGCCAGCCCGGTCCGGCCGCTGCGGCGAGCAGTGGCCGGTGCGGTCCGGTGAGCAGGCTCACCCATTGTTCCGGGCTACCGGTGCTCGGCAGGTGAGACCAGAGCACGACCGCGACCGGTCCGGTCCGGGAGACGGCGTCGGAGAGCGCCTGCGGAGGCACCCGGGCGCCCAGGAGCCGGCTGGGGACGCCGACCTCGGCCAGCGCGGCGGCCAGCACCTCCAGGGGGAGCGTGTGCTGCTCCTCGTCGGCGGCGGCGAGCAGGACCCGTGGCGAGCGGAGGCCCCCGGGCCGGGGGACCGAGCCGAGCACCTCCGTGATGCTGCGCGAGACCAGGTGTTCGACTTCGATGAAACGCTTGGTCGCCGCGTACCGGTCGCCGATGCCGGCCAGGACAGGCCTGATCACTTCCTCCCAGGCCGCGACCACGCCGCGGTCGGCGACGCTCGTCTCAAGAATTTCGCGCAGCGCCGGGGCATCGAGGCGCATGGCAGCCCGGGCGAGGCCGCGCGCGGCGGGCCCGGCCCTTCCGACGCGGATGGCGCTCCCACCACCGTCGCGCGCGGCGCGGACCCGGTCGGGCCACACAACATCCACCTTGGCGACCGGCCCGGTTTCAAGCCCAGACCGCCGCCCCGCTTCTGATCCGGCTGGCCGACTGGTCTCCGGCTGGGATTGCCTCTCGGTCTCTGGTCCGGCTGGGTGCCTGGTTTCTGGCCCGGATTGCCGCCCGGCTTCTGGCCCGGATTGCCGCCCGGCTTCTGGTCCGGCTGGGTGCCGGGTTTCTGGCCCGGATTGCCGCCTGGCTTCTGGCCCGGCTGGCTGGCTGGTCTCTGGTCCGGCTGGCTGGCTGGTCTCTCGCCCGGATTGCCGCCCGGCTTCTGGCCCGGCTGGCTGGCTGGTCTCTGGTCCGGCTGGTTGCCCGGTCTCAGGTCCGGATTGCAGCCGGGTTTCCGGCTCGGAATGCCGCCTGGCATCTGGTCCAGTTGGCTGGCTCGCTTCTTGTCCCGCTGGCGGGCTGGCTTCTTGCCCGGCTGGGTGCCTGGTTCCTGGTCCGGGTGATTGCCCGGTCTCAGGTCTGGGTTGCTGTCGGGCTTCCGGCTCGGAATGCCGTCCGGCTGCCGTGGATGGAGTGGCCCCCGAGAGGGGGGACGGTTGATCGAGGGGCCTGCGGGCGAGGCCCTCGCCGTAGTGGTTCGGTGGTCTTTGAGGGTCGTCCATGGACCCGGAGGGGACGCTCGCCGCCGCTGCTCCCTCACCGTGTTCGCCGCGCGAGGCCGCGCCGCCGGGTTGCCGAGCCGGGTGGCCGCCGCCTGCTGGCGGGGAAGCGCCAGCTGCTTCGGCCGGGTCGTTGCCGATGCCCTTCCGGCTGTCTTCGATGGCGTCCCGGTTGTCCCAGACCCCGTCCCGGCTGTTTCCGATGCCGTCCCGGCTGTTCATAGCCGGGACGTCGCCGCTCGTCGCGTCCGGCTGAGGGCCGCTGGCTGGTGTGGGACTGCGCGGGCCGCCGGCCTCTCGTGGGGGCTCCTCGCCATCCGAGGCCTGCCCCGGGTCGTCGTATTTCGCGGCGGCTTCGGTGGGATCGTTGATGGTCGGCGGTGGCACCGCGAAGACGCCGGGTGGGGGTGTGGTGACGTCGATCGACACGGGTGCGTGCCGGGCCCAGGCCGCTGCTTCCGCCGGTGCCACGCCACGGGCGGTCAGCCGCCGCATCACCTGCAGCCGGGCCAGGTCCTCCGGCGTGTAGCGCCGATGCTGCCCGGGCACGTGGTGACTTGGCCCGAGCCCGTACCGCTGGTGCCAGGTGCGCAGCGTGGTTACGGCGACGCCCAGACGGCGGGCGACCGCCCCGGCCGTCAGGGCGTCATCAGCCACTCGACGGCTCCGGTGTGTCGTCGGTCGGCTGTGGCCGGGCCTCGAGGTGGCGGATCAGGGAACCGGTGACTCCCTGCAGCCAGGGGGCGTAGGAGCGGGGATCGTCGTTGAGGCTCGCGTTCAACTCCTCGATCGAGACCCAGCGGACGGCCGCCACCTCGTCGGGGTCGGGCAGCAGGCTCAGGTCTGCCGGTGTCTCGCCCACCAGTACGTGGTCGTACTCGTATTCCACTCGGCCGGTCGACGGGTCCTCCGCGTAGTACGAGTAGACGCCCGTCTCGGTCAGGGCGACGCCGTGCACGCCGATCTCCTCGACTAGGCGGCGGGCGGCGGCCGTCGCGGGCGCCTCGCCCGGCAGGGGATGGCCGCAGCACGTGTTGGCCCAGCGCAGCGGGAACCTGGTCTTGATCGCGGCCCGCTGTTGCAGGAGCACTCGGCCCGACGGATCGCGCAGGAACACGGAGAACGCCCGGTGCAGTCGGCCGGGTGCCCGGTGCGCGTCGTCGACCGTGGCGGCGCCGGTCGGCGCGCCGAGGGTGTCGACGAGTTCGACGAGGTGAGCCTCGCGCGAGCCGGTCATGCCACCCTCCCGCCGTGGTCCTTCGCGACGCCCGTTACGCGGGCGGCCGCCAGTTTTCCGGAGATCAGCACCATCGGTACGCCGACGCCCGGCTGGGTGCCGGAGCCGGTGAAGACCACGTTGCCCAGGGTCGGGTGCAGATTTGCCGGGCGGAACGGTCCGGTCTGGGAGAAGGTGTGCGCCGACGCGAACGGGGTGCCGGCGGCCATGCCCTGTGCGGCCCAGTCGGCAGGAGTGATCACGCGTTCGACCTCGATGCCGTCACGGAAACCCACATAGCCGCGCTGCTCCAGCACCCGGGTCAGCTCGTCGGCGTAGCGGCGGCCGAGGCCGCCGCTCCAGTCCAGCGGCGCCACGTCGAGGTTCGGTGTCGGGGCGAGAACGTAGTAGGTCTGCCTTCCGGCCGGCGCCGCGGCGGGGTCGCTGCGGGTGGGGTTGGTGACCAGCAGTGACGGGTCGCTCATCAACAGGCCCTGGTTGATGACTTCATCGAAGGTGCCCTTCCAGGCCGTTCCGAAGTGGATGTTGTGATGGGCGATCTTCGAATAATGCCGCGTCGACCCGACGTGGAGCACGACGCAGGACGGCGAGTACTTCAGCCGGCGTGGGCGGCGGGAGGCGGGCAGCAGGTCGCGGTAGGCGACCGGGAGATCCGGGTTCAGCACCACGACGTCGGCCGGGAGGCGCTCGCCGCCATCGGTCAGCACGGCGGTCGCCCGCCCGTTCGCCGTCTCCACCCCGGTCACCGTCGTCTCGTAACGGAACCGCACGCCGTGCTTCTCCGCAGCGCCCGCTAGCGCCTTCGGCACCGCGTGCATGCCGCCGCGCGGGTAGAAGACGCCGGCCACCGAGTCGAGGTAGGCGATGACCGCGTAGATGGCGAGGGCGTCGTGCGGCGCCAGGCCCGCGTACATGGCCTGGAAGGAGAAGATGCGCTGGGTACGGTGATCGCGGAAGAACTGGTTGATCTTCGGTTGGAGCCGGCGGAAGCCGCCCATGCCGAGCAGCTTGAGCAGGCTGAGATTGACCAGATCGAGCGGGGTGTCCAGGTTGCGGTCGATGAAGGCGTCCCGCTCGAGACGCCACAGGCCGCTCGCGAAATCGACGAAGCGCAGGTAGCCGTCGGCCTCGCGGGGGCCGCAGAGCCGGGAGATCTCGGCGGCCATCCGGACCGTGTCGGTGCGCACGTCCAGCGTGGACCCGTCCGGGTAGTAGGCCCGGTAGGCCGGGTCGAGCGGGGTCAGCTCGAGCCAGTCGGACAGCTCCTCCCCGACGGCCGCGAGCGGCTCGGCGATCAGCTCAGGCATGGTCAGCACGGTCGGACCGGTGTCGAACTCGTATCCGTCGACGGAGAGCCTGCCGGCGCGGCCGCCCGGCACCGCCTCGCGTTCGACGACCGTCACCTGCCGCCCGGCCGCAGCGAGGTGCAGCGCGCAGGCCAGGCCGCCCAGCCCGGCGCCCACCACGACCACGTGGTCGGTCGGTCCCGTCACTCTTCGCACGTCACAGCTCCACAGGTCGGCGTGGGCACCATCATGTCGGGCGGTGGGTCGCGGTAACCGCCAAGTCCGTCAGCACGGCGCGGGCGTCGTCGTGGATCGGGGCGTCCGCGAGCGCCTCGACACCCTCGGCCACCCGAAGCTGGATCAGGGCCTCCACGCGTCCGACGGCGCCGGTCTCGGCGATCACCTCGGCGCGCCGGGCGACCGGTCCGGCGGAATCCCGGGCGAGTTCGGCTCGCTGCGCGGGGTCGGCGAGCTCGTGCGCCAGCATCAGCAGGGCGGTGGGCTTTCCGGTACGCAGGTCGTCGCCGGCCGGCTTGCCGGTCACGACGGGGTCGCCGTACACACCCAGGAGGTCGTCGCGGAGCTGGAACGCCTCGCCGACCGCGAGGCCGTAGCGGTCGTAGGCCTCGTCGACCGCGGCCACGTCGGCCTCGACCCGGCCGGCCAGCGCGAGCCCGAACTGCAGCGGGCGCTGCACCGTGTAGCTCGCCGTCTTGTGTCGCGCGACCAGCCGCGCGCGCTCCAGGGACCAGGCGCCGGGCGCGGCCTCGCCGAGGACGTCGAGATACTGCCCCGCGATGGCCTCGGCACGCATCCGGTCGTAGCCGGCGCGCGCCGCGAACAACGTCGCCGTGGGGAGCGCGGCCCGGGCCAGGAGCTGATCGGCCCAGACCAGGCAGAGGTCGCCGACGAGGATCGCCGACGTCACGCCGAACTGCTCGGGATCGCCGAGCCGGCCCGCGTCCCTGTGCTGGCCGGCGAAGATCCGGTGTGCCGTCGGGTTGCCCCGCCGGGTCGCCGAGCCGTCCATGACGTCGTCCTGGACCAGCGCGAACGTGTGCATCAGCTCCAGCGCGGCGAGGGCCGGCAGCACCGGTCCGACGGGCTCGCGCGGGCCAACGGCTCCGCGCCAGCCCCAGTAGGCGAACGTCGGGCGTAGCCGCTTGCCGCGGGCGAGCACGAGATCCCGGGTCGTGGTCGCGAAGCGGCCGAGCGCCGGATCGACGTCGCCCAGCGCCGAGATCTGGCCGTCCAGGAACTCGGTCAGGGTGCCCTCTACCGCGGGCACGAGATCAACCGGAGGTGCTGTCCGGCGAGGTGTCCCGAAACGAGGACTTGCCTCGAGGATGTCGTTGGCCACGGCAGCGAGAGTACCGTAGGATTCCAGTTGCGTCGATTGGTGAGTCGATTTGACGGAGGGGCCGTGGAGATTGATCTTCCTGCCGCGTACGAACGGTGTCGCGGGATCCACAAGCGCCACGGCCGCACCTATTACCTGGCCACCGGGCTGCTCCCCGCCTGGAAGCGCCGCCACGTGCACGCGCTCTACGGCTTCGCGCGCTACGCCGACGAGATAGTCGACCGCACCGAGGACCTGCGCCCGGCGGCGCGCGCCGCGCGGCTGACCACCTGGTCCGACGGGTTCCTCGCCGGGCTGGCCGGCGCGCCGGCCGACGACCCGCTGCTGCCCGCGGTTCTCCACACGATCGCAGTCTTCGACCTGGATCATGCCGACTTCGCCTCGTTCCTGCGCAGCATGGCGATGGACCTCACCATCACGTCCTACGCGACGTATGACGACCTGCTCGGCTACATGGAGGGTTCGGCCGCCGTCATCGGCACGATGATGCTGCCCATCCTCGGTTCGAGCGACCCGGCCGCCGCCCGCGAGCCGGCCCGCCAGCTCGGCTTCGCCTTCCAGCTCACCAACTTCATCCGCGACGTCGCCGAGGACCTCGACCGCGGCCGCACCTACCTACCCGACGATCACCTGGCCGAGTTCGGCGTCACCCGCGACGACCTGCGCGCCGCCCGGACACGGCGCCGCTCCACTCCGCAGATCAAATCCCTGATCCGGGCTGCGGTGGCCCGCGCCGACGAGCACTACGCCGCCGCGGCACCCGGAGTCACCCTGCTGCTGCCCGGCTCGCAGGCCTGCATGCGCACGGCCTTCCAGCTGTACCGCGGCATTCTCGACGAAGTCGTCGCGGCCGACTACGACGTCTTCGCCCGCCGGGCGACGGTCCCCGCTCAGCGCCGCGCCCGGGTGGCGGCACGATCCATGCTGACCAGGGCGGGCACGCCGATGGCCACGTCGGTGCGGGGCTGAGATGCGGACCGCGGTGGTTCTGCTCACCCGCGACCTGCGGGTGCACGACAACCCGGCCCTCGCCGCCGCCTGTGCCGCCGCCGAGCAGGTGGTGCCGCTCTTCGTGCTCGATCCGCACCTGCGGCGGCTCTCGCCGAACCGGGCGCTCTTCCTGCACCAGAGCCTCGCCGACCTGCGTGAGGCCCTGCGGCGCAGGGGTGGCGACCTGGTCGTCCGCGAGGGCGAACCGGTCGCGGAGGCCATCAGGCTGGCGCGCGAGGTCGACGCCGAGGGAATCGCGCTCGCCGCCGACGTCAGCGGCTACGCCCGGCGCCGGGAGCAGCGTCTCGAACGGGAGTGTGAGCGGCACCGCATCTCGCTGCGGCTCCTGCCCGGGACCACGGTCGTCCCGCCGGGCGGCGTGCGGCCGGGCGGCGGTGGCGACCACTACCGGGTCTTCTCCCCGTACCACCGGGCCTGGGAGTCGGCGCGGTGGCGCGACGAGGCTTCCACCCCTCACAAGATCACCCTGCCGCCGGGCATCGCCGTCGGCCGGCTTCCGAAGGTGCCGGACGGCGAGTCGCCCGGTGCGGTGCGGGGCGGCGAGACCGAGGGGCGGCGCCGGCTCACGGCCTGGCTCCGGCACCTCGGGCCCTACGACGAGCTGCACGATCAGATGGCCGCGGACGGAACCTCACGGCTGAGCGGCTACCTGCGGTTCGGATGCGTCTCGCCGCTGGCCGTGGCGAACGCAGCGCGGGCGGTAGGCGGGCCGGGACCAGACGCCTTCGTCCGCCAACTCTGCTGGCGCGACTTCTACTACCAGGCCACCGCCGCGTTCCCGGCGATCTCTACGGAGGCCTACCGCAAGGCGGGCGACTACATGTGGCGCGCCGACGACGACGCCCTGAAGCAGTGGCAGGACGGCTTGACCGGGGTGCCGGTGGTGGACGCGGGCATGCGGCAGCTGCGCGCCGAGGGGTGGATGCACAACCGCGCCCGGCTGATCACCGCGTCGTTCCTTACCAAGCACCTGGGCCTGGACTGGCGCGACGGCCTGAAATGGTTCTTCCGCTGGCTGATCGACGGCGACGTGCCGAACAATTCCGGCAACTGGCAGTGGGTGGCCGGCACCGGCCACGACACCAGGCCCCACCGGCGGTTCAATCCGATCCGGCAGGCCGAGCGCTTCGACCCTGATGGCGCGTATGTTCGTCGTTACGTTCCCGAGTTGAAATCCGTCGATGGGAAGGTCGTCCATCAGCCCTGGCGCCTACCAGAGAAGGTGCGCGCAGGCCTCGACTATCCCGGGCCGCTCGAGTCGCACCGCGACGACGCGGTCTGGTTGCGGCCGTGACTCGGCGACGGAGCTCCGCCCGGTACGCCGGGTGGTGGAAGCGGGTCCTGCCGGCCCGTTGCGTTCGTCCGTTGATGGTTGGCAGGACCCGCGACAACCTGTCCGGCGGGCTAGGCCGCGTAACCCAGGGCCGGCAGTGTCCGCCAGGTGCGGTAGCGGTGCACGGCGATCCCGCCGAAGGCCGCCGTCCTGCGCGTCGCCGCGTCCACCTTGGCCAGTTCCCGAACGAGCCGGGTCGCGCCCTCCTCGTGGAAGGTGCAGTGCGGGCAGTCCGCCAGCGGCCCGGTCTCCGCGCCCAGGCGCACCCGTTTGCCCGCGGCCCGGCCCCGCGCGAGCCAGTCCTGACTGACCGACAGGATGGAGTTCGGGCCGGTCCCGGTGTCCCGGTAACTCATCACGGTCACGCCGTTGACCCGCCGCAACACCTCGTCGGCCAGGTTCTTCGAGCCGACCATGAACTCGCCGAGCCAGAACGGCACGTCGGCCTCGATCGGAAGCGTCCCGGCCGCTCGCATCCTGTCCAGCAACCTCAGGTACGCGAGCAGGGTGGCGCGCCGGTCGGTGGCCCAGCCGTCGCCCAGATACGGCTCGACGTCCAGGTGGATGCCGGAGAAGAGCCCGGTGGACGACGCGGCCCGCTGCCAGGCGAGCGCCGCGGCGTGATCGTCGACCCAGCCCGGGTCGCCACCCAGCGCCCGCAGCTTGATCCTCCGGGCGTCGGCATGCCGCTTCATCTCCCGCAGCCGCGCGAGGTCACCGCCGGCCAGCACCGACGGCGGGACGTGCACGAAGATCTCGGAGATGTGCTGCCGCACGGCCCAGGCCACCACCTCGGCGGCGGGGTCGTCGTTCCACAGCCACATGGCCCGGGTGTTCGGCGGTGCCGCGGTGAGGCCGGCGCCGCCCGCGGTCGAGGCTCCGGGCAACGCCATGTTGGCGGCCACGAGGACGGCAGAGACCAGGGCTGCCCGCCATCGCCCCCTCATCGCCGCCTCCGTTGCCCTGGTGATTCCACTCGCGCAGGGAATCCCACGCTCCGCGGGGGACAGAATCGGCGGCGACCCGGGTCAGCTGAGAGGTCGCACGGAGGAGATTGCGGCGTCGATCGCACCGACCCGGTCGAAATCGCCGAGCTGCCGGGTCACGAAGGCGATCGCGTGGCCCGTCGCCGGGTCCGCCCACGCCGCGTTGCCGCCGAGGCCGCCCATGCCCCAGGTCCCGTCGGGCTCCAGCTGCACACCGAGGCCCCACGTCGTCGAACTCTCGATGAAGTGGTCCTGACCCGAGAAGTGCGCCGACGTCAGGTCATCGACGAGCGCCTCGCTCAGCAACCGGCGGCCGTCCAACACGCCGCCGGCGAGCAGCCCGGCATAGAAACGCGCGAGGGAGGGCGCCGTGGCATGCAGGTTCACCGCGGGAACGACCGCATTTCGCCAAAGCGGGCTGTTGACAACCGCGAGGTCACGCGCGCCCGGCGGGTTCAGGACCGCTCGCGTGCGCACCGACCCGGGCTCGCCGAGCATCAGCGCGGGCCGGTCCGGCCGGTCGAACTCGAGCTCGGCGCATCGCTCCGGCTCGGCGGCGCCGAAGCCGAAGTCCAGGCACCACGGCGCGGCGATCTCCTCGGCGACGAAAAGCGCCGGCGGCCGGCCGTCGACCCGGCGGATGATCTCGCCCAGCAGGTGTCCGTAGGTCAGCGCGTGCTCGGCCGCCACCGTGCCGGGCGGCCACTGCGGGCTCGCGCCGGCCAGGTCCGCGCAGAGCAGATCCCAGTCGCCCCAGTCCGACGCCTCACGGCGTACCGGAAAATAGGGCAAACCGGCCGTATGTGTGAGCACCTGCCGTACCGAAGCAGGGGTTTGGAATCCGGGCCAGTGACGCGCGATCGGATCATCGAGCCCCACCTGGCCGCGATCGACGAGCAGCAGGACCGCAAGCGCGATCACCGGCTTGCCCACCGAATACACATTGACCAGGGTCTTCTCGGCCCACGGCCGGGTACGGGCGGCGTCAGCCCAGCCTTCGCGCAGATCGACCACCCGCTCACCGTGGCGCAGCACGCAGAGCGCGGAACCGCCGCTGGGATGTGCCGCGAGCGCCTCCCGGACGACTTCGTATCCGGGCGCCACGAAGCCGTGAGCGTCATCGTCCGCTGACATGCACGCACGGTACCGGCGAAAGGTGGAAGGCTGGTCGCATGGGCGAAGGACAGCAAGTAGATGTTGTGGTCGTCGGCCTTGGCGTGGGCGGCGAGGAGGTCGCCGGGCGGCTCGCGGAGGCGGGCCTCGACGTGGTCGGCGTCGAGCACACGCTGGTCGGCGGCGAATGTCCTTATTGGGGATGCATCCCCAGCAAGATGATGATCCGTGCCGGGAACGCGCTCGCCGAGGCGCGTCGCATTCCCGGCCTGGCCGGCAACGCGCAGGTGCAGCCCGATTGGGCGCCCGTCGCGCGCAGAATCCGGGACCAGGCGACCGACAACTGGGACGACAAGGTCGCCGTCGACCGTTTCACCGCCAAGGGCGGCACCTTCGTCCGCGGCCGGGCCGCCATCGCCGGCCCGGGACGCGTCCGCGTGAACGACCAGGAGTGGACGGCGACCCGCGGCATCGTGATCGCCACCGGCACGACGGCGGTGATCCCGCCGATCGACGGGCTCGCCGGGACCCCCCACTGGACCAACCGCGAGGCCATCGAGGTCGAGACCCTGCCCGCCACGATGCTCGTCCTCGGCGGCGGCGCGATCGGACTCGAGCTCTCCCACGTCATGGCCCGCTTCGGCGTGCAGGTCACGGTCATCGAGGGCAGCGACCGCGTGCTCTCGATGGAGGAGCCCGAGTCCTCCGCGACGGCCGCCGCGGCCCTGGCGGCCGACGGCGTCAAAATCCTCACCGGGGTACGCGCACAGCGCGTCTCCCACTCCGGCGCCGTCTTCACCGTCGTACTCTCCGACGGCTCGACCGTCACCGGCGAACGGCTGCTCGTCGCCACCGGCCGCGCGGCCCGCGTCGACGGCCTGGGCATCGACACGATCGGCCTGGACCCATCGGCCCGGTTCCTGGCCACCGACGACCGGATGCGCGCCGCCGACAAGGTCTGGGCGGTCGGCGACGTGACCGGCAACGGCGCATTCACCCACATGGCGATGTACGAGGCGGACGTCGCCGTCCGGGACATCCTCGGCCAGGGCGGCCCCGCCGCCGACTTCCACGCGAAGCCCCGCGTCACGTTCATCGACCCGGAGATCGGCGCGGTCGGGTACACGGAGAAGCAGGCCCGCGAAGCCGGCGTGGATGTGCAGGTCGGCTACTCGAGCTTGCCGTCGTCGTCGCGTGGGTTCATCCATGGCCCGGGCAACGAGGGCTTCATCAAGGTCATCGCTGATCGGGGCCGCGGGGTGCTGGTGGGCGCCACCTCGGCGGGCCCTTCGGGTGGCGAGATGCTGGGTGCGCTTGCGGTCGCGGTGAAGGCCGAGGTTCCGGTGGCGACACTTAAGGCCACGATCTGGGCGTATCCGACGTTCCACCGCGCGATTGGGGATGCCCTGCGCAACCTGTAGGCGGAAGCGCCGCAGCCACGGAGATCCAGTCGGCCCTGGTGGTCTCGAGCGACGGGCTTGGAGACCCGCGCGGTAGTGATCGGGGTAGCCGGGCCGCTCCGTGGCCGGGCAATTCCTTCGTGGGTTGCGGTCTTTCGGCCACGATCGCACCAGGTCAGTGGCCGGGAACATGCTGATTGGGCTTGCCAGGGTGGGGCGCGGGCTGACTAACCGGCTTGGGCCTGTGGATCGGCTTGGGCCTGTGGATCGGCTTGGGCCTGTGGATCGGCTTGGGCCTGTGGATCGGCTTGGGCCTGTGGATCGGCTTGGGCCTGTGGATCGGTGGACTGGCAGTCGGCGAGCCCGTCGCTCGGTGGGGTGACCGCCCTCGTGTCGGCGGCGATCACGATGCCGCGGGTCGCCATCCACTCCTGGTCATTACGCGGACGCATCCCGGACTGGCTATGGCAGCCCAGCCGAGTTGTGGCACGCCGATCGGGCAGCGGGCCAGCGGGCCGGCGCGGTCGGCGTGCATCCGCGGTTGGCGACATCCATGCCCCGGCTCTGCCTGGCGGCTCTGCCTGGCGGCTCTGCTTGGCGGCTCTGCCTGGCGGCTCTGCCTGGCGGCTCTGCCTGGCGGCTCTGCCTGGCGGGTTTGTCGTTTTCGGTGCTTCGTCTTGGCTCTGGAGTCTCGGACTTTGTTGAGGCCGAGGGGTGGTCGGGAGGGTGCTGGAAGTGGTTGGGCTTCCTGTAGGGGTGATGAGGACGGCGCCGGCCAGAGGGCTGGGTGGGTGTGTAGGTGGCACTTGAGGCGTGTTTCGGCCTGTGGTGGTGGTGCGGCGCTTGGGTTTGACGGCGATTGTGGGCACGCTGTGTGTCTTGATCGGCGACGTTGCGTTGTCCGGGGTGGCGCAAAAATGCGTTTGCGCAGGTCGCGGCATTGTGGCCTGGGACACGGGGGGCCGATTTGGAGCCTGGGAAACGACCGGGTAATGTTTTGCGAGCCGGCAGGGAAACGGGCGAGGCAAGCAGAACGAACCGAGAGATCGGGGAGATCAGCTACCGGCCGTCCTGCCAA
>NZ_JBITLR010000011.1:0-167449 GCF_044465445.1 Actinoplanes sp. NPDC049668
GGTCACCGGCGACAGCCCGCCGTCCGAGATCGACGGGAGCGGCAGGCTGCCGTCCGACGGCGCCTTCGACGGCACCGGGCAGTGGATCAAGCTGGTCTCCGGCAACACCTCCTACGTGCCGGGCATGACCGCCGCCGAGGTGCTGACCTTCACCCGCCTGGCCGGGGACGCGGTGCAGGCGACCAAGATGGACCGGCCGGAGGACGTGCAGCCCAGCCCGCTCACCGGCAAGGTCTACGCCGCGATGACCAACAACACCAACCGCGGCGTCGGCACGAACCCCGGCCCGGACGAGGCCAACCCGCGCAACGCCAACAAGCACGGGCACATCTTCGAACTCGTCGAGGACCGCGGCGACAACACCGCCGAGACGTTCACCTGGTCGCTGCCGATCGTCTGCGGCGACCCCGCCGACCCCTCGACCTACTTCGCCGGGTACGACAAGGCCGCCGTCTCCCCGATCTCCTGCCCGGACAATGTCGCGTTCGACAGCGCCGGCAACCTGTGGATCTCCACCGACGGCAACGCCCTCGGCGGCAACGACGGCCTGTTCGCCACCGCGATCGAGGGCTCCGAGCGCGGCCACCTCAAGCAGTTCCTCACCGTCCCGTACGGCGCGGAGACCTGCGGGCCGTTCATCACCGGCGACGACCGCTCGGTCTTCGTCGCGGTCCAGCACCCCGGCGAGATCACCGGCGCCAGCGTGGAGAAGCCGGCCTCGACCTGGCCGGACGGCGACTTCGCCAAGCCGGCGGTCGTGGTCACCTGGCGCCTGGACGGCGGCCCGGTCGGCGGCTGACCGCCGCCCCCGCCCGCCGCGGCATGGCCACCGCGGCGGGCCGGGTTCGCGACAGGATATCGAGACATTCGCGTACGTCTATTGCCAACTCTTTTCGCAAGTGTTGCGATAAGGCATGGCACGGACGTCTCGCGACATCAGAACCGCCAACCGGCTCGGCGTCGTCCAGCAGGTGATCTCCGCCGGCACGACCTCGCGGCAGCGGATCGCCGCGGCGACCGGGCTCAGCCTCGGCACCGTGGCGACGCTGGTCAGCGAGCTGACCGCGCTCGGCCTGCTGACCGAGGCCGGCCGGGAGGACTCCGGCGGCGGCCGCCCGCGCGGACTGGTCACGCCGAACCCGCGGGGCGGGCTGCTGATCGGCGTCGACGTCGCCGAGACCTACGTGCACGTCGATCTCTTCGACGCCACCCTCACCCGGCTCACCGGGACCGAGGAGGCGCTGCGCCCGGGCGAGCGGCGGCCCGAGCAGGTGCTGGCGCACATCGTCAGCGGCGTGCGTACGGTCATGGCCGGAGCCGGCGGCCGGATCCTCGGCGCCGGGGTCAGCGTGCCCGGGCAGGTCGACCGCGAGGGCGGCGTCTCGGTCTTCGCCCCGAACTGGGACTGGCACGACGTGCCGCTGCGCGACCTGCTCGCCCGCTCGCTGGAGCTGCCGCTGCACCTGGACAACCCGCTGCGCGCCGCCGTGGTCGCCGAGCTCTGGTCCGGCGCCGCGCGCGGCCGCGACGACGTCGCCGTCATCAACCTGGGCACCGGCGTCGGCGCCGGGCTGGCGTTCGGCGGCGCGCTGTACCGCGGCACCAGCAACACCGCCGGCGAGTGGGGACACACCACGCTGGTGCTCGACGGCCGGCTCTGCCGGTGCGGCAGCCGCGGCTGCGTCGAGGCGTACGTGGGTGCGCCCGGCATCATGCAGACGCTGCGCGACCTGGCACCGGCCTGCGCGCTGCTGCACCCCGAGGACCAGACCGCCACCCTGCGCGCGCTGGCCGCCGGGCTCGCCGCGGGCGACCCCGTCGCCGCGAAGGTCAACGCCGAGACCGGCCGCTACCTCGGCGTCGCGGTCGCCGACCTGATCAACCTGATCAACCCGGAGTTGGTCGTGCTCAGCAGCTGGGTCGCCGACCGCCTCGGCGTGCCGCTGCTCGACGAGGTCCGGGCCGTGGTGGCGCAGCACGCGCTGCGCCGCCCGCTCAGCGACACGGAGATCGTCCTCTCCACCGTCACCGGCAATCCGGTCAGTCTCGGCGCGGCGACGCTCGCGCTGGAAGGCTTTCTCACTGGAGGAAGATAATGCTCAGATCTCTGGCCGCCGGGCTGCTGCTCGGCACCGCCCTCGCCGTACCCGCCGCCTCCCCCGCCGTGGCCGCCTCGGCCCGGGCCGAGGTCTCCCCCGCGCCCGCGCAGACCATCGAGGCCATCGGCGCGTCCGGCGCCTGGTGGGTCAACGACCTCGCCAACTTCGCGCCCGCCGTGCAGCAGCGCGTCGCCGACCTGCTGTTCGGCGCCGACGGGCTCGCGCTCTCGGCGTACCGCTACAACATCGGCGGTGGCGGCACCGGCGTCACCACCCCGGCCCGGGCCGCGCAGACCTTCCGGACCGCCGCCGGCGGCTACGACTGGAACCGCGACCCGGGCGGGCAGACCTTCCTGAGGTACGCGAGCCAGTACGGCGTCGCCGACCTGATCGGCTTCGTCAACAGCGCGCCGGCCGTGTGGACCAGCAACGCCAAGAGCTGCGGCGGCACCCTCGACGGCGCCGACAACCAGGCCTTCGCGACCTACCTCGCGGACATCGCTGCGCACTTCGACGGTCAGGGCGCGCACCTGGACTACCTGAGCCCGATGAACGAGCCGACCAACAGCTTCGACTCCTGCGGCCAGGAGGGCATGCTCGTGCCGACGGCGCAGCGCGACGACGTCGTCCGTACGCTCGGCGCGACGCTCTCCGCCCGCGGCCTGTCCACCCGGATCAGCGCCGACGAGTCCACCTCGGTCAGCGCCTTCAACTCCGAGGTGCCACAGTGGATCAACCAGTCCGGCACCGCGCAGTACGTCGCCAACCTCGCGCACCACACCTACGACTTCCCCAGCGACACCGCGCGCACCGCCGCGCGCAACGTCGGCCGGGCGGCGGGCAAGCGGACCTGGGCGAGCGAGATCTGCTGCTTCGGCGCGACCGGCGGCTGGAGCCAGGGCTACGACCCGACGATCGGCGGCGCGCTCGGGCTCGCCGGCATCGTCCACCGCGACCTCTCGGTCACCTACGACACCGCGTTCCACTGGTGGACCGCGCTGTCGTCGGAGTTCGGCTGCGCGCCGAGCTCCGGCAGCTGCGCGACGACCGCGAACTCGGCCGGCTGGAACGACGGGCTCATCTACTACGACCCGGCGTACGCCGCCAACGGCAGCCAGGCGCTGTACCTGACCAAGCGGTACTACGCCCTCGCGCAGTTCAGCCGCTTCGTCCGGCCGGGCGCGGTGCGGCACAACGTGACCGGCGCACCGGCCGGCGTACAGGTGACGGCGTTCGACCGCGGCGGGCAGTGGACCCTGGTGGTCACCAACCAGAACTCGAGCGCGACCGCGCTGTCGCTGCACCTCAACGCCAAGAACAACGTGTCCTTCGGGTCGGCCCGGCGCACCAGCGCCACGGAGAGCCTCGCCTCGGTGGCCGCGCCGTCCCTCTCGGCGGGCACGCTGAGCACCTCGCTGCCGGCGAGGAGCATCACCACGTACGTGCTGAACCAGTCCGGCAGCGCCGGCACCGCCCTGAGCACCACCCTGATCGGCACGGCGTCGGGCAAGTGCCTCGACGTGGTCGGCGCGGGCACCGCCAACGGCACCGCGGTGGACGTCTGGACCTGCAACGGCGCCGCCAACCAGGCCTGGACCCACACGGCCGCCGGCGAGCTGCGGGTCTACGGCGACCGGTGCCTGGAGGCCTACCAGCAGGGCACGGCGGACGGCACCAAGGCCGTCATCTACACCTGCAACGGCGGCGCGAACCAGAAGTGGCAGCTCAACGCGAACGGCATCATCACCGGCGACCAGTCCGGCAAGTGCCTGGACGTCTCGGGCGGCGGTACCGCGAACGGCGCCGCGGTGATCCTGTGGACCTGCAACGGCGGCGGCAACCAGTCCTGGCAGCGCCCCTGATCAGCGCGCGAGGTCGAGCTGCAGCAGGACCGTGTCGATCCAGCGGTCCTGCTTGTAGCCGACCGCGGTGAGCCGGCCGGCCTCGGTGAAGCCGAGCCCGCGGTGCAGCCGCGCCGAGGCCGGCTCACCCACGTCGGTGATCACCGCGATCATGCGGTGCATCCCGGCCTCGGCGCTGCGCCGGATCACGTCGGCGAGCAGCAGCCGGCCGATGCCCCGCCGGCCCGCGCCCGGCGCGACGTAGACGGTGTCCTCGACCGTGTAGCGGTAGGCGGGCTTCGGGCGGAACGGCGCCGCGTACGCGAAGCCCAGCACGGCGCCCGCGTCCCGGACGACCAGGAACGGCAGGCCCCGGGCGCGGACGTCGGCCAGCTTGTCCCGCCACGCGTCGACCGACGGCGCGACCTCGTCGAACGTGGCGAGCGAATGCCGCACATAGTGGCCGTAGATCTCGGCGATCGACTCCAGGTCGGCCTCCTGCGCCTCGGTCACGGCGCCACCCTAACCCGGCCCGTACGCAGTCAGGCCGCTCCACGCCACGTACTCCTCCGGGCCGCCGTCCGCGAGCTCCGCGCGGGCGTGCCACACCGCCGAGGCAAGGGTGTCGCCGCGGCCGATCCGCCGGTGCAGCGCCGTCATCGGCGCCGCGCAGACGCCATCCGGGATCGGCACCTCGGCCGCCACGATGCCGGCGCTGCCGTTGGACATCAGCGCGCTGACGAAACCGAGCATCTCGTCGCCGCCGTACGGCTGGTGCGTGCCGGAGTCGCAGGAGGCCAGCACCACCCGGCGCGGCGCGACGCCGCGGGCCAGCATCTCGTAGAGCGTCAGCGAGCCGTCGCTGAGCTCGAGCGCCGAGAAGAGCGGGCTGTCCGACCGGAACAGGCCGTGGCAGGCGAGGTGGGCGAGGTCCGCCTTCGCGATCAGCTCGAGGGTGGCGTCGACGGTGCTCTCCGGCGGCAGCAGCGTGACGGACTCCTCGTGCTCGGCGGCCACCACCCGCACCTCCTCGACGGCGCCGGGCAGACCCGGGCCCGCCACCACGGCGGCCCGGACCGGGCCGTCGACGTCGACGGTCCGCTTCGCCCGCGCCCACAGGCCGCCGGACGGCGTCACCGACACCGGCGCCGGGTGCAGCGGCGACCACTGCACGCCGAGCAGCAGCGCGGACGGCACCACCACCAGCGGGACGTCCGCCGGCACGCCGAGCGGCACGGTCAGCTGCCGGGACAGCGCGTCGAACGCGTCCTGCGCCGCGGTCCGGGCCGCGGCCGCGAACCGGGTGCCGTGCAGCAGCCGGCGCAGGCCGAACGCCGCGGCGTCCGCCTCCTGCAGGACCGGGGCGACCGGTCCCAGGTCGACCATCCGGGTGCGCCGGGGCTCCACCACGACGGCCAGGATCTGCCCGTCCACCACGGCGTACTCGACCATCCACCGGCCGTCCACGGCGCGCCGCAGGTCCGCCGCGGTGGCGAGCGCGGCCGCCTCGCCGCCGACGTCCTCGCCGGCCCAGGAGCGGCGCCTGATCCGCGCCTCCAGCGCGCTCTGCCGGGCCAGCAGGGACGACGGCTCCTTGCCGCGCTCCAGGCGGGCCGTGCGCAGCTCCTGCTCGACGCCGCGCAGGGCGATGACGTCCTCGTCGACGCCGGCCGCCGGCGGCTGCACGCGCAGCAGCGCCGCGGTCCGGGTGCGTTCCAGCCATTCCAGGATCCGGCCCGCCGACGCGGTCGGCAGCAGCCGGCGCAGCCCGAGCGCGCCCAGCTCGGCGCCGTGCCCCGCGGCGAGCACCCGCAGCTCGAGCGACGGCAGCGCGGCGCGGTGGCGGGCGAGGTCGCGCAGGCCGCGGGAGCACTCGGCGACGACGCCGCCGGCCTGTTCCGACTCGGCCAGCAGCGCCCGCGCGAGGCTGCCCCGCAGCCGGACCAGCAGCGACTGGTCGCGGGCCAGATCGCCGGCCAGGGTCAGCGCCCGGCGCGCGGCGGGTGCCTTGCGCAGAGCGAGCGCGGCCCGGCCCGCCGCCAGGTGCCCGTACACCGCCTCGGTACGCAGGCCGATGCGCTGCAGGGTGGCCGCGGCCGCGCCGAGCCGGCGCAGCACCTCGGGCGAGTAGCCGTGGCAGGCGGCCTGCGCCTGCGCCTCGGTGACCGCGGCCCGGGCCGCCCAGGCCGGGCGGCGCTGCCGGCGGAAGTCGTCGGCGGCGGCCGCGGCGTCGGTCAGCGCGGTGGCGGCGTCGCCCAGCTCGAGGGCCAGCCGGGCGCAGCGCAGCCGGGCCTCGGGCGCCATCAGCCGCGCGCCGTGCCGCTCGAACTCCACCGCGGCCGACCGGGCCGCGGCCATGGCCTCGTCGAGCAGCCGTAAGTCACGCAGGACGTCGGCGTACTCGAGTTGGTGCTCCCCCAGCGGGAGATTCGCCGCGGCGTGCAGGCGGCCGGCCTCCTCGAAACGGCGGACGCTCTCGGCGAGCTGTCCGGCGTGGAAGGTCGACCACGCCCGGCTGTTGGCGATCACCGCCAGCAGCCGCGGGCTCAGGTCCCGGCACAGCTCCGCGGCGTGGTCGAGGTGGTCGAGCGCCTCGTGCGGGCGGCCCAGCTGGGTCTGCGCGTTGGCCAGGTTGTTGGCCGCCTTGACCCAGACCAGCGGCGGGCAGTCCGGGTCGTCGAGCAGCTCGCGGTAGGCCAGCTCGGCGGCGCGCACCCGGCCCCGGTTGTGGTCCAGGACGGCCAGTTGCAGGCGCAGGTCCGGGCGCTCCTGCGCGGCGATCAGCGGCTCGGCCCGGCGCAGGTCGCGGGCCGCGGCGCCGTAGCGGCCGAGCTCGTGCAGGGCGACGGACCGGGTGACCAGCAGGTCGCCGAGGCGGCCCGGCCGGTCGAGGCCGTCGGCCAGCCGGACGGCCTGATCGAGTATTTTTCTGGCGCCGTCGTTGTCGAGCGCGACGTGCCGCGCCCACGCCTGGGCGCGCAGACCCACGACGAGCGCCTCGGTGTCCCCGGCGGCCCGCGCCGCCCGGACGACTTCTTCTGCCTGCGGGGCGTATCTGGCTGGATCTAGCACGACTCTTCTGTACGCGGCCTCTGCCTCGCACAGGAAACTCACCTGTTCGTCCAATTCGCACCGCCCCGATTCCCGGGTGGAAATCGAAGTCAGCCTACCGATCGAGAGGGACAGTAAGCCATGACCCAGAACTGGCCGATATCGGACCATCGCAGCGCCGAACAGCTCGAGCGGGACGCCGCGGCCGTACGGGCTCAGGTCTCCAAGCTCGTCTCGCCGAACGGCGACGAGGCCGCGCGGCGGGACTCCGACGCCGTCGTGGAGCGGATCCGCCGGCGCCAGCTCACCGCGGGTGATCAGGCGACCCCGTTCGTCCTGTACCACCCCGCCGACGGCTCCGGCCCGGTGCTCTGCGCCGACAACCGGCTGGTGGTCGACGCCGACGCCGCGCAGGCCGCCCGCCTCGGCGGGCTGCTCGCCGGCTACGCGGCGGCCGACCGCGCGGGCCGCAACCCACGCCGGCGCACCCGGGTGTTCCGCGGCCCGAACAAGGGCACGCTCGAGGCGCTGCGCCGCGACGCCAAGCGGCTCCGGGACGAACACAAGATCATGGCGGGCGTCAACGCGGTCGTGCCGCTCGGCTACATCGTCAAGTGCGACTCGTACCCGGGACCGACCGTCGCCCCGGCCGCGTTCGCGGGCGGCGGCGGCGGCGAACCGGTGCGGGTGGCGATCGTCGACACCGGACTGACCGCCGCGCCCCGCACCGACGCCTGGGACTCCGGTGTGGTGCGCAACGGAACGGACCCGGTCAACGTGCTGGCGCCGCTGGACCGGATCGACTGGTTCGCGGGCCACGGCACGTTCGCGGCCGGCATAGTCCGGCAGATCGCCCCCGACTGTGAGGTGGTGGTCTACCGGTACACCAGCACCGACGGCCTCGGCACCGACGAGGCGGCCGCGGACATGCTGATCCAGGCGGCCGACGACGCCGCGGGCGAACGGGTGATCATCAACGCGTCGTTCGGCGCGCCGGCCGTCGACGGCGTGCCGCCGCTGGCGATGCGCGAGGCGGTGCGCTACATCACCGAGACGTACCCGAAGGCGCTGATCGTCGCGAGCGCCGGCAACGACGGCAGCGCGCGGCCGCTGTACCCCGCCGCGTTCCCCGGCGTGAAGGCGGTCGGCGCGCTGAACAGCGACCTGAGCGCCGCGGCCTTCTCCAACCACGGCGACTGGGTGCACTGCTCGGCGGTCGGCGTCGGCGTCGTGTCCACGTTCGTCGAGGGCAAGCTGCCGCCCGAGACCGGCATCGGCGCGGACGTCGACTTCCCGGCGGACTCCTGGGCGACGTGGAGCGGCACCTCGTTCAGCGCGCCGCAGATCTCCGGCGCGGTGGCCGCGCTCTGCGGCGACGACGGCGCCGTGACGCCGGCGGCCGCCTTCGACCAGCTCATCGCGGGCCGGCCGACGCTGGACGACTACGGCACGGTGGTGCACCTGCTGCCGGGCACGCCCATCTGATCGGGGCGGCCGGTCAGAGCAGCGTCCACTGTGTCGCCACGGCGACCCCGCCGGCCCGGCGGCAGGTGAGGCTCATCGGTCCCGGAAGCACGTCGTCGATGACGAACAGGCCGCGACGGTCCGCGTCGACGCCGCGTGCTTTCGGGACCGTCGGCTGCCGCACCTCGATGTAGGCGGGGCCCTGCGGCGCGAGGTGCCCGGTGAGCCGGCGCCGCCGGCCGACGGACTCGACCTGCACCGCGATGATCAGCTCGTCCCGGCCTTGCTCGTCGACGATCTGGAAGGTCAGCTGCCGCGGTTCCCGCGCCGACCCGCGCACGGCGACGGAGCGCACCGAGGCGGCCGGGCCGTGCGAGTCCTCGACCAGCGCGGCCAGCTCGGCGTCCAGGTGGCGCAGCATGAAGCTCTGCCGCGCCAGCTCCATCACGTCCGCCGGCGGATCCTCGGCGTCGTTGAGCAGCGCGCCCAGCCGGGCGAGCAGGCGGCCGTCGTCCGGTGTCATCGGATCGTTCACCGTGTCTCCTCACACCGATTGGGAAATGCGTTGCGTGGCGCATTCATCACACTCACGATCCCGCTTCGCCGCCGCTGATACCTTCTGTCAAGAATTGGCGCAGGTACGTCAGGCACCGCCCCCGGGTCGGGCCGAGGCTGCCGATCGGCATGTCGAGCACGGCCGCCGCATGCTCGTAGGACGGCCGATCCTCGGCCTCCACCACCAGCACCCGCAGCACCTGCTGGCAGCGCGCGCTCAACCGGCGGAACGCGTGCCACAGCTCGGCGTCGCGGTCGGCGACCAGGAACGGCCGGTCCGGGTCGTCCTCCGGGTCGGTGGGCCGGTCCAGCAGCCACGGCTGACCGACCGGCATCGCCCGCTTGGCCCGGCGCAGCGCGACCAGCGCCTCGTTGCGGCAGGTGGTGCCGATCCACGCGCCCAGCCGGGCCGGGTCGCGCAACGAATCGAGGTTCTCCAGCACCCGCAGCCAGGTCTGCTGGAAGACGTCAGCGGAGTCGGCCTGGCTGAGCCGGTAGGCGCGGCAGGTGGCCCAGACCCGCCGGCCGAACCGCCCGACGATCTCGTTCCACGCCGCCTGGTCCCCGCCGGCAGCCTTGGTGACCAGCAGGGACACGTCGTCGAACGGCTCGGTGTCGGTCATCATCGCCTCCGATGTCGCGGCCCGGAGCCCACAGGCAGCCGGGTTCACGCCCATCGTCCGCCGTAGATGTACCGATTTACCATAGACCAACCGGACGGCGCTCCGGTCTCGACCCGCTCACCGCCGGCGGCCGAGATTGATCCAGTCTGTCGACACCGGACGGCCGCCGGCGCGCAGCCGCAGCCGGACCGCGCCCGCCGCCGGGGTGGGCACGCAGAAGCAGCCGGACTCGTCGATCGGCGCCTCGGCGAACGTACCGTCCGGGGTCTGGCAGCACACCGTGCCGCCGCTGGCCGGGCTGACCTGCCCGATCGCGTCGCCGTACTCGTCGATCTCCGCGTCGATGCGGTAACCGCCGCCGTCGAACACCAGCAGCCGGGTGCCGGTGGCGGAGGCGCGGGTGGCCAGGGCGCCCTGCGGCGCCAGGCTGTCGAACGCCAGCTCGGCGAGGAACAGGTCCTCGTCGACCGTGCGCCAGGCGAACGCGGCCCGGGCCGCGGCGGCGAAGTCCGGCGGCAGCGCCTCCCGCGGGGCCAGCGCCTCGCGCAGGTCGGCGACCAGGGCGGGATCGTCATCCCACTGCGGCAGCGTCACGGCGGGCCTCCTTGCGTACGTGGTTGTCGGATCGGCCGGCGCCGAGGAACGCCATCAGGGCCGGGCAGGTGCGCAGCCGGTGCACGCAGCGGCCGCGGGTCGGGCCGATGCTGCCGATCGGCACGCCGAGGCGCTCGCCGATCTGCTCGTAGCTCAGCGGCGGGTCGACCAGCAGCAGCCCGACCAGCTCGCGGCAGCGCGGCGGCAGCTCGGCGTACGCGTCCCGCAGCGCCTGGTGGCGCTCCTCGGCGAGCAGCCGCTCGTCGAGGTCGCCGTGCTCCGGCGCGGCCGTGCTGACCAGGGTCTCCGCGGCGCCGTCCAGCGGGTCGAACAGCCAGGTGCTCCGGCCTGCGCGCAGCACCCGCAGGCACTCGTTGCGGGTGGTCCGCACGATCCAGCCGGGCAGCGCCTCCGGTTCGCGGATCCGGTCCAGGTGCTCGACCAGCCGCAGCCAGACGGTCTGGTTGACGTCGGCGGCGTCGGCCCGGCTGAGCGTGAAGCGCCGGATCACCGCCATGACCAGCGGTCCGTAGCGGTCGATCAGCGCGCCCCAGGCCTGCTCGTCGCCGCCCGCGGCGGCGCGCACCAGGCACATCGTCGAATCGGTCACGGCAACGGTCATGGCACCAGCACCCCGTAGTCCGGGTGCCACGGCGGCTGATTCAGCAGGTGGTCGGCCGCGTCCGCCGCGGTCAGGCCCTTCTCGCTCATCAGCGCCGCGATCCGCCCGGCGACGTACGGCGCCGCGAACGAGGTGCCGGACCACCGCGCGAAGCCCTCGAACCGCTCCGGATTCGCGCCCTTCACGTCGAGCACCCCGGTGACGTACGTGCTGACGCGGGTGCCGTCGGCGCAGGCGTCCACCCACGACCCGAAGTTGCTGTACCCGGCGGGCGCCGGGCCCTCCTCGCCGGCCCGCACCGCCGCCACCGCCAGAACGCCCGGCAGCGCGGCCGGCCAGGCCGGGCGGGATCCGCCGGAGTTGCCCGCCGCGGCCACCACCAGGACCTCGCGGCCCAGCGCGGCGACCCGGTCGGCCACCGGCAGCGGCGCCACGTCGTCCTGCGTCCGGCAGCCCAGCGACAGGTTGATGATCGACACGCGACGGTCGAGCCGGTCGACGGCGGCGACGAGCGTCTCCTCGTCGCCGATGCCCATGCCGGACAGGGCGACCTCCGGGTCGAAGCGGACGTCCGGCGCGGCCTCGCGCAGCACCCCGGCGACGAACGTGCCGTGCCCGGCCTGCAGCGCCAGCACGTCGGCGTACTGGTAGAGGGCGTCCTCGTCGTCGGCCTCCGGCAGATAGGCGTTGCCGAGCCAGTCGGGGTGGAAGCTCGCCGCGTCGCGCCAGATGCCGGTGTCGCAGATCCCGACGGTCACGCCCTTGCCGGCCCCCGAGCCGAGGGCGGGCGGCTTCGGCGCCGCGACGGCGACCGGGCCGGTTCCCGGGTTGCCCATGATGTTGTCGAAGCCGACGAGCACGTGGTGCGGCTGCACCGCCGGCGCGACGCCGCCCGGCCACTGCCCGGGCTCCCGCAGCCGGGCCACCAGCCCCGGGACGTCGGCGCCGGCGCCGAGCAGGAAGCGTTCGACGGAGCCGAACGGCTTGCCGCCCCGGAACGGCACGCCGGCCTCGCGCAGCCAGGCCGCGACCCGGCGGGCGTCGGCCCGGCCGGCGAGCAGCTCGCCCGGCCGGTACCAGAACTCGCGGCCCGGCTCGGTGTACGCGCGGATCCGCCGGTCCTGCGCGACCGCGGCCATGAAGGCGGCACCGTAGCCGCCGTCCTCCTCGGCAGCGGCGGGTGCCGCCCAGGCGGGCAGGGCGGCCGCCGCGGCAGCCGCGGCGGACCAGCGCAGCAGTCCCCGGCGGGTCAGCGGGACCGCGTCCGGGCCCCGGCCGGGGCGCGATGATCCCGATTTGAATCGGTCAGTTGACACAATGCCCTCCGGAACGACCACTGGGTGCGAGGCTGGTCCCACCGTTGGCGGGCCGCCGGGCGAATCGGGAGAAACTTAGCGAGACTCCCCGCGGTCGCACTAGCAAGAAGCGGACAGGATGCGGGAGTGGCAGGTAGCGGACAGTCCTGGGAAATCCGGGCGGAGGACGCCCTGAGCGCGGTACAACGCGACCCCCGTCAGGCGATCGAGATCGGACAGTCGGTCCTGGAAAGGTCCGACAACCCGCGGGCCCGCGCAATCGCCGCGCGGGCGGTGGGGCTGGCTTACCGGGAGCTGAACGAATTGGGCGCCGCGGTGACGCAGCTGCGCCGGGCGGTGCGGCTGGCGCGCCGCGGCGCCTCGGCCGAGCTGACCGCCCTGGCCCGGATGAGCCTGGGCTACGCGCTGGCCAACAGCGGCCGCAACGTCGCCGCGCTGCGGGAAGTCACGGCCGCGCTGGAAGACCTCACCGGGCGCGACGCCGGGCGCGCGCGGATGCAGCGCGGGGTGGTGCTGCACTTCGCCGGGCGCTACGAGGAGGCGGCCCGCGACTACACCGCGGCCGTGGAGATCGCCCGGCAGGAGGGCGACCCGCTGCTGGAGGCGCGGGCCCGCAACAACCGCGGGCTCGTGCAGACCCGGCGCGGCATGGCCCGGGGCGGCGACGACCTGCGCCGCGCCGAGGAGATCTTCACCGCGCTCGGGCTGGACCTCGCGGCCGCCGACACCCGGTGGAACCTCGGCACCGCCGCGGCCCGCCGGGGCGAGGTGGCGGAGGCCCTGCGCGTCTTCGCCGAGACGGACCGGCGCTACCGCGAGCTCGGCGTGCCCCGCCCCGCGCTGCGGCTCGACCGCCTCGAACTGCTGCTCTCGGTGCCGCTGCCGGCCGAGGCCACCGAGACGGCCGCCGCCGCCGTACGCGAGCTCGGCGCGCGCGGCATGGCCTCGGACCAGGCCGAGGCGCTGCTCGGGTCGGCGCGGGCCGCGCTGCTCGCCGGCGATCTCCCCGCGGCGACCGCCGCCGCCGGGCGGGCCGGTGCGGCGTTCCGCCGGCAGGGCCGCCCGGCCTGGGCCGCGCTGGCCCGCAGCGTCGCGCTCCGGGCGGACTTCCGCGCCGGCACGCGCACCGCCCGGTCGCTGACGGCGATGGTGCGCAACGCCGCCCGGCTCGACGAGACCGGCTGGCCCGGCACCGCGCTGGCCACCCGGATCGACGCCGCCCGGGTCGCGACGGCCCTCGGGCGCACCGGGCAGGCCCGCGAGCTGCTCACCGTCGCCGCCCGGGCCCGCCGCGGCGGCACCGCGGACCGGCGCACGCAGGGCTGGTTCGCCGCGGCCCTGCGGCATCGCCTCGGCGGCGCGGACCGGCGGGCCCTGAGCGCGCTGCGCGACGGCCTGGCCGTGCAGGAGACGCACCGCAGCTGGTACGGCGCCACCGAGCTGCGCGCCAGCAGCGGCGAGCACGGCCGGGAGCTCGCCGCCGAGGGACTCGACATCGCGGTCGGCACCGGCCGCCCCGCCCAGGTACTCGCCTGGGCCGAGCTGTGGCGGGCCACCGCCCTGCGGATGACCCCGGTGACGCCGCCCGCCGACCCGGAGCTCTCCGCGGTGCTGACCGAGCTGCGCGGCGTCTGCGCCGCCGTCGACGCGGCCGCCCTCGCCGGGCACCCGGCCGCCGCGGAGCAGCGCCGGCAGGTGCGGCTGGAGCACCGCGTGCGGGAGCTGACCCGGTGCGCGGACGGCGCCGGCGCGCTCGCCCGCCCGCCGGGCGTCGCCGCGCTGGCCGCCGCGCTCGGCGACGCCGTGCTGGTGGAGCTCGTCGCGCACCGGGGCGGGATCCTCGCGGTCGTGGTCCGCGACGGCCGGGCCAGCCTGCACCGGCTCGGCGACCTCGACGCGGCCCGGCGGCGCTCGCGGCAGCACCGGTTCGCGCTGCGCAGGCTGATCACATTGGACGATCCCGCCGCCGCGGGCGCCGCGGCACGGCACGCCGCCGGCGAGCTCGACGCGCAGCTGCTCGCCCCGCTACGTACCCGGATCGGCGACCGGCCGCTGGTGATCGCGCCGATCGGCGACCTGCACGCGCTCGCCTGGGCGGCGCTGCCGTCCTGCGCGGGCCGGGCCGTGACGGTGGTGCCGTCGGCCGCCGCCTGGCTGCGCGCCGCGACCGGCGGGCAACCGGCCGCGGGTCCGGCCGTGCTCGTCGCCGGTCCGCGGCTGCCGGAGGGCGAGAAGGAGGTGGCCGCGCTGGCCGCCGCCGACACCGGGGCGGTGGTGCTGACCGGCGACGCGGCGGGCGCGGCGGCGGTCACCGCGGCGATGGAGTCGGCACGCCTCGCGCACATCGCCGCGCACGGCGTGTTCCGGGCCGACGCGCCGCTGCTGTCCACCCTGGAGCTGGCGGACGGGCCGCTCACCGCGTACGAGCTGGAGCGGCTGCGCCGGCCGCCGGGGGTCGTGGTGCTCTCCGCCTGCGACTCCGGGCGCTCGGCGGTGCAGCCCGGCGACGAGCTGCTCGGCCTCGGCGCCGTGCTGCTCGGCGCGGGCACCCGCACGCTGATCGCCAGCGTGCTGCCGGTGCCCGCGGACCGCACCGCGGATCTCATGCTCGACCTGCACGCGCGGCTGCGCGGGGGCGCCCGGCCCGCCGCGGCGCTCGCCGCCGCGCAGTGGGAGCTCACCGCCGGTGGCGACGCCCTCGCGCACGCCACCGCCGCGGCCTTCCACTGCATCGGCGCGGGCTGAGCGGAAAACAAAAATGTATTCGAGCCTCGCTGTGCCCCTCTGGGGTTGGTGCGGGACACGCAGCTGACGTGTCCCGGACACGACAGGGGGACCAGAATGTTCGTCGACAGACCGGCCACGCGCCGGATCATCGCGGTGGGGGCCGCCGGCCTGCTCGCCGCGCCGGCCCTCGGCGGCGCGGCCGCCGCCGCCGAGGAGCCGCAGACCGTACCCGTGTACGCCGTGGTGCAGGAGGGCCTCACCGCCGGGCAGGGCGCCGAGCTGGCGAAGGCCTTCGGCGTGCCGAACGCGTTGCAGGGCAACGGATACTTCGGCTACGTCGACGCGGCCGCGTTCGGGCAGGTCCCGCTCACCGCCGCGGGCCGGGCCACCAGGGACGAGTCGGGCCGCGCGGTACGGGCACAGACGATCGACCGCGCCGCGCTGGAGAAGATCAGCCCGGTCGCCGACGAGGAGGCCCTGCGGCAGGGCCGGCAGCTGATCGAGCTGGCCGGGCTGAGCCCCGACCTGACCGCCCGGCCGCAGCTGTCGCACACCGAGCTGACCCTCACCGACGCGGAGAACGGCAGGCCGCAGGTGCACCCGCTGGACACCGTGGTCAGCTACCAGCTGGACCTGGGCGGGCTCCCGGTGAGCGGGCAGGGCGCCAAGCTGCGCCTGACGGTCGGCCCCGACGGCGCCGTCACCCAGCTCGCACACGCGCTGCGCGGGGTGGAGCGCCGCGGCGAGGTCAAGGTGATCGGCGAGCGGGCCGCGCTCGACGCGTGCGCCCGGCTGTACGGCCAGGACGTCAAGCAGGAGGCTCCGACGCTGGGCTACCAGTTCCCGGAGCTGACCGCCACCGACGCCGACGGCAAGGGCCGGGTCACCACCATCGCGCCGCAGTACACCTGCAACCCGGTCGGCGGCGCGGGCGCACAGGCGCACCGGCTGGTCCCGGCCGTCGAGGGTGCCGCGCCCGGCGGCAAGCTCGGCGCCACCCGCAAGGGCGACACCGTGACCGCCTCCGTGTCCGTCGAGGGCGGCACCGCGCCGTACACCTACCGCTGGTCGTCGTCGACCACCGTGCTGCCCACCGACGGCGGCGACGGGGAGTCGATCAGCTACCAGCGCACCCCGCGCGGCCGCGAGGACGACGGCGCCGAGCGGCTCAGCGTCGAGGTCACCGACGCCGACGGCCTGGCCGCCACCGCGCACGTCGACCTGCCGGGCGACGGCGACGCGACGGCGGAGTTCCAGCCGGGCGGCGGCGGATTCGGCGCGCTCGCCATCGGGCCGAACGACGTCGGCATCGAGCAGACCATCGACGAGTGGCAGTGCGCGCAGGACAGCGGCAACGGCTTCCGCAACGTGATGGCGTCGCACGGCGTCGGCACCCAGTTCGACTGGCGCGGCGCCAGCGCCTGGGAGAAGGACTTCAAGGACCCGTCGCTCGGCGGCATCGACAGCTCGTACGTCGACGACGTCGACGCGACCTGGTACACCGGGCACGGCTGGCCGGGCGGCTTCACGTTCAAGGGCAACAACTCCGACACCGCGATCACGCCGTCGGACGCCCGCTGGGGCAACCGCGACCTGGAGTGGCTCCAGCTCGAGTCCTGCCAGGTGCTGCGGGACACCAACGGCCACCACGACTACTTCGGACGCTGGCGCCAGGCGTTCGCCGGGCTGCACATCATGAACGGCTTCGACACCAACGCGTACTGCGTCGGGGGTGGGACCGGCGCGACGTTCGCGAGCTACCTGTTCCCGAAGAAGTTCCTGTGGTGGGAGCTGCGGCCCGCGTACCGGGTGCAGAGCGCCTGGGCCGCGATGGCGATCGACCGTGAGCCGTCCGGCGTGAAGTACCGCTCGACCGGGCTGGTCCGGCCGGACGGCACCACCAACATCGGCGACTACTTCTGGGGCCAGGGGCCGACCGGCCCGGACATCCCGCTGACCCCGAACACCGGGCAGTGGTCCATCTCCGGCACCGTCTGAGCGCACCGAACGGACCGCGGCGGGCGTCGCCCGCCGCGGTTCAGCGCGCCGGCGCGGCGGAGTCGGACCCCCAGCGGGCGGTCATCCAGCGGACGGCGCGGCGGCCGAGCCGCTGGCCGGGCACCTCGACGAACCGGTACGTCAGCCAGGAGAGGCCCAGCAGCAGGCCGAGATAGCCGAGCGCGACCGGCACCTGCGCGAGGACCGGCAGCCGGTCGCCGGCCGGGGTCAGGACCGGGCTCAACAGCTGGAGCAGCACGAAGTGCACGAGGTAGACGGAGTAGCTGATCCGGCCCAGCCAGGCGAGCGGGCGCGGCGTGCGCGCGGCGCGGGCGAGCAGGCCGAGCGCGAAGAAACCGCCGAAGACCAGCAACGTGACGACCGAGCGGGTCCGGTAGGTCGCCGTCGGCGCGCCGAGCGCGTCCAGTTCGGCGTACCAGGTGAAGATCAGCGCGGCGCCGACGGCCGCCGCGACCGTGCCCGCCCGCCACCAGCCGGTCTGCCCGTGCTGGGCGCGGTGGACGGTGGTGCCGACGAACATGACCGCGACGATGAGCAGCCCGTCCCAGACGTGCGCGGGGTCCTGGTTGGCCGCCAGCAGGGTGAGGGCGATCGCGGCGAGCAGCAGCGCGCCGCCGACGACGGCCCAGCGCCGGCCGCTGGCCACCGCGGGCAGGCCGGCCGCCAGGCCGAGCGCCACCGCGACCGTGACGGGGGTCGCGGGGAGCAGGGTCGGGGCCAGCGGCACGACCAGCACCGAGATCGCCGCCAGCAGGACGGCCACCGCGCCGCCGCGGCGGTGCAGCCGCAGCGCGAAAAGCGCGCTGACCAGCAGGTAGAACGCCATCTCGAAGGTCAGCGTCCAGAACACCGGGGTGACCAGGGGTACGCCGAGCAGGTGCGGCAGCATCGTGGCGTGTGCCGCCGCCGCGGTCGCGGGGTGCGCGGCCAGCTCCGGGTCCGTCGGGACGAGGCCGTTCGCGCCGAGGCACAGCACCAGGACGGTGACCACGAGGTAGAGCGGCGCCAGCCGGGCGATCCGGCTCACCCAGAACGACCGGAGACTGCCGTGCCGCTCCAGCGACGCCGGGATGATGTACCCGCTGACCAGGAAGAACAGCATGACCCCGGCGGTGCCGGCGTGCAGCCACTCGCCGGTGATGCCCCGCACGCCGTGGAACAGGTAGCGGCTCAGGTGCGCGTAGAGCACCAGGAGGACGGCGACCGCGCGCAGGCCGTCCAGCCAGGCCATCCGTTCGGCCGCCGAGCCCGGGGCGGGTTCGGGCCGGGCGCGGACGGCGGGGGCGGTGTCGAGCACCCGCGAACCATAGCCGTCCCCGGGTCAGGGCGCCGGGTGCCGCCGGGCCAGGGTCACGTCGGCCATCAGCCGGTCCCAGGCCGGGTCCTCGCGGAACGGCGCGGCCGGCAGGCCCTTGCCGACCCGGGCCCACATGTACTCCCACCACGCCGCGACCCGCACCGGCCACAGCCCGACGCGCACGGCGCCGGCGAGGAAGCAGCGGTGCGCGAGCAGGGTCGCCGCGAGGGTCTCCGGATCCAGCTCCAGGGTGGGGTCGTCGATCGCCCGGCCGAGCGCCCGCACGTCGCGGTGCATCTCCGAGTACGCGACCATGCCGGGCGCGAAGGGCACCTTCAGCGGCCCGTCCCCGGCGACCAGGTCCGCCGCGTAGGACGGCATGAACACGACGTCGTCGACGGTGATGATCAACGGCAGTTTCTCGTGCCCGCGCCGGATCTCGAGCTCGACGCCCGGTACCCCGGTCGGCGCGATCAGGTACTCGTAGTCGAGCACGTCGGCGGCCGAGATCCGTACGGCGTCGCCGATCGCCGGCACCCGCGCGACCACGAGGCCGCCCTCGATCGACACCTCGGGGCCGGGCACCTCGGCGATCACCCGCGCGAGTTCGTCAGTGTCCATGCGCTGGTTATACCCAGCCGCGGCAAACTTCACAAAGCGGCCGTATGACGTCGTTAACCGGCCTGAAGTCGACCGAGAGGATGATCCGGAACGGTCGGCGCGCCGCTACGCTCCGCCCGTGAACGAGATCGAGTCAGCCCGCCGGCCCCGCCCGGCGCTGTGGACCGCCCTGACCGTGGCCGCTGTCCTCGCGGTAGCGGCGATCGTCTTCGTGCTGACGACGGGCGGCGGCCCGCACAAGGTGACGTTCGAGGTCGCCTCCAGCGGCGAGAAGGTCTCCTCGATCATCTACGGCTCGGGCGACAAGCAACTGGGCAAGGACGTCGGCAACGCCGCCGCCACGCCCTGGTCGAAGTCGGCCGACATCAGCGACACCTCCGGCGACCTGTGGCTGCGCGCCCTGTCGCCCGCCGGCGGCGCGATCACCTGCACCATCTGGGTCGACGACCGGGTGGTCGTGGAGTCCACGACCCTGTCCGGCGCCAACTGCGTGATCCCGTTCGACGAGGCGCTCGACCGCTAGCGATTGATACTTGTCAACATATTGACAATCTTGTTTCGCGCATCGATGCTCGGGAGAGCGCTCTCATTGCCGACCGTGGAGTGTCACGATGATGAACTCCCGCCGTCTCGCCGCCCTCACCGTCCTGGCACTCACGGGCGCGTTCGCGCCCGGGCCGGCCGCCGCGGCGCCACCGTCGACGCTGGCGCAGACCGGCATCCGCGCGGCTGACCCCAGCGTGATCCGGATCGGCGCCCGGTACGTCTCGGTCCAGTCGCTGAACGGCGGGATCGCCGTCCGGCAGGCCTCCTCGCTGGACACCCTCGCCGCCGCGCCGACCCGCCAGGTGTGGACCGACGCCCGCAACCTCGGCGAGGTGTGGGCACCGGAGATCACCTTCGACGGCGGCCGCTACTACATCCACTTCACCGCGGGACGCGGCTCCGCCCACCGCATGTACGTGATCAGCTCGGCGACCGCCGACTCGGGCTACACCGCCGAGACCCGGATGGCGCTGCCGGACGACAAGTGGGCCATCGACGGCAGCATGTTCACCCACAACGGGCAGCGCTGGTTCGTCTGGTCCGGCTGGGCCGGCGACACCAACGTCGAGCAGAACCTGTACGTCGCCCGGATGATCAGCCCCAGCGCGACCACCGGCGGCCGGTACGTCATCTCCCAGCCCCGCGAACCCTGGGAGCGCGTGGTCGGCAACCCGTTCATCAACGAGGGCCCCGAGCCGATCCGGGACCCCAACGGGCAGCTGCACGTGTTCTACTCCGCCAACGGCAGCTGGAGCGACCAGTACTGCCTCGCCGACCTGCGGCTGCGGGCCGGCGGCGACCCGGCCTACGTCTGGGACTGGTACAAGTCCAACGGCTGCCTCTTCGGCTCGAACCGCGCCACCATGATGGCCGGCTGGGACCCGACCCTCTACGTGAACGGGCCCGGGCACCACAGCTTCGTGCTGCTCAACGGGGACATCGGCACCAGCCCGCCGGCCGGCTCACGGTTCCCGCTGATGTACCACGCCGTCGCCAAGGGCACGCCGTACTCGTGGGCGAACCGCCACTGGTACACCGGAACGTTCCTGTGGTGGGGAAACAGCACCTACCGGCGTGCCAACGTGCCGGGCGCGAACACCGACACGGGATTCAGCCTCAAGTTCTTCGAGTAGTGCCCCGGCCACGCCGTAGGGTCGGCGCCATGACCCGCATCCTGCTGATCTCCGGCAGCACCCGCGAGGGATCCCTGCACACCTCCGCCCTGCGCACGGCGGCGCGGCTCGCGCCCGCCGAGATGACCACCATCCTGTACGAGGGCCTGCGCGGGCTGCCCGCGTTCGTCCCCGGTGACCCGGACCTGCCCGGTGCCGTCGCCGACCTGCGGCGCGCCGTGGCAGAGGCGGACGCCGTGCTGTTCAGCACCCCGGCGTACGCGGGCTCGCTGCCGGGCACGCTGAAGAACCTGCTCGACTGGCTGGTGGCCGGCGGCGACCTGGTCGGCAAGGCCGCGGCCTGGCTGTCGGTCGCGCCGCCCGGCGAGGACGACGGCGCCCGCTCGACGCTGGAGACCGTACTCACCCACGGCGGCGCCCGGATCCTGCGCGCCGCCTGCATCCGCACCCCGGTGAGCCCGAACGCCGTCGACGCGCAGGGCATCGTGGACGACCCGCGGCTGCGCCTGGCGCTGACGGACACGCTGCGCGCCCTCGACCGGCTGCTGGCGGTGCCGGACAAGCGCGACCAGCCGTCCTGGCAGACGTACTCGAGCGTCTACCCGGTGGTGCTGCGGCGCGACCCGACGGTCACCCGCCACGGTCACGCACCGTCCTGACCTCGCGGTTGCCGGGCGGCAGCGCCCGGCGCCGGCGGAGCACCAGCCCGGTGAGCCGCGCGAGGCCGTACTCGTACACCGCGGCGCCGAGGTTGGCACCGGCCAGGAAGACCAGGGCGTCGTTCGAGGTGATCGAGTCGCTGATCAGCACCGCGCCGAAGGCGCCGCCGTAATAGGGCACCTCCTTGACGAGCTCCGTGACCACGTACCCGGCGGCCGCGGCCAGCCGGGCCGCCCGGGGGCCGGCCGTCCGGCGCCGGGTCAGGTCGTACGCCGCCTTGGAGAGCACGTTGGTGCTGGTGCCGGTCGCCGCCAGGAGCGCGCCGTTGGCCCGCACGCCGGCCCGCAGCCCGAGCGCCCAGACCGCGTAGCTGAGCACCAGGAACACCACCGTCCACCGGTGGCCGAGGCCGCCGAGCAGCCCGGAGGCGACCAGGCAGACGCCGGCCGCGGTGGCCCCGGCGTCCAGGGCGTATGCCGACATCGCGGTGGCGGCGACGCTGACGGCCCACCTGCGTAACCCCGGGCGGCGCGCGGCCGCTACTGGTGCCATGCCCCACCAAACGCGACGGGACTTATCCGGATACGCAGCGACATTGCGCCCGCCACCGCCGCTGCCCGGAGTCGGGCGGGGATCGCCGAATGGGCGCTCCGCGCAGTTGCCGCGGCGTAGCCTCAACGGGTGAGACCGGCTCCGGCGGTGGACTTCTCACCCGGTGGCGAGCCTCGACGACTCCGCCGACGGGCGCTGCGGGTTCTCGTTCCGATCATCGCGCTCGGGCTGGTCGGCACGGCCCTGGCCGCGATCGCCCTGCGCCGCACCGAGCAGGACCGCGTGGACCGGGCGCTGGACCAGCAGACCACCGCCGTCGAGCGGGCGCTGTCGGCCGAGATGCGCCGATACAGCACCTCCCTGCAGGATCTGGCCGGCGCCGTCGGCGCGCAGAGCCGGCTCGAGGCGGCCGAGTTCAACGCGATCACCGCCACCACCAACCGGCAGCGGCTGCCCGGCGCGACCGGCGTCGCGTTCGTCGTGCCGGCCGGTGACGCGCAGATCGCCGCGGTGCAGAGCTTCTGGCGCGAGGCCGGCAATCCCGGCCTGCGGCTGCGGCCCGCCCGGGGCGACGAGCATCTCTTCGTCGTCATGGCGCACCCCATCGACGGCACCGGCGACGCGGTGGGCCAGGACATGATCGCGTCGCCGCAGGCCACGGCGGCCCTGCGCACGGCGCGGGCCACCGGTCAGGTCGCGATCAGCTCCACCTACCGGCTGCTGCGCGACGCGCACCTGCCCGAGCACCGGCAGCAGTTGTCGTTCGTGCTGGTCGCGCCCGTCTTCGCCACCTCGCCCGGCGCGCCGGACAGCGGGCGGTTCCGCGGCTGGATGATGATGGGCGTGCGCGGCGGCAGCTTCCTGAGCGAGGCGATCGGCCGGACCGCGGGCAACACGGTCGCCGTCACCCTGGCCGACGAGACGGCCGGGGGCTACACGCCGTTCGCCTGGTGGCGGCCGGCGGCCCCGATCGACCCGGACCGGGCGGCCCGCACCGTCGCGATCGAGGTGCCGCACGGCAGATGGGCGGTCACCGTCGCGGCGACCGACCGGCTGCTGCCCGGCGCCGACCTGCACCTCGACCTCGTCGCCTGGGTGGTCGGCGGGCTCATCACCCTGCTGCTCGCCACCCTCACCGGCACGGTCATCACGTCGCGCAACCGCGCGCTGCGCCGGGTGGACGCCGCGACCGCCGCGCTGCGCGACGACATCGAGCGCCGCGAGGCGGTCGAGCTGCAGCTGCGCCAGCGCGAGACGGAGCTGGTCGGCTTCGCCGGCGTCGTCGCGCACGACCTGCGCAGCCCGCTCGCGCGCATCACCGGGTACGCCGACCTGCTCCGGGACGAGGCCGGGCCCGGGCTCGACCGCGTGCACCGCGACTACCTCGATCGCCTGTACGCCGGCGCACAGGACATGCGGTCGCTGATCGACGACCTGCTGGACTACGCGATGGCCGAGAACCGGGAGCTGGTCACCACCGAGGTCGACCTCAACCGGGTGGTGGCCGAGGTGGTCCGTGAGCGGGTGAACGGCCAGGGCGTGCCGCAGCCCAAGATCGTCGTGTGGCCGCTGCCGAGCGTCGAGGCCGACGCCACCATGCTGCGGCAGGTCGTCGACAACCTGATCGGCAACGCCCTCAAGTACACGCCGGCGGGCGAGGATCCGCGGATAGAGATCACCGGCCGCCCGGTGGACGGCGGCGGATGGCACATCGAGGTGGCCGACCACGGCATCGGCGTGCCGCGGGACCAGGTCGACACCATCTTCGAGGCGTTCACCCGGGCCCGCGGCAGCGAGCGCTACCAGGGCACCGGCCTCGGCCTGGCGATCGTGCACCGCGTCGTGGAACGCCACGGCGGGCAGGTCGGCGTCGCCGCCAACCCGGGCGGCGGCAGCCGCTTCTGGTTCTCCCTCCCGTCGGCGCGGTGCGAGGTGCCCCGGCCCGGATCATCCGGCGCCTGAGCCCACCCGCGGTCGCCGGAGCACTCGGCGCTCACGGCGTCGCCGCCGCGACCAACTCCCGGTAGGCGGCGACGCCGTCCGGATCCGGGTACCCGCCCGGCGGCGTGACCGACGTGCCGAGGTACCAGTTGCCGTGCTGCCAGTAGCAGACGATCTGGAAACCGTGCGACCTCAGCCAGGCGCCGGAGGCCCGGATCGCGGGTCCCCGCGACGCCCGGACGCCGAGGTCGTCGTCGATTCCCCACTCGGCGAGCGCCAGCGGCCGGGACTGGCCGCCGAACGCGGCGTACCAGCGCCGCATCCGCGGGTCCAGCCCGATGCTGACCGGGTCGTCGGGCTCGGACCCCCGGGCGCTCGCCTGCCAGTAGAGGCCGATCCCGTACGCGTCGGCGTACTCGGACGGCACGACCCAGTCCCGGACCTCGCGGTCGCCGCCGGTGCCGTTCCTGGTGACCAGCGACGAGTCCGGCCGCCACTGGTAGCCCATGTAGACCGGCACCACGTCGATCGCCGGATTGATCGTCTTGGCCAGGCTGTACACCCTTGTGAAGGCCCGCACGAACCGCACGCCGGTCATGTCGTCCTCGGGCTCGTGGAAGTACGTCAGGATGCCGTCGTCCGGCATCGCCGCGGCGACGGACAGGACCTCACCGTCGCAGAACCCCGCGGCCACCCCGGCGGGCGTGCAGGTCGTCTTGAACGAGTACCAGAGCCGCGCGCCGTACTCCCGCTGGCAGTCGACCGCGTCGTCGGGCGGCGGCAGCCCTCGCGCGGCGAACACCCGGCGGATGCCCAGCTGCTCGCCGAGGTTGGCGCGCTCCTCGAGGAAGCCGGCGCAGGTGTTGGCGTCGTCGATGACGTCGTTCTCCGAGGTGGTGGCGCCGACGGCGAAGGCCGGCAGGTCCAGGGCCGCTGCGGGCTCCGGAACCGGGGCCGGCGAGCCGGCCAGCACAAGCGCGATCGTCAGGGCAGCATGCATTACGTCCCTCCGCGGGTGTTGACAGTGCACGGTGGTGTTGGCCTCATCCGGGCACGACGGTCCGCTGTGGATCGCGCGTGTGCGGATTTCAAACCGGCGGGACCCCGGTTACCGGGCGGACGGGGCCGGGACGGGGCTGCTCTCGCCGACGGCCTGGACTCCCCCGCGGCTGTCCCGCCAGATCATGGTCGGGCCGGTCGCGAACACCGCGGAGGTGTCCATGCGTCAACGAGACCAAACATCGGCGCAAAAGCACCACTGTCGACCATCTGGAGAACGACAAATCGCACTGAAAAGGCTTAACTCATTGGTGGGTTTGTGCGACGTGGAGGCGCCGCTACCCGGCGACGCGCACCACCAGGCCGGCCCGGTGCCGGGTGCCCGCGATCAGCTCCGCGTTGCGCTGGTCGGAGCCGTACGAGCGCTCCGCGGCGTCCGCGCGGTTGCGGCCGTACCGGATGTGGCGCTCGATCAGGCGCTCCAGCCGCACGTCCTCGCCCGGCTCGACGTACCAGGACTCGTCGAGCAGTTCGGCGACGCCGCCCCACCGGTCGTCGTCGACGAGCAGGTAGTTGCCCTCGGTGATGATCAACGGGACGTCGCGGTGCACCGGCACCGCGCAGGCGATCGACTCCTCGAGGGCGCGGTCGAACTCGGCCGCGTACACGATCTCGTCGTGCTGGGGCCGCAGCCGGCGCAGCAGGCTGGTGTATCCGGCGGCGTCGAAGGTGTCGGCCGCGCCCTTGCGGGCGTGCCGGCCGAGGCGGTGCAGCTCGGCGTTGGACAGGTGGAAGCCGTCGAGGCCGATCAGCGCGGCCCGGCCGCCGAGCGCGTCGGCGACCTGCCGGGCCAGCGTCGACTTGCCGGCGCCGGGCGCGCCGGCGATGCCGAGGATGCGCCGCCGCCCGTCGGCGGCCAGCGCCCGGGCCCGCTCGACGAGCTCGCCGGCGCCGAGCTCGACCGCGGGGGAATCGGATGGCCTCATCGCCGCCTCCTCGCGTCCGCGCCGCCGTGGCGACGGATCGCTGAGACTACCGGGCCCAGCCGGGCGCCGCCGAGATCCGGCCGAGGCGGTGGCGGACCAGGCGCACGCACAGCGGCAGCACGCCGAGGCAGGTCGCGCCGACCGCGGTGAGCAGCACCGCGGCGCCGCCGGTCGGGTCCGCGCCGGCGGTCACCGCCCCGGCGCCGCAGAACGCGCCGACCCAGAGCACCGTGCCCAGCGCGGACCAGCCCAGGAAGCGCCCGAACGGCATCCGGGCGATCCCCGCGACGATCGGCACCACGGCGTGGATGACCGCGACGAACCGGACGGCGACCAGCGCCGGCGCGCCGTGCTCGCTCAGGTACGCCTCGGCGCGGTCGAAGCGCTCGGCGCCGATCCTGCGGCCCAGCGCGGTGTCGCGCAGCCGGGCGCCGAAGACGCGGCCGACGGCGTACCCGAGAACCTGGCCGAGCAGCGCGCCGGCCGTGCCCGCCGCCATCGCGCCCGCGAAGCCGACCGGGCCGGACGGCAGCGAACCGGCCAGCATGACCACCGACTCGCCGGGCACCAGCAGTCCGAGCAGGAACGTCATCTCGACCGCGACGGTCAGGAAGGTGACCAGCAGCACCGACCACTCGTCGAGGGTGGCCAGCCGGTCGACGAGCGACGCCGCGGCATCCATCAGGTCTGCGATCACCCCTCCAGCCTCGTCGGCCGGCCGCGCGGGGGCCATCGGGCCATACCCCGAGAAAACCCTGATCGGTGCCCGCCGTCAGCCCCGGGTCCAGACCTGGTTGGCGCCGTGGTGGCAGGTCCAGACGATGACCGCGGCGCCGGGCTCGGTCGACGCGCCCGAGACGTCCAGGCACAGCCCCGACTGCACGGCGGTGATCGTGCCGTCGGCGTTCAGCCGGAACCGCTGGTTGGCGCCGCCGTGGCACTCCCACTGGATCACCCGGCTGCCGGCCGTCATGCCGCCGCCCGAGACGTCCAGGCAGCGGGTGCCGTCGTAGACCCGCAGCTCGCCCGCGGCGGTGAGGTTCCAGCGCTGGTTGGCGCCGCCGTTGCAGGTGTAGATCTCCACGGCCGCGTCGTTGACCACGACGTTGTCGTGCACGTCGAGGCAGCGGCCGGAGCCCTGGCCGACCAGCGTGGTGCCGGCGTACGCCGCGCCGCCGGAGACCCGGTAGACGACCGTGCCGTGCGCAGGGACGGTGGCGGTGATCGCGCCCGTCGTGGTGGTCGCGGCGCCGCTCCAGAGGTCGCGCAGGGCGTAGGTGGGCGCGGCGTTCATGCCGACCTGCGCGGCGCTGGTGGTGATGGTCGCCGCGGTGCCGTTCTCGTTGAAGAGCGCCACCGCGCGGTCCCCGCCCGCCAGCACCTTGCTGAACACCCACTGGCCGCCGCCGTTGCGCACCACGTACGCCTGCCGGCCCAGCGGGTCCTGGTCGACCGCGATGACGGCGGCGTTGGTCAGGATGCTCAGCGTCGCCGACGAGGCGCCGCGCAGGTCGGCGCCGATCAGCAGCGGCGCCGACATCATCGACCAGAGCGAGAAGTGCGTGCGGTACTCGGTGTCGGTCATCCCGCCGTTGCCGACCTCGAGCATGTCGGGGTCGTTCCAGGCGCCCGGCCCCGGGTACGCGGCCAGCACGCTGTTCTGCCGGATGATGTTCAGGACCGAGCCCCAGCTGTCCTCGATGTCGCCGGTGGTGCGCCACAGGTTGCCGACGCCGCCGGCCCAGCGCCACGGCCGGTTCTCGCCCCACTCGCAGATGGCGAACACGATGGGCCGCCCGGTGGCCGCGAGCGCGTCCCGCATCCGGGTGTAGCGCTGCACGGCGTCGCGGCCCTGGTTGTTGCAGTTGTCGTACTTGAGGTAGTCGACGCCCCACGAGGCGAACAGCCGGGCGTCCTGGTCCTCGTGGTCTAGCCCGCCGGGGAATCCGATGGAGGAGCACGTCGCGGTGCCGGCGCTGGTGTAGATGCCGAACTTGAGCCCCTTGCCGTGCACGTAGTCGGCGAGGGCCTTGATGCCGTTGGGGAACCGGACGTAGTCCGGCACGAGGTTGCCCTGCGCGTCCCGCTGCCGCTGCGCCCAGCAGTCGTCCAGGTTGACGTACTGGTAGCCGGCCGCCTTCAGGCCGCGGTCGACGAAGATGTCGGCGATCCCCTTGATCATCGCCTCGTTGAACTCGGCCCGGCACTGCGTCGAGTTCCAGTTGTTGAAGCCCATCGGCGGCGTCCGCGCGAGCCCGTTGTCGAGGGCGGCCGCGGGCGCGGGCGCCGCCGGCCCGACGACCGCGGCCGCCGCCGCGAGCAGCAGGGAGACGATGATCCGGCCCGTACGCATCGGACACCTCCGTCCACCGCTCCCGGCGCGGGAGCTATAGATGAAGGTCTATCCGTTTCGGTCTTTTGTCAACCGTGTTGGCAGTTGCCGGGCCGCCCGGAAAATAAGGACGCCGCTGCGAATTCCACGGGGGAAGAACTCGCAACGGCGTTGCAGGGACAATAGTCGATATCTTGCGTTACGTCCACGCCGGGGGGTGCGCTCAGTGGTCCGGGGTGCCCGCCGGCGCCATCACCCGCAGGGCGTTGGCCGCCAGGCCGATCCGCATCGGGGTGGTGCCGCGCGGCTCGCCGTCGACCTCGACCCGGGCCGGCCGGTCGGTCTCCAGCCACAGCTCGCCGACCGCGATGAACGGCTCGTCGCACAGCGTGCGGCGCGCGCCGCTGGACGCGTTGCGGGCCGTCTCGCGCAGCAGCGCCCGCCGGGCCGGCCCGCCGACCGGGTACGCGACGAGCAGCCGGTCGTCCGCGTGCGCGTCCGCCGTGATCGGCCGGCCGGCGTGGAAGCCGCCATTGGCGACGTAGAGCTGATGGGTCAGGAACTCGTGTTCGCGCCCGCCGGCGCGCACGACCGCGCGCAGCGGGCGGTGCCGGGCCAGCAGCGCCAGCGCGGTGATCGGGTAGGCGAGCCGGCCGGCGATCCGCTTCAGCGGACGCGGCGCCCGGCGCATCACCTCCGCCGACAGGCCGACGCCGACGTGGTTGGTGAAGAACAGGTCGCCGGCGACGCCCAGGTCGACGTCGACCACCTCGCCGCCGGCCAGCGTGGCGAGGGCGTCGCCGAGCTCGAGCGGGACGCCGACGGTGCGGGCGAAGTTGTTGGTGGTGCCCAGCGGCAGCAGCCCCATCGCGAGGTCGCGGTGGGCGAGCACCCGCGCGGCCGTGCTGATCGTGCCGTCTCCCCCGCCGACGACGACCAGGTCCGCCCCGGAGCCGGCCGCGTCCCGCAGGATCCGCTCCAGCTCGGCGGGCCGGTCGACCGGGTGGTCGCCGAGCAGAGTGAAGCCGGCCGCGAGGAGCCCGGACCGGGCCGCCTCGTACAGCTTGCGGCCGCGGCGGGCGTGCGCGTTGACGACGAGCGCCGCGCGCCGCGCACCGCGGATGTCGTCGCCGAGCTGCCGCTTGGTTCGCATTGCCGCCGACCCTATCGAATTCGGCCCGTCACCCGTACGCGGGAATGACCCGCGCGGGCAGGGGATCTGTGCGTCGGTTCCTGGATTTCCCGATCCGGGGAAGTTAGCGTTTTTCGTATCGAACAGGAATATCGCGACGCGGACGCGGTGCCCGGCCGTGTGGTCACGACGGGCACCACCGGGAGCCAGGAGGGGCCCACGCCCCCGGAGGGCGCCACCCGGCTCCGCAGACCCGCCGCCGTCACCGGCGCAAGGGGGAACGTCCCGAGAGAACCGAGGAAAGGGAGGTCCGACACCGTTTCTGGATCGCCCGCCCGTCGGCTCCGTCATAGGAGGTGGTCTCCGGTCACGCTTGAGCGATCCCCGCACCGAAACCGTTGCACAGGACCGGTGCGGACCCGATAACCGACGCGACTGTCGGCAAATGGTGTTTCAGACCCGATCAACCCGGGCCCCGGCGCTTGCGCCGGGGCCCTCGACGGTGTTCCGCCGGTAGGATTCCGGTAGCCCGTCACAGTCGACGACGGAGGCGAACGATCATGGCAGAGGCCACCGGAGACCCCGCGGCGCTGCGGGCCGGCCATCGGGCGCTGAGCGCCGCGATCGAGGCGTTCGACGCCGCGCGGGCGGCGTCGACCCAGGCCGCCATCGCCCGCCAGCGCGCCGCGCACGACGCCGAGCGCCGGGCCTGTGAGCGCTGGTCGGCGCTGAGCGAGGCGCGCCGCGCCGACCCCGGCGATCTCCGGCTCGTCGCGCGGGCCGACCAGGCACACGGCGCGTACGAGGCGGCGCGGGAGGCCGCCCGCGCCGCGGCCCGCGAGGCCGCCGCGGTCGCGCGGGCGGCGCTGGAGGCTTCCGCGCGAGACAGCGCGCGGCTGAGCGACCTCGGCGCCCGGTGCCGCGCCGCGGCACGGATGTCTCCGCGCGCGGAGGCCTGAAAGCTCCGGCGAACGGCGGGACCGCTGGGTACGGTAAACACGCCTGCCGCAGCAACACGGGCCGGTGCCATGTACCGCGATCGACCATCGGAAGGCCCGGCATGGTGTCCAGTCCCGTTTCCCGGCGTCCGGCTGCCCCGCTCGCGGAGCGGCAGAGCCTGGTGCTCACCCCCGACCCGGGCCGCGTGATCATCAAACTGTTCGTGCCCGGCGAGGACTCCGCCGTGGTACGCACCCGGGCGCACGCGCTCATCGACCGCATCGCCGAGCTGCCCGGTGAGGAGGTCGAGCAGCTGCTCGGCGAGACCGTCGCGGAGTTCGCGGGGCGTCATCGCGACCTGGAGAGCACGTTCCGGCACCACTTCGACCTGGTCCGGCACCGCGCGGAGAACGTCGACGAGCTGTCACCGCACCACCGGCTACTGGTCGGCGCCTACTTCACCCACGAGTACGCCGTCGAGGCCGCCGCCCTGTGCAACCCGTCGGTCGTCGCGCACCCCGACCAGTCCGGCCTCGGCGCCGGGCAGCTGCGCGCCGCCGTCAGCGTTCGCCAGATCGGCGAGGGGCACCTGTCATCCATCGGCTTCGTCACCGCGGTCCTGGGGCCGGGCACCGACCTGACGGTCACCGAGCGGACCGGGCCGCTGGTCGCCGGCGACCGGGCCGAGGCGCGCCACCGGCGCGACCTGCTCGCGGCGGGCATGGCCGACGAGGGCTGGGACAACGAGGTGTCGGCCACGGTGCTCGGCGCGCTGCCCGAGCACTTCGACGACGCCGCCTTCGAGGGGATCATCAGCGAGCTGCCGAGCGACCTGCTCGCCCGCGAGAACGCCATGGAGACCCTCGAACAGCTGCGCCGCATGAACGCCGGCAGCTACGCGACGGACTTCCCCGCGGACACCCTGCTGCACCAGCGGGTGCTCTGGCCGGCCAACGCGATCGAGAGCCGGGGCATGGAGGACGCCCGCTTCGTTCGGTTCGTCGGCGACGACGGCGTGCCGGTCTACCAGGCCACCTACACCGCGTACGACGGCCTGGCCATCGCCACCAGAGGGCTCTGCACCACGGATCTGCGGCGCTTCGAGATCGAGCCGATGCGTGGACCCGGCGCGCGCAACAAGGGCGTCGCGCTGTTCCCCCGGCCGGTCGCCGGCCGGCGGCTCGCCCTGTGCCGCACCGACGGCGAGACCATCGGCCTGACCGTCCTCGGGCCGGACGCCCGCTGGACGGAGCCCGTCGCGCTGCACGGCCCGCGCCGCGGCTGGGAGCTGACCCAGACCGGCAACTGCGGCTCGCCCATCGAGACCGACGCCGGCTGGCTGGTGCTGACGCACGGCGTCGGCACGATGCGCCGGTACGCGATCGGCGCGATCCTGCTCGACCTGCGCCACCCCGAGCGGGTCGTCGCCGAGCTCACCTACCCGCTGCTGGCGCCCGGCGGCAACGAACGGGAGGGCTACGTGCCCAACGTCATCTACTCCTGCGGCGGGCTGATCCACGCCGGCCTGCTCTGGCTGCCGTACGGCGCCGGCGACGCGCGGGTCGGCTTCGCCACCATCGAGGTCGACGCCCTGCTCGCCGCGATGACGCCGGTGAATCGCTAGGCCAGCTCGATGACGCCGTCGATGGCTTCCGGCCGGCGGCAGGTCGTGGCCACCGCGACCGAGCTGCCGCTGTACGCGCTCGCCTGCATCGACTCCATGACGTCCAGGACGTGCAGCGCGACGTCGACGCCGGTGCGGTGCGGACGGTCCTCGGACAGGGCCTGGTGCAGGTCGAGCAGCCCGACGCCGCGGCCCGCGCCGGCATAGCCCGCGCTGGGCTCCAGGGTGGTCCAGTGCTCCGCGGCGGCGGGGTGCAGCCGCACGTCGCCGGCGAAGCGGTTGGGATCCGGCACGGACAGCGAGCCCGACGACCCGTAGACCTCGATGTACGGCAGGCGGGTGGCCCATATGTCGAAACTCATGATCATCGTGGTGAGCGCGCCGCCCTCGTGCTCCAGCAGTCCGGTCACGTGGCTGTCGACGTCGACCGGGAACGACGTGCCGGCGCGCGGGCCGTCGGCGATGGTCCGCTCGTTGCGCGGCCGCGACGACATGCCCGCGACGCGGCGCACGGGGCCGAGCAGGTGCACCAGCGTGGTCAGGTAGTAGGGGCCCATGTCCAGCAGCGGCCCGCCGCCCCGCTGGTAGTAGAACTCCGGGTCCGGGTGCCACCGCTCATGGCCCGGCACGGTCATGAAGGCCGTCGCGGCCAGCGGGGTGCCGATCGCGCCGGAGTCCAGGGCCGCCCGCGCCGTCTGCACGCCGGTGCCCAGCACGGTGTCGGGCGCGCACGCGGCACGCACCCCGGCGGCGGCCGCCGCCTCGGCTATCGCCCGGCCGTCGGCGCTCTCCGCGGCCAACGGCTTCTCCCCGTACACGTGCTTGCCGGCGGCGATCGCCGCGAGCGCGACGGGCGCGTGCCCGGCCGGCGTCGTGAGGTTCAGGACGACGTCGACGTCGCCAGCCGCGACCAGCTCCGTCACGTCGGCCACCCGGGCGCCGGGGTGCTGATCGGCCAGCCCTCGTGCGCGCTCCGGGTCCAGGTCCGCCACCGCGGTCACCGCCAGGCCGGGCAGCCGGGCGAGCGTCGCGCCGTACTGGCCGCTGATCTTGCCGGCGCCCACGATGCCGACCCTCAACGTGCCGCCCACAGCAGGCCCCTCTCGACGATCGTCCGCACGTTCGGGTCGCGCAGCACCTCGACCTTGTGGCCGGGGGTCGCGACGAAGACCCGGCCCCGGCCCCACCGGCGGGTCCAGACGGCCGGCGCGGTGACCGGCCGGTGCCAGGCCGCCCACGGACGCACGGCGGTGGTCGTGGTGGCCAGGACGTCGACGTAGTCATCCGTCAGGACCCAGTACTGCTCGGTCTCGAGGTCGAAGTCGGCGATGCCCTCGGTGATCGGATGCTCCGCGGCCGCCGGCGTCATAGTGATCCTGTGTGCGACGTAGTTGTCGGACTCGTCGTCCGTTCTCTCACCGGGACCGATGCGTGCGGCGTGCGCGACGAACTGCCCGCCGACGAGTTGCAGGTAGTCCGCGCTGGCGCGGTAGGAGTCGACGATCCCGCCGTGCCAGCCGGCCAGGCCGGTGCCGGACTCGACCGCGGCCACCAGGCCGGCGATCTCCGGCGGCGCGATCGTCGACATGGTCACGCACTGCACCACCAGGTCGACGCCGCTCATCAGCTCGGGGTCCGCGTACGGCGCGGGCGAGTCCGCCACCTGCACGGCGAAGCCCTGCCCGCGCAGGTACGGGATGAACAGCCCGGTGGCGGCGACCGGCTCGTGGCCGTCCCATCCTCCACGTACGACCAGCGCCCGGCGTTCGCGTGTCATCCGTCCCCCTTCGCCCGATGATGGTCATCTTCCCAGCCCGGCGCGGTGGCGCATAGATGACCGTTCAGCACCCGCCCGGGTACGGTTTACCGATGAGCGGTGATGTCGCGCTCGCCGCGCCGCATCCGGCGGCCGTCGAGGCCGGCCGGGCGGCCGTCGCCGCGGGCGGCAACGCGCTCGACGCGGCGCTGGCCGCGGCCGCCGCCCTGACCATCGTCTACCCGCACCAGTGCTCGATCGGCGGCGACCTCACCGCCGTGGTCCGGCCCGCCGGCGGCCGGCCCCGCGCGGTGCTGTCGCTCGGCGCCGCGGCCGCCGCGATCGATGTCGACGCCCTGCGCGCCGGCGGCGCGACCGCGATGCCGGAGATCGGCCCGCTGACCGTGACCGTGCCCGGCGTGGTGGCGGGCTGGGCCGCGGTGGCCGCGCTCGGCGCCCGCCTCGGCTGGGCCGAGCGGCTGGGCCCGGCCATCGCCCTCGCCCGCGACGGCGCGCCGGTCAGCGCCGGGCTGGCCCGGGCGATCCGGGGCGGCCGCGCCGTGATCGACGCCGATCCGGGCCTCTCGGCCGTGTTCGGCGGCGCGCGGGAGGGCATCCCGCTGGCGCAGTCGGCGCTGGCCGGGTCGCTGCTCGCGCTGGCCGGCGACTGGGCCGACATCTACACCGGGCCGCTGGCGCGGCGCCTGGCGGCCGGACTGCGCCGGCTCGGCGGCCCGCTGTCGGCGGCGGACCTCGCCGCGCACCGCGCCGAGACCACCGAGCCGCTGACCGGGTACGCGCACGGCGCCGAGTGGGCCGCGGCTCCCCCGCCCAGCCAGGGCGCGACGTTCCTGGCCGTGCTCGGATCCGACCGGCCGCTCGCCGCCGCGCAGCGCGCCCGGCTGGCCCGCGACGCGCTGCTCGGCGACCCGCGTACCGGCCCGGTCGACCTGCCCGGGCTGCTGCTGCGCGACGGCCCGCCGGCGCGGGTCGCGCCCGGCCGGCGGCCGACCGGCGACACGGTGGCGGTCACCGCCGTCGGCGCGGACGGCACCGCGGTCTGCCTGATCCAGAGCGTGTTCGACAGCTTCGGGGCCGGCCTGCTCGAGCCGGACACCGGCATCGTCCTGCACAGCCGCGGCTCGAGTTTCAGCCTCGACCCGGCGCACCCGGGCCGCCTCGCGCCCGGCGCCCGGCCGCCGCACACCCTGTGCCCCACGGTGGCCGTCGCCGGGGACACCGTGGTGGCGCTGGGCTGCCAGGGCGGCCTGTCCCAGCCGTGGATCCTGGCCCAGGTCGCCGCGGACGCGCTGACCGCGACCGACCTCGCCGCCGTGGTGAGGCGGCCGCGCTGGATCATCGACGGGGGCGACCGGCCCGTCCTGGTGCTGGAGCCCGGCGTGCCGGGCGCCGACGGGCTCGCCGCCGAGGCGGCCGCGCTCGGGCTGGCGGTCAGGACCACTGCGGCGCCGCACGACCGGGCCGGGCACGTCCAGCTGGCCCGGTTGCGCGACGGCGTGCCGGACGCGGGCAGCGACCCGCGCGCGGACGGCGTCGCGGCGGTGTGCTGACCGCCCTCAGGGGTTCGGCAGCCACCGGCCGACGATGGCGTCGACGTCCTCCAGGGTCAGCGGCTCGCCGAGGTCCCCGGTCGAGGGTGCGGCCCGCAGGCCGTCGAGCAGCAGCTGCCGGTAGCGGACGTAGGTGTCCGGCCGGAACCGCTCGCTGTGGTGCGCGATCTCGCTGACCATCATCATGAGCAGCGGAACGTCGTGCACGTCGAAGTCGCCGCGCAGCGTGCCCTCGGCCTGCGCGCGCTCGACGAGCCGCCGTACCGGCGGCGCCATCCGCTCGCCGACGCGGGCCCGGCGCCGGCCGCCGAGCGCGGCGTCCCGCAGCCCGCGGTCGGCCGCGTGCATGTCGGTGATGCGGCAGATCAGCATGGTCAGGCCCTCCCACGCCGTCGGCGCCAGCAGGGCCGCCTCGGCGAGGCCGGCCAGCTCCTCGAGCCGGTCCTCGAGCGCCACCTCGACCAGGGCCTCCTTCGTCGGGAAGCGCCGGTACACCGTGCCGATGCCGACGCCGGCGTGCTGCGCCACGTCGTCGAGCGTCGCGGCGAGGCCGCGGGTCGCGAACACCTCGCGGGCCGCCTCGATGATGCGCCGGCGGTTGAGCTCCGCGTCGCGGCGCAGCGGCCGGGCCGCGCCCGGCACCGCACGCCCGTCGGTGGTGGCCATGTGACTCAGGGTAACAAGTGGAGATTAGTTCTCAGCTTTCTTGACCTCGGTCCGATACGGAGCAAGCACCTCAACTTCCCTGCCGCCGCCGCGAAGGACCACGATGACGACGACCACTGGCCGATCACGGTCCGGCGCCAAGGCGAAACGCCCCAAGAACGGCACCAAGGCGAAGCAGGGCAAACCACGCACCAAGGCCAAGCGACCCAAGCCGGGCGCGAAGACCGAACGACACAGGTCCGCCACCAAGCCCGGCATCCCCAGCACAGTCATCGAGACCGAACGCCCCGAGCCCACCGCCGTCGCCACGGTCGAGCCGCCCAGGCCCGACGCCGCGCCGGAGGCGGCGCCTCCCGCGCCGGACCGGCACGCGGGCCGCTGGTGGGCGCTCGTGGTGCTCGCCGCGGCGCAGCTGATGGTGGTCCTCGACGCGACGATCGTGAACATCGCGCTGCCCACCGCCCAGCGCGACCTCGCCTTCTCCGACTCCGGCCGGCAGTGGGTCGTCACCGGCTACGCGCTGGCCTTCGGCAGCCTGCTGCTGCTGGGCGGGCGCCTGTCGGACTCGCTCGGCCGCAAGAAGATGTTCCTCATCGGCCTCGTCGGCTTCGCCGTCGCCTCGGCGCTGGGCGGCGCCGCGCAGAGCATCGAGCTGCTGATCGCCGCCCGCGTCCTGCAGGGCGCGTTCGGCGCCGCGCTCGCCCCGGCGGCGCTGTCCCTGCTGTCGACGACCTTCACGAACCCGGCCGAGCGCGGCAAGGCCTTCGGCATCTTCGGCGCCATCTCCGGCGCCGGCGGTGCCGTCGGCCTGCTGCTCGGCGGCGTGCTCACCGAGTACGCGTCCTGGCGCTGGTGCCTGTACGTCAACCTGATCATCGCCGCGGCGGCGGTGCTCGGCGCGTTGTGCAAGCTGCACGAGGAGCCGGCCCGCGCCCGCGGCCGCCTCGACCTGCCCGGCGTCGTCACCGCGGTGGGCGGTCTGGTCGCCCTCGTCTACGGCCTGGGCAACGCCGAGACCGCCGGCTGGAGCGACCCGAAGACGTACGGCTTCGTCAGCGCCGGCGTCGTCGTGCTCATCGCGTTCGTCGCGATCGAACGCCGTGTCGCCAACCCGTTGCTGCCCCTGCGGGTCGTGCTCGACCGCAACCGCGGCGGCTCGTACGCGGCCATCGCCATCGCCGGCGCGGCCATGTTCGGCGTGATGCTGTTCCTCACCTACTACCTGACGAACGTCCTGCGCTTCAGCCCGGTGCAGACCGGCGTCGCGTTCCTGCCGATGCTCGGCGGCGTCATGCTGACCGCCACCACCATCGGCTCGAGGTTCACCCCGCGCATCGGCCCGCGCCCGCTGGTACCGGTCGGCGCGCTCGCCGCTGCCGCCGCCATGCTCTACCTGACCCGCCTCGACCTGGACTCCAGCTACGCCACCGGCGTGCTGCCCGGCCTCATCCTCATGGGCCTGGGCATGGGCCTGATCTTCTCGCCCACCCAGAACACCGCCACGTCCGGCGTCGCCCACCAGGACGCCGGCGTCGCCTCGGCGATGATCAACACCGCGTCCCAGATCGGCGGCTCGATCGGCACCGCCCTGCTCAGCTCGTTCGCCGCCACCGCGGCCGCCGACTACCTGAGCGGCCACACCCCCGGCCCGCGGACGGCGGCGCTGGCCTCGATGAGCGCCTTCAACACCGTCTTCTGGTGGGCGGCCGGCCTCTACGCCGCCTGCGCCGTCGCCTCCGCCCTGCTCTTCCGCAACGGCCCCCTGACCGTCGACCCGGACGCCGCGCCGGTCATCGCACACTGATCCGGCGGGCCATTCACAAGCGACTGCTTGTACAAACACTGATTTGCGATAAGGTGCCGAGGTGCCCGCCGCAGAGCTCGACCTCGCCTTCGCCGCCCTCGGCGACCCGGTCCGCCGCGCGCTGGTGTCCCGCCTCGCCCACGGCGACGCCACGGTGGGCGAGCTCGCGGAGCCCTTCGACCTGACCCAGCAGGCGATCTCCCACCACGTCGGCGTCCTGCGCCGATGCGGCCTGGTCGAGCAGCGGCGGGAGGGCACGCGGCGCCCCTGCCGGCTCAAGGCCGATCAGCTCGCGCTGCTGAGCACGTGGATCGACGACCAGCGCCGCGCCTGGGTCGATCGGCTCGACGCCCTCGACCGGCACCTCAGCGCGGACGGAGCGGCGCGTTGACCGCGGCGGGGCCGCACGGCGACGAGCTCATCGCCGAGCGGCACCTCGCGGCGGACGCCGAACGGGTCTGGACCGCGTTCACCACGACGGCGGGCATCGCCGCGTTCTGGGGCGGTTCGCACGCCACCGTCGCGGCCGAGTCGGTGACCGTCGACCTGCGCGCCGGCGGCGAGTTCGCGCTCGACACCCGCGCGCCGGACGGCGCGACCCGGCGGCTCCGGTTCGTCTACGTGAGCCTCGCCGCTCCGCACGAGCTCGTGTTCGACGAGCCCGTCACCGGGCTCCGCACGACCGTCACCATCAGGCCCGCCCGCGACGGCACCGACCTCACCGTCCATCAGCGACGACTGCCGCCCGAGCTGCGCACGCGACAGGCGGCCGACGGGCTCGCGGGAATCCTCGACGCCCTCGCCGCGTACCTGCGGCGCTGAACCCTCAGGCTGGAGAATCCCATGACGGACACGGCACAGCGGCGCCTCGTCGCGCAGTACTTCGAGGGATTCCGGACCGGTGACCACCCCCGGATCCTCGCCACCCTCACCGACGACGTCGAATGGGTCATACACGGCCACCGGACCACCCGCGGCAAGGCCGAGTTCGACGGTGAGATCGAGAACCCGGCCTTCACCGGCAGCCCTCGACTCGACGTGCAGCGCGTCCATGAGGACGGACCCGTCGTCGTCACCACCGGCGAGGGCCGGGGCGTCAGCGTCGACCACGGCCCGTTCCGCTTCGCCTTCAACGACCTGTTCACGTTCCGCGACGGGCTCATCGCCCGCGTCGACTCCTATGTCGTCCCACTGCGCTGAGCCAGGGCACGGACGCCGAGCACGATCGGCGTCGGCGACCCGCCCTCGGCGAAGCGCTCGGCGGTCAGGCCCGCGGCGAGGAAGGCGTTGAGCAGGTCGGGCAGCGGCCAGTGGTGTGCGCCGACCTTGTCCCGGACACCCTGGTCGGTCCAGGAGTGTCTGGTCCAGCGGCCGTCGCGGTAGCCGGGCCGGATCACGATGGCGTCCGCGTCGGCCCGGTCGGCGAAGCCGCCGCAGAAGCACGGATGGACGCCGACGTGGACGAGAACGCCGCCGGGGCGCAGCACCCGGGCGGCCTCACGCAGCACGGCCGGATAGCCGGGCAGATCGGTGTGCGCCATGATGCTCACCACGGCGTCGACAGCGTCATCGGCGATCGGTAGCCGGGCCGCGTCGGCGCGGGCGGAGAGCAGGCGGCCGCGGGCGTGGCGCAGCATGCCGGCCGAGATGTCCACGCCGACGGGGGTCCAGCCGAGGCCTCGGATCTGGTCCGCGTTGATGCCGGTACCACAACCGATCTCCAGGCAGGTGCCGCCGCTACCGGGGCCGAGCAGGTCCGCCAGAGTGGCCCGGACACCGAGTGGATCCCCGTCCGCCTGCCGGGGCAGGAGTCGTGCTCATACCAGTCGGCGATCTCGTCGTATGCCGCTGTCGCCATGGCCGCCCCGATCGATCGATCCTGACCCGACCATAGCGGCCGCCACCGCGGGGTTGCCGCCGCTTGGGAGCCGATCAGCGACGGACGAGGGACCGGGTGTCGAGCTCGAACCGGAACGGACGCTCGGAAGTCAGGCTCGCGCCGTCCTTCACGACGGCTTCCTCGACGTAGTGCTGGCCATCGAGGCGGTTGAGCCGCAGCGTCAGCGAATCCGGGGCCTCGTGCTCTACCAGGAGATACCACCCGATGCCGGCGGCAGCGTAGAGCTGCATCTTGAGCACACGGTCCATGGCGGCGTTGCTCGGCGAAACGATCTCACCGATCAGGCGTACCCCGGAGGCGTCAGCCGTGACGGCCTCCTCGTCCAGGTCCACCACAGCCAGGTCGGGAATCACGATCCGGCCGGTGTGCAGCCGGACGTTGATCGCCTCGTACACGAAGAGCCCAGCCGGCGAGGCGCCTTCCTCCAGCGCGTTCGCCAGGCGGCGGGAGAGGCGCTGATGGCCCATGCTCGGCGCGGGGCTCACCACCAGGCTCCCATCGATCAGCTCGATCCGGTTCGTCGTCTCGCCGAGCGCAAAGTAATCGTCTTCGGTCCATGGACCGACGTGGTCAACCACTCCCACGCTCATCGACGACGTCACCCCCAACAGCTCACGAGATTCTGTTCACGCCAACGGTACGGCACCCGTCGGCGGCACGGCGTCCCTGGAAGCGGTCGACGGATTCTCCGGTACGGCCCGGCGTGCTCACCCACGCCGGGACGTACCGTAATCTCGGCGGTCGTCAGAGGCGGGCGATGGCCGACGCCGGGTCCTCGATCGCGTCCGCGACGCTGCGCATGAAGCCGGCCGCCGCGCCGCCGTCGCAGACGCGGTGGTCGAAGACGAAGCTCATCTGGGTGATCTTGCGGACGCAGATCTCGCCGTCGACGACCCAGGGGCGGTCCATGATCCGGCCGAAGCCCAGGATCGCCACCTGCGGGTGGTTGATGATCGCGGCGCTGCCGTCGACCCGGAAGCCGCCGTAGTTGTTGAGCGTGAACGTTCCGGCCGCCAGCTCGCGTGCCGTGGCGCGGCCCTCGCGGGCGGCGGCGGTGACCCGCCGGATCTCCTCGTCGAGGCGGGCGGTCGTCATCGCCTCGGCGCCGATGACCGCGGGCACGACCAGGCCGCGGTCGCCCTGCACCGCGATGCCGAGGTTGATCTGGTCGAACTCGACGATCTCCTGACGGTCGGTGTCCACCCGGGCGTTGAGCATCGGGTACTGCCGCAGGCCCGCGACCACGAAGCGGGCGATGTACGCGAGCAGGCCGGGGCCGGGGGTGCTCTCGCGCAGCTGCCAGAGCCGGGTGGCGTCGACGTCGACCCAGACGGTCGCCTCGGGGATCTCGGCGCGGCTGCGGGTCAGCGCCGCCGACACCGCCCGGCGGAAGCCGTTGAGGGGCACCCGCCGCTCGCCCGGCGCCGCCGGGTTTGCCGCGGCCTCGGGGACGGGACGGGTCAGCGCCCGCTCGACGTCGGCCCGGACGATCAGGCCGCCGGGGCCGGTCGCCTCGACGGTCCGCAGGTCGAGGCCGCCCTCCCGGGCGAGCCGCCGCACCAGCGGCGAGATCACCAGCGGGGCACGGTTCGGCGCGGGAGCCGGGCGCGCCGGCGGGGCGGCCGAAGGCGCGGGAGCCGGGTGCGCCGCAGCGGTGCCCGACCGCGGGCGGCGGCGCCGGGTCGTGGCCGCGGCGCCCGAGGTGCCGTATCCGATCAGGACGTTTCCGGAGCCCGCCTGCTCCTCCTCGCGGTAGGTCTCGGCCGCGGGTACGAGGGTGGTCACCGTCAACAGGGGCCGGCCGACCTCGAGCGTGACGCCCTCGCCGGCGTGCCGGGTCGCGACCCGGCCGGCGTACGGCGTCGGCACCTCGACCAGCGACTTCGCGGTCTCGACCTCGACCACGGCCTGGTCGACCGTGACGGTGTCGCCCTCGGCGACGAGCCAGCGCACCACCTCCGCCTCGGTGAGACCCTCGCCGAGGTCCGGCAGCAGGAAGATCTGCTCGCTCATGAGTGCTCCCACTGCAGGTCGTCGACGGCGTCCAGGACGCGGTCGACGCCGGGCAGCTGGAAGTGCTCCAGCTTCGGCGGCGGGTACGGGATGTCGAACCCGGTCACCCGGCGGATCGGCGCGGCCAGGGAGTGGAAGCACCGCTCGGTGACCCGCGCGACGATCTCCGACGCCACGCTGGCGAAGCCGGAGGCCTCCGCGACGACAACGGCGCGCCCGGTGGAGCGCACGGCGGCGCACACGGTCTCGTCGTCGAACGGCACGATCGAGCGCAGGTCGACGACCTGGAGGCTGCGGCCCTCCTGCGCGGCCAGCGCGGCGGCCTCGAGCGCGACCGGTACGGACGGGCCGTACGCGATCAGGGTGGCGTCGGTGCCCTCGCGGCGCACGACGGCCGTGCCGATGCCGGGCACCGGCGCGGCGAGCTCGACCTCCTCCTTGCTCCAGTAGAGCTTCTTGGGCTCGAGGAAGATCACCGGGTCGGGCGAGGCGATGGCGTCGCGCAGCAGCCCGTACGCGTCGGCGGGCGTCGCCGGCGCGACCACGTGCAGCCCGGGCGTGTGCGCCCAGTACGCCTCGGAGGAGTCGCAGTGGTGTTCGACGCCGCCGATGCCGCCGGCGTAGGGCACCCGGATCACCATGGGCAGCGTGACCCGCCCGCGGGTGCGGTTGCGCATCTTCGCGACGTGGCTGACGATCTGCTCGAACGCCGGGTAGGAGAACGCGTCGAACTGCATCTCCACGACCGGGCGCATGCCGTTCATGGCCATGCCGACCGCGACGCCGACGATGCCGGACTCGGCCAGCGGCGTGTCGAAGCAGCGGTCCTCGCCGAAGTCGGCGGTGAGGCCGTCGGTGATGCGGAAGACGCCGCCGAGCGGGCCGACGTCCTCGCCGAAGACCACCACCGACGGGTCCTCGGCCATCGCGTCGCGCAGCGCCCGGTTGAGCGCCTGCGCCATCGTCAGCTTCTCGTGCGCGGTCATCGCTGCGCTCCTTCGCGGTCCAGCTCGTCGGCGACCAGCGCCGCCTGCTCCACCAGCTGCGGCGTCGGTTTCGCGTACACGTCGGCGAACAGCCGCCGGTAGTCGGGCTCCACGTCGCGGTTGAGGCCGTCGCGTACGTGCTCGGCGACCTTCTCGGCCCGCGCCGTGAACTCGTCCCGCTTCGCGGGAGTGAGCAGGCCGCGGTCCCGCAGGTGCGCCTCGAGGCGGGTGATGGGGTCGCGCTCGACCCAGGCGGCCACGTCCGAGTCCTGGCGGTAGCGGGTGGCGTCGTCGGCGTTGGTGTGCGCCTGCATCCGGTAGGTGTGCGCCTCGACGAGCTGCGGGCCCTCGCCGGCCCGGGCCCGGGCCACGGCGTCGCCGAGGACCGCGAGCAGGGCGGCCATGTCGTTGCCGTCGACGCGCCGTCCGGGCATGCCGTAGCCGATGCCCTTGTGCGCCAGGGACGGCGCGGCGGACTGGCGGGCGAGCGGGACGCTGATGGCGTACTCGTTGTTCTGCACGAAGAAGACGACCGGCGCCCGGAAGACGGCGGCGAAGTTGAGCGCCTCGTGGAAGTCGCCCTCGCTGGTGCCGCCGTCGCCGCACATCGCCATGGCGACGGTCGGCTCGCCCCGCAGCCGCGCGGCGTGCGCGACGCCGACCGCGTGCGGCAGCTGGGTGGCCAGCGGCGTGGCGTGCGGCGCCACCCGGTGCTCGTTCGGGTCGTAGCCGCAGTGCCAGTCGCCCTTGAGCAGGGTCAGCGCCTCGACCGGATCGACGCCCCGGCCCATCGCGGCCACGGTGTCGCGGTAGGTCGGGAAGAGCCAGTCACCGTCGGCGAGTACCTGCGCGGCGGCGACCTGGCAGGCCTCCTGCCCGTGCGACGACGGGTACACGGCCAGCCGGCCCTGCCGGACCAGCGCGTACGCCTGGTCGTTGAACCGCCGGGCGGTGACCAGGGCGTCGAAGGCCCGGAGCAGGTCCGCGTCGGCGGGTAGCGAGTACCCGGCGGCGTCGGCCGGTCGCCCGTGCACGTCGAGGAGCATGACGGGCTCCGACGGCAGGAGGTGGTGCAGGTCACCTGTCATGGAGCCATGGTGATTGTCCGACCAATCGGACGCCACAAGTGGGAAAAAACCGAGAAGATGTATTCCGTGGTGGCATGATCGCCGACCAGATGTCCAGCGACGGCGGCTCGCGAGCCAGGAGGACGAGACAAGTGGCCAGCCCTCTCGACGAGATCGACCGGCAGATCCTCGCGGAGCTCACCCGCGACGGGCGGATGTCCATGCGCACCCTCGCGGAGCGCCTGCACATCTCCCGGGCCAACGCCTACGCCCGGGTCGAGCGGCTGCGCGCGGCGAACGTGATCCGCGGCTTCCGCGCCGACATCGATCCCGTCGCGGCGGGCCTGGGCACCTCGGCGTACGTCACGGTGAACCTGCACCAGGCGGAGTGGCGGGTGGTCGGCGAGCAGCTGCGGTCGCTGCCCGGCGTCGTGCACATCGCCTGGGTCGGCGGCGAGTTCGACGCGATCCTGCTGGTCCGGGCCCGGGACAACGCCGACCTGGGCCGGCTGGTGCTCAACGTGATCCAGGGCATGCCGGGCGTGGTGAACACCCGGACGCTGCTGGTGTTCGAGGAGGCCGACCCGATCTCCGCGGCGGCCATCTGGGAACAGTGAGCCTCAGCCGATGATCACCGTCTGCAGCTCGGTGAAGGCCTCCATCGGATGTGCGCCGCCGACCCGGCCGATCCCGCTGCCGGAGCCCGCCCGCCCGCCGAACGGCAGGTGGCTCTCCCAGTAGTTGGTCGACTCGTTGATGTTGACCCAGCCGGTGCGGACCGCGTCGGCGAAGGCGAGCCCGGCGGACAGGTCGGCGGTGTAGACGGCGGCCAGCAGGCCGTAGGGCGAGGCGTTGGTCAGCCGGATCGCCTCGTCCAGCGAGCCGATCTCCACGATCGGCGCGATCGGGCCGAACGTCTCCTCGGTGGCGGCCGCGGCGTCCGCCGGCACGCCGTCCAGGACGGTGGCCGGCCAGTAGAGGTCGGTGGCGAAGCCGGTGGCGCGGGTGCCTCCGGTCAGGACGGTCGCGCCGCGGCGTACCGCGTCGGCGACGTGATCGTCCATCTTGGCCGCGACCGCGGCGTTGTTCAGCGGGCCCATGGTGGTGGCCGCGTCGAGCGGGTCGCCCAGCCGGATCCGGTCCCGCACGGCCCGGGCGAGCCGGCCGGCGAAGTCCTCGCGCACCGCCTGGTGCACCAGCAGCCGCTCGCCGGCGGTGCAGCTCTGCCCGGCGCACAGGAAGCAGGCCAGCAGGGCACCCTCGACCGCCCGGTCGAGGTCGGCGTCGGCCAGCACCACGATCGGACCGTTGCCGCCCATCTCCAGCAGCGTCGCCTTGCCGGCCGCCGCGGCGGCCACCAGCCGGCCCGTGGTCGTCGAGCCGATGAACGCGACCGCGTCGGTGCCCGGGTTGCGGGCGATCTCGTCGCCGACCACCGGGCCGGGGCCAGTCACCAGGTTGACCACGCCGGGCGGCAGGTCGGCCTCCGCGAGGCAGTCGGCCAGCGCGATCGCGGACACCGCCGTCGACGGCGCCGGCGTCCAGACCACCGTGTTGCCGCCGGCCAGCGCCGGCGCGATCAGCTCGGCGGGCATCGTGTACGGCCAGTTCCACGGGGTGATGACGCCGACGACCCCGCGCGGGCGGCGGATCAGCATCGCGCGCTTCCCGGCGCTGGACGAGTTCGGCAGCAACCCGCCCAGCCGCTTGCCGTCCTCCGCGGCCATCCGCCAGTACGTGACCAGCTCGTCCACCTCGTCGTACGCCTCCGCGCGCAGCGGCTTGCCCTGGTCGAGGGTGAGCGTGCGGGCCAGGGCGTCGCGACGGGTCTCGATCACGTCGGCGACCCGGTGCAGCATCGCCGCCCGGTCGAAAGCGGACAGTCGCGCCCAGCCGTCGGCGGCCCGCCGCGCCGCCGCGATCGCCGCGACCGCGTCCGCGCGGTCGCCGTCGGGGACCGTGCCCAGTTTCTCGCCGGTCGCCGGGCTGGTCGCGACGGTGGTTGCGGATGAGCGCGCGGGAATCCAGGCGCCGTCCACGAACATCTGATGCTGCATGAGTCTCCCTGGCCGACGGTGTGGCGATCACACCTTAGCCAGTGGCTCAGCTGGTGAAGGAGCCGCTGCGGTCGCGCTCGGCCTCCATCAGGGCGATCTCCTCCTCGCCGGAGAGCACCACCCCGCCGTCGGGCTCGAAGTCCAGTTCGGTGCTGCGCCCCTCGTAGTCGACCGCGTTGAGCATGACCTTCATCGCGTTCAGCCGGGCGCGCTGCTTGTCACCGGACCTGATGATCACCCAGGGCGCGCTCGCGGTGCCGGTACGCTTGATCATCGCGTACTTGCGGTTGGTGTACTCGTCCCAGCGGTCCTGCGCCTGCGAATCGATCTCGCTGAACTTCCACTGCCGCAGCGGGTCGGTGTGGCGGCGCGCGAACCGCCGCAGCTGCTCCTCCTTGGTGACGCTGAAGTAGAGCTTCACCAGGATCGTGCCCTGCCGGACCAGGTCCTTCTCGAAGCCGGTCACGCCCCACATGAAGTGCTGGTACTCCTCCGGCGTGCAGAACCCGCAGACCGGCTCCACCATGGCCCGGTTGTACCAGCTCCGGTCGAACAGCACGATCTCGCCGCCGGCCGGCAGCTGCGCCGCGTAGCGCTGGAAGTACCACTGCGACCGCTGGTCCTCGCTCGGCGCGCCCAGGGCGACCACGCGGTAGTGCTTCTCGTTCATGTAGCGGGTGACCCGGCGGATGGTGCCGCCCTTGCCCGCCGCGTCCCGGCCCTCGAAGAGCACGAGCATGCGCATCCGGTGCTTCTCGAGGTGCCGCTGCAGCTTCAGGAGCTCGACCTGCCACGGGCGCAGCTCGGTCTCGGCGCGCAGCTTGCGGGCGACCCGCTTGCGGTCGCGCTTGAGGGCCTGCAGCTCCTCGACGGCGGCGCGATAGGCGTCGACCACCTCCGAGACCGGCGTCAGGCGGTCGTCGACCAGGACGAGGGCGTCGGACCCGGACAGCGCGGCCGGTTGCGCCCACCGGCTCCCATTCACGCTCTGGTCGACAAGCCGTGGAAGTCCAGCTCCCGTCATGGTCACTCCTCCCCAGAGCGCGCACCGACCCCCGTGAGCATCCCCCTGACGCACCGTACGCCCCCTCACCCCACCCGGGTGATCCCTATGGGCAGGCTTTCGGGCAGGGCCCGCCGACCGGCCCGTTCCCCGGCTGATCAACGCGGGTGACCACCCACACGGGATGAGGTAGGGCAGCCCGGCGATCCGCGAGGCTGTCATCTCCGATCCTAGGCCAGGACTGACAGTTGGAGCCGCTGTGACCGCCCCTGGACCACCACGTGAGCAGAGCGCGGCCGCGCCCTCGCCGTTCCCGCCGATCGCCGACTACGCGTTCCTCTCCGACTGCCACACCGGCGCCCTGATCGCGCCGGACGGCTCGGTCGGGTGGCTCTGCGTCCCGAGCTTCGACTCGCCGAGCGTGTTCGGCACCCTGCTCGACCGGCAGGCCGGCTACTTCCGGATCGGGCCCTTCGGCATCCATCACCCGACCGCTCGCGCCTACGAGCCCGGCACGAACGTCCTGGTCACCACGTGGAAGACCCCCGGCGGCTGGATCGAGGTGCGCGACGCGCTGACGATGGGGCCGCACGACGACATGGACGCGGTGACCCCGCACACCCGCCCGCCGGCCGACGAGGACGCCGACCACCTGCTGGTGCGGACCGTCCGCTGCCTGGAGGGCCGGGTCGAGGTCGAGCTGATCTGCGAGCCGGTGTTCGACTACGGGCGGGCGCCGGCCGAGTGGACCATGGGCGAGGGCCACCGCCGGCACACCGCCGAGGCGACCGGGGCCGGCCAGACCATCGGACTGCAGACCGACCTCTCGCTCGGGCTGGAGGGCGACCGGGTCCGGGCCCGGCACACGCTGACGGCGGGCGAGGAGGTCTACTGCGCGCTGTCCTGGTCGGCGGAGCTCCACATCGTGCCCGACGCCGACGACGCCCGGCGCCGGCTCGCCGCCACCGTCGCCTGCTGGCGCGCCTGGCTGGACCGGGCCCGCATCCCCGACCACCGCTGGCGCGACGCGATCCAGCGGTCGGCGCTGGTCATCAAGGGTCTGACGTACATGCCGACCGGCGCGACGGTCGCGGCGCTGACCACCTCGCTGCCCGAGACGCCCGGCGGCGAGCGCAACTGGGACTACCGGTACACCTGGATCCGCGACACGACCTTCACCCTGCAGGCACTGCACTTCCTGAACCTCGACTGGGAAGCCAACGAGTTCATGCAGTTCGTCGCCGACCTCGAACCCAACGAGGACGGTTCCCTGCAGATCATGTACGGCATCGACGGACGCCGGGACCTGACCGAGTCCACCCGCGACGAGTTGTCCGGCTACGCCGGCGCCCGCCCGGTGCGGATCGGCAACGGCGCGTTCGACCAGCGGCAGAACGACGTCTTCGGCGCGGTGCTCGACTCGATCCTGCTGCACACCCGCCGCAGCCAGAGCCTGCCCCGGCGGCTGTGGGCGCTGGTCGAGACGCAGGCGCGCTGCGCGGAGGCGATCTGGCGGGAGCCGGACCAGGGCATCTGGGAGGCGCGCGGCGCGCCGCAGCACTACGTGTCCTCCAAGCTCATGTGCTGGGTGGCCCTCGACCGGGCCGCCAAGCTCGCCGAGATGCGGTCGGACTCGGACCTCGCGGCCGGCTGGCACGCGACGGCCGACGAGATCAAGAAGGACATCCTCACCAACGGCGTCACCGAGGCCGGCGTGCTGCGCCAGCACTACGGCACGGATTCGCTGGACGCGTCCAACCTCCTCGCGGCGATCTTCGGGTTCTTCCCGCACGACGATCCGCGGCTGCGCGCCACCGTCGACGCGATCTCCGACGGGCTGACCGAGCACGGCTTCGTGCTGCGGTACCGCACCGAGGAGACCGACGACGGCCTGTCGGGCCGGGAGGGCTCGTTCCTGATCTGCTCCTTCTGGCTGGTCTCCGCGCTGGCGGTCGTCGGCGAGGAGCAGCGGGCCCGCGACCTGATGGAGCGCCTGCTGCGGGTCGCGTCGCCGCTCGGCCTGTACGCGGAGGAGTTCGACGTGGCCACCGGCCGGCACCTGGGCAACTTCCCGCAGGCGTTCTCCCACCTGGCGTTGATCGAGGCGGCGGCCCGCATCATCGTCGTCGAGTTCCGGCACGAGTACCTGAACGTTTAGCGCGTTTCCACCCGATGTTCCGCACACCATCCGCCCCGGACGATCCCCCACCGCCGACCAGAGCAGAGAGTGGTGAAATGAACCCGCCAGCCGAGCGACCCGCCGTTCCGACGGCGCGAGCGCTGTATCAGCTCAGGGTCTCCGGGTCGATCCCGGCGGACCTGGTTCGCGACCTCGAAGGCGTCAACATGACCGTCGAGCCGGCACAGACCGTCCTCTACGGCACGCTCCCGGACCAGTCGGCCCTGTTCGGGCTCCTGGTCCGCATTCACGATCTCGGACTGCAACTGCTGGAGGTTCGCCGGATCACCGACGAGGACATCGCCGACACGACCTGAGAAGCGCCCGTCCGGGGCACGCGGCGCGGCCGTCACCCGCACGGGATGACGGCGGCGACGCCGAGCGCAGTGCTCCGGGTCAGCCCTGGAGGCGGGCGAAGGCCAGCCGGCGCAGCCGGACCCAGTCGACGGCCGGCTTGGCCGGCGGCACGCCGGGCCGGTCGCGGGGAACCCGCACCCGCAGCGCCCGCGGCTCCGTCGTGCAGCGCACCGGCGTCGGCATCAGGATCGCCTCCCCGTCGATGCCGACGGGAATCTCGGCCACGTCGGCCTCCACGACCACCTCGGCACCGGTGAGCCGCACCAGCCCGCGCTGACTACTGCGCCGCAGCAGGCCGACCGCCTGCCGGGCGTTGGCCACCGAGATCGCCACCAGACCCAGCACCCCGAGATCCAGCCGCGCCCGTCGGCCCAGCCCGGCCAGATCCGTCGAGCCGTACGGGTCGTTGCTGACGAGCACCGCCTGCGGGCCCTCGATCGTGACGTCGGCGATGCGCGCCGTGAGCCGCGCACCGCGGTGGCCGGCCAGCTCGTCGGGGAGCAGCCGCAGCGTGGTGCGGGTCTTGTCGTCGCGGTACTCCGGGCTCTGCACGATCTCCGCGTACGCGCCGAAGGACGCGTTGTTTACGAACGTGCGGTCGCCGATCCGGCCCAGGTCGACGCGCATCTCCACGCCGTCGGTCAGGCCCGCCAGACAGGTGGCGGGGTCCTCCCGGTCCAGGCCGAGGTCCAGCGCGAAGTGGTTGCGGGTGCCCGCGCTCACCACCAGGAAGGGCAGGTCGTGCTCCGCCGCGATCCCGGCGACCAACGCCTGGGTGCCGTCGCCGCCCGCGACGCCGAGCAGGTCGGCGCCGCGCGCCACCGCGTCCCGGGCCAGCACGGCGACGTCGACGGTGCCCGGCCCGTCCAGGAGCGCCACCTCGGCGCCCATGGCCTCGGCCTTCTCCTTGAGCCCGAACCGGGTCACCTTCCCGCCGCCGGAGCGGGGATTCATGATCAGGAACGGCCGCCGCGCCGGCTCGGCGGGGTACGTGGTCATCCGGTCGCCGCCGGCCATCAGCGCGGCGCGGGCGGCGACGATCGCGAGCGCGAACAGGCCGAGCACCAGCAGCGCCACCCAGAGCAGCCCCGCCCGGATGAGCAGCGCGAGAACCGTGACGGGCGCGAGGACCGCCACCGCGGCGGCCACCGCCCGGAGCACGCCGCGTCCGGCCAGGACCCAGTACGCGCCGGCGACGAAGAGCACCACGCCCGCCGCGGCGACCGCCACCATCACCAGGCTCCTCAGCCCGGCGAACGCCACCAGGACGACGGCCGCGGCGAGCGCCAGCGCGAACGCGGCGCGGGCCAGCCAGACCTGTGCGCCGGTCGTGGCCGGCTCCGCGGCCACGGACACACCCGGCGTGCTCATCGGGTCGGGTACGGCGGGCCCGCCAGCGGCGGCCGCGCACCGAACGTGGCCCTGCGCACCGCGCTGCGGGCCGAGCCGAAGACCAGGGTGCCGATCGCCACGCCGAGCACGAAGTTGAGCGCCGCCGTGGCGAACCGGCTCTCCTGCGAGGCCTTGACGGCGAACGGCGCCAGCATGGCGGCGAGCGTCGCGAGGCTGACGATCCAGGCGAAGAACATGCCGGACTTGGGCGTCGACAGCAGCAGCAGGTGCATCACGCCGGTGGCCAGCAGGGCCGCGACGGCCGCCCCCGCGGCGTATGTGACGGTGTCCGCGTCGCCCCAGACCCCCTCGCCCTTGGGCGCGAGGATGGGTATGTCCAGGACACCCCGGCAGAAGAGGATGCCGACGATCACGATGAGCGCCGCGACGAACGCGGCGGCCACGCCGCCGGCCCAGAGCACTCCGGCATCGAGCGGACGGGGGGTTCGGCTCGGCAACGTCATGGCATGATCCCCTCGGGGCGCGTGGATCCGGATGGCAAGCAGCATCGCCGGGACCGGGCCGACTGCCCTCACCCCGCCGGGGTGATCCCGCCGTCTCCGGGTGTCGGCGCGCCTCAGACGCCGGTCTGCACCGTCACCCGGCCGTCGCGGACGGCGTCCTGCAGCAGACTGAAGTCCCGCTCGTTGACGTCGGCGTACGCCTCACCGAAGGCGGCGAGGGCGTTCTCGAAGCGGTCGCTCGAGCCGAGGTACTCCGCTATCGCGACCCGGTCGCCCGACCGCGCGTGCGCCCGGGCGAGGGTCCAGCCGCAGATGCCCGCGTAGGTGGACATGCCGCGCGGCGTCATCTCCTCGACCACCGCCGATCCCTTCCAGTCGCGCAGCTGGCGTAGGTAGAAGTCGCGGTCCACCCCGTCGACGCCGCGGACCCGGTGGGTGCCGAGGAAGATGTCGCCGCTGGCCTGCATCAGGCGCTGGCCGGCGACCACCCGCTGGCCGTGGTGCGGGTACTCGCTCGCGCCCGCGTACTCCTCCAGCACCGAGGCGCCGGCCTCCTTGGCCTGCAGGAACAGCGGGTCCGCGTCGTCGCGGCCCAGCATCAGCAGCACCCAGGCGCGGGTGCCGACGCTGCCGACGCCGACGACCTTGCGGGCCATGTGCACCAGCCGGTACTGCGCGAGCAGGTGCCGGCGCTCGGGCGAGAGCGACTCGCGGTACCCGCGGATCACCGAGCGCATCCACTCGAAGAGCTCGTCGGCCGTCGCGCTGGGCAGCAGGTCCTCGATCGGTACCACCGTCGGCGGCGCCGCGATGATGCGGCGGTGGCCGTCGACCACTGTGGAGAGCTTGCCGAGGGCGTGCAGGCTGTCGCGGGTCCTGGCCTTGCGCAGCGCCGCCTCGGTGCGCCGCACCTGCGTCGGCGGCAGGATCGTGCGCCACTTCTCCAGCACGGTCTGCACGTCGAGCTGGGCGTACCAGACCTCCAGGTTGGTGCGGGCGGCGAAGTCGCGCATCGCCGTGCGGTAGGCGCCGGCGGCCGCGATCGCGATCTTGTCGCGCTGCTTGCGGGTGAATCCGTTCTGCCGGCCCGCCACCGCGAAGCTCGCCACGAGGCGCTTGACGTCCCACTCCCACGGGCCCGGGAGGGTCTCGTCGAAGTCGTTGATGTCGAACACCAGGGTGCGCTCGGCGGAGGCGAACATGCCGAAGTTCGACAGGTGCGCGTCGCCGCAGGTCTGCGCCCGGATGCCGGACGCCGGGGTCCCGGCGAGGTCGCCGGCCATGAGGACGGCGGCGCCGCGGAAGAACGTCAGCGGCGTGACCAGCATCCGGCCGTAGCGGATCGGGACGAGCTCCGGCAGCCGGTCCGCGTCCTCGCCGGCGAGGACGGCCACCGGGTCACGGCCGTCGCAGGGGCCGAGCTCGGCCTGCGCGTCCAGCGGGGTGACCTTGCGGGCGGCCTTGCCCAGCCGGGTCCGCTCCGCGAGGCTCAGGTGCTGCACGCCCTCGGGCGGCGTCGTTTCCGCGTTGGTCGGCATCCGACCACGCTGCGCCGGTCGCGGCCGGTTGCCATCATCCCTGGCGCATGAGCCGCGTTCATCCCGCCGGGATGGTCCCGCGCGGCGGCCGGTCGCGTCGAATTGCTGCGTGGACGAGCCAGGTGACGACTCCGGATCCGGCGCGCGCTCCCGGGCGCGGTGGGGCGTTCAGCTGCTGCGGCAGCTCCGGTTCAGCTTCGGCGGCACCCGCCGGCTGCTGATCACCCTGGTCCTCGGCTCGCTGTCGATGGCCGCGACGATCTGGATCGTGCCCGGCGTCTCGGCCGGCCTCGCGGCCGACGTCCTGCTGGCGACGGCGCTGCTGGGCATCCTGGCGGCGCTGCTGCGGCCGCTGCTGACCTCGTTCGCCCTGCTGCTGGGCTGGGTCGGCGTCCTGCTGGCCGGCGTCGTCGCCCAGGCGCTGCTGTTCTATCTGGCGCTGAGCCTGACCCCCGGCATCCATGTCGACGGGTTCTGGAACGCGTTCTGGGCCTCCTGGATCTTCGCGTTACTGATGACCGTCGTCACCTGGATGGCGACCGCCGGCGACAGCGCCGCCTTCCTCACCCACCTGGTGCAGCAGGCGGGCGATCCGGCGCCCGGGATCGCCGCGTCCGTGCCGGGCGTGGTCTTCATCCAGATCGACGGCCTCGCGGCGCCGCTACTTCGCTGGTCTGTCCGCTCGGGCGACTTGCCGACGCTCAGCCGGTGGATCCGGTCGGGCAGCCACAGCCTGACGGACTGGCACGCGCAGCTGCCGGCGACCACGCCGGCGAGCCAGGCGGGGCTGCTGCACGGCGGCAGCGACCAGGTGCCGGCGTTCCGCTGGTATGAGAAGGAGACCGGCCGGCTCCTGGTGGCCAACCGGCCCCGGGACGCCGCGGTGATCCAGGCCCGCCTCAGCGACGGCCGCGGCCTGCTCGCCGACGGCGGCGTGAGCATCTCCAACATCTTCTCCGGCGACGCGCCGACCAGCCTGCTGACCATGAGCGGCCTGACCGGCCGCAACGGTCGCCGGGGCCCGTCGCGCACGTTCGCCACGTTCTTCATCAACCCGTACGGGCTGACCCGATCGGTCGTGCTCACCTGCGCCGAGATGGTCAAGGAGATCCATCAGTCCCGGCTGCAGCGGGTGCGGCGGGTCGAGCCGCGGATCCGCCGGCACGGCTCGTACATCCTGCTGCGCGCGGTCACCAACGTGCTGCTCAGAGACCTGAACACGGGCCTGATCGCGGACCAGATGATGGCCGGGACACCGTCGATCTACTGCGACTTCACCGACTACGACGAGATCGCGCACCACGCCGGGCCGACCCGGCCGGAGTCGCTGGCGTCGCTGGCCGGCATCGACCACCTCATCGGCGTCCTCGAGCGGGTCGCCGAGCGGGCGCCGCGCCCATACCGCTTCGTGGTGCTCTCCGATCACGGGCAGAGCCAGGGCGCGACCTTCCTGCAGCGCCACGGCATGCCGCTGGAGGATCTCGTACGCAGCCTGATGGGCTCCGGGACCGTTGCCGCCTCGACCGGGCTCGACGAGACGGTCGGCCCGGTGAACACGTTCCTGACCCAGGTCGCGCAGCAGGGCGGCCCGACGGGCCGGCTCACCCGGCGCGCGCTGCAGACCAGGACACACGACGGCCAGGTCGAGCTCAGCACGGCGCCGCAGGACGACGAGGACGCGCACGAGTCGAACCTGGTGCTGATCGCGTCGGGCAACCTCTCGATGATCTACTTCACCCGGCTGCCCGGCCGGCTGAACCTGGAGGACGTCGAGCGGCTCTATCCGGGCCTGGTCGGCGCCCTGACCCAGCACCCGGGGATCGGTTTCGTCTCGGTGCGCACCGCCGGCCAGGGCACCGTCGTGCTGGGCCGCGACGGAATCCGCTACCTGCACGAGGACCGCGTCGAGGGCATCGACCCGCTCGCCGGCTTCGGCCCGCACGCGGTGGCCGACGTGCTGCGTCACGATGCCCTCGCGCACGTCGGCGACCTCGTCATCAACAGCCCCATCGATCCCGACACCGACGAGGTCGCGGCGTACGAGGAGCTGGTCGGGTGCCACGGCGGTCTGGGCGGATGGCAGACCGAGGCGGTGCTCGTGCACCCGAGGGACTGGGTGGTCGAGTCATCGCCGCTGATCGGCGCCGACGCGGTGCACCGGCAGCTGGTGCGGTGGCTGGAGCAGGCCGGGCAGCGCCGGGACCTGCGCACCGACGACCCGGTCCTGGACACGCCGCAGGGCCGCGGCGGGAGCTGACCGGCCCCACCGCGGCCCGAAACACCGTCGCGCCGGCTGCCGTCAGGCGGTCGGCGGGGTGCTGGCGGCGTCCGGGGAGCCGTGCAGCGCCTCCTGCAGCTCCTCCTCGGTCTCCTTGGACAGCGACGACTTGAGCACGGTGCCGCCGTAGCGGCTCAGCGCCTCGACCGCCTTGTCAGGAGTGGCGTGGCTGACCACCAGGAAGAGGGCCGACGTGCCCGGCTGGAGCTGGTCGCGTACCCGATCCTGGAAGTCCTTGTGGATGCCGCTCTTGGCGACCTTTCCCATCAGGGCGCCGAGGCCGGCGCCGACGGCCATGCCGAAGAACGGAATGAAGAACAGCATTCCGAACAGCAGGCCCCAGAACATGCCCCACGACGCACCGCCGGTCACGGGGTGGTGGCTCGTGCTGACGTGGAATCTGCCCTCCGTGTCGCGGCTGATCGCCGCGATTGCCTCGGGCTCGATGATGAGATCCCTGGCAAGTCGGCGCGCCTCACCCGCCGCCTCCGCGGCGGTCGTCTCGTCCGGGTACCCGATGGCGACCAGAGTGGACATGCGGATCCTTCCCTAGTTCCCTGCCCGGCCGGCGAACGCCGCCCGAGCGGTTCCTGCTCACGAGTCGCAGGACCCCCACCAGAGGGAATCGCACGGCGGCGCGGTGGCGGCTCATCCCGCCCGGATGAGCCTCCGTCACGGGTACGCCGGCACGACGCCCGCCTCGAGATCGCGCTCACCCACCCGGGGTGACGTTCCATCGGTCGCGGCGCGACACGATGGAACTCCCGTTTCCCGGAGGTGCCTGATGCTTGACCTGGACCGGACATGACCCAGGGTGACGACGCCGAGCGCGTCATGGTGCGACCGGAGGCGAACGAGGCGGACTACGCCGGCGCGATCTACGGCTCCATGCTGGCGGCGTCGGTGGTCGTCGGCGGCGGCATCGGGCAGAGCTACGGTCCCACGCCGGTGCGGCTGGCGGTGCTGCTCGTCGCCACCGGCGTGGTCTTCTGGCTGGCGCACGCGTTCGCCCGACTGGTCGGCGACCGCATTCATCGCACCACCATCAGCGGGGCGGAGATCATTCGGGTCGCGCGGCTCGAGTGGCCGCTGCTGCAGGCGACGTTCCCGCCGGCGGCCGCGGCCGTCGTGGTGGGCCTCCTCGGCGAATCCGACCGGGCGGCCGGCTGGGCCGCGCTGCTGGTGGCGATCGCCGGTCAGGTCGGCTGGGGCATGGTCGCCGCCCGCCAGGCGGGTGCGAGCCGTTCGCTGATCCTGCTGACCGCCGTGGTCAACCTCTTACTCGGCTCGGTGATCATCGTGCTCAAGGCCTCGCTGCAGCACTGAACCGGCCGGCCCGGTCGCCCCGGGCCGGCCCGTGCGTCAGGCGGTGATCGCGCGGCGGGCCCAGAACACCATGCCGACCTGGATCAGGCCGATGAAGATCAGCCACGCGCCGGTGAGGTAGACGAACGCCACCACCGAGATGTCGGGCCAGAGGAGCACGACCAGGGCGGCGACGATGCTGATCACGCCGAGGGCGATACCCCAGCCCCGGTACTGGCGGTCGGACCCGCCGAAGGCGGAGATCAGTTCCAGGATGCCGCCGATCAGCCACATGAGCCCGACCAGCGTGACCAGCAGGGTCAGCGTCACGAGCAGGTTGCGCAGCGCGATGACGCCGGCGACCACGAAGAACACCCCGATGACGCCGAGTAGGGCACGCTCGGCGCCGTCGCGCGCGGTGGCGGTGATCGCCTGCACGATCCGGACGATGCCGTGCAGCAGCAGCCAGACGCCGAAGAGCGCGGCGACGACCTTCAGGGTCGCCTCCGGCCAGACCAGCATGACGACGCCGAGCACGACGCTGAATACGGACGCGCCGAGGGCCAGCCACCAGACGGCTTTGGCGAAGGACCTCGTGGCATCGGCCGGTGCGGCCTCCGATGTGAAGGGTTCGGACTGGTAGGGGACCGAGGCTGACATGCGCCCCTCCTGGGAGTCGACGGTGAGATCAACAGTGGCACCGTGCCGCGGCGGGCGAATCACCACGAGCGGATGAACTCCCCGGGCGCGGCTCAGCCGTCCGCGGGCGCGACGTCGTCGCTCGGCCGGCGCCGCTCGGTGCCGAACACCGAGACGAGCCGGGCCACCAGCGTCACGAGGAAGATCTGGCCACAGAGCGCGTCCAGCACCGCCAGGCTGCGGCCCGGCGCACTGGCCGGGGTCAGGTCGCCGTACCCGGTGGTGGTCAGGGTGATGAAGGCGAAGTACTGGATCGCGTCGCCGTCGGCCGGCTCGCCCCCGGCGAAGAACGGCCCGGGCGCCAGCCGGGCGGCCGCGGTGAACAGGGCGACGAAGAAGAATCCCACCAGCAGGTAGGCCGAGAGCGCGCCGAAGATGGTCTGCATCGTGACCACCCGGTGGCGCAGTACCCGGCCGACCACCACGAAGACGGTCAGCAACAGGAATGCCGCCGTCCAGATGGCGGCGATGCCCTCGATCACCGGGCCGTGCACCGCTATCACCAGGACGGCGACGAGCGCCGATCCGGCCACCAGCAGGTGCCGCAGCAACCGCGCCGTCGAGGCGGGCAGCCGCGCGAACCGCAGGGCGAGGATCAGCGCGACGACGTAGAGCAGGAGGGTGACCAGGCGCGCCAGGCGGCCGTCCAGCACCCCGGCGACGATGAAACTCGCCAGCAGGAGCACGAACATCATCCCGTAGCGGTCCGGCCGCTCACCCGGGCCGGGACGCCGGCCGTTACGAACGTTCGCTACGGACATCGTCGCCGCCCTTCCGCGTCGCGGATCCCGGCCCGGCTGTCGCGGCCCACGGCGGGCCGCGGCGGGGAGCTCCGCGGCGGCGGCCCGGTCGCGGGATGCCGCCGCGGCGCACGCCGGGCGTTACTCGGCGGCTTCGCGGCCGTGCACCGCGAGCGCGTAGATGATGATCACGTCCATCGCGATGATCAGAATCGACCACAGGGGATACGCCGCGATGAAGGCCATGTTCACGATCGCGCTCACGACGGCGAGGATGATGCCGACCGTGCGCCCCCAGGTCTTGCCGGTCAACACAGCGAAGCCGGCGGCGAAGGCGGTCAGGCCGATGAGCAGGTGCACGAAGCCCCATGCGGTGTAGTCGACGGACACGACCAGCCCGGACTGCCCCACGAGGTAATACCCGTCGTCGAACAGGGCGACCAGGCCGGATATCGCCTGGAAGAAGCCGAGCGTGATCATCATGATGCCGGCGAAGTACACCCAGCCGAGCCAGGCGGTCCGGGTCTGGGCGGATTTGTCGAACGTCGCCATGTCGCACCTACTTCCTGTCTGGTGACCGCGGCGTGTCGCGCCGGTCAGGTGACATAGGGGTCGCGCCGCGGACCCGGCCAATGGCCGGGTTCGTGTACCGATTTTCTGCGCCGCGGCGACCGTCGGCATCGTCTTCCGCGGATGAGGCGCCGCGCCTCCCCCGGCAGCGTCCGCCCCGCCTCCCATCCGCGTAGGGGGACCTGCGGCGGCACCGGCCGGACGTACGGTGCAGGCTCAGCACAGCTCCCGGCAGAAGTGGAGCCAACCCACATGACCGAGCCTGAAGTACCACCGGATACCGAGCAGGAACTCGCGCAGCTGCGCGCCGAGAACGAACGGCTGCGCGCGCTGGTGGAGAGCCAAGCTCCGCCGGACGGCGCGCCGCGCCGGCGCCGCCGGGTCGGGCGATGGACCGCGGCGACCCTCTGCCTGCTGATCGGCTGCCTGCTGCTGCCGGTCGGCGCGGTGGCGGTGTTCGCCCGGACGGTCGTCTTCGACACCGACCGGTACGTCGAGACCGTCGCGCCGCTGGCCGAGGATCCCGCCGTACGCAACGCGGTGGCCGACCGGATCACCGCCGAGGTGTTCGCCGCGCTCGACATCGAGGGGTTCACCCGCCGGGCGATCGACGCCGTGGTCAAGCAGGGCGCGCCCGCCGAGCTCACCATGCTCCAGCAGCCGATGGTCAACGGCGTGCGCTCGTTCGCCCGCACGCAGGTGCACAACGCGGTCAGCTCGGACCTGTTCGCGCAGGCCTGGGAGCAGGCCAACCGGGCGGCACACGCCGGCCTGGTCGCCGCGCTCCGGGGCGAGCAGGGCGGCGCGATCGAGGTGGAGAACGGCAACGTCTCGGTCAACCTCGGGCTGTTCATCCAGACCATCAAGCCCAGGCTGGTCGAGGCCGGCGTGCCGTTCGCCGACCGGATACCCGCGGTGAACCTGTCCTTCCCGCTCGTGCACTCCGACGAGATTCCCAAGATCCAGCGCGCCGCCGCGCTGCTGGACCGGCTCGCCTGGCCGCTGGTGCTGTTCGCGTTCCTGCTGCTCGCGGCCGCGGTCTGGCTGGCACCGGGCCGCCGGCGGATGCTGTCCATCGCCGGCCTCGGCATCGCGCTGTCGCTGCTGCTGCTCCTCGGCGGGCTCGCCGCGGGCCGCGAGTACTACCTCACCAACCTGCCGCAGAACACCCTGCCGACCGACGCGGCCGCCGTCGTCTGGGACACCCTCACGGCGCAGTTCGAGGTCCGGCTGCAGACCGTCGTGCTGGTCGGCGTGGTGATCGCGCTCGGCGCCTGGGTGGTCGGGCCCGGCGAGCTGGCCCGCGGGCTGCGCACCGGTGCGACCCGGCTGCTCATCGCCGCCCGGGTCGGCGGACGCCGGCTGGGCTGGCGGCCCAACGTGGTCGACCGCTGGGTCGCCGACCACGTCGCCGTGCTGCGCGCCGCCGCCCTCGCGCTGATCATCATCGTGTACGTGGTCTGGACCCGGCCGACCAGTTCCGTCGTCATCTGGCTGACGCTGGCGCTGCTCGGGCTGCTCGCCGTCATCGAGCTGCTGCGCCGGGGCACCGACCTGCCGCCCGCGCCGGACCCCGAGCCGGGCGCGACGGCCGTGCCGCGGGAGGTCGTCCTCCCGGGCACCTGAGCGATGGACCGGCCGCGCGGGCCCGGGAAACCGGTACCGCGCGGCCGGAGCCGTTCTGCCGTCAGACGAGCCCGAGCTCGCGGGCCCGGCGGACGGCCTCGTTGCGCCGCGACGCGGCCAGCTTGCGGAGAATGCTGCGCACGTGTGTCTTGACCGTGTTCACGGAGAGGTACATCGCCTCGGCGATCTCCTCCGTGCCCAGCAGCGCCGCGAGGTGCCGGAGCACCTCCAGCTCCCGCTCGCTGAGCGGGTCGACCACGATCGGCGCGCTCTGCTCGGCCGCCGGCGCGGCGCTGGGCCGCGCGCGGGGCTGCGGCGGCGTGCTCGAGCCGATCGACTGGTAGGCCGCCGCCAGCTCGGGGTCGCTGCGCAGCAGCTGGCGCAGCCGCGGACCGGCCTCGTGGAAGACCCGCCGGTGGCCGTCGGGTGCGGCCAGCGCCAGCGCCTGCCGCAGGCAGTCGCGGACGACGTTCGTCTCGCCCTGCTCGCTCGCCGCGATCGCCTTGACCAGCCAGGCCTCGATCAGGGTCGGCGCCGGCGCCGCGGCCGCCTCGACGATCGGCGTGAGCAGCTCGGCGCCCGCCCTCGTCTCGCCACGCGCCACGAGCGCGGCGGCGCTCACCACGGCGGCGCGCGGGGACGACGGATCGTCCACGGCGCCGACGGCTGCGAGGGCCTCGTCCGGCCGGTCCATGACCACGGCCAGGTGCGCCCGGCTCAGGGCGACCTCCCGCTCGAGCCACGGCGGCAGGGAACCACCGTCGCCGGCGGGTACCTCGCCGAGGACCCGGGCCGCGGCCCGCAGTTCGCCCCGGCCACTGAGCAGGCGCGACCGCACGAGGGCGACCGCGACGGTGGCCATGGCGTCCTCGCCCGTGTCGGGAACCGACTCGGCGTCCCGCAGGTGGCGCCAGGCGACCGGCACCGCCCACCGCTCGCCGGCCACCCAGGCGAGCACCACGGAGGTGGCGCGCGACTGCGGAGACGGCGTGTGGCACCGGCCGACGAGCTGGGCCGCCTGGCCGGCCGCGTCGGAGGCGTCCCGCAGGCGTCCACGGTGGACGTCGGCCAGCGCGAGCTGTTGCAGGCAGGCGAGCCGTACGCCCTCGCACCCCGACGGCGGCGCGGTCTTGACCGCGTCGGTCAGCGTCACGACGGCGTCGTCGAGGGCGCCCGCCCAGATCTGGGCCAGGCCCCGCCAGTACCGCAGGATCGTGCGCAGCTCCGGGTGTGCCTCGACGCGTTCCGGCGGCGCCTGCGCCAGGAGCGCCTCCGCCGCGTCCCCGGCGCGCAGGGCCCGCGGCACGTCGTGCCGCATGGCGGCCGCGCCGGCCTCGAGGATCGCAACGGCGAGCCGCAGCGCCACGTCCCGTTCCCCCTCGCCGTCGCCGTCGGCGGCGGCGTGCGCGAGGTGCCGCTCCGCCTCCTCCGGGTCGGCGGCGGCGAGCCGCTGAGCGGCCGCCACCAGGGCCGGCTCCGGCCCGTCCAGCCCGGCCGGCAGGTCCCGGAACAGCTTGCCGAGGCGGTCGGCGTCACCGCAGGCCACCAGCCGGCCGATGCCCAGGTCCTGCACCACCAGGGCGCAGGCGCGCTCCCAGTCGCCGGCGGCGACCGTGTGCCGGATCGCCTCGGCGGCGCGGCCGTGCGCGACGAACCAGGCCGCGGCGCGACGGTGCAGCTGCGGTACCTGCTCGGGCTCCTCGTAGGTCAGCTGCGCCCGCAGCAGTTCGGCGAAGAGGCGGTGGTAGCGGTGCACCGTCGAGCGCTCGGCGACCGGCTGCACGAACGCGTTGGCCCGCTCCATCGCCGCCAGGATCTGCCGGGCGTCGTTGCGTCCGGTCAGCACGTCGGCCAGCTCCGGCGTGAAGTCGTCGACGATGCTGGTGCGCAGGACGAAGTCCCGGATCTCGGGCGGCTGCGCGGACAGCACCTCGCCGAGGAAGTACTCGGCGATGTTCGCGTCGTCGCCGGCGATGGTGATGACGAGGTCCTCGGCGTCACCGGACCGCTCCATGGCCATGGCGAACAACCGGATCCCGGCGGCCCAGCCCTCGGTGCGCTCGACGAGCGAGCGCAGCGCCCAGTCCGGCAGGTGCACGCCGTGGCCGGCCAGCAGCGCGGCGGTCTCGACGGCGGTGAACGCGAGGTCGTCGCCGCGGATCTCGCTGAGCGTCCCGGCGAGCCGGTAGCGGTACAGGGGCAGCGGCGGATCCCAGCGGCCGACCAGGACCACCCGAAGGTGCTGATCGGCGTGCCGGAGCAGCGCGTCGAGGTCGTCGCCGAGACGCCGGCCGGCGAGTACGGAGACGCTGTCGAGCACCAGCACGACGGAGCTGTGCTGCGCGGCGAGGTCGGCCGCCAGGCGGGCGAGCAACGATCTGCCGATCGTCCCGCGGTGCGCCGCCTCCTCGATGGCCGGCGACAGCTTGATGCCGCTGCGATGGAAGCCCTCGACCAGGTAGGACCAGAAGACCCCCGGCTCGTCGTCGCCCTCCTCGAGGGCGATCCAGATGACCGGTCCGGGCGCTCCCCCGGCGGACACCCAGGAGGCGACCAGCTGCGTCTTGCCGCTGCCGGGCGGGCCGGTCACCACCGTCATGGGGTTGGCGACCGCCCGGGACAGGCGGCTGTGCAGTCGTTCCCGCTCCACCGTGAACGGCGGGGTCTTGGGCACGGCGAACTTTGAGGCGAGCAATGGGTCGCTCTCGGCAGTCGGCGCTGGGGCAGCCGTAGGAACTATGGCGGTATCGGCACGAATCGTCACGTCGCTCGTCACGGCTTTGCCTCGCATGCGTTAGCGGTCGCGGTCAGCAGGCTCCGTTGTCGCGTCGGTTCAGGAAGTCGATCAGTTTCAGCCCTCAGCGTTCGGCAGTCGAGGTGACCTTGCATCGTCCACATGGGGTGATTGACAGAACGCCAAGAGTGATCGATCGATCGTCGGCACGAAATCACGACAAAGGCCTATAAGAGACCCAATTCCCTTGCCCGATCAACCGCTTCACGACGCTGCGTAACTCCAAGCTTACGGTAGAGCGACCTGAGGTGCGCCTTCACTGTATTCACCGAGACATACATCTGTCCGGCTATGTCCTGATTTCTCAGCATTGTTGGTAGATAACGTAACACGTCCAATTCGCGCTCCGTGAGCTCTTCGCTGTCCTGCGCCGAGGCCGATTCGGGCCGCGCCGGCTCGGCCATCGCGTCGGTCAGGAGCTCCGCGACAAAGGGCGAATTGTGCGGGGTCAGCCACTGGTAGCGCTCGAGGAACGCCGCGAGCCGCGGCAGGCCGACGTCGACGAACGGCCCGCTCATCTCCTGCGCCTCCGCCAGGGCGACGGCACGGGAGAACGCGTCGACCGAGCGGCTGTTCTGCCGTAGCCCGTCCGCCACCAGGGCGGTCAGCAGCCACGCCTCGACGGCCGAGCCGATGTCGGGCGCGGAGACGTGTATCGGGGCCAGCACCGCCTCGACGGCCTCGTATGCGTCGAGGGCCAGGTGTGCCCGCGCGACGCGGGTCCACAGCCGGGGGAACATCCGCGCGCCCGCGCCGGGCCGGCGTACCCGCCGGATCAGCTTCTCGGGCTCGCCCGCCGCGAGGGCGAGGTCGGCCTCCGCGAGCGCGATCCACCGGGCGAGGGTGGTGGGCGTCCGGCCGGCGTCGGCCTCCTCCTCGAGGCGCCGGGCCGCCAGCCGGGCCGCGTCGAGCTCGCCGCGCGCAAGCAGGACGCGGACCTCCAACGCCCGCAGGGCGAGGTACGGCACCTGCTCCGGCTCCGGGCGCTGCGCCGCGGCGGCGTTCTCCAGGGCCGCGGCGGCCTCGACCAGGTGGTGCCGTTCGAGATTGACCAGGGCCAGCGCCAGGTGGGCGGGCACCGCCTGTGGCGCCGAGCGCCAGGCGCCCTGCGCCAGGGCAAGGCCGCCGCGGGCGTGCCCGGCGGAGTCCCGCAGCAGGCCCCGCTCCGCCTCGACCAGGGCGAGGTGCGCCATCGCGTCGAGCTGGGTGAGCTCGGCGCCGGCGTGCTGCGCCACCGCCATCCCCGATCGCAGGCGGGTGTGCGCCGCGCCGAGGCGCCCGGTCCAGAACAGCCCGACGCCGGTGTTGGTGAAGGCGGTCGCCCGGTAGTGCCGCGCGCCGGGCAGCTGCGCCGGCGACACGCCCGCGAGCAGGTTCAGGGCCTCGGCGGTCGTGTCGGTCAGCGCCGTCATGTCGCCCCGCGCGCGGGCCAGCTCCGCGTCGAGCGCGCGGGCCAGGATCTCGGCCGGCAGGCGCAGGTCCGCGTCCTCGAGGGCGTTCAGCGCCCGGGCCCGGGCGACCTGCGCCGGCACGGCGTCGTACTCGCCCCGTTCATGGGCGAGCAGGGCGCCGCAGAGCGCGAGGCCCACGGTGGCCGCCAGCTGGTTCGCCGGCACCCGCGCCAACTGGTCCGCGAGGGGCCGCCGCTGCGCCGAGTCGATCCGGGCGCCGACGACGGTGATCACCAGGCGGCCGACGAGCGGCCAGTCCCGCGCCGCGACCGCGTGCCCGACCGCGGCCGGCCCGTCGTCGACGCCGGCGAACCAGTGTGCCGCCGTGCGGTTCAGGTCCGCGGCGAGCTCGGGCGTCTCGAGCCGCAGTCGGTACCGCAGCAGGTCCCGCAGGAGCCGGTGGTACCGGAACCACTCCGGCTGGTCGCCCGCCCTGGTCACCAGCGCGTTCGACCGCGCCAGGCGCTCGAGGACCCGCTGCCCGCATGGCTGCCCGGTGAGCGCCTCGGCCAGTTCGCCGGACACCCGCTCCGCGATGGAGGTGTGCCCCAGGAACCGCTGCACCTCGGCCGGCTCGCCGCCCAGCACCTCGGACATCAGGTAGTCGGCGACCGCCGGCTCGGTTCCGGAGAAGTCCCGGGCACCCCGCGCCCGGTCCGGTGCGCCCAGGAACTCGGCGGCCAGGCGCAGGCCGGTGGCCCAGCCCTCGGTGCGTTCGTGCAGCGCACCGAGCTCGGCGGGCGGCAGCCGCAGGTCGTGCGCGGCCAGCAGCCCGTTCGCCTCCTCGCGGGTGAAGTCCAGCTCCGCGGCGCGCAGCTCGGTCAGCCCGGCCCGGATCCGGGGCCGGTGCAGCGACGGCACCCGGTCCGCCCGGGTGGTGATCACCAGCCGCAGCCGGCCGAGGGGGTGGCGCAGGAGAAAGGCCAGCGACCGCAGGATCCGCGGATTGCCGATCTCGTGCAGATCGTCGAGGACCAGCGCCACCGGGTACGGGAGCCCGGCGATCCCGGCGGCGAGCCGGCGCACGAAGGGTTCGTCGGTGCGCTGGCCGGCGGTCATCCGCGCCAGCGGACTCCGCTCGGGCACCGCGCCGGTGCCCCGGATCGCGGCGAGCACGTAGAACCAGAAGGACGCGGGGTCGTTGTCGTAGGAGTCGAGGGAGAGCCAGGCCACCGGCACGCCGGCCGCGCCACCCTCCGCCCAGCCGGCGACGAGCAGGGTCTTGCCGGTGCCCGGTCCCCCGGACACCAGCGTCGCCTCGCCACCGGCGCCCTCGGTGAGCCGGTCCGTGAGGCGCGGCCGCGGCACGAACGCACGTGGCAGCGGCGGCACGGCCAGCTTGGCCGCGAGCAGCTCTGCCGGGCCGGCGGAGCGGGGTGGCGCACCCGCGAGCCGCGTGTTCCTGCCCCGATCTCCCATGAGACATCCCGCGCTTCCTGGTCAAACAGGCATGGCGGCGCTTCGTCGATCTGAGCGTAACCCAAGATCGACTGACCTGGATCCGGTGCTCGCGCCGGGGAACTGTCGCATTGATCACCAGTCGCCGCTTCTCACTCGCCGCCATCCCCTGCGGACGATCCGTAACCGGCTCGCGCGGGCGATGGTTCAGGGAGGAACACCCGGAGGTGATCGGATGACAGAGAGATACGAGATCCGCGTATCGGATCGGCTCGGACCGGTGCTGCTCGGCGCCCTGGCCGGTATGCGGTCGGAGGTGGTGCCGCGACAGACTGTCATCGAGGGCTGGTTCTCCACTGAGGAGTTCCGTGCGCTGCTGCTGCGGGTGGAACGGGTGGGCGTACAGCTGATCCGCCTCGACCGTGTCGCCGACGAGCGCGAGCGGCGGACGCAGCGCGACCCCGCGCAGCCTCCGGGCCAGATACCCGAGTGATCCTTCGCCGGCGCGCTCATCCCGCTCGGATGACGCGCCGCCGGGCCTGCCGCATCATCATGGCGGCATGCCGACCGCCCGCACGTGCGAACGGGGCGCCGAGGGCCACCCCCGACGCCCCGATCGGGACGGCCTTCTCAGCCCTCCGGCCTCACCGGACCGAGTCGGACAGCGCGCGGTCGTAGTCGCGCCAGGCGCCGACGCCGGCGCCGGTGGCCGTCCGGACCTGGCCCCAGCGGCGGCGGACCGTCACCTGCGGCGGCTCCTCGAGCTGCGCGATGTACCGCCGGGCCGCACCGAACATCGCGTACGCGCCGAGGGCGGCGCCGACCGCGTAGGTCACGAAGCCGACCGTCATGAGGGCCGCGCTGCCGCCCACCAGTCGCCGGTCGACATACGCCCCCGACCTGCTGGTGCCGGCGGTGTTGGTAAAAGCAGCCATGTTCTGCCTCCTGGGCATGGGTCGCGGCCTTTCGTCCGCAGCCGGGATGCTGCGCGACATTCGCTTCCACCGTCGCCCGCGCGCAGGCCCGCCGTCGTCATCCGTCCGGGATGAGCGCCCTGCCGGCCACGCCCGGCCAGCCGCCTTTTCACCCGCTGCGGGTGAAGGACACCGGGCCGCTCTCGGGCAGCGTGGAGTCTGGTTAACCAAGCTGACCGGAAGGGCTGAAATGACTGACGATCTCGATGAGATGGGCCCGATCGACTACATAGTGGTCGAGTTTCCCGGGAACCGAATGACCGGCAAGGGTCTGCCGCTGCTGGTCGATCTGCACGATCGCGGCATCATCCGGATCCTCGACCTGCTGTTCATCCGCAAGGACCTGGACGGCTCGGTGGCCGGGCTGGCGATCGCGGACCTGGACAAGGACGGCGAGCTCGACCTGGCCGTCTTCGAGGGTGCGAGCTCGGGCCTGCTCGGCGCCGACGACGTGCACCACGCCGGTTCCGTTCTCGAACCGGGCAGCTCCGCCGGGATCCTCGTCTACGAGAACAGGTGGGCCGGGCCCTTCGCCTCGGCGCTGCGCCACGGCGGCGGGCGGCTGGTCGCGAGCGGGCGGATACCCGTCCAGGAAGCCCTCGCCGCGCTGGAAGCGTCCGAGATTCCCGCCTGATCCCCCGTACGAGAGGAACGACGCCATGCCAGGTCTACTTCGCGGGATCGCCCGCACCGCCGTCATCGCCGGGACGGCCACCAGCGTCTCCAACCGCGTCTCGCGCCGCCAGGCCGGGCGCTGGGCCGCCAAGGAGCAGCAGCAGCAGCCGACCTACGCCGCCCCGCCGCCCGCCTATGCCGCCCCGCCGCCGCAGCAGGTCTACGTCGCGCCGCCGGCGCCCGCGCCGGCCGACTCGATGGACGACAAGCTCGCCCAGCTCAAGCAGCTCGGCGAGCTGAAGGCGCAGGGGCTGCTGTCCGAGGCGGAGTTCGAGGTGCAGAAGCGGCGCATCCTGGGCTGACGACCGCCCTTGTGCGACCTGCCGGCTGGTGCGGCCTCCGCGCCAGCCGGCCGCCGTGCGTCCGTCAGAGCGCGTCGTCGTCGGGCTGCCCGGGTACCCCGGTGGCCCGGCCGAACAGCACCGCCGGCCAGCGATGGCCGGCGGGCTCGGGCGCGCCGCCCATCTCGGCACCGATGACCGCGGCGACGACCACGCAGACGCAGACCAGAATCAGCCAGGTCAACAGGGCGAACGTGATTCCGATGATCCCGTAGCGGTCGGCGTTGCTCTCGATCACCCGGGGCATCCACACCGCCGAGTACAGATTCAGCAGCGCTCCGCCGATCCCGGCCACCACCGAACCCGGCAGCAGCCGCCGCAGCGCGATCCGCCGGGACAGCAGCAGGTACTGCAGCAGCAGCCAGATCCCGGTGGACAGGACCACCCGCAGGACGACGGCGAACGCGGTGCCGGCCGGCACCTGACGCAGCAGGCCGACCAGCAGCGACAGCACCAGCAGCGAGCTGATCAGCAGCCCGACGGCGGTCACCCCGTTGAGCGTCCCCCGTACGCCGATCGCCGGCAGCTGCCAGGCGGACTCGTACGTGCGCTGCAGCGACCGGGTCAGGTTCAGCAGGGAGAACAGGAGCACGACCACGCCGAGCACGGTGAACGCCCCGGTGGCGCCGGGCGGGCGCTCGAAGAGCGTACGGATGGACTGTGCCGAGGAGCCGGTGACGTGGAACCGCGTGGCCAGCCGGTCGGCCAGCGCCGTCGGTCCGCGGCCGGAGGCCGCCGCGGCGACCACGATCAGCAGCGGGATGAGGGCGGTGAACGCCTGGCCGCCGAGCACGAGCGACCTGTCCCGGCCGTTGATGGACGCGAAGCGCCGCAGGCAGCGCAGCGGCAGCGAGGACTCGGCCCGCGACAGCAGGCCCGACCCGCGCTCCATGGCGACCCGGAGGAGCCGCTCCTTGATCCCCGGCCGGTTCGGTCCCTCGCCGTTCATCGACGTCTCCTAAAGCCGGGATGGCATTTATCCCGCCGGGATGAGGCGGCGGCTTTCGGCGGTCGGCAGCGTTGCCGTATCCGACCACGACATCTTCCGGCAGGGAAGGCAGGGCCGCAGAACTCATGAGCGGTGGCACCGGCTTGGTCCGGCGGCTGGACGCCCTGCAGCGCCGGCGCCGGTGCCTCGGCCTGACCGTTGCGGTCGTGCGCAAGTACCTCGACGACGACGGCCCCCGCATGGCGGCCCTGACCACGTACTACGGATTCCTCAGCCTGTTCCCCGCTCTGCTGCTCGCCACCGCCGCGGTGACCGCGACCCTGCAGGCGCACCCCGAGCTGCAACAGCGGCTGCTGGACCACCTCGTCCGGCCCGAGCTTCAGCCCGAGGTAGAGCAGGCCCTGGCCCGACTCCCGCCGAGCGGGGTACCGCTCGTCGTCGGTGTGCTCGGCCTGCTCTGGGCCGGCCTCGGCGGGGTGCTCGCGGTGTACTTCGCCCTGAACCGGATCTGGTGCGTCCCGTGGCGGGACCGGTTCGGCGTGACCCGCCAGTACCTGCGGGCTTTCGCCATGATGCTTCTGACGTTCGTCTGCGCCCTGCTGGCCGCCGCGTCGGCCCTGGTCACCGACACCTACCTGCGGCTGCCGACCGTCGAGCGCGGCGTCTCGGCCGTCGTCACCGTCGCCGCGCTCTTCGCCGTGCTCACCTGTGCGCACAAGGTCCTGGTCTGCCGGCCGCTGCGCGTCGCCGACATCTGGGTGGGCGGCGCGGTCGGCGCGGTCGTCGTCACCGCCCTGCTCAGGACCGCGACCTCGGTCCTGCCCGCCCTGGTGGCCCGGGCCGGGCCGGTGTACGGCAGCTTCGCGACCGTGGTGGGCCTCTTCACGCTGCTGTACCTCATCAGCCAGACGCTGGTGCTCAGCGTCGAGCTCTCGTCCGTCCTCGAGGGCCGGCTGTCGCCGCGCAGCCTCACCGGCAGCGTCCCCAACGCGGCCGACCGCCGGGCGCTCGCGCTGCTGGGCCGCCAGCAGGAACGCGTCGCCGGCCAGGTGGTCACCACCACCTTCGCCGGGCCCGAGGAGGCGCCTCGCCAGCATCGCCACCCCTTCTCGTGACCCTTCCGGTGGGCGGATCGTCAGCCGATGACGGTTTCCTCGGCGGCGCCGGACGCGACGGGGTCGGGCAGGCGCATCATGCGGAACGAGTTGAACAGCCCGGCGAGCCCGGCGAGGATCGGGATGAGCAGGGCCACCTGGAGGGCGAACGGGCGCGCCTGCGTGTTGATGCGGATGATCTCGTCCTGCACCTGCTGCGGCTGGCCGGCGAGCAGCTCGGCGAGCTGGGTGTTGGACATGACCTGGGCGTCCTCCTCCAGCACCTGTGCCACCCGCTGCTGGTCGCCGGGCGGGAGCACGGTGCTGGCCTGCGCCATCGCGGTGAAGGTGAGCGACAGGGTCGCCAGCATGACGGCGCCGGCGAACGCCAGCCCGAAGGACAGCCCGAACGACCCGGCCGCCGAGTTCGCGCCGGCCGCCTCGCTCACCCGCTCCTGCGAGATCGGGGCGAGCGTGTAGTTGTTGAGCTGGGAGACCAGCAGGCCCAGGCCCGAGCCGGCGATCAGCAGCGGCGGCAGCAGCGCCCAGCCGAACTCGGCCCGGGGCACGATCGGGACGAGCAGCAGGAGTCCCGCCACGAGCAGGAGGAATCCCCACCGGACGATGGCGCTCGGGCGGCGGTCGCCCGCCTTCTTGCCGGCGAGCAGCGCCACCGCGAACATGCTCAGCGAGAGCGGCGCGAGGGAGAGGCCGGCCTGCATGGCGTTGTACTCGAGCACCATCTGCAGGTAGATCGGCAGCGCGATCATCGTCCCGCCCAGGGCGATCTGCTGGAGCATCTGCTGGGTGATGCCCAGCCGGAAGACCTTGGACCGGAACAGGTCCGGGTCCAGCAGCGCCGGCCGCCCGAGACGCTTGCGCCGCAGCAGCCAGTAGACCAGCGCGGCCAGCGCGGCGGCGCCGACCGCCAGCAGCGCGACGACGGACTCGCCGCCCTCCTGCCACACCAGGATGCCCAGCACGATGCCGCCCATGCCCACGACGGACAGGCACGCACCGGCGACGTCGATGGTGCGGGGACCGGTGTAGGGCACGTCGCGGACGATGCCGAGGCCGGACAGCACCACCGCGATGATGACGACCTCGCCCAGGAACGCCAGGCGCCAGGACAGATAGGTGGTGATGAAGCCGCCGAGCAGCGGGCCGACCGCGGCGGCGATCGCGGCCGCGGCGCCGACCAGGGCGTACACCTTCTTCTGCGCCGCGCCGGAGAAGTTGCCGTGGATGAGCGACTGCATGCTGGGCAGCAGGAGCGAGGCGCCGATGCCGCCCAGCACCGCCCAGAAGACGATGATCGTCCACAGATCCTGCGAAAGCGCCATCGCCAGCGCGCCGGCGGCATAGCCGAGCAGGCCCAGCACGTACGCCCGTTTGCGGCCGATGAGGTCGCCGACCTTGCCGCCGATCAGGATGAACGCGGCGGACACCAGCGCCTCGAGCGCGATCGCCGCCTGCACCCCGCTCACGGTCGTGTCCAGGTCCCGCACCACGGCGGCGATCGAGACGTTCATCAGCGACGTGTCGACGACCAGCACGAACATCGCCATGGCCAGCAGGATCGCCAGCCGCCGCCCGTGCACGGTCTCGGTCATGGGTAGAGATCGTCGCCGACCGGCGTGATTCGTGCCTCATCCCCAGTGAATGACCAGGCTGGGGCACCCCGAACGGGGTACCCCCGGGTAACTTGAGGGCTCCGGGACGGGTGCGAGGGAGGGTGTCACGATGCGGTACGTGGCGATCGGCGACAGCTTCACCGAGGGCATGGGCGACGAGCTGCCCGACGGTTCGGTGCGCGGCTGGGCCGACCTGGTGGCCGCCGGGCTGGCCGCCGAGCTGACCGGGGAGGTGCGCTACGCCAACCTGGCGATCCGCGGCCGCCTGCTCGATCCGATCGTGAACGGGCAGCTGGAGGCGGCGCTCGCGCTGGCGCCCGCGCCGACGCTCATCACGATCAACGGGGGCGGCAACGACATGATGCGGCCCGGCACCGACATCGACCGCCTGGTCGGGCTGCTCGAACGGGCGATCCGGCGGTGCGCCGAGGCCGGCGTACGGCTGGTGGTGCTCAGCGGCGCGGACCCGTCGGCCCGGCTGCCGTTCGGGCGGTCCATGCGCCGCAAGGGTGAGCTGCTCACCGCCGCGACCGTCGAGCTGGTCCGGCGTCACGACGTCGAGATGGTCGACGTCTTCCGCGACGCCGAGATCCGCGGCGCCGCATACTGGTCGGCGGACCGGCTGCACCTCAACGCCGCCGGGCACCAACGGGTGGCGGGCCTGGTGCTCACCGCGCTGGGCCACGCCCGCGCCGCGCACGTCGTCGCGCCGGGGCCGCGCGAGGGGCGCCGAGTGCTCGCCGAGGCCCGCTACTACCGTGAACACGTCCTGCCCTGGGTGAACCGGCGCCTGCGCGGCCGCTCGTCCGGCGACGACCGGACCGGCAAGTACCTCGACTGGACCCCGATCGGGACCGCCTGACGACTCGCTGGGGCTGGACCACCGCCCACCGCCCGGCGATGTTGCGTAGGATTCCGGCCGCACGCCTGCACGCCCGCACGCCCGCTGATTCGAGGAGCACGATGCCGTTAACGCCGGCCGACATCCACAACATGGCCTTCAAGAAGCCCCCGATAGGCAAGCGCGGGTACGACGAGGAGGAAGTCGACGCGTTCCTGGACGAGCTCGAGCAGGAGCTCACCCGCCTCCTCGAGGAGAACAACGCCCTGCACAACCAGGTGCAGCGCGGCGGCCCGTCCGGCCCCGGCCCCGGCCCGTCGGCGTCGGCGCTCAACGCCGAGTTCTCCGACCTCAGCGCGCAGCTCGAGCGGCTGCAGGAGGCCCGCGCCCGGGCCGAGCAGAACGCTCGCAGCGTGCAGGCCCGCCTCGAGCAGGCCCGCAACGCCGGGCCGGGGCCGGCCGGCTCCCCCGAGGGCGACGAGCGCAACGCCCGGGTCCTGATGATGGCCCAGCGCACCGCCGACGACCACATGCGCGACGCCCGCAAGGAGTCCGAGGCGCTGCTCGCCGACGCTCAGGACAAGTCGCTGCAGATCACCAGCGACGCGCAGCTCAAGGCCGGCACCATCGAGGCGGACGCGCGGCGCAACCACAGCGAGGCCATGAACAGCCTGGGTGCCAAGCGCGCCGCCCTGCTGGACGAGATCGAACGCCTCGGCCAGCTCGCGGAGAGCTACCAGGGCGCCCTGAACAACCACCTGGCCCAGCAGCTGCAGGACCTGGACAGCGTGGCCCCGTCGTCCTGAAGCGTCGCCGGCGGGGCCGGCGCCCACGACGGGCACCGGCCCGCTCGGGTCAGCACCAGGTGAGCGTCGAGTTCGTCCTGGTGACGTTGCTGATGGTGTTGTTCGTGCCGGTGCACGGGCTCCACCGGATGTTGGTGTTGCTCACCCGCAGATTCTGGAAGCGGATGTCCGACGACGGGGCGAACTCGGTCCGCGAGGCGATACGCACCTCGCCGCCGCCGCTGATCGTCCCGGAGCTGCCGGCGATGACGACGTTGTAGCAGTTCTCCACCAGCACCGAGTTGTTGCCGGTGTTGGCGATGTCCACGTTGGCGATGGTCGCCCCGCCGCTCTCCGAGACGCAGAACACGCCGCGGCCGCCGCCGCGCGCCTTGACCGTGCCCACCCGGATGTTGGTGGGATAGCCGCTGCCGACACGGCCGTTGCGGTTGGCCATGCGGAACGCCGCGTAGCCGGTGCCGGTGCCGGCGTTCTCCGCGTCGACCGTGCCGACGGTCGCGTTGATCGTCTGGTTGAGCAGCAGGCCGGACTCGCCGACGTTGCGGGCCGTGACCGTGCCGATGGTGAGGCCGTCGACGCCGTAGGTCTCCACGGCGTGCGAGCTCGCGCCGGAGACGTACGCGCTGTCGAGGCGGATGTTCTTCGACATCACGCTGGTGTCGCCGTAGTTGTCGATGCGGACGCCGAGGCCGCCGGAGAGCCGCATGTCGATCTGGCCGAGGATGACGTTGGACACGCTGCGCAGGAAGATGCCGTACAGCGGCGCGCCGGTGACGTTGAGGTGGGCGACCTCGACGTCGCGGGTGCCGCGGGAGTAGACGGGCGCCTGGTCGCCCGAGCCCGAGCCGGTGACGTTGATGGTGCCGCAGACGTCCAGCAGCGTGTAGCTGGGCAGCGAGATCCGGGAGTTGGCGCTGATCGAGCCCGAGCCGCGGACCACCACGTTCTGCTTCGAGGTGCGGGCGGGCAGGCTGCTGACGGCGGCCTGGACGGCGGCGCGCATGTCGGTGCCGGTGTACACCGTCGTGCCGCCGCGGCGAGCGGTCCAGGTGCTGCCGGACAGCGTCGCCTCGGCCTGGTACGACAGCGCTCCGCAGGCGGCGGCGGACGCCGGCGTGCCGCCGACCGCGACCCCGGCGGCGGCGACCACCGTCGCGGCGACGGCCGGCAACGCGGCGCGGCGCAATCGGCGGGTGGCTCTGTGCGCGGTGTGGTTCATCGGTACTCCGTATGGGTCGGTGGACGGGCGTGAAGGTGGCGTCCTCCGCGTCCGCTACCGCCCGGGCTGTCGGGCCGCAACGTAACGATGCCCGTCTATGTGTTCACGATGTTAACGTTCACTTTCCACATGTCAACGGTTTCCGGTCTCAGCCGGGTCAGTTACTGACGATTCCGGCACGGACCGCGTGCAGCGCCGCCTGGGTGCGGTCCTGGACGCCGAGCTTGGCGAGGATCGCGCTGACGTGGGTCTTCACGGTCTTCTCCGACAGCCCGAGCTCCCGGGCGATCTCCCGGTTCGCGCGGCCCAGCGCGATGGCCGCCAGCACCTCGCGCTCCCGCCCGGTCAGGTGCGTGCCGCCGCGCCGGGTCTCGCCGTCGGCGAGCAGCCGCGCGACGTCGGGGTGCAGCAGGACGTGGCCGGTGTGCACGGCACGGATCGCGGCCGCGAGCGCCGGCGGATCGATGTCCTTGTACACGCAGCCGGCGGCGCCCGCCCGCAGCGCCGGCAGCACCGCGGCGGGCTCGGTGAAGCTCGTGATGATCAGCACCCGCGCGGCGTTGCCCGACGACCGCAGGCCGCGCAGCGCCGCCACGCCGTCGGCGCCGGGCATCCGCAGGTCCAGCAGCACCACGTCGGGGCGCAGCTCCGCCGCGGCGGCCACCGCGCCGTCGCCGTCGGCCGCCTCGCCGACGACGCTCAGATCGTCCTGCAGGTCGAGGAACGTGCGCAGCCCCTGCCGAACCACCGGATGGTCGTCCACCACGAGCACCCGGATCGGCTCAGCCATCGGCCGGCACCACCAGCCGCACGGTCGTGCCCGCGCCCGGCCGGGAGAGCACCTCGAGCCGGCCGCCGGCGGCGCGGGCGCGCTCGCGCATCGACGCCAGGCCGAACTGGCGGGTCGGTGTCAGCGGATCGAATCCCCGGCCGTCGTCGGTCACCTCCAGCACGACCGAGCCGTCATCGGTACGCACGGCGACCGTGACCCGGCCCGGCTCGGCGTGGCGCAGCGCGTTGTGCATCGCCTCCTGCGCGATCCGGTACGCCGCCTCCTCCCGTACGGCCGGCAGGCGCGGCACCGGGCCGCCGGCGAACCGCACCGCGGGCCGGTGCACCCGGTCGAGCAGGTCCGTCTGCTTGCGCAGCGCCGTGTCCAGGCCGTCGCCGGACAGGTCGACCGGGCGCAGGCCCACCACGATCGCCCGCAGCTCCTCGGCCGCCTCGGCGGCGAGGCGGCGCACCGTGTCCAGCTCGGCCGCCGCCCGCACGGCGTCCCGGGACACCAGCATCGCCGCGGCGTCGGCGGTCAGCCGGAGGCTGAACAGCTTCTGGGTCACCGCGTCGTGCAGCTCGCGGGCGATGCGGTTGCGCTCGGCCACGATGGACAGCTCGCGGCTGCGCTCGTACAGGCGGGCGTTGACCAGCGCGATCGCGGCGTGCGCCGCGAGCAGCCGGAGCAGCTCCTCGTCGGCCGCGCTGAAGCCGCCCGGCTTGCGCCGGTTGGCCAGGAACAGGGTGCCGAGGATCTCCTCGCCGTGCAGGATCGGCACGCCGAGGAAGTCGGCGAGCTCCGGATGCGCGGCGGGCCACCAGCCGAAGCTCGGATGGGAGCGCACGTCGGCGAGCCGGACCGGGTTCCGGTCGCGCAGCATCGCGGCGAGCAGGCCGTGCTGGCGGGGCATCGGGCCGATCGCCCGCGCCCGCTCGTCGCTGATGCCGGCGGTGATGAACTCGCCGAACGTGTCGTCGGGGCCGGGCAGGCCCAGCGCCGCGTATCGGGCGCCGAGCAGCCGCCGGGCGGACGCGACGATCGTCTGCAGTACATCGTGCACGGACAGGCGGGCGGTGACGGCCAGCACCGCCTCACTCACCTCGCGCAGCTCGGCGCGGCCGCAGCCGGTCACCCCTGAACCGTACCCACCGGCCGCCGGACCCGGATCGGTCGCGGGACCTAGGTCCAACGGCGGGGTACGACGACCGATGGCGACCGGTCCGCGGATACCTAGCGTCGACGGCGTGGAAAGGAGATCAGCGATGCCTGTCGCGATCATCACCGGCGCGTCCCGAGGGCTCGGGCTCGCGCTCACCGCCGGGCTGGCCGAAGCCGGCTGGCGGCTCGTCGTCGACGCCCGGGGCGCCGGCGAGCTGGCCGCCGCGGTGGCCCGGTTCGACCCGGACCGGGTCGTCGCCGTGCCCGGCGACGTCACCGACGGCGCACACCGGAACGCCCTGATCGCCGCCGCCGACCGGCTCGGCGGCGCCGACCTGCTGGTCAACAACGCCGGCATCCTCGGGCCCAGCCCGCAGCCGCCGCTGGCGGACTACCCGCTCGGCGCGCTGCGCGAGGTGTACGAGGTGAACGTGGTCGCGCCGCTCGCGCTGATCCAGCTCGCGCTGCCGGGGCTGCGGGCCCGCCGCGGCGCGATCGTCAACGTCACCTCCGACGCGGCCGTCGAGGGGTACCCGGGCTGGGGCGGGTACGGCTCGGCGAAGGCGGCGATCGAGCAGGCGAGCCGGGTCCTCGCCGCGGAGGAGCCGGCGGTGCGGGTGTGGTGGGCCGACCCCGGCGACCTGCGGACCCGGATGCACCAGGAGGCCTTCCCCGGCGCGGACATCAGCGACCGGCCGCTGCCCGGGACCGTGGTGCCGGCGTTGCTGCGCCTGCTCGCCGACGAGCCGCCGTCGGGCCGGGTCCGGCTCGCCGACCTGCTCACCGGGGCCGGCCGGTGACGGCGCTACTCGACTTCGCGCTGCCCGCCGCGCTGGAGGCGCACGAGCCGCCGGAGGCGCGGGGCCGGGCCCGTGACGGGGTACGCCTGCTGGTCGGCGAGCGGGCCGGCGGCACCGTGCGGCATCACCGGTTCACCGACCTGCCGGCGCTGCTGCGCGCCGGCGACCTGCTGGTCGTCAACACCTCGGCCACCCTGCCGGCCGCGGTCCCGGTCACCTGCGGCCCGCTGACCGTCCACTTCTCCACCGAGAGCGACGACGGATCGTGGCTGGTCGAGCTGCGCCGGCGCAGCGGCAAGGCCACCGCGCCCTATCCGGACGGCGCCGAGGGCGGACGGTATCCGCTGCCCGGCGGCGGCGCGGTGACGCTGCGCGAGCGGTACTCGGCCGGACGCCTGTGGCGCGCCGACGTCGACACCGCCGGCGCCGGGTCCGTGCCCGACCTCCTGCGCGCGCACGGCAGGCCGATCCGGTACGGCTACGTGCGGCGCGCCTGGCCACTCGAGTACTACCAGACCGTGTTCGGCGTCCACCCCGGCAGCGCCGAGATGCCGAGCGCCGGCCGGCCGTTCACCCACGCCATGGTGACCCGGCTCGTGCTGGCGGGCGTCGGCGTCGTACCCGTGCTGCTGCACACCGGGGTGGCCTCGCCGGAGGCGCACGAACGGCCGTACCCGGAGAGGTTCTCGGTGCCGCCGGCGACCGCGCGGGCCGTCGCGCGGGCCCGGGCCGACGGCGGCCGGGTCATCGCGGTGGGCACGACCGCGGTGCGCGCGCTGGAGAGCGCCTGGGCCGGCCCGGCGCACGGCTGGACCGAGCTCGTGGTCACCCCGGAGCGCGGCCCGCGGGTGGTCGACGGGCTGCTGACCGGGTTCCACGAGCCGCGGGCCTCGCACCTGGACCTGCTGGCGGCGGTGGCCGGGACGCCGCTGCTGGAGCGCTGCTATTCGGCGGCGCTCGACGCCGGGTACCTGTGGCACGAGTTCGGCGACGTGAACCTGCTGCTGCCGTGACGCCGTACGGAATTGCTCCGACGGACCGATCGAACCGGGCGATTCGCTCATCTCAGCGCACCCACCGCCTCCGGCGCCACCTAATGCAATGCCTTGGTGACGGATTTCCCGTCGCATTCCACCGCGCCTGACGGGTCGTTCAACTGAGCCGCTATGGTAGTACGAATGCAGGCATTCACCGGATGCCTCACTTGCGCCTTTCAGGAGCGACCACACCATGGCAAAGACGATCGTCACCCTGCTGACCGATGACCTCGACGGCAGCGAAGCGGACCGCACCATCGAATTCGGCCTCGACGGCGTGAGTTACACCATCGACCTTTCCGAGAAGAACACCGGGAAGCTCCGTAAGGCGCTGGACCCGTACCTCGCGGTCGCTTCCCGGGTCGGCCGCAGCGGCGCCGGCGGCCGCATCCCCTCCCGCGGCGCGGCCGCCGTGCCGGCCCGCACGAACCGCGAGCAGAACCAGGCGATCCGGGAATGGGCCACCAAGAACGGCTACGACGTGTCCGAGCGGGGTCGCATCCCGAGCTCGATCGTCGAGGCCTTCCACAGTAAGCGCTGACGGGTTAACGGCATTCCGCGGTGCGCATTCCCCGGGCCACCTGCGTCTTTGCCGGCGCCGGCCACACTGCGGATCAAGGCGGCGCGCGACGCGGCCGGGTTACCGGCCGCGGCTAATGCCATCGGCGCCGAATTTCGGGTGATCGCCGGACGGCACCCTGAACCGGTTCACGATCGCCGGGAGTAACCAGCCGATACGCATTTCGCACCGGCCCCCGCCTGGCGGCTATGTGGACGCGCGCTCGCGCCGGGGCACGACCATGACCGGCCGGTGAGCAAAGTGCAGCGCGCCCATCGTGACGCTGCCGAGCAGCATCTCCCGGACCATCGAATGGCCCTGCGAACCGACGACCAACAGCGCGGCCCCGCGCGAACGGGCCGCGCCGGCCAGCGCCTCGGCGACGGCGTGCGCGGAGCGCCCGTGCCGGTGCCCGGCCCGCACCGTGACGAAGTCGCCGCCGACCTCCTCCGCGCCGGCCTGCTCCACCCGCACCCGCAGCACCTCCCGCCCGGGAAAGAGGCGCACGGCGGCCTCGTACGCCGCCTCGGCGCCCGCGGATCCGTCCCAGCCGACCAGCACCGGGCCGGCGGCGAGCGCCTCCTGCTCGGCGAGCAGCATCGGATGCGGCGCGACCAGCACCGGTCGCGGCGTATAGTGCGCGGCCACGTCCGAGACGCTGCCCAGCGCGGCGCCGGTGCCGCCCAGCCCGCGGGAGCCGAGCAGCACCAGGTCCGGATCGAACTTCTCGGCGAGCTGCGCGAACTCCAGCCCCTCGCCGCCGTAGATGCGCCGGACCAGCGGCTCGGCGTCCCACCCGGCGGCCTTGGCGAGCGTGACCCCGACGCCGGCGATCCGGGCGGCCTCCCGCTCACCCTCCCGCTCGATGGCGTCGACGAAGTCGTCGACGTGCCCGGTGCCGGCCCACAGCCGCCGGCGCAGCGTCTCGCTGGCGAACGGCGGGCTCCACATGTGCGTCATCCAGGCACGGGCCTGCGGGAACAGCGCCGCACCGACGTCGATGACGGCGCTCGCCGCCGGAGATCCGTCATAGCCGACGATCGCGCACACGGTGTGCGGTCGAGCGTTCACGAGGCCTCCTCGAGTGGGGGCAAGCCTGCCGGTGCGGGACCGTGCCTCCGCTTTCGGCCCAGTCGCGCCGATAGCGGACAGAGCCCTTCTCCAGTCTCCTTCTCGAGATCTGAAATGACGGCGCCTCCCTCGTCGGTCCGCGCCATCAAAACGTGTGATGTTATTACAAAAGGGTGCTAATGCTATCGCACAGTTCCGGGTGCGCGCCAGCAAGTAATCCCAGGCCGGAGCCCTCCCGGTCGGACCAATCGAACTCACCACGTCGTGCACGCCGCCGAAATCCGATCCGGCCATTGAGGACGCCGGCGACGCTTTGTCCACCATGATGAGTCGCCCGGTCACCACCGGGATACCGCAATTCCAGGCCACCATCGACCCGCGCGCAATGACCGCCTCGCCGCCGCCACCAGCACGCCGGGGGCGGCGGCGAGGAATGCTCGGGAGTCGCTCAGCCTGCCGCCGGTGTGACGGTTCCGGCCGCGCCGTCCACCGTGACGAGTTGGCCCGTGGTGATCTTCCAGGTGGCGCCGGGCACGCAGATCACCGCCGGGATGCCGTACTCGCGGGCGACCGTCGGCCCGTGCGCCATGACCGCGCCGGTCTCCGTCACCAGCGCGGCGGCGGTGAGGAACAGCGGGGTCCAGCCGGGATCCGTGGTCGCCGCGACCAGGATGTCGCCCGGTTCGATGCGGGCGGTGGCCGGGTCGTGCACCACCCGGGCCGGGCCGGTCACCCGGCCCGCCGACGCGCCGACGCCGCGCAGCGCGCCGTCCGGATCGGCCGGGGCCGGCAGCACCGCCTCGACGTCCGTGCCGTCCGACAGCAGCGCCACCGGTACCGCCCGGCGGCGCAGCTCCCGCCGGTGCACCGCGCGCCGGTCGGCGACGGTCTCCCGCAGGTCGGCGCCGGCGTGCACGGCGTCGTGCGCCTCGTCGAGGGTCACGAACATGATGTCGTCCGGCCGTTCCAGCCGGCCGGCGGCGGCCAGCTCGGCGCCGACGAGCAGGAGCTGCCGGCGCATCTCGCGCAGCGGATAGAGGCCCGCGAACTTGCCCGCCTCCCGCAGGCCCGCGAGCGCGCGGGCCCGGCGCAGCAGGAACCCGGCGATCCGGCCGCGCACCGGCCGGCGGCGCCGGGCCCGCGCGACCAGGTCGTCGAGGGCGGCCTCGGCGGTCGCGGCGGCCCGTTCGAAGCGCCGGTCGGGGGCCTGGTCCGGGTCCGTGACCCGGAGACAGTTCGCGATCATGGCGAGGACCGGCGTGGGATCCTCGTCCCACCGCGGCACCCCGAGGTCGACCTCGGCGACGCCGCGGTGTCCGTACGCTTCAAGGAACGCGGCCAGGCCGATCTCCGGGAGCGTGCCGGCCCGGTAGCGGGTGGCCAGGTCCTCCGGCGGCGTGCCGAGCAGCAGCTCGCGGTGCTCACCCGCGCGCCCGGCGAGCCGCCACAGCGCGAGGTCCATCTCGATGGTGACATTGTGCGGCATCCCGCCCATGACAATGTGGATCTCGTCCGGCCCGGCGATCCCCCGCAGCAGCCGCTCGGGCAGCGCGGCGGCGATCATCCCGGCGACGATCGGCCAGGTGATGTCGTCGGCGCCGTCCCCCGCGCCCCGCTCCTGAACGAACGCCAGCCGGTCGGCGGCGCCGCGCAGCTCGCCGGGCGCGGCCGACCCGAGCCGCAGCCGCTCGACCGCCCGGAACGCCCGCGCCCGCGCCGCGTCCGGCCGGGCCAGGCTGCGCACGATGCCGCTGACGGCGCGCACCGCCGTACGAGGGGAAGGTGCCGCGCCCGGACCGCTCGGCCCGGCTTCCCCGCCGGGCGCGAATCGCGGGTCGGCCAGGACATGCTCCATGGCCGCCTGCGCCCGCGGCCCGAAGTCGACCGCCATCAGTCTGACCAGCCGCTTCCGGCTGGCCGGGCGGCGCGCCAGGTCGGTGAGATCACCGTAGAGGCGCCCGCCGATGTCGACGATCTCCGCCCGTACGCCGAGAGCCGCGAGCATCCCCGCCACCTGGACCTTGAGGGTCGACATGCCCATCGGCGTGACCGGCTGCAACATGCCCTGGACGTGCCCGAACTCGAAGTAGACGCGCGGCTGCGGCTTGCCGCTGGCGGGCGGCAGCGGGAACAGCGTGGTGATCGGCCGCGACTGCAGCAGCCAGAGCGTGCCGTCGGCGTCGATCGCCCACTCCACGTCCTGCGGGCTGCCCGCCCGATCCTGCAGCCGCTCCCCCACCGCCCTCAACTCGGCCAGCCGTCCCGGCGGCACACACCCGCCGGCGTCCGGCTCCCCCGCGCCGAGGACATAGTGATCCACCCCGGCGGCCCCCTCGACCACGAGGGTGCCGGGACCCGGCGCGGCGTCGACCATCATCTCGGCGCGGCTGCCGGTGAGCGGGTTCGCGGTGAACAGCACGCCCGCCGTACCGGCATCGACCATCCGCTGCACGACGACCGCCATCCGCACCGCGTCATGCTCGATGCCGTGCGCGTCGCGATAGGCGACCGCGCGGGCACTGTGCAGCGACTCCCAGCACTTCGCGACCGCGGCGAGCAGCTCGTCGGCGCCGGTGACGCCGAGAACGGTGTCGTGCTGCCCGGCGAAGCTCGCGTCGGGCAGATCCTCGGCGGTCGCGCTCGACCGCACCGCCACCGGCCCGGCGCCGAGCCGCGCGTACGCGTCGAGGATCCCGGCCTCGGGCAGGACCCCGATCCGGTACGCCTCGGTGGTGACGCAGAAGCCCGGCGGCACCTGTTCGCCCTGCCGGATCAGCTCGGCCAGGCCGGCCGCCTTGCCACCGACCAGCGCCGTCATGCCTGCGGTTATCTCGGACAGCTCGATCAGATGCATCGGGACCCCAGTCTTTTGCAATACGACTGCAACGCATCCCACCGTAGCCGATGCGGCACCGGACCAGCCACCCGAGCCGGGGCTGCCGGATCCCGACCTCGTCGGCGGTGCGCCCATCCCGGAGCGTTCGGAACGCGCTTCTGCATCCGCCCCGACAGGCGTGTGGGGGTTCGGCGGCGGACTCGAGGGGCCCTGACATGGGTCGCGAAGATCGCCGCCACCTGCGGTCACGGCCTCCCGGACTACGGCGCTCCCGGCCTTGCCCACGGGACCGTGCGGCCGGGTTGTCGACCCCGCCACAGCACTCCGGCGGGCGCGCTATCGACCACACGCCAGCCCACCGGCCGACCACCATGACCCACCGGCCAGCCGAACCGTTGAGCCCCTGGCCATCGGGCTGGTAGCTGCCACGGCCCACCGGCCAGACACGCTATCGACCACACCCCGGACCACCAGCCGAGCGCGCAATCGACCCACGCCGACCCGGCGGAAGGCCGGGCCATTGAGCCCACCGCGACCCGCCAACCGGGTGTACCAACACACCTTCCCTGGCGCACCGACCATTCAGGCCAGCGACTTGACCACGCTTACCGGTCCCCGGTGTCACGCTTCGAGCGATCCGGTGCGTCGCGATCGCTCGCGGTGGCGTCTGCCGCCGTGCTACCGGACCGCCGGAGTCGCGGGCACCAGCCCGGCACCGCGCGGCGGTAGGCCTCGTACTCGGGTCCGTAGACGCGCGCCAGGTGCGGCTCCTCGTACAGCTTCACGAATCCGTACATCGTTGCGCCCGCCAACAGGGTATACACCACGAGCACGGCGCGGCCGAGGATCAGGGCCTGGCCGACGATGACCAGGAGCACCGCGACATACATGGGATTTCGCACGAAACGGTACGGGCCACGGACCACCAGGCGGTCGGTCTGCGCGACCGGGGCCGGGGTGCCCGCGCCGTCCACTACGAACCGCACGAACGCCGGCACGATCACCAGGAGACCGGCGAGGATCATGAGCACGCCGAGTCCACGCACGACCCAGTGCGGCGTGGCCCCGGCCTGCCACCCCGTCAGAGCCCAGGGCAGCAGGCCCGCGACCGTGCCCGGCGCGAGCGCGAAGAACAGCGCGCCGCCTCCGGCGGCGACCCCCCGTTTCATGTCGCCACCTCAGAATCCAGTCGCTGTCCCATCGCTCCTCCGATCCATACGGTGCCGTATGGTTGGACCATACGGTAGCGTACGGACCATGTCGAGACTGAGCCGGGAACAATGGGCGTCCGCCGCCCTGGACGCACTGAGCGGCGGCGGCCTGGCCGCGGTTGCGGTGGAGCCGCTGGCGACCCGGCTCGGCACCACGAAGGGCAGCTTCTACTGGCACTTCGGCGGCCGGGAGGAACTGGTCCAGGCCGCGTTGCAGCTGTGGCGGCAGGCCAGCACCACCTCGATCATCGAACGCCTGGAGTCAGGCGACGCGCCCGCCGCCGAGCGGCTGAGACAGCTCTTCACCCAGGTGTTCGCCCCGCAGGCCCGTACCGATGCCGACCTGGCGCTGCTCGCGGACGCCGACCACCCGCTCGTGGCGTCGGCCCTGGCCGACGTGACCGAGCAGCGGCTGGGCTACATCACCGCGCTCTTCCGGGAGCTGGGCTTCCCCCCGGCCCGGGCCCGGCGCCGGGCACTCCTGGCCTACAGCGCCTACCTGGGCCAGCTCCAACTACTGCGCACCGCCCCCGACCTGCTGCCGAAGCCCGGCCCGGCCCGCACCGCCTACGCCGACGACATCCTCGCCGCACTCCTCACCGACCAACCCGCGAAGCGCGCCTGACTCCATCCCTGACGATCAGGCCAGGCAGCGCGCCGAGCGATGGAGCGACGGCCCCGCATCGCATGGGCACCGGCGAATCCCGGAAGACCGAAGCACGGCCACGTGGCTCTCCAGGATTCAACGCGCGCCGCGCGATCCACCCCACCTCATTTCACAAATTTCCGGCGCGCTGAATCGACTCGAAATTGAGCAACGTCTGGCCCGGCATTAGGTATCCGAGCCCTTGACGGCATTCACCGACAGCCGCGACCGCCCTCCATTAATTAGACTCAATTCTAATCGCCAAGTTGGCATGATCGACATTGATCGGGAAGGGACAATCGTCGGCCGGTCCAGGATAATGAATACATGGGACAGCTCCAATTCTTCAGTCGCGGCGAATTGGCCGCCATGCGTGACCGCACCGCATCCCGCAACTATTCCCCCGAACGGGACAGATTCCGCCGCGATCACGAGCGACACCGCAAGTGGGGCCTGACACAACGCCACGCCCGACGTCTGCGCCAGCTCCGCGACCGACACGATGAACCCGCCGCGCCAGCCCCGGCCGGGCCGCGCACAACGAGCCCGCAACCGACTCGGCCGGCCGGGCGCCACTCGGTGGAACAGACACCACACCCGACGCCGGATCCCACCATCTCGACCCGCCACGATCCGTCGCGGCGCCGCGGCCGGCAGCGCGCCGCACCCACAGCCCGAGCAGAGCCCGCCAACGCGCACCGTCCGGCCAGCATCACCAATCAGACGGAACCCTCCGAGACACCGCGGCTGGACGAGGCCACCGACCGGAGGGAACCGGCCAAGGCACACCCCGAGATACGCGACCCTAGGTTCGTTCGGCCGGCCGGCAAACGGCGCCGCCACATGCAATCCGAAAGTCGATTGACGGCCATGGCAAGGTCGTCACATGTCGATCATTATTAGGGCGCTGGACGGCGCAGATGCCGAGAAGGTCGTCTAATTCTTCCTGCGAGCCTGGGCTCCCGACTTCGAATCCTTCGCGAAGGTACTCGGAGGATATCTACAAACGCGTCTATCCTGATTGGCTCACTTCTCGGGTACGCGACGTAACTCGAACCTAACGGAATCACGCCGACACAGAACCTATTTGATTCGTCACCGTCATATCGCGGAGGTCTCTGCGGGCGGATGACATGCTGCGCACCCTCACGAGCACGGCAATCGCGGATGAGAGAGGCCACGGACAGCGCATTTGATGCTGGCGTCGAGTGATGGCGGTCCGAGCCGGGTGACACATCCCGGCGGCCGGGCGGCGGCGGGTGGGTTCAGGCGCCTCGGATGAGGCGGAAGGATCGGTGTAGGTGGACGGCCCAGACCGTGAGCAGTTCCAGGACTACGTGTAGTCGGCTTTGCGGCCGGTCGTCGACGCTCCAACTACTGATCACCAACACGACCCGAATTCTGTGCGGTCCGCGGGGCGTGGACGGTAGCGGTAACGCAGCAGCCCGGGTGCAGCGCCGCCAGCGAGGAGCGGTGACCCAGAGGGTCCGGCACATGCCACTGGGTGAAATGCGACGCGGATTGGGCCACGGGGCCGTTGCGAGACCGGCCGCGCGGATGATCCAGCGGCGCCGGCATCGTCACGGACGCGGTCGGGGTCGCGTCGTCGGGCATGGGCCTCGGCGGGCCGAGCGGGTGGGTGTGCCGAGACGAAAGTGCAGGTCAGGTGGGATGTGGTCAGGATAGGCGGGTCGTCAGCGGGATGGTGTTGTAGGCGCGTAGGACGAAGGTCGGGCGGCGGACCGGGTCGGCTGTCAGGGACAGGGTGGGTGCGTGGTCGAGCAGGGCGGCGAGGGCGGCCTGCAACTCGATGCGGGCCAGGGGTGCGCCGAGGCAGAAGTGCAGGCCGGCGCCGAAGCCCAGGTGTGGGTTCGGGTCGCGGCCGACGTCGAAGGTGTCCGGGTCGGTGAAGGCGGCCGGGTCGCGGTTCGCCGCGCCGATCAGGGCGGCGACCTCCGCGCCGGCCGGGATGGTTGCGCCGGGTAGTGGTACGTCGGCGGCGGCGGTGCGGACGAACAGGTGCAGGGGTGCGTCGTAGCGGATCATCTCCTCGGCCGCGGTCGGTAGCAGGGTGCGGTCGGCGCGGAGGCGGGCGAGTTGGGCGGGGTGGCGGAGCAGGGCGACCACGCCGCCGCCGAGGGTGTTGACCGAGGCCTCGTGGCCGGCGTTGAGCAGCAGGATCGCCGAGGCGACCAGTTCGTCGGCGGAGAGGCGGTCGGTGCCGTCGCGGACGGCGACCAGGTGGGAGACGAGGTCGTCGCGCGGGTCGGCGCGGCGGCGGTCGGCCAGGTCGCGCAGGTAGGCCGCGAACTCGCGGCAGGCGGTCAGGGCCGCCTCCTCGGCCTCCGCCGTCGGTGACACCTCATACATGCGTACGAGCGCGGCCGACCAGGGGCGCAGCCGGTGCCGGTCGGGGGCGGGCACGCCCAGCAGCTCCGCGATGACGGTCACGGCCAGCGGCTCGGCGAAGTCGGCGAGGAGGTCGAAGTCCGGGCCGGCGGCGGTCAGCAACGCCGCGGCCTCGGCGGCGACGGCCGGGCGCAGGCGTTCGACGTGGCCGCGGGCGAAGGCCTTGGCCACCAGCGAGCGGAGCCGGGTATGCGCGGGCGGCTCGTTCTCCATCATCTGGTGCCGGTGCAGCAGGTTGAACGGCTCGTAGAGCTCGGCCGGTTCCCGGTCGCGCCAGAAGCGGCCCAGCCGGCGGTCGCGAAGCACGGCGTTCGCCGCGGCGTAGCCGGCCGCGAGCCACCTGCCCGTCGGGGCGTGCCAGCTCACCGGTGCCCGCTCCCGAAGCCGGGCCAGCGCGGGGTACGGGTCCCTCAGGAAGTCGGGGTCGGAGAAGTCGAGCTCCACCCGTCGCACGGTAGCCGGTAGAACGCGGTCGCAGCGCCACCCAGGACGACATCGCACCCGGCGGGCACGAGGGCCAAGACGATCGCGGACAGCGCACCCCAGACCCGGCCGCAGCCGCAGCCGCCACCAACGCGAACCGGTAGGACGCGGTCGCAGTGCCGCCGAGGACGACATCGCGCCCGGCGGGCGGGCAAGCGGAGACAACCGCGGACAGCACGTCCCAAACCCGGCCGCAGCCACCGCCTTCCGGAACCGGTAGAACGCAGTCGCGGGCGCGCCGACGACGGCGTCGCGCTCGGCGGGTGTGAAATCGGAGGCGATCGCGGACGGCGCCCTGGTCGTCGCGGAGGCCGGTGGTGCCGGGGGTGGCGACGAGCAGGCGGCCGACCTTGGTGGAGACGGCGAACTCGTTGTGTGGCCGGCCGGCGAAAGGCGCGCCGAGGCGCCGCTCGGACAGCACGACGCCGTAGGGCGGCGCGGTGTCGAGGTAGCGGATCCCCGGCGACGGCCGCGGCGGACTCCTCGTCGGTGGTCTCGCGGTAGAGGCTGCCGAGCTGGTCAGGGTCCAGCTCGGTGAGCGCCGGTCAGCGGTGCAGCGGATTGTTCCTGAGGACGAGGCGGCCGTCCACGACCCGGGGCCAGGTCTGGTATCCGTGCGAGTACAGCGACCGGCCGACCCAGTCGAGGTCGTTGCGGACCGGCACGCGCGGCGTGTGGGCGACGAAGTTCGCCGCGTCGTCGGTGCTGCCGGTGCCGGTGTACCGGGCCACTGTGGGGTAGGGGTACACCGGCCGGGTGCCGCCGGTGGTCGTCGCGGCGACGATCCGGGCGGGGCGGCGGCCGCTCTCCACCCAGGCCATCACCGGGGTGAGGATGTCGAAGGTGTTCGGGCCCGCACCGCCGCCGCAGTGGGCCATCCCCGGGAACAGGTAGAGCTTGGCGAAGCGGTCTACCGTTGCGGCGCCCATCGTTGCGCGCAGGGCGTCGTAGTAGGCCAGCGTCGACCGGGGCGCGATGTGCTGGTCGTTCCAGCCGTGCCAGAGCAGCAGCTTGCCGCCGCCGCGGCGGAAGGCGCTCAGGTCGGGGTCCATGGCGGCCAGGTAGGTCGACGAGGGCAGCACCGTGCGCCAGAACGACTCGACGGTGAACGACAGGTCCGTCAGCTGGTAGCCGGGCCGCGCCTCGTTCGGATCGGCCAGGTAGCGCAGGTAGGAGAGCGCGAAGTTCTCGCTGGCGACCGTCTGGCCCGGTGTCGCCGGCACGAACAGGGTCCACTCGAGCTCCGATCCCCACTCGTGCGACACGGCCGGCTCCAGCCGGCGGCCCCGCGCGTCGACGGCGCCGTCGTGCAGCCGCCGGACGACCGCGATCTCGGCCGCCGACAGGCACGTCGCCGGGTCCTGGCCCGCCCGGCAGCGCAGGACGGCCGGATCGAAGCGGCAGAGCCGCGGGTCGTCGAGCCGGCCGTCACCGAGGCCGTCCAGGGTGTCGCACGCGGCGAGCACCGCCGCGTGTATCAGGGGCAACCGGCCGGCCAACAGGACGGAGCCGGGGTTCGCCAGTACGTTCCACGCGTGGTGGAAGGTGTTCTGCACGGCCATGTTGTTCGCGGGCGCGCCGGCGGCGATGCCGTCGAAGTCGCCGGGGAAGCGCTGCGCCGCCATGAGGCCCTCGCGGCCGCCGTCGGAGCAGCCGGTGAAGTAGGAGTAGGCCGGCGGGCGGCCGTAGAACGCCGTGATGATCGCCTTGGCCGCCTCGGCCGTCACGTGCACGCCCCGGTAGGCGAAGTCGAGCTGCGCCTGCGGGTTGCCGGCGGCCCACGAGCCGTCGGGCCGGCCCTGATGGCCCATGTCGGTGGTGGCGCTCGCGACCGTGCCGTCCGCGACCGGCGGGCAGGCCGCCGCCTGCCCGTAGTTGATGTTGGCGTTGCCGCAGAGGCCGCCGCAGCCGGTCTGCACGTAGCGCTGGGTCCAGCCGTCGACGGGCAGGCGCACGACGATGGTGTTCGCGGGCGCGACGGTGCCCCGGACCTCGCAGTAGGGCGCCGGCGCGCCGGCGGTCACGACGGCCGCCGAGCGCAGGGTGACCGGCGCGTCCGTGACGCCGCCGAGGTCGAGGCCGAGCACGTCGGCGCAGCCCATCACGGGCGCGACCGCGGGCAGGTCGGCAAGGCCACCCGAGGCGGCCGCGGGAGAGGCGGCGGCCGCGGGAGAAACGGCGACGAGTGTCGCCAGCAGAAGAGCGGTCAGAGCGGGGAGCTGTCGCACGTGTCCACCTCGTCCTTCGATCGCAGCGCGGCGTCCAGCCGCGGATAGACCCGCCGGGCGTTGCGTTCGTAGACCTTCTCGCGGTCGGCGGCGGGGAGCCCGAGCGCGTCGATGTAGCGCCTCGTGTCGTCGAAGTGGTGGCCGGTGCGCGGATCGATGCCGCGTACGGCGCCGACCATCTCGGAGCCGAAGAGCAGGTTGTCGGCGTCGATCACCTCGAAGAGCAGGTCGATGCCGGGCTGGTGGTAGACGCAGGTGTCGAAGAGGACGTTGCCCAGCACCGCCTCGCCGGGCGGCCTCCGGCCGAGCATGTCGGCGAGCCCGCGGAAGCGTCCCCAGTGGTACGGCACCGCTCCCCCGCCGTGCGGAATGATCAACCGCAGGCCGGGGAAGGTCTCGAAGAGATCGGAGTCGAGCAGCTGCATGAACGCCGTGGTGTCGGCGTTGAGGTAGTGCGACCCGGTGGCGTGGAAGCTCGGGTTGGTCACCGCGGACACGTGCACCATGGCGGGCACGTCCAGCTCCACCATCGCCTCGTACAGCGGGTACCAGGCGGGGTCGGTCAGCGGCGGCGACGTCCAGTGGCCGCCGCTGGGGTCGGGGTTGAGGTTGCAGCCGACGAAGCCCAGCTCGAGAACGCAGCGCCGCAGCTCGGCCACCGAGCGGGCGACGGGCACGCCGGGCGACTGCGGCAGCTGGCAGACGCCGGTGAACCGGTCCGGGTACAGCCCGGTCACCCGGGCGACGAGGTCGTTGCAGGCCCGCGCCCAGGCGTCGCTGACCGCCTCGTCGCCGAAGTGGTGGCCCATCGCGGAGGCGCGCGGCGAGAAGACGGTCAGGTCGATGCCGCGTTCGTTCATGAGCCGCAGCTGGCTGTCCTCGACCGACGCGCGGAGCTCGTCATCGGAGATCCTCGGGTACGGCGGCGGGCGCCGCCCCGCCAGGTGCGCCGCCTGCTGCGCCTCCCGCCAGGAGGTGTGCGCGGACGGCGCGGTCGTGTAGTGACCGTGACAGTCGATGATCATGGTTGCGGTGTCCCCTGGTCTCGCAGCTCGATGAGCAGGTCGCGGGCGGCGGCGGCGACGCGCGGCGGCACGCCGAGCGCGACCAGCTGCTCGCCGGCCGCGGTCATCTCGTCGGCGCGGCGCCGGGCGTGCCGGCGGGTGCCGTCGACCAGCCGGTCGATCGTGCGCTCGTCGAAGCCGGCCAGCTCGGCGGCGATGTCGTCGCGCAGCCACTGCGCGCAGCCGGCCGCGTCGGCCGCGGCCAGTGCCTCGACCACCGCCGCGGCGAGGCCTTTGTAGAACACGCTGCGCAGCAACTTCCGGGAGATCGCCGCCCCGGCCGGGCCAGGCAGGACGGTGACTTCGGCGCCGTAGCCGGCGAGGATCCCGGCGTACCGGACGGCGGCCTCGCCGGAGACGAGCATGGGCGTGCGCAGGCCCCGGCCGGGCACCGGCGCCATGAGCGCGACGTCCGCGACCGCGACGTCGCGGCCGGCGAGCCGCCGCGCCAGCTCGGCCTTCAGCGCCGGCGCCGCCGTGTTCAGGTCGGCCCAGATGGCGCCGCGGGCGAGCGCGGGCAGCGAGCTCTCCAGCGCGGGCAGGGCGTCGTGCGCGCTGTTGACGCTCAGCACCAGGTCCGCGTCGCGGACGGCGTCGGCGTCGTCGCAGCGGGGCAGCACCCCGGCCGGCGGGTCGGCGCGGGGGTCGAAGCCGCGCACGTCCGCGCCGGCGGCGACCAGGTCGCGGCCGATCTCCCGGCCGGCCTCGCCGAGCCCCAGCAGGGCGATGCGGACCGTCACGGCGCGGGCGGCACCACGGGGGTGCCGTGCGTGTGGAAGGTGTCGATGGTCTTCAGGCCCCAGGCCTGGCCCTTCGCCCGCTCCTCGCGGTTCCAGCTGATCGTCTTCCAGTCGGGCGCCAGGATGAGCCGGGCACCGGCGTTGCAGATCTCGACGCGGTTGCCGCCGGGCTCCCACACGTACAGGAAGAAGGTCTGTTGAATGGCGTGTTTGTGCGGGCCGGTCTCGATGTGCACGCCGGCGTCGAGGCAGACGTCGGCCGCGCGGAGGATCTCCTCGCGGGTGTCGGTGGCGAACGCGAGGTGGTGCAGGCGCCCGCGGGTGCCGGTCCAGTCCTCGGTGTAGACCAGGTCGTAGGTCTTGTTGCCGAGCGAGTACCAGACGGCCTGGGGCGCGCCGTCGTCCTTGACGATCTGCTCGGTGCAGCGCGCGCCCAGCACGTCGCGCAGGAACGCCGAGGTGGCCGGAACGTCGGCGGTCAGGTAGTTGACGTGGTCGAGCCGGCGCAGATTCGCGCCCCGGCCGGGGTAGGCCGCCGCCTGGTTCTTCAGCGCCGGGGTGTCGCTCGCGTCCGGCCGGTACCACTCGACGTCCCAGTAGAGGCCGAACTCGTGGCCGTCGGGATCGGCGAAGAGGTAGACCTCGCCGAGGTGGTGCACGTCGGCGACGACGCCGCGGCCGAGGCCGGTCGCCTCGATCCGCGCGGCGAGCCGGTCGCGGGCGCCCGGACCGGCGGCGCGCAGGTAGGTACGCCCGATGCCGGCGGCGCCGCGCCGCACCAGCCGGATCGTCCAGGACTGGTAGTCGTCCCAGGTGTGCAGGTAGACCGAGGTGTCGTCGCGGTGCACCTCGCGCAGCGCCAGCACGTCGACGAAGAAGTCCCGCGACTCCTCCAGCACGGGGGTGTACAGCTCGATCGGCCCGACGTGCGCGATGTCGCGGCTCCGGTCCGGATCATGCGTGAGGCTCATCCGATCGCCTTTCCACTGCGCGGCCAGACGAGGCCGTCGGACAACTTGCGGGCGGTGCGCACGACGGCGCTGCGGCGCAGCCGGGTCTCGGCGCCGCCGCCGTCGAGGTACAGGTGCACGTCGAAGACGCCGCTCGGGTGCTCGATGCGGACCAGGCTGCCGGCGGGCGGCGGCTCGCCCACGACGGTGCCGGCCGAGAGCGCCGCCGTCGGCGGCGCGCTCGCGACGGTGCCGGGCGAGAGCACCCCGGCCGCGACGGAGACGCCGCCGAGCACGCCGATCGCGGCGTGCACCCGGTGCGGGATGAACGTCCGGGTGGTCACCGTGCCGCCCCGCCGCGGCGGCGACACGATGGTGATCTTCGGGACGGTCGAGTCGCGGACGTCGCCGTGGCCCATCGCCGGGCCCGCCGCGAGCCGGATGGCCTCGATCGCGGACCGCAGGCCGCGGTCGCCCTCGAGCGTCTCCGGCGGTTCGTCGCCGTCGATGCCGAGGTCGGCGGCGCGAACCAGGACCACCGGCATGCCGGCGTTCACGCAGGTGACCTCGACGCCGGCGAGCTCCTCGACGAGGCGTCCGGTGGGAAAGAGCGGCGCGTCGCCGCCGGGGAACTCGAGGCGGATCCCCGCGGCGGGGAACGGGGTGCCGGCCATGAGGGTGTCGCCGTCGTACCGCACGCGTCCGCCGGGCGTGCTGACGCGGGCCTCGGCGAAGCCGACCGTCGGATTCATGATCCGGATGCGCACGCCGGTGGTCCCGTCGCGGGCCGCGACCAGCCCCCGCTCGATCGCGAACGGCCCGACCCCGGCGAGCAGGTTGCCGCAGGTCTGCGCGTCGGTCACGATCGGCCGGCCGGGCACCACCTGCAGGAAGACGTAGTCGACGTCGGCGCGGGCGTCGCGCGAGCGCCGGATCACCGCCACCTTGCTGGTGAGCGGGTGCCCGCCGCCGATGCCGTCGATCTGCCGCTCGTCGGGTGAGCCGAGGATGCGCAGCAGCAGGTCGTCGCGCTCGCCCGGGTCCGCCGGCAGGTCGTCGGCGAGGAAGTACGCGCCCTTGGAGCTGCCGCCGCGCAGCTGCATGCAGCGCACCCCGTCCATGCTCAACGCGCACCGTCGCCGGGCAGGCGGTCCACATACTCCACGCCGAGCCCGGCGAGCAGCGGACGCAGGTCGTACATGTCGAGGCCGAGCGTGCCGGCGGCGAGCCGCTCGCGCTTGGCGGCCTCGCCCGCCAGGCGCCGCGCCGCGGCGGCGGCGACCTCCTTGCCCCGGGCCGCCGGCAGGGCGAGGACGCCGTCGTCGTCGGCGACCACGATGTCGCCGGGCCGGACCAGCGCGCCGTCCGCGACGACGGGGACGTTCACCGAACCGGGGCTCGCCTTCACCGTGCCCTGCGCGTGCACGGCCCGCGACCAGACCGGGAATCCCATCTCGCGCAGGGCGGCGAGGTCACGGACCCCGGCGTCGATCACGAGGCCGACCACCCCGTGCGCCATCAGCGAGGTCGCGAGCAGGTCGCCGAACATCCCGTCGGTCGACGGCGAGGTGGTGGTCACGACCAGGACGTCGCCCGGCCGGCACACCTCGACCGCCGCGTGGATCATCAGGTTGTCCCCCGGCGGGCAGCTGACGGTGATCGCCGAGCCGGCGATCACCGCGCCGGACTGGCGGGCCCGGACCGCGGCGCCCAGCAGGCCGGTCCGGCCCGCCGCCTCGTGGCCGGCGGCGACCCCCGCGCCGCGCAGGGCGGCGATGGTCGCCGGATCGGCCCGGTCCACGGCCCGTACGACGTAGTGCGTCATGCCGCCGAACGTTACCACTATTGCCTTCACAATTGTTGACAATATCTGTAACGTCCCGGCCCATGTCACGGACACGCATACGCACCCTCGTCATCGCCGTCTCGGCGGTCCTGCTCGCCGGCGCCTGCGGCTCGGGTGGATCGGGCGACGGATCGACCTCGTCGGGCAACGCCAAGGTGAAGATCGGTGTCATCCCGATCGTCGACGTCGCACCCATCTATCTCGGCCTCGAGAAGGGCTTCTTCACGTCGGAGGGCCTGGACGTCACCCTCGAGACGGCGCAGGGCGGCGCGGCCATCGTGCCCGGCGTCGTCAGCGGCCAGTACCAGTTCGGCTTCAGCAACACCACGTCGCTGCTGCTGGCCGAGTCCAAGGGCCTGCCGCTGAAGGCGGTCTCCTCCGGCGTCGCCTCCACCGGCACGCCCGGCAAGGACTTCGGCGGTGTCGTCGTCAAGGCCGACAGCCCGATCAAGAGCGCCGCCGACCTCGCCGGCAAGCGGGTGGCCGTCAACACCCTCAAGAACATCAACACCACGACGATCAACAAGGTGGTCCGGGACGCCGGCGCCGACCCCACCACCATCAAGTACGTCGAGCTGGCGTTCCCCGACATCGTCCCGGCCATCGCCAAGGGCGACGTCGACGCCGGCCAGCTGGTCGAGCCCTTCCTGACCATCGCGACGGGGCAGGGCGACCGCCAGGTGGTCTCCAACTACGCGGGCACCGACCCCGACCTCACCGTGGCGATGTACTTCACCTCGCAGAGCTACGCCAAGCAGAACCCCGAGGCGGTCGCCGGCTTCACCGCGGCGATGGCCAGGTCGATGGAGTACGCGACGGCGCACCCCGACGAGGCGCGGGCCGCGCTGACCACGTACACGAAGATCGATCCGAAGGTGCAGCAGGCGCTGATCCTGCCGCGGTGGCCGGCCGCCGTCGACCGCGACTCGGTGCAGCTGCTGGCGGACCTGGCCGAGCAGGACGGCCTGATCACCGAGCAGCCCGACCTCGAGACCCTGTTGCCCTGATGACCACGGCACCGGCACTCACCGCCGCGCCCGGCGCGGGGCGGTGGCGCCGGCCGGCGCTCGGGCTGCTCGGCGCCGTCGTGGAGGCCCTGCCCCGGCTGGCCATCGTGGACGAGCGGTTCCTGCCGCCGTTCAGCACGATGGCCCGGGCCCTGAAAGGGCAGCTCGCCGTCGCGGAGTTCTGGACCGCGCTGGGACAGACGCTGCGCGGGTGGGCGCTCGGGCTGGCCATCGCCATGCTCGCCGGGATCGCGGCGGGCGTGGTGATCGGCAGCGTGCCGGCGCTGCGCGCCGTCACCGCCTCCACCATCGAGTTCCTGCGCCCGATCCCGTCGGTCGCCCTCATCCCGCTGGTGGTCCTCGTCTACGGCAGCAGGCCGCAGTCGGCGCTGGTCCTGGTCGTCTACGCGGCGTTCTGGCAGGTGCTCGTCCAGGTGCTCTACGGCGTCGCGGACGTCGACCCCGTCATCCGCGACACCGCCCGGTCGTACCGCTTCTCCCGCTGGGCGGTGGTGCGCACTGTCGTCTGGCCGACCGCGATGCCGTACGTCGTGACGGGCTTCCGGCTGGCCGCCGCGGTCGCCCTGATCCTGGAGATCACCGCCGAGCTGATCATCGGCGTCCCGGGGCTGGGCCGGTCGATCGGCGTGGCGCAGAGCTCCGGCGCCGTGGCGCAGACCTACGCGCTCGTGATCGTCGTCGGGCTCGTCGGCGTCGCCGTCAACGCGTCCGCCCGGTCCGTCGAGCGGCGCGCCCTGCGCTGGCACACCTCGGTGAGGAGGGACCTGTGATACGCCGGGCGCTGGTCGCCCTCGGACTGCCGGCCGTGCTGATCGTGCTGTGGTGGCTCCTGTCCGCGAACAGCACCAGCTTCTTCTGGCCGCCGCTGTCCGACATCGTGGCGGCGTTCCCGCGGACCTGGACCGCCGATCCGATCCGGAACGACGTGCTGCCCAGCCTCGCCCGGCTCGCCGCCGGCTACCTGACGGCCCTGGTCGCCGGCGTCGCCGCGGGCACGGCGATCGGCTCGTCGCGCACCCTGCGGTCCCTGGCCGAGCCGGCGCTGGAGTTCCTGCGGGCCGTGCCCCCGCCGGTCCTGATCCCGGTCATCGCCCTGTTCGCCGGCTACACCGGCTGGACCGCCAAGGTGATCGCGATCGCCCTGGGCTGCGTGTGGCCGATCCTGCTGAACACCGTGGAGGGTGTCCGCTCCCTCGACGAGGTGCTGCGCGACACGGCCCGCTCCTACCGGCTGGGCCGGTCGGCGACCCTGCGGCACGTGGTGCTGCGCGGATCCAGCCCGCTGATCGCCACCGGCGCCCGCCAGGCGCTGTCCATCGGCGTCATCCTCATGGTCGTCAGCGAGCTCTTCGGGGCGAACCGAGGGCTGGGCGCGGCGATCGTGCAGTTCCAGCGCGGCTTCGCCATCCCGCAGATGTGGACCGGCATCGTCCTGCTCGGGCTGCTCGGCGTGACCCTGTCCGGGCTGTTCCGCCTGGTCGAACACCGATACCTGGCCTGGTACCGCGGGCTGCGCCAGGCAGAACGAGGAGTGTGACAACGTGACCCCAACCGCCGCCCTCGACGTGGCCGGGCTCGCCAAGACCTACGCGGGCCACGGCGAGCCGGTCGAAGCCGTGCGCGACCTGACCTTCCGGCTCGACAAGGGCGAGCTGGTCTGCATCGTCGGCCCGTCGGGCGCCGGCAAGACCACCCTGCTGCGCTGCGTGGCGGGGCTGCTCGAGACCACCGGCGGCCGGATCAGCCTCGACGGCGCCCCGGTGACCGGCCCGCCGGCCGGCATGGCGGTGGTCTTCCAGGAGTACGGCCGCAGCCTGTTCCCGTGGCTCACCGTCCGCCGCAACGTCGAGCTGCCCCTCAGGGAGAAGGGGCTGTCCCGCGCCGAGCGCACCGCCAAGGTCGACGCCGCCCTCGACTCGGTCGGCCTGCGCGACAGCGCCGACGCCCATCCCTGGCAGCTGTCCGGCGGGATGCAGCAGCGCGTCGCCATCGCCCGCGCGGTCGCGTACGAGCCGAGCGTGCTGCTGATGGACGAGCCGTTCGCCGCCGTCGACGCGCAGACCCGAGCCGACCTCGAGGACCTGGTGCGCCGGCTCTGGCGCCGGCTCGGCGTCACCGTCCTGTTCGTCACGCACGACATCGACGAGGCGGTCTACCTCGGCGAGCGGGTCCTGGTCCTGTCCAACCGGCCTACGGTGGTCCTGGAGGACGTCCGCATCGACCTGCCCGACGACCGCGATCAGCTGGCGACCCGCTCGGCGCCGCGCTTCGCCGAGCTGCGGAGTCACGTGTACGGGCTGATACAACTGGCGAAGCAGGGTCACCGGCCGGACACCGCGTAACCTGCGATGACCGACCGAACTACACGGCGACACCGAGGAGGAGTACCGACCCGATGGACGTGCTGAACGAGCTCCGGGCGGCCATCCTGCGCGGCGAGTACGCGCCACGCCAGCGGCTCATCGAGACCGAGCTGGTCGAGCGGTACGCCACCAGCAGGTTCGTGCTGCGCAACGCGCTCACCCGGCTGGCGAACGAGGGCCTGGTCGAGCTCCAGCCGAACCGCGGCGCCCGGGTACGCGAGATCTCCCTCGACGAGGCGATCGAGATAACCGAGATCCGGCGCGCCGTCGAGGGGCTGGTGGCGGCCCGCGCCGCGGAGCGGATCACCGACGCCGAGATCGCCGAGCTGCGCGAGCTGGGCGGCCGGATGACCGCGGCGGTGGAGAGCGCGGACATGCTGCGCTACTCCGAGCTCAACGCGCAGCTGCACGCCCGGGTCCGGGCCATCGCGCAGCACGCCTCCGCCACGAAGATCATCGACCAGCTCAACGGGCAGCTGGTGCGCCACCAGTTCCGGCTCTCGCTGGTGCCCGGGCGCCCGTCGGTGTCGCTTCCGGAGCACCTGGCCATCGTCGAGGCGGTCTGCGGGCGGGACCCCGAGGCGGCCGAGCGGGTCATGCGCGCGCACCTGACGAGCGTGATCGACGCGCTCACCAAGTTCGCGGCGGCCCCGGCGGCGTCGCGATTCCCCGCGGCGTTGGGTGTGGACTGACGCGGGTCAGCCGCCGACGCCGAACGCGGCGCCGAGCCCGGTGAGGTCGACCGGGCGCCGGGCGTGCTCCGGTACGTGCTCGATCAGCGGGCGCATCGCCTCCAGCGCGGTGAGGATCTGCCGAGCGACGATCTCGACGGGCTGCATGGCGTCGACGGAGACCAGGATGCCGCGCTCTGCGTACCAGGTGACGATCGGATGGGTCGTCTCGTGGTACAGCGCGAGCCGCCGGCGGATCACCGGCTCGGTGTCGTCGGCGCGGTGCTCCAGGGCCGCGCGGGCGAGCAGCCGCCGCAGGAGTTCGTCGTCGTCGGCCTTGAGGTGCAGCGCGACGCTCGCCGTCATGCCGAGGGTCTGCGCCGTCTTGTACAGCTCGCGGGCCTGCGTGATGTTGCGGGGCATGCCGTCCAGGACGTACCCGCCGCCGCTGTGCTTGGCCGTGACCATCGCGTCGCGGACCATGTCCAGGACGATCTCGTCGGGCACCAGGTCGCCGTTGTCCAGGTGCTCGCGGACCGCGAGGCCGAGCTCGGTCCGCCGGGCCACATGGTCCCGGAGCAGGTCGCCGGTGGCGATGTGCGCGACGTCGAAGTGCGCTGCGATCACCGCGCCCTGCGTACCCTTGCCCGCGCCCGGTGGCGCGACCATCAACACCCGCATCACGCCGCCCTCCGGTCGCCGGGCCCTGCGACAGACGCTCAGGCTACGGCATCGGCGGCACCCGGCCGGAAAGATCCGATAGCCCGCAGCGGATGGTATTAGGCTCGCTCGCATGCGGCTGGTCCATGTCACCGATCTGCACTTCGGCGCCGAGGACCCCGGCGTCGTGGCCGGCCTGCGCGCGGACCTGGCCGCGCAGGACATCGACCGGGTGCTGGTGAGCGGTGACCTGACGATGCGGGCGCGCACCGGGCAGTTCCGCGCGGCGCGGGCGCTGCTGGAGTCGATCGGCCGGCCGTGGACCAGCGTGCCGGGCAACCACGACCTGCCGCTGGACCGGGTGCTGACCCGGGCGGTACGCCCGCTCGCCGGCTACCGGCGGTTCGTCGACGCCCAGCCGCAGCCGATGCTGCACGCCGACGGCCTGCAGGTGCTGGGGCTGAGCACCGCGCGGCCGTACCTGTGGAAGAACGGGCGGGTGGACGCCGGGCAGGTGGCCCGGATCGGCGGCGCGTTCACCGCGGCGGCCCGGCTGCGGGTGCTGATGGTGCACCACCCGGTGTTCCGGTCCGCGCAGCGCCCGGGGCTGACGCTGTTGCACGGCGCGGACCGGGCCCTGCGGGCGGCGGCCCGGGCCGGGGTCGACGTGGTGATCTGCGGGCACGACCACGTGTCGGCGCAGGCCGACCTGTCCCTGACCCGGCCGGGCCTCGGGCGGCACATGATCGGCGTGATGAGCGGCACGGCCTGCTCCCGTCGGGTCCGGGCCGGCGAGAGCCAGTCGTACACGGTTCTCGAGCTGTCCGGCGAGCGGCTGTGCGTGCGCGTGCGGCACTGGCGCGACGGCCGTTTCGAGACCCGGTCGGAGACCGAATGGCGGCGGGCCGAGGACGGCTGGCACGCCTGACGCGGCGCGCGCCGGGGGTACGATCGGCCTACCGAGGGAAGGCGGCGATGGCGGCATGCTCGAGGTGGACGTCGCCATCATCGGCGCCGGGCCGTCTGGGCTGTTCGCGGCCTACTACGCCGGCTTCCGGGGCCTGCGCGTCGCCGTCATCGACACGCTGCCCGAGCCGGGCGGGCAGATCACCGCCCTGTACCCGGAGAAGGAGATCCTCGACGTCGCGGGCTTCCCGACGATCAAGGGACGCGACCTGGTCGCCAACCTCGTCGCGCAGGCCGAGCCGTTCGCGCCGCACTACCTGCTCGGAGTGCGCGCGGAGACGCTGTCCCATCCCGACGGCGCGCCGGTGCTGGGCCTTGCGGACGGCTCGCGGGTCGCCGCCGGCGCCGTCATCATCACCGGTGGGCTGGGCGGATTCACCCCACGGCCGCTGCCGGCAGCGGACGGATACCAGGGCGCCGGCGTGGTCTACTTCGTGCCGCGGCTGGACGCGCTCGCCGGCCACCACGTGGTCATCGTCGGCGGCGGCGACTCGGCCTTCGACTGGGCGCTCGCGCTGCACCCGCTGGCGAAGTCGGTCACCCTCGTGCACCGCCGCGACCGATTCCGGGCGCACGAGGCGACCGTCGAGCGGGTCCGGGCGCTGCCCGTGCGCATCCTGGTGAACGCCCAGGTCACCGCCCTGCACGGCGACGGACGGGTGACCGCCGCCGACATCGCCGACAACCAGGGTTCGACGCACCGGGCCCCGGCGGACACCGTGGTCGCCGCGCTCGGCTTCACCGCCGACCTCGGCCCGCTCGCCGGCTGGGGCCTGCGGCTCGACCGGCGGCACATCGTGGTGACCAGCACGATGGCCACCAACCTCCCGCGGGTGTTCGCCGCCGGCGACATCGCCGACTACCCCGGCAAGGTCCGGCTGATCGCGACCGGCTTCGGCGAGGCGGCCACCGCGGTCAACAACGCCGCCGTCGCCATCGACCCGGCGGCACACCTCTTCCCCGGGCACTCCTCGGAGGGTTCCTGACCCGGCCCGCCGGCCGATGGTCCAGGTACTAGGCTGCTGACGTGCCGGAGGCCGAAGGGATCAGGGCCGACGAGCGGCTGCGCCAGCTCGAGGCCGTCACCGACATGGCCCTGTCCAGGCTCGCCGTCGCCGACCTGCTGGACGAGCTCCTCGACCGGGTGCGGGACCTGCTCGACGTCGACACCGCGGCGATCCTGCTGATGGACGTGCACGCCCGGCAGCTCGTCGCGACCGCGGCCAAGGGCCTCGAGGAGGAGGTCCGGCGCGGCTTCCGGGTCTCGGTCGGCCGCGGCTTCGCCGGCCGGATCGCGCAGACCCGGCAGCCGCTGGCCATCAGCGACGTCACCCCGGACGACGTGGTCAACCCGGTGCTGCTGGACAAGGGCATCCGGTCACTGCTGGGCGTGCCCATGTTCGCCGGCGACGAACTCGTCGGCGTCCTGCACATCGGCAGCCTCACCCACCGGGATTTCACCCCCGACGACGTGCACCTGCTGCGGCTGGTCGCCGACCGCGCGAGCATCGCCGGGCAGATGCGCTCGAGCAAGCTCGACCAGGCGGCCGCGCTGGCCCTGCAGCGCAGCCTGCTGCCGGCGCAGCTGCCGGGCGTGCCGGGCGTCGACATGGCGGCCCGCTACGTGCCCGGGCACGACTTCGGCATCGGCGGCGACTGGTACGACGTCTTCGGCCTGCCGTCGGGCTGGCTGGGCGTGGTCATCGGCGACGTGTCCGGCCACGGCCTGGGCTCGGCCGTCGTGATGGGCCGGGTGCGCAGCGCGCTGCGGGCGTACGCGCTGGTCTGCGACGACCCGGCCGCCGCGCTGACGCTGCTGGACCGCAAGGTCCACCACTTCGAGACCGGCAACCTCACCACGGCGCTCTACGGCATGATCTCCCCGGACCGCACCGAGATCCATCTTTCGACGGCCGGGCACCTGCCGCCGGTGCTCGCCGCGCCCGGCCGCCCGGCGTACATACCGAAGCTGGCCGTCGGTCCGCCGCTGGGCATCGGCCCGCCGGCGGCGAGCCGCTCGACCACGGTCATCGATTTTCCGCCCGGCGCCGTCCTGGTCTGCTACACCGACGGGCTGGTCGAGCACCGCGGAGAGGTCATCGACGTGGGTATCGAGCGCCTGACCGCCGCGGTCCGGACCGACGACGCCGAGACGGTCTGCTCCACCATCATGGCGAGCATCGGCACGGAGCAGCCGACGGACGACGTCGCCCTGCTTGCGGTGCGGCGGCTGCCGCCGGTCTGACCGGGCGCGGCGGTCAGCTCGCCATGTGCAGGCGGATGCTGGTACCCGCCGGCGTCGTGTGCACCCGCACGAGGTCGCAGAGCTCGTTGGCCAGGACCAGGCCCCGGCCGCCCTCGGTCCGCGGCAGCGGCACGATGCGGCCCGCGAGCGGATCGAGCAGGCGCCCGCCGTCGTCGATCTGGCAGACCAGCCGGCCCGGCTCGGTCCACACCGCGATCCGGCCGCCGCCGCCGGCGTGCTCGACCGTGTTGGCCGTCAGCTCGTTGGCGGCCAGCACCAGGTCGTGCGCGCGGTCGGCGCCGAGCACGCCGGCGGCGTGACCGAGCACGAACCGGCGCACCGCCGCGAGGAGCAGCCCGCCGTCGTACTCCATGGACGCGGCGCCGGGCGGCACCGGCGGTAGCGGCAGGTTGAAGCCGGCGGCGGTCGCGAGCGGATCGGCGTACGCCCCGCTCGGCCGGCGGGCGCCGCCGTCGAGCATGACCGGGTGGGTGCGCCAGGCGTCCCGCACGGCGGTCGCGGGAAGCCCGGTGACGTCGTACGGGCACAGGATGGCGGCGTCCCGGCCGGCGAACACGGCGTTGACCAGCGCCTCGTGCGCGGCGCAGGCCGGGTACTCGAGCTCGGTGCGGCCGGGCCAGATCGGTTCGCCGACGATCCAGGCACGCCGTCCGGGATGGGCGGCCGCGAACGCGAGCAGGACGCCGGGGATGATCCGGCCGGGGTTGCGGCCGACCACCGACATGTCGGCGAAGCTGACCTCTCCCGCGGCCTCGGCGAGTGCGCCGCGCAGCAGGTCCAGGCCCGGATCGGGCACGGCGACCAGCACGGGGTCGCCGGCCTCGAGGGCGGAGTGCACGAAGGCGGTGGCGCCGGACAGGTACTCGCCGGGGTCGCGGTAGAGCAGACCCCGATGATCGAAGGACCCGTGGCCGGGCACGACCACTTGCGCCTCCTCGGGCCCCGCGCCCGCCCGGTCCGGCACGGACGTCGCGCCAACCGTACCCGCCGGGCGCCGGGGCCGCCCGCCGCGGGAACCGCCGGTCAGAGGAAGACGCCGTCCAGCACCAGGTCGATCGACCGTTCGCCGGCGACGACGCCGCTCACCGCGTCGCCGGTGGACTCCGTCGCGCCACGCACCATGGTGACCAGCAGGATCAGGTCGTCGGGCACGAGGTCGTGGCGGACGTACCCGCTCTCCTGCGCGCTGCGCAGCGGCGGCGAGAGGGCCGCGATGGCCCGCCGGACGTACCGGTTGCGGGCGCCGGGTTCGAGGCGCTGCGCCAGCAGCACCAGCGGGCGCATCGTGATCAGCGTGCGCAGCAGCTCGCGCAGCAGGGCCCGGAACAGAGCCGGCCGCTCGACGCTGGCCGCGGCGGCCACCTCCAGCCCCTGCAGGTGATGGCCGATGACGGCGACCGTCAGCGCGTGCCGGTCCGGGAAGTGCCGGTACAGGGTGGCCTGGCCGACGCCCGCGCGGCGGGCGACCTCGGGCATCAGCGCCGGCGGCTCGGGACCGCTCAGAACCTCGCTCGCGGCCGCGATGATCGCGGCCCGGTTGCGTTGCGCGTCCCGGCGACGCGACGTCTGGACTCCGTACATCAAAGGCCACGCTCCCTCCGGGCGGACCCCCTACGTTACCGGCCGGTAACGAGAATGTCACCGTCTTCAATTTCTCGGTACCGGTTCCTACGCTGCCGCCACCACCAGCGCTGCAGCAGCCGTTACCCGGCGGAAACAGCGCACCGTCACCCGAGGAGTGCGCATGGTGCCAGGCCGCTCGACTCCGCTCGCCGCCCTGCTGTCGGTGCTCGCCGCCGTCGCCCTGTCCGTCCCCGCGACCCCCGCGACCGCCGCACCGGCGCCCGTGACCCGGGCCGCGGCGGCCGTGGCGACGACACCCGTCCGGTTCGTCGACATACCCGGCGCCGGGGTGACCCTCAAGGCCAACTACGTGGCGCCGTCCGCCGCGGGCCGATACCCGGCCATCGTCTTCCCGGCCAGCTGGGGCCTCAACGACCTCGAATACCTCGCCCAGGCGAAAGTCCTCGCCGGGCGGGGCTACGTCGTCGTCTCGTACACGCCGCGGGGCTGGTGGAGCTCCGGCGGGGAGATCGACACGGCCGGGCCGAAGGACATGAGCGACCTGTCCAAGGTGATCGACTGGGCGATCGCCAACACTCCGGCCGATCCGGCGCGCTTCGGCACCGCGGGCATCTCGTACGGCGGCGGGCTCAGCCTGCTCGGCGCGGCCTTCGACCGGCGGATCCGCACGGTCGCGGTGCTGAGCGGCTGGACCGACCTGCCCTACTCGCTCTACGCGGACTCGACCCGGCACCGGCAGTCGGCCGCGCTGCTCAAGATCGCCGCCGACCTGCTCGGCAACCCGGGCCCGGAGCTGACCGGCAAGCTCGACGACTTCGCCGCCAACCGCAACGCCGACCAGATCCTCGCCTGGTCGCAGGTCCGCTCCGCGGAGACCTATCTCGACGCCCTCAACGCCAACCGGCCCGCGGTGATGATCGCGAACGGCTGGGGCGACTCCATCTTCCCGCCGAACCAGCTGGTCGACTTCTACGGGCGGTACACCGGACCGAAGCGCCTCGAGCTGCGCCCGGGCGACCACGCGATCGCCGAGCTCACCGGCATCCTCGGATTGGACAACGACGTGTGGAACAGCGTCTACCGCTGGTTCGACCAGCACCTGGCCGGGATCGATACCGGCATCGCCGCCGAGCCCGCCGTCCAGGTGAAGCCCTACAACGCCGGCACCGAGCGGTACGCGGACTGGGCCGCCCTCGCGCCGTCGACCAGCCGGTACGAGCTCGGCCACATCCGCGACTGGGACGACACCGGCCTGCTCGGCGGCGCGCGGGAGACGGGCTGGCACAAGACCATCCCGACGGACCTCAACACCAACGCCGACGGCGGCGTCGTCCTGCTCACCAACGGCATCGCCGCCCTGACCGGCGAGCAGCCGTCCATCTGGCTGCCCACCGTGAACCGGAACCGGGCCGGGGTGTGGGCGTCGGAGCGGCCAAGCTCCCCGCAGCGGATCCGGGGCATACCGAAGCTGCACCTGGAGCTGACCGGCACGGCGGCCAAGGGCACCGTCGTCGCGTACCTCTACGACCTCAACCTGATCGGCACCGCCAAGCTGATCACCCACGCGCCCGCCACCTGGCTCGGTACGAGCACCGGCAACCGGACCATCGACCTGGACCTGTCGGCGACCGCGTACGACCTGCCGGCCGGGCACTCGCTCACCCTGGTCGTCGACACCGTCGACCCGCTCTACTACGACGAGAACGCCGCCGGTGGCTCCGTCACCATCGCGGCCGGGTCCTACCTGGACGTCCCGGTCCGGTAGTCCCGAACCGCCCCCTCCGGCGCCGGCCCCCTCGTGGGTGCCGGCGCCGGCTTTTATCCATGCTTGTCGATCCGTGCCTATAATGGCGCCAATTCGAACAAAGTCTGCACACCTTGTGACGTTGTGAACGTTCACTCGGGAGCATGATGGAGGGAGTGATCGATGAGGCGAAGTGCGGGCGGGCGCCTGCTGGCCGTCCTGCTGACGAGCGCAACGGCGGTCGGCGCGACGGTCGCGGTGGCGGACGCCGCGGCGGCCGGGTGCCGGGTCGACTACACCGTCGCCAGCCAGTGGGGCGGCGGCTTCACCACCAACGTCGCGATCACCAACCTCGGCGACCCGGTCACGTCGTGGCGGCTCACCTTCGCGTTCGGCCGCGACGAGCGGGTCGCGCAGGGCTGGAACGCGACGGTCACCCAGTCGGGCACCCAGGTCACCGCCGTCAACGCGGCGTACAACGGGTCGCTTGCGACCGGGGCGGCGACGAGCTTCGGCTTCCAGGCGAGCGTCACCGGCACGCACACCCCGCCGGCGTCCTTCGCCCTCAACGGCACCACCTGCACGGGCGCGCCAGTGCCGACCACCGCGCCGACCACCGCCCCGCCGACCACGCCACCGACCACCGCGCCGACGACCGCGCCGCCCGCGAGCGGCTGGAACCCGCCGGCCAACCTCGTCACCGGCCTCAACCAGGTGTGGCAGCACCAGGAGAGCACCTACTCCAACCTGTACGGCTTCCGTAACTACGGCTGGGACCAGGTCATGGCCAACCGTGGTTACCTGAACTACTGCGTACGGTGGGACTCGTCGGCCCGGGTGAGCACCGCACAGCGCGACGCCATCCACGCCGCCCTCAAGCGCCAGGTGAAGAAGTGGATGGACGTGATGGCCGGGCACAACGGCTGGCCGTACCAGGAGGTCCCGGTCAACATCGTCGGGTGGGCGGTGCGTGACCGCGCACAGCTCGAGTGGACGGACAACTCGGTCGACATCTACGTCAACGACATCCGCGAGAACGCGCCGCAGTGCGCCGCGCCGTGCGGCCGCTTCTTCAACCAGTCCGGCACCTACCCGAACTGCCCGGGCGGCGCGGCGCGGCACTACGACCAGTCACTGTGGCTGACCGCGGGGTTCGGCGGCGGCGCGGGCGGCGACTGGGGACAGCGGGTCGGCAGCGAGTACTTCCTCGGCGCGGTCGGCCAGGAGAACATCCACATCTTCCTGCACGAGGTCGGCCACACGTTCGGCCTGGACGACTTCTACGACTGGAGCCCGGACGTCGGTGGCTTCCTGATGAAGGCGGGCAGCGCCACGCAGATCACCGAGTTCGACAAGTGGATGCTGCGCGACTGGTGGCGCCACCTGAAGAACCGATACGGGTACTAGGGGGCACCGGGCGCCCGGCGTTCGATATACGGTTGTCGATATGAAGTTCTCGGCCCGGATCGCCGTGGCGCTCGCCCTCAGCGCCGCCGCCCTCGTACCCGCGGCACCCGCCGCCGCCGCGACCGCGCCGGTCGCCGTCTTCACCCGCGTCTCGCAGTGGCCCTCCGGATACGTCGGCAACATCACCGTCCGCAACGACACCGCGGCCGCGATCGACGGCTGGCGGGTCGAGTTCGACCTCGCCGCCGGCACCCGGGTGACCAGCTCGTACAGCGGCGTGTTCACCCGCGCCGGCGACCACTACACGGTCCGCAACGAGAGCTGGAACGGCACCATCGCGCCGGGAGCGTCGGAGACGTTCGGCTGGGTCGCGGAGGGGCAGGGCACGCCGACGGGTTGCAAGCTCAACGGCGTCGACTGCGCCGGGGTGCCCGCGGACCACACCCCGCCGGCCCGCACCGGGCCGCTCGCCTTCGACATCAGCGCCGGGCTCACGCTCACCTGGGCGCCGTCGGCCGACGACAGCGGCGCGGTCGCCTACGAGGTGCACGAGAGCGGCCGGCTGCTCGCCACGGTCGCCGGCACCCGGTACGTCTACTCGAACGGGCCGGCCCTGCCGCCCCGGATCTACGTCTTCGCCGTCCGCGCGGTCGACGCGGCGGGCAACCACTCGCCGTACTCGTACCGCTCGCTCGGGCAGATCTGGCGCGGCGACGAGATCCCGGCCGCGCCGAGCGGGCTGCGGGTGGACACGCCGGCCGCCGGCCTGCTGCGGCTCTCGTGGACCGGCCCGCCCGCGTCGTCGCAGATCTCCATTCCCCCGGTCGCCGGCTACGAGGTCTCCCTGGACGGGGCCACCGTCGGCCAGACCGGCGACGGCTGGATCATCGTGCCGGCTCCCCCGGCCGGCACGCACAGGTTCGGGGTGCGGACCATCAACGCCGTCGACCGGTACTCGACAGTGGCAGAGCTGAGCTACGTCGCTCAGTCGTGATAGGACCTAGGGATGGGTCACGCTTACGACGTCATCGTGGTCGGTGCGCGCTGCGCCGGGTCGCCGCTGGCGATGCTGCTGGCGCGCCGGGGACACCGGGTGTTGCTGCTGGACCGGGCGACGTTCCCCAGCGACACGGTGTCGACCCACCTGATCCATCCGCCGGGCGCCGCCGCGCTCAAGCGGTGGGGCCTGCTCGACCGGGTCACGGCGACCGGCTGCCCGCCGATCGGGCGCTACACCTTCGACTTCGGGCCGCTCACCCTCGGCGGTGCGCCCGGCACCCCGGACTCCCCTTTCGCGTACGCGCCCAGGCGTACGGTGCTCGACAAGATCCTGGTCGACGGGGCCGCCGAGGCGGGCGCGGAGGTCCGCGAGGCGTTCACCGTCGATGAGGTCCGGGCCGGCACCGGCGAGCTGAGCGAAGTGCACGGCCGGGACCCCGGCGGGGCGCCGGTGGTGGAGCGGGCGCGGGTCGTCGTCGGCGCCGACGGGCGCAACTCGGTGGTCGCCAAGGCCGTCCGGCCGGGCCGGTACCACGAGCGACCGCCGCTGACCTGCGGGTACTACGCGTACTGGAGCGACCTTCCGCTGGACGGCACCTTCGAGATCTACAGCCGGCCGGGTCGCGGCTGGGCGGCCTGCCCGACCAACGACGGCCTCACGATGGTCATCGGCGGCTGGCCCTACGCGGAGCTGGCCGAGCACCGCGACGACATCGAGGGCGCCCTGAACCGGACCTTCGCGCATGCGCCCGAGTTCGCCGAGCGGCTGCGCGGCGCCACCCGCGAGTCGCGGTTCGCCGGCGCGTCGGTGCCGAACTACTTCCGCACGCCGTACGGTCCGGGCTGGGCGCTGGTCGGCGACGCCGGCTACAACCGCGACTTCATCACCGCGCAGGGCATCACCGACGCCTTCCTCGACGCCGAGTCGTGCGCCGGCGCGCTCGACGAGGCGCTCGGCGGCGGGCGCCCGTACGACGAGGCGATGGCGGCGTACCAGCGGGTCCGCGACGACCGGGCGCTGCCGATGTACGAGATGACGGCGCAGATCGCCGCGCTGGAGCCGCCGGACGCCCAGATGATCCAGCTGGTCACGGCCATGCGGGGCGATCAGTCGGCGATGGACGCGTTCGCACGGGTCAACTCCGGCGCCACCTCGCCCGCCGAGTTCTTCGCGCCGGAAAACGTTGCACGCATCATCGGCCGGGCGGCGCAGACCCGGTAGCCGCCCGTCCCGATCACCCTCACGTGTTCGTCCCATGTCGCCACATTGATCGCTGTGTCATCGTGGGACCACGTTGCGCTCAAGTGATCTGGGGGTGGGGATGACCCGGCTGTTGGTGGCGGTGGATCCGGCGGTGGGTGTGGAGCCCGCGGCGCTGGCGAAGGCTTGGGACGGCGACGAGGAGGCCGCCGCGCTGGGCGCCGCCTCGGTGCGGGCCCCCGCGCCCGGCAGCTTCCTGCCCGGCCTGGCGGAGCTGATCTGGGTCCCGCTCGCGGTGAACCTGGCCAGCAGCGTGCTGTACGACCTGATCCGCCGGCTGGTCGCCCAGCAGCGCCCGGCGGTGGACGTGACGGAGCTGGAGCTGACCGAGACCGTGTCGGGCGACGATCGGGTGGTGGTCGTCCGGGTCCGGCGGAGCATCGGGTGACCGCGGTCATCGGCGTCTCGGAGCGATCACGCCGGGCGGACGGCTCGTACCTCGTGCGGGTGTCCTTTCCCGACTCGGCCGAGCATGAGGTGGTCGTCGCCGACCCCGCGGTCGACGGCGACGAGGACCGGCTGGCCTGGTACTTCGAGGAGCATCTGCGGTTCCCGTTCCTGGACCAGGACTGGGACGACGACGCGGTGCGCCGGCTGCGGGCGTACGGGCAGCGGCTGTTCGAACAGGTCTTCGGCGGCGCCGCCGCCGGCGGCTACCGGGCGCTGGCACAGCGCGGCTTCGACGGCTGCCGCCTGGAGGTGCGCGGCACGGCGGCGTTCCACCGGCTGCACTGGGAGGCCCTGTTCGACCCGCAGCTGCCGGTACCCGCGGTGCTGCGGCTGCCGGTGACCCGCCGCGTCGACCTGGCCCCGCCCGGTTTCGAGCTGCCGCCCGAGCGCTCCACGCTGAACATCCTGGTCGTCACCGCCCGCCCGGCCGGCCGGGCCGACGTCGGCTACCGCACCATCTCCCGGCCGCTGCTCGACGGGCTGCGCACCGCGGACCGGCCGGTGGTGGTCGACCTCGTGCGCCCGGGCACCTGGCAGGCGGTGGAGCGACAGCTGCGGGCCGCGACGAAGCGGCACGGCTCCGGCTACTACCAGGTGATCCACTTCGACGCGCACGGCGCGGTCGCCGGGTTCGCCGAGCTGGAGGCCGGCCGCGCCGCCGAGCGGTACCTGTTCGGCTCCGGGCACCCGGCCGCGTTCGAGGGCGAGCGGGCGTTCCTGTTCTTCGAGACAGCGGCCGACGGCAAGTCGGAACCGGTGTCGGCGCAGCAGGTGGCCGACCTGCTGGCGGAGCACCGGGTGCCGGTCGCGGTGCTGAACGCCTGCCAGTCGGCGAAGGAACCGGCCAGCGAGGCCAGCCTCGCGCAGCGGCTCGTCGCCGCCGGCGTGCCGGTGACGGTCGGCATGGCGTACTCGGTGACGGTCTCGGCCGCGGAGAAGGCGATGCCGCTGCTGTACACCGGCCTGGCCCGCGGCGACGACCCGGTCACGGCGATGCAGACCGCGCGGCGGAGCCTGTTCGACGACAAGGCCCGCCGGGCGTACTTCGACCAGAGCCTGAACCTCGAGGACTGGGTCCTGCCGGTGGTGTTCGCCCAGCGCGAGGTCCGGCTGCAGCTCACGGAGATGTCGCTGGAGCAGCAGGCCCGCTACTTCGAGCGCGAGGCGCTGGTCGGCGACGAGCCCGGCACCGAGTACGGGTTCGTCGGCCGCGACCTGGACATCCAGGCGATCGAGCGGCGGCTGCTGGTCCGCGAGGACCGCAACATGCTGCTGGTCAAGGGCATGGCCGGCGCCGGGAAGTCGACGCTGCTCGAGCACCTGGGCTGGTGGTGGCAGCGCACCGGCCTGGTGGAGATGGTGTTCCGGTTCAGCTACGAGGACCGGGCCTGGACCCTCGACCAGATGATCCACGACATCGCCGCGGCCCTGCTGGACCGGGTGGAGCAGGCGAAGCTGGAGATGCTGCCCGCCGCCGCCCAGCCGGAACGGCTGGCGCAGCTGCTGCGGGCCCGCCGCTACCTGCTGATCCTGGACAACACCGAGTCGATCACCGCGACCCCGGCGGCGATCCCGCACGCCCTGCCCGAGCCGGAACGCGAACGCCTCGCCACGTTCCTGGCCCGGCTGCGGGGCGGGCGGACCCTGGTGCTGTTCGGCTCGCGCGAGGACGAGGAGTGGATCGGCCCGCGCACCTTCGCCGACAACCTGTACCCGCTGCCGGGCCTGGACGACCAGGCCGCGTCCACGTTGATCGAGGCGATCCTCACCCGGCACGGCGGCACCCGCCATTTCACCGACGCGGACCAGCGCAAGGCCCTGGACGAGCTGACGACGCTGCTCGGCGGATATCCGCTGCCGCTGACGGTGGTCCTGCCCGCCCTGCGCACCCACACCCCGGCGGAGATCCTCGCCGAGCTCCGGCAGGGCGACGGCGACGTCGAGCCGATCGGGTCGGTCGGCCGGGCCATCGAGTACAGCCACGGCAAGCTCGACCCGGCCACCCAGAACTCCCTGCTGCTGCTGGCCCCGTTCACCGCCAGCATCCCCACCTTCGCCCTCGACGAATGCCGGCAGTACCTCGCCGGCCACGAGGCGGTCGGCCGGCTCGGTGCGATCGATCTTCGCGCGGCGGTCGCCGAAGTCGTCCGGGTCGGACTGGCCGCGCCGCAGGCCCAGCTGAGCGACTGGGTGCAGATCCTGCCGGTGCTGCCGTACTTCCTGCGCAACCGCATCCACCAGCACCCCGCGCTGCAGGAGCTCGCGCAGCAGGCGCACTACCTGCTGTACGTGTCTCTCGGACGCCAGATCCGGTTGATGCTCACGTCGACCGACCCGCAAGAACGCGCGGTCGGGCACCTGGCGGCACGCACCGAGTACGCGAACCTGACGACGGCTCTTGATCACGGATTGCGCACCATGCAGCCCATCACCCAGATCATGAGCGCGCTGGAGGAGTACCTGGACCAGACGAATCAACAGGAGAGCCGCCGGCGGCTTCTCGACACCGCCATCGCCGCCGACCGTGGATCCGGCCGCGACGATCTGCGGCGGGAACTCGCGCAACTACACAACCTGGCGGGCAGGGCCGCTCAGGATTCGCGCCGGTTCGAACAGGCCGAGGCGCACTACCTGCAAGCCATCGACATCCACCTGGAGTTCGACGATCGGCGCAGCCTCGCCAACCTCTACGGCCAGCTCGGCATCGCCGCGCGTCTGCAGCGGCGATTCGAAGAGGCCGAAGCCCGCAACCGCCAGGCCCTCGAGCTCCTCACGGAGTTCAACGACCGGCGCAGCGCCGCGACCGGCTACCACCAGCTCGGCGTCGCCAAGCAGGACCAGGGACAGTTCGAAGAGGCCGAAGCCCACTACCGCCAGGCCCTCGAGCTCCTCGCCGAGTTCAACGACCGGCACGGCTCCGCCCGCGTCTACCATCAGCTCGGCATCGCCAAGCAGGAACAGAAACAGTTCGAAGAGGCCGAAGCCCACTTCCGCCAAGCTCTCCAGCTCCTCACGGAGTTCAACGACCGGCACGGCGCCGCCCGCGTCTACGGCCAGCTCGGCATCGCCAAGCAGGAACAGGAACAATTAGGAGAGGCCGAAGCCCACTACCGGCAAGCCCTCAAGCTCTTCCTGGAGTTCGACGACCGGCACAGCGCCGCGGCCGTCTACTATCAGCTCGGCGGGGTCGCGTATGAACAACGACGACTCGATCAGGCCGCAGCCCACTACCGGCAGGCCCTCGACATCGACCTGACGTTCGATGACCGGTTCCGCGCCGCCAGCAGCTACCGCCGACTCGGCAAGATCGCTCAGGAGCGGCAGCGCGGCGACGAAGCCGCGCTGGCGTTCGCCAAGGCGGCCGCCATCTGGCATGAGTTGCACGATGTGTGGCCGGCAGACGCTTTGACGGCCCTGAGTGGCGTTCGACAAGCGCTGGACCCGGACGAATTCCTGCGCATTCTCCAGGCCGAACTGGGCCCCGAACCCGCCGCCGCCATCAACGCCGCCATCGACGCCGCCATCGACGAACGTGGCGAGTAGCCCCTACGGGCGGCCCCGCCTGCGGCGGTGGTCCCGGCGGTCCCGTGAGGGTGCCGGGCCGAGGTCCGCCGTCTTGTAGGTGACCAGGGGGACGGTGGTGGCCACCGGCGTGGCCAGGTCGTGGGTGACCAGGTCGCCGATCACCTGTTCGATGCGCTTGTAGGCGGTCGGCGCCTCCTCGAAGAGCAGCTGCCGGTCACCGCAGACCACCAGCGACCCGACCGCCGTGCGGCGCAGCTCCTCGACCGTGTGCTTAGCCTTCCCCCGGCGCAGGGCGTCGGCGCGGGACATCTTGCGGCCCGCGCCGTGTGCCACCGAGTGGTTGGCCGCGGGGCCCGCGTGCGCCGCGACCAGGTAGGAGCGGGTGCCGCGGGTGCCGGCGATGAGCACGTCGCGGCCGTCGCCGGGTGCCGCGCCCTTGCGGTGCAGGTAGGCCCCGTCGCGGAGTTCGACCAGGTTGTGGCACTGGTCGACGATCGGCTCGGCGTGCTCGGCGCCCAGGGCGTGTGCGACCCGGGCCGCCATCAGCCGCCGGTTCAGCGAGCCCCAGCGGACGGCGTCGTCGTGCGCGGACAGGTAGGCGGCGGGGTCGGGTGCCGGGCCGGCGCCGTGCCGCTCGGTGTGCGAGCGCAGGATCCGCTCGCCGAGGCCGCGTGAGCCGCTGTGGACGATGAGCACCAGGTCGCCGGGCTCGAGCCCGAGGCGGATCGCGTGGGCCGGCTCGAAGACGGTCTCGATCCGGGCGAGCTCGACGAAGTGGTTGCCGCGGCCGACCGTGCCCAGGCCGTCGAGGTGGCCGGCCGGGATGTCGCCGTCCAGCGCCGCCCAGGCCGGGTCGTCGGGGTCCGGCGGGTGGTCGAGGTCGGGGAAGCGGGCGGCGAGCTTCTCCGGTACGGCGCGCTTGAGGCGCAGGGGGAACACGGCGATGCCGCAGCCGATGTCGGAGCCGACCAGGAACGGGTACAGGATCGTCGATCGCATGGCGGCGCCGATGGGTGCGCCCTTGCCGGGGTGCAGGTCCGGCATGGCGGCGACGTGGAGCATGCCGTCGAGGGCGGCGACCTGTTCGCACTGGGCGACGGCGCCGGACTCGATCCAGCTCGACGGTGCGGCGAAGACGGTGACGGTGGCACGGGTGTGCTGCTGAGACAAGACGTTCTCCGGGAAAGGGTACGGGCCTGGGCGTCGGGTGCTGTCCGTCAGAACGTCATGCGGATCATCGTCGCGGAGACCGCCGGGCGCGGCAATCGAATTCCGCCGTTCACAGTGTGGACACAGATTGAACATGGGAGCGCTCCCATGTGACGATGGCGGCTCCGACCGACCGCCATCGGACAGGACCCAGCATGCGATCTCACGCTCGCGCCCTCGCCCGTCTCGGGCTCACCGGACTCCTCGCGACCGCCGTCGCGGCCTGCGCGCCGTCGTCGGCCGCCGCGCTGCCGTACCAGGATCCGGCCCTGCCGGTCGCCCAGCGGGTGAACGACCTGCTCGCCCGGATGAGCCTGGACGACAAGATCGGCCAGATGACCCAGGCCGAGCGGGCCGCCATCACCGCGGCCGAGATCACCACGTACCGGGTCGGCTCGGTGCTGTCCGGCGGCGGTTCCGGGCCCGCGCAGAACACCCCGGCCGCCTGGGCGGACATGTACGACACGTTCCAGCGCGGCGCGCTGGCCGCGCCGCTGCAGATCCCGATGATCTACGGGATCGACGCCGTGCACGGCAACAACAACGTGTACGGATCGACGATCTTCCCGCACAACATCGGCCTGGGCGCCACCCGCGACCCCGCGCTGGTACGGCAGATCGGCCGGGCCACCGCCGAGGAGGTCACCGGCGCCGGGCAGGACTGGACGTTCGCGCCCTGCCTCTGCGTCGCGCGCAACGACCGCTGGGGGCGCACCTACGAGTCGTTCGGCGAGCAGCCGGAGATCGCCACGGCGATGACCACCGTCGTCGACGGGCTGCAGGGCGCCACGCTGGACGGTCCGGCCTCGGTGCTGGCCACGGCGAAGCACTACATCGGCGACGGCGGCACCACCGGCGGCACCGACCAGGGCAACACGCAGCTCAGCGAGGCGGAGCTGCGGGCCGTGCACCTGCCGCCGTTCGCCGCGGCGGTGCAGCGGGGCGCCGGCTCGGTGATGATCTCGTTCAGCAGCTGGAACGGCGCCAAGCTGCACGGCTCCCGGTACCTCGTCACCGACCTGCTCAAGGGCGAGCTCGGATTCTCCGGCTTCACCGTCTCGGACTGGGCGGCGATCGACCAGCTGGACGGCCAGCCGGGCTTCACCCAGGCCGAGGTGGCCACCGCGATCAACGCCGGCCTGGACATGATCATGGTGCCGAACGACTGGCGCGCCTTCATCACCCGGCTGCGGGACGCGGTGCAGGCCGGCCAGGTCCCGATGTCGCGGATAGACGACGCCAACCGGCGGATCCTCACCAAGAAGTTCGAGCTGGGGCTCTTCGAACACCCGTACGCGGACCGGTCCTACGCGTCCACCATCGGCGGCGCCGCGCACCGCGCCCTGGCCCGGCAGGCCGTACGCGAATCGCAGGTGCTGCTGAAGAACGCCGGCGGCGTCCTGCCGCTGGCCAAGTCCGGCGGGAAGATCTTCGTGGCCGGTAAGAGCGCCGACGACCTGGGCAACCAGAGCGGCGGCTGGACGACCAGCTGGCAGGGCGCGAGCGGGAACACCATCCCCGGCACGTCCATCCTGCAGGGCATCCGCAACGCCGTCGGCGGCGCCACCACCGTCACCTACCAGCGCGACGGCACCGGCATCGACGGCTCGTATCGGGCGGCGATCGCGGTCGTCGGCGAGACGCCGTACGCCGAGGGTCAGGGCGACCGGCCCGGCTCGATGAGCCTGGACGCCACGGACCTGGCCACGCTGTCGCGGCTCACCGCGGCGGGCGTACCGGTGGTCGTGGTCCTGGTCTCCGGCCGGCCGCTCGATGTCGCCGCCGAGGTCGGCCGCTGGAACGCCCTGGTCGCCGCCTGGCTGCCGGGCAGCGAGGGCGCCGGGGTGGCCGACGTGCTCTTCGGCGACTACGCGCCGACCGGCAAGCTGCCGGTGACCTGGATGCAGTCCGCCGCGCAGCAGCCCATCAACGACGGCGACGGCAAGGCGCCGCTCTTCGCGTACGGATTCGGGCTGACCTACTCCTCGCCGACCGACACGGCCGCGCCCAGCGTGCCGGGCACCCCGGTCGCGTCCGGGGTGACCGCCACCGGCCTGACGCTGACCTGGCCGGCCTCGACCGACACCGGCGGCAGCGGGCTGGCCGGGTACGACGTCTACCGCGACGGCGTCGCCGCCGGCAGCACCGCGACCGCGTCCTACGCCGTGACGGGCCTGAGCCCGGCCACCCGCTACGAGTTCACGGTGGCCGCCCGCGACGCGGCGGGCAACCGGTCGGCCCGCTCGGCGGCGCTGGCCGTGACCACCGCGCCCGGCGGAACGGGCACCGCCTCCTGCCGGGTGAGCTACTCGACCAACGACTGGAACAACGGCTTCACCGGCACCGTCTCGGTGACCAATACCGGAACGGCCGCGGTAAGCACCTGGAGTCTTCAGTGGTCCTTCGCCGCCGGCCAGCAGGTCACCCAGGCCTGGTCGGCGCGGATCACGCAGGCCGGCGCCGCCGTCACCGCGACCGGCGAGGCGTGGAACCCGTCCCTGGCGGCCGGCGCGACGGCGACCTTCGGCTTCAACGCGAGCCATACCGGCACCAATCCCCGCCCGGCGGCCTTCACGCTCAACGGCAGCGCCTGCGCTCTCGCCTGACTTTCGCACGACTTGTCCTTGTGTGCTCAGCTTCACACCGCCACGACCGAAGAGGGCTAGGAGGGATCACATCGAGTCAGGAGACATCGCGTGGCGCGTATCGGCGGCTTCGGAGCGGCGTTCGACAACCGTTCGCTTCGAACTAAGATCAACTCGGCGGTGTTGACCGCGACCGCCATGGGGCTGATCATCGCCGTCCTGTCGTTGCAGGCGCTCTTCGAGATGAGCTCGACGTCCGTCGACGCGCAGAAGCGGGCCCTGCGGGTGCTGAGCGCGTCGTCGAGCACCGGGGTGAACCTGGAGGCGTACGTCGGGGCCAACACCGCGATGAAGGCGTACCCCGCGCTCGCGGGGGAGGTCGCCAAGCTCAGGGCCGTCCGGCAGGAGAACGTCGACGCCGGCCTCGAGTCGCTGGCCTCGAACCTGGCCGGCACGGACGGCGAACAGGTCGTCGCGAAGATGCAGGCCGACTGGACCTCCTTCAAGGAGTTCCTGGCCGGCATCTCGCCGACCCTCACGCCGCAGCAGCAGGCCAAGAGCCTGGCCGAGTACACCGAGCGGCACAACGAGCTCCTCGCGGACCTGGCCGAGGTGGAGAAGTACGTGGCCTCGGAGGTCGCCGACCAGATCCAGGTGGCCGAGGACCAGAAGACGTCCGCCACCCGCCTGGTGGTGGCCGTGCTCGTCGTCGGCGTGGCGCTCAGCGTCTACCTCGGCATGCGGGTGGCCAACCGGATCCGCCGCGCGGTCGCCGGGGTCTCCCACGTGGCCGAGGGCCTGGCCGAGGGCGACATCACCCGCACCTCCGAGGTGACCGTCAAGGACGAGGTCGGCCGGATGGCGAGCGCGCTCGACCACGGCATCGTCCGCCTCCGCGCGGACATCGTGCAGCTCGCGCAGAACGCCACCACCCTGCAGGCCTCCGCGGAGAACCTGACCTCGGTCTCCGGCGCGGTCGGCACGGCGGCCGCCGAGGCGTCCACGCAGGCCGGGTCGGTCGCCTCGGCGGCCGACGTGGTCTCCAACAACCTGCGGATCGTCTCGTCCGGCTCGCAGGAGATGGGCGCGTCCATCCGGGAGATCAGCACCTCGACCTCGGAGGCGACCGTCGTCGCCGCGCAGGCGGTGCAGGTCGCGGCCGCCACCAACGCCACCGTCGCCCGGCTCGGCGACTCCTCGACCGAGATCGCCACGGTGGTCAAGGTCATCACCTCGATCGCCGAGCAGACCAACCTCCTGGCGCTCAACGCGACCATCGAGGCCGCCCGCGCCGGCGACGCCGGCAAGGGCTTCGCCGTCGTCGCGAGCGAGGTCAAGGACCTGGCGCAGGAGACGGCCAAGGCGACCGAGGACATCACCCGCCGGGTCGAGACGATCCAGTCGGACACCTCCGGAGCGGTGGCCGCGATCGGCGAGATCGCGGCGATCATCGAGCGGATCAACGCCATCCAGACGACGATCGCCTCCGCGGTGGAGGAGCAGACCGCCACCACCCAGGAGATGAACCGCACGCTCTCGGAGGCGGCCGACGGCGCCGGCAACATCGCGGCGACCATCACCGGGGTCTCGGACGCCACCCGGCGGACCACGGACACGATCGACGCCACCCGGCAGTCCGCCGAGGAGCTGGCGGCGATGTCGACGCAGCTGCAGAGCCTGGTGTCCCGCTTCCGGTACTAAGCGGTGTTCTCCTCCGCGGCCAGCAGCTTCTGCATCGTCTCGTCCCAGCTCACCAGGCCGTGCCGGGACCGGTAGTCGGCCAGCTCGCCCAGCACGTCGGACCCGACCCGCACCCAGCCGGTGTTCGGGTAGTAGGAGGAGATCATCCGCCGCCACACCGCGACCGGCATCGCGTGCCGGGCCTCGCACGCCCACGGGATCTGCTCCACGCCGAAACCGTTGCCGTCGCGGGTGAAGACCGTGCCCGAGTAGAGGAAGGTCAGCGGCACGTCGCCGGCGTCGAGGGCGTGCAGGTAGCGGGTGCCGATCACCTCGAGGTCGTAGGTGCAGGGCAGGGCCAGGTCGGTCTCGGTGCTGCCGGTGAAGCCGGGGACGGTGGCGTCGCAGCGCATCCACTGGAACGGCTTCAGGGTGTCCGCCCACCGCTCGCGCCCGCCGAACAGCCCGAGCAGCCCGTCCTGCTCGGCAGCGCCGTAGCGGCGGCGCTGCGGTTCGATGCGCACCTGGCAGCGCAGCATGATGGCGTGGATGCGCCGGCCGGTGGTCTCCTCGACGCGCAGCCGCGCGGTCAGCTGCGGCGCGATCGCGTGCGGCTCGGCGAACACGTCGAGGACGGTGAACCGGTAGCCGGTCATGCCGCGCCGACCGGCGGGGCGGGCCGGCTGAAGGCCCGCACCCGGTCGAAGAACTGCTCCATGGCCTCGTGTGCCTCCCGCCCGCCGTCGAAGCCGCGCCACAGCATCCGCAGGCGCCCGACCAGCTCGTAACAGGCGTCCACCGGCACCAGGTAGCACCGCGGTTGCGACCGGTCGGCGTCCGCGTCCCCGGGCCGGGCCGGGCGGCGCACCAGGACCGCCTCGACGTCGGGCCGCAGCAGCGCGAGCTGCGGTGCGCGCGCCACGATCCGGTCCCAGGCCGCCTGCGGCAGGTCGGCCTCGGTCGCGCCGGCCGGGCCCGGATAGGAGGCCACCATCCGGTCCTGCGCGGAGTCGCGGAACAGGAACGCGAGCCCGACCGGAATCTGCAGCTCCTGCCAGGCCCGGTCGTCGATCGCGGCGCCGGGCAGCGACAGGTAGCGCTCCGGCACGGCCCGGTACTGCAGCCGCGCCTGCTCGTCGGTGAACAGCAGGTAGCAGGGGCGGCAGGCGCAGAGCAGCGCCCGGCTGTGCAGGTCGACCACGTGCGAGTGCGCCGCGGGAAGGCCGGCCGCGCACATGTCGCAGCGCTCCCCGACGGTCGGGGCCGGCCCGCTGCGCGCGATCCGGCGCAGCGCGGCCAGCGAGGACCCGGCGCGGTCGGCCCCGCTCATGACGGGGCTCGCGCCGTCAATTGACGCTCGGCTCGGGGCGGCGCCACACCTGGTACAGGTCGGCGCCGGCGCCGGTGCCGAACACCCGCAGGACCCGGTCGGCGCGGACGTAGCTCGAGATCTCGGCGGTGACCTCCTGCAGGACGGCCGCCGCGGTGACGACGACGGGCAGGCGGCCGGCGTCGAGGAAGAGGTCGAGGGCGGTCTGCCAGTGGCTCGCCACGCCGCGGTGCCGTACGTGCATCGCGACCACCTCGTGCCGGGGCAGCCGGCCGCGCAGTCTGGTGATCATCTCGTGTTGCGCGGGGTAGGCGCCGACGGCCACGCCGAAGACCACCAGCAGCTCGTCGTCGACGGCGAGCCGGGCCAGGCTGGCCAGCACCGATTCGTCGGCGGCGTCGCGGTCCTCGAGGACCGCGACGGTCGTCGTCGCGCCCTCGGAGGCCCATCCGTCGAGGTCGGCCTGCACCCGCCACCACGCCGCCTCGGGCTCGCGCACGACTATCGGCGCCGTGCGCACCTGCACCTGGCATGCCTTCCGGCTCCGCGGGATCCGCCGCGTGGCCGTGCTGCCGCCGCCGCGCGATGTCGCCGACGACCGGCCTTGAGAGATTCGTTGCCAGATCACGATGCCACCCTTTTGTAGTCACCACGATGCGTTCTACGCACGGTGACCAAGCCTGCACGGTGGATTCGGTCGCCGCCAGACCCAAGCGTGTCCGCACACATGTGGCGCCGCCGCGGTCCGCCACCGTCCGTGGATTGCCTGGTCAGAGCCGCTTTCGGACACTTGTGTCCGGCCCGCGCACAGGGCCGCGCGACACGGGCGGGTGACGTCCTCACGGCACGGCCAGGCCGGGGCGCAACGTCACCTGGAGCAGCGGCGCCGGGCGCGGCGGCAGCTCCATGACGACGTCGGTCACCTCGGGGGCCGCGCACCGGACGGCCGCCTCGATCCGGGCCGTCACCCCCTGCCGGGAAGACTGGCATCCGCCGCCCGCCGGCACCCGCAGGCGCGCCACCCCGGCCTCGTCCAGGCCGAGGAGCTCCGGCTCGTCGGCGAGGCGCAGCCCCGCCAGCGCACGCCGGATCCGCGCGGTCGCGTCCAGCGGATGCAGGTCGTGCACCAGCAGCAGGCTCTCCACCAGCGGATCGGCGCAGAGGCCGGCGAGCTGGTCGGCGGAGAGCAGCGCCGCGATCCGGGTCAGCCCGGCGCCGTACAGGTGCACCAGGCAGCGGGTCAGCTCCTCGGCGAGGCCCGCCGCCCGGGAATCGGCACCCGCGCGCAGCTCCGCCAGGAGCTGGTCCACCCGCTGCGCGGCCGCCTCGGCCGCGCCGGGTTCGGTCATCAGGTCGCCGCCATCCGTACGGTGAAGCCGCGAAGCGTCTGCACGACCGGCGCGAATCCGGCGCCGGCCGGGACGGCACCGGCCGCCGGCGCCTCCATGAACGGCATGAACTTGTCGGGAAACCCGGGCATGGTGCACCCGATGCAGATGCCGCCGACGTTGGGGCAGCCGCCCACCCCGTTGATCCACCCTCGCTTCGCGACGTTGCACCGCACCACCTGCCCCCAGCAGCCCACCTTGACCAGGCAGCTCGACGACCCGTACCCGGTGGCGAAGTCGCTCTGGTCGTAGTAGGAGGCCCGGTCACAGCCGGCGTGCACGGTCGACTCGAACAGCCACTGCGGGCGCAGCGACTCGTCGAGGGCGATCGTGGGCGCCTGCCCGCTGATCTGGTAAAGCAGCTGCAGGATGGTCTCGGAGAGGTTGTCCGGGTGGGTCGGGCAGCCCGGCACGCAGACGATCGGCAGCCCGGTCCTGGACCGCCACTGCCAGCCGAGGTAGTCGGGCACGCCCATGGCGCCGGTCGGGTTACCGGCCATCGCGTGGATGCCGCCGTACGCCGCGCAGGTGCCGACGGCCATCACGGCCGTCGCCTTCGGCGCCAGCCGGTCGAGCCACTCGGTGGTGGTGATCGGCTGGCCGGTCAGCGGGTCGTTGCCGAACCCGCTCCAGTAGCCGTGCTCCTTGTTGGTCTCGTCGGGCACGGACCCCTCGACGATCAGGATGAACGGGTCCAGCTCGCCGCGGTCGGCCCGGTGGAACCATTCGATGAAGCTGTCCGCGCCGCCGTCCGGCCCGGTCTCGAACCCGAGGTACGGCCAGTGCAGCGCGATCTGCGGAACGCCCGGCAGCGCGCCGAGCACCAGGTCCTCGATGCTGGGCTGCGTCGCGGCGGTCAGCGCCACCGACTCGCCGTCGCAGCTCAGGCCGCCGTTCATCCAGAGGATGTGCAGCACCTGATCGTCGTCGGCCCATGGCAGGTTCACCAGCCGTCACCATCCGATCGGTCCGCGATCCGGGTTCCGGGCAGGGGCCGGCGTCTCGACCCTCGATCGAGCCGAGACTATGCGCCGCACCGGCCGCGGGAGAAGACGCCGGCCGCCCGCGTCACCCGAACGGGTGCGCCCGGCGCCCGTAAGCTCGAACCGTCGAAGGGGGTGCGATGCCGGCATCGCTCGAAATCCTGCCCATCGTGGTCGTCGCACAGGACTTCCCGGCGCGGCCGTCCGCGCTTCCGGACGTCCGCGATTTCGTACGCCGGCAGCTGACCACGACGTCGGTGGCCGACGAGGACATCCGCACCCTGTGCGAGCGGGTCGCCGACGTCCTGCTGGACGCGGCCGGCGTGGGCGGCAGCATCCAGGTCTCGCTGCGGATCTTCCCGACGGCGGCCGAGGTGGACGTCCTCTTCAACCCGGACCCGGACCCGAGGGCCGGCCGCGCCGGCGCCGCCCGGCCCGAGGCGCCGGCACCCGCCGCGGCCGGCCACGGCGCCCGAATCGCGGCCGGGCCGCCCGGGCCCGCGGCGCCGGAGGCGGCGCCGGTGTCCGGCGCGCCGTCGTTCGCCGCCTGGCTGTCGGCCCGGCTGCGGACCGAGGGCCTGACCATGGAGGCGGCGGCCCGCCGGCTCGACGTGTCGACCAAGACGGTCAGCCGCTGGGTGGGCGGCGCGACCGAGCCACGCCTGCGCGATCTCTACCGGATCCGCGACGTGTTCGGCGAGCCGCCGTTCCACTGAGCGAACACCTACTTGACATATAGGATTTGGAGAATAAGCCTGGTGGCATGACCACGACCGCACTGGATCTCGCCGCCGACGTCGTCATCGTGGGCGGCGGCCCCGCCGGCACCTGGGCCGCGCTGACCGCCGCCCACGCGGGCGCCGACGTGCTGCTGCTCGACAAGGGATACTGCGGCACCTCCGGCCCGACCGCCTCCGGCGGTACCGGCGTCTGGTACGTCCAGCCGGAGCCCGTGGCCCGCGAGAAGGCGATGGCCGGCCGGGAGGCGCTCGGCGGGTACCTGCAGGACCGGCGCTGGATGGCCCGGGTGCTCGACCAGACCTACGAGAACATGGACCGCCTCGGCGCCGAGGCCCGTTACCCGTTCCCCGTCGTCGACGGCAGGGCGTTCAAGGGCGGCCTGCAGGGCCCGGAGTACATGCGGCGGATGCGCTCCTGGATCCGGCGGGCCGGCGTGCGGATCCTCGACCACAGCCCCGTCACCGAGCTGCTGGTCGACGCCGCGGGTACGGTCGCGGGGGTGCGCGGCCACCGCCGTCAGCACCACGCCGGCTACCGGGTGCGAGCCGGCGCCGTCGTCCTGGCCACCGGCGGCTGCGCGTTCCTGTCCAAGGCGCTGGGCTGCGACGTCGCCACCGGCGACGGCGCGCTGTACGCCGCCGAGGCGGGCGCGGCGATGTCCGGGATGGAGTTCTCCAACGCGTACGGCATCGCGCCGACGTTCACCTCGGTGACCAAGACGGCCTACTACGGCTTCGCCACGTTCTTCGCCGAGGACGGCACGCCGCTGGCCGGCGCGGGCAGCCAGGGCGGCCGCTCCGTCATCGCCAGGGAGCTGCTGCGCACCGGGACGGTGCTGTGCCAGATCGACCAGGCGAGCGCGGAACAGCAGGCGCAGATGCGCTCGGGGCAGCCCAACTTCTTCCTCACCTTCGACCGGCTCGGCATCAACCCGTTCACCGACAAGTTCCCGGTGACCCTGCTGCTGGAGGGCACGGTCCGCGGCACCGGCGGCATCCAGGTCGTCGACGACGACTGCGCGACCAGCGTGCCGGGCCTCTACGCCGCGGGCGACGCCGCCACCCGGGAGCTGATCTGCGGCGGCTTCACCGGCGGCGGCAGCCACAACTCGGCCTGGGCGATGTCGTCCGGCACCTGGGCCGGCGGCGGCGCGGCCCGCTTCGCGGCGGCGCTCGGCGCGGCGGCGGCCCGGCGGCGGCTCACCGGGGCCGGCGGGGTCGCCCTGCGGCCGACCGGCGGCGCGAGCTACGGCGGGGACCCCGGAGCCGAGGCGCGGGACGTGCTGCGGCGGCAGGTGCACCCGTACGACAAGAACTATCTGCGGCACGGCGACCGGCTGCGGCCGGCGCTGGCCGAGCTGGACGAGCTGTGGGCCCGGCTGCGCGCGGGGGCCGCCGCGGAACCCGACGCGACGCCCCGGTTGCGGCAGGCCGCCGCGATGGTGGCGCACGCCCGGTGGATGTACGCCGCCGCGCTGGCCCGCACCGAGAGCCGCGGGATGGCCCGGCGGCAGGACTACCCCGACCTCGACCCGGCGCAGCGCCGCCGGCTCACCGTCGGCGGCCTCGACGAGATCTGGGTACGCCCCGAGTCCGCGGCGCGCCCGGAGCTGGCGGTGGCGTCGTGATCGAGGTCGTGTCGAGCAGCAGGTGCGTGACCTGCGACGTGTGCATCGCGGTGTGCCCGACCGACGTCTTCGACCGCGGCGCCGACGGCATACCGGTCATCGCCCGGCAGAGCGACTGCCAGACCTGCTTCATGTGCGAGGCGCACTGCCCGGCCGACGCGCTGTTCGTCGCCCCGCTCACCCACCCCGCCCCGCCCGGCTCGCCGCTGGGCGACGAGGAGCACGTCGCCCGGACCGGCCTGCTCGGCAGCTACCGCCGCGAGCTCGGCTGGGGCCGCGGGCGCCGGCCCGGCGCCCGTCATGCGGTCGGCCCGGAGCTGGGTCGCGCCCGGATCACCCCGGCGGCACCGGAGCGATCCTGACGCGGCTACCAGCGGTGCGCGATGTCCAGCACGATCCGGCTGTGCGTGCCGGGCCCGGCCAGCAGCGTGACCCGGAACGGCAGCCGGGCCCGCACGCCGACGGCGAAGGTCGTGTAACCCTCGAAGGAGCCGCCGAACACCACGTCGCGCAGCGTGTCGTAGCGCAGCACGTTGGCCACGCGGTCGCCGTCGCGGGCGTCGATCGTGGAGCCGTTGTTCGCGTCGTACGCGGGCGCCAACAGCGTCACCCAGAGATGCTCCTCCCCCGCCGTGTACGGGACGAGGTCGACGCCCTCGCCGTCGGTGGGCACCGTCGCGCTGTACCGCACCTGGTAGCCCTGCGCGGCGCCGTTGAACTCGAACACCACCCGGTCCCAGCACTCGTGCCGGCCGGTCTCCACGGTGAGCAGCGGTGCCGTGCTCAGCGATCCGGCCTTCTTCTCGGCGCTGCCCCAGGTGATGCCGCAGTAGGGCGCGGCGGCCAGGGCCGGCTCGGCCTGCGCGGCCTGCGCGGCGGCCGGCGCGGCGCCCTGCCCGGAGGTCGCCGCCGGGGTCCGGCCGCCGGTCGCCGGGTCGCCGCAGGCGGCGAGCGCGAGGCAGAGGGTCGCGACGAGGAACGTCCTGCCAACCGACATTCGCATGTCGCACCTCCAGGTGACGGAAATCAGGAAGCCGGTCACCGTAGACGCTAGGCCCGCACCACAAGACCTGTGCACCCGCTGCGAATTCGGCGATCTCGGTCCGGTGATACCGGCGCCGCCAAGCGTGCATCGGCCCGTGACACTGTGCAAGAGTGCGTTTTCGCGCAGTCGGGAGTTGGTGTGGGTCGATCGGGAAAAGGGTGGTGGTCGCACTCGCCGGCGGCGATCTTCGTCGCCACGGCACTGGCGTTGATCGGCAACCTCGCCACGGAGACGATCGATGTCGACGCGCCCTGGTGGGGCGGCCTGATGTGGAGCCTGGTCGGGGTGCTGTTCGTCGCGGCCGCGGTGGTCGAGGCCACCCGCCGCGGCGGCGAGGCCGTGACCGATCAGGACATCGAGGGCGCGGTGCGCGATCTGGAGCAGGAGCTGCTCGACGCGTACGCGGATCAGACGCTGCGGCACGGCGCCAGCCCGACGCAGATCGACGTGCGGTTCCGGCCGACCCGGGATCCCGGCGCCGACGACGAGACGGGCGGCTCCGACCAGGACCGCGGCTGGGACCGGTTCCTGCTGGGCGGCGACGTCAGCCAGATCGTGGAGGCCTTCCAGTCGCTGGCCCGCCGCCAGCTGATCGTGCTCGGCGAGCCCGGCGCGGGCAAGAGCGTGCTGGCGCTGCTGCTCTCCTGGCGGCTGCTGGAGAAGCGGACCTCGGGCGAGCCGGTGCCGGTGTTCCTGCCGATCTCCTCCTGGGACCCGACCGCCGAGACGGTCGACGAGTTCGTGGCGTCCCGGCTGCGGCTGGAGCACCCGCAGGTGTTCCGGGGCCGCGGCGCCGACCTGGCGCGCATGCTGATGACGCCGTTGCGCATCGACCGGACCCTGCCGCCGGTGCAGCACGTGCTGCCGGTGCTGGACGGCCTGGACGAGCTGCGGGCGGAGCACATCCCGGCGGCGATCCGCAAGCTGCACGAGTTCATGGCGGCCGGGCGCCCGCTGGTCGTGACGTGCCGCAGCCGCGAGTACACGCTGATCATGCGGGAGGAGCGCGGCGCGCTGGAGCAGGCGGCCGTGGTGGAGATCCTGCCGGTGGCGCTGGAGCAGGTGATCGCGTTCCTCGGCCGGCCCCGGGCGGACCGGGCCCGGTGGGAGCCGGTCTTCGCCCACCTCGAACGGGAGCCGGGCGGCGTGCTCGCCGCGACGCTGACCACGCCGCTGACGGTGACGATGACCCGCACCGCGTACCGCGAGACCGGCAGCGATCCGGCCGAGCTCACCCGCCTGAAGACCCGGACGGAGATCCGCGACCGGCTGATCGACCGGTACGTGGGCATCGCCTACGCCCCGGATCCGATGCTGGTGGCCCGCCGGACGGGCCGCCGGTACCGGCCGGAGCGGGCGGCGCGCTGGCTCGGCACGCTGGCCTTCCACTCCTACCAGCAGGGCACGCTGGACCTGGCCTGGCGCTCGCTGCCGCTCGCGCTGATGAACCCGCGGTCGGACCGCACCGCGTTCGTGTTGTCGTGCGGCGGGATCGCGGCCGTCGCCGCGCTCGGCTACGCGGCGGGCTCGGTGCGCGGCGCGATCGCCGGCGCCGTCGTGGCGTCGGCCGTCTCGCTGAACTGGGCGCCGTTGCAGGGCGACGAATACCCGATCGGCCGGTACTTCGCGCTGCCGGCGCTGGCGGCGGTGACCGGGCTCGCCACCGGCATCGCGGTCGGTGCGACCTGGACCGGCGCCCTGGTCGGCGCCCTCGCCGGCCTGGCCTACGCGGGTGCCACCGGGTGGCGGCCGCTGCGCCCGGCGGCACTGCGGGTCTGGCTGTGGTCGCTGCTGGGCGTCGGCGGCTTCGCGGCGGCCACGGTGTGGCGGGCGCCGGACCGCGTCGGCGCCTGGTCGGCGACGGCCGCGGTGATCATCGGCGGCGGCGCGCTGCTCAGCCTGCGCGGATGGCCCTGGGCCAGGGACCGGGCGAGCCACCTGCTGCTGGTCGCGCGCGGCTGGCTTCCGCTGCGCACGACGCGCTTCGCCCGGGACGCCTACGAACGCGGGGTCATGCGCCGCAGCGGGTCGGTGTGGCAGTTCCGGCACGCCTTGATCAACGAGCGGCTGGCCCGGCCGGCCCAGCGCAGGTCGCTCATCCAGCGCGCGGCGGCCGGCCGGCCGGCCGCGCAGCGGGAACTGGCCGACTCGGCGCCGGAGGTCGGCGACGTCGACGAGGTCGTGGCGCTGCTGCGCCGCCGGGTGGCCCGGCGCGACCGCGGCGCGACGGTGATCCTCGCCGACCTGCTGTACGGGCTCGGCGAGACGGCCGACGGGCTGGCCGTGCTCCGCCAGGGTGTCCGGCGCGGCCACGGGAACGCGATGACCGCGCTGGCCGACCGGCTCGACGAGCGCGGCGAGGAGGAGGAGCTCCGCGCGCTGGCCGAGCGGGGCCTGATCCGGGCCGTCGTCCGTCTCCGGGCGCGGCTGCTCAAGCGGGGCGACACCGCGGGAGCGGCCGAGCTGTTGCGTACCGCCGTGCGCAACGGCCCGCGAAGCGATGCGCTGCGGATCGCCGCGCTACCCGGCGAGGACGAGGATCCGGACACGACGGAGCTGGCCCGACGCCGGGCCGGGTGGTTCTGGTCCTGGCGGCATCGGCGCAACTACCCCGCGCCCCGGCCCACCGCTCGGGGGCCGTCGGAGCCGGACGATCTCCTCGAGGTCGATCGGCTGGCGCGGGAGCGGGACCTCGCCGGCCTGGCCCGGCTCGCGGACGCGGGAAGCCGGCGCGCACAGGAGCGGCTCGCCGAGTTGCTCGCCGACCTCGGTGACGCCGAGGCGCTGGCCGCCCGGGCCGCCCAGGGCGACACCTTCGCGAGGAGCGCCCTGATCCGGGTCCTCCGTGCGAACGGCGACGAGCCGGGCCTCATGCGCCTCGTCACGCACGAACGCAGCATCGATGCCGTCTTCGAGCTGCAGCAGCTGTACGTGGAGAGCGGCCGGCACGACGAGGCGATCGCGGTGCTCCGCCCGTTCGCGGCCCGCAGCCCCGAGGCCGCGTGCGCACTGGCGGGGCTGCTGACCGACCGCGGCAACCTCGATGAGGCGGTCGCGGTGCTCCGCCGGCACGCCCGCCGCGACGACGGTGCCGCGCAGCAACTGGCCGAGCTGCACCTGCGGCGCGGCGACCGGGCCCGGGCGATCGCGGTGCTGAGACGCCGGGGCCGGCGCAGCGGCTGGTGCGCGATCAAGCTCGCGGAGCTGCACACCGAACGCGACGAGATCCGCGAGGCGATCGAGGTGCTCGAGGAGTCCGCCGCGCGCGAGTCGTACGACGAGGTGGGCGGCGGCCCGGCCGGCCGGCACCTCTTCGAGTTCCTCCGCCGCCGCACGGATGTGGCGCGCCTGCGCACCTGGGCCGCCCGGGACGAACGGGCGGTCCCCCAGCTGCTCGGGCTGCTCACCGACCTCGGCGACATCGACGGGGCGATCGCCTTCCTGCGGCCGCGCGTCGACCTACGCCAGGGCGCGGACAACCGGCGCCGACTCGCCGCGCTGCTGCGCCGGCGGGGTGACCTGGACGAGCTGCGCCGGCGTGCGCAGCGCGGCGACGCGTTCGCCGGCCTCCGGTTCGCCGAACTGGCGTACGAGCTGGGGCAGCCGGACACGGCGGCCGCCATGCTCACCGGCTACGTCGAGAAGTCGCCCACCTGGGGACCGAACGATCCGGCCCGGCGTTCGCTGGCCGGCCTGCTCCGGCGCCAGGGCCACGCCGACCTGCTGCTGCGGATGGCCGGCGCCACCGTGTACCACGACTTCACCGGCGTGGTCGCGACGGCGTCGGCGGCGCTGATCGACGGCAGGCGCGACGCCGCGATCGAGCTGCTGTGGCGGCACATCGACAAGTACGACTTCGGCCCGTACCGGTTCCGCCAGCGACAGGGCGACGACACGGAGATCGACGAGGTGGCGGAGGACCTGCTCCGCTGAGGGTGCGGGTCAGCGCCGGTTCGCGAGGGCGGCCCGGCGCAGCAGGTGCTCGCGCTCGGCGACGCCGGTGGCCAGGCGGGCGGCCTCCGCGTACGCCGTCGCGGCCGCCGGCAGGTCGCCGCCGAGCTCGTGCAGGTGGCCGCGGACGGCGTGCCACCGGTGCCGACCGCCCAGCACCTCGCGCAGCCGGTCGGTCTCGCGCAGCCCGGCGGCGGCGCCGAGGACGTGGCCGACCGCGACCGCACGCCCCAGCACCGCGGCCGGGTTCTGCCGCACCGGGTCGTCGTCGAGGGCGACGAGGTCGTCGTACCAGGAGAGGATCTGCGGCCAGTCGGTCTCCGCGGCGCTCGCCGCGTCGTCGTGCAGGGCCGCGATCGCGGCCTCGATCTGGTAGCGGCCGGGGCGCCGCACCGCCAGCGCCGACTGCAGGACCCGCACGCCCTCGGCGATCTCGCGGGTGTCCCACAGGCCGCGGTCCTGCCGGTCGAGGGTCACGATGCGGCCCTGCGCGTCGAGCCGCGCCGGCAGGCGGGCGTGGTTGAGCAGCATCAGCGCGAGCAGCCCGCGCGCCTCCGGCTCCTCGGTGGCCAGCGTCAGCCGGCGGGCCAGCCGGATCGCCTCGCCCGCCAGGTCCACCCGGCCCGCGTGGCCGGCCGTATAGATCAGGTAGAGCACCCGCAGCACGACGGCGAGGTCGCCGGGCTGGTCCAGGCGGCGCCCGTGCAGGGCGCGCTTGGCCCGGCTGATCCGCTGCGCCATCGTCGCCTCCGGGACGTAGAAGGCGTCGGCGATCTCCCGGGTGGTCAGGCCGCCGACGGCGCGCAGGGTCAGCGCCACCTGGGAGGCGGGCGGGAGGTCGGGGTGGCAGCAGCAGAAGAGCAGGAACAGGGTGTCGTCGCCGGCCTCGGTCGCGGCAGGCCGCGGCTCGGCGTAGGTCGCCTCCTCGCGGTGGTGGCGGGCCGCCTCGCTGCGGCGGGCGTCGACGAGCCGCCGGGTCGCGGTGGTCACCAGCCACGCGCGCGGGTCGCGCGGCGGGTGCCCGGGCCACGCCCGCAGCGCGTCCAGCAGCGCCTCCTGCAGCGCGTCCTCGGCGGCGTCGAAATCCTCACCCCGCCGGACCAGGGTCGCGAGCACCCGGGGGACGAGGGCGCGCAGGGCGCCCTCGTCCAGCCGTTGCGCCGGGTCGTCGGTCACGCCGGGTCGGTCGCCGAGGACGACAGGGTCATGACCTCCCGGACGTCGATCCACTCGTACAGCGGCTTGCCGCCCGGGCCGGGCTCGGAGGAGACGTAGGCCGCCAGCTCGAGCGCGCGCTCGCGGGACTCGACGTCGATCATGTACCAGCCGGCCACGAGATCGCTGGTCTCGGGATGCGGCCCGTCGGTGGTGACCGGCGCGCTGCCCGGGCCGTCGTAGCGCACCCAGGTCTGCTCCGGCGTGAGCGCCTGCGCGTCGACGTACTCGCCGTTCTTCTCGAGCAGCTCGCCGACGTGCCGGAGGAAGGCCATGTGCGCCTCGATGTCCTCGGGGTCCCACTGGTCCATCGGGGGCACGGGCCGGTGCGGCTCCGGGGCGCCACGGTAGTGCTTGAGAAGCAGGTACTTCGGCATGGTGATCTCCTGGCGTCGTGTGCCGCGTCCGCCGCGGCCTCACCTGATGAGCGGAGCCGGCCGGCCGCTCTCGACATGAAATCACCGATCCGGTGCGAAAAACTTGCGCAGGGGCCGCCCGTGCCCGGGCGGCCCCTGGCGTCGTCACCCGATCCAGTCACCCTGCGCGGTCTGCGCGGGCGCCGGGGCGGCCACCGCCGACCGCGCCGCCGCCGCGGCGGTGCGCGGCGGAATCGACGAGGTGTCGTACGCGAACGTGGCGACCGCCGTGGCGACGGCGTCGGCGTTCTTGTCGATGGCGAACGTGTTGACGTTGCCGAACAGGTGGTACACCCGGCGGAGCTGGGCGTAGACCGCGGCGTCGGCGCCGTTGCGCTCGGGGGTCAGGCTGTCGCAGGGGTCGTGGTAGCACGGGTCGTACGCCTGGCCCGCGATGCCGCCCCAGAGCGCGACGTCCGCCTCGGTCTTCTCGACCTCCGCGCCGGTGAACAGGCCGCCGGCCGGGATGCCGGTGGCGATGAACGGCCCGTAGTCGGAGCGGCCGGTGAAGTCGGACGCCGCGGTGGCCTGGCGCTGGGACGCGAAGTAGGCCTGCAGGACCGCCTCGATCTGCGCCGAGCCGGCCGGGCCGGGGCCCGCGCCCTCGTTCGCCGAGTTGTCGCCGTCGTACACGCCGAACGTGTAGTTGGGCGAGCCGATCATGTCGAAGTTCAGGTACAGGGCGATCTTGGCGTGGTCCTCGGCGCTGAGCCCGTTCACGTAGAACGTCGAGCCGACCAGGTTGGCCTCCTCGGCGCCCCACCACGCGAAGCGCACCTTGTTCTTGGTCTTGAAGTTGCGCATCTGCAGCGCGACCTCGAGGATGCCGGCGCTGCCGGAGCCGTTGTCGTTGATGCCCGCCGTGTCCGGCTCGGAGTCCAGGTGCGCGCCGACCACGACCACCTCGTTCGGGTCGCCGTGCCGCGACTCGGCGATGACGTTCTCGGTGTTGCGCACCTCGGCGATGGTCTCGGTCGTGATGGTCACGTTCAGCCCCGGCGTGCCGGCGAACGCGACGCCCCGCGGGTACGAGATCGAGACGGCCGGGATGCCGACCGGGGTGCCCAGCGTGCCGAGGAAGAGATCCTGGCGGTCCGCTCCGGTCGTGTTGCCCTGGTTCATCAGGATGGCGCCGACGGCGCCGGCCGCCTCGGCGTTCGCCACCTTCTGGCCGAACGGGCAGGTGCCGCGCTGCAGCAGCGCGATGGCGCCGGCCACGCCGACGAAGTCGGCCGCCTCGCAGCCCGAGGTGCTGGTGTTCGGGGTGGTCAGCTGGAGGTCGACGGGCACGACCGCGCCGGTCGCGGTGCCGTCGCCGGAGCAGGTCATGACGTCGTAGTCCACCTGGTCCACATAGGTGGTCGGCGTCGGCGCGTTCTGCGCGAAGGACGAGCCGGTGTCCTCGCAGAAGTTGAACTGGAACGGTTGGCGGGTGACGCGGTAACCCGCCAGGCGCATCAGCGTCGCCACGTAGTCCGCGCTGGCGTCGTAGCCCGGCAGCCCGGATCCCCGGTTGCCGCCGTTGCGCGACGCGATCACCTGCAAGGCGGTGAGATGGCGCAGCACGCCGCCCAGGGTGACGGCCTTGGTGAGCTGCTTGACTCCGTTGCCGCTGGACGTCGCCTGCGCCGGTCCGGCGACGACGAACGCCCCCAGCAGGACCGCCGCGGCGGCGATGCCGCCCAGGCGGCGGCGTAACGAGCGAGACACCACGATGTGTTCTCCCCTCCGGGAACGATGGTTTCCGACATTCAGCAACCTAGATTCGTCACCGACGGTGCGTAAGGGGTCACACGGTTGCCACTGCCGTCCGAATCGGACTTGCGCGGCGACCGACCGTCTGGTCTGCCGCAACTCCTGCCGTACGGCTCAGATCCCGCTAAATCCGTAGATCATCCGTAGCGGATGAGTCCCCGCCCGGGGCGTCGGCGACGGGTACGCGCCGTTCATCCGGCCCGGACGATGACCGGGTCGGGCGCCGAGGAGACGATGGCGGGACGGCACGGCGTGGGAGGGAGCAGAGCGTGAGCAGCCTTACGGCGCTGGCCGGGCCGATCCTGGCGGAGCCCGCGCAGCTGCTCCCGGCCCGCCAGCAGATGGCGTTCACCCTGATGTTCCACATCATCTTCGTGCCGATCGGGGTCGCGCTGCCGGCCCTGATGCTGATCGCCGAGTACAAGGGGCTGCGCCGCGGTGACGAGGTCGCGTCGCGGCTGGCCCGGCGCTGGTCGCACGTCGCCGCCCTCACGTTCGCCGTCGGCGCGGCGTCCGGCACCGTGCTGTCGTTCGAGATGGGCCTGCTCTGGCCCGGCCTGACCGGCCGGTTCGGCGAGGTGTTCGGCATACCGTTCGCGATGGAGGGCGTCGCGTTCTTCCTGGAAGCGATCCTGATGGCGGTGTACATCTACGGGTGGCGGCGGCTGAGCCCCCGCGCGCACTTCCTGCTCGGGCTGCCGATACCGTTCGTCGCGCTGGCCGGGACGTTCTCCATCATCTCGGCGAACGCGTGGATGAACACGCCGTCCGGCTTCACCGTCGCCGCGGACGGCACGATCACCGACATCGACCCGGGCGCGGCCATCTTCACCGACGCGCTGCCGTACGAGCTGGCGCACTTCGTGCCGGCGGCGTACATGGCCGCCGGCTTCACCGTCGCGTCCGTCTACGTCGTCGGCTGGCTGCGCGGCCGCCGCGACCGGTACCACCGGCTGGGCATCCTGATCCCGCTGACGGTCGCGGCGATCGCGACCCCGCTGCAGCTCGTCTCCGGCGACCTGGCCGCCGCCGGCGTGCTGGCGGACCAGCCGGCGAAGTTCGCCGCCATGGAGGTGGTGACCGAGCCGGGCACCCACCAGCCGGAGATCCTGTTCGGCCGCTACGACAGCGCTACCAACACGGTGGCGGGCGGCGTCCGGATTCCCGGGCTCGACTCGTGGCTGGCCGGCGGCAGTACGGACACCGCGGTGCCCGGGCTGTCGCAGTTCCCCGCCGACGAGCGGCCCTCCAACGTCAACATCGTGCACTGGGCGTTCGACGTGATGGTGGGCATCGGCACGCTGCTGTTCCTGCTGGTGGTGTGGTTCGCGGTCGCCTACTGGCGGCGACGCGACGTGCCACAGTCCCGGCCCTTCCTGTACGCCGCGGCCGGCGCGGGCGTGCTGACCTACGTCGCGATCGAGGCCGGCTGGATCGTGACCGAGGTCGGCCGCCAGCCCTGGGTGGTCTACGGCCACCTGCGGACCGAGGACGCGGTGACCCGGGCCGACGGGGTCTGGGTGAGCTTCACGGTCATCGTGCTGCTCTACACGGTCGTCGGCGCCGCGACCGTCGCCGCGCTGCGCGCCATGTCGCGCCGCTGGCGCCGCGACGACGAGACGCCGGACGACGCCGTACCGTACGGGCCGCGGCCCGCCGTCCCGCGATGAGCACCGCCGACGCCGTCGCGGTCATCATCGTCCTCGCGATGACCCTGTACGCCTGCTCGGGCCTGGCCGACTTCGGTGCCGGGCTGTGGGACCTGGCGGCCGGCGGCCGGGCGGCCGGGCGGCAGCGCCGGGCGTTGATCGACGCCGCGGTCACCCCGGTGTGGGAGGTCAACCACATGTGGCTGATCTTCATGCTGATCCTGTGCTGGACCGCGTTCGGCACCGCGTTCGCGGCGATCATGACGGCGCTGTTCGTGCCGCTCACGCTGGCCGCCGTGGGGATCGTGCTGCGCGGTGCCGGCTTCGCGGTGCGCAAGGACGCCGCCCGCTCCGGCGCGCGGCACCTGGCCGGATGGCTGTTCGGGGCCGGGGCGCTGATCACCCCGTTCTGCCTGGGGTACACGCTGGGCACCCTGATGACCGGCGGGGTGGCGCCGGGCGGCACGGGCCCGGCCCCGGTGACGGCCACCGCGGTCCTGACCGGCCTGCTCGCGGTCGCCACCGGCGCGTTCGTCGCCGCCGGCTACCTGACGGCCGAGGCCGGCCGCCGGGGGCTGCCGGTCCTCGCCGACTGGTTCCGGGTAAGGGCGCGCATCGCCGGCGGCGCCGGCCTGCTGGCGGGGGTCGCCGCGCTCACGGCGCTCCGCTTCGACCAGCGGCGGATGTTCGACCTGCTGGTCGGGCGCGGGTGGCCGCTGCTGGCGCTCGGTGTGCTGGCGCTCGGCGCCACGTTCTGGCTTGCGGCGCCGGGCCGGCGGCGGGGCCTGCGCCCGGCCGCGGTGACCGGCGTCGCCGCGCTGGTCTGCGCCTGGGCGGTGGCGCAGTACCCGTACCTGCTGCCGTTCGGCCTGACCATCGAGCAGGGCGCCGGCGCACCCGCCACGATGCGCTGGGTCCTGGTGTGGTTCGCCGTCGCGGTGCTGCTGGTCGGGCCCGCCCTGGTCCTGGCGTACACCCTCGACCAGCGCGACCGCCTGGCCGAGGAGAGCTGACCGCTACGGCGTACGGCTGAGCCACTGCTGGTTGGTGCCCGTGCCGCAGGCGTACTGGATGAGCCGGACGCCGTCGGCCGTGCCGCCGCTGATGACGTCGAGGCATCGGCCGCTGTGGCGGGCCACGAAACGCTGGTAGCCGCCGCCGGCGTCCTGCGCCTGCCACTGCTGGTTGGTGCCCGACCCGCAGGCGTACTGCACGACGCGGGCGTTGTCGGCGGTGGACCCGCCCGCCACGTCCAGGCACTTGCCGCTGTGCCGGGCCTCCAGCCGCAGGTAGCCGTTGCCGAGGTCGACGCGCCGCCACTGCTGGTTGAGCCCGGCGCCGCAGGCGTACTGGATGATCTCGGCCTGGTCGGTGGTCGCCGCGCCGACCACGTCCACGCACTTGCCGGAGTGGCGCGCCACCAGGTTGACGTAGGTGCCGGGCGGGCCGGTCACCGTGCCGGCCGCCGCGTCGACGACCAGCGACGGGTAGTAGTCCAGCGCCAGGGTGGTGTTGCTCGGGAAGCGCAGCGGCAGCCAGACGTAGCGGGAGTCGTTCACCGTGCCGCCCAGCGAGTTGCCCCACCGGTCGCCCAGGTACAGGTAGGAGGTGGCCGACGTGCCTGCGATCGGCAGCACGTACGCCGTCTGCGACCCGTATCCGGTCGCGTCGCCGGCGTCGCGCCAGGCGCTCCAGGTGCCGGTGATGGAGGTGGCCGACGAGTACTTCTGCTGGTTGGGGCTCCAGCCGGTGGCGCCGGAGGTCAGCATGAAGTACACGCCGTTGCGCTTGAACAGCGCCGGCGCCTCCCGGACGTCGCCGGGCCAGCTGCGCACCAGGGCGGCGACGCCGGTGTAGTCGGCGGTCAGCCGGTAGACGTTCAGGTCGCGGTTCTCGTTGGCCGACGAGACCATGTAGCCGGTGCCGTCGTCGTCGACGAACGCGGTGATGTCGCGCGACATGTGCGTGCCCAGCGGCCGGAAGCTGCCCCGGTAGGAGTACGCGCCGTCCACCGTCGACGACACCGCCACCGCGGCCCGGGCCTGGCCGTAGTCGGTCGCGGTCTCCTTGTGCATCCACATGACGAACTGGCCGGTGGCGGCGTTGTAGATCACCTTGGGCCGCTCGATGTTGGCGGAGTTCAGCTCGGCGGCGGACGCGCTGGTGAGCACGTGGTTGCGGAACTCCCAGGTACGCAGGTCGGCGGAGCGGTACGCGGAGACGTACCGGAACGTGTTGTCGGCGTTGCGGTTCTCGCCGAACCAGTAGTAATAGGCGCCGACCTTGATCACGCCGCCGCCGTGCGCGTGCACGACGGCGCCCGTGGTGTCGGTGAACTGGGTCGCGTTGGTGATCGTCACGGCGGCCGCGCGGACGGGTCCGCCGGTGACGGCGAGCACCGTCGCGCTCGTCGCGAGCGCGGCGACAAGGGCCCTGAACAACGTGGCAAACATAGTTACATGAATCTATGTGACCGTTAACACTCTGTCAACGGCCGACCGCGGCCAGCAGGGCGCGCACCGCCGCGGCGTCGGCGAGGTCCAGCGCCCGCGTCGCGGCACGGGCGGCGGCGTCGAGGCCGGTGGCGCGGACGGCCTCCTTGACGCCCGGCACCGACCGCGGCGCCACGCTCAGCTCCCGTACGCCGAGCCCGGCCAGCAGCGGCACCGCCGCCTCGTCACCGGCCAGCTCGCCGCAGACCGCGACGGCGACCCGGCCACCGGCGCCCCGGCACACCGCGTCGATCAGCCGGAGCACGCCCGGGTCCGCGCCGTCGCCGAGGCCGGCCAGGGCGGCGTTGCCGCGCTCGGCCGCCAGCGCGTACTGGGCCAGGTCGTTGGTGCCGATGCTGACGAAGTCGACGTGCGGCGCGAACGCGGCGGTCTTCAGCGCGGCCGCCGGCACCTCCATCATCATCCCGACCCGCAGGCCGGCGGGGGCGCCGCCGCCGCAACGGGCGACGGCCTCGTCGAGCATCCGGCGCGCGCGCAGCAGCTCGTCCACGGTGCTGACCATCGGGAACATGACGCTGACCGGCGCCTCGTGCGCCAGCCGGACGATCGCCAGCAGCTGTTCGCGCAGCAGCGCCGGGTACGCGAGCGAGTGCCGGATGCCGCGCACGCCGAGGTACGGGTTCTCCTCGGCGGCCGCCGGGGCGTACCGCAGCGGCTTGTCGCCGCCGACGTCGAGCGTGCGGACGGTGATCCGCCGCCCGCCGAGCGCGTCCGCGATCTCGGTGTAGGCGGCCAGCTGCTCCCCCGCGTCCGGCGCCGCGTCGCGGCTCAGGAACAGGAACTCGGTGCGCACCAGCCCCGCCAGGTCGGCGCCGTGCCCGGCGGCGGCGCGCGCGTCGGCCGCCGATCCCACGTTCGCGCCGACGGCGACGGTCACGCCGTCGCGGGTGACAGCCGGCGCCGCCGCGCGGGCCCGTGCCCGTTCGCGGCGCGCCACCTGGTCGGCGGCCCGCTCCCGGTACGCCGCCAGCACCGGATCGGGCGGCGCCACGACGACCTCGCCGCTGCCGCCGTCCAGGGCGACGGGTGTGCCGGCGGGTACCTCCAGCACCGCCGCGCCCAGGCCGACGACCGCCGGCACGCCGCGGGCCCGGGCGAGGATCGCGGCGTGCGAGGTCGGGCCGCCGAACGCGAGCAGCACGCCCGCCACCCGCGCGGTGTCGAGGCCGGCCGCCTCCGCCGGGGTGAGATCGGGGGCGATCAGCACGCCGGAGCCCGCCGGCGCCGTCGCGGCGGCACCGAGCAGGGCCCGCAGCACCTGCGCCGCCACCGCGCGGACGTCGGCCTCCCGGGCCCGCAGGTACTCCTGCGGCAGCGCGCCGAACTCGGCGGCGATCCGGCCGGTCGCCGCCGACCAGGCATGCGGGGCGCTCGCGCCGGCGTCGATCCGGGCGCGCACGTCGGCGAGCAGGTCGGCGTCGTCGAGCAGCAGCAGGTGGGCGTCGAAGATCGCCGCGTGGGCCTCGCCGGCGTCGCGGGCGGTGCCGTCGCGGACCCGGTGCAGGTCCCGCCGCACCGCCGCGAGGGCGTCCTCGATCCGGCGCCACTCCGCCGCCGCGCCCTGCGACGCCTCGTCGGGTACGCGGGGCGCGTCCGCGCGGGGGTGCCAGGCGGGACCGATGCCGATGCCCGGCGACGCCGGGCGTCCGAGCTGGACGAGCCCGGCCGCCGCCGCGTCGAAACGACCCCCGGCGGCCTCCTCCTCGCCGGCGTCGGCCGGTTCGGCGGGCTCCTCGCCGAACGCGCGGGCGGCGAGCGCCACGATCCCCTCGACCGCCTCCCGCGCCCGCGCGCCCGAGGCGCGCACCTCGAGCTCGTGCCCGCGCAGCGCGCCGAGGGTGGCGACCCGGGAGAGGCTGGACGCGGGCACCCACGGCGATCCGGTGCCGCGGTTGCGCAGCTCGACGTCGGCGTCGTACCGGCGGACCTCGGCGACCAGCCGCGCGGCCGGGCGCGCGTGCAGGCCGTGCGCGTTGGTCACGGTGAACGTGGCGGACGGCCCGGGCGGGGCGCCGGCACCGTCCGCCGGTGCCCCGCCCGCGGCCGGCGGCGCGCCGAGCTGGGACTGCTTGCCCGCCAGCCCCGCGATGGCCTCGTCACAGACCTCCCGGCGGCCGGCGCCCCCGGCCGCGGTGACGACCGCGGCGACCAGGCCCTCGACCAGCGGGGCCGGGCAGAGCACCACCCGCTCGCGCAGGTCGTCGGCGACCAGCTCGAGCGCGAGCTCGGCGGAGAGCACCGCGCTGCCGAGGTCCATCAGGACGACCACGCCGTCGCCGCGGTCGGCGGCGGCGACCGCGTCCGCGATGGCGACCGCGTCGGTGCCGAACGTGGTCTCGTCGAGGCCGGCGGCGACCTCGACCGGGACCGGCCGGTCGCGCACCATCTCCGCCGCGAGGGCCACCGCGGCGCGGGCCAGCGCGCGGCTGTGGCAGACCACCACGAGGCCGACCACCGGCATCAGGCCCCGTCGGCCAGCGCGGTCGCGGCGGCGGTCAGCAGCAGCGTCACCGACGTCGCGCCCGGGTCCTGGTGCCCCGCGCTGCGCTCGCCGAGGTAGCTGGCGCGGCCCTTGCGGGCGACCATCGGGATCGTCGCGGCCGTGCCCTCCTCGGCCGCCCGGACCGCGGCCTTCAGCGCCTCCGCGAGGCCGCGCCCGGCGGCGACCGCGGCGTCCAGCGCGTCCACCGCGGGAGCGAGCGCGTCGTACATCGTCTTGTCGCCGGCCTCGGCCTTGCCGCGCGCGACCACCCCGTCGAGGGCCGCGCGCAGCACCCGGGCGCAGTCACCCGCGTCCAGGGTGCCGGCGTCGCCCGCCGCGGCGGACATCCGCAGGAACGCGGTGCCGTAGAGCGGGCCGCTGGCGCCGCCGACGGTGCTGATCAGCGTCATCCCGGTCCGCTTGAGCAGCATCGCGGGGGTGCCGGGCGCCTCGCCGTCGAGCGCCTTGAGCACGGCGGTCATGCCGCGGTCCAGGTTGGCGCCGTGGTCGGCGTCCCCGATCGCGGAGTCGAGCTCCGTGAGCAGGTCCCGGTTGGCCGCGACCAGCCGGGCGAACTCCCTGATCCAGGCCGTGAGGCCCGGGGTTCCCACCGTGTCGGTCATCGCGGGCGGATCACCACCGCAGCGCCGGGGTACGCACCGGCGCGTCCCACAGCCGCAGGATCTCGTCGTCGGCCTTGACCAGGGTGACCGAGCAGCCGGCCATGTCGAGGCTGGTGATGTAGTTGCCGACCAGCGTGCGGGCGACGCCGACACCGGCCTTGGCGAGGATCGTCGCGACCTCGTGGTACATCACGTACAGCTCGATCATCGGGGTGGCGCCCATGCCGTTGACGAAGGCGATCACCCCGGAGCCGCCGGTGAAGTCGAGGTCGCCGAGGATCGGGGTCACCAGCATCTCGGCGACCTCGGCGGCCGACGCCGTCGGCACGCGGCGGCGGCCGGGCTCGCCGTGGATCCCGATGCCGATCTCCATCTGGCCGTCCGGCAGCTCGAACGTAGGCTTGCCGGCGGCCGGGACCGTGCAGGAGGTGAGCGCCATGCCCATGCTGCGGCCGTTCGCGTTGACCGCGCGGGCGACGTCGGTGACCTCCGCCAGCGACCTGCCCTGCTCCGCCGCGGCGCCGGCGATCTTCTCGACCAGCACGGTCACCCCGACACCGCGGCGCCCGGCGGTGTAGAGGCTGTCCTGCACCGCCACGTCGTCGTCGGTCACCACGGAGGCGACGGCGACCTTGGTCTCGGCCGCGGCGAGCTCGGCCGCCATCTCGAAGTTCATGACGTCGCCGGTGTAGTTCTTGACGATGTGCAGCACCCCGGCGCCGCCGTCGACGGCCTTGGTCGCGGCGAGCATCTGGTCCGGCACCGGCGAGGTGAAGATCTCGCCGGCGCAGGCGGCGTCCAGCATGCCGGGGCCGACGAACCCGGCGTGCAGGGGCTCGTGCCCGGAACCGCCGCCCGAGATCAGGCCGACCTTGCCCCGGACCGGGGCGTCGGCGCGGTAGACGATGCGTTGCTCGTGGTCGACGCGCAGGTCCGGGTGGGCGTCGGCGACGCCGCGGAGCGCGTCGGAGACCACGTTCGCCGGGTCGTTGATCAGCTTGTTCATCGGTGGCTCCTCGCTGTATGACGGAGGGACGGCCTGCCACTCCACAAGCTACGCCCGACCACCGGGGAACGTCGCCGCCTCGGCAAGGCGACCACCCGGGCGGTCAGGCGCCGCGCAGCGGCCGGACGCTGTCCAGCACCACCGCGAGCTTCTGCAGGTTGGCCGTCCACGCCGACCGCGGGGTGTGCCATTCGACGAGGTAGGTGCCGCCGTCGACGGCCACGACCTGCTTGAGGGCGCGCGCCGGTCCGGTGCGGCCACGGAACAGGTACTCCCAGACGGCGCCGGAGCCGCGGGGCAGCGCCTCGATCCGGACCCGCCGGTATCCCGCGGGCGCCGCCTGCTGCTCCCGGTCGATCAGCGCCGCGACGAGATTCCCGTCGCCGGGCTCCCAGCGGCTGATCCGCAGGCCCGCCCGCCCGTCGGGCGCCGTGAAGACCCGGGCGCCCGGCGTGTCCCGGCCGTGCTTCCAGCCGCTCGGCACGGCCACCGAGTAGCCGCTCGGGTCGTCCCACCACTTGTAGCCGCGGGGCAGGACGAAGGGCGACGGCGGCGGGGCCGGCAGCTGCGCCGGCGCGGCCCGGGCCGGCCGGGCCTCGGCGCCGCCGTCGGCCGGCGGGCGGCGCACGACCGTGCCGGCCAGCCCGGCCAGCACGAGGGTGGCGCACACCGCGGCGACCACCGCCGGCGATCCGCGCAACCGCGCCCTGGTCCGGGCCGGTGTGCCGGCGACGCCGCGCGCCACCAGGCCCGGCCCCGGGCGCCGGGCGGCCGGGACCGGCACCACCGTCGGCGCGACGCCGGCCAGCACGCTGAGCCGGTCCTCGGCCTCGGCCGTCGTCATCCGGGCGCCGGGATCGCGCCGCAGCAGTCCGTCGAGGACGCCCGCGAGGGGCCCGGCCAGGTGGCACCGGTCCGGCGGGCTGCCGGCCAGCGCGCGCATGGTGGCCTCCGGCGTCTCGCGGACGTACGGCGGCCGGCCCTCCACCGCGTGGTAGAGCGTCGCGCCGAGCGACCAGAGGTCGGCCTGCGCGGTGGCGACGCCGTCGAAGAGCCGCTCCGGCGAGACGTAGTTCGGCGAGCCGAGGATCATGCCGCGGCGGGCCAGCGCGGCGATGCCCTCGCCGGTGACGGCCGGGCCGAAGTCGGTGAGCACCACGCGAGCGTCGTCGGCGATCAGCACGTTGCCCGGCTTGACGTCGAGGTGCAGCACGCCGACCCGGTGCGCCGCGGCCAGGCCGGCCAGCAGCGCCAACCCGATGCCGGCGACCCGCCGCACCGGCAACGGACCGGATTCCTTGATCACCTGTAGCAGCGAGCGCGACGGCACGTATTCCATGACGATCCACGACTCGTCCGCGCCGGGCAGCACGTCGTAGATCTGGATCACGTTGGGGTGGCTGACCCGGCCGGCCGCCCGCGCCTCGATCGGCATCCAGCTGCGCAGCAGTTCCCGCTCGTCCGGCGCGAGGCCGTCCGGCGCAGCGCACTGCTTGATCGCGACGTCCCGGTGCAGCATCTCGTCGACGGCGAGCCAGACCCGCCCCAGGCCGCCGGAGCCGAGCGGGCGCACGATCAGGTAGCGCCCGGCGACGCGTTGTGCCTCATCCGGCATTCCGTCACCCCACGTGTCCGGATAGGTCGGTGCTGCCCGCTGCACCCTGACCGTACTGCTCGCGGCGGCGGGATTCACGCCCGCGCGAACAGGTATCCGGTGCAATTGACGCAGACCCAGCAGGTGTCGGAAATCCGACCGCGAACCCGGCCCGTCCGGCGGGTGGCACAGCGCCGTTCCGGTGCGGAAACCCGGCCGCGCGGACCGCCATGAGCAGCGCGACGACGGACTCGACCACCCTGGATGCCGGGCGTAGAGTCAGGCCCCGGACGCCACCGCCGGCGGTCACGCGCCGGTCACTCCTGATGAGACGCCGGGCGATGAAGTACATGCGGATACGGGGAAATGGTCGGCACGGGCGACGGTTCGCGATCCTGTGCCTCGCTCTGATCGTCACGCTGCCGACGTGGCCGGCGACCGCCGTGTCGCCGCGGCCGGCGCCCGCCGGCCACGATCATGCCGCCGCGCTCGCCGTGGCGCCCTCGGCGGGCGAGCGGGCGCTGCGGCTGCAGGCACTGCTCGGTCAGCACTCGGTGCTGGCCGCGGAGTTCATGCGCGGCCGGATCCGCGGCGACGAGAACTTCGCGCAGTCCGCGAACGCCGCGCTCGGCCGCAACACCGACGCGATGGCTCAGCTCCTCGGCGAGCTGCTCGGCGCCGCGACGGCGAAGCGGTTCGCGGAGCTCTGGCAGGAGCACGTCGTCGAGCTGTTCACCTACGCGGGCGGCCTGGCCGATCAGGACGACGCCGTACTCGCCGAGGCGCGCGAGGAGCTGATCGAGTACGAGGAGGACCTGGCGGGGTTCTTCGTCGGCGCCTCGCACGGGCGCCTGACCACCCGGGCGGCCGGCGGCGCCATGCGGATGCACGTCGACCACCTCCTGGACCAGGCCGACGCCTACGCGGCGCGCGACTACCCGGCGTCGAACCGGCTGTACCGGGAGTCCTACCGGCACACCTACGAGCTGGGCGGGGTCCTTGCCGCCGCGCTGCTGTCGGCGAAGGACGCGGGCGCGCTGCGCGCGCCGATCTGGCGCCTGCGCTCCCAGCTCGGCAAGCTGCTCGCCGAGCACGTCGTGCTGGTGGAGGACGTGACCCGGGCGGCCGTCACCGGCAGCCCGGACTTCACCGCCGCGGGGCAGATGCTCAACGGCAACACCCGCGACCTCGCGACCGCGATGGACAGCCTGTTCGGCGCGGCGGCGGCCCGCGAGTTCCAGTCGCTGTGGGCGCACCACGTCGACCAGGTGGTGGCCTACGCGGCCGCGACCGCGGCACGGGACTCCGCCCGCCGGGAACAGGCCCGGGCGAGTCTGCACGCGCTCGAGGGCCGGCTGGCCGCGTTCCTGGAGGGCGCGACGGGCAAGCGGCTGCGCTCGACGAGCCTCACGGACGCGCTGCTGGCACACGACCAGATGCTCCTGCGGCACGCCGAGGCCTTCGCCGCCAAGGAGTACGGCACCGCGCACGAGATGGCGTTCGAGACCTACGACCACATGTACGAGCTGGCCCGGCTGCTGTCCGCCGCGTTCGGCGCCACCGTGGCGGCCCGCCTGCCGGTTGGCGGCGTCGCGACCGGCGACGGCGGCATGGCCGGCGTGGTCGCGAGACGCTGAGATGCCCGCCCGCGCCGCCCTGCTGGTGGCCCTCGCGGTGCTGCTGACGACCGGCCTGGCCCGCTCCGGCCCGCCGGGCCCGGGACCGTCCGCCCCCGGCGCGCCGGCTTCCGGAGCGCCGGGCGGAACGGCCTCCGAGGCGCCGGGTGGACCGGCGGACACGTTCCGGTCGGTGCGCACCTACCCGGCCGTCGCGGAGCCGGTCCGGCTCCGGATACCCGCGCTCGGCGTCGACAGCGACCTGCAGCGCCTCGATCGGCTCGCCGACGGCACCGTCGCGGTGCCCGGGCGGGCGGACCGTGCCGGCTGGTTCGCCCAGGGCCCCCGCCCGGGTCAGCCCGGACCGGCGGTGGTCCTCGGCCACGTCGACTCCCGGACCGGGCCGGGCGTCTTCTTCGGCCTGGCCCGGATCCGGCCCGGCGCGGTGGTGCACGTCGACCGGGCCGACGCCAGCACCATCGAGTTCCGGGTCACCGAGGTGTCGCGGGTGCCGAAGTCCCGCTTCCCGACCGACCTGGTCTACGGGCCGACCCTCGAGCCGACGCTGCGGCTGGTGACCTGCGGCGGCGGCTTCGACGAATCACGGAGGAGCTACCGGGACAATGTCATCGTCTTCGCGACCCCGGCCTGACCGGCGCGCGGCGCGGGTGCCGGCGGCCCTGCTGCTGACGATGCTCGTCGTCCTGTGCAACGGCCCGCTCCCGGCCGCCGCGGCGGTCCCGTTGCCCGTCATCGCCGTGCTCCCGGGCGCCGAGCGGACCTGCCTGGTCGTCGACCTGAGCGCCGGGCCCGCCGCCAGGACCGCGACGGTCACCGTCGACGGAGCGCCGCGGCGGGCCGAGCTGACGCCGGTGATCTCCGACGGCCTGTCGGTCGCGCTCGTCGTCGACGCGTCCGGCGCGGGCGCGGCCGCCCTGCCCGCGTGGCTCAGCGCCGCCGCCCGCTTCGTCCTCGAGGTCCCGCCCGGCGCGCACGCCTCGGCGATCGCCGACACGTCGCCGCCGGCCCTGCTCGCCCCGCCCGGGCGCGGTCCGGCCGGCGTCGTCGCGGCGCTGAGCAGGGTGCGGGCGGGCGGGAAGCGCAGCACCTCGTCGGCGTTGACGCTGGCGCTGCGGCAGTTCCCGGGCGCCGCGACCGGTCCGCGCGTCGTCGTGGTCTACACCGGCTCCGCCGACGCGGGCGGGGAGAGCGCGGCGGCCCTCGGCGCCCGGCTGGTGCGGGCGGAGACGATCCTGGTCGTGGTCGGCACCGCCGGCGACGGCACGTACTGGGCCGACGCCGCCCGGGCCACGGGCGGGTTCTTCGCGCCGGCCGGCACGCCGGTGGTGGTGCCGGCCCTCGACCAGGTGGAGACCACGCTGCGGGGCCGCCATCTGGTGCGGTTCGACACCCCCCGCAAGCGGCCCGCCAAGGTGGAGGTCCGGATCGACACCGGCGGACTCAGCCTGACCGGCGGCGCCGTCGTACCCGCGGATCCTCCCGCGGATCCTCCCGAGAACCCGCCGGCGACAGCGCCCGCCGCCCGATGGTGGCCGATCGCCGGTTTCGTGGCGCTCCTGGCCGTCGCCCTGATCGTGTCGTACCGGTCCCGGCGCCGCCGGCCCGGCCCGCCGCCCGCCGCCGTCGAGGCCGGGCCGGTCGCCGGGGAGCCGGTACGGGCCGTGGGCATGTCCCCGGCCGCCAAGGGCCGCGCCCCGGTGCCCCGGGGGCCCGCATCCACCCGCCAGGAGCCGCCGGAGATCACGCCGTGAGCGCGCGCACCGCGCGCCGGATTGACGCCCGGGGCGGCGGCACACGAGGCTGGGGACACCGAGCCGAGAGGAGCACGCCATGCCACAGCCGGAGGGCGCCGAGCTGGACGCCGTACGCGAGCGACGGGCGGCACTGCGCGAGGCGTACCTGCGCGCGCCGGCCGACCGGCCGGCGACCACCGGGCGGGGCATCCACCACGCCGCGCTGATCTGCCGCGACGTGGAGGCCACCATCCGCTTCTACCAGGACGTGATCGGATTCCCGCTGGTGGAGCTCGTGGAGAACCGCGACTACGCCGGCTCGAGCCACTTCTTCTTCGACGTCGGCAACCGCACCCTGCTCGGCTTCTTCGACTTCCCCGGCCACGACCACCCGGACTTCCAGGAGACGATCGGTGGGGTGCAGCACATCGCGCTGTCGGTGAGCGCGGAGCAGTTCGCCGCCGCGAAGGAGCGCTTCGACGCCGCCGGGATCAAGTACCTCGGCCCGGACCGGGGCGTCGAGGACAGCCTCTACGTCCGCGACCCCAACGGCGTGGGCATCGAGCTGTACCGCGAGGAGCTGGGCGTCTTCGAGGGCGAGACCCTGGTCACCGGGTCCTGACCGCCCGGTTCATCGACAAATGCGCAAACGCTAATTTCGCTCAACGGGTTTCCTTGACCCACCTCGTCACCGCATGCTGATCGAGGGGCCACGATGAGTGAAGAATTCCTGCCAAGGCATGTACGGACCGAGATCGACAGTCCGATCCGGGAGTCTCGCCTGCTGGGCGTGGGGGAACTGGCCCAGATCGTGACCAGCTCCGACCTCGCCATGGCGGCCGCCGCCCAGCTCGCGCTGCGGCGCCTCGCCGAGGACGACAGCCGCGCCGTCGCCGCCGCCGCCGCGACGGTGCTCGGGCGCACGGCGGTCCGCCTCAACCCCGACCGCGTCGACTTCGGCGAGGTGGCGGCCGGCACGCCGCACCTGGTCGCCGACGTCATCGTCGAGGGCCCGCCGCTCGCCTTCGCCACCGCGACCGTCACCGCCGCCGGCCCCGGCCTGCGCGCCGCGCTGACGGGTCGCCACCTGCGCATCCTGTGGCAGCCCCGCTCGGACTGGCTGGACGGCTCGATCACCGTGCACGGCTCGGCCGGCTGGGCCGAGGTGCGCGTCACCGGCCAGGTCGCGCAGTCGGAGCCCGCGTTCCAGGCCGCCCTCGAGGCACAGCTGCAGGCGGAGGCGGGCGTCGGCGGCGGGAACGCGGCGCGGGTGACCGTGCTCCCCCCGCCGCCGGTGCGCCGGCGCGCCGGCGCCGCGGTGGTCATCGCGGGGCTGACCACCCTCGCCCTGCTCGGCGGCGCGGGCGTCGCGATGGCGCTGACCAACGGCCAACGGCGCGAGCTGCCGACGGTGGCCGCGCCCGCCACCACCCCGGTCACGGCGGTGCCCGCGCCGCTGACCGGGGCGGTCGACGGCCGGGGCACGGCCGCACCCGCGCCGACCGCCCTGGCGCGGGTGCCGCTCGCGCTGCGCGCGGCGAGCACCAGCCGGCCGACCGCGGTCGCCACCATCCGGGTGGGCAACGAGCCGGAGGGCGTCGCGATCTCCCCGGACGGCCGGACCGTGTACGTGGCGAACCAGAGCTCCCGGGTCCTGTCCGTCGTGGACGCCGCCACCCGGCGGATGACCACCGTGACCCTGCGCCACACGCCCCGGTTCGTCACCACCTCCCGCGACGGCAAGCTCGTCTTCGTGTCGATGTACGAGAAGGACATGACCGGCAGCGGCGTGGCCGTGGTGGACGCCGTCAAGCGCCGGGTGGTGCGGTACATCGCCACCGGCGTGCAGCCGTTCACCCTGGCCGTCTGCCCGGAGGACCGGCTCTGGGTGCCGATTCACGGCAAGGGCCGGGTGGAGATCTACGCCACCGCCGACCAGCGCCCGGACGGCCAGGTGACCGTGCCGCCCAACCCGCACGCGGTGGCCTTCTCGGCGAGCCAGCGGCGGGCGTTCACCGCCAACCACGAGTCGAACGCGGTCGCGATCATCGACATGCGCACCGACCGGGTGCTCAAGTCGGTTCCGGTGAGCCGCTCGCCGCACAGCGTCGCCGTCTCGCCCGACGGCGGCACCGTGCTGGTCGCGGGCTACGACGCGAACACCGCGGACCTGATCGACGCGAAGACGATGCGGCGCACGGGACCGTTCAAGGTCGGCAAGCAGCCGCAGAGCGTCGCCTTCTCCGGCGACGGCCGGCACGCGTACGTGGTCAACGAGGGCGACAACACGGTGTCCGTGCTGAACGGACGCACCGGCGCGGTGACGGCGACGGTCAAGGTCGGCCGCAGCCCGCGAACGGTCGCGGTCTCCCCCGACGGCCGCCTGGCGTACGTGACCAACGGCGGCGACGACACCATCTCGGTGCTGCGGGTCGGCGAATGAGCCGCCGCCGGAGCGGGGTCGCGGCGGGCCGCGAGCCCACCTATCATCGGATTGTGATCGGTCGATCAGCGAAGCGTAACGACGGTCGGTGAGGGCAGATGACCGCCGCGGGTTCGATCGCGCTGGCGATCACCGTGTTCGGCGCCTTCTGCTACGCGACCGCGGCGATCCTGCAGGCCGTCGCCGCCCGGCGCACCACGAGCACGATGAAGGCCATGAGCCACCCGTACTACCTGGCGGGCATCGGCTTCGACATGATGGCCTGGATCGGCTCGATCATCGCCCTGCGTGAGCTGGCGGTCTACGTCGTCGAGTCGATTCTGGCCGGCTCGCTGGCGGTGACCGTGGTGGCCGCGCGGTTCATCCTGAAGTCCCGGATGCGCGGGCGGGACGTCGCCGCCGTGGTGGCCTCCCTCGCCGCGCTGACGGTGCTGGCCCTGTCCGCCGGCGGGCAGCACGACGTGGTGGCGACCACCGGGCTGCGGGTGGCGTTCTGCGCCGCCGCGGTCGGCGCGGCGCTGATCGGCTGGGGCGCGACCCGGATCGGCTCGGCGGGGCTCTGCGCGGCCGTCGGCGGGCTGTGCCTGGGCGGCGCGGCGCTGACCGGCCGCGCCCTGCCCGCCGCGCCGATGGACATCGTGACCGATCCGCTGCTGGCGGCCCTGCTGATGTTCGCCGTGACCGGCATGATGATGTACGCGCACGCGCTGGGCATCGGCCAGGTCGGCCCGGTGACGGCGGTGCACTGGACCGCCGAGGTGGTCGCGCCCTCCGCCGTCGCGCTGCTCTTCCTCGGCGACGCCATCCGCCCCGGCTGGCAGATCCCGGCCCTGGTCGCCGGGGTGGTCACCGTCGGGGCGGCCGTCCTGCTGGCCACCGCCCCGGCGACCAGCGCGACCCACGAGCCGCAGGCCGCACCGCAGCCCATGCCCGAACTGCCGGTTGCACCGGCGCCGGCGACCGCCGCACCGGCCCCGGCTGTCCCGCGGCGCGGCCGCGAGCGGGTGATCTGGTGGGGCCCGCCGCCGATCTGGATACCCGCGGCCCGGACCCCCGCGGCCCTGGCGGCGCCGCCGGTCCGCGAGCTCGGCTGGAGCCCGCACAGCACGCAGCCGGCCTGGGCGCAGCCGCGGCGGCCCGACGCCGACCGGGACGAGGTCCCGGTGCCCGAGCTCGTGATGCCGCGCCGGCCGGCGCCCGATGCGGCCGCCGCCCCGCCACAGGTGCCCGCACCGCGGTCGCCCTGGCACGACCTCTGACGGGACGGGCCGCACCGATCGCGATGCGGCCCGTGAGTCTGCCCGGAATCAGGACTTGGTCTGGCCGCTGCAGTACCAGACGCCGTTGATGACGCCGTCCTGGAAGCGGGCCTCACACACGCGCACGTCGAGGTTCTCCGTGACGTCGTAGTTGCATGTCTTGATCTCGGAGCCGCCGGTGCCGGTCGTGGTGGTGTCGATGCAATCGTCGCGCAGGTCCCGCCAGACCCTGCCGTCGCAGGTGACGTTGGCGCAGGCCAGGTGCTGGATCTTGGCGTGCACCGAGTGGTCGTCGGCGGACCTGTCGTAGACGGTCAGTTGATCACCGTAGGTGAAGAACATCGAGAAGCCCCAGCTCTTGTCGACGCTCACGTCGGGCCCGCTCGCGGAGGCTGAACCCGCCGCCCCGACGACCATGATCGCGCTCGCCGCCAAGGCGACCCCGGCCTGTACCCATCTCATGCGCTTCATCAGCGTCCCTTCGTACCTGTGTGATCACCTGCCCTCACTTGGTATCGGCGGCGGCGATTGACCGACAGCTCGATCAATCAATTCCGGACAACGGGCGGGCCCGGCCGGAGCCGGGCCCTCCCGTTCACACCCGGGACAGGGCCCGGTCGCTCACCACGCACTGCATGCCGAACTGCCGCGCCCGGCGCATCGCGAAGTCCGTCAGCCCCGGCGTGTCCGCGTAATCCAGCGCGTACAGGTCCAGCTCGAGCTGGAGGAGCTGCTCCGCGATCTGCGCGTGGAACTCCAGCACGTCGGCCGGCCACGGCGCGTAGCCGTCGTCCGTCCAGCGTGCCGAGAACGACTCGAACACCACGCCGTCGACCAGCTCGGCCAGTTGGGGCAGCATGCCGAAGCCCCGGTTCGCCAGCAGATAGCCCGGCTTGGCCTCGGTGCGGATCGCCGCGACCAGCGTCAGCAGGTGCGGGATGTCCTCCGGCCAGGTCAGCTCGACGTTGAGGGTGTCCATGAACAGCCCGGCGAACCCGGCCGCCATCGCGTCCTTGGCCTGGCCGACCACGTGCTCCACCCACAGCGGGTGGCCCACCTCGACGAACGCGCCGCCCCAGTCCGGGTTGCGCTCCTTGCGCTGCCACGGCGCGGGCGGACCCTGGTCCTCCGAGAGCGTCAGGTAGCCGAGGGTCTGCACGCCCTTGTCGGCCAGCAGGGCCAGGTCCTCCGGGCGGTAGAAGTCCGGCTGAAGCACCACCCGCGGGTACCTGGACAGCTCCTCCAGGTGGCCGTCGCCGTAGTAGAAGCAGATCGGCGGCCGGGTCATGACGGCCATCCGTTCTCGCGGTACCAGGCATACGTGGTCGCGACGCCCTCCTCGAGCGGCACGGCCGGTTCGTAGCCGGTCAGCTCCCGCAGCCGGGACAGGTCCGGGCAGCGGCGCGGCACCGAGCCCGCCGGCGCGGGCCGGGGCTCGACGACCGGGCTCGCCTCGGCCAGCCGCAACACCAGCTTGGCGAGGTCACCGATGTTGGTCTCCTCCCGGTCGTTGCCGATGTGCACGATCTGCCCGGCGGCACCCGGCGCCGCCATCAGCCGCAGCATCGCCTCGACCGCGTCGTCGACGTGGCAGAACGCCCGGAACTGGTCCGCGCCCGGGACGCTGAACACCTCGTCGCCGCGCAGCGCCCGCAGGGACATCTCCGGGATGACGTGGTCGGCGCCCATCCTCGGGCCGTACACGTTGTGGAAGCGGCCGACCACCGCGTCGAAGCCCTTCGCGCGGGCGGTGTGCAGGAACGCGGCCTCGCCGAGCAGCTTGCTGACGGCGTAGGCGAAGCGCGGCGCGGTGATGTCGGAGATCATCACCGGGATGTCCTCGCCCGTCGGCACGGCGACGATGCCGGCCTCGACGCCGCCCGCGTACACCTCGCTGGTCGAGGCGAAGAAGACCCGCTCGCCGGGCGCCACCCAGTCCAGCAGGTGCATCGCCGCGAGGGTGTTGACCCGCACCACCCGGGCCGGGTCGGCCTCGACGTTGCGCACGCCGACGACCGCCGCCAGCAGGTAGATCTGGTCCCAGCCGTGCGGCAGCGCGGCGAAGGTCGCCGGATCGGTCAGGTCGCCGGAGACCACCTGTACGGCGGGGTCCGCGCGCAGGGCGGACAGGTCGCGGTCGTCGCGGCCGCGGGAGAAGTCGTCCACGATGGTGACGTCGTGGCCCTCGGCGACCAGCCGGCGGGCCAGGTGCAGGCCGATGAACCCGGCGCCGCCGAGCAGCAGCGCCCTCATGCCGACGCCTGCGCAACGAAACGGGGCAGGTAGCCCAGGCCCGCGTAGCGGATCCCGGCCGCGGTGACCGCGCCGCCGTCGAGCACCCGCCACGAGTCGTAGATGAAGGCCGGCCGGGACTCGCCGAGGATCTCCGGAATGCTGATCGCCCGGTAGTCCGGGTGGTCGTTGATGATCAGCACCGCGTCCGCGTCGGAGAAGGCCTTGTCCAGGCTGACCGGGTCGCCGCCGTACTGGCGGATGACGTCGTCGGTGACCATCGGGTCGTGCCCGACGACGGTGATGCCCGCCGCGGAGAAGGCCGGCATCATGCTGGCGATCGGGGTGCCGCGCATGTCGTCGGTGGGCGGCCAGCCCTTGTACGCCCAGCCGAGCACCGCCAGCCGCGCGCCCCGGGTCTCGCCGCGGGCCTCGGCCAGCATCCGCACGACGGTCTCGGCGACGTGCACCGGCATGAACTCGTTGAGCTCGCGGGCCCGGCCGACCAGGAACGGCTCCCGCCCGTGCGCACTGTCGATCATGATGTACGGGTCCTTGGAGAGGCACCCTCCGCCGACGTAGCCGGGCTTGGACAGATCGGGCCGCGGGTAGTCGGCGTTCGCCGCCCGGATCACCTCGAGCGGGTCCAGGCCGTGCCGCTCGGCGATCAGCGCGATCTCGTTGCCGAACGAGTAGATCAGGTCGGTGTGGCAGTTGTTGGAGAGCTTGACCAGCTCGGCGGTCTCCAGGTCGGAGACCTCCACGATGGTCCGCGCCAGCCCGGAGAAGAACTCGACCCCGGCGCGCAGGCTGGCCTCGTCCAGCCCGCCGATCACCTGCGGCAGCTCGACCAGCTCGCGCAGCGCCTGGCCCTGGATGGTCCGCTCGGGCGCCATCACCAGCTTGACGTCGTCGCCCCAGGCCGCGCGCAGCTCCGGCAGGACGACCTGCCGGCTGGTGCCGACCGGGACGGTGCTGCGGACCACGACGAGCGTGCCGGGCCGGCAGCGGGCCGCGACGCTGCGGGCTGCGGCCGCGAGGTTGGCCAGGTTGGGCCGCCGGGTGTTGTCGTCGACGGGCGTCGACACGCTGATCACGGCCACCTCGACGGTGTCCGGCGGCAGCTCGGTGCCGACGTGGATGCGCGTGCCGATGTGCTCGGCGAAGACCTCCTCGACGCCGGGCTCGAAGATGTGCGACCGGCCGTGCGACAGCGTCTCCAGAACGCCGGGTGACACGTCGGAGCCGTGAACGACGAAGTCCCTGGTGGCCAGCGCGGCGGTGAGCGTGAGACCCACGTAGCCGAGCCCGACCACCCCGATCGTCTTGGGCATGTTGCCTGTTCCTTCCGTTGACATGGTGCGGGTCCCGCCGCTCAGGCGCAGGGCGGGGTGAGACGGTCCAGCTCCAGCACGGTGACCGTGCCGGCGAAGCGCTCGGTGCGGTACCGCCCGCAGGCCGAGCGGATGTCTGCGGGCCGGGTGGCGTAGTCGACGCTGAGCACGAACTTGCCCGCGTCGCGCAGGGCCCGGGTGTCGGCGAGGTTCTCCGCGCAGAAGTCCTCGGTGCACGGCTCGTCGGTGGCGAGGAAGAACAGCTCCTCCATCGCGATGCCGTCGATCGCCTTGGTGTAGCCGCCGAAGCGGCGCAGCTCCGGCGAGTTCTGCGGGACGATGAGGAAACCCGGGCGGCGGGCCTTGGCGTACGAGCTGATCCGCGCGATGAGCGCGGCCATGTCGGCGCCCAGCGCGGCGCGGTCGCGGCCCTGCGCGTAGCTCAGGTCGATCTGTTCGTAGGCGAGCGGGGTGTCGAGGTAGACCCCGTCGAAGCCGGCCTTGAGCGCCTGGTCGACGCGGCCCCGGATCACCCGCTCCCACCAGCGCTCGTCCCAGTAGCGCACGAAGTGCTCGCCCGGCCAGTCGCCCCACTCGTTGGCGATCAGGTCGCCCGCGTCCCGGCGCAGCGCCGGGTACTCGGGCCGGAAGTCCTCGATGCTGCCGATCTCGAAGTACGCGAGCACCCGCTTGCCGGTGGCGCGTACCTTGCGGATCTCGTCGGCGCGAAAGTAGTCGGCGTGCGCGTCGCGGGCCAGGTCGACCACCGCGAGCTGGTACGGCCCGGACGCGAGCTGATCGAGCCGCCCGCCGGGGTACTCCTGCAGCTGGTACGCCCAGCTGGAGATCCGGCCCGGCGCGGGCAGGGCGGCGGACCCCGAGGGCCGCGGCAGCGTGCCGCCGGAGGCCACCGGCGCCGAGGCCGGCGGGGCGGAGGCGGACGGCGCGGACACCGGCGGCGTGGACGCAGGCGGCGCCGCGGTGCCGGACGCCGTCGGCGCGCGGCCGTCGCCGGCGCGGATCACCAGGACCGCGCCGACCGCCGACATCGCCACCGCGAGCAGGCCCGCGAGGACCAGCCCGCGCCGCCGCCGGTTCCTCATCCGGCCTCACCCGCCGCCCAGATGTCCTTGACGGAGGTGGCCAGGTCCCGGCTCGGCGCCCAGCCCAGCTCCGCGCGGGCCCGGCCGACGTCGGCCTCGATCCAGTCCACCGCCGCCGACCGCCGCGGCCCGGTGCCCTGCTCGCGGATCTCGCCGCCGTAGCCGGCCGTCTCGGCGAGCAGCCGCACCGCCTCGCGCGAGCGGACCGCGCGGCCGCTGCCGACGTTGAAGACCCGGTGCCGCAGCCGCGGCTGCCGCAGCACCGCCGGGACGATCGCCGCGAGGTCGCGGACGTCGACGAAGTCCCGGTACGCCGAGAGCGGGCCCATGGTGATCTCGTCCGCGCCGGTGGCCAGCGCCGAGCGGATCCGGTCGGCGGCGCGACCCAGCATGTTCTCCTGCGACATCCCCGGGCCGATCGGGTTGAACACCCGCAGCGACACGGTGTCGGCCAGGCCGTTCTCGCCGGCGAGCTGGAACAGGCGGGTGCCGGCCAGGTGGCTGACCCCGTACGCGGCGACCGGCGTGGCCGGATCCTCCTCGGCGACGGCGTGCCCGTCGGCGACGATGCCGTACTCCCCCGCGGAGCCGAGCCGGACCAGCCGCAGGCCGGGCCGGACCGCGGCCACCGCCTCCAGCAGCGTGGTCGCGACCAGGGTGTTGCCCCGGATCAGCTCCGAGTCGGTGCCGCCGAGGCGGCCGACGCAGCAGACGATCGCGGTCGGCCGGTGCTCGCGGATGAGCTGGACCAGTTCGCGGTGCTCGCCGCCGATCAGGTCGTAGTCGGCACGGCCGGGGCAGATCACCGCCTCGACCTGGTGATCCGCCTCCAGCGCGGCGCGCACATGCCCCCCGATGAAACCGGAGGCGCCGAACAGCACGACCCGCCGGCCCGGAGCTTCGCTCATACCGGCTCCCGGGAGCGCTGGGGCAGCAGGATCGGCAGCAGGCTGGCGCAGGTGCGGTTGGCCTCGTCGTAGTCCTCGGGCCGGCCGATGTCGAGCCAGAAGCCGTCGAACGGGTACGTCGCCGGGTTGTCGCCGCGGTCGAGCAGGTCCAGCACCAGCTGGTCGAAGCCGAACGGCAGGCCCGGCGGGTACGGCGCGAGCGCCTTACGGGACATGCCGTACACGCCCATGCTGACCGGGTAGCTCAGCACGGGCTTCTCGCGGAAGCCGACGATGCGGCCGTCCTCGACGTCGAGCACGCCGAAGTCGATGCGGTGCTCCTGCGCGGCGGTGGCCACCGTCAGCGCGGCGCCGCCGAGGGTGTGCGCGGCGAGCAGGTCGGCGTAGTTGAGGTCGGTCAGGATGTCGCCGTTCATCACCAGGAACTCGTCGGGCAGGGTGTTCTTGAGCCCGAACAGCGGCCCGATGGTCGAGAGTGGAACGTTCTCCTCGACGTAGTCGATGCGCAGCCCCCAGCGGGCGCCGTCGCCGACGAACGCACGGATCAGCGGCCCGAGATGGTTGATCGCCAGTGTCACGGACGTGAAGCCGAACGACGCGAGCTGATCAAGCACGATCTGCAGGATCGAATGGTTGTCCCCGATCGGCATCAGCGGCTTGGGCAACGCCGTCGTGTACGGCCGCAGCCGGACGCCTTTGCCGCCGGCAAGGATCACTGCGTGCATCGCTGACCTGCCTCCCCCAAGTTCGTCAACTACCGGTAGCGCACGGCCTGGCCGAGAATCGGGACCAGGCCGAGCACGAAAAGCGCCTGGACCAGCAGCACGCTGGCCAGGTAGAGCGAGGTGTCCACCAGCGCGGACCCGGACTGGCCGAGCAGCGGCGCGACGCCGAGCACGCCGCCGGCGACGACGTGCAGGACGATCGCGGCCAGCATCGAGGCGCAGAGCCAGCCGAACCGTTCGCGGCCGGCGAGCTGGAAGGCGAGCAGGTAGGCGCCGCCGAGCGCGACGTGCGCGGCGGTCATCACGACGCCCGCGGCCGAGAGCAGGTCCAGGTAGTACAGCCCGGCCAGCATCGCCGCCGCCGGTACCGCGGTGGCGAGCAGGCAGATCGCCGTCTCGCGGGCCAGCAGCCGCCAGACGCCGCGGACGAACTCCCGGGGCCGCTCGACCCGGCGCATCAGCGCGACCGCCTGCGGCCGGAACCGTTCGGCCCGCCACTCGATGAAGCCCATCGTCAGCAGCAGCGGCGCGGCGGCGATCGCCACGTCGAGCCGGCCGAGCAGGTAGGGCGCCTCGGCGTGCAGCAGCAGCACCGCCGAGCACAGCCCGTACGCGCCGACGGCCCACAGCACCGGCACCTCCGGGCGCAGCGCGTCGCGCAGCCCGGGCTCGACCGTGTCCGCGGCGCGGGCGCGGCCGACGGCGATCACCACCGCGAGCACGAACCCGGCCACCACGCAGCCGGCCGCCATCGCCGCCGACCAGGGCCGCAGCCACGCGCCGAGGATCAGGTAGGCCGCGCCGATCAGGAAGGCCGGCGTCATGATCAGCGCCAGCCACAGCTCGCGGCGGTAGAAGACCATGACCGTGCTGGTGAGCTGGTACGCGACCTGGCAGGTGATCATCGCGACCAGCGCGACCCCGCCGCCGGTGAGCCAGACCAGGCCGGCGCCGGTGACCGCGCCGACGACCGGGACCGTCACGGCCGCGACGATCAGGATCCGGCCGGCGGCGCGCGGCCGGCCGAGACCCAGCATCCGGTACGCCGCGTGCGAGGCGACGCCGGCGTACACCCAGCCGAGGATGCCCGCGAACACCAGGCCGAGCACCAGCGAGCGCCGCCCGACGATCGCCAGCACGGCCGGGAACGCGGTGCAGGGCAGCACGTACAGCGGGCCGTGGCCGATCAGCCGCAGGCTCTCGCGCCAAGAACCGGCGCGCGACGGCGCCTCGCGCTGCCGCGGCAGGCGCGGGCCGAGGCGGCGGAACACCTCGGTGGACAGGGCGAAGACGTCGTGGTAGCCGTACTCGACGCGGGCGCCCCGGTCGGTGAGGCCGTCGGCCTCGAGGGCGGCGGCCACGTGCAGGGAGTCGACCGCCTGGCCGAGCATCGGGCGCACCCGCTCCACCAGGTCGTCGAGCGGGTCGGTGGAGATCCGGGGCAGCAGGACGGTGTGCTCGCCCGGCCCGGGCGCCGTCGCGGTGGCCGCCGCGGGCGCCTCGACCAGGTCGCCGTCCAGGTCGTGGCCGCTCTCGAGACCGCTGTCCAGGCTCACCTGAGCTCACCGTCCAGCTGCAGCTGCGGCGCCTCGGCGACGCGCTGTCCGGGTACGGTGAACCGGCCCTGCGCCCGGCCGGGCAGGTGCCGGGCCGGGGCGGCCGGCCGGATCGGCGTGGCCAGCGACTCGTAGACGTTGCGGTACATCTTCAGCGAGCGCCGCAGGGTGAAGTGCTCGAGCACCCGGGCCCGGGCCATGACGCCCAGGCGGTGCCGCAGCTCGTTGTCGCGCAGCAGCTTGACGCACGCCTCGGCCACCGCGACGTAGTCGCGGGGCGGCACGACGATGCCGGTGTCGCCGACGGCCTCGGCCACCCCGCCGACGTTGGTGCAGACGGTCGGGCGCCCGCAGGCCATCGCCTCGACGACCGTGTACGGGAAGCCCTCGGAGATGCTGGTCAGCGCGACGATGCTGCCCGCGTGGTACGCGTCGACGGCGTTGCCGATCCGCCCCTCCAGGATGGCGGCGCCGGTCAGGCCGAGCTCCTCGATCAGCCGCTCGCAGCTCTCGTGGTAGATCCGGTTGACCGCCGGCGTGCCGCCGAAGATGCGCAGCCGCGCCTCCGGGATCTCGGCCCGGACCAGGGCGAACGCGCGGATCAGGGTGTGCAGGTCCTTGAGCGGGTCGACCCGGCCCATGTAGGAGATGGTCGGCAGCGGCGGCTCGGAGGTGGCGGCCGGGAACTCCTTCGGCTCGACGCCGTTGTACATGGTCCACATGCGGTCCGGGTCGGCGCCGTTGTGCAGCTGCCAGCGCCGGTTGTACATCGAGTGCGGCGCGAGCACGTCGGTGATCAGGTACGCGGCGCCGGCCAGCGACCGGAAGAAGCTGAGCACCAGCACCCGGACCGGGTGCGACGCGTCGTCGTGCAGGTTGGCGATGTAGCGCTCGCGCAGATAGATGCCGTGCTCGGACATGACCAGCGGGGTGCCGTGCTGCCACTTCGAGGTCATGCCGACGAGCGTGGAGAGCCCGTTCATCGAGGCGTGCACGATGTCGGCCTTGACCGGCGCGGCGCTCAGCGGCCGCAGCATGTGCTCGATGAGCCAGGCCGCCTCGACCGCGTCGGCGACCGTCGGTGCCGGCCCCATCTCGTCGACGCGCAGGTCCCGCCACGCGTCGAGCATCATGGTGAGCGCCCGGTTGGACAGCAGCGCCGCGCTCAGGTCGCCGCCGTCGCTGGCGTACTCGTACATGCCGCGCAGGGCGAGCAGGAACATGCTGCGGCTGACCGCACTCTGTTCGGAGCGGGTCGCCTCCATGGGTGTCACGAGGGCCCGGACGAAGACCTCGTACGACTCGTTGAACGAGGCCCCGGGCCGGTGGCCCGGCCCGCGCCGGAGTGCGCGGCCGGGCGGCCGCGCACCCCAGAGCGGGATCGAATGGACCCGGTCGAGGTTGGTGGGGGCCGGGAAGACCGACCGCTCGGCGCCGTCGACGGTGAGCGCGACGACGTCCCAACGGTAGTCGGGCATGCCCTTGATGAGCTGCTCGCACCAGACGCTGACACCACCCATCGCGTACGGGTAGGTGCCCTCCGACACCAGCGTGATCTTCACCGGGCCCCCTTTACCGGGTTGTACTTGTCACAGGCGCGGGACTGCGGTGACCGCCACGGCGGTGTTCGCCGCCAGGACGAGCGGGGTCGTGACGTCGGTGCCGTAGGTGCTGGATCCGGTGCCCTGCACGCCGCTGATCTGGACGGTGCCGGCGGCCGGGGAGGTGACCGTCACGGTGCCGGTCGACCGGTCGTACACGGGGTCGACGCCGGCGCCGAGCTGCGCGAAGTGCGCGGTCCGGACCTTCGTGTACGCCGCGAGGGTCGGCCAGTCCAGGTTGACCAGCGGCACGGAGTAGTAGCCCTCGTACTTGGTCATCACGGAGTCGATCCAGTCCGTCAACAGCGTCCGGCCGGAGCCGTAGTCACGCGTGTTGGCGATGTGGAAGGTGTGCGAGTAGATCGAGCCCGAGGACACGTGCTGGAGCGCGACCCCGGCCTCGTAGTCGATGATCTGCTCGTAGGTCAGGTTCGCCGGCCAGTACGGGAACCGGCCGTTCGGCCCGTAGAAGGAGTTGTAGAAGGTGGTCTCCTCCTGCGGCGTGGTGCAGAAGTAGGCGATGTTGGTCGGCCAGTCCGGCACCACCGAGATGCTCGACTCCAGCGGGTGCACCTTGGCGGCGTTGAGGTGTGCCGGCACGTGGCTGGCGAAGGACATGTTGCCGTGCAGGTACTGCACGCCCAGGTCCTTGGCGGCCTGCAGCAGCTGCGGGTTGGAGCCCTCGAGGCCGTGGTCGACCGGAGGACTGGTGTCGTCGTCCGGGTTCGGGTTGTAGACGCCGAGGCCGGAGTACTCCGGGGTCTTCAGCACGTTGTCGGGGGTACTCAGGCCGATCGAGGTGCCCGCGGTCCGGTTGCCGTTGATCTCGGCGTAGGAGGTGGCGTAGTCGGTGCTGTTGAGCTCGGGGTGGTTCAGCGTGTGGTTGACCCACCGGAAGTTCGCCTTGAGGCACTTGGTGGTCGCGGTCAGCTCCGTCGGGCCGCCGTTCGGGCTGCAGGCGCTGCCCGCGAACGGGTCGATGTCGGCGCCGTTGAACGCCAGGTTGAACTTGAAGCCGGCGGCCTGCGGGTGCGCCGCGCGCAGCGCGACCTGCTGGTTGTCGAGATTGACCGCGTCGTGGCCGCTGACCTGCCAGCCGGGCGAGTACTCGACGTGGCCGTCCGGGTAGTAGTGGTCCGAGGTGTTGAACCAGTCGTCGATGTCGACGTTCAGGTGGTGCCGCTGCTCGCCGGTGAACATGCCCTTGGTCGCCCACCTGACCAGGCCGTACACCAGCAGGTCGGAGTGCAGCAGGTACTGGTTCGAGGTGAACGTCAGCGCGATCCGCTCGCGGCCGTCGGTGGAGGTCGTGCGCACGCCGAGCACGTTGCCGCCCTCGGTCAGGGTCGCCTCGGCGCCACAGCCCGGGGTGATCGCGGTGCGGTAGACGTACGACTGCACCAGCGGGATCTGGGCGGTGCTCTTCAGGTAGTCGAAGACGCCCGCGCCGGTCGGGGTGAGCGACAGGTTGATCGGGGTGCTGCCGACGCCGGTCTCGCCGGCCGAGGTGAGGCAGTAGTTCTCGGGCCAGGTGCCGTAACTGGTGTAGAGGGCGGCCTGGCGGACGCCGAAGTTACGCTCGTAGGCCCAGACGATGTTCCATTCGGCCGGGTCGAGGCCGACGAGGTAGCTGCCGCCGGACTCGTACACCAGCATGCTGTTGGTGAGCAGGACCGCGTTGTAGCGGCCGACGCCGTCGGGGCGCACGAACGTGCTCGTGGTGACGGGCGTGGTCGCGCTGTAGAGCACGTCGTACGCCACGCCGACCCGATCCAGTGTGGCCTTCCAGGTGGCGACGCCGAAGTCGTTGGTGTCGGTGCCGATGACCAGCGCGCGCAGCGCGACCTGGTCGTTGAGCCCGGCGAGGGACGCCGAGGCGGAGGCCGGCGCGCGGCCGACCGGCTTCGCCGGCTTGACGACCTTGACGCTGCCGGTGCGCTTCGGCAGCGGGCCGGGGCGCTTCTCGGTGGGGCGCGCGACCTGCGCCAGCCCGGGTACGTTCGGGGGCTGCGCGCCGGGACGCGAGAGCGGGCCGGCCGCCTGTGCGACGGTCGGGTTTGCGGTGCCGAGCAGAACCATCACGACACCGGTCGCGATGAGGGTCAGGCGCGTCGATCCACGACGGCGCGCGGGAAGATTGGGGACCATCCAAGACCTCCAGAGCGGGGAAGGATCGCCACTGTGCGTGTCGATGTTGAATTTGGACACAGTGGGATCCCCGAAGGTGGCCCGTGGTGAAGCCACGATGGACGGTAGCAACCATCGCGAGCACATTCGATGTCCCGAGACTGACCCGATCCAGCCGTTGACCAGTCCATGTTGGAGTGCTAGGACCGTCGATATCCCGACGCTGTTTTTACGGCCGTCTACATTAGGCACTTACTTGTTAAGGCGCCCTGACATGGGTTTTTCCTTAAGTGATCTTAATGCAGGCGTAATAAACCAGACACGCTCCGCAGGTATGACTCGGCGCAGCGGACCGCGCTCCGGCGAGCGCGTGGAGATCATCTTCATCGCCTGGATGATCAACTAAGAGTGATCAGCAACCCAGAATTCATGATTTCGCGGGCGATCGGGCCATGCCCGTATCCACCGTTGGTACAGGCTTTTCACAGCACCCGAACGAAGCCTCAGGAAAGGTCGGACCGTCGTCGTCACTCGATGGGCGAAAAAGGTCCCCGGCGGGCCGTGGCGACCATCGTGGACAGATCATTTCCCAACCATTGAAATGTGACGGCATCGGCGCATTCCATCGTGGAGATTGGGCGCGGGCGCCCGGTCACGCCGCGCCGGCGGACTCCATCCGCCGGAGCTGACCGGCCGCGGCCTCGGCGTACCGGTCCGCGGCCAGGTCGAGCGCCTTGCTCATCGTCGCCGCGTACCGGGCGGCGACGGCGGCGCTGTCGACGGCGAGCGCCCGGCGCTCACCCGCGTCGATGGTGCAGCCGGCGCGCAGCATCTCCCGGATCCGCGCGAAAGTGGCCAGATGCTCGTCGACGGCAGCGAGCACGTAGACCGACAGGTCCACGTCCGGCGTCGGGGCATGGCTGACTTTCCTCATCAACGGCTCCTGTGGCGTAAGGCGTCACGACCAGGGGCGTCCAGTACCGCCCGTGATGCCCATGATCGGGCATAACCGTCGGCTCGGCAGGCGAATCGGGATTGTCGCCGGCCCGTCACCCCGGCGCGGCCGGGCTGACCAGTCCGCTCCGGTACGCGACGACGACGGCCTGCACCCGGTCGCGGAGCCCGAGCTTGGCGAGGATGCGGGCGACGTGGGTCTTGACCGTCGCCTCGGACAGGTGCAGCCGCCCGGCGAGCTCGGCGTTGCTCAGGCCCTGCGCCAGCAGGCACAGCACCTCGAGCTCGCGCGGGGTGAGCGCGGCCAGGTCGCGGTGCGCCGCCGGCGGCGCGCTGTCTCGGCGCGCGAACCGCTCGACGAGCCGGCGGGTGATGGCCGGCGCCAGCAGCGCGTCGCCGGAGCGGACCAGCCGGACCGCGGCGACCAGGTGCTCGGGCGTGACGTCCTTGAGCAGGAAGCCGCTGGCCCCGGCGGTCAGCGCCGCGTAGACGTACTCGTCGAGGTCGAACGTCGTCAGCATGATCACCCGCGGCCCGGCGCCGGCCTCGCCGAGGATGCGCCGGGTCGCCTCCAGCCCGTCCAGCTCCGGCATCCGGATGTCCATCAGCACCACGTCGGGCCGGGCGCGCCGGACCACCTCGACGGCCTCGGCGCCGTTGGCCGCCTCGCCGACGACGTCGATGCCGTCGGCGGTCAGGATCATCCGGAAGCCGGCGCGGACCAGCGCCTGGTCGTCGGCGAGGACGACGCGCAGCGGTACGGTCACGGAGCCTCCAGCGGTATCTGCGCGTCGACCCGGTAGCCGCCGCTGGGACGTCGCCCGGCCTGCAGGGTTCCACCGTAAACGGCCAGCCGCTCCCGCAGGCCGATCAGGCCGCGCCCGGCGCCGGCGTCGACCGGCGTGCGCGGCGCGCCGCCGGTGTCGGTGACCCGCACCCGCAGCCGGTCGGCGCCGTACTCGACGTCCACCGTCGCGGTCGCGCCCGCGGCGTGCTTGACGGTGTTGGTCAGCGCCTCCTGCACCACCCGGTAGGCGGCCAGCTCGACGCCGGACGGCACCGGGCGCGGCGGGCCCGACAGGGTCAGCTCGACCGGCAGGCCGCTGTCGCGCACCCGTTCGACCAGCTCGTCCAGCCGGTCCAGGCCCGGCTGGGGCGCGAGCCCGGCCGCGCCGGCCGGGTCCGGGCCGTCGCTGTCCATCGTGAGCAGGCCCATGACGTGGCGCAGCTCGGCCATCGCCGCCCGCCCGCCGGCCTCGACCGCGAGCAGCGCCTCGCGGGCCTGCTCGGGTGCGGCGTCCATGACCTTGCGCGCGGCGCCGGCCTGGATGACCATCACGCTGACGTTGTGCGTCACCACGTCGTGCAGCTCGCGGGCGATCCGGGCGCGTTCGTGCTCGGTGGCGCGGCGCAGCGCCGCGACCTGTTCGCGTTCCAGCGCGGAGAGCCGTTCCCGGCCCTCGTCGGCGTGGCGCTTCCACCGGCGCAGCCCGTCGGCCGCCATCAGGATCGGCAGCAGGATCAGGAACGGGACGGCGTCGTCCGAGACGGTCGGCACCGCCTCCTCCTGCAGCCCGCTGTACAGCAGCGCCGCCACCGGCAGGCTCGCCAGCGCCGGCACCCGGTACGGGCTGTGCACCGCCGCCGTGAACGCGGCGACGACGCAGGCGTAGAAGGAGAGCCGCAGCGCCGCGTGGTAGTCGGCCACCAGGGGCGCCATGATCATCACGGCCCAGAGCATCGCGAGCGGATACCGGCGGCGGAACACCAGCGGCGCCACCACCAGGAGCATGACCAGCCACCAGCCGCTCTGCTGCTCCTCGATCGGCAGGAACAGCTCCCGCCCCGGCACGGGCGGAAGGGGCGGCATCGGCGGCGGGTGAGCCGGGTCGTAGACGATCTCGGGCGCCGGGCGTTGGTCGGGCACGTCGCCGCCGCCCGCCGCGATCGCGGCCAGCGCGAGGGAGAGCGCCAGGATCGCGTCGAACGCCCAGCCGCGCCACGACCGTCGCGGCAGCGTGCCGGACGGCTGCAGCAGCAGCCGGACACCGGCCCGCAGCCGCCCGCCGAGCGCCATCTTCATCACCGGCCCATTGTCGCCGCCGCACCCGGCCGGCGGCATCGCTCCCGCGATCGCCCCGGCTACCCCGCTCGACTACCTCTCGGGGATGACGCCGGTCCCGCTCATCACCGCGCGGTACCGAAGATGCCCCCGGCGGCCGACGCGTCCGGACCGGCGCCGGACCTAGCGTCATCGCCGCAGAAGCGGACTGAGGTGAGGAGAGCATCATGCCGGTGATCGAGCTGCACGACGTCACCCGAAAATACGACGAGGGGCCGCCGGCCCTGCGGGACGTGTCGCTGAGCGTCTCGGCCGGCGAGGCGGTCGCGATCCTCGGGCCGTCCGGCAGCGGCAAGTCGACCCTGCTGAACCTGATCGCCGGCCTGGACCGGCCGACCTCCGGCAGCGTCACGGTCGACGGGGTCCGCGTCGACAGTCTCGGCGAGGCGGGCTCGGCCCGGTACCGGCGGGCCCGGATCGGCATGGTGTTCCAGTTCTTCAACCTGCTCGACGACCTGACCGTCGCCGACAACGTCATGCTGCCGGCGCAGCTGTCCGGGATGACGCGCGCCGCCGCGCAGCGCCGCGCGGCCGAGCTGCTCGGCACGCTCGGCGTGGAACGGCACTCCGCCGCGTACCCGGGCCGGCTCTCCGGCGGCGAGCGGCAGCGGGTCGCGGTGGCCCGGGCGCTGATGAACCGGCCGGCGCTGCTGCTGGCCGACGAGCCGACCGGGGCCCTGGACACCGCCGCGGGCGACGACGTCCGGCAGCTCCTCAACGAGCTGCACGCCGACGGCCAGACCATCGTCCTGGTCACCCACGACCTGGCCCTGGCCGAATCGTGCGCGACCCGCACCGTCCAGCTCGTCGACGGCCGGATCGCCGCCGACACCACTGTGGCGACCCGGCGATGAGCGCCCTGGGCCGGGTCGTCCGCTCCGGAGTCGGCCGCCGCCGGGTGCAGACGGTCGTGATCGGCCTGGTCGTGATGATCGCGGTTGCCTCGGCCGTGCTCGGCGGGTCGCTGCTGGTGGCCTCCAACGCGCCGTTCGACCGGGCCTTCGCCCAGCAGCGCGGCGCGCACCTGACCGCGCAGTTCGACGCCGGCGCGGCCACCGCCGCGCAGCTCGCGGCCTCCGCGCACGTCGCCGGGGTCGCCGCCGCGGCCGGCCCGTTCCCGACCGCGGTGGTCAACCCGGTCGACAACCACGACCGGCCGTTCCCGCCGGCCACGCTGGTCGGGCGGGCCGAGCCCGGCGGCGCCGTCGACGCCGTCACCCTGCTCGAGGGGCGGTGGGCGACCGCGCCCGGCGAGCTCGTGCTCGCCGGCGGCGACCGGCCCGTCGGGGGCATGCGGCTGCTCGGCCGGCAATGGCGGATGCCGGACCTGCCCGGCACCCCGGCCCTGACCATCGTCGGCATCGCCCGGTCGGTCAGCGTGACCGCCGACGGCTGGGTGGTGCCGGCGCAGATCGCGGCGCTGACCGGGTCCGGCGCGCCCGGCGGCAACCAGATGCTCTACCGCCTCGACTCGGCCGACAGCGCCGCGCGGGTCGAGGCGGGCCGCGCCGCGGTGCAGGCGGCCCTGCCCGCCGGCGCGCTGACCGCGGCGCGGTCCTGGCTCACCACCCGGGCGGAGAGCGCCAACAACACCGCGCTGCTCGTGCCGTTCCTGGTCGCGTTCGGGGTGCTCGGCGTGGTGATGGCCGTGCTCATCGTCGGCAACGTCATCGCCGGCGCGGTCGGCACCGGCACCCGCCGGATCGGCATCCTCAAGGCGCTCGGATTCACCCCGAACCAGGTCGTGCGGGCGTACCTGGCCCAGGCGCTGGTGCCCGCGGCGGTCGGCGCCGCGCTCGGCGTCGTGGCCGGCAACGCGCTCACCGTCCCGCTGCTCGCCGAGACGAACCGGATCTACGGCACCTCCGACTCGGGCGTCGCGCCGTGGGTCGACCTCGCGGTGCTCGCCGGCGCGCTCGCCCTGGTCTGCGCGACCGCCTGGGCCGCGGCGTCCCGGGCCGGCCGGCTGCGCACCGTCGACGCGCTCGCCGTCGGGCGCACCCCGACGCCCGGCCGGGGCCAGGCCGCAGCCCGGCTGTCGGCGCGGATCCCGCTGCCCCGGCCGATGACCCTCGGGCTGGCGCACCCGTTCGCCCGGCCGGTGCGCTCGGCCACGATCGTCGCGGCGATCGCGTTCGGCGCCGCCGCGGTGACGTTCTCCGTCGGGCTGGGCGCCTCCCTGAACCGGGTTCAGGCCACCGAGAACCACGGCGACGTCGTGATCCACCCCAGCCACCACATCAGCGCGCCGCCGCCCGGCGCCGGGCCGGGCACGGAACCCGGGCCGGTCACGGAGCCCGGGCCGCCGCCGGAGATCGACCCGGCGCAGGTCCTCGCGGCGATCACCGCCCAGGACGGCACCGCCGGCTACAGCGGCTTCGCGCAGACCGAGGTGACCGCGGCCGGGCTCACCGGCAGCGTCGAGGCCCTCGCCTTCACCGGCGACAAGTCCTCGTACGGCTACCAGATGGTCGACGGCACCTGGTTCGGCGGGCCCGGCGAGGTCGTCGTGGCGACGCCGTTCCTGACCGCGACCGGCACCGAGATCGGGGACACCGTCGTGCTCACCGACCACGGCGAGCAGCTCACCGTCCGGATCGTCGGGGAGGTCTTCAACACCGAGAACGACGGCCTGCAGCTGCTCACCGCCGCGGAGACCCTCGCCGCCGCCGAGCCGGAGCTGCGGGCGCAGGAGTACAACGTCGTCCTGCGGCCCGGCACCGACCCGGTCGCCTACGCCGAGGCGCTCAGCGCGGCCCTGCAGCCGCTCGGCGCGCAGGCGACGGTCGTCGAGAACGACGCCGACGAGCTCCTGATCATCATCAACTCGCTGACCACCCTGCTCACCCTGCTGCTGGTGACCGTCGCGGCCCTCGGCGTGCTCAACATGGTCGTGCTGGAGACCCGCGAGCGGGTGCACGACCTCGGCGTGCACAAGGCCCTCGGCATGTCGCCGCGGCAGACCGTCGCCATGGTCATCGCCTCGGTGGTCGTCACCGGGCTGGCCGGCGGCGCCGTCGGCATGCCGATCGGGGTGCTGCTGCAGCGCGTGGTCCTCGGCGACATGGGCCGCATCGCGGGCTTCAACCTGCCCGCCGCGGTCATCGACGTCTACCGCCCGGCCGAGCTGGTGCTGTTCGCCCTCGGCGGGCTGGTCATCGCCGTGCTCGGCGCACTCCTGCCGGCCGGCTGGGCGGCGCGCACCAGCACCGCCGCGGCGCTGCGTACCGAATAGGGCCCGCACAGTCGTGGGGGGGCCCCCGGGGGGGGGGCCCCCCCCCGGGGGGGGGGGGGGGGGGGAAAGCCCAGGCCACCCAGACGGCGGCGCCCAGGCCGGGAGGGGGTGGGACAACGGGGGGGTGTTGG
>NZ_JBITLR010000011.1:167459-296238 GCF_044465445.1 Actinoplanes sp. NPDC049668
CTACCCCCGGGCGGGTTGGCCCCCCACCCGGGCCCCGGGGGCGGGCGGGGGGGTGGCGGGGGCCGGCGCCCCCCCCCCCCCCCCCGGGGGGGGGGGCCCCCCCGGGGGGGGGCCCCACGACTGTGCGGATCAGGCCCTGGCAACCGTCAGGCGAGCGCCTTGGCCTTGAGGGAGTCGAACTCCTGCTGGGTGATCGCGCCGGACTGGAGCAGCTCCTGGCCCTTGGCGATCTGTGCCGCCGGATCGCCGACACTGCCGTTGGCCCCGGCGACGCGGCGGATGTACGCCTGCTCGTCCGCGGCCCGGGCCTCGTGCCGGGCGATCGTGCGCTCGGCCATGCTCTTACCCCGGGCGATCAGGTACACGATCATCGTGAGGAACGGCAGGAAGAGCAGGGCGAGGATCCACACGGTCTTGATCCAGCCGCTGGTGTCGCGGTCGCCGAACAGATCCGTCAGGATCCGGAACAGGATCAGGAAGTAGAAGAAGATGAAGTAGAAGATCAGTAGGCTCCAGAGAAACTCGCCGAAACTCACGTGAAACCCCTTTGACTCGTATGGGCCCGATGGCACTCATCGCGGTGCTGCGGCTGGCCAGGGCCGTGGTGCGAAGCTTCCTCAGCCCGTAGACAGCAGAACACGCAGCGCACACCCCGGCCGTCATCCGGAACGGATGAAAGCGGGCCGGGGCGTCAGCCCCGTCGATGCCTCCGGCGGCGCAGGAGCAGCAGCAGGAGCACGACGCCGAGGAGCGCGCCCGGCACGGCCAGGGCGGCCACCGGGCCGGCACGGCCGGTACCGCGCGCCAGCGGATCGCGCACCACCGGTTCCGGATCGCGGCAGCCCCCGGCGGGATCGTCGTGGGTGAGTGCGCACGCCATCAGCGCCGCCTTCTCCGCGCCGTACTCGTCGGCCAGCGCGACCTGGAGCTCCTGCCACTGGTGCCGGGTCTCGACGACGGCGCCGGTCACGGCCTTGGCGAAGTTGTCACCCACCCGCCCCCGGGGCGTCGTCGGATCCGTCGCGGCGCCGCTGCCGGGATCGACCAGCCCGTTGTCCTTGTTGAGCGTGGCGTGGGTGACCCGCCGTTCGCACACCCCGAAACACCCGGTCGTCAGGTCGCGCGGCACCGCCCGGGCGCCGCCGCCGCGCAGGTCGAGGAGCGGGCTCGGCGCCGGCAGGTTCAGGCCCGGCGGGTTGTCCGGGCCGGTCGGGCGGGCCGGGTCCGCCGTGTCGGCCCAGTTGCTGTGCGCGTAGAAGTCCTGGGCGCCGTGCAGGGCCCGGCCGAAGCTCTCCAGCGACCGGCACTTCGCCCGCTGCTCGGCCGCCGAGTCGAGCACGCAGTCGGTGCCGAGGTCCACGGCGGCGGGCGCCAGCCGGCCCTCGCCGTCGAGCAGCCCCGCCGCGGCGCCGACCGCCTCCCGGAAGCGGCGGCGCAGGTGGTCGACGCAGGCGCGGAGCACGGCCGTGGCCTGATCGCGGGTGCGCGGGTAGTCGCCGGCGAGGAAGTCGGCGTCGTCGCAGTGCGCGGCGGGCACGGACACCTCCGTGCGGTCGGGGGCACCGACGGCGCCGAACCTGTTGCCGTGCCCCGCGAGCTGCGCCACCGACCGCGGCTCGAAGCAGTCGCCGTCCGAGCCGGTGCCGGCCGGGCAGGCCACCGCGGCGCGGGTTATCCGCTCGTGCTCGCGCCGCTGTCCCCCGCCGTCGATCGTGCCGAAGCCCGCCGCCGGAGCCGGGACCGAGACGATGGAGCCGGCCAGGGCCAGGGCCAGGGCCGCGAGCAGTGCCCGGCCGGACCCTCCCCGCATCGAGCACCTCCGATCGCGGCTCCCCTCAGGCTCTCCGGCCGCACTCGGAAACGGTTCACCCCGGCGGGATGAACCCCCGTCGGTCGCGTTCCGGACAGGGCGCTTGGCGCAAAGCGGTCCCCGGCGGCGCACCGCGGTGGGACCGTCGTCGGTAACGGGAAAGCGAGGTCCCGACATGACAGCCACGCTCGACCCGGCCGGATCGATCCGCCGGACCCTGGTGTTCGCCGCCGCGCTGGCCGTCCTGCTCTACTTCGCCCGCTCCGGCGCGACCTCGCTGACCGTCCAGGTGCTCTTCACCGCCTTCATCGCCGCCGCGACGATCTGGCTGCGCGGGCAGTACGCCGACAGCCTCGACGGACGGCAGTGGGTGATCCCACGCTGGTTCGGCGAGCTCCTGCTGGCCGCCGCCGTCGTCCTGGTGGTCCTGTACCACGCGCTCGAACAGGGCTCGTTCGCCGTCATCGGGGTGCTGCTGGCGTACTTCGTCGCCGGCTCCGCGATCGCGCAGGTCCGGCAGAGCGAGTCGGTGCACCTGCTGCGCCTGCGGGGCGGCCGGCGGTTCGCCGAGATACACCCGATGCGCTGGGGCCTTCCGCTCACCGTTGCGGGCGTCGTGCTCGCGTTCGGCGGCGCGGCCCTGCTCGGCCCCGCCGGTCAGGTCGTACCCGGTGCCCTGCTCGTGGTCCTCGCCGTGCTGGTGCTGCTCCCGGTCGGCCTGGCCATCTGGTCCGAGCAGGTCATCCGCCGGCTCTGCCGCCGGCAGCAGGCCCGGGCCCGGCTGCTCGGCCTCGGCGTGACCGGCGGCGCGGTCTTCGTCGCGGTCACCGCCGCCGCGGCCGGCCTGTGGAACTCGCGGTGGCTGATCGCCGTCATGGCGGTGCTCGGGCTGCTCGTCGTCGCCCTCGTGTCGACCACCCAGGCCGACATCGTCGCCGTGATGGCCGTCGTCGCGCTGATGGGCGTGACCCCGCTGCAGGCGTCCGAGCACGGGCAGCTCGACCCGCGCGGCGGCACCGGGGTGCTGGTCGCGCTCGGCGACTCGTACATGTCCGGCGAGGGTGCCTCGATCTACTTCGAGGGCACCGACGACGGCGGCGGCAACCAGTGCCGGCGTTCGCCGACCGCCTGGGCGGCGATGGCCGCGCAGGACGAGGCGAACTTCGACGGGCTGGCGTTCCTCGCCTGCTCCGGAGCCCGCACCGCCAACGTGCTCAGCGAGCATCCCGTCGCCGGCACGGCGCAGGCCCGGATGGGGATGCCGGTGCCGGGCCCGCAGCGGGGCGAGGCGCGCACCCAGCTCGACGCGTACCAGAAGATCCGCGGGACGTTCCGGCCGCGGATCGTGGTGCTCAGCGTCGGCGGCAACGACGCGGGCTTCTCGACCATCGGCGTGATGTGCGTCGCGCCGGGCGACTGCGCCGGCCGGGCCGGGCTGTTCCGCGACTCGCTGGACCAGGTGCGCCGGCAGCTGCGCGCGACCTACCTCGAGGTCGACGCGGCGTTCCCGGACGTGCCGGTGGTGGTCGTCCCGTACCCGGACCCGATCAGCATCCGCGAGGACGGCTGCCGGCAGGTGGCGCTCTCCCGCGCGGAGCAGCGGTTCGTGCACGAGTTCCTGACCGGCGGCCTGAACCAGGTGATCCGGCAGACCGCCGAGGAGTTCGGCTTCCACTACCTGGCGGGCATGCAGAACGCGCTGGCCAGGGCGCACCTGCAGCTGTGCGACCCGCTCAACGACGGTCGGCCCGGCATCAACTTCATCGGCCTGCGCTCCGTGCGCGGCATCGCCGAGCAGCGCTTCAACCCGGCCAACTGGACGCACAGCAGCCTGCACCCCAACGAGCGCGGGCACGCCGCGATGCTGCGGGTGTTCCAGACCTGGTGGGCGACCGAGCGGGCGACCATCGCCGCGCGGGAGCCCGTCGGCGTGCCCGCGCGGGACCGTTACGCGGACGCGGTGACCGACCGGCAGCGGACCACCCGGGACCAGGCGCGGGCGACGGCGGCGCGGCAGGCGCCGCCGTGCGGCCTGTTCGACGCCACCGGGCAGGGCTGCCGCCCGCAGGGCCAGCGGTGGGCCTACCGGCAGGTCGGCTGGACGCTGCTGAGCTACGGCGGGTTCGCCGTGCTCGCCGCCGCCGGCGCGTGGTGTGTCGCGGTCGCGCTGTTCGCCCGGTCCCGCCGCGCCTGGGCCCGCCGGGACGGTCGCCCGGGTTAGCGGGCGCGGGCCCGCTGCTGGAAGAGGCCCGCGGCGAGGTGGGCCAGGTCGAACAGCCCGGCGATGACCACCCAGAACCATTCCCAGCCGACCAGGCCGACACCCGGCGTGTAGAAGATGACGTAGAGCAGGGTGGCGAACGGCAGGAAGAGGAGGCCGACCAGCGGCCAGATCCAGGTGTCGAACGCGGCGTCGACGAAGCCGGGCCGGACCAGCCAGATGATGAACAGGGCCAACCGCGGGAACACCGCCGCGAAGATGGCGAACAGGCAACCCATCCGAACTCCCGTCCTGGGGCTATGGCTGGTCGATGAGCCTTTCCGGCTCCGGCCGCACGCTCGACCACCGTGCGGTGAGCGCGAAGATCACGAAGGTGTCGATCGCGAGCATCAGCAGCGACCAGAGCGGGTACGCGCCGAGCGAGGCGACCTGCCACACGGCGTGCAGGCCGACCACGATGATCGCCGCGATCCGCGCCCAGGTCTGCGTCGCCAGCAGGCCGACGCCGACCACGAACAGGACGAGGCCGAACAGCAGCAGCGTCCAGCCCCAGGTGGTGAGGTCGACCAGGACGAGCTTCTCCCGGACCAGCACGAGCTGGTCGTCGTTGAACAACACCAGGAGCCCCTCGATGATGTTGAGCAGACTCATGATCAACATCATGGTGGCGGCGAAGACCACCATGCCGGCCCACGCCGTGCTCTTGTTCGCGACCATCCCGTTCCCTCCCCCGTCGGGGCTGCCGTCGCCCGGATCGTCGCACCGGGTCAGGTACCGGGCATCATCCCGTCCGAATGAAGGGCCTCGGGCGACCGCAGCGTCCTTCGCCAGGACAGGGCGATCGCGGCGAGCGGCACCGCGATGAAGACGCCGAGGATGCCGCCGAGGATCCCGCCGGCCACCGTGACCGCGAGGACCGCCAGCGGATGCATGTCCAGCGCCGCGCCGAAGGCCAGCGGGCGCGCCAGCCCCTCGAGCAGGATCTGGGTCACCAGCACGATCGCGAGCATCCACAGCCCGTCGCCCACCCCGCCCGCGCCGAGCGCCACCAGCACCGTGAAGATCCCGGACAGCCAGGCGCCCAGGTACGGCACGTAGGCCATGGCGAACGTGACCAGCGCGATGACGAACACCAGCGGCAGCCGCAGCACGACCGCGCCGAGCCCGATCACCACGGCGTTCATGGTCGCGACGAACGTCGTGCCGACCATGTAGCGGCGCAGCCCGTCCGCGGCGTCCGCGAGCATCACCCGCACCGTCGCGGCCGGCGGCGCGGCGTGCCGCTCGATCGCCGCGCCGAACCGCTGCCCGTCGATGAGCAGGAAGAACAGGATGTAGAGGGCGACCAGCGCGACGAAGATCAGCGCGATGACCGCCACCGCGCCGGTGAACGCGGAGCCGGCGAGCCCGAGCAGGATCTCCTGCCGCCGCGCCGGATCGACGACCGGGGTCAGCGGATCGGCGCCGGTGGCCGAGGTCAGCCGGTCCGAGGCCGACTCCATGGTCTGCGCCCACACCTCGCTCTGGCCACGCAGTCCGATCACGACCACGACGATCAGCAGGCCGACCACCACCGGAACGGCGGTGACCGCGATCGCGGCGGCCGCGGCGAGCGGGACCCGGCGCCGGCGCATCCAGCCGACCCACGGCTGGAGCACCGCCGCGAGGATCACCGCGAAGATCACCGGCGTCAGGTACGGCAGCACGACGGCGACCACCACGATGAACGCGGCGACGCCGAGCACCGCGCCCGCGACCAGCCAGCCGGACCAGCCGAGCCGGGCGAGCCAACGTGGGACGAGGTCGCTCCGCGGCACGCTCATGGGTGCGAGTGTCGGCGGGTCCGTCGCGGCGCCGCATCACTCGCGGCGGACGGCGCGCCGCCCTTTCCTCCCACGCGGATGAGGCAGGCGGGTGCGCATCCGCGAAGACTCGGGCGCAACGCTCGCAACCCGACGGACGGAGACCCGACCATGTCTGTGGACGAAGCAGTCGCCGCGTTACTGGAATCGGTGCTGCCCGGCGAGGCGCCGCTCGCGGAGACGCTGATGCGGATGCACAGCGACGTGCAGGCGCAGTCCGGCCTCGACGACCGGACGTACCTGCTGGTGCGGATCGCGGCGCTGGTGGCGGTCGACGCCCCGGCCTCGTCCTACGTGGTGAACCTGACCGTCGCGGACGAGCTCGGCATCACCGCCGACGAGGTGCGCGGCGTGCTGATCGCGCTCGCGCCGCTGGTGGGCAGCGCGCGGGCGTTCTCGGGCGCGGAGAAGGCGCTCAGCGCGCTCGCCACGGCCCGGCGGTTGTAGAACCCCACCCGTCACCCGTACCGGATCATCCGCAACGGATGAAGCCCGATTGGAAGCAGGCCGCATGACTTCACAAGCCTCGACGCAAGGGCCGTCGAGCGCGCTGCGACGTGTCCTCATCCCGCTGGCCCTCGCCCAGTTCATCTGCAGCTTCGCCGGCTCCAACATGAACGTGATGATCAACGACATCAGCGAGGACCTGGACACGACGGTGCAGGGCGTGCAGCTGGCCATCACGATCTTCCTGCTGGTGATGGCCGCGCTGATGATCCCCGGCGGCAAGCTGACCGACCGGTACGGCCGCAAGCGTTGCCTGAACGTCGGCCTCGCCGTATACGGCGTCGGCGCCCTGCTCAGCGCGGTCGCGCCCGGCCTGCCGGTGCTCATCATCGGCAACTCGATCCTCGAGGGCATCGGCACGGCTCTGCTGATCCCGCCGGTCTACATCCTCACCACGCTGCTGTTCACGACTGTCGCCTCGCGTGCCCGCGCGTTCGGCGCGATCAGCGCGGCGGGTGGCGTCGGCGCGGCCGCGGGGCCGTTGATCGGAGGCCTCATCACTTCGGCGATCAGCTGGCGGGCCGCCTTCGTCTTCCAGGCCCTGGTCATCGTGGTGATCATCGTGCTGGGCCGGCGGTGGGTCGAGGACCCGCTCCCGGCGGATCCGACGCGCCCGTTCGACACCGGCGGCGCGGTGCTGTCGGCCGTGGGGCTCATCCTCATCGTCATGGGCATCCTGGCGACGGACAACAACATCTGGCTGATGCTCGGCCTGATCTCCGCCGGCATCCTCTTCCTGGTGTGGTTCTTCCTTTCGGTACGCGCCAAGGAACGCGCGGGTCGGGAGGCGCTGCTGTCGACGGCCCTGTTCCACAACCGCACCTCCAACCTCGGCATGATCACGCAGAACATCCAGTGGCTGGTGCTGATGGGTGTCTCGTTCGTCGTCTCGGCGTACCTGCAGGTGGTGCGCGGCTACAACGCCATCGAGACCGGCGTGATCTTCACGGCGGCGACGGTCGGCCTGCTGTTGTCGTCGCTGACGGCCGAGATCATGGCGAAGCGCCGGGCGCAGCGGACCCTCGTGCTGGCGGGCTTCGTGATCACGATCGCCGGCATCGTCGTGTTCCTCGCCATGGTCGACATCGAGAGCCGCGTCTGGGCCTTCGGGCCCGGGCTCTTCATGATCGGTCTCGGCGTCGGCGCCATGCTGACACCGTCGGTGAACATCGTGCAGTCCAGCTTCGGCGAGGACCTGCAGGGCGAGATCTCCGGGCTGTCGCGCAGCGTGTCCAATCTCGGCTCGTCCATGGGTGCCGCGATCGCCGGCACCATCCTCGTCGCCGGGGTGACGGACAGGCCGGGGCACGCGTATGCGCTCGCGATGATCACGCTTGGGGGCATCAGCCTCATCGGGCTGCTGGCCGCGGCGCGGCTGCCCTCGACGCCACCCGCCCCGGCGCCCGTCCCGCGCCAGTAGGCGGGGCGGGCGGGCCACGGGGTCAGGCCGGTTCCACCCGGAGCACGTGGCAGCCCCACGGCGGCAGATCGACGAAGAGGCCCGCGTCGGCGAGGTCGTCGCCGTCCCGGTCGTAGGCGAGGTCGGCCAGCAGGTCGGCCAGCCGCCACCGCGCACCGCGCAGGCCCGGCCAGGGCAGCGCCACCCGGGCCTGCGCGGGGCCGGCGGACAGGTTCACGACCACGAGGTGGCGCGGCAACTCGTCGTGCCAGGCCCACGCCAGCAGGTCCTGGTGCGTGGGGTTGTCCGGCCATCCCTGGCAGTCCAGCAGCCGCCAGTCGCCGCGCCGGACCTCCCCGGCGGCGCCGACCAGCCGGCGGTAGAACGCCGCGAGCTCCTCGTCGGCCGGCTCGTCGGGGCGCCGGGACAGGAACACCGGCAGGTGCACCCGCCGCCCGTCGAACTGGCCGTCGTGCCAGAGCGTCGCGCCGGGCAGGGTGGCGACGGCCACGGCGGCGGCCCGGTCCCGGCCGCCGGGCAGCACCGCGGCGGCGCGCGGCTCGTCGTGGTTCTCGATGAACCGGACCAGCCGGCGCTGGTAGTCCGTCCCCGCGCCCAGGTGCTTGCGCACCGCGTCCGCGTCCTCGTGCGCGAGCCGGTCGTAGAGGCGCTTGTCGTAGCAGAAGTCGAAGCCCTGCTGCTGCAGCGTCCACTCCATGTCCCAGTACGCCTCGGCGATGAGCACGGCGTCCGGGTGCCGTTGCCGGACCCGGTCGATGACCAGGGGCCAGAACTCCTCGGCGGGCGCCGGCCCGGCCCGCTCGCCCCAGGTCCGGCCGAACACCTCGTTGGTCATCAGCATCGCCATGTCGCACCGGACACCGTCGCACTGGTCCAGGATGGCGCCGAGCACGTCGACGGTGGCCTCGCGCAGCCCGGGGTCGAACGCGTTGAGCTGCACCACGTCGGGCCACGGCGGGAAGAACGGGTCCCGGCCGCGGGCCACCGCCCGGCCGCCGGCGTCGAACCAGGCCTGCGGCGCGTCCGCCAGGTCGCCCGCCGTGCCGGTGATGAACCACTCCGGGTGCGCCGTCACGGCCGGGTGATCGGGCGCGACGTGGTTGGGCACGTAGTCGAGGATCAGCCGCAGCCCGCGCCGGGCCAGCTCCGCGCGGGCCACGGCCAGGCCCGCCGGTCCGCCGAGGCGCGCGTCGACGACGTAGCGCCGCACGCAGTACGGCGAGCCGGCGACGTCCTCGGGGGCCAGGTCCGGCAGCGCGGCGCGGAACGCCCGCGTCAGCCCCTCGTCGCGGCGGGCGATGTCGAGGCCGGCGGGGCTGCGCTCCCACACCCCCATCAGCCACACCGCGTCCGCGCCGTGGCTCGCCAGCTCGTCCCACACCGCGGCGGGCACGTCGGCGAGCGTCGCCGAGGCGCCGAGCCACGGCCACGTGTCGACCTCGTAGACGACGGGTGCGGACGGCCAGCCGCTCATGACATCGCCTCCGCTGGCGCTCCGGCGATGCCAAGAGCTCGGCACTGAGCTGATGATTCGCTCGCCGGCTCGCTCATCGCTCCACCGTACCGGGCAGGGGGCGGAAGCCGCCGACGAGGCCGCGCTCGAGCAGGTCCCGGCTGGTGATGTTGGCGAACAGGTTGGGGAAGACCGCGACCAGGCCGGTCCAGCCGGTCTGGTGGCTGGCGCCGAGCCCGGCGCCGTTGTCGCCGTGGAAGTACTCGGAGAACGTCAGCAGGTCGCGCCAGTGCTCGTCGTCGGCGAAGACGTGGTTACCGCCGTAGCAGGGCCGGCGCCCGTCCTGGCCCGGCAGGAAGATCCGGGTGAGCCGTTCGGAGATCTCCCTGGCCACCTCGAACAGCGTCATCCGGACGCCGGACCCGGTGGGGCACTCGACGGTGAACTCCTCCCCGTAGCACACGTGCAGGTTGAGCAGGGCCCGGATGAGCAGGGCGTTCATCGGGAACCAGACGGGACCGCGCCAGTTGGAGTTCCCGCCGAACATGCCGCTGTCGGACTCCGCCGGCAGGTACGGCACCCGGTAGACATCGCCGTTGACCCGCAGCTCGAACGGCTGCTCGGCGTGCGAGCGCGACAGCGAGCGGATGCCGTACGGGCTGAGGAACTCGTCCTGGTCGAGCATCCGCGACAGGATCCGGCGCAGCCGCTCCTCGTCGAAGAGGGCCAGCAGGAAGTGGCCACGTTCGCCGGCGTACCGCCCGCCGGACAGCACCGAGCCGACGCTGGGGTGGCGGGCGATGAAGTCGCGGGTCTGCTCGAGCAGCTGCGGGTGGCGGGCGATCACCTCGGGCCCGACCACCGTCGCGGCCGCCAGCGGCAGCAGGCCGACCAGCGAACGCACCTTCATCCGGGTGGCGCTCCCGTCGGGCAGGCGCAGCAGGTCGTAGAAGAACCCGTCCTGGTCGTCCCACATCGTCTCGGCCTTGCCGGCCGAGCGGTTGACCGCCACCGCGATCCAGGCGAAGTGCTCGATGAAGGTCTGCGCCTGCTCGATGTAGACCGGGTCCTGTTCGGCCAGCTCCACCGCGATCTGCACCATGTTCTGGCAGTACAGCGCCATCCAGGCGGTGCCGTCGGCCTGATCCAGGTGGCCGCCGGTCGGCAGCGGGGCGCTGCGGTCGAAGACGCCGATGTTGTCCAGGCCGAGGAAGCCGCCCTGGAAGACGTTGCGGCCGTCGACGTCCTTGCGGTTCAGCCACCAGGTGAAGTTCTTGGACAGCTTGTGGAACGCGTTCGCCAGCCAGGCCTGGTCGCCCTTGCCGGTCCGGGACTTCTCCAGCTCGTAGAGCAGGTACGTGGCCCAGGCGTGCACCGGCGGGTTGACGTCGCTGAAGTTCCACTCGTACGCCGGGATCTGTCCGTTGGGATGCAGGAACCGCCGGCTCAGCAGCAGGTCCAGCTGCCCCTTGGCGAACGCCGTGTCGACCATGCCGAGGGTGACCGCGTGGAACGCCAGGTCCCAGGCGGCGAACCACGGGTACTCCCAGGTGTCCGGCATCGAGATGATGTCGTGGCTGTCCAGGTGGAACCATTCGCCGTTGCGGACGCCCTGGGCGTCCAGCGGGTCGAGGCCGTGCTCGGCGAGCCACTGCTCGACGTCGTAGCCGAAGTACTGCTTGCTCCACAGCATCCCGGCCAGGGCCTGGCGGACCACGAGCCGCTCGGGCTCGGCCAGCCCGGGCGCGATCCGGCCGGCGTAGAACTCGTCGGCCTCGGCGCGGCGCTGGTCGAGGAGCTCGTCGAAGTCGGCGGCGCCGGCGGCGGGTGCCTGGTCGGTGAGCCGGAGCCGGACGGCCACCGAGCCGCCGGGCGGCAGCTCCAGCACCACGTCGGCGGCCACCTTCGTGCCGGTGCGCGCCGGGTTCACCGCCGCGGCCTCGCCGTGCACCACGAACCGGTCGATGCCGTCCTTGACGTACGGGGTCGGGTTCGGGCTGCCGAACAACCGCTCGGAGTTGGTCTCGTTCTCGGTGAACAGCAGGTCGTGGTCGCCCTGGCAGAGCAGCCAGCGGCGGCCGAGCGTCTCGTGGTCGGCCCGCACCACGGACAGGCCGGGCACGTCCGGCTCCGCGCGCAGCTCCGGCCGCCCGTCCGCCGGGCCGCCGGACCAGGTGTTGCGGAACCACAGGGTCGGCAGCAGGCGCAGCGTGGCCGGTTCGGGGCCCCGGTTGTGCACGGTGACCCGGACCAGGAGGTCCTCCTCGGCGGCCTTGGCGTACTCGACGAAGACGTCGAAGTAGCGGCCCTCGTCGAAGATTCCCGTGTCGAGCAGCTCGTACTCGAAGTCGCCGCGGCCGCGCGACCGGTTGGTCGCGAGCAGATCCTCGTACGGGTACGCCCGCTGCGGATACTTGTACAGCATCTTCATGTACGAGTGGGTCGGCGTGCTGTCCAGGTAGAAGTACTGCTCCTTGACGTCCTCGCCGTGGTTCCCCTCGGCGTTGGTCAGGCCGAAGAAGCGCTCCTTGAGGATCGGGTCGTTGCCGTTCCACATCGCGAGGGCGAAGCACAGCCGCTGCTCGTCGTCGCTGATCCCGGCGATGCCGTCCTCGCCCCACCGGTACGCCCGCGAGCGCGCCTGGTCGTGTCCGAAGTAGTCCCAGGCGTCCCCGCCGGCGCTGTAGTCCTCCCGGACCGTGCCCCACTGGCGTTCGCTGAGGTATGGCCCCCAGCGGCGCCAGGTACCCGCGTCGCTGTCGGCTTCACGTAGTCGGCTCTGCTCGGCCCCGGGCGCCGCATTCGTCATGGCCTCATGGTGGCAGCGGCCGCGCGCGCGACGGCTCACCCGACCCGGATGAGACGCCGCGTGACGCCGGCCGGCGCCGGGGATCGGCCGGGCGCCGGGGCCCCGGTATGCGTACGCCCCGGGCGGCCGCGGCGCTCGGCCGCCGCGGGCCGAGCCGGCCGGCGAACCAGGTGCCGATCCCGGCGGCGGCGAGCCCGAGCACCTCGACCGGCAGCAGCCCCGCGTCCGCGCCGCGGTCGGGGCTGCGCAGCCGGATCAGCGCGATCACCGCGAAGACGATCAGCACGCAGAGGTCGAGCAGCAGGCCGATGGTGCCGGCGCGGGCGGCCCGGCCCGGGCGGGCCGGCGTGATGTCGACGGCCGCGGCCGAGATGGCCAGCACGCCGCCGGCGAGACCCGCGACGATGTTCCAGAAGGCCAGCGTCGCGATCATCCGCGGCGCCCCGAGCATGGTGGCCACGTCGAAGATGACCGCGTTCGCGAGCAGCCCGAACGGGAACATCAGCAGTAGTGGTTGTACGGCGTTGTCAGCGACCCGGAGCCGGCTGCGCATGCAGTGTCACCGTCCTCGGCGTGCCACCGGAGTCAGGGGTTGATCTGCTTGGTCTCCCGTCCGTGCACCGCGAGCGCGAAGATGATGAAGACGTCGAGGGTGATGACGATGATCGACCAGACCGGGTACGCGGGCATGAAGACCATGTGCATCACCGCGTTGAGGACGGCCAGGACGATGCCGGTCACCCGGGCCCAGGTCTGGCCCACCATGACGCCGTAGCCGGCGAACAGCAGCAGCACGCCGAAGAGCAGCAGGAACCAGCCCCAGGCGGTGTAGTCGACGCTGAGCACCAGCCCGCTCGAACCCACCAGGTAGAAGTCGTCGCGGACCAGCGCGACGATGCCACCCATCACGTTGAAGAAACCACCGGTCAGCATGATGATGCCGGCGAAGAGCACCCAGCCGACCCATCCGGTCACCCGGTCGTCGCGGTACCCGGCGACGGGATCGTGTGCGTGCGCCATGACTGGCCCCCTTTGGGTGTACGCGAAAAGACTGCCTTTTCAGGCTGCCCCGCCGGCCGTCCCCGCGGATCACCCGACGGGAATGAGCCGGGCGCCCGGGCCCGGGCTTCACCCCCGTCGGGTGAGGCCCGGCCGGGCGGCCTGCCGCAGGCTGGCAGCAGCCCGATCAGGGGTGGAAAGACGCGTGTCACCGAGGTGAATCGAGGCGTTCATGAACACGACGGCGATGGTCGTATTCGTCGCGGTGGTGGGCGCACGGTTTTTCGTACCCCTGCTGATTCCCCGGTATCCCCTGCCGGCGATCATCGCGGCGCTGGTGCTGGACGGTGTCGACCAGACCATCTTCCAGGCGATGGGGTACGACCCGCCCGGCTACCAGGGCTACGACAAGGCGATGGACGTCTACTACCTGGCGATCGCCTACCTGGCGACGCTGCGCAACTGGACGAGCCGGCCGGCCGTACGGGTGGCCATGTTCCTCTACTTCTACCGCCTCGTCGGCGTCGTCGCGTTCGAGCTGACCGACACCCGGGCGCTGCTGCTGATCTTCCCGAACACGTTCGAGTACTTCTTCATCGCGTACGAGGCGTACCGGCTGTTCTGGAACCCGGCGCGGGTCTCGCTGCGCTCGTGGATCACCGCGGCGGCCGCGATCTGGGTGTTCGTCAAGCTGCCGCAGGAGTGGTGGATCCACATCGCGCAGCTCGACGTCACCGACATGATCGCCGAGGTGCCGTGGTTCGGCCCGGCGATCGTCGTCGCCGTCGCCGCGATCTGCCTGATCTACTGGTACGCGGTGCGGCCGCGGCAACGGCCGCCGGACTGGTCCTGGCACGTCGCCGCGGACCCGCTGCCCGCGGGGGCCGTCACCGTGGCCGCCCGCAACCGGTGGCTGGCGGAGCACGGCCGGCTCGTCTCTGCCCGGACGCTGGAGAGCGTGGTGCTCGTCGGCCTGATCTGGGTGATCTACTCGCAGGTCCTGCCCGGCACCTCGGCCTCCAGCCTCCAGCTCTTCGTCGGCACCGCCGCGTTCGTCGTGGTCAACGCCGCCGTCAGCCTCTGGGTGGCCCGGTCGGGGCGGGGCGTCGAGCGCGCGCTGCCGGCGTTCTGCCTCCGGGTGCTGATGAACAGCGCGATGGTCTGGGCGGCCGGTTGGCTGGTCACCCGCGCCGGCGGCGATATCAACGAGCCCGCGGCCCTGTTCTTCGTGCTGCTGCTCAGCCTGATCACCCTGCTGGAGAACCGCTTCCGGCCGGTGTACGAGATCCGCTTCTCCCCCACCGATCCGCCCGCGGCGGGCCTGCGGTGCGAGGGGCGCCGCAACGGCGAGCGGGACGCGGCGTGCGGCCCCGAGCGGTGCGAGTCATCCGTCGGCTGCCAGGCCGCGGCGGGGGCGTGAGTCAGTCGGTCCGGCTGTCGCCGGGCTCCGGTGCCGGGCGGGCCGGCTCGGCCGGCGGCAGGTGTCGGTGCAGCAGTCCGCGGATCGGCAGCTGGGCAGCGTCGGCCGGCGCGGCGCCGGCGCCGGCGTTCGCGCCGTACCGGCCGGCGAGGGGCTTGGCGCTCACGCCGTGGGCGAACACGCTGAAGAGCACTGTCGTCCCGATGATCGCCACGACCCGGTCGGCCTCTCCGTGCAGCTCCTCGAGGGCGATCAGCGCGAAGATGATCGAGGCGAGGCCGCGCGGCCCGAACCAGCCGACGAACGCCACGGTCGGGCGCGACAGCTTTGCGCCGATCAGGACGAGCGCCACCGGCAGCATCCGGACCGCGGTGAGGCTCAGGACGGCGTAGCCGGCCACCCGCCAGTCGATCTCCTCGATGACGATCGGTACGGCGACCGCGCCGAAGGTCAGCCACGTCAGCAGCGAGACGAACCCGGCCGTCTGCTCGACGTAGAAGACCTCCTTGACCCCGCCGCGGCCGGCGGAGTTGCCGAACGCCAGGCCGGCGACGAACGCGGCGACGAAGCCGTTGCCGTCGAGCCAGAGGGTGCCGGCGTAGGCGGCCAGGGCCAGGGCCAGCACGCCGGGCCCGGCGAAGTCCTCCGACATCCAGCCCCGCCGGCGCGCGACCCGCATCGCCCGGCCGCCCGCCCCGCCGAGGCCGACACCGACGGCGAGGCCGATCGCGAGGTCGACCAGGCCGCCGCCGAGGCCGCCGCCGCCATGGATGGTCCCGGCGACCGCCGCGCCCGCGACCGCGAACATCACGACCGGGGTCGCGATGCCGTCGTTGAGCCCGCTCTCGACGTTCAGCACCCGCCGGATTCGTTCCGGCACGGCGGGGTCCGCCATCACCGCGGCGCCCAGCGCCGCGTCCGTGGGCGCCAGCGCGGCGCCGACCACGAGCGCCAGCCAGAAGCCCAGGTCGCCGAAGAACCACGCCGCCAGCAGCGTGCCCGCCACGATCGTCAGCGGAAGCCCGACCGCCAGCAGTCGGGTGTACAGCCCGGCGTCGGCGCGCAGGTCCCGGAGCCCGACCCGGGAGGCGTCGGCGAACAGCACCCAGACCAGGGTCACCTCGGCGAGCAGCTTGATGGCCTCGTGCGGTAGGTCCGCGTCGACCACGTGCACCACCTGCGAGAGCAGCAGCCCGACGGTGACGAAGACGATGGGAGCGCTCAGGTCCGCGCGGCCCAGCCGCGTCGCGAACAGGGCCCAGCCGAAGACGAACAGCATGACCAGCGCGACGGCCGCGACATCCATGCGCTCCCCCTACTTCGAACGTGAGGTCGGACGGTCGCCGGCCCCGGGGTGCCGCCGCGGCGCGACCGCGGTGGCACCCCGGGGCCGGCGGGAGGCCGTCCGGCGCCGCTTACTCGTAGGGCTTCACCTCGCGGCCGTGCACCGCCAGCGCGTAGATGACCAGGACGTCGACGGCGATGATGATCGTGCTCCAGATGGGGTACGCCGCGAGGAACGCGATGTTCGCGATCGCGCTCAGCACGGCCAGCACGATGCCGGTCACCCGCGCCCACGTCTGGCCGACCAGCACGCCGAAGCCCGCGCCCAGCGCGACGATGCCGAGGAGCAGGTGGATCCAGCCCCAGACGGTGTAGTCGAAGGAGAGCACCAGGCCGCTACGGGTCACCAGGTAATAGGTGTCGTTGAACAGGGCGACCAGGCCGACGAGGCCCTGGAAGAAGCCGAGCAGGACCATCATGATGCCGCTGAAGACGACCCAGCCCACCCAGCCGGTCGGTTCCGCGTGCGCTCTTGCCTGCGCTTGGTCGGACATCCCAATTCCTCCCCAGACTGAACCGGTGGGACCTTTGTGGACCCCGCCGTTGAGCACCGAGCGTGAGGCCCGCGACCCGGATAGGCGTCATCCGCGGCGGGTGAACGGGACCGGCGGCCATCGATCGACAGCCATGGATGTGGCGTCGGATCAGGAGGTCGGCGAGGCCGAGGCCGAGGCCGCGACGATCAGGCTCTGACATGCGGGCGCGGCCTCGAACGCGTACTTGACCGCCTCCGCGCTGCCGACGATGACGTTGCGGACCGCCTCGCGATAGGCCGCGAGGCCGGTCGCCGCCTCGGCGGCCGCGGTCTTGAGCCCGGCCAGGCTCGAGGTGAGCTCCTCGGGCGTCTTCGCGGCCTCGACCTGGTCGGAGGCCGAGTCGAGCTTGTCCACCGCGCCCTGCGCCGCGGTGCCCGCCACCAGCAGATCCTCCTGCGCCTGCGCCGTCTCCGGAACGACACCGCCGGGCTTGCCGGCGAGCACCCGGGCCAGGTTCGCCGCCGCGTCCTGCACCTCCGTCACGGCGTCCTTGACCTGCGAACGGACCTCGTCCGGGGAGCCCGACGCGTCGACGGCCCGGATCTTCTCGCCCGCGCTCTGCACCGCGGCGTCCAGGTCGGTCGACGCCGTGCACGCGCCGTTGGCCCAGGCGACGGTCGCGTCGGACGTCGTCGCCGGGCCTGCTGAGCCGTTGCTCGACGGCGTGTCCGAGTCGCCGCAGGCGGCGAGCAGCACGGCCGAGGACAGCGTGAGGAATATCGCGGTGACACGAGACTGGGCCATGTCGCCGAGTCTTCGCTGAACGCCGGCTCAGGGGATCACCCGCGCCGGGTGATGGTGCCGGCGTGCGCCGCGGCTCACTCCGCGCGGGTGAGGCCCGCGCCGCGCGCGCGGGACAGGCTCGGGGGCAACCTAGCCATTTGAGGTGGTTGACGTGAGGTCGAGAGCAATTCAGGAGCTGGAGCCGATGGTCGCCGCGGGCCGGGCGCTCGACGCACTGCTGGAGGCCGGCAGGTATTCCGGACACGGCCTGACCACGGCCGGCGAACGGCTCGGCCGGCGGGCCGCGGCCGCCGGCGTCGAGGGCGCACACCGCACCGGCGACGCCTGGGCGGTGCTACGTGGAGCGCCACCGCCGCGGCGCGGGTTCGGCGCGCTGGCGCTCGCCGCGGCGGCCGGATGCGCGGTCGGCGCGGTCGCCGCGCTGGCGGTGCAGCGCGTGATCGCCGCGTGGCGTGCGGAGGAGGCCGGATACACGCAGCCCGCCGCCGGCACGGAGGAGCCGGCGACGCTGCCGGAGCCCGCTACCCGCGGCGCCGCGGAGTAGACCCGCGCGCCGGTGCGACGGCGGTGAGCGCCCCGCTCACCGCCGCCCCGGCCTGGCCGTCCACTCCACACCGGTCTCCGCCCGGTACGCGTCGATCGCGTCCTCGATGGTGTGGAAGAAGTGCTCCGGATCGATCGTCCGGGTCAGCCCGTAACGGTCGATCTTGGTGCGGACCGGCGTCTTCATCTCGGCGAAGACCAGCGAGACGCCGTCGGCGTTCAGCTCCTCGTCGAGCTGGGTCAGCACGTCGGCGGCGGTGGTGTCGATGTCGGTGATCGGTTCGGTGGCGATCACGATCCACTTCGGCCGCGGGTCCGAGCTTGCCAGCCGGCGGATCTGATCGCGGAAGACCCGGACGTTCGCGAAGATCAGCGGTGCGTCGAAGCGGAACAGCACCAGGCCCGGAAGGTGCTCGGCATCCGGGTAGTCCCGCAGATCGTGGTAGCCGGCGACGCCGGCCGCCCGGCCCAGCACCGCCTGGTAGGGCCACCACGCCCGGCGGAACACGTTGAGCACCGACAGGGCGACCGCGATGCCGATGCCGGGCAGGACGCCGAGCAGCGCCACGCCGAGGAACGCGGCGATCGACAGGCTGAACTCCACCCGCCGCTGCCGCCACAGCCGGGTGAGGCCCGGGATGTCGGCCAGCGACATCGAGGCGGCGATCACGACCGCCGCCAGGATCGGCTGGGGCAGGTTGCGCAGCAGGCCGGGCACCAGGATCAGCATGAGCGCGATGGCGACCGCGCCGACCACGCCGGTGACCTGCGAACGGGAGCCGGACTGCTCGGCGACCGCGGTCCGCGACCCGCTCGTGCTGACCGGGAAGCCCTGGAAGAAGGAGGCCGCCACGTTGGCGGCGCCGATGCCCACCATCTCCTGATCGCCGCGGACCTCCTGGCCGCTGCGCGCGGCGAAGGCCGAGGAGGTGGAGATCGTGTCGGTCAGCGAGACCAGGGCGATGCCGAACGCCCCGCCGAGCAGGATGCTGAAGTCGGACCACGAGATGGTCGGCACGGTGAGCGGCGGGAAGCCCTGCGGCAGCGCGCCGACCAGCCCGACGCCGTAGTCGGCCACGTTGAAGACCTGCGCGACCACGATCGCGGCCACGACCGCCATGAGAACGCCGGGCACCTTCGGCAGCCAGCGCTGCAGCACTACGATCAGGACCAGCCCGAGCAGCCCGATCGAGACCGCGGCGGGCACCGTCTCGCCGGCGGCGACGCCCTTGGCGAAGCCGACGGCCTCCTCGATCAGGCCGTCGCCGTCCACCGAGAAGCCGAACAGCTTGGGCAACTGTCCTACCAGGATGGTCAGGGCCAGGCCGTTCATGTAGCCGATCTGGGTCGGCCGCGACAGCAGGTCGGCGAGGAAACCCAGCTTGGCGACGCCGGCGACCACCAGCAGCACGCCGACCATGAGCGCGAGCATGGACGCGAGCGCGACGGCCTGCGCCGGGTCCGCGGCGGCGCCGAGGGCGGACAGCAGCACCGCGGCGATCATCGGGCCCAGCGACGAGTCGGGCCCGAGCACCAGGATCCGGGACGGGCCGAAGACCGCGTAGGCGAGCAGGCAGAAGATCGACGTGTACAGCCCGGTGATCGGCGGCAGGCCGGCCAGCTCGGCGTACGCCATGCCCTGCGGTACCAGCAGGGTCGTCAGGACGATGCCGGCGACGGCGTCGCGCGGCAGCCAGCCGGGCCGGTAGTTCGCGATGACCTGGAGGCCGGGTATCCAGCGGGTGACGCCCCGGGGAAGTTCGTCGTCCTGCGGCGGGTCCCCGGCGGCCGGAGCGACGGCGTGTTCCCGGTTCGTCACGTTGCCCTCCACGGTTCGCGTGCACCCAGTCAGCTACAGACGGCGGCGCCGGGCCTCACTCCGGGCGAATGAACAACGGCCGCCGGGCGCCGGTTCATTCGCCCGGGGTGGCGTGCGGTGAGCGGCGCGGCAGCAGGATACGACCAAGGTCCGGCAGGCGGACCGTACGAGGAGTGCAGATGACCGCATCCAATCCTTCCAACGTACGTACCGACGCCACGGCATCCGGCTGGGTGGGCTTCGTCATCTTCGGCGGCATCATGCTGACGGTGCTCGGCGGATTCCAGGTGATCGAGGGACTCGTCGCCCTGTTCAACGACGAGTACTACCTGGCGACCTCGGGCGGCCTGGTCCTCAGCATGGACTTCACGGCCTGGGGCTGGACGCACCTGCTCATCGGCCTGGTCGCCATCGCGGCCGGCGTCGGCATCCTGAGCGGGCAGACCTGGGCCCGGGTGACCGGCATCGTGATCGCCGTGCTCAGCGCGTTCGCCAACATGCTGTTCCTGGCGGCCTACCCGGTCTGGTCCACCATCGTGATCGCCGTCGACATCCTGGTGATCTACGCCCTCGCGGTCCACGGCCGTGAGCTCAAGAACTGAATTCACACAGGTCGGGGCCGGCCCTGCGGCCGGCCCTCGGTGCGAGAGGGGGCAGGCCGTGAGCCGTGCGGTGTCCCGGTACCCCGCGTGACCAGCCCCGCGGGCGAGCCGCCCGCCGTCATGCCGCGCGGGGTCATCGTCCTGCTCGGCATCGCGGGGGTCGTGATCGCGGTGGCCGGGCTGCGCGGCGTGGCCCATCTGATCGCCCCGGTCTTCCTGGCGCTGATGCTGACCGTCACGGTAAGCCCGCTCAGCGAGTGGCTGCGCCGGCACGGATCGCCGGTCTGGGTGGCCATGCTGGCCACCGTCACCGTCGTGTACGTGGTGCTGTTCGGGCTCGGCGCCGCCATGGTCGTCTCCGTGGCGCAGCTGATCGACCTGCTGCCGACCTACCAGGCACAGTTCGCGGACCTGCAGGCCGACCTGGTCTCGGCGCTGGGCCGGCTCGGCATCAGCGAGGCCCAGCTCGCCAGCGTGCTGGAGCGCGCCAACCCGACCGCGATCACGGACCTGGTCGGCTGGGTGTTCGGCGGGATCACGAACGTCCTGTCGGACGCGGTGTTCCTGCTCGCCGTGCTGCTGTTCATGTGCCTGGACGCGGTCAGCTTCCCCGCCCGGCTGAACTCGACCGCCGACCAGCGCCCGCAGGTCGTCGGCGCGCTGCGCTCCTTCGCCCACGGCACCCGCAGCTACCTGCTGGTCTCGACGGTGTTCGGCCTGATCGTCGCGGTGATCGACACCCTGATGCTGTGGGCGCTGGACATCCCGCTGCCCGTCCTGTGGGGCCTGCTCGCCTTCATCACCAACTACATCCCGAACATCGGCTTCGTCATCGGCCTGGTGCCGCCGGCGCTGCTCGGGCTGCTGGACGGCGGCGTCGAGAAGATGATGGCGGTCATCGTCCTGTACTGCGTCGTCAACTTCGTCATCCAGTCGGTGATCCAGCCCAAGATCGTGGGCGACGCGGTCGGGCTGTCCTCGACCGTGTCCTTCCTGTCCCTGGTCTTCTGGGCCTGGGTGCTCGGACCGCTCGGGGCGCTGCTGGCCATCCCGCTGAGCCTGCTGACCAAGGGGCTGCTGGTCGACGTCGACCCGTCGACACAGTGGATCAACGTGCTGCTCTCCGGCGGCGGCTCCACACCGCCGCCCGAACCCGAACCCGAACCCGCGCCCGAGCCGGCGCCGGACGAATCGCCCGAAGACTCCCGCTGACCATCAGCCGCAGCGGTTGTCCAGCTGCTGCTTCAGCGCGGCCCAGCTCGCCGAGACGGCCGCCACCTGCGCGGTCAGCTCGGGCATCGCGGCCCGGAGGCTCTCCCTGTCGCTCACCTCGGACGCCGTCCCCGCCAGGGAGGTCAGCGCCGAGCGCAGCGCCGCGATCGTCGGCTGGTACGCGGCCTGCGCGGCGGCGCCGAGGGCGTCCAGGTCTTGATGCACCTGCTGCGCCGCGGCGGCCAGCTTGGTCCCGCCCGCCGTCGCCAGGTCGAGCCCGCGCAGCGCCCCGACCGACGCCCCGAGCTGGTCGCGGGCGTCGCAGAGAGCCGCCTGCGACGGGTCCGGCTTGGGTACCGCCTGCACCGTGCCGGTGACTACCTGCGGGGTCGCGGTGTTGCCGGAGTCGCCGGAGTCGTCGCCGGAACCGCAGGCGGGTGCCGCCAGCACCAGCGCGAGGGCCGCGAGCAGGCCGGACCGGCGCACCCTGGTACCCGTGCATGACATGATCTCGCCTCGCCTTCGTCTCGCCCACGCCCGAGGTGCGGTGGGCGGCCGGCATCATCGACCCGACCGGGCTCGCCCCAGTCTCGGACGCGCCGGCCCGCGCCGCGTCATCCCCGGCGGACGAGATCCTCTTTTAAGTACGTCTCACCAGGAGGTCGCGGTCGACGCCCTGATAGGAGGCGGCCAGCACCGAGGTCGTGGCGGTCGACTTCAGCCGTACCTTCTTGATGGTGTCGGCGGCGGCCCGGGCCGCCGGGCAGGGCGCGCCGACCGCCGGACCGACGGTCGTGCCCGAGATCCCGCTGACCGCGCCGGTGAGCCGGAAACCGGCGACCCCGCCCCGCCGGCCGGCGCCGTAGCCGGACGGCGCGTCATAGTCGACGGACACGCCCAGCTCGACCCGCGCGCTCTGCCGCAGGTGGGTCACCTCGACGGGCGCCTGCCCGGTGCTGCCGCAGAAGACGTCGTAGGTGTCCTCGATCGACGTGCTGTGGCTGAAGGTGAGGCCGGCCGCGCGCACCCGCAGCATCGCGCCGGTCCAGCGGTAGGCCGTGCGCACGTCGCCGCCGCCGACGTAGCCGGTGCCCGTGGCGGGGTCGAACCTGATCGAGGCGGACGCCGCCGTGGCGGGCACGAGCACGCCCGCGAGGGCGACGGCGAGGACGGCAACGAGGCGGGAGTACATGTCGGGTCTCCTGAAATATGCATGCGGAGATCCAATGGTCACATACTTTGCCCAGTTTTGCCCTAAAAGAGTGATTACCGGCTAGGCGGGCAGGCCGTCCAGGCGGGCGAGCACCTGGAGCATCACCTCGTCGGCGCCCGCGCCGATCGAGGTCAGCCGGGTGTCGCGCAGCATGCGGGCGGTCCAGGTCTCCTCGAGGTAGCCCATGCCGCCGTGGAACTGCAGGCACCGGTCGGCGACCTCGCGGATCAGCCGGCCCGCCTTGAGCTTGGCCACCGTCGCCATCCGGGTGATGTCCTCGCCGGCCATCAGCGCCTCGCAGGTGACCAGGTTGTGGCTGCGCAGCAGGTCGACCTCCGCCTGCAGCTCGGTGAGGCGGAAGGCGACGTACTGCCGGTCGGCGAGCGGGCGGCCGAAGACCGTGCGGTCGTGGATGTACCGGCGGGTGCGGTCCAGGGCGTACTGGCACTGGCCGACGGTGGTGTACGCGGCGAACATCCGCTCGGTGACGAACTGGCGCATCTGCTGCTGGAAGCCGCGCCCCACCTCGCCGATGGTGTTGGCGACCGGCACCCGCACCCCGTCCAGCACCAGCTCGGCGGTGTCGGAGCAGCGGTTGCCGAGCTTCTCGAAGGTGCGCGCGACGCTGAAGCCGGGCAGGCCGGTCGGCACCACGATCTGCGACATCCCGCGGTGGCCGCCCTCGTCCGAGGTGCGCGCAAGCAGGCAGATCCAGTCGGCCTGCGCGCCGTTGGTTATGAAGATCTTGCGGCCGGTGATGACCCAGTCGTCGCCGTCGCGCACGGCGCGGGTGCTCAGCCGGGAGACGTCGGAGCCGATGTCCGGCTCGGTGACGGCGATCGCGGTGACCGCGGTGCCGGCGATGGCGGGCGCGAGGTAGCGCTCCTTCAGCTCGGCCGACCCGAACTCGTGCAGCGACGGCGTCGCCATCATCGCCTGCACGCCCAGCGCCATCCCGATGCCGGTCGCGTGCATCCGGCCGTACTCCTCGGCGGCGACCATCTGGAAGCTGTGGTCGGCGCCCTCGCCGCCGTAGGCCGCGTCGTATTCCAGGCCGAGCAGGCCGAGGGCCGCGGCCTTGGGGAACACGTCGTGCAGGGGCGCCCGCCCGGCGGCCTCCCACTCGTCGACATGCGGGTTGATCTCGGTGTCGACGAACCGGCGGACGCTGTCGGAGAAGGCGCGGTGGTCCTCGTTGAGCCGCATACGCCGAACGGTAGCGACGACTCACCGCAGAAACAAGCATGCTTGCTTGTTTTTCCCGGCTGTGCCAGGGTCCTGTGGCATGAGCGAGCTTGCGAGCGAATCATCAGCTCAGGTTGAAACTCATGTCATCGCCGGAGCGCCAGCGGAGGGGATGGCATGAGCGAGCTTGCGAGCGAATCATCAGCTCAGGTTGAAACTCATGTCATCGCCGGAGCGCCAGCGGAGGGGATGGCATGAGCGAGCTCACGAACGCCCGGGTGCTGCGGGTCGGCAACTGCTCCGGGTTCTACGGTGACCGCCTCTCGGCCATGCGGGAGATGCTCGAGGGCGGCGAGCTCGACGTGCTCACCGGCGACTACCTGGCCGAGCTGACCATGCTCATCCTCGGCCGGGACCGGATGGCCGACCCGGCGGCCGGCTACGCCCGGACGTTCCTGGCCCAGCTGCGGGACTGCCTGCGGCTGGCCCAAGACCGCGGCGTCCGCATCGTCGCCAACGCGGGCGGCGTCAACCCGGCCGGCCTGGTCGCCGCGATCCGCGAGCTCGGCCCGGCCCGGGTCGCCCTGGTGCGCGGCGACGACCTGACCGGCCGGGCCGGCGCGCTCGGGCTCGGCTCGCCGCTCGGCGCGCACGCCTACCTCGGCGCGTTCGGGATCGCCCGGGCCCTCGCCGGCGGCGCCGAGGTCGTCGTCACCGGGCGGGTGACCGACGCCTCGCTGGTCGTCGGGCCGGCGATCGCGCACTTCGGCTGGGGCCGGACCGACCTCGACGCGCTCGCCGGCGCCACCGTCGCCGGCCACGTCATCGAGTGCGGCACGCAGGCCACCGGCGGCAACTACCCGTTCTTCACCGAGATCGCCGACCTGGTCCGGCCCGGCTTCCCGATCGCCGAGCTGCACCCGGACGGTTCCAGCGTCATCACCAAGCACCCGGGCACCGCGGGCGCGGTCACCGTCGGCACGGTGACCGCCCAGCTCGTGTACGAGGTGGACGACGCCCGGTACGCCGGCCCCGACGTCACCACCCGCCTCGACACGGTGTCGCTGCGCCAGGCCGGGCCGGACCGGGTGGAGATCACCGGCGTGCGCGGCGAGGCGCCGCCGCCCGACGTCAAGGTGTCGTGCACCTCGATCGGCGGCTACCGCAACGAGCTGACGGTCGTGCTGACCGGGCTCGACATCGAGGCCAAGGCCGACCTGTTCCGGCGCCAGTTCGAGGACGCCCGCGGCAAGGCCGAGCCGGCCGAGGTCACCTGGGACCTGGCCCGGGTCGACGCCCCGGACGCGCCGACGCAGCAACAGGCGTCCGCCCTGCTCACCGTCGTGGCCCGGGACCCGGACGAGAAGGTGGCCGGCCGCGCGTTCACCAATCCCGCCGTCGAGGTCGCGCTCGCCTCGTACCCCGGCTTCTTCAGCACGACGCCGCCGGGGCGCGCGCATCCGTACGGCGTGTTCACCGCCGGGTACGTGCCGCAGGGCGTGCCCGCGCACGAGGTCGTGCACGACGACGGGACCGTCGAGGCGGTCGGCCCGCCGCCGCTCGCCCGCGCCGTCGAGCCCCTGCCGGGGCCCGCGCCCGGCCCGGCGCCCGGCGATCCCGGCCCGGTCGTGCGGCTGCCGCTCGGGACGATCGCCGGCGCGCGCTCCGGCGACAAGGGCGGAAACGCCAACGTCGGCCTCTGGGTGCGCGACGACGCGGCGTATCCCTGGCTCGCCGCGCTGATCACCGAGGACACCGTCCGCGAGCTGCTGCCGGAGGCCGCCGCGCTGCCGGTGCGGATCACCCGGCTGCCCGGCATCCGGGCCGTCAACATCGTCATCGAGGGCCTGCTCGGCCGGGGCGTCGCCTACCAGGCGCGCTTCGATCCGCAGGCCAAGGGGCTCGGCGAATGGCTGCGCTCGCGCCACGTCGACATCCCCGCATCTCTGCTGCCCGAGGAGCGCCCGTGACCATCCTGCGGTCCACCATCGACGCCGACGGCGCGGACGCCCGCGCCGCCCGGCAGGCGATGCTCGACGCCCTCGGCGAGGTCGCCGCCGAGACCGCCAAGGCCGTGGCCGGCGGCGGCGAGAAGGCGATCGCCCGGCACCGGGCCCGCGGCAAGCTGACCGCCCGGGAACGGATCGAGCTGCTGCTCGACCTGGACTCCCCGTTCCTGGAGCTGGCCGCGCTGGCCGGCTACGGCTCGCAGTTCACCGTCGGCGGCAGCGTCGTCGCCGGCATCGGCGTGGTCAGCGGCGTGGAGTGCCTGCTGGTGGCGAACGATCCGACGGTCAAGGGCGGCGCGAGCAACCCCTGGTCGCTGCGGAAGTCGCTGCGGATGCACGAGATCGCGCTGCGGAACCGGCTGCCGATCATCGCGCTGGTCGAGTCCGGCGGCGCGGACCTGCCGACGCAGAAGGAGGTCTTCATCCCCGGCGGAGCCGTCTTCCGCGACCTCACCCGCCTGTCCGCCGCCGGGATACCGACGATCGCGCTGGTCTTCGGCAACTCCACGGCCGGCGGCGCCTACCTGCCCGGCATGAGCGACCACGTGGTGATGATCGAGAACCGGTCCAAGGTGTTCCTCGCCGGCCCGCCGCTGGTCAAGGCCGCCACCGGCGAGGAGTCCGACGACGAGTCGCTGGGCGGCGCACAGATGCACGCCCGGGTCTCCGGCCTCGCCGACTACTACGCCGTCGACGAGCAGGACGCCATCCGGATCGGGCGGCGCATCGTGGCGCGGCTCAACCACCGCAAGGCGTCCGGGCCGGCGACGGCCGCGCCGAGGCCGCCGCGGTACCCCGCCGAGGAGCTGCTGGCGATCGTGCCGCCCGACCTCAAGTCGCCGTTCGACCCCCGGGAGCTCATCGCCCGGATCGTCGACGACAGCGACTTCGACGAGTTCAAGCCGCTGTACGGCGACTCGCTGGTGACCGGCTGGGCCCAGTTGCACGGCTTCGCCGTCGGCATCCTGGCCAACGCCCGCGGCGTGCTGTTCAGCGCCGAGGCGCAGAAGGCGGCGCAGTTCATCCAGCTCGCCAACAAGTCGAACACTCCCCTGCTGTTCCTGCACAACACCACCGGATACATGGTCGGCAAGGAGTACGAGCAGGGCGGGATCATCAAGCACGGCGCCATGATGATCAACGCGGTGTCGAACTCGACCGTCCCGCACATCTCGCTGCTGGTCGGAAACTCGTACGGCGCCGGGCACTACGGCATGTGCGGCCGGGCGTACGACCCCCGGTTCCTCTTCGCCTGGCCCAGCGCGCGGTCCTCGGTCATGGGCGCGCAGCAGCTCGCCGAGGTCACCTACCTGGTCTCCAAGGCGTCCGCGCTGTCGCAGGGCAAGCCGTTCGACGAGGACGGCGCCCAGGTGGTCCGGCACATGATCGAGCAGCAGATCTCCGCGGAGGCGATGCCGATGGTCCTGTCCGGACTCGTCTACGACGACGGCATCATCGATCCCCGCGACACCCGCGACGTCCTCGGCGTCGCCCTGTCCGCGATACACACCGCGCCGGTACAGGGCACCGACGCCTTCGGCGTCTTCCGGATGTGAGGCGAGAATGACCACGAAACACCGGCCGATCACGAGCGTCCTCGTGGCAAACCGCGGCGAGATCGCCCGCCGGATCTTCGCCACCTGCCGCCGCCGCGGCCTGGCCACCGTCGCCGTCTTCGCCGACCCGGACGCCGGCAGCCCGCACGTCCGGGAGGCCGACAGCGCGGTACGCCTGCCCGGCGCCGCGCCGGCCGACACCTATCTGCGCGGGGACCTCGTCATCGAGGCGGCGCTGCGCTCCGGCGCCGACGCGATCCACCCCGGCTACGGCTTCCTCGCCGAGAACGCGGACTTCGCCCGGTCCGTACTCGACGCGGGCCTGACCTGGATCGGGCCGGACCCCGAGGCGATCGAGGTGATGGGCTCCAAGGTCGAGTCGAAGCGCCGGATGGCCGCCGCCGGCCTGCCCGTGCTCGACCGGCTCGACCCGGACACCATCACCGAGGCCCAGCTCCCGGTGCTGGTCAAGGCGTCGGCCGGCGGCGGCGGGCGGGGCATGCGGATCGTGCGCACCCTCGCCGAGCTGCCGGACGCGCTGGCGTCCGCCGCCCGCGAGGCCGGCGCCGCGTTCGGCGACGACACCGTCTTCTGCGAGCCGTACCTGCCCACCGGGCACCACGTCGAGGTGCAGATCCTGGCCGACGCGTACGGCACGGTCTGGGCGCTGGGTGAGCGCGAGTGCTCGCTGCAGCGCCGCCACCAGAAGGTCATCGAGGAGGCGCCCGCGCCGCTCGTCGACCGGATCGGCGGCGGCCTGCGCAAGCGGCTGCTCGCCGCGGGCCGCGACGCCGCGGCCGCCGTCGGCTACCGCGGCGCCGGGACGGTGGAGTTCCTCGCCGACGGCAACGGCGACTTCTGGTTCCTAGAGATGAACACCCGCCTGCAGGTCGAGCACCCGGTCACCGAGTGCGTCACCGGCACCGACCTGGTCGGCCTGCAACTCGACGTCGCCGCGGGCGAGCCGCTGACCGGCCCGGAACCGGCGATGACCGGCCACGCCATCGAGGCACGCCTGTACGCGGAGAGCCCCGCCGACGACTGGCGCCCGCAGACCGGCACCGTGGTCACCTTCGACGTGCCCGGCGTGACCTCGCGGTTCGACCGCACGGCGCCCGACGGCATCCGCCTCGACTCGGGCGTCGAGCACGGCAGCGTCGTCGGCACGCACTACGACGCGATGCTCGCCAAGGTGGTCGCGTACGCGCCGACCCGCGAGGCGGCGGCCCGGCAGCTCGCCGCCGCGCTGCGCCGCGCCCGGGTGCACGGCGTCACCACCAACCGGGACCTGCTGGTCGCGAGCCTGCTGCACCCGGACTTCCTGGCCGGCACCGCCGACACCGGCTTCTACGCCGCCAACCCGCCCGCCGCGCTGACCGCCGGCACCGGCCTGGAGCCGGCCCTCGGCGCCCTGGTCGCGGCCCTGTCGGACGCCGCCCACGAGCGGGGCCCGCTGCTGCCCGGCCTCGCATCCGGGTTCCGCAGCATCCCCGTCGGCTACCGCAGCCGAAGCTACGCCGCCGGCGAGCGGGAGATCGAGGTCCGGTACCGGTTGGGCCGCGACGGCCTCGAGCTCGCGGCGCCGCCGCCGGGCGTCACCGAGCTCGCGCTGGTCGAGGCGGGCGCCGACCGGGTCGTCCTCGACGTCGACGGCGTGCGGCGGGCCTGGGCGGTCGGCCGGTTCGACGACCGGGTGGTCGTCGAGGGCCCGCGCGGCGCGGTCGAGCTGCGCCGGGTGCCGCGCTTCACCGACCCGTCGTCGCGGCTGCCCGCCGGCGCGCTGGTGGCGCCGATGCCCGGCACGGTGGTGCGGGTGGACGTCCGGGTCGGCGACGCCGTCGCGGCCGGCCGGCCGCTGATCTGGCTGGAGGCCATGAAGATGGAGCACGTGGTGCGCGCCCCCGCGGCCGGCACGGTCGCCGAACTGCCGGTCGCCGTCGGCGCTCAGGTCGCCCAGGGCACGACGCTCGCGGTGGTGGAGTCCGAGCGGAACGCGGATGGCTGACGGCGCCGCACCCAAGCAGGACCGGTCCCGGGCGACCCGGCGGCACCTGCTGGAGACCGCCATCCGGTGCCTGGCCGACCACGGCTGGGAGACCTCGACGGTCGGCTTCATCGCCGCCGAGGCCGGCATCAGCCGCGGCGCGGTGCAACACCATTTCCGTACCCGGGAAGCGCTCATCCTGGCCGCCCTCGAGCACATGTTCGCCGAGCGGGCGGCGCTGCTGGACGCGCTGCCCGACCCCGGCGGCTGCGGCCCGGAGCGGGTGCACGCGGTGGTGACCGGCCTGGTCGACGCCATCGGCGGCGAGCTGTTCCGGGCGGCGCTGCAGGTGTGGACGGTCGCGGCCGCCGAGCCCGAGTTGCGCTCCGCCGTCGTCCCGCTGGAGCGTCACTTCGCCCGCGGCGTGCACCACCGCGCGGTACGCCTGCTCGGCGTCGACGACACCGACCCGGCTGTACGCGCCCTCATCCAGGCCACCCTCGACCTGGCCCGGGGCCTGGCCCTGGCCGACGTCCTGACCGACGACTCCCGCCGCCGGGCCGGCGTCGTGCGCGCGTGGTCGAACCAGCTCGCGGCCGCCCTGCCGACCGATGCTCGTCATTCATGATCGGGGTCGCCGGGAGGCGAGCACGGCAACCCTGCGTGGCCCGGCGGTGAGGCGGTAGCTGGCATCGAGAAGCTCGTCGACCTCGTCCCAATCGGTGTCGGGAGCCAGGTCCAGCCCGATCCACCCGCCGGCGCCGAGGTAGGCCGGTAGGTAGCAGCGGGCGTCCTCCAGCAACGCCGCGCGTTCGCCGGGATCGGTCAGCACGATCACTGAATGTTCATGCTGCTGGTAGACGCCGTCGACCTTCACCGATCCACCGAAGTAGGCGAAGACCTTGGTGGTGAAGAAGGCGGGGTGCCCGTGGGAGATCTTCTCGGCGGCGTCCGGGTAGGCGAGCGCGAGCGCGCGCAGCCGGACCAGGAGCGGGTCCGCGTCGTCGAACATGATGGGGTGCGCCATGCGGTGGATTCTCCCAGGTCAACCCTTCACCGCGCCCGCGGTGAGCCCCTCGGTCAGGAAGCGTTGCCCGAAGGCGTACATGACCACCACGGGGATGCTGACCAGCAGCGACGCCGCGGCGAGCTGTCCCTGCGGCACGACGTCCCCGGCGATCATCGACTGCATCCCCACCGGGAGCGTCTTGTACTCGTCCTTCGTGATGAACACGAAGGCGAAGAGGAACTCGTTCCAGGCATTGGTCAGCGTGAACAGCGCGACCGCCAACAGCCCGGGCTTGGCAAGCGGCAGCACCACACGGCGGAACGCCTGGACGCGGGTGCAACCGTCGACCAGTGCGGCCTCCTCCAAGTCGACAGGGATCGATGCGAAGTACCCCGCCAGCAGCCAGGTGGCGAACGGAAGCGTGAAGGTCGGGTACGTCAGCACCAGCGACCACATCGAGTCGGCGAGCCGCACCCCGATGAGCAGCTGGTAGAGCGGGATGAACAGCAGCGCACCCGGCATCACGTAGGTGAGCAGCACCGTGACGGTGAAGCCCTGCGCACCGCGGAACCGCAGCCGGGCCAGCGCGTAGCCGCCCAGGGCCGCGCAGATCAGTGCCACCGCGGTCGACGCCGCGGACACCACCAGGGTGTTGAGGTACCAGCGGCCGAACGGCTGGTTGGTGAACAGGGCGCCGAACTGCTCCAAGGTCCACGGCGTCGGCCACAGGTCATGTTCGCGCGTGACGACCTGACCCTCGGACTTGAAGGCCGTGACGGCGATCCAGTACATCGGGCCCAGCACGAAGGCCAGCAGCCCGGCCAGGGCGACACCGGACCCCCAGCCCGACACCAGGGTCGACGCGCGGCGACCTCCGTGGGCCCGTAGCCCCGAGACCACCCGGCCGACGGCCGCCGCGATCAGCAGGATCACACCGAGGACCACCGCCGCCTTCCAGAAGATCTGCGGTGACGCCCAGGCCAGCAGGCCGACGAAGGCCGCGGCGCCCGCCCAGGGCAGCGCCTTTCGGGCCGGCCCGATCCACGGCGCCGTCCGGGTCCGCCGGGGTGGCTTGGCTCCGGCGTCCTGGCGCAACATCCGGACCAGCACGAACACCAGAACAGCGATGATCGGCAGCATGACGAGGGTGACCGCCGCACCCGCGCCGAACTGCAGCTGCAGGATCGCCTTCGAGTAGGCGACGAGCACGTACGGCGCGGTCACGTCGCCCGGGCCGCCCTGGGTCAGCAACCAGATGAGGTCGAAGTTGTTGAACGTCCAGATCGACGAGAGGGTGACGGTCACGATGATCACGTGGCGCAGTCCGGGCAGCGTCACGTGGACGAACCGCTGCCACGCCGAGGCGCCGTCGATGGTCGCCGCCTCGTACTGGTCCGCCGGGATGGCCTTCAGTCCGGCGAGGAAACAGACGGTGAAGAACGGCACCCCCTTCCACACGTTGACGAGGATGACGGACGGCATGGCCAGCGACGGGTCGGACAGCCAGCCCGCGGGCCAGCTGTCGACCAGCTGCGCGGAGGCCAGCAGCGGCCCGATCCCCCATTCGGTGAGCAGGGTGTTGACGCTGCCGAAGATCGGGTCGAGCAGCGAGCGCCAGCTGAACGCCGTCACCACCGTCGGCACCACCCACGGCACCAGCAGCAGGCCGGTCACCAGTGCCCGACCACGCCGCAGGCGATGCAGCAGCAGGGCCGCGGCAAGCCCCAGCACCACCTTGAACACCTCGGCGTACGCGGTGAAGACGAACGAGTTCACCACGCCCGTGCGGAACTGCTCGTCGCCGGCGAGGGCCAGGTAGTTGTCCAGGCCGACGAACACGATGTCCTGCCCGTGCCGCTCGGTGGTGCTCGTGATGATCGACCTGACGATCGGCACCAGCACGAGCGCACCGACCAGCACGGCCGTCGGCCCCAGAAACAGTGCCGCCAGCCGCCAGTCACGACCCAGCCACCGCTGGGTCGTCGTGAGGGAGCCGGGCCCCGGTGGCGGGGATGCTCGCGTCACCGGGGCCGGCGCCGAACGGACCGACCTCACTGAGGCAGCCCCTGCTGGGTGAAGATCTGCACCATCTTCGCGTGGGCCGCCCGCACGGCCTGAGCGGCCGCCGCTCCCTGGACGACCTGCTGCATCATGTCGGTGAGGACGTAGGCCGCGACGACGGCCTGCTGGCCGGCGCTGGCCTTCTGCGGGAAGGTCAGGCCGTTCTTGGTGGACAGCGGCAGCGGTTGCTGGGACAGGTTGCGCACCATGGGAAACGCCGGGTCGCCGCCGGTGAAGTACGGATCGGCGTCCCAGACCTTCTCCCAGGCGGGCATCACCAGGCCGGGTGCCTCCTTCGCCACCCCGACCAGCGCGGGCGCGCTGACCAGGTACTGCGCCAGGAGCTTGGCGAGCGCCGGGTTCTTGGCGCCCTTGAAGACGACGAAACCCTGGGACTGGCCGAGCAGCAGGGACTTGTCGGTCGCCGGTCCGATGCAGTCGGAGAAGACATGGGTGTCGGCGTACACGGGATTCTTCTTGGTCTTGGAGTCCGCGTAGACGCTGAAGCTGTTGCGCGTGTAGCCGAGGACTCCGGCGAGCCAGTTCTCGTTGTTGCTGGTGTCGATCCAGCTGGCCACGCCCGGCGGCAACATCGCCTTGTACCTGGGGTTGGTGTAGATGTCGCCGAGGAAGGTCACCGCCTGCACCGTCTCGGGTGAGTCGAACGTGACCTTCTTGCCGTCGTTGTCGGCGATCGCCCCGCCGTAGGAGTTGATCAGCGCCTCGATCAGGCCGTTGCCGTCACCGGACCGGTTCACCGTCATGCCCCAGCCGAACCGGCGCTTGGCCGGGTCGGAGATCGCCAGGCACAGATCCCGTAGCTCCTCCCAGGTGTAGACGTCCTTGGGCGAGATTCCCTTCTCCTGCATCCAGTCCTTGCGCAGGAACGACCCGATCCCGATGAAGTGGTACGGGATCGCGACCCACTTGCCGTCGAAGACGCAGAAGTTCTTGGCCTCGGCGCAGGGCTCGCCGTACTTGGCCGTCAGCGCCGTGACGACGTCCGTCACGTCCTCGAGATCGCCCAGCGCGTGGAACTGTGCCACGAACCGCGAGTCGGTCATGAACGCCAGGTCGCGCGCCACGCCGCCCTTGACCTCGGCGTCGATCTTGGCAACCACGTCACCGGCGTCGGCCTGGACCAGACTGTTCTCGATCTTCGTCCCGGTGGCGTCGGCGAACTTCTTGATCGACGCGTCGAGCTGTTCGTTGGCCGCCGTCGAATACAGCTTCTGCGACAGCACCCCCATCGAGGTGCCCTTCATCGACGCCGCGGCGTCGACCAGTTCCTTCGGAACCTCCGCCTGCGCCTTGGGGGCCGAATCGGAGGTGTCCCCGCACGCGGCCAGACCGGCCGCGCCGAGCACCCCCGCCCCCATCCCCAAGAAGTCGCGCCGAGACCACGCCAGGCGTTCCCCCATAGCCGTTCGCCTCCTCCGCCTGCAGGGCAGCGCCGCGAGCGTGATGCGTTTGGCAACCGCCGTCGTTCGACATTTCGAACGGTGTTCGATATACCGTATGGTGTGTGGACGCGACGGTAGAGGAACACCGTGAGGGGTGTCAATGTCTCGATGTGGCGTCCGGCCGCGAACGGCCAGCCGGCTATTCCGGCTGAGCCGAGTACCCCATGCGGGCCGACAGCGTTGCCGCGCCCTCGCGAATCAGGTTCCGCCACTCCACCTGCGCCTGCGCGGTCCAGCGGATGATCGGCGCGGAAACGCTCATGGCGGCGATGGTCGCGCCGGAATGGTCCCGGATCGCCGCGGCAACGCAGCGCATGGCGCCGTCGGACTCGCCGATGTCCACCGCGACCCCCTCGGCCCGGACGTGTTCGAGATGGGCGCGCAAGGCGTCCGGGTCGGTGATGCTGTCCGGCGTCATGCCCGGCAGGGCGCCCTTGGCCAGGACGGCGTCCAGGCTCGGCCGATCGAGACTCGACAGGAGTATCTTGCCGACCGCCGTGCAGTGTGCCGGCAGCCGCAGCCCGACCCCGGAGACCATCCGTACGGGGTGCGTGCTGTCGACCTTGACGAGGTAGACGACGTCGGCGCCGTCGAGGACGGCCACGTGGACCGCCTCGTCGCACGCCGCGGCCACGTCCCGCGAGACGATCTGCGCCTCGCGGACCAGGTCGAGCCTGCCGGCGAACGCCGCGCCGAGCTGGAACAGCGGCATACCGAGCCGGTACCGCACCGGCTGGCCCGGGACGGAGATCAGGTACGAGCGGGCCACGAGCGTGACCAGCAGCTCGTGGACGGTGGTGCGGGGCAGGTCCAGCCGCTCCGCCACCTCCCGGGCCGACAGCTGGGGGCGGTCCAGGAACAGTTCGAGTATGTCGAGCGCGCGGATGACCGCCGGTACCACACGGGGCACGTCGATGAGTCCCTTCGAAATGCCGGGCCGTGTCAGCGATCTACACCCGGAACAACACCTGAACAGGGTAGCGGCCACGGTGCCACAGACTTAGGACGGTCAAATGCCGATCTCCCTTCACCGCCTGCGGGCCGGCCACGCGTCCCGCTGGGCGGTGTGCCAGGACGGCGAATGGGGCGAGCTCGACGGTACCCTCGCCGGCCTGCTCGCCCTGCCGCTCGACCAGGCCCGGGCCGTGGTCGAGGCCGCCGCTCGCGGAGCCGGCGGCGGCATGCCCGGCGACGAGACGCTTCCCCCCGTCGACCAGCAGGAGGTGTGGGCGGCCGGGGTGACGTACCTGCGTAGCCGCGACGGACGAAAAGAGGAATCCGGGCACGGCTTCCTCTACGACCACGTCTACGAGGGCGACCGCCCCGAGATCTTCTTCAAGTCCAGCCCGTGGCGGGTCGTCGGCGATCGCGACGCCGTCGGTGTCCGCGGCGACTCCGGCTGGGACGTGCCCGAGGCCGAGGTCGGCCTGGTGCTCAATGCGGCCGGGAAGGTGTTCGGCTACACGCTGGCCAACGACATGAGCAGCCGGTCGATCGAGGGTGAGAACCCGCTCTACCTGCCGCAGGCGAAGATCTACGACCGCTCCTGTGCGGTGGGGCCGGCGATCGTGCCGAGCTGGGCGGTCGACCCGGGTCCGTTTCCGATCAGGCTGCGGGTGCTGCGTGACGACCGCGAGGCCTACTCCGGAACGACCTCGACGTCGGCGATGGTCCGCAGCTTCGAGGAGCTGGCCGGCTGGTTGTTCCGAGCGCTGAGCTTTCCGGCCGGCGTGGTGCTGCTGACCGGCACCGGCGTCGTACCGGACGCCGATTTCACCGCGCGACCCGGTGACACGATCGAGATAACGTCCGCGGCGCTCGGGACGCTGACCAACCCCGTCATCGCGATCGGCGATGCCACCGGTGGGAAGGAACAACCATGACAACGATCGAGAGCCGCTCCCCGCAGCTGCCGTCGGACCTCGTCGTACGCGTTCCCGACACGTCGCCGGAGAAGGTGGCGACAGCGGCCGACGCCGCCCGGGCCGCGGCCGTCGACTGGGCCCGTGGGCCGGCGCACGCGCGGGCAGCCGCTCTGCATGCCTGCGCCGAGGCCGTTGCGGCGGCGACCGGTGAACTGACCGACCTGGTGGTCCGCGAGGTCGGCAAGCCCCTCGGCGAGGCGGGCGCCGAGATCGGCCGCGGGGTGGCGATCCTGCGCTACTTCGCGCAGCAGGCTCTGCACCCCGAGGGCGAGGTCTACCCGCCGTCGGACGGTGTGTCACTGTTGCACACCCGCCGTCGTCCGCACGGTGTGGTCGGGCTGATCACGCCGTGGAATTTCCCGGTGGCGATACCGCTCTGGAAGGCCGCGCCGGCCCTCGCCTTCGGTAACGCCGTCCTCCTCAAGCCCGCACCGCAGTCATCCGCGGTGGCGTTGCGGTTGGCCGAACTGTTCACCGGAGTGCTCCCGCACGGTGTGCTGACGGTGCTGACCGGCCTCGGCGGAACCGGCGAGGCGATCGTCGGCGCGGCCGACGCGGTCTCGTTCACGGGTTCGGTGACAACCGGGCGGGCGGTCGCCCGAAGGGCGGTTGACCGTGGCATCCCGGTGCAATGCGAGATGGGCGGCCAGAACGCCGCCATCGTGCTGGCGGACGCCGACCAGGACGCGGCCGCGGCGGCGATCGCCGCGGCGGCGATGGGCTATGCCGGACAGAAGTGCACCGCCACCAGCCGGGTGATCGTGGTCGGCGACTCCGCGTCCTTCGCCGAGCGGCTGACCGCGGCCGTCGAGGCGCTGCCGGTCGGTGATCCGGCGGATCCGGCGACGGTCGTCGGTCCGTTGATCGAGTCGCGGCCGCGCGAGGCGATCCGGGCGGCGGTGCGGCGCGCCGCCGCGGGTGGTGCCCGGGTGCTGACCGGCGCCCGGCAGCCCGACGGCGATGGGTGGTTCCAGCCCCCGACGTTGCTGGCGAACCTGCCGCCCGGCGACGACCTGCGGAGCGAGGAGTACTTCGGACCGGTGTGCGTGGTGCTGCCCGCGGAATCCGCGGACGCCGCGGTGCGGGTGGCCAACGAGGTGCGGCAGGGGTTGGTCGCGGGCTTGTACACGCGCGATCTCGGGGCGGCGCTGACCCTGGCGAACCGATTGGAGGTAGGCATGGTGAAGGTCAACGCCCCGACCACCGGCGTGGACTTCCACGCCCCGTTCGGCGGTGCGAAGGAGTCGAGCTACGGCCCGCGCGAGCAGAGCACCGCGGCCCGCGACTTCTACACGCGGACCGTCACGGTCACGCTGACGCCGTAGGCGGGTTCAGCCCGCCGCCAGGCCGCGGCCGAGCTCGCCGGGCAGCGCGCCGGGCAGCGCGAAGTAGTAGCCGCCGCCGAACGGCAGGATGTAGCGCTCCAGGGCCTCGCCGGCCAGGCGGCGCTGGATCGTGGCGAAGCCCCGCTCCAGGTCCTGCTGGAAGCAGACGAAGATCAGACCCTCGTCGGCATGGCCGGCCGCGTCCGCTCCCGCCCGGTACGAGTAGCCGCGCCGCAGGATCCGCTGGTTGCGCGTCTCGGGGGTGCGCGGGTTCGCGCGCCGGATGTGCGCGTCCAGGCGGATGGCCTGGCCGTTCGGGTCGCCGGCGTAGTCGGGCTCGTCGATCTCGCGCTCGCGGCCCAGCGGCGCGCCGTCGGCCCGGCGGCGGCCGAAGACCTCCTCCTGGCGCTCGACCGGGTCGGCGTTCCAGAGCTCCACCGCGAAGCGGATCAGCCGGACCACCTGGTAGCTGCCGCCGGCCGCCCAGTCCGGCTCGCCGGAGCCGGCGCCGACCCACACGAGCTCGTCCATGGCCGCGGCGTCCGCGGGGTCGGGGTTGCCCGCGCCGTCGGAGAAGCCGAAGAGGTTGCGGTCCCGGGGGCGGCCGTCGGCGGTGGTTCCGTTCTCGTGGCGGAACCCGGTCGCCGACCAGCGCCGCCGGACGGCGGGGCCCGCGGCCCGCGCCACCGAGTCGGCGAGCGCCCGGGCGGCGGCCGGGGTGGCGGCGCAGGCCTGCACCAGCAGGTCGCCGTGGCAGCGGCCGGGATCGAGCACGTCGCCGGGGAACCCGGGCATCGCGGTGAGCCGCAGGGGCCGCCGGTCGGCCAGGCCGAAGCGCCCGTCGAACAGGCTCGCGCCGACGGAGACGGTGACCGAGGCGGGCGGCCGGGCCACGACGCCGCCGATCCGGCCCAGCAGCGCGGCCAGTTCGTCGCGGGCGGTGACGGCGACGTCGTAGGCCCGGAACTCCGCGGCGGCCGGCGGCGGCGTGACGATGCCGGCCTGGTGCGGCAGCACCGGTGGCGGCGCGGCGCCGGTCACCGAAGGGCTTGCCGCCGGGGCCGCGGCGGGGCCCGGCGAGCCGCAGCCGGCCAGGCCGAGCGCCACGCCGCCGCCGAGCAGCGCGCGCCGCCGCACCGGGCTCATTCCCGCGGGCAGGGCGGGGCGCACACCGCCAGCAGGCGGTACGGCAGCTCCTTGCCCTCGTGCACCTGAGTGATCATGATGCGGGCGGTGTCCCGCGGCCACACGGTCGCCCAGCCGGCGTTCTGATCGGACGGGAAGCCGTCGTTGCCGAAGCCGTCGTTGAACGACGGCTTGCCCAGCACCGGCACCGCCGCCTCCGCCGTCTCCTCCCACAGCTGGTAGTACTCGTCGATCAGGTCGTCCTGGTACTCGTCGTCCGGTTCCGGCCAGGAGGCGGCGAGGGTGACCTCGGCCCGCACGACGCGGTCGCCGTCGGCGTAGGTGTCCAGGCTGCGGTCCCCGAGCCGGTACGTGCACCGGCCGCCGGCCGTCTCGACCGGTGCCCAGCCCGCGTCGACCAGCGCGGACCGCACCCCGTCCGGTGTCCAGGTCCACTCGATCGCCGCCAGCCGCCGCAGCAGCTCGGTCACGTCCACGGTCTCCACCACCTCAGCTACATCCCGTTGCCGGGGACAACATAGACGCGCAGGGTGCCGTTCTGAACGGCCTGTGGGAACTTCTTCTCGAACAGCGCCTGGAACATCGCCCGGCCCTCCTCGTTGGAGACCGCGTACCGCACGCCCTTGCCGCCGATCGCCTCGTTGAGCTTCAGCAGCCGGCTCGCCTGGTCGACGTACTTCGCCTCGTCGTACCAGGCGTGGTTGGGGTTGTAGTTCGAGGAGCTCCACTGCTTCTCGTTGCCGGTCCACTTCGCCTCGACGATGTAGCCGGCGCGGCGCCCGTCCACCTGCACCTTGCGGCCGTTGCTGAGCTTCCACGACTCCTCGTAGTTACGGCCGGTGACGTGCTTCTGGTACTTCTTCCAGGGGTTGTCGACGTTCGGCAGCTTGCGGTTCTTGTACTGGGTCGCGGTGAGGCCCGGGTTCTTCGCGGCGGTGCCGAGCGGGTCGATCAGCGAGACCGGGTTGTTGCCGACGTACGCGTACTGGTTGATCTGGCCCGAGTCGAAGCCCAGCGGATCGCGGCTGATGAAGCGGTGCAGCGCCGGGTCGTAGTACCGGGCCCGGTGGTAGTAGAGCCCGGTGCCGTCGTCCTCGCGCCCGGTGTAACGCAGGGTGTTACCGCCGTCGGCGCCGGCGGCGGCGGTCTGGCCGAACGGGTCGTAGGAGTACCGCGCGACCAGCGCGCCGGACTCGTCGCCGAGGGCGATGACGCTGCCGAGCGCGTCGGTCAGGAAGCTGGTGGCCGCGCCTGTGTCGGCGACCCGCGCCCGGTACTGGTCCGTGCCGGTCGCCACCAGGTTCGAGCCGGTGCCGCCCACCGTCTCGCGGACCGGGTTCGCGCCGTCGTAGGTGTAGCCGCGGGTGGTCCCGCCGACGACCGCGGCGGTGCGGTTGCCCTCACCGTCGTAGGTGAACGACGCCGCCAGCCCGGTCCGGGAGGACGCGCTCAGCTCGCCGCGCGCGTTCCAGGTGTACGAGCTGGTGCCGTCGGCGGTGAGGTTGCCGTCGTCGTCGTAGGTCAGGGTGCGGCCGGGCAGGGTCTTGAGCTGGTCGGCGTCGTCGTAGGTGGCCGGCCCGAACGCCGCCGGGATGGTGAGCTGCGCGAGGTCCCCAACGAAGCGGGCCCGTTGGCCGTCGTCGTCGTATCCGTAGTTGAGGTAGCCCAGCAGCCGCTCGCCGTGCCGGTAGCTGATCGTGGTGATCTCGCCGGTCCGGTCGTACGCGTAGGTCTGGTGGTAGTCGCCGCGCCGCACGTCGCCGGGGCGGCCCACCTCGTCGTAGGTGGTCGCGGCCAGGACCCGGCCGTCCTGCTCCACGCTGGTCAGCCGGTCGGCGTCGTCGTAGCCGTACCGCTGGGCGGGCTGGCCGCCGGTCTGCATCGAGAGCAGCCGGTCGGCCAGGTCGTAGTCGTAGCTGACGACGCCGTTCGGCTGGCTCACCGTGCGGATTCGGTCGTGGTCGTCCGGGGTGTACGTGGTGGTCAGCACCGGCTTGCCGGTCGTCGCGTCGGTGACCGTGCGGATCCGGTCGCCCGCGTCGTATCCGGTGGTGACCGTGCTCTCGACGGTGCTGCCGGACACCCCGTACCGGGACACCGTGCCGCGGTCGAGGTCGTCGAACTCGAACGTGCTGACCTTGCCGCGCCGGCTCGTGTGCCGCACGACGTTGCCGTTGCCGTCGTAGTCGTACGACTCCACCTTGCCGAGCGGGTCGGTGACCGTCTTGACCCGGTCGGCGTTGTCGAAGGTGAACGTCGTGGCGTGGTTGCGGGCGTCCCGGACCGTGCGCCGGTTGCCGTTACCGTCGTACTCGTAGGAGGTGCTGCGCTCCAGCGGGTCGATCTGCTCGAGCACCCGGCCGAGCGCGTCGTAGCGGGTCGTCGTGACGGCGCCGCCGGGCGCCACCAGCCGGGTGACCCGGCCGAGCTGGTCGGTGCCGGTCGACGAGATCCGGCCGGCCGGGTCGGTGACCGTGGCCGGCTCGCCCTGCTCGTAGGTGACCGTCGTGGTCCGGCCGAGGTCGTCGGTCGTCGTCAGGTTCTGCCCGGCGTCGTTCACGGTGTGCCGCACGGTCCGGCCGGTCGGGTCGGTCCGGGCGGTCAGGGCGCCGCGCTCGTCGTAGGTGTAGCGGGTCACCTTGCCCAGCGGGTTGGTGACCGAGTCGAGCTGCCGGAACGGCCCGTTGTAGGTGTAGCGGGTGACCCGCGGCAGCGCCGTGCCGGCCAGTTCGGTGACGGCGGTGGGGTTGCCGGCGACGTCGTACTCGTACTCGGTGCGCCGCCCGAGCTGGTCCGTCACCGCGCGCGGCAGTGGGCTGCCCGGGTCACGCTCGACGGAGACGGTCTGCGCGAGCGCGGTGCCGTCGGCCGCGGTGTCGGTGACGACCTGACCGGCGCCGTCGAAGGTGACCCGGCGGACGTGCCCGCGCGGGTCCGTGACCCGGGTCGTGGTGACCTTGCCGTCGGTGCCGGTGGTGTAGTCGAACTGCCAGGTGGCGAGCGTGCCGTCCTGCTGGGTCCGTACCCGGCCGGCGCTGTCGTACGTGTTGGTGTTGTAGACGATGTTGCGCGGATCGCGGATGCTCTTGAGCCGGCCCGCCTCCCACGTGTACGTGGTCACGCCGCCCGCCGGGTTGGTGACCGTCCACAGGTACCCGTCGGCGGTGTACGTGTAGTCGACGCCCCGGCCGGAGTTGTCCTCGGCCCGGGTCACCCGCTGCTGTGCGTCGTAGGTCAGCTTGATCCACTTGCCGTTGGGCGAGGTGATCTGGGTGATCCGGCCGCTGGACCGGACGGTGCCGTTGGCGTCCGGCGGCATCGGCGCGCGGGTGATGGTCGTCGTGTTGCCGTACTTGTCGCGGATCGCCTGCAGCGGCGCCTCGTCGCCGATCTGGACCACGGTGCCGTCGACCAGGGTCACGTCCCAGCCGTTGCCGTTCCAGGCCAGGGTCGCGCCGTGATACTCGGTCGGCGTCGGATCGGCCAGGAAGATGGCGCTCTCGTAGCTGGCGTTGCCGCTGCCGGGGCTGATCCGGCGGAAGTGCACCCGCGCGCCGTCGGCCAGGATCAGGTCGGCCTCGCGGTACTCGAGCATCGCGCTCGACCACGGGTACAGGTTGTAGTTGAAGTTCATGCCGATGCCGAAGGCCCGGGTCTCCGGGTCGCCCTGCTGGTAGGTCCGGGTCAGCTTCAGCGGTACGACGTCGTCGATCTCGAGGTCGGTGGTCTGGTCGACCATCAGGCCGGTGGCCAGGTCGACCGGGTCACCGGAGCGGGCGCCGCCGCCGGTCGACGGGAACTTCGGCGGCGGGTTGTAGCCGGGCACCACGGTCATCGCGCCGGTGAAGCGGTAGACCTTGGTGTCGGCGTCCGGCCTGACCTGCCGGCCGTCGGCGGTGACCGTGCCCTTGCCGTAGACGTGCCAGCCGGCGCCCTCCGGGTCGTAGGACCAGAAGTTCATCCGGGTGCCGGGCGCCTGCTTGGTGTAGTTCGGGTAGACCAGCTGGACGCCGGCCGGGAAGACGGATCCGCCGCCGGGCTGGATGGTGAAGTAGACCGGGACGTTCGACTCCGGCAGCGGGAACGGCGGCCGGTCGACGGGGATCGCCGTCAGGTTGAGCTCCCGGGCGACCTTGCCGTCGCCGTCGCGCACGATGGTGCCGGCCGGCACGTGCACCTCGAGGCCGGGGATCGCCGAGGTGGTGAGGACGACCTCCCGGTCGGTCGGCGTCCGGAGACTGACGGTCGCCGCCGGGTCGAGGGCCTGCATCCAGATCGTGTACGGCAGCGCGAGCGTCGTGCCCGCGCCGATGTCGACCCCGATGTCGAAGACGCCGTACGCGGCCGCGCGGGTGCTCGCCGTGCGGCCGTCGACGCGCAGCACCCGGTGCCCGGGCGTGACGCCGGCGAGCAGGAAGCGGCCGTGCGCGTCGGTGCGGCCGCGGACCGCGCCGACCGCGACCGCGACGTTGCCCAGTTCCCGGCCGTCGACGGTGCGGACCTGACCGGCCAGCGCGGTGACGCCCGCGGGCGCCTGCGCCAGGCCGCCGGGCGCCGCCGCCGGGCCGTACCCGGTGGTCCAGCCCTTGCCGGCGAGGTTGTCGGCGCCGGGGCGCCACCCACCGGCCGGCCGTGGCGGCGTGCCACGCCCGCCGTCCTTCGGCGCCGCGGCCCTGACCGGCGGGCAGGCCGCCCAGCCGACCACCGGCGAACCGGCCGTCGGCACCAGCGCCGGCGGCGGTCCGGACCGCTGTGCACCGGCCGGCGCGCAGGCCGCCGCGGCGGTCACCGGCGCGGGCCTCGGCGCGAGCGCAGACATCAGGTCCGCCGCCGCGGCCCGTACGAGATCGGTGCCGGTGGGTGCCGCCGCGGCCAGGGTGGTCGCGGCGATCGTGATCTGGCCGACGCCCGCGTTGTACGGATCCAGCACGACCGCGTAGTCGCCGGAGGCGGCGAACGCCGGCAGGTCGACGGTCTGTCCCGCGGTGCGGAGCCGGTCGCTCAGGAACGTGCCGCCGTCCGGGGCCAGCACCCGGACCGTGACCCAGGTGTTGTTCAGCGTGCCGTCGGAGAACGCCAGCCGCGCGCGCTGCCCGGCGGTGCCGGCCAGCGTCAGCCGGGCGTCCTGGCCCGGCCGGACGACGGACACCGGCACGCCCGCGCCGCCGACGGTCAGCGCCCCGGCGGCGACCTCCTCGGAGAGGGTCACGTCGAGCGGGCCGGTCCGGCCCTGGTACGGGTCGAACACGACCTGGTAGACGCCGGTCGCGGGCAGCGCGCCGAGATCCTTGTCGTCCAGGGTGTACACCGAGGAGGCGGAGCCGAGCTGGGTGCCGTCGGGCTTGAGCACGGTGGCGTACACGAATTCCAGGCCCGCGCCCGCGCCGGTGAAGCCCAGGCTGAGCCGCTGCCCGGCGGTGGCGGTGAAGCGCAGGCGGGCGTTCTGGCCGACCGCGGCGAAGTCCAGGTGGGTGGCCGGCACGCCGGTGCCGGCCTCACCGGCGTCGATCTCGGCCGACAGCGCCAGGGTGAGCTCGCCGGTCGCCGCCCGGTCCGGGTCGAGGAACACCTCGTGGGTGCCCGTGTCGAGCAGCAACGGCAGGTCGACGTTGTCCAGGGCGGTCCAGAGGCCGAGCCGTCCCGCCGTGCCCGGCCGGCTGACCTCGGTGCGCAGGTACGCCTCGAGGGTCTTGGCGCCGAAGCCGAGGCTCAGCCGCTGCCCGGCGGTGCCGTCGAAGCGCAGCCGGATGTTCTGGCCGGGCCGGGACAGCGACACGGGCACCGGCGCGCCGATCGCCAGCGCGCCGGCGTCCAGGTCCGCCGAGAGCCACACGGTCAGCGCGCCCGCCTTCGGCGCGGAGAGCACCAGCTCGTGCCGCCCGGCGGCGGTGAGCGCCGGCAGATCGCTCTCCTCGCCGCCGGCCAGGCTCTGCTCCCGGCCGCTCGGGTCGACGAGGCCGACCAGCGGGTAGCTCAGCCCGCTGATGCCGGTGAAGCCGAGGCCGAGCCGCTGCCCGGCCGTGCCGTCGAAGCCGAGCCGGACGGCCTGGCCGGGACGCGCGACGGTGACGCCGACGGAGGCGCCGCCGACCGCGATGGCGCCGCCGTCGACCTGCTCGGAGAGCCACATGGTGGCGGAGCCGACGCTGAGGTCCCGGGTGCCGACCACGAAGCGCCAGGTGCCGGGCCACGGCGTGGTGAACGAGCCGGTGGCGCCGGGGTCGAACACCGTCCAGTTCAGGTGCTCGGTGCCGTACGGCGTGTAGAGCCGGATCACGCCGAACGCGGAGCTGGGGAACGTCCAGTCGGCGAACGCGAAGCTGAACCGCTGGTTCTCGGCGGCGGTGAAGGTGAACTCGCCGTGCCGGCCGACCCGGTCCAGCGGCATCGGCGTGCCCGCCCCGGTCGTGCTCAGCTGGCCGGTGACCTGCGTGGACAGGGTCACGGTCAGCGATCCGGCGGCGGCGCCGTCGGGGTCGACCGCGATCGAGTAGGTGCCCGCCGTCGGCAGCGGCGGCAGCGCGAAGCTCTGGTTGCCGGTCAGCGGCCGCGGCTTGTCGTACTGCCCGGCGGCGAACGTCTGCCCGTACGGCGTGTGCAGCGCGACCTTCGCGGCGCCCACCGTGTTGCCGCTGAACGCGAGGCTGAGCTTCTGCCCCGCCGTGCCGCTGAAGCGCAGCACGGCCGTCCGGCCGCCCGGCACGGTCGTGGTCACGCCGGCGCCGCCGACCGTGACCCGGCCGCCGTCGACCTGCGTCTCGGCCGGCACCCCGGGCGGCGGTACCAGGTAGTCCGCGACCGTGGTGGCTAGGCCGCCGGCGGTGCGCACGGAGACCGGCCCGGCCGTGACCGCGTCCGGCACCAGCACGGTGAGGCTGGTCCGGGACGCGGCCGTGACCCGGGCGCGGGTGCGGTTGAACGCCACCGTGTTGCCGGCGGTCTCGGGCGCGAACCCGGTTCCGGTGATCGTCACGCTGGTGCCGGCCGGGCCCGACGCCGGGCTGAACCCGGTGACGGCGGGCTTCGCGGCGTCGACGACCACCGTGAACGGCGCTGGGCCGTCGGCGCTCGCGCCGCCGGCGCGGCTCACCCGTACCGTGCCGGTCGTGGCGGCGTCCGGCACGGTGACGACGAGCCGGACCGAGGTGGCCTCCACCACCGGGGCGGCGACCCCGTTGACGGTGACGGTGTCGGACGCCGAGAACCCGGTGCCGTGCACGCTCAGCCGCGTGCCGGGCGCGCCGCGCACCGGGATCGTGCTGAGCACCGAGAGCTGCGTCGACGGATAGCGCCGTACGGCCGTGAGGTTGCCGGTCCGGTCGTAGTCGTACGCGGCCGTGTCGCCGCGCGGGTCGACCGCGCCGACCAGCTGCCCGGCCGCGTCGTGCACCAGCTCGTACGGCAGCGGGGGCCCGACGACGAAGCTGTAGGTCGCCGGCTCGGACCAGTGCCCGGCCCGGTCCTTGGCCCGCACGGTGAGGGTGCGCGCGCCCGCGGCGGGGCTCAGCAGCACGGTCCGGGCGCCGGTCGCGGCGACCTCGACGGCGGCCGCGTCGGTGTCGAGCCGGTAGTCGAAGCCGGCCAGGTCGGTGGTGCCGTCCGCCGGGGTCAGCGTGAACCGGCCCGGAATGCCCTCGTTGCCGTGCGCCGTACCGTCGGCGGGGAAGTCCTGCGACGACACCGCGGGCGGCTGCGGCCCGCTGGTGTCCACGGTGAACTCGCACCACGGCGACCAGGGGCCGGCCCCGGTCTCGTCGGCGCCGCGGGCGCGCCAGGCGTACGCCGTGCCGTCGGCGAGCTGCCCGGCCGGCACGGTGACCGTCGCGGTGTACGACGCCCAGTCGGTCACCGAAGCCTCGCCGACCTTGTCCCCGCCGACCGCCCACCACTCGAACGTCGTGGTGATCCGGTCCCAGTCGGGATCGTCGGCGAGCGCGCGCAGCTGCGGCGTCGCCGTGGTCAGGTAGGGCCGGTCCGCGCCGGTGGCGCAGCTCGTGGCGGGGACGGTGGCGAGGTCGACCGGCATGTCCGGCACCCCGGTGGTGCCGACCCGGAACCGGTAGGTGCTCGGCGCCGACAGCTCGCCGGCCGCCGAGCGGGCCCGGACCGTGAGGGTCCGCGTCCCGTTGCGGTCGGGCGTGATCGTCACCTTCGCCGCGCCGGTCGCGTCCGGCGCCTCGGCGGCGGCCTGCCCGTCGAGCTGGTAGGTGTAGCTCACCGGCCGGGCCAGCTCGGTGATCTCGGCGTCGCCGAGCCGCCGGGTCCAGGCCACGGCGTCGTCGATCTGCCCGGGCCAGTACTCGGCCGGCGCGCCGTTGATCAACCCGCGGCCGATCTGGAACGGCATCTCGATGTCGCGCAGCGGCGTGGTGTAGAACGCGGTCCCCTCCAGCCGGCCGTTCACATACAGCCGAAGCTGCTTGCGGGCTGAGTCGTGCACGCCGACCAGGTGCGTCCAGACGCCCGCCTGCGGCACCGACGTCGACAGCGCCTTCGCCACCGGCGCATTGGTGGTGTTGGTCGCCGGCTGGATCAGCGCCCACCTGTTGTCGGTCTTGGAGTAGCCGAGCCGGAAGATGCTCTGCACGGTCGAGTGCTGGCTCAGCGCGGTGGCGGACGCGCCGAGCCCGGTCGGCCTGACCCAGGCGCCGACGGTGAAGTCCGTGCCCGGGTTGACGACCCGGGACTCGGTGCTCGCGTAGGCGCCGGTGCCGTTCAGGCTCAGCGCGGCGCCGGTCGGCCCGCTCGCCCGACCCGCGCCGCCGCTGAGCGTGGCCGGGCCGCCGAACTCGTTCTCGGCGACGGCGCCGCTGCCCTCGTTGAAGCCGGCCCGCAGCGCGGCCTGCGACTCGTCGACGGCCTGGCCGAACGTGAAGGCGCCGGGCTGACCCGCGGCGCCGTGCCGCTCGTCGCCCTTGGGATAGTCCGGCGACGACACCGCGGGCGGGTTGGGCACGGGCGCGTCGACCGTGAACTCGCACGGCGCCGACCGCGGCGAGTTCTCCCAGTTCTCCCCGACGCCGGAGAAGTCGACCCGCCACCGGTACGAGGCCTTGTTGGCGAGCTTGCCCGGCGGCACCTGCCACGACACCTTGGGTCCCTGGCCGTACCCGGATCCGGAGATGAAGCCGCCCGGCGCCGTCAGCGGCTCGACGGCGAAGCCGGCGTTGTAGTACCGGTCGGCCGTGCCCAGCGTCCCGGACAGGGTCGGGGTGGTGGTCCGCAGCACGGGCCGGCCGGGGCCGGTGACACACGGCAGGGCCGGTTCCATCGCCGCCGCCGGCGGCTGGGCCGCGGACGCGCTGTTCACGTGGAACGACGTCTGTGCCGGTTCGGAGCGCAGGCCGGCGCGGTTGCGCGCCCACACGGTCAGGGTGCGGTCGCCGGGCTCGGGCAGCGTCAGCTCGAGGCGGGTCGTGCCGCGGGCGGGCACCACCGTCGGCGCGGCGGCGCCGTCCAGCTGGAACTCGTACCCGGCCTCGCCGGCGTAGTGCGCCACCGAGTCGAAGTTGAGGAACCAGTTGTACGCCCGGACGTCGTCGATCGCGCCCGACCACCAGTCGGCGGCCGCGCCGGCCCGCTTGCCCCGGCCGACGACGAACGCCTCGCGGGCGGGCCACGGCGTGGTGAACGCGGCCGTCGCCACCTCGAGGCCGTTGACGTACAGCGCGATCCGCCGGTTCAGCGGGTCGTAGGCGCCGGCGAGATGCGTCCACACGTCGGTCCGCGCCTCGGCGACGGAGGTGACCGAGGTGGTGGTGGCGGCGTCGGTGTCGGCCGAGGTGCGGCTGAACACCCAGCGCTTCGTGGCGCCCGCGTACTGCAGGGCGAACGCGTTGCCGCGGGTGCCCTCCTGCGCCAGCACCGTGCGGTTGCCCGTCGTACCCGCCGGCACCTTGACCCAGGCCATGACGGTGAAGCCCTCGTCGACCGGCAGCACCGGGTCCGTCGTCTTGGCGTACTGGCTGGTGCCGTTGAAGTTCAGATAGGAGCCGCCGGCGTCCGCGGCCCAGGTCGCGCCGTTGACGGCCAGCGGGCTGCGCCCCAGGAAGGCGGTGTCGGCGGCGGCCTGCCCCGAGCCGTCGTTGAGCGGCCAGTGCGCCAGCAGGTAGCGGTCGTCGGTGTAGCCCGCCGGGAAGATGTTCACCCCGGCGGGCCGGCCCGCCCAGGCGTCGTACTCGGCGAGCGCGGGATACGGCTGGCCGGGTGCCTCCACCCGCACGGTGAACTCGCAGAAGCCCGACCAGGCGGAGGTCAGCGTGCCGTCGGTGGCCCGGACCCGCCACTTGTAGTTGCCGTTGTTGGCCAGCGCGCCGTCCGGCACCGCGGTCGCGGCGATCTTGCCTGTGGTGAGCCCGCCGACCGTCGCCGAGCCGAGCGCGGCCGTCCCGGTGACCGCCCACCATTCGATGGTCGCGGAGAGCGTGCCGCCGTCGGCGTCGGTGATGACGGCGCGCAGCTCGGGCGCGGCGGTGTCGATCACCGGGCGGCCGGTACCGGTGGTGCAGGCCGCGTCCGGGACCATGGTGCGGGCGCCGACCACCGGCGCGACGGCCGCGATGGAGAGCACCAGGGTCGGGTTGTTGTCGAACTCGGCGAACGCGGCCGGGTCCTGCTCGCGCGGCGAGCGCAGGCCCAGCGTCAGCGCCGTCCGGGACGCCGCGGCCGCCTTCGCCGCAGCGGTGGCGTCCAGCTCGATCACGCAGCCGGCGGCCGGGTCCGGCGCGGCGCTGCCCTGCCGTCCGGCCCAGCGGGGCTGGTCGGCCCAGGTCTGGCCGTACCGCAGCGGCCCGGCGGCCCACAGCTCGACCGGCGCCGCGGCGCACCCGGCGCCCTCGGCCGGCGCGACGCGCAGCCGGCCGGCGACCACGTTGCGGCCCGCGACCGCCGAGCGCGCCAGGTCGGCGCCGAAGACCGACCGGTACACCCCCGTTCCCGCCGCGGGGCGGCCGGCCCGCGCCGGGCCGGGCGCGTTCCACCGGGCGGTGTCCGGGCTGGACGAGTCCAGCTCGCTCCAGGCGCTGCGGCCGAGGGTGAGGCTCAGCTGCCCGCCCGGCGCGACGACGAGGTCGCGCCCGCGCACGCCCGCGCCGAGGCCGTGCAGGACCGGTTCGCCTGCGCCGTCGACGATCCGGATGTCGCCGTGCTCGCCCGCGCGGGCCGTGAGGCCCGCGCCGGTGGTGCGCAGCCGCAGCTCCCCCGCCGCGTCGGCGCGCGCCCGGAAGCCGTCCACATCGGCCCGGAGCACGAGGTCCACGCCGGGCCGCACGTTCTCGTACGTCGCGGTGTCGCCGGAGAGCACCGGCCGGGGCAGCCGGCCGAACGGCGAGCCGATGCTGATCCGCGCCGCGCCGCGCCCGAGCACGACCAGCGGGCCCGTGCCGCCGTCGGAGAACGTCACGTCGGCGGCCGCGGCGCGCGGGCCGACCCGGCCGCCGGCCTCGCGGCGCAGCGTCGTGTCGACGTCCACCCAGGCCTCACCGCGGCGCACACGCACCGGCCGGTACCGGTGTTCCCAGGTGATCGTGCCGTCGGGCTCGGCCCAGGCGCGATCCGTCTCGGTGGTCAGGTCCGTGATCTCGACCGTCCGCCGGCATTCCCGGGCGGCCTTGACCGCGGCGGCCTCGTCGGGCCGCGGGGCGGCGCAGGCCCGCTGGTCGAGCGGCGGCTGCGCCAGTGCCGGCGGCGCCACGCCGGCGAGGGCGGCGGTGGCCCCCAGCAGCACGGCGGTGAGGCCGGCGACCCGGCGGCGGGCACGAAGTGACTGCGTGAATCCCTGACGCGCCATCGACGCATCCTTCCCCCGTGAGCGCGCCCGATCCCCGTACCGGACGTCACCGCGAGGTGACGCTAACGCCACTGTGGACGGCAGTCAACAGATGTCGATCTATGTGGTGGCGGCCACTTCCAGGGCGCCCGCGGACGCCGGCGGCCGGGGGTGCCGGCGGGCTTCGCAGAGCACGATCCCCGCGTATCCGTGCGGCGCCCACCGCACCATCGGAACCACCTCGATCGATCCGTCCGGCACCTCGAAGCCGGTGCCCAGCACCGCGCGCAGGTCGTGCTCGTCGACGTCGGCGCCGGGGAAGACCTTGCCCCCGACGGTGTAGCCGCGGCACCGGCGCAGGGCCGCGGTGACGAAGAGGCCGCCCGGGTGGACCAGCCCGGTGATGTGCCGCATGAACGCCGCCCAGGTGCCCCGGTCCGCGGTGGCCGAGTCCGCGCAGTACGCGCTGACCACCGTCGCGTACTGCCGGTCCACCGGGCGCGGGTCCCGGCCGTCGACCCGGAGCAGCGCGGTGATCTTCGCCCTGGTGAGGTCCTCCCGGGCCGTCACCTGCTCGTCGGTCGGGTCCGGGTCGCCCTCGCAGCGCAGGGTGTAGCGCACGAACGGCCGCCAGTCGTGCGCGCCCGGGGCCCGGTCCAGCCAGCGCCGGATCTCGGCCAGGTTCGCCGGCAGGTAGTCGCCGAGGTGGATCTCGGAGGCGATCTCGGCGGCCGCGAACACGTGGTGCAGGGTCGGTCCGACGCCGAAGAACAGGATCGGCCGGTCGCGCTCGGCCCGGCGCAACGCCGCGACGAGGAACGCGATGGTGGCGATCTCGTCCGGGTCGACGGTGCGGTAGTAGCCGGACAGGTACTCCGCCGGTTTCCAGTCGTGCTCGAAGGAGGCGTAGCCGCCGCGCCGGCGGCGCAGCACGGCGTTGGTGAGGCCGGCCAGCCCGTACTCGTAGAACGCGGCGCCGAGGTTCGCGCCGATCAGGAAGATCAGCGCCCGGTCGGCGGTGATCGAGTCGGTGACCAGCGCGGCGCCGAACGCGCCCGCGTAGTACGGCGCCTCCTTGGCCAGCTCGGTGCCGGCGTAGCCGGCCGCGGCCGCGACGCGGGCCGCGCGCACGCCGGCGGTCCGGCGCCGGGTCAGGTCGTACGCGGCCTTGGACAGCACGTTCGTGCTGGTGCCCGTCTCGGCCAGCAGCCGCCAGTTGGCCCGCAGCCCGGTGCTCAGCCCCCAGCCCCACGCCGCGTAGCTCGCCACCAGCAGCACCGCCAGCCAGGGCCGGCCGAGGCCGTCGAGCAGCCCGGCGGCGACCAGGCCGACCCCCGCCGCCGTCGCGACCGCGTCCAGCGCGTACGTCGACGCGGCGGTGGCGCCGATGCTGACCGCCCACTTCACGACGGGCCTCACCACGCGGCGCCCCGTTCCGCCTCGACCAGGACGCGGCGCAGCAGCTTGCCGGCCGGCGACCGCGGCACGGCTTCGGTGATCCGCACGGCGCGCAGCCGCTTGTACGGCGCGACCCGCTCGGCGACGTACGCGAGCAGCTCGGCGGCCGTCGCCGTCCCGCGCAGCACCACGTACCCGACCGGCACCTCGCCGGCGTCCGGGTCGGGCCGGGGCACCACCGCCGCGTCGGCGACCGCCGGGTGCGTCAGCAGCAGCCGCTCCAGCTCCGCCGGCGCCACCTGGTATCCCTTGTACTTGATCAGTTCCTTGAGCCGGTCGGTCACGTACAGGTAGCCGTCCTCGTCGAAGAAGCACAGGTCGCCGGTGTGCAGCCAGCCGTCGGCGTCGACGGTGGCGGCGGTCGCCGCCGGGCGGTCGCGGTAGCCCCGCATCAGCTGCGGGCCGCGGACCAGCAGCTCGCCGGCGCGGCCGGCGGCGAGGTCGGCGCCGCTGTCCGGGTCGACGATGCGCGCCTCGGTGTTGGGTATCAGCCGGCCGACCGAGCCGCGGCGCGGCGCGTCCAGCGGGCCGGCGGCGATCAAGGCCGCGGTCTCCGTCATGCCGAGGCCCTGACCGGTGCGGCAGCCGAGCCGCTGCGCGCAGCGCAGTTCGTGATCGGCGCCGAGCGGCGCCGCGCCGACGCCGAGGGTACGCAGCGAGGACAGGTCGAACTCGTCGACCAGCGGATGCCCGGCGAGCGCCTGCGCGATCGGCGGGACCACGACGGTGTAGGTGACCTGGTGGTCCTGGATCGTGCGGAGCATCTGCTCGAGGTCGAAGCGGGCCATCGTGACGAGGGTCGCGCCGGCCGCCAGGGCCGCCGGCAGCACCAGGCCGAAGCCCATGGCGTGGAAGAACGGCGCGACGGCGAGCACGACGTCGTCCTCCTCCGGCCCGAGGACCGCGCGGCCCTGCCGCACGTTGGTGACCATGCTGGAGTGGGTCAGCTCGACGCCCTTGGGCAGCCCGGTCGTGCCGCTGGAGTACGGCAGCGCGGCGAGCGCCGTCGCGGGGTCGATCGTGACCCGGACCGGCGGGTACTCCCCCGCGTCCAGCTCCGCGTAACCCAGCACCTCGACGCCGCCGGCCTTCTCCGCGGCGGCCCGGGCCCGCTCGAGCAGCGGCGGGACCGTGACCAGGATCCGCGCACCGGAATCGACGAGCTGACCGGCCAGCTCGTCGGCGGTGAGCATCGGATTGGCGCCGGTGACCGTGCCGCCGGCGACCATCGCCCCGTACGCCGCCACGGCGTACTCGGGCACGTTGGGGCTGTACACGGCGAGGACGTCGCCGGGTGCGAAGCCGCGGGCGGCCAGGCCCGCCGAGACCCGCTCGACGCCGGCCGCGAGCTCGCCGTAGCTGATCGCCCGGCCGGTCGCGCCGTCGACCAGGGCCGGCTTGTCGCGCAGGCGGCCGGCCTGCGCCAGGACCAGGCCGGGAAGGGTGACACCGCCGACCGGAACGTCGGGAAGGTCGCTGCGCCGGGTACGGATCGCTGTCATGGTGGCTCCCCTGCTCGCCGGCGCCGAGGCCGGATGAGCGGGAACGTAACGAGGCACCGTGTGCGCACCGTTTCTCCATCGTGTGCGCGGCGTCGATCGCGATGATTCAAAGATCATGTCTGTCGCGGATCCCATCGATCAGCGGATACAACCGATTACAAGCCGTAGACGCACCGGCAGGCCGGACAGATACGAGGACGTTTGTCAACGTTCTGACGGGTGCCCGTAAACCGCGATCGAATGATCCACTTTGTCATTCGTCGGTGTGCGCATTCCTCGACCGTCCTGGGCCGGCCGTTGTGTGATAGGCATGGTCGCTCGGGGCCCGTTGACCCCATTCATGATCGATTTCGGCTGGAGCGTGCACGTGGGTGAGCCTGGCGATCCGGTTCGGGTTTTCATTTCGTACGCGCACGGCGACGACGATCATTCGGAGTCGGTTCGGCGGTTGTGGCTTTTGCTGCGATCCGTGGGTGTGGACGCCAAGCTGGATCTGACGGCGACGGCGCAGCGGCAGTTCTGGCCGAAGTGGATGAACGAACAGATCCGCGATGCCGATTTCGTCCTGGTGGTGGCGTCACCCCGTTATCGCGAACGGGGTGAGGACCGCGGTGACCCGGCCTCCGGAAAGGGCGTGCGGTGGGAGGCACAGCGACTGCAGGAGCGGTGGTATGCGGAGCATGAGGCGGGTCTGCGATCGATCGTTCCGGTGATCCTTCCGGGTGGCGACACGGACGGGATACCGGACTGGTTGCTGCCTGCCGGCGGCACGACCTACCGGGTGCCGGAGCTCACCGAGTCGGGCATCGAGGAACTGATCCGGGTGCTGACGGACCAGCCCCGGGACGTCGAGCCACCGCTGGGGAAGACCCCGGTGTTGCCGCCACGATCGGCGCCGGCCGCGGGCCGGGCCACGACCCCGGCGGGTCTGGCGACGGAGCTGCTGATCGACGCCGCCTTGGACGGTCGGCGGCTCACCTGCGAGGTGAGCCTGGCGGGAGCGCCGGTGTGCAATCACGAGGCGGTGCTACCCCCGGAGCTGGATCGCGTGTGGAATTCCTTGACCGGAACGGCGGAGGTGGCGCAGAACCAGCTCGCGGCGGCGGGGCGGGCGCTGGCGCGGGCCGTGTTCGACGAGCCGGGACAGCGGCTGGTCGCCGACCTGGTAGGTGGGCTGCACCCGCGTGACGAGATGGAGGTCGTGTGGCGGGCGACGGGAACCGCGCTCGACGTGCCGGTGGAGCTGCTGCGCCTGACCACCACCGGCGGTGAGGAGCTGGGACCGGTGGCGTTGATCGGCGGGGTGAGCGTGCGCCGGCAGGTCCGCGGCGCGGGGCCGGGGCGGGGTGCGGTACGCCTGCCGGGCCCGTTGCGGGTGCTGGCCGCGGTGGCCGCGCCGGAGGAGTCACGTACAAGGAGCGCGCCGCTGGATGTCGAGGCGGAGATGCAGGCGCTCCTGGACGCGGTCGGTGATCTAGCGACCGGTTCCGGGGGCCAGGTGCGGATCTTGGAGGTTGCGTCCCTGTCGCAGATCCACGAGGCCCTGCGGGAGTCGGACTTCCATGTGCTGCACCTCTCCGCGCACGGCTCGGCGTCGATGGTGGAGCTGGAGGACGAGGACGGCGACCCGCACCCGGTCGGGTGCCGTGACCTGATGAACGCCATCCGGGACGCGCGGGCCGAGGTGCCGCTGATCGTGTTGTCCTCCTGCGCCGGCGCCGCCGGTGGCGGCGAGGCCCTGGCGGCCGCCCTGGTGCAGGCCGGAGCGGACCGGGTCCTGGCGATGCAGGCGCCGGTGACCGACACCTACGCGACCCGGCTGCTCGCCCAGTTCTACCGGGAGTTGACGATCACTCCGGACAGCGGTTCGGCGGCGGGGGCGTTGGCCCGGGCCCGGCGCTGCCTGGAACGCGCCCACCAGGCGGGCGAGCCGACGCCGACGCCCGAATACGCGGTGCCGACGCTGCTCTGCGCCGACGACGACAGGCCCTTGATCGACGCCGCTGGGCCGCCGGTCGAGCTGACGACGGTGGCGGTGCCGTCCGGTACGTCGGTGCGGGAGCTCAGCCTGGGTCAGCTGATCGGCCGACGGTCCCAGCTGCGGGAGGCGACCCGTGTACTGCGCCGCACCGAACCGGCCCGCGACGCACACGGCGTGATCAGCGGAGTGCAGTTGATCGGGGTCGGCGGGATCGGGAAGACCGCCCTGGCCGGTCGGCTGGCCACCCGGCTGCGCGGGGACGGGATACCGCCGGTGGTGCACGAGGGCCGGTGGAACCCGTCGAATCTCTTCGCCGGCCTCGCGGCGGTGCTGGCCGGCGATCCGATGGCGGCCGCGCTGGCCTCACCGGAGGTGCCGGACACGGCGAAGGCCGGGCTGGTCCGGGACGTCCTGCGGTCGACGCCGGTGGTGCTGGTCTTCGACGACTTCGAGCAGAACCTCTCCCCAGGAGGTGCGGCGTTCCTGGATCCGGCCTTCGACGAGATGTTCACCGGTTGGTGCAAAGCCGCGGAAACCGCGGTGATCCTGGTGACCTGCCGCTATCCGCTGCCCGGTGACGAGCGCTATCTGGTCCCGGTACAGGTCGGTCCGCTGTCGCCGGCGGAGCTGCGCCGGCTGCTGCTGCGCCTGCCGGCGCTGCGCGGCCTGGCGGGCGACGACCTGCGCGTGCTGACCCGCACCATCGGCGGCCATCCGCGCCTGATCGAGTACGTCGACGCGCTGCTGCGCGGCCGCCCCGCACGGCTGCGAGAGGTACAGGAAAGGCTCGGGAGACTCGCCGCCCGGGAGGGCATCGACCTGCGCCGCCCCAGGCCGGTCGGTAAGGCGGTCGAGGACGCGCTGCTGCTCGGCAGCGCCGACATCCTCCTCGACGAACTGCTCGGCCTGCTGTCCACCTACGAACACGGCGTCCTGCTGCAACTGTCGGTCAGCCGCGCACCGATGACCCTCGACGACCTCGCCTACGCCCTGATCGACCCGGCTCCCGACACCACGGAGGCCGCCGCCTCGCCTTCTCTGGTCGCCGCGGTGGAACACCTCGCCGACCTGACCCTGCTCACCCCCGGCGACGGAATCCTGGTGCACCCCTGGACCGCCGAACTCCTCGAACGCCGCTCCGACCCAGACCGCGCCCGCCACCATGAACGCGCCCTGCGAATGCGGCTACGCCGCAACAAGCAGGGCCGCACCGACTACGACGACCTGATCGACATCCCTCGCCACCTGGCCGCCACCGGCCAGTACGACCTGATCCCAGGTTTGGCCCGTCAGGCCGTCGCGGCCTTACCCGGAGTGCTCGCCGCCGCAGCCTATCTCGCCGAGATCCGCGCGTTGGTCCCCCGCACGGAGCCGGCCTGGGTTTCGGTGGTCAAGCAGGAATACGAGGCCGTTCGCACCGCAGGTGATCTCTCCAGCGCCCAAGCTCTGCTGCACGACATGCGCCAGTCCATCGAGCAGCAAGCCGCCGCCAACCCGCACGACGAGACGGCAGCGGCGAACTTGTCAGTCCTGCTGGTCGATCTCGGCGACCTGGCCGTCGCCGTCGGCGATCTGGCCGGCGCCCGCGCCCACTATCAGGCAGCCCTGAACGCCGGCATGTCTCCGGATGAACGCGATGCCCCATGGTGGTGGAACCGGCCCGCGATCATCCGCGAGCGGCTCGGGAACGTCGCTGTCGCGGCCGGGGATCTGACCGCCGCCCGCGAGCACTACGAGGCCGGCCTGAAGATCGCACAACGGCTGGCCGCCGCCGACCCGAGCAACACCGAATGGCAACGCGACCTGTCGATCAGCCGCGAACAGCTCGGGGATGTCGCTGTCGCGGCCGGGGACCTCACCGCTGCACACGAGCATCAACAGGCGAGTCTGGAGATCCGGCAACGGCTGACCACCGCCGACCCGCGAAACACCGCATGGCAACGCGACCTGTCGGTCAGCCGCAACAAACTCGGGGACCTCGCCGTGACGGCCGAAAACCTGACCGCCGCACACGAGCACTACCAGGCCAGCCTGGAGATCGCAGAACGGCTGGCCGCCGCCGACCCCCGCAACACCGCATGGCAACGCGACCTTTCGATCAGCCGCAACAAACTCGGGGACCTCGCCGTGACGGCCGAAAACCTGACCGCCGCACACGAGCACTACCAGGCCAGCCACGAGATCCGCCAACGGCTGGCCGCCGCCGACCCCCGCAACACCACATGGCAACGCGACCTGTCGGTCGGCCGCGAACGGCTCGGGGACATCGCTGTCGCGGCCGGGGACCTTGCCACCGCCCGCGAGCACTACCAGGCCAGCCACGAGATCGCACAACGGCTGGCCACCGCCGACCCGAGCAACACCGCATGGCAACGCGACCTGTCGGTCAGCCGCGAACGGCTCGGGGACATCGCTGTCGCGGCCGGGGACCTTGCCACCGCCCGCGAGCACTACCAGGCCAGCCACGAGATCGCACAACGGCTGGCCACCGCCGACCCGAGCAACACCAAGTGGCAACGCGAGGCCACTCAGATTGCTGCGAAGATACGCGAGCTCGAGGCTGACGAGGACACCCCTTAGGTGAGTTGACGGCAGTAGAGGGCGTCGGGGGTGCGGGAGGAGCCGAGGCGGCCGGTGTAGGCGATGCCGGCCAGGTACTCGCCGTCGGCGCACTGGCCCTTGTAGTCGCCGGTGGCGAAGTCGCCGCCGGGGTTGCCCGGCGGGCGGTTGTCGCCGCGGTCGAACCACACCGTCCGGCCGGTGCCCGCCAGCGCGGTCGCCGCCGTCGCGCACAGCGCGCTGGACACCGCGGCGCCGCGCACCGCGTACCCGATGATGAAGGAGCCGGCCGGGCACTGGAGCTTGGTGTATCCGCGGGCCCAGTCGCCGGTGACGTGGCGTTCGTCGGTGACGACCTGGTGTGCGGCGGACGGCGCCCACAGGTCCGCCGCCCTCGCGTCGGTGCACAGGCCGCGGTTGCCGGTGTGTGCCAGGCCGAGCAGGCGCTGCCCGTCCGGGCAGGCCGCCTTGCGGGCGCCGGAGTCCCAGTCCGGCCGGTCGCGCATGCGCAGCGACTGGACGAAGTCGCCGTGGTCCGGGCTCAGCATCGACCAGTGCGGCACCGGATCGACGTACCCGGTGCGGGCGGTGGCGGTGACCAGCCGGCTCCAGTCGCCGGCCCGCCAGTCGCCGCCGTCGTAGGGGCCCGCGCGCCTGCCGTCGCGGTCCCAGTGCAGCAGCGCCCAGCCGTTCGTGGCGCGCTTCTCGGCCCAGCCGACCGCCGGCCAGTATGCGAAGTCCGCGTCGGCCTGGATCAGCTGGTCGGTGAAGGCGCCGAACCAGTCCCGCTGCTTCGAGCCGGGCGCCGCGTTGCCGTCCACGCCGAACTCGCTGATCCACACCGGCGCGGTGAAGTGCCGGCCGGGTTCGGCGCCGACGTAGAACGCGTCGCGGTACAGGACGGCGGCGAGGTCGGCGCGGCTCAGATCGCGGTAGCGCGGGTCGCTGGTCTCGCCGATCCCGGTCGCGCCGGAGTGGTTCGGCCCGGTGTAGTCGTAGAAGTGCGCCGCGTAGACCAGCTTGCCGGACCGCACCAGGGTGTGCGAGAGCGCGGCGACCGGCCGTAGCGTCGGGCGCCCGTGCGCGAAGCCGTCGACCGGGATGCCGGTCCAGTTGATGCCCTCGACGATGATCAGCAGGTTCGGGTTGGCCTCGCGCAGGATCCGGTCGCCGAGCCGCTGCGAGGCGGCGAACCAGTCGTGGTCGTCGCCGCCGCCCCAGTTCGGGTCGTCCCAGACCGTGCGGCGTACCTCGTTGTAGAGGTCGGCGCCGACCACCCGCGGGTTGTCCCGGTAGCGCCGGACCATGAAGAGCCAGTCGTCCTCCCAGTGCGCCGCGGACTGGCTCGCGTTCCACCGCTCGTTGCCGTCGACGCCGCAGCACCAGCGGGTGGTGTTGGTGTGGTTGTTGAGGATCACCGCGAGCCCGGCGCCGGTCGCCGCCGCGACCACCTCGTCGTACACCCGCAGCGGGGTCATGCCCCGCAGGCCGGGGTTGGCCGCGACGGCCGCGTCGGTCACCGGCCGGGTGTCGTGCAGCATCTCGCCGGAGAACGGCAGCCGCAGGCTGTTGAGGCCGATCGACCGGAAGCCGGCGACGATCTCGGCGAGCGGCGCCCGGTCGAGGCCGAGCGGTACCCGGCCGGCGTTCTCGCCGGCGTGATGGTTGGCGTCGTCGGTGTCGTCGCCCGAGCCGTTCCAGGTGCCGCTCGCGCCGTGCCAGTTGCCGGAGATCAGCTTGAACCGCATCCCGTCGGCGTCGACGATGTAGCGCCCGCGGGTGCTCAGCGGCGCCGCCCAGCCGGCGTCGGCCGCGCCATCGGCCCCGGTGGCGGCGGCCGCGGGCACGCCCGGCAGCGCGATCAGCGCGATGAGCAGGGAAAGCAGCGGTACGCGCACGATCAGCCACCTTATTGGAAGTTATCTATATCAAAGCCCAGGCGTGACCGAAAGGGAATGGCTTGAGCGATCGCTCAAACCGTGTGTAGCATCCCCCGCAGCGTGTTGAGCGATCGCTCAAATCGGGGGAATGAGGATGACAGTGCGGAAACCACGCCCGGGCCGGGCCAACTGGATCCTGGCGGGGCTGATCGCCGCGTTCGGGCTCGCGGCCTTCTGCTACACGGTGTCCAGCGGCCGGGCCGACAGCGCCCTGCTCTTCGTCGTGCTCCCGGCGCTGCTGGCCGCCGCGCTCGCCCTGACGCCGGGACGGACCACGCACGGCCGGGTCTTCCGGCTGACCACGATCGCGCTGCTGCTGGCGGCCGTCGCCCTGCACGAGGGCGCCATCTGCGTACTGATCGCGTCACCGCTGGTCTATGCCGTCGCGCACGGCACCGCGGCCGTGATCCGGCTGGCCCGGCAGGGCGGCGCGCGCACGCTGGCGATCCTGCCGCTGCCGCTGCTGCTGGCCGGCGGGATCGAGGGCACCAGCCCGGACCTGCGGTTCCAGCCGGACCAGTCGGTCGAGGTCAGCCGGGTGGTCGCGCTCGAACCGGCAGCCGTGCACGAGCGGCTGGCGGCGGGGCCCCGGCCGGTGGCCGTCGACCCACTCCTACTGCGGCTGCTGAGCGCGCCCGCGCCGGAGCACGTGATGGGCGCCGGGCTCGAGCCCGGCGACCGGTGGATGTTCGGCTACCACGGCAGCTCGCACGGCTCGGGCGGCGCGATCGTCACTCAGGTACGCGCGGCCGGACCGCAGCACATCGACTTCGACGTGGTCTCGGACGACACCATCACCGCCCGCTGGCTGCGCTGGCGTGGCGCCTCGGTGCGCTGGCAGGCCGCCGGCGCCGGCCGGACCGAGGTGACGGTCGTGCTGTCGTACCAGCGGCGCCTCGATCCGTCCTGGTACTTCGGCCCGATCCAGGACCGGCTGATGCACGCCGGCGGCGAGCACGTGCTCGACATGCTGGCCCTGCCGTGACAACGGCCCGCTATCTGTGCCTGGCGCTGCCGGCGCTCGCGGTCCTGATCGCCGCGCGGGCGCGGCCGGAACCGCGCGAACGCGCCGGTGCGTTCCTCGCCTTCCTCGCCGCGCTGGTCGGGATCGCCGCGCTGCACGAGGCCGCCGGCGCCGCCGGCTGGTACGCCTTCGAACCCGTCGACGGCTCCTACCGCGGCCTGCCGGTCGACCTGTGGTTCGGCTGGGCGGTGCTGTGGGGGCCGCTGCCGGTGCTGCTGCGCCGCGCCGCGCCGCTGCCGGTGCTGCTGGGGCTGCTGTTCTGGGTCGACGTGGTGGCGATGCCCGCGCTGGATCCGCTCCTGGTCCGCCTCGGGCCGCACTGGCTGGCCGGCGAGCTGCTCGGGCTGGCGGCGGTGGCGCTGCCGGCCCAGTTGCTCGGGCGCTGGACGGCGGACCGGCGGCGGCTGGCGGGACGGGCCCTGTTGCAGCTCGTCGTCTTCACCGGGCTGATCTTCTGGCTGCTGCCGACGGTGGCGTTCACCCTGGGCGACGGCGGCTGGGACCGGGTACCCGCCGGGTGGCTGCCGGTGCTGGCACAGGCCGGCGTCGCGCTGGCCGTGCCGGCGCTGGCCGCGGTGCGCGAGTTCGTGACGCACGGCGACGGCACCCCGTTCCCCTGGGATCCGCCGCGGCGGCTGGTCACCACCGGGCCGTACGCCTATCTCGCCAACCCGATGCAGCTCAGCGCCACCCTGCTGCTGCTCCTGCTCGCCGCCGCGACCCAGAGCCTGACGCTGGCGGCGGGCGCGGTCGTCTCGGTCGTCTTCGCCGCGGCCGTCGCGGCGCCGCACGAACGCCACGACATGCGCCACCGGCACGGCGCACCGTGGCTGGCGTACCGGCGGCAGGTGCGGGACTGGTCGCCGCGGCTGCGGCCGTACGAGCCGGGGCCGCCGGGCCGGCTGTGGCTCGACGACGACTGCGGGCCGTGCAGCGCGGTCGCCGGGTTCTTCCGCCGCCGCGGCTCGCGCCTGCGCGTCCTGCCGGCCCGGGAGAGCCCGGTGCCGCTGTGGCGGGCCCGGTACACCGGGCCGGGCGACGTACCCGCGTCGGGGGTGGCGGCGGTGGCGCGCGGACTGGGGCATGTCACGCTCGGCTGGGCGTACGCCGGGTGGTTCCTGCAGCTGCCGGTCGTCGACCGGCTCGCGCAACTCGTCACCGACGCGCTGATCGCACCGCCGCACCCGGCCGGGCCGGCGCCGCACGCCTTAGGAGAGGGATGACCGACACCAAGCAGCGGCTCCTCGACGGCACCCTGGCCGCGCTGGGCGAGCACGGCATCGCCGGCGTCTCGGCGCGCACGATCGCGGCGGCGGCCGGGGTCAACCAGGCGCTGGTGTTCTACCACTACGGCACGGTGGAGGAGCTGCTCGCCACCGCGTGCCGGCAGGCGACGCGGGCCCGCGTCGCGGCGTACGCCGAGCACTTCGCGGCGGTGACCTCGCTGCGCGAGCTGCTGCAGGTGGGTCGCGTGCTGCACGCCGAGGAGGTCCGGCAGGGCAACGTGTCGGTGCTGGCGCACATGCTCGCGGCCGGGCAGCACAGCGAGCGCATCGCCGAGACCACGGCGGCGGCCGTGCGGCTGTGGGTCGTGGAGATAGAGAAGGTGCTGACCCGGCTGCTGGCCGGGTCCCCCGCCGCGGAGATCGCCGACGTACCCGGCCTGGCCCGGGCCGTCTCGGCCGCGTTCATCGGCCTGGAGCTGTACGAGGGCGTCGACGAGGAGGGCGCCGGCCAGGCGCTCGCCGCCCTCGACCGGCTCGCGGTGCTCATCGAGGTCATGGACGACCTCGGGCCGCTCGCGCGGCGGGCGCTGCGCAGGCGCCTCACCCGCGTCGCGCGCTGACCTTCAGCAACCCGGCGAACCTTTGCGCCCGGCTTGAGAACGGCCTGAGACGGCGTTGAGGTAGCGCGCCGAACTACGGGGCATGACTGTCGCCCGCCTCATCGCCGTCCCTCCCTTCGTCGTCGCCGGTCCCGCCCAGCAGGCTTCGTCTGCGGGCGAGGCGGCGGTCGAGTTCTCCGTCGTCGTCCCCTTCCACAACCCCGGCGCCACGCTGCGCCGCGCGATCGAGCGGGTCGCCGAGACCCTCTACGCGCAGAACATCTCGTTCGAGATGATCGCCGTCCCCGGCGGCACGCGCGACGGCTCGGCGCGCACCCTCGACGGCCTGCCCTGGCTGCGGGTCATCGCCGACCCCGAGCTCCAGGACAAGGGCGCCGCCCTGCAGTCCGGCATCGCCGCGGCCGGCGGCGAGTGGGTCGGCTGCATCGACGTCGACGCCGACATGGAGACCGAGATCGACCCGCACGAGCTGATCGAGTGCCTGCACCGCGCCCGCGAGACCGCCGCCGCCCGCGAGACCGCCGCCCGCGAGACCGCCGCCGCCCTCGCGGCCGCCGCCTGAGCCCGACACCACCCGCACCACCCCGGACCCCTGACCCCGGCCCGCGTCCCCCCACGCGCGCCGGGGTCAGCTCATGTCCGGACAAAGCCGAGACTTGCCGCGGTCTTGAAACCGGGTTGAGCCTGCCTTGAGGGTTGCGGCCGAACCATGAACCATGACCCTCAACGCGCCCGCCATGCGCAACCTCCGGGAAGTCATCCACTCGCAGGCGATCCAACCGACGTTCCAGCCGGTCGTCCGCCTCGAGGACGGCGTGGTCAAGGCGTACGAGGCCCTGGCGCGCTTCGACAAGGCGCACTTCCCGAGCCCGGCGGACGCGTTCGCCGCCGCGCTGGCGGCCGGTGTCGGCGTCGACCTGGAGCTGCTCGCGCTCGAGCGGGCGTTCGCGTACCTCGACGAGATGCCGTCGCAGGCGTGGCTGAGCGCGAACCTGTCGGTGGAGGCGCTGCTCGACCCGCGGGTGCACAGCACCCTGCTCGATCATTGCGACCGCGGCATCGCCGTCGAGCTGACCGAGCACACCCAGGTGCACGACTACCCGTCGCTGGTGAAGGTCACCGAGGAGCTGCGCGCCGCCGGCATCCTGATCGCCGTCGACGACGCCGGGGCCGGCTTCGCCAGCCTCAGCCACATCCTGCAGCTGCGCCCCGACATCATCAAGCTCGACATCACCCTCACCCGCGGCGTCGACACCGACCCGGTCCGGATGGCCCTCGCGCGCTCGCTGGTCGGCTTCGCGAAGGACATCGGCGCGATGCTGATCGCCGAGGGCATCGAGACCGTCGCCGAGCACGAGAAGCTGCAGGCGCTCGGGGTCACGCTCGGCCAGGGCTACTTCATGGCGCGGCCCGGGCCGCTGCCGGACCGGGCCGAGATCACCGCCACGGGCCTACCTGCCGGCGAAATCTTCGTTTCCCCCCGGACCGACCGATAGGACTCGGAACCGCGCCACCCCCGTGCGCGGTGCCCGTCCCTCACCTCGTCAAGGAAGACTGGAGGTCCCGTGGCCAGGCCGCGCGCGCTCGTCGTCGAGGACTCACCCGAATTCATGCTGCTCTGCCAGCACCTCCTGGAGAAGGAGGGCTTCGACGTCGTCGTCGCGACCGACGGCAAGGGCGCGGTGGAACAGGCGCAGAAGGAGCGCCCGGACATCGCCATCCTCGACCTCGGCCTGCCCGACGTCGACGGCATCGAGGTGTGCCGCCAGATCCGGCAGTTCACCGACGCCTACATCGTCATGGTCACCGGCCGCACCGACGAGGTCGACAAGATCGTCGGCCTGTCCGTCGGCGCCGACGACTACGTCACCAAGCCCTTCTCGCCCCGCGAGCTGGCCGCGCGCATCCAGGCGATGCGCCGCCGGCCCCGCAGCTCGGCGGCGGCGGCGAGCACGGCGGTCCGCGAGTACGGCCTGCTGCGCATCGACCCCGACGTCCGCGAGGTGACCCTCGACGGCCGGGTGCTGGAGCTCACCAAGATCGAGTTCGGCTTCCTGGACCTGCTCTCCTCCGCGCCGCGCCGCACGTTCACCCGCGGCCAGCTGCTCGAGGACGTCTGGGGCGACAACTGGTACGGCGACGACCACATCATCGACGTGCACGTCGGCAACCTGCGCAAGAAGCTGGGCGAGTCCGCCTCGGCGCCCCGGCACATCCGGACGGTGCGTGGCGTGGGATACCGCTTCGAGCCCTGATCTCCCGTACCCGTACGACCAGGCCCACGCGCACCAGCGCGTGGGCCTCGTCGTGTCCGGGATCAGCCGCGGTTGCGCAGGCGCCCGGCGACGCCGGTCACCGCGGCGAGGCCGCGGCGGCGGTACCGGAACGCCACGGCGCCGAGCGCCGCGGCGGCGGCGGCCCACCACGCCAGGTCCTGAATGCCCCGGCCGGCCTGTTCCGGCGGGACCGAGCCGACCAGCGTCCGCTTCATGCCGGTCGGGGTGGTACCCATCGCGAGCACGCTGGTACCGGAGGAGAGCTTGCCGGTCGAGCCGTCGGTGACCGGCAGCACGGTGGTGTCGGGCGTCGGCGCGGGCGCGGGGGCCGCGGCGCTGACGACCAGAACGCGCAGCGCGCCGGCGGCGTCCGCGACGACGGTCCGCTCCGCGGCGGCGCCGACCCGCAGGTTCACCGGCGAGCCGCCCTTGAAGCCGAGTGCGTACACGGCCAGCCCGTCGCCGTCGGCCGCGCGCGGCCGCCACTGCACGGTCAGCGCGTCGGCGGTGCCGCCGTATCCCGGCCCGTCGGCCAGCGCGGCGCCCGGTCCGGTGAACGCGCCCAGCGCCGCGGCGGCCAGCAGGAACGGACCGAGGCGGCGGGTGCGGTGACTGATCATGAGCCCGATAGTGACACGTCCTGGTTGCCAAACGGTTCGCGGCGAGCCCCCGGCCGATCCTTGCACCCGGCTTGACGGCGGCCTGAGGTTGCGTTGAGGTTGCGGGCCGAACTACCCGGCATGACCGCGACGCTGCTCTCCGCCCCCGCTTCGACCGCTACCGCCCCCGTCCGCCCGGCGCTCTTCAACGCCGCGCGGTTGTGGGCAGCGGCCGACCCGGCCGTCGAGCTCACCGTCGTGGTGCCGTTCTACAACCCGGGCGCCGCGCTTCGCCCGACGGTCGCCCGGCTGGTCGAGTGCCTCGCCGCCGAGCAGGTCGGGTACGAGGTCATCGCGGTCTCGGACGGCTCGACCGACGGCTCCGAGCGCACCCTCGCCGGCCTGCCCGGCGTCCGGGTCATCGACAGCGGCGTCAACCAGGGCAAGGGCGGCGCGCTGCACCTGGGCTTCGCCGCCGCGCGCGGCGCCTGGGTCGGCTTCGTCGACGCCGACGGCGACATCGACCCGACCCACCTGGCCGAGTACCTGCGCCTGGCGCGCGACGGCGGCCACGCCGGCGTCTACGCCGACAAGCGGCACGCCGGCTCCGCGAGCGCCTCCTCGCCGTTCCGCAAGCTGGTGTCGACCTTCTACTCCACGCTCGTGACCCTGCTGTTCCTGCTCGGGATGCGCGACACCCAGACCGGCTGCAAGGTCCTGCGCCGCGACGTGCTGGCCGACCTGCTGCCCCGGCTGCGCGAGCGCCGTTTCGCCTTCGACCTCGAGTTCTTCGTCGCCGCCAAGGCGGCCGGCATCCGCGGCTTCGTCGGCGCGCCGGTCCGGCTCGAGGAGCGGGTGGCCGGCTCGACGGTCTCCAGCAAGGCCATCCTGCGCACCATCCGCGACACGTTCGTCATCTTCGGCCGCCTGCACCTGACCGGCCAGTACCGCCCGGTCGCCGGCGCCGCTCCGGCCCGCCCGGGCGCAACCACCGCCGCCGGCTCGTGGAACGGTCAGCAGGTCGCCGAGGCGGCCTGAGCTCCGGCTCCGGCGGCCCGGTCCGGCCGCGACGCTCCAGGCGCGGCGTCGAGAACCAGCGCAGCAGGTCACGCCGGTGCTCGACCAGACCCGACAGCAACAGCGCCGCAATGGCCACCAGGGACACGTACAGCCCGATCCGCAGCCAACGCCAGGGCGTGTAGCGGACCGTCACCGCCGCGGCGCCGGCGTCGACCGCGACCGTTCCGGCCGCCGTCCGCCGCATCGGCAGGCCACCGGCCGACCAGCCTTGTGACCACTCCTCGGGTATCACCACCCAGCCCGGCGCGCCGGCGAGCACCCGCCAGCTGGTCGAGGTGACCCGGTGGATCCCGCCGGACGCGGCCGAGGGCAGGGGCCCGCGCTCCTGGCCGCCCGGCAGCATCGCCTCGCTGCCCAGGACGCCCCGCGCGGCCAGGTCGACCGCCTCGTCGTAGCCGCCCGTCCGGGCGCCGACCACCCGGCCGGTGCCGGTCACCTCGACGCGGTAGACGTCGAGGTCCGGGGTGCGCAGCACCGGGCGCAGGTCGTCCTGGGTCTCCAGCCAGGCGTACTGCCCGGCCTCGCGGTCGCGCGCCAGCACGACGTAGCTGATGCCGAGCGGGGCGATCAGGCGGCCGAAACCCTCGGTGACGCCGTCGGCGAGCAGGCGCTGCACGTACGCCGTGCGCAGCGAGTCCGAGTTCGTCCGCACCGCGCCGAGCTCGACGGCGTCGCTGCTGAGCACGGGCCGGCGGAAGAAGGCGCCGGCCGGCGTCGCGACGGTCCGCGAGCCGGTGAAGTCGAACGGCTGGTACAGGTGCCAGGGCAGAAAGAGCACGCCACCGGTGCCGTTCCCCATGATCTTGTCGGCGGTGCTCCAGGACTCCGGGTACCGGGTCACCCGGACGCTGCCGCCGAGGCCCCACGCGAGCGACGGCGCGACGACGGCGAAGAGGCCCGCGACCGCGAGCAGCGCGGCGCCGGCGGCCACCCGGACCCGGGCCGGGCGGCCGGCCCGGCGGCAGGCGTAGTAGAGCGCCTCCGCGGTGACCCCGATGCCGACGGCGTAGGCCAGCATGGTCAGCGCGAGCCACTTCTGCTGCTCGCGCATCGCGGCGAAGAGGGGCACGACGTCGAACGCCCACCGGTACAGCCAGGCCAGCGGGCCGTGAATGCCGGCGCCGAGCAGCAGGCCGCAGACGGCGACCGCGGCCAGCGGCGCCCCGGCCACCGGGTCGCGGCGGCAGAGCCGGACCAGGCCCCAGACGGCGGCCGTCGCCATGACCACGACGGGCACGAGCCCCAGGGCGAGCTCGGGGCTGCTGTCGGCGCCGCCGCCGCGCCAGAATCCGCGCAGCGACAGCAGCGTCGGCAGCATCCCGCCGGGACCGGCGTGCGGTGCGTACGCCTCCAGCTCCTGGCCGCCGACCCGGACGGTGAGGATCGCGTTCAGCATCACCGCGACCGCGTACGCGTAGACGAACCCGGCGAAGACGATGATCAGAGCCGTGCGGACGAGGTCCTTGCGCCCCGGCCGCGGCAGCAGCGCCACCGCGAGCAGGCAGGCGCCGCCGAGCCAGGCGGCGTGCGGGCCGACGACCATCGCGAGCGCGTACCAGACCGCGGGCCGGGCGGCGAACCACACGCGGCGCCGGCGGGCCCAGACCGCGGAGGCGAGCAGCCAGCTCAGCAGGCCGATGGAGAGCAGGAAGGCGACGTGCCCGGCCTGTACGCGCTCGACGACGTACGGGTTGCAGCACGCGAACAGGGCCGCGAAGTAGCGCCGCCACCGGCCGCCGCCGGCGAGCGCGGACACCCCGGACGCGACGATCGGGAAGTAGCACAGGACGATCAGCCAGCCGGTGGCGCCGGCGCCGACGACCGTCCGCAGCCCGTGCGTGAACAGCCGGTACGGCAGCGCGTCGAGCGCGGCCGGGTCGAGGCCGTACAGGCCCGACGCGACGGCCTGGTGCGGCCCGGACACCCAGTCGAGCAGCAGCAGGTACCCGTCGCGGGTCCACGGCGCGACGACGACCAGCCCGGCGACCAGGCCGAGCAGCGCCGACTCGGCGGTCAGCCGGGTATCGCGCCGCCCGCCGTCGGGGCGTCGCCGGTCCGGCAGCCCACCCGGAGCGCCGCCGGACCCCCGCCGTTCCGGCGGCGCGGCGGTCACCGGCGGCGGCGCGGCGTACCGTGTGCCGCCTGCACCACCTCGGCGACCAGCCGCGCCAGCGGATCGGCCACCGCGCCGGAGGTGTCGACGACCACCTCGGCGTGCCGGGCGGGATGCTCGGCGAGCAGGCCCCGGAACCGCTGCTGCTGGCCCGCCTGCTCGGTGAGGCTGCGCTCGGGCTTGCGGGCGTGGATGAGTTCGGCCGGCGCGTCCGGCAGGACCAGCACGTCCGGCGCCGGCACCACCCGCTCGGCGAAGCGGGCGGCGCGGGAGCCGGGCCACGGCGACTCGCGCAGGTCGTACACCCAGCGGTCGGCGATCACCACGCGGCGGCGGGCCACGGCCGGCGCGACACTGCGCAGGTAGCGCCAGAGGTACTCGCCGGCGTAGAACCACGCGGCCGCGCGGCGCAGCCCGGCGTGGTCGGGCGGCACCGGTGCGGCCGCGGTGGCCGGCACCCGGGGCGGCGCGGCGTCGTCCGGCGTCGGCGCGGTGGAGCCGACCTGGAGCACGCGGCGGGCGAGCGCGACGCCGGGCAGGTTGCCCCGGGCCATGCCGAAGTACGCCGCGCTGGTGGTCAGCCCGTAGCCGTGCAGGCGTTCGCGCAGCCCGTCGGCGACCGTCGACTTGCCGGAGCCGTCCGTGCCGACCAGGGCGACGACCACGCCACGGGCGCGCAGGCCCAGCGGGCCGGCGGTCCACAGGGCCGGCACCACCGTGCGGCGCTGCGCCCAGGTCGACGCCACCACGGTGGGCGCCAGGCTCCGGGCGGCCAGGCGCAGCCGGGCCCGCCGGGTCAGGTCGGCGGCGGGCGGCGCGCCGGCGGCGACGGCGATCAGCTCGGCGGCCACCCGGGGCCCGAGCTGCGCGGCGAGGCGCCGGGCGAAGTCCTCGCGGTGGCCGGGTCCGGACGCGGCCCAGGCGGCGCGCGCCTCGTCGAGGCGGTGCCGGTGCGGCACCCGGCCGCGCAGGACCGGGCGGACCAGCAGGTCCGCCACCGCGGCCACGCCGGTGAGGCGGTGCGCCGCCGGATCGACGGTGACCTGCGAGACGGGCACCAGCAGCACGGGGCCGACGCAGAGGTGGCCGTAGGTCACGTCGACGACGGCCGGGCCGGTGGTGGTCTCGATCGACAGGCTCACGTGCCGCAGCCGGCGCGGGTCGTGCGCCTGCGCGACCCGGGCACCGTCGTACCCGCGGGCGAGCGCGTCGACCGGGTCGCCGTCGGCCGGCGGCGCGGCGTACCAGACGTCGAGGTCCTTGGGCCCGGTGTCGGCCGCCCAGCGCTCGGCGGCGCCGGCCTCGCCCTGCCAGGCCCAGGGCCGCCCGCCGGCGTCGAGGGCGGCGGCGACGGCCGCCAGCAGCGCGGGCCGGCTGATCCGGGCGACGTGTTGCCGAAAATAAGTCATTTCATCCCGATTATGGACCCCTGGCCGGGCCCCGCGTCCGCGGTTTCGTGACGCGGTTCGCTCAAGACAATCGGACAGGTCGGCGCTTCGCCCGTCGATAGAGACGGTGTGACCACCCTTGCCGGCCGCATCGCGCGCCTCGCCGCCGTGGGCGCCGCACCGATCGCGGTCGCCGTCGCGGTGCAGAGCGCGGGCAACCTCGCCTTCCACGCGGTGGTCGGCCGGCTGATGGACCCGGGCTCGTACGGCGCGCTCGGCGCGGTGCTCAGCGCGATGGTGATGCTGGGCGTGCCGCTGGGCGCGCTGCAGACCGCCGCCTCGGCCCTGGTCGCCGAGCACGGCCTGAACCGGGACACCACCCGTCGTACGCTGCGCTCGGTCGCCCTGTGGTCCGTGCCGCCCGCGCTGGTCGTGCTCGCCGGCGCGCCGCTGCTGCGCGACTACTTCCACCTGGCGTCGCTCGCCGAGGCCGCGCAGCTGGCCCCGTACCTGATCGTGGCCGCCGTGACCGCGGCAGCCCGCGGGCTGCTGCTCGGCGACCGGCGGGTGGGCACGGTCGCGATGACCTACCTGGTCGCCACCGTGGTCCGGCTGACGCTGGGCCTGCTGCTCGTGGTGCCGTTCGGCGTCTCCGGCGCGCTGGCCGGGACCCTGATCTCGGAGCTCGCCGCCCTGCTCGTCGCGGCCCGGCGGCTGCGGACACCGGCCGGACCGGCCGGCGCGACGCGGCTGCGGCTCGGCGCGGTCGCGTACGCCGGGATCGCGGTGACCGGCATGTTCCTGTTCTCCACCGCCGACCTGCTGCTCGCCCGGCACCACCTGGGCGACGCCGCGTCCGGCTCGTACGTCGCCGCCGCCACCGTCGCCAAGACCGTGCTGGCGCTGCCCGCCGGGATCATGGCGGCCGTCTTCCCTCGGCTGCTCGCCGCCTGGCCGACCGCCGGGCGGGGGCGGGCGCTGCTCACCAGCGGCGCCGCCGTCGCCGCGCCGGCCGTGCTGGGCGCGGCGGTGATCATCGCGGTGCCGTCGCTGGTGCTGACCGTGCTCTACGGCGACGGGTACGCCGACGCGGCCGGGCTGGTCCGCGCGCTGGCCGGCGTCGCCGCGCTGACCTGCCTGGTGTCCGTGCTCACCCACGCCGCGCTGGCCCGCCGCTCGCGCACGATCGCGGTCCCCTGGGCCGGCGCCGTGCTGGAGATCGCGCTCATCGAGGTGTGGCACGGCTCGGCGGCGCAGATCGCCGCCTGCTCGGCCGCCGCGCTCGTACCGACACTGCTCCTGATGGCCGCCTTGGAGGGCCGGCCGTGGGCCCGCGGTCCGCGGCCGACGGCTCAGGTCGTCGCCGGCGGCGCCGATCGTTCACCTACCGCCGCGACCGCGGCCTGACCCCGGAGGCCCCGTGCGCATCCTCGTTCTCAACTGGCGCGACCTGAAGCACCCGGCCGCGGGCGGCGCGGAGGTGTACACCGAGCAGGTCCTGCGCCGCTGGGCGCGGGCCGGCCACGAGGTGACCCTGTTCGCCGCGGCCGTCGCCGGTGAGCCCGCCGCCGAGCTCGTCGACGGCTACCGGGTGGTGCGCGCCGGCAGCCGGTTCACCGTGTACCGCGAGGCCCGCCGCTGGTGGCGGCGCTACGGCCGGGGCCGCTACGACGTGGTCATCGACGAGACGAACACCGTGCCGTTCCACGCGCACGAGTGGGTCGACGACGGCGCCCGCACCGTCGCGCTGGTGCACCAGACCTGCGAGGAGATCTGGCACCACAACGCGCCGCCGCTGGCCGCGCAACTCGGCCGGTACCTGCTCGAGCCGTACTGGCTGCGCCGGCTCGCCGGGTCGCCGATCCTGGCGGTGTCGGACTCGACGCGCGACGCGCTGGCCCGCTTCGGCGCCCGCGACGTCACCGTCGTGCCGGAGGGCTACGAGTCGCCGGCGGTGCTGCCGTCGGTCGCCAAGGAGACGCTGCCGACCGCCGTGTTCTGCGGCCGGATGGTCAGCTACAAGCGCCCGTGGGACGTGATCGAGGCGGTGCGCTCGGCCCGCCGGGAGATTCCCGGCCTGCGGCTCTGGATGATCGGCGGCGGGCCCATGCTCGCCAAGCTGCGCGCGGCCGCACCGGAGGGCGTCGAGTTCCTCGGCCGGGTCTCCGAGGCGGAGAAGCACGACCGGATGGCGCGGGCGCACATCCACCTCGCGACCAGCGTCCGCGAGGGCTGGGGCCTGGTGGTCACCGAGGCCGCCGCGCTGGGCACGCCGACGATCGCGTACGACGTGCCGGGCCTGCGCGACTCGACGCGGGCGGCGCGCGGCGTCGTGGTGCCGCCGGAGCCGGCGGCGCTGGCGCGCCGGCTGGCCGAGCTGCTGCCGGCCCGGCTGAGCGAGCCGTTCCCCGCGCTGCCGAACGGCGGCGCGCACGCCTGGGACGAGGTCGCCGAGACCCTGCTGGCCGCGGTGGAGCTGCACGCCCGGGTGCCGAGCGGCGTGCACGCCACGGCAGTGGTCGAGAGCCGGCGTGGCCAGGAGAGCCGGCTGCACGCCGACGCCTGACCCGCAAAATCGGTCTCGAAGCGGTGAAATCAGCTCATAATGGTCAGATGACAAGCCACCCCGTGGTGTCGGTGATCGTTCCCGCCTACAACAGCGCGCCGCTGCTGCGCGACTTCCTGGGCGCGTGCCTGACCTCCGAGTACCGGGACTTCGAGGTGATCATCAACGACGACCTGCGCTCGACGGACGGCACCCGCGCACTGACCGAGGAGTTCCGGGCCGACGGCCTGGACGTCACCTACCTGCGGGAGAACCACTCGATGGCGCAGGGCCGCAAGCGCGGCGCGGCCGAGGCGCGCGGTTCGATCCTGCTGCACCTCGACTCCGACATGAAGGTCACCCCCGGCCTGCTCGGCGAGTGCGTCGAGCTGCTCGGCGGCGGGTACGACGCCCTGGTCATCCCCGAGGAGGCGTTCGGCACCACGTTCTGGGCCCGGTGCAAGTGGCTGGAGAAGAAGATCTACGACGGGGTGGAGCAGATCGAGTCGCTGCGCTGCGTGCGGCGCGCGGTCTACGACCGGCTCGGCGGCCACGACGAGCGGATGGTCTTCTCCGAGGACAAGGACTTCGACCTGCGGGTACGCAAGGCCGGATACGCGGTCGGCCGGACCCGCAACTTCCTCTACCACAACGAGGGCGACCTGCGGCTGCAGAAGACCATGCGCAAGAAGCTCGGGTACTCCGGCACCGCCGACCTCTTCGCCACCGCGCACCCGGAGGCGTTCCGGTGGCAGACCAACATCTTCCACCGATTCGGCCTCTACCTGCGGAACTTCCCGTACGCCTTCTCGCACCCGCTGCTATACGGCGGCCTGTGGGTGATGAAGGTCGGCGAGTTCGGCTCCGGCGCGGTCGGCCAGGTCCGGCACCGCATCGCGGTGCGGCACGGGGGCCCGGCGTGACCAGAGTCGCGCACGTGATCGCCGAGTTCTCCGCCAAGGAGGCGATGGGCCGCACGGTCACCGAGCTGGTCAACCGGGTACCCGGCGAACACCACCTGGTCACCACCCACGCGCTCGACGGCCGGGACCCGTTCGCCGGCGTGCACGAGCTCGGCGGCGCGCTGGAGACGTTCCCGCTGGGGCGCTCCGACGCGCTGCGGGACGCGCTGATGCGGATCCGGCCGGACCTGGTGCACCTGCACGCCGGCGCGCTCGGCCCGTTCCTGGCGCTGCTGCCGGTGCTGCGCTCGCACCCCAAGCTGCTCACCGCGTACGCGTGGCCGACGCTGCCCGGACCGGGTGCGTGGCGGCGGGCCACCGTCGCGGAGATGCGCGCCTCGAACGTGCTGCGGGCCCGGGTGCTGCTGACCACGGTCCTGCCGATCCCGCTCGCCGCCGCCGCGCTGCGCCGTGCCGGGGTGACCACCGTGCTCACCCCCGACCCCCGGGTCGCCGACCGGCTCGGCCGCCGGCGCGGCCTGAACGTCGTCCGGTTCAGCTCCGGCGCGCCGGTCGACCCGCGCCGGGCCCGCTTCGACGCCGAGCGGCCGACCATCGTCTTCGCCGGCCGGGCGGAGAGCGTCCGCGGCCTGGACACCCTGCTGGACGCGTTCGGCCGGGTCCGCGCGGCGGTACCCGGCGCGCGGCTGCGGCTGCTGCTGATACCCCGGCCGGAGCTGCCGCGGATCCTGGCCCGGGCCGGCGCGGCCGGCGACGCCATCGAGGTGGTCACCGAGCCCGTCCCCGACCTGCTGGCCGAGCTGGCCGCCGCGCAGGTGGGCACCTGGCCGTTCAAGTTCGACTACACCACCTCGCCGCCGGCGATGGCGCTGGTCGAGGCGATGGCCGTCGGCCTGCCGGTGGTCGGCACCGACGTCGCCTGCGTCCGCGCGGTCCTGCAGGACGGCGTGAACGGCCTGTCGGTGCCGCCGGCCGACCCGCCGGCCCTGGCCCGCGCGCTGGTCACCCTGCTGCGCGACGAGCAGAGCTGGCAGCGGTACGCCCAAGCGGGGCTGGAGTCGGCGACGCAGCGGATGGGCTGGGCCCGGGTCGCCGAGACGACCGCCGAGGCGTACGCCGCCGTACTCCGCCAGTGAGACACAGCGGCGCCGCCCCGTCACCGGGGCGGCGCCGCGTTCGGACTACGGCGCCGACACCCGGGTGGGAATCGAGTACTCGCTGCCCGCCGGGCCGCCGACCTGATAGGCGACGATGTCGTACGGGCCCGAGCCCTGCGTGTCGGTCCAGCCCTCGGTGACATTGCCGGCGACCAGCCCGATGCGGTCCATCAGGTGGACCTCACCGACGACGGCGTTGTCGATCGCCGACAGCACCTTGGCGTAGGCCGCGCCGGCCGGGGCCGTCGCCGTGACCGTGCTGTTGATCCAGCGGTCCGTGCCGTCGAACGTGAAACTGTTGGTGCTGTACGGCTTCGTACCGACCGCCACCCCGGCCGCGTCGAACCACGCGATGCCGGTACGCGCCTTGCGGCCGGTGGCCTGCGCCTTGTAGGAGGCCACCGCGGTGTACGACTGGCCCGCGGTGACCGGGGTCAGCGGGCCGGCCGCGCCGATCTGGCCGGCACCGGTGGTCGTCAGCGCCAGCGAGGCGGCACCGACACCCGGTGCGGTCGCACCGGTGACCCGGCTGACCGACGTGCGGCTGGCGGCGGTCCAGCCGCCGAGGCCGTTCTCCAGCGTGCTCGCGTCCGCCGACATCAGGTTGGCGGGGATCTCCCCGCCCGCGGGCAGGTCGGCCACGAGCTCGCCGCGGCGGTAGACCCGGTAGCCGCCGACGAAGACGTCCGGCAGCGCGTAGACCTCCTTCCAGGTCAGCTTGACCCCCTCCGGGGTGCTGACGGCGGGCTGCGCCTCGACCGACTCCGGGGTGTTCTTCCCGTACCGGTAGTCGCCGACCACGAAGGGGCCGAAGGAGTTGTCCGGGTAGGTGCCGGTGGGGTCGGTGAGCACGGTGCCGGTCGGTGTGGTGCCGGCCGTGCGGGACCCGATCTGGACGCCGTACCAGGTGTTCGTGCCGCCCGTGACGACATTGCCGTAGATCTTGTCGCCGCGCCCGGCGCCCAGCCCGATGCCGACCGTCTCGAACGTGCCGCAGCCGGTGCCGTAGCTGCTCGTGCCGTCCTGACCGGCGCCCGTGATGACGTTACCGGCGATCGTGTCCGCCATGCTCTTGGCGGCCTCGTAACAGCCGTACACGAGGATGCCGGACTCGGCCGGGTTCTCGATGCGGTTCCCGGTGATCACGTTGCCGCCGCCGGACCACACCGTGTGGTTCGTGGTGTCGGCGGGGTCCACGTACGAGTCGACGCGGCCGATGGTGCCGTCGGGGTCCTTGTAGTCGTGGTAGTTCACCGTGATGGCGGCCCAGTAGGAGCCGACGAACCGGTTGTCGCGCACGATGTTGCGCGCCGGGTTGGTGACGTCCTTGTTGGTGCCGGTCGGGGTGTAGCCGACGTTCGTCTTGAGGGTGAGGTGCCCGCCGTTGAACAGGTTCTCGCTCACCTCCGAGTCGGTGACCGACTCGAGCAGGACCGTGCCGTTGTCGGGCCGGTCGAACAAGGTGAGCATCGCCGGGTCGGTGTACACGGTGTTGTGGCGGAAGATCAGGCCCTTGGCGTTGGTGAGGTCCAGGGCGTTGCCGAGCTCGGTGCCGTCGAACTGGTTGTCCTCGACCACCGTGTCGGTGGCGTTGCCACCGCCGCCGATGTTGTCCTCGTCGCCGGAGCCGGCACCGCCGCGGTTGTCGAAGCGGTTGTCGATGACCCGCACGCCGGTGGTGGCCCGGATCCACAGCTTGAAGTACTCGATGTTGGTGAACCGGACGTGCTGAATGGTCCACCGGTCGCCCGCCGAGACGCCGCCGCCCGCGTTGGTGGCGGAGCCGTGGTCGCAGGTCTTGGCCGGCGGGACCACGTCGTCGGTCAGCCCGGCGCCGGCCTTGCAGTTGCCGTTCACCGCGAGGTCCGAGACCAGGTTGGTGCTGCCCGCGACGGGTGCGGCATTGAAGTCGGGCCGCACGATGAACGAGTTCTTGAAGTTCACGTGGCTGCCGGGCGCGATGACCAGCGTGGTGTCGGTCATGCCCCGGCCGCGCAGGTTGACGTTCGGCTTCAGCATCAGCGCCTTGGTCAGGGTGTAGACGCCGGCCGGCAGGAGCACGGTGGCCGGCGCGGCGGAGGTGCCGCGGGCGGCCGCCGCGGTGACCGCGGCGTTGAGCGCGGCCCAGTCGTCCAGGCCGCCGCCGCGCGGCGCACCCGCCACCGCGCAGCCCGGGTCGGCCGCGCAGGCCTCCTCGGTCAGTGCCGGCTCGCCGACCGTCGGGGACAGGGAGTACCCCGGCCCCTCCGGTACCGACGCCGGCGCCGCCGGGGTGAACGCGAGCTGGGCGCCGAGTGTGGTCAGCACGGTAGCGCCGAGCATCACCAAAGCCCGTGGGGACTTCCTGATCAAGGGTTCTCCATTCAATCGCCCGCCGAATCGGTCCCTGCGGCGGGAACAGGGCAAAGCCCTCACGACGTGGGTCGGGGGGCGGTACAGGGTGGGAGGTCAGTCCCGGGTGGGCCGGCTCTGCGCCGGTGTCATCGGCAGTTCGCCTCGCCCTTGTCGAGCGGCTGTTCGGCGCCGACCGCCCGGAAGCTCCAGCTCCACGAGTCCGGCCGCAGCTCCAGGTCGAGAACGCCGTGGTGGTCGAAGTCCACGAACTCGCCCGTGACGGCGCCCCGCGGCGGCTTGCCGTGCTCGTCGCGCCCGCCGTCATTGGCGCCCGGCCGGTAGTGCGCCTGCCCGCCCGTGCCCACCACGTACTGGCGCACCCCGAGCGGGTCCGCCTTACCGGCGGGGTTGAGCGGGGCGAACCGCTCGTAGTCGGCCTCGTGACCCGAGAGCACCAGCTCGACCCGGTGGTCGTAGAGGGTGCGGAAGAGGTCGGCGGTGCGGGAGTCGGTGCCGGCGACGCCGGACGACCAGCGGGGGTGGTGCCAGGCGGCGATCACACATTTGCGGTCGGTCTTGCGCAGGTCCTCGTCGAGCCAGGCCTGCTGCGGCGAACCCTCGCCGCAGCCGCCGGCGACCGCCGCGCAGTTGGAGTTGAGCACCACCAGGTGCCAGCGGCCGATCTCCTGCGACCAGTAGCCCAGCCGGTCCTTGACCTGCTTGCCGAAGTACGCGGCGTACGAGCCGGCGTCCTGCACCTTGTACTCCTGGTTGCCGACGACCGGAGCGGTACGGCTCAGCAGCCGCCCGAAGCTCGGCCCGTACACCGTGCGGTAGGCGTCCGAAGTGGGCAGCTCGTACTGGTAGTCGCCGAGGCCGAGCAGCACGTCCGGGCTCAGCGCGACCGCCAGGTCGGAGACCTGCCGGTGTCGACAGTGGTCGTTCGCGCCGGTGGCGAGGTCGGGGTCGTCCGGATCGCAGGCCATGTCACCGACCGCGACCACCCGGACGGTGTCCGGCGCGGTCGAGCAGCGGCTCAGCGACGCCAGCGCGGCGAGGACCAGCACCACGGCCACGGCGACGACCGCCAGCAGCCGGCGGCGTTTCAGCACCGTTCCGATCATCGGGACCGCCTCCACAGCTTGCGCAGCATCGGGCGCAGCCGCAGCCGCGGCCGGCGCGCCCAGAGCAGCTCCGTCCGCCGTTGCCAGCGGTTCCGGATCGCCCACAGGCCGGGGCGGTCGGCGGGCAGCCGGAACGCGTACATGAACAGCAGGGACGCGACGACGGCGACCGGCAGCAGGTACATCGCGTAGCGGCTGATCACCGCCGGGGCGTACTGCATGGTCACCTTGCCGCCGCCCTCGGGGAGCAGCCAGCCGCCCATCCACCCCTGGAGGGTGACTTTCGTGGCGCCCTCGACGCCGGTGAGCACCCAGCCGGGTGCGGCGTTCTCGGCGAGCGCGACCGCGGTGCGCCCGGGGCTGGTGATCGTGCCGGTGAACCGGGCCGGGTTCTCCATGGTGAAGTCCACCGTGGAGGTCTCCTCCGGGGTCGCGTCGCGCACCAGCACGATCGCGCTGGTGGTGGCCACCGGGCGCAGTCGCACGCCGCGGTACTCCACTTGCGACTGGCGCTGCTCCTCGAGGTCGCGCAGCCCGTACAGGTACAGGCGGGCGTCGACCGCGTCCGGGTCGGGCGGCACCAGGGCCTCATAGGACGTCCAGCCCTGGTATAGCGCCACCGCCGGCAGCGTGCGGCACAGGTCGGGGCCACGCAGGTACAGGCAGAACTTGGGGTTGCGCAGGGCGACGCTGCGCGCCTCGAGGGAGAGCTCGTACAGCGAGGACGCGCCCATGTCCGAGACGGGTGCGCCGATGCAGGCCAGGTGCCGCACCGCCTTGAGGGTGTAGGTGGTCTCCCCGTCCGCGCCGACCTGCGACTCGGCCTCCAGCCCGGCCTGCTCGGCGGTCTGGTCGTCGTAGCGGTAGCAGTCGTTGAGCGGCTCGAACGGCGCGAGCACCGAGCCGGCCATGCCGCCCTCGACGCGCAGCTCGTGACTTCCCGCGGTGAGGTGCACCTTGACCTCGGGGATCGCCGGCGGGAAGACGGTCTTCGTGTCGACCGCCTCCAGCGCGTCGACGGTCAGGTTGCGGTACTCGGTGACCGTCTTCGGCTTGAGCCGCTCGCCGACGTCGGCGTGCAGGATGATCTGCAGCTCGTCCGCGAGGCTGTCCATCGTGACGGTCTTCTCGTAGCTGGACCACTGTTTGTCCAGGACCGGGCGGGCGCTCAGCTCGCACCCGGCGACCCCGGCCTGCCACAGGCAGATCTGCGGGCGGGCGCCGGTGACGCTGCGGTACTCCAGCCGGACCCGGTACAGCTGGCCCGGTACCGCCTTGCGGACCACCACCTTGGTGCAGGCGGCGTGGTCGGCGGCGCTGAGCCGCACGGTACGGCCCGCCGCGGTGTCCTTGACGGTGCGGGTGAGCCCGAGCTCCTTCCACGGCCGGGGCTCGTAGTTGTTGCAGTCGAAGACCGGCGAGTACCCGGTGGTGTCGGCCGGCTTGGGCGCGCTCGCCAGCAGGGTGATGTCGGTCGCGGACCCGACCGGCACCGTCGCCGCGGTGCCCGGGCCGTCCAGCGAGACGGTCCGGCCGCCCGTGCTGATCGCCTTGATCTTGCGGCCGGCGGGTGTCGGCACGGCCAGCACCGGGCGGCTGGACACGGCCTTGCCGTCGACCTTCACCACCGTCGGATCCTCGAGCAGCAGCAGCGGCCTCTTCTTGTCCAGGCGGGGCGTGAGCACGGCGGACGCGCGGGCCCGCTGCGCGAGCGTGAACCGGCCGGCCGTCTCGATGTCGACCGTCGTCGTCGGCGTGCCGCTGTCGACGGCCGGCACCGGCCAGTGCACGACATCCGGGGTGACCGTGATGCTGTCGTCCACCTGTGGGCTCAGCGCGACGGGAGTGGTGTCCTTGCGCGCGGCGATCGCCGTGCGGGTGTCGACGGTGCCGAGCACCGCCGCGCCCGCGTCGGGCCGGGCCGGCGCGTCCAGGACCCGGTCGTAGGTGCGCATGGTGGGGCTGACGCCGCCGTTGAACTGCCACAGCTGCAGCGTGCCGTCGCGCTCGAGCTGCCCGCCGGGCACCCGGCTCATCGCCGCGCCCAGGATCCGGTCGTCGGCGAAGTACCGGTTGGGCAGGCCCCGGACGAGGTCGTGCCGCACGATGACCCGGCTGACCCCGATCGCGTCGAGCAGCTTGGGCACCGGCGCCAGGTCGCCGGCGAGCAGCGCGGTCTCCACGGCGTGCACGTCGGCGCCGAAGCCGGGCACGTCGCCGAAGTAGCCGCCGGGCTTGGGCGCCACGACCGGGTGCTCGATGAGCAGGTTGGCGATGCTGTCCGCGCCGAAGAAGCCCCAGGTCGTCGGCATCTGGTAGTAGTCGTCCAGCGGCAGGACCAGCACCTTGCCGGGCCGGTCGTCGGCGTCGATGTGCGCGGCCATGTCCCACCACACGTCCGGGACCCGCACGTGGGTGGACGGCTGGGTGGGCCGCTCGTCGGGCATCACCCCGCCGGTGTAGAGCGGGTACGGGTAGGCGAGCACCAGCAGCAGCGGGAGTACCGATCCGGCGTACGCCAGCCGCCGCGGCCAGCCCGGCAGCCGCAGGCGGGGCAGCGATCGCAGCCGCAGCACCGTGCCCTCGACACCGATCGCGAGCGAGGTGGCGAAGAAGAGGATGAGCAGCTGCCCCAGCTTGCTCATCGGCTCCCGGAACAGCCAGAACCCCGGCGCGTGCTGGTACAGGAACATGTTGATCTCGGAGAACGGCGGCCGCAGGCCCTTGGCCAGGAACACGAACACCAGGATCAGGGTGATCAGGCCGAACGCGACCCGGCGCAGCCGCCGCGGCGCCAGCAGCGGCGCCAGGAAGACCAGGGCGGGCAGCAGGTAGCGGATCCAGAGCCACTCCGGGCGGTCCAGGTCCGCGGCGAACGGCAGGTACTGCGGGCGGAACCAGGCCCAGTTGGCCACCATCGTGATGATGTTCTGCGGCACGTTGTTCACCTGCGACCAGGACCAGTTGGTCGGGTCGGTGAACGTGGCGTTCGCGGTGGCGCCGCCGCCGCCGACGAAACTCTGCGCGAGCGGGACCAGCCAGTACGCGTTGAGCCCGATGGCCCACGGCGCGGCGAACACGAACCACTTCAGCAGCCGTACGGCCGGCTTGCGGCCCAGCACCAGCGCGGCGAGCAGCGGGGTGCCGCCGACCGCCCACGCGTAGGCCACCACCAGCATCGGCGGGTTGAAGGCGAGGAACGACGTCGGCATCAGCGCGAACCCGGCGATCGGCGTCGGCACCCGCCGGCCCTGCGCGACCCGCATCGCGATGCCGGTGATCAGGGCGACCGAGCCGACCGAGATGATGTTCAGCGGGTTCGGCAGCCGGGTCAGGAAGAAGCCGTTGAGCAGGCCGAACGCGCCGGCCGTCACGATCGCCGCCTGGTTGCGCACGAACGCGCCGGCCAGGTACGCCACGCCGAAGCCGACGAGGCCGTAGATGCAGATGTAGAAGAGCCACTGCGCCGAGTACTCGGTGAGCCCGACGGCGCGGCACAGGTAGATCAGGACGAACTCGAAGCCCCGCGCCATGGTGTACCCGGCGGAGCCGGTGCCGGTGGTCTGGTGGTTCCACGCCCAGGTCGCCTCGGGTGCCCACCCACGCCGGATGAACGCGCCCATGTCGCCGCCGGCGATGAACGTGCCGGTGCGGAACCACTGGCTGACGATGAGCGCGTTGAGCGCGAGGACGATCAGGTAGGGCCGCGAGGCCGGCCACGCCGAGCGTGGGAGGAGCCGTCGCACGTCGCTACCCCTCCTCGTCGAGCACGTTCGTGGTGCGGCCCGGCCGGACACGCCGCCCGTAGAATCGGCCGCCGCGGTGCCGCCTTGAGGGATGCGCTATCCGCGGCCGCGCCGCCCGGCCGAGCCGATCAGGCGGTCCGCGGCCCGGCGTACCCGGTCGGTGTGCCGCTCGGTCGCCTGCGCGAAGAGCCACCCGGCCAGGATCAGCACCGCGCAGAGCCCGGCGTAGGCGAGCCAGTGCCCGGGGGTCGGCAGCCAGCGGTTGCCGGCCCGCGGCGTCAGCAGCGCGGCGATCATCGCGGCCACCGGCAGGTGCATCGCGTACAGCGAGTACGAGGAGTCGGCGTACCGGGAGACGGTGGAGAGCAGGCCGCCGGGCAGCCCGCGCCACTCGAGGTCCCGGACCAGCAGGATCAGGAGCACGGTGGTGGCGCCCGCCAGCAGCAGCACGTTGCGCCCGCTGTAGCTCGCCTGGGTCAGCCACAGCGCGACGCCGACCGCCGCCGCCGCGCCGGCCCGGGCCAGGGCCAGGAAGCGCCGGCCGCGGGCGGCGAGCCAGCCGGCGATGGGCTCGCGGTACCAGGCCACCGCGGCACCCATCAGCCAGACCGGCAGGTACTTCAGCACGGCCGGGCCGGCGAGCGCGCAGATGCCGAGCAGCAGCACGGCGTTCAGCACGCGCGCGGGCACGCCGCCGCGGCCGCGCCAGGCGTACAGCGCGAGCGGCAGGATCGCGTAGAACACCGCCTCGTAGCTCAGCGACCACAACGAGGCGTTGGTGCCGTAGGTCGGCACGACGATCGTCTGCAGGAAGGCGAAGTTGCCCACGGCCGTGTCCACGCCCAGCCGCCCGGCCAGGTCCCCGGCCGGCACCGTGTGGTGGTACGCGGGATCGCCGAGGTAGATGGAGGTCCCGGAGAGCAGCGACAGGCCGAGGTGGTCCAGCAGCGCGGTGAGCGCGAGGGCCGGCACGAGCACGATCCACAGCCGGCTGAGCCGGGCCGTGGCGTAGGTCGACCAGCGGAAGCGTTCCCGGCGGAACGCGGCGAAGACGCTGCCGCCGACCCAGTAGCCGCTCAGCACGAAGAAGACCAGCACCGCCGCCGGGCCCAGGCCCGTCACCGCGTACAGGATGGTGGTGAGCACGCCGTCGCCGGCCTGTTCCGGGTCGACGAGGAGCAGCTGGCGCAGGTGGTACATGACCACCAGGACGGCCGCGACGGCCCGCAGCGCGTTCAGCGCGCGGTGCGGGCCGGGTCGCGCGGGCGCCGCGGCCCGCTGCGGTGCGCGGACGGCCTGGGTCATGGTGCGTTCCTCCGGGTGTCGCTGTCGGTGCGGTCGGACGGCGGCCGCGCGCGCAGCCCGAGCAGGCCGAGCGGCACGGCGAACGCGCTCAGCGCCAGGCCGACGAGGGCGCCGTAGTAGACGAGGTCGGTGTTGCCGAGCGCGTGCGCGGGCCCGCAGGCGGCGAAGACGACGGCGGCGAGCACCAGCGGCACCCGCCACAGCCGGTCGGCGAGCCGGGGCAGGTCGAGGACCCGGTAGTGGCGGGCCGGGCCCGGAGGCGCTTCGGACGGCATGTCTCTCCATCGGCGTGCCCCGCCGCGGGTTGAGCCTTACCGCCTTCCACGCTCGGTCGCCGCGCGAACATCAAGCTCAGCTCAGGCGACGGGCAAGGTTGACTCGCAGCCATTCCGCCGGGCCCCGCGATGCCGCAACCTGGTGGACATGCGGAACTCAGCCAACACCGGTCGCCACGTCCTCGTCGCCCTCCTGACGATGCTCGGGCTGTGCGCCGCGCTGCTGCTGGCCCCGTCGGTCCCGGCCGCCGCCGCCACCAAGGCCGGCGCCGACAAGCTGGTGCTCAGCTGGGCCGACGGCGGCAAGGAGCTCCAGGTGAGCGGCTCCGCGTACCGGCCGAAGGCGATCGTCGACATCCGCCTCGGCAGCGAGCCGATCCAGCAGGCCCGCAGCGACGAGAACGGCCAGGTGCGGGTCTCGGTGCCGCAGACGCTCATCACCGCCGGCCAGTCCGGCGCGAGCATCATCGTGGCCGGCCGCTCGATCTCCGGCGCGTCGCGGGTGCTGATCTCCGCCGTCCCGCCGCGGGCCGCGGCCCGCGGTCCGGTCGACTTCCTCCCCTGGTCGCTCGGCGCGATCGCGGTCGGCGGCCTGCTGCTGGGTGCCCTGCACCGCCGCCGGTCGAGCCGCGCCGCGGCCTGATACCGAACCACTCCCGAACGCTTCCCCGATCGCCCCCAGGTTCGCCGAGCCTTTTGCGAGTGGATCTGACCCCCCGGGTCCCGCTCCCCCGAAAGGTCAGCGCATGGGTTATGCGGCGCGCACGCTCGTCGAGGCGATCCCCGGTCCGGCAGCGATCGTGGACTCCGACGGCCGCGTCCTGGTCGCCAACGGCCGCTGGCGGCCGGACGGCGACGCCGCGTACGCGTGCGAGGGCGCCCTGCTGGCCGACGGCGACGCCGGTTGCCCGGCGCACGGCCGGCTGCTGTCCGCCGCCCGGCAGCTGACGCCCCAGTCGCCGCCGACCGTGCTGGCCTGCCGGTGCGACGCGCCCGGCACCGGCGTCCGGGTCGCGCACCTGGAGAGCGACTGCGGCTCGCACCGGCGGCTGGTCACGGTCGAGAGCGCGCCGGCCGGCGACACCGACCCGGACGACGCGGTGGCGCAGGCCAAGTCGCAGTTCCTGGCCCTGCTCGGGCACGAGATCCGGACACCGGTCACCACCGTGGTCGCCGCGGTGGAGCTGCTGCGCGCCCAGCCGCTGCAGCAGGAGGTCCGCGAGGTCGTCGACAGCGTGCACCGCTCCGTGCACGCGCTCAAGGCGCTGACCGACGACCTGCTCGACCTGGCCCGGCTGGAGACCGGCGTGCTGCGGGTGGAGCTGGAGCCCGTCGCGGTACGCCCGGTGCTCGAGTCCATCGTGGAGCCGCTGCAGCAGCAGGCCCGCCGCAAGGGCATCCTGCTGCTGGCGGCGCCCGCGCCGTCCCTGCCGCCGGCGCTGCTCGGCGACGTGCACCGGCTGCGCCAGGTGCTCACCTGCGTGGTCGGCAACGCGATCAAGTTCACCGAGACCGGCGAGGTCATCGTCACGGCCGCGCCCGACGGCGACGACGCGTACCAGATCATCGTGTCGGACACCGGGCCCGGCATTCCCGCGGCCGATCAGGCGCGAATCTTCGCCCCGTTCGTGCAGGCGGACCCGTCCACCGCGCGCCGGCACGAGGGCGCCGGCCTCGGCCTGGCGCTGGCCGCCCGGCTCGTGGAGTGCATGGGCGGCACGATCGCGGTGCGGTCGCAGCCGGGCGAGGGCTCCGAGTTCCTGATCCGGCTGCCGCTGACGCCCGCGCCGCAGCAGCCGGGCGAGCAGGGGCCGCTGCCGCTGACGCAGCGCCGGATCGCGGTCGTCGCGCCGTCGCCCCGCTCGACGCTGGCCCTGTCCTGGCTGCTCAGGAGCGCGGGCGCCGAGCCGGTGCCGGTTCAGTTCGAGGACCTCGCCACCCGGGTCCGGGACGTCGACACGGTCCTATGGTGCGACGACTCGCACGACCCGGAGGCCGTGCGCCGCGCCGACACGGTCATCGAGCTCCTCGGCCCGACCGGCCGGGCCCAGATGATCAGCACCACCGACCCGCGCACCGGCATCGTCCGCAAGCCCGACGTGCTGACCGCCCCGCTGGTGCTCCGCCGCCTGGTCGCGGCGCTGAACTGGGAGCGGACCGGCGTGCGCGGCGCGCCGATCACGGTGCCGCCGCTGGGCGGGGGCCGGGTGCTGCTCGCCGAGGACAACGACGTCAACCGGACCGTCTTCCGCCGCATGATCGAGCTGCTCGGCGTCGAGTGCGACACGGTGGCCGACGGCTCCGCGGCGGTGACCGCGCTGCTCGGCGCCGTCACGTACGACGTGGTGCTGATGGACGTGCAGATGCCCCGCGTGGACGGGCTGGAGGCCACCCGGCAGGTCCGGTCGGCCGGCTGCGGCACGCCGATCCTGGCGCTGACCGCGACGGCGCTGCGCGGCGACCGGGAACGCTGCCTCGAGGCCGGCATGACCGGGCACCTCAGCAAACCGATCACGCTGCCCGAGCTGCGGGCCGCGCTGGAGCCGTACCTCTCGGTGGCGCCGGCGGCCGGGCCGGACGAGCCGGTGCCGGCGGCGGACGACGAGGCCGGGCCGGACCTGAGCAAGCTGCGCGACCTGGAGGAGCAGCTCGAGGACCGGGCGCTGGTCGTCACCACCGTCAACACGTTCCTCGCCCAGCTCGACGGGCGCCGCTCGGCGCTGGCCGAGGCGCTGCGCAAGCAGGACCACGACGCGCTGCGCGCCACCGCGCACACGCTCAAGTCGTCCAGCGCGCTGCTGGGCGCCGACCCGCTGGCGCACGCGTGCGCCCAGGTCGAGCGCAACGCGATCGCCGGCACCAGCGAGCAGGACCTGACCGCGCTGGTCGCGGACGTGGAGAGCGCCGTCGCCGGCGCGATCCGGGTGATGTCCGGATACCTCGCCGACGAGAGGGCCGACGGTGCAGTACGACGCTGACTCCCCGCGCCCCGAGCTGTCCGACGACTCCCGAAACGGTCACACCATGCGACTCGTGCCCTCCCGCGCACAGCGGTGGTCGCTGCGTCGGCGGCACATCGCCCGGCTGTCCCGCCGGTACATCGTCTCGACGACGCAGCGGCCCGCCACGCACCTGTACGCCGAGCTGGAGCGCGAACGCCTGCGCAACGCCGAGCTGGAGCGCCGGGTCGCCGAGCTGAGCCGCTCGGTGCAGGACCTCGAGGCCTTCGCCCGCGAGATCAGCCACGACCTCAAGGCGCCGCTGGCCGGCATCTGCGGGTACGCGCAGCTGCTCACCTACCTCGACGTCGGCAGCCCCCGCCCGGCGGACTACGACGACTTCGTCGCGGAGATCAACCGGGGCACCGACCGGATGAGCCGGCTGATCGACGACGTGCTGGCCTACTCGACGGTCAGCGGCACGGCCCTGCACCTGACGACCATCGATCTGGCCGCCCTGATCGACGACGTCGTCGCGGACCGGGCCGTCGAGCAGCTGCGCCCCGGCGCCGCGTCCTGGCCCGCGCCGCAGATCACCTGGGACTTCCTGCCCGCCGTCCGCGGCGATCACGGGATGCTGCGGCGCCTGCTGGAGAACCTGGTCGGCAACGCGCTCAAGTACGTCCGGCCCGGCGAGCCGGCCCGGGTGCACATCGCCGCGCGTACGGGTGACGACGGTCTCGTCCTGGTCGAGGTGACCGACGAGGGCATCGGCGTGCCCGACGGGCAGCACGAGGCGATCTTCGGCGAGCTGCACCGGGCGCACGCGGACGCCTACCCCGGCACCGGGCTCGGCCTGACCATCTGCCGGCGGATCGTGCAGCGGCTCGGCGGCTCCATCGGCGCCGACCCGAACGTGCGCCGCGGCGCCCGGATCTGGTTCACCCTGCCCGCCGCCGGCCCCACCGGCGCGGGTCAGGTCTCGGTCGCGGCGGACATGACCCGCTGACCGTGCGGCCCTCGGGCCGCGAGCTTGCGCAAAAACAGAGGTGGGCTTGAGGTCGGCTTGAGGTTTCTCGCCGATCGGGAGCTCCGACAAGTAAAAGATCGAGAAGAGGCCAGATGGACGCGAGGCGCTTGCTCACCAAGGTGAGCTTCGGACTGCTCGGAGCGGCGGTGATCGTCACCGGCACGCCGACGGCGGTGTACGCGGCCGCGCCGGCCGCCCCGGCGAGCTTTACGGTCGCCCGCGCGGCCGACGACGTCAAGAAGATCAACGTGGGCTGGAAGCCGGTCGCCGGCGCCCACCACTACGTCGTCGAGAGCGTCGCCGGCAACGTCGAGACCGTCGTCAACGTGCCGTCCACGACTCAGAGCTACACGGTCGACGCGCCGGACGTCTGCAGCAACTACAAGGTCCGCGTCGGCGCCGCCGACGCCGCCGGCAACACCTCCAGCACCGCGTACTGGACGCTCAAGTCGCTGGCCCCGACCTACGTCGGTGGCGTGGTGAACGGCCGCGAGGACAACGGCACCACCGTCACGGAGTCGTGGACCGCGCCCTCCTGGGGCGGTTACACCCCGCTGACCGGCTACCACGTCGTCTTCACCCGCATCAGCGACGGCGTCGTGCTGGTCGACAAGACCACCACGGACACCACGTTCCGCTACGAGAACGCCGACCCGGCCCGCGTCTACACCCTCGCCGTCACCCCCGCGAACCAGTTCGGCGAGTGCGCGACGGCCAAGTCGACGATCGACCGGTACCGCCCGGGCGACCCGACCGGCCTGGTCCTGCAGCGCCGCGCGGACGCCGCGAGCACCGTCGAGCTGGTGTGGCAGCCGGCCCCGTCCGGCCCCGCGCCCACCTACTACCTGGTGAGCTACGGCACCGACAAGATCACCAAGTCGCTCCGGGTCGACGCGCCGGCCACCTCGGCCACGCTCACCCTCGACAGCACCAAGTCGTGGATGATCGAGGTCAAGGCCTACAACGCGATCGGCGGCAGCAACGCGGTGACCGGCACGGTGCCCGTCTGGGTGCCGACGACCACTCCGGCGCCGACCCCGCCGACGACCCAGCCGACCCCGCCCGTCACGCCGACCGACCCCGCGCCGAGCGCCCCCGCGCCGACCGACCCGGCCACGCCCGGCACCCCGGCGACCGAGCCGTCCGACGAGTCGACCACGACCACGACCACGGTGAACACCGGCAACGACCGGACGCCTCCGACGATCACCGCGACGCTCTCGGCGGCGCCGAAGAACGGGTGGTTCCGTACCCCCGTCACGATCCACTTCACCTGTGCCGACAGCGGTAGCTCGATCGCGACCTGCCCGGCCGACCTGCTCGCCGACAAGGACGGGACGAGCCAGCGCTTCTCCGGCACCGCCGCGGACGCCGCCGGCAACACCGCCACCGTCACCACGGCGCTGAGCATCGACCAGACGCCGCCGGTGGTCGTCACCAACGTGTCCGGCACCAAGGGCACCGACGGCTGGTACACCTCCGCGCCGTCGATCACCTTCACCTGCACCGACACCGTCTCGGGCAGCAACACCGTCTCGGTCTGCCCGACCGGCACCGCCATCACCAAGGACGGCGCCAACCAGAAGGTCACCGGCACCGCGTGGGACAAGGCGGGCAACTCCGCCACCGACACCGTCACCATCAGCGTCGACCGGGTCGCACCGGTGATCACCGCGACCGTCACCGGCGACACCAACGCCGACGGCTGGTACACCACCGCGCCGACCGTCCACTTCACCTGCACCGACACGGGTTCCGGCGTCGCGAACTGCCCCGAGGACCGCAAGGTCACCAAGGACGACGTGAGCCAGGAGATCACCGGCACCGTGGTCGACAAGGCCGGCAACAGCGCGTCCACGTCGGTCACGCTGAGCGTCGACCAGACCGCGCCGTCGATCGTCGCCGAGGTGATCGGCGCGGCGAGCGAGGACGGCTGGTACAAGTCCACGCCGACCGTCCACTTCACCTGCAACGACTCCGGCTCCGGCATCGCCACCTGCCCGGCTGACGTGACGGTGAACGGCGAGGGCGCGGACCAGGCCGTCACCGGCACCTCGGTCGACCGGGCCGGCAACACCTCCACCACGACCGTGCTGGTCGACGTGGACCGCACCGCCCCGGTGATCACCGCGACGGTGGTCGGCGACGCGAACGCCGACGGCTGGTACACCACCAAGCCGATCGTCCACTTCACCTGCACCGACGCGGGCGCCGGCATCGCGGTCTGCCCCGAGGACACCGAGGTGACCACGGACGGCAAGGCGCAGACCCTGAGCGGCATCGCCGTCGACCGGGCCGGCAACACCGCCGAGACCTCGGTGACGCTGAACGCCGACCTGACCGCGCCGGAGATCACCGCGACGGTGCTCGGCGACGCGAACGCCGACGGCTGGCACCGCACCGCCCCGACCGTCCACTTCACCTGCACCGACGCGGGCTCCGGCATCGCCACCTGCCCCGCCGACGCGCCGGTCGACCTGGACAGCACGGGCAAGGTCGTCACGGGTAGCGCGGTCGACAAGGCCGGCCACTCCAGCACCGCCTCCGTCACGCTGAACGTCGACAAGACCGCCCCGGCGATCACGGCGACGGTCGTGCAGGCACCGAACGCCGGCGGCTGGCACCGCACCGCCCCGACCGTCCACTTCACCTGCACCGACCTGGGCTCCGGCATCGCCACCTGCCCGGCCGACACGACGGTGACCACGAACGGCGCCGCCCAGAAGATCAGCGGAACGGCCGTCGACAAGGCGGGCAACACCGCCGCCGCCACGGTCAGCGTCAACGTCGACCTGGTGGCGCCGGAGATCGCCGCGACGGTGGACGGCACGAAGAACGCCGCCGGCTGGTACCGCACCGCGCCGACCGTGCGTTACGCCTGCACCGACACGGTCTCCGCCGTGGCCTCCTGCCCCGCCGCCAAGGCGGTCACCACCGAGGGCACCGCCCTCAGCGTGGCCGGCACCGGCAGCGACAAGGCCGGCAACGGCACCACCAGCACGCTGGCGCTCAACGTCGACAAGACCGCACCGGTCGTGTCGGTGGCCGGCGTGACCAACGGGGCCAGGTACGGCGCCGAGGGCGTGCCGTCCGCCACCTGCCGCACCGCGGACCAGGTCTCGGGCGTCGCCACCGAGGCGACGGCGACCACCAGCAACAACGACCTCGGTGTGCACACCGTGGTCTGCGCGGGCGGCGTCGACAAGGCGGGCAACGCCGCCGCGCCGGTGTCCGTGAGCTACACGGTCCAGGCGAGCGACGCCTGGCTGCTCAAGCTGACGCGGGAGTACCTGGGCACCGGCCAGGAGTCGGCGCTCAAGGACTTCGAGGCGGCCCTTGCCAAGGGCAACTACTCGAACTACCGCGCCAAGGTCATCGTCAACTCCGTCGGCAAGAACCCGCCGCTGAGCCCCGGCGAGGCCGCGACGCTGCTCTACTGGTCCGTGGTTCTGGACCTGCGCAGCTGACCGAACCGATGAAACGCAAGGGCCGGGGCTCGACATGAGCCCCGGCCCTCGCGCATGCCTTCAGTGACCCGGGCCGGTGACGATCTTGCGCCGCTCGGAGGGGTGCGCGCCGCCCTTCTTCGCGAGCGTGGCACACGCCTCGGCGATGTCGCGGGCGAGCGTGTCGACGTGCTCGCGGCTCATCGTCTCCTTGACCAGCGCCCGCATTATCGTCACCTCCTGCGCGTCGGGCGGGAGGGTGTACGCCGGCACCATCCAGCCGCGCTCGGCCGAGAGCTGCCAGGCGACGTCGAACTCGTCGTACCCGTTGTCGGCGGCGAGCCGGAACGCCACCAGCGGCAGCTGCTCGTCGTGGAAACCGATCAGCTCGAACAGGCCCATCGCCGTCAGCTGCTCGCCGAGCGCCCGGGCGTTGGTCTGCATGTTCTTCATGATGTAGGTGTAGCCGGCCCGGCCGTACCGCACGAGGTTGTAGTACTGGGCCAGCACCATCGACGAGCCGGTGGAGAAGTTCAGGGTGAACGTCGAGTCGGTCTTGCCCAGGTAGTTCTCCTTGAAGACGAGCTCGTCGGCCAGGTCGGCCGTCTCCCGGAAGATCAGCCAACCGATGCCGGGGTAGACGAGGCCGAACTTGTGCCCGGAGACGTTGATCGAGCGGACCTGTTCGAGGCGGAAGTCCCAGGCGGAGTCGGGATAGAGGAAGGGCCACACGAACCCGCCGCTGGCGGCGTCCACGTGCAACGGCACGTCGATCCCGCGCTCGCCCTTGATCCGCACCAGCAGGTCGTTGATGCCGACGATGTCGTCCTTGTGCCCGGTGAATGTGGTGCCGAGCACGGCCGCGACGCCGATCGTGTTCTCGTCGATGTGCGGCTCGACGTCCGCGGGACCGATCGTGTACTTGCCCGGCCGCAGCGGCACGATCCGCGGCTCGACGTCGAAGTAGCGGCAGAACTTCTCCCAGACCACGTGCACGTCGCCGCCGAAGACGAGGTTGGGGCTCGCGGTCGTGCTCCCGCGCCGTTTGCGCCAGTTCCACTTGAGCGAGAGGCCGCCGAGCATGATCGCCTCGGAGGAGCCCTGCGTGCGCGCGCCGGTCGTCTCGCCGGGCGCGTGGAAGAGGTCGGCGAGCATCCGGATGCAGCGCTGCTCGATCTCGGCGGTGCGCGGATACTCGGCGTGATCGATGAAGTTGCGGTGCAGGTTGTCGGCGATGATCCGCTGCGCCTCCGGCTCCATCCAGGTCGTGACGAACGTCGCCAGGTTCCGCGCCGGGTCGCCCTCGAGCGCCAGGTCCTCGGCGACGAGGCGGAACGCGTCCAGTGCGGACATGCCCGCCTCCGGGAACTCCCGGGACGGCACTTCCGTGGTGACGAACCGGTTGCCGAACAGGTCGGCGTCGGATACGGCGGTCATTCGCTCTCCTCAAGATCGATCGCGGGCGCCGGCAGCGGGCCGGGCTGCCGGACGGCCCGTCTCCAGGCCGGGAACATCAGCACGGCACCGGCCAGGAAGCACAGCGCGCCGAGCAGGGTGCCGGCGACGGCGAGCCGCTCGGCGAGCGCGTCGCCGGTGCTGGGAAGGACGTAGCTGGCCAGGGCGGACGCCATGAAGAAGACGGATCCGACCATGTTCAGCCAGGCGACGGCCCAGGGAAGTGACCGCGGCCGCCCGGCACGCAGGCTCGCGACCACGAGAATGCCGAAGACGCTCGACACCAGGAAGAGCATCGATCCCACCGCGTCCGGCCGCCACACCCGCCGGTCCTGCTCCTGCACCGAGGCGTTCTGCACCAGGGCGGCGAGGGTGCTCATGTTGAAGAACAGCGTCCCGGCGAACTGCGTGACCGCCGCGAGCCAGCCCCGATCCTGCGGCAGCCAGCGCCAGAGTGTGACGGGCTCCGGCGCGTGCTGCCCGCTCTCGTCGACCTCGGTCATCGCCGGGTTCTGCGCCTGCAGGAGCTGCAGGTACGACGCCGAGGTGAAGAAGATCGAGCCGACGAAGTAGGTGAGAGCGTCGCCGACTCCCCCGACCGCGTCGCTGTAGGCCGGCACCGAGCCCACCACGAAGCAGGACGAGCCCACGATGAACAGGCTCGCGGTCGCCGCGTTGAGACGCACCGGCCGCATCCTCATGCCGCCGCTCCTTCGGTAGGGCCAGGGGCCCAGCCTCACCCGGGACCCCGATCCCGCGACTCACCCGCGCGGGATGATTCTGCATTCGTCGACTATCACAACAGCCCTGCGATTGCACGCGAATGTCAATTCGCGACACCCGATTCACATACCCACGTTTGCCCAGGTCAAGACGATTTAAAAGGTCGTTCGAACATATTTCCGGGGCGATAATCCTTCCGTGTAAACGGCGGACAGGCGGCGGCGGGACATGGTCCGATATGCGGGCAATAGCATCTGCCGCAGAAGGGGAGACATGAACAAGGCAACACGGATAGCAGCGATGGGCCTGGGCCTGCTCGCCGCTGCGACGCTCGGCACCGGACCGGCTCAGGCTTCGGCCTCGACCGGACAGGCGGCCCCGAGCAGCTCGGTCGCGAGCGGGCCGTACGACGAGTGGGACGAGGACGACGGGCTGTACAGCCCGTACTGGCCCGGCGGCTACGGCTATGGCGGGTTCGGCGACGGCGGGTACGCCGACGGCTTCGGCGACGGCTTCGGCGACGGCTACGGCCCCGGCCTCGGCGAGGACTACGGCGACAGCGTCGGGATCTAGCCGATCGGCGGTACCACCGAACGGCGTGAGGAATCGATTGCGGGCCACACCTGCCGCCCTGGAGCACGCGATACTGGTCTCCCTGCTGGAGCAGCCCGGGTCCGGATACGAGCTGGCCCGGCGCTTCGAGCGGTCCATCGGCCGCTTCTGGACCGCGACCCATCAGCAGATCTACCACGTCCTCAAGCGGATGGAGGCCGACGGCTGGGTCACGGCCGTCGAGATCGGCCAGGGCGGGCGGCCCGACAAGCGGTCCTGGTCCGTCGCCGCGCCGGGCCGGGACGTGCTCACCGCGTGGCTGCGGGCGCCCGTGCAGCCGGAGGCGGTCCGGCACGAGCTGGCCGTCAAGATCCGCGGGGCCGCGTTCGACGACGCCGACGGGCGCGCGGCGCTGGTCACCGAGGTCGAGCGCTACCGCGCCACCCACGAGGGCACCCTCGACCGCTACCTGACCGGCGAGCGCCGGGACTTCCCCGACGCCGGCGCCCTGGACACCGGGCAGCGCCTGCAGCACGTGGTGCTGCGCGGCGGCATCGCGTACGAGCGGATGGTGCTCGACTGGCTCGACGACGTCCTCGCCACGCTCCGCGGCCTCGACCGCTGACCTCGCCAACCACCCGTCACCCGCCCGCAGGAAGGGGAACGCCGTCATGGCGAACTCGCTGCTGTTCAACCCGCACACCTACGACCCCGCGCACCTCGACGCCGAGACGCGCAGGCTGCTGCGCGCCACCATCGACTTCTTCGAGAACCGCGGCAAGAAGGAGCTCCTCGGCAGCTACATCGACCGGGCCTGGTACGGCGACTTCCTGGACTTCGCCGCGAAGGAGGGCCTGTTCGCGACGTTCATGACGCCCGCGGCCGACGGCGACGACCCCGCCAAGCGGTGGGACACCGCCCGCAACGCCGCCCTCAGCGAGATCCTCGGCTTCTACGGGCTCGGCTACTGGTACACCTGGCAGGTGACCGTCCTCGGCCTCGGCCCGGTCTGGCAGAGCGCCAACCCGGTCGCCCGGGCGCACGCGGCGCGGCTGCTGACCGACGGGCACGTCATGGCGTTCGGGCTGTCCGAGCGCGGGCACGGCGCGGACATCTACGCCACCGACATGATCCTCACCCCGGACGCCGCCGGCGGCTTCGTGGCGAGCGGCACCAAGTACTACATCGGCAACGGCAACGTCGCCGGGCTGGTGTCGGTCTTCGGCCGCCGCGCCGACGTCGACGGGCCGGACGGCTACGTCTTCTTCGCCGCCGACAGCCGGCACCCCGCGTACCACCTGGTGCAGAACGTGGTGAACGCGCAGATGTACGTCAGCGAGTTCCGGCTCGAGGACTACCCGGTACGCGAGCAGGACGTGCTGCACACCGGCCGTGCCGCGTTCGACGCCGCGCTCAACACCGTCAACGTCGGCAAGTTCAACCTCTGCACCGCCGCCATCGGCATCTGCGAGCACGCGATGTACGAGGCCGTCACGCACGCGCACCGGCGGATGCTCTACGGCAAGCCGGTCACCGACTTCCAGCACGTGCGGCGCGAGCTCGTCGACGCGTACGCCCGGCTGGTCGCGATGAAGCTGTTCAGCGACCGCGCCGTCGACTACTTCCGGTCCGCCGGCCCGGACGACCGCCGGTACCTGCTGTTCAACCCGATGACCAAGATGAAGGTCACCACCGAGGGCGAGAAGGTCATCGACCTGCTCTGGGACGTGATCGCCGCGAAGGGCTTCGAGGCGGACACCTACTTCGACAAGGCGGCCAAGGACATCCGCGGCCTGCCCAAGCTCGAGGGCACCGTGCACGTCAACCTCGCGCTGATCCTCAAGTTCATGCCGAACTACCTGCTCAACCCGGCCGAGTACGCGCCGGTGCCGCCGCGCTTCGACCCGGCCGACGACGAGTTCCTGTTCCGGCAGGGCCCGGCCCGCGGCCTCGGCGCGATCCGCTTCCACGACTGGCGCATCGCCTACGACGCGCACGCGGACCTGCCCAACGTCGCCCGCTTCCGGGAGCAGGCCGACGGCCTGTGCGCCCTGCTGACCGGCGACGCGCCCAGCGAGGAGCAGCAGCGCGACCTGGACTTCCTGCTCGCGATCGGCCACCTCTTCGCGCTGGTCGTCTACGGCCAGCTGATCCTGGAGCAGGCCGAGCTGACCGGGCTCGACCGGACCCTGCTCGACGAGATCTTCGCGATCCTGGTGCAGGACTTCTCCGCGTACGCGATCGAGCTGCACGGCAAGGCCGCCACCACCGCCGAGCAGGCCGCGTGGGCGCTGGCGCAGGTCCGCCGCCCGGTGACCGACGCGGCCCGGACCGCGGCGGTGTGGGACCAGACCGTCGCGCTCTGCGGCGCGTACGAGATGCGGCCCTAAGCGGTCCGGACGGCGGCCGGGCCGCGCTCAGTGCCGGAACTTGTCGGACACCGTGCGCAGTTGCTGGGAGAGCTGGGACAGCTCGGCCGCCGCCGACTCGGTCTGGCTCGCCGCCTCGTGGGTCAGGTTCGTCGTGTCCGCCACCCGGGCGATCGACTCGGAGACCCCCGACGCCGACGCCACCGCCGACGAGATGCTCGCGACGATCTGCCCGGTCGCGTTCGTCTGCGCGTCCACCGCGTTGGAGATCGAGCGCTGCAGCTCGTCGATCCGGTCGATCACCGCGCTGATCCGGGTGATCGCCTCGAAGGCCTGCGCGGTGTCCGTCTGCATCGCCGTCACCTTCGCGGCGATGTCCCCGGTGGCCGACGCCGTCTCGCGGGACAGGTCCTTCACCTCGCCGGCGACCACGGCGAAGCCCTTGCCCTGCTCGCCGGCGCGGGCGGCCTCGATCGTCGCGTTCAGGGCCAGCAGGTTGGTCTGCTCGGCGATGGCCGTGATGATGCTGACCACCGCGGAGACCTCCTCGCTCGAGCTGCGTAGCCGCTCGATGGTGCGGTTGGTGGTGACCGCCAGCCCCACCGCCTCCTTGGCCACCGTGTCGGCCTCGGTGACGGCCGAGGTGATGTCCTGGATCGAGCCCTCCAGGCCCCGCGCCGCGTCCGTCGTCTGATCGACGCTCGCCGTCACCATGCCGATGTCGCGGCTGGCCGCCGCCGCCTCCGCCGAGGCCGTGCCGGCGCCCTCGGACAGCTGCCGGCTCGTCGCGGTCAGCTCCTCGGAGGCCGCCGCGACCGAGCCCGCGTTGCCGGCGATCTCGGTCAGCGCCGCGCGCAGCGAGCCGACGATCGCGTTCAGGCTCGCGCCGAGCTGGGTCAGCTCGTCGCTGCCCGGCAGGTCGGCGTCCACGGTCAGGTCGTAGGCCGCGATCGAGTTGGCCGCCGCCAGGCAGTGGTCCACCCGCCGGGCGATCCGGCGGCCCAGCAGCAGCGCGGCGCCGCCCAGGACCAGCGCGGCCAGCAGGCCGACGACCACGGTGAGCAGCTTCGCCCGGTCCGCGGCCGCGTTGGCCTCGTCGTAGGAGTCCTTGACCGCCACGGTGATCTCGGACCGCAGCGCGTCGAGGCTCGCCGCCATCTTCTTGTCGACCTCGTCGTACGCGGGCCGGGCGGCCAGCGCCGCCGAGCGGGTCGGGTCGGAGGCGACCCGGCTGGCCAACGTCACGATCCGCTGGCCGGAGGCGATGAGCTCGTCCAGGGTCGGCAGCACGGCGTCCGCCTGCTCGCGCATCTCGGGCAGGTAGCGGATCACGTCGTCGATGCCGGCCCGGGCCTGGGCCACGTTGGCGCCCATGCTGTCCAGCACCGTCTGACGTTCGGTCGCGTTGTTGGTCACCAGCGCGGACAGCACGTTGCCCCGGTACAGGGCCCGGGCCAGGTCGGCGGACTGGACCGCCTGCAGCGCCGCCGCCGAGTTGCGCGCCTGCGCCTGCTGGTCGGCCAGCGCCGACGTGCCGCGATAGCCGATCGCCCCGGCAACGATCACCAGCACGAACCCGATCACGGCGAGGCCGGCGATCTGGCGCCGGATGGTGAACGTCACGGGAACCTCCCTGACCGAAGATTAGCTGGAAAGCGCGCATATCGGGCACCTTCCGCTCAGCTCAGCCCACCGGGAACCGAAGAGATCAGTTAGATACTTAGGAGGTGTTCCCATGAAGATCGTTTCCCTGCTGCTGGGCGTCACGCTGACGCTGGCGGGCGCCGCCGGCTGCGCGGGCCAGGACGAGCCGGAGGGCGGCCAGCCCGTCGACCGCCTCGCCGAGGCCCGGGCCGCCCTGCCCGACTCGGTCAAGCAGTCCGGCGTGCTGGTCGGCGGCACCGACCCGAGCTTCGAGCCGATGACCTTCATGAAGGGCTCCACCTTCTCCGGCCTTGACGCCAGCCTCGGCAATGCCATCGCCGAGCGGCTGGGACTCAAGGTGAAGTGGCAGAACGTCGGCTTCGGCGACCTGCTCGACCAGGTCGAGGGCCACAAGATCGACTTCTCGATGTCGTCGATGTTCGACCGCGCCGAGCGGCAGAAGAAGGCCGACTTCGTCAACTACCTCAACGCCGGCACGTCGATCGTGGTCCCCAAGGGCCAGGGCGACATCGGCGGCATGGCCGGGCTCTGCGGCCGCCGGGTCGCCGTTCAGCCGGACACCGTCTTCGTCGAGATGGCCGAGGCGCAGAAGCAGGACTGCGGGAAGAAGGGCCTGACCATCGTGCCGACGGCCGGACCGTCCGTCGCCGTACGCGACGGCAAGGCGGACGCGGCGCTCAACGACTTCCCCATCGCCGCGCTGGACGTCGAGAAGATGCCGACGCTCGAGCTCTCCGGCCCGCAGATCGAGGCCATCCCGTACGGCATCGGCGTGGCGAAGGACCGCAGGGAGCTCACCGCCGCCATGCAGACGGCGCTGTACTCGCTGATCAACGACGGCACCTACGACCGGCTGCTGAACGAGTGGAAGGTCAAGGAGGGCGCCCTGCGTACGGGCGCCATCAACGGCGGCGCATAAGGGCTTGAGCCCGCCTTGAGCCCTGCTTGAGGCGGGCGCCCGACGGAATCCGTAACCGCCCCCCGACCACGGAGAACCGATGCCGCTGCCGTTCCCGCGCGCCTGCCGCGCGCTCGCCGTGGTGCTGCTGGTGATGCCGGCCCTCTCTGGGTCGACCGCGTACGCGCTCGCCGAGGAGCAGCGGCCGGAACCGGAGCCCACGTACACGCTCGCCGCGACGGTGAGCCCGGCGGCGATGACCGCGGCCGACTGCGCCGCCGATCCGCTCTGCGTCGCGGCGCCCGCCCCGATCGCCGGCGACAACCACCCCGCGCTCAAGAAGGCCATCACGGCCGCCGCCGCGCTGGCGGTGCCGGCCGAGGTCGGCGCGGACGGCGCCGTGCTGACCGCGCCGCGGCCGGCGACGGTCTTCCTGTCGCCGGGTGACTACCCGCTCGGCGCCGGCCTGCGCCTGCCGCCGAACGTCGACCTGCGGGGCAGCGGCCTCACCGCGACCACCCTCTCCATGATCACGTCGAGCTGGCCCAACTTCAGCTACAGCTTCCTCGTGCGCTGGAAGGACGACGCCGCGCCGTCGCCCGGCAGCACCAACCTCGTCTCCGACCTGACGGTGAACGGCAACTGCCGGGAGGGCGCCGGCGCACCGGAACCGGCCGACCTGCCCGTACGACCGGGCAAGGTCTGCGACTTCCGCGCCGGCGGCGCCGCGAACACCAACGTCGGCGGCGGCGTCAGCGTCGGCGACCGGTGGACGGTGCGCCAGGTGCGCTTCACCAACCTCGAGTACTTCAAGCTCTGGCTGCACAACGCCGAGGACGTGCACATCGTCGACAACCGGTTCGACAACTGGGGCGGCGCCGAGTCCGGCGACGAGGACAACATCGGCGGCGGCGGCCGCCACGACAGCGCGGTGATCGAGTACAACCAGTTCGACCGGACGATCCGCGGCAACTCGATCGACATCACCAACGCCGTCCGCACCACCATCCGGGCCAACGCCGTCTTCGCCGAGCGGGCCGTCGCCGTCGCGCGCAAGGTCACCGGGTACGGCGACATGTACCTCGAGGGCGTGCCGGAGGCCACCGTCTCCGGAAACTTCATGCGGGGCGGCCACATCGTGCTGCAGTCCAACGGCAAGTACTCGCACAAGGGCGCGAACAAGGACATCACCAACCCGCGCGGCTCGACCGTGAGCGGCAACCGCCTGTACGACTCGTTCGGCGCGGGCGTGACAGTGACCTACGACGACTACGCCGACGCCGACCGCACCTACGGCACCCTCGGCGACTGGGACACCCGCAGCACCGCGCCGGACGACCACATCGTGCGCCCGGGCGGCGGCAACGTCGTCCGCGACAACGTCATCGTCCGCCCGGCCGAGTCCGGCATCCTGATCGCCGGAATGATGGACCGGGTCAAGAACCGCCCCGACAGCATCACCGGCAACTCGATCCGCAACGCGGGCCACGGCGGCTCGACCGAGATGTCGACCGGCGGCGGCACGTTCGAGACCAGCGGCATCGGCGTCTCCATCGGCGACGGCGACCGGATCTACGGCAACAAGGTCGTCGACGACCGCACCCCGCACACCACCTGGTACGGCATCCAGCTCGGCGCCCGCAACGCCAAGAGCACCGTGACGAACACCGTGCTCGCCGGCCCGGCCGGTAAGCACGACACCACCGCCGGCGTGATCGGCGTCCCCCTGCGCCAGGCCGCGGCGGCCGCCGCCGCCCCGGCGTCGCTCATCGTCAAGGACAGGGTCCTGACCTGGGCGGAGTCGTACCCGACCGGCAACGCGCCGATCGCCGGCTACCGGGTGTACCGCGCGGGCGCACTGGTCGCCGAGCTGCCGGTCGGCAGCGCGGCGATCCCGGCCAACCTGGTCGCCAAGGCCGACGCCGGGGTGGAGACCGCCGCCTCCGGCTGGACCGCGGTCTCCAACACGCGGGTGGCCCGCCACCGCGGCACCGGCGCGCTGGGCGCCGGCTCGTTGTCGTTGACCGCCGTCGCCGCGGGATCCGTCAACGCCGCCGGCCGGCTGATCCCGGTCAAGCCGGGCCGGACCTACACCGCCGTCGCCTCGTTCCGGGCGCTGGCCGGGCCGGGGCGGTGGTCCCGCGCCGGTATCGAGTACTACGACGCCGCCAAGGTCCGGATCAACCGGCTCACCGGCCACAACCCCGCCACGGTCGACCGCGCCGGCAACTGGATCACCAGCGGCCACACCAGCGTCGCACCGGCGAAAGCCGCCTACGCCAAGGTGTTCGTTCAGGTCGACAAGGCGGCGGCCGGGAACGTGCACCTCGTCGACCGGCTCGGCCTGGTCGCCGGCACCGGCACGCAGCAGTGGACCGACCCCGCGGGCCGGCCCGGGACCGCGTACCAGGTCGTGGCCTACCGGCAGGGCGACGGCCAGCCGGGCTGGATGTCGAGCGTGACCGCGCCCTGACGGTGACCCCGCGGGTCAGGGCGAGCCGCAGGTGGGTGTCATCGGCGCGCTGGTCCCGGTGGCCTGGAAGCCGAACTCGGTGTACCCGCCGGCCGGTATCGACCCGTTGTACGCGACGTTGGTGAACTGGACCGCGCCGCTGGTGGCGCTGCGGTTGACGTTCCAGGCGTTGGTGATGGTGGCGCCCGCGGGCAGGGTCAGGCCGACGCGCCAGCCGTTGACCGCGACCGCGCCCGCGCTGACCCGCACCGTAGCCACGAACCCGCCGGTCCAGGCGTTGACCGACACCGCCGCGGTGCAGCCCGAACCCGTCGGCGGGGAGGTGGGCGGCGTCGTCGGCGGCGTTGTCGGCGGCGTCGTTGGCGGCGTCGTTGGCGGCGTTGTCGGCGGGGTGGTCGGCGGCGTGCTGGGCGGGCCGGAGCCGAGGACCGGGGTCTGCCAGTCACGCCACTCGGCCAGGTTGCCGGCCGCCTTGCTGGAGATCCGGATCGCGCCGGCCGCGCTGCCCGTGCCCAGCAGGTACTTCTGGATGTGCTGCTGCAGCGGGGTCCGCCACTCGGCCCGGTTGGCGCAGTGGTTGCCGTCCTGGATGTCGGACCAGTAGGTGATGTCGGCGCCGGCACCGAGCGCCTTGTAGACCTCCGCGCCACCGAGTGCGGCGACGCTGGCGGACCGGGGACCCAGGTTGACGATGTGCGGATTGTCCATGATGAACAGTCCCCGCGGTGCGACCATCGCCACCATCTCGTGCGTGTCGACGGGCAGTCGGGCCGGGCTGCCGGTGAAGGACCCGAACGCGTCGCCGAGCCACGGCTGCTCGCCGTACGCGCTGCTCAGGCTCTGCGCGCCCTCGCCGGGAATGCCGCGGAAGATCGGCGCGCCGGCGCTGCCCGACTCGATCGGCATGGTCAGGGCGATGCGCTGGTCGAAGGCGCCGATGACGAACGCGCCCTTGCCGAACCGGGAGCATCCGGTGACGCCGGTCGCGTCCGCCCGCAGGATCGCGCCGCCCGACTGCTCGATGACGTCGATGATGCGGCTGACGCCCCAGGCCCAGGCCATCAGCAGCCCGGTGGAGCTGGACGCGCCGTAGACGCTGTAGAACGCGCCCTGCTTGTTGTTGCGCGGCGTGCCCTCCTTGCCGACCGCGTAGGGGTCGTAGTTGATGACGGCCGCGCCGGCCGCCTTGATCGCGGCGGTGTCGGCGCCGAAGCCGCCGAGGACGACGACGGCCGGGAAGGGCCCGGAGCCGCTGGGCAGCTCGACCCGGGCGGAGAAGGAGGAGCTGCGGCCCTGGTGCGAGACGTTCACGGTGACGGCGGTGCTCGAGACGGTTCCCGTGACGCTCGCCGGCTTGGCGGGCTTCTCGCCGTACACGAACTTCTCGGCCAGCTTCTTGATCTCCGCCCGGCGGCACTGCCACTCGGCGGTGGTGGAGATGCGGGTGCCGTCCAGCTTCCGGAACGGGTCGGGGAGCTTGGCGTTGGTGGGCAGGGAGCCCGCGTCGGGCAGTCCGGGCACCGCGCAGCCGGCGCCCTCGTCCTCGACGCCGGCCGCCGCGGCGGCGGCGCGGGCGGGTGCGGAACTCGGGATCGACGTCGCCGCGCCGGCGACCGCGAGCGCCGTCACCGCCAGCGCGACGACCGTCGAACGGATCTTGAAGCGGCCCGATTCGGTGGTCACCGGGACCCTCCTTTCCGTGGCTGTCGGAAGCGATCCGCGCCCGGAACTTTCGGTACCGAGGCCATGGAAGCGCTCCCATGATGGATGCGTCCAGTGTTGAGCAACACATCGAACAATGTCAATCAGCACCGTTGCGGGCTCCCGCAAACAGCAGGATGAACAGGCGAACCTCTAGCCTCGGCCGCCACTGCGCCGGACTGACGTATCACCGAAAGTTGACGCTGCGTATATGGAACTTTCGGCGATGCCCCATTCGAGACGGCCTGTTAGCCTCGCATCATGATCTTTCTTATGGTGGTCGGGGCCGTGGTGCTCCTGGTGGCGATCGGCGCGGTGACCATCGTCGGCCGCCGCAACGGATCCGGCTCCATGCCCGCCGACAGCGCGCCCGGCTCCATGGCGGGTAACGGGCGGCTACACCTGGACCCGTCCAGCAAGCGGGACGACGGCACCGGCGGCACGTTCTGACCCATCGGCCGGTGCGCGGTTGACCGGCCCGTCGACCGCGGCCATGGCCAGCGCGATGCCGAAGCACATCAGCGAGAGGTTGACGTCCGTGAAGCCGTAGAACGGCGTGATCACCAAGGCGATCACCGGGACGACGCTGAGCCACTTGCCGGGCGCGCTGACCGCCGCGGCCAGCCGCCACGCGATGATCACGAACACCAGGACGAAGATCAGCACCGCCGGGATGCCGTAGCTGTACATCAGCAGCCAGAACTGGCCCTGCGTACCCAGCGGCTCGGCGCCGTGGGTGGTGTCGGACAGCCGCGGGCCGCCGTACCCGAGCAGCGGTGACCGCAACACCGCTTGGACCGTCTGCGCGTAGAGATCCGCCCGGTCGCCGGTCGAGTCGGTGTTCTCCACCCGATTCGAGATCAGGTCGCCGACCGGAACGACCAGCGTGGCGATCCAGGCCAGCACGGCGACGCCCGCGATCGAGGCGATCAACCGCACGTCACCGCGCAGCAGCGCCCGCAGGCCGAGATAGACCAGCCCGGCGCCGAGCCCGACGAACATGCCCCGGTTCAGCGTGAGAAACGCCGGCACCAGCGCGAACGGCAGCGAGACCAGCACCGCGACGCGGAGCGCGCCGGTGCGCACCGAGCCGAGGTACGCGACCATGCACGGCACCAGGACCGCGAACCCGGTACCCCAGTTGTTCGTGTACGGGTACGGCGCCGCGGTCCGGTAGTAGGGATTGCGGCCCAGCGCGTTGTACTCGGTCGCGTGGCTGTGCACCAGCGCCCGGATGCCCCGGTTGCCGGCGGCGCCGTCCGGCAGCAGCAGCTCGACCGGCGTCGTGATGGCGAACGTCGGCTTGAACACCCCGATCCAGCCCAGCGCCACCATGCCCAGCCAGTAGAGGCAGAGCGGCCCGAACATCCGCCGCCACCGCGCGCCGGCCCGGGCCGCGTTGTAGACGTACAGGTACACCACCAGCGCGGTGGCCAGGAAGCCGAGCTTCAGGCAGAACATGAACAGGCCGCTGGCCCGGTCCAGCCGGGTCACGCTGACCGCGACGAGCGCGAGCAGCACCAGCCACAGCAGCGAACCGGCCGGCAGGCCGACCCGGCCCCGGCTGACCAGCAGCACGGCCAGCAGCAGGCCGAAGAACGGCCAGAACAGGTGGAGTCCACCGAGGACCCACCAGAGCGGCATCAGGCCGAACATCGCGTACAACGGCCAGAGCGGCAGCTCCGCACCCCGGTTCGTGCGCACTCGGTCAGCCGCCGCGGTGGTGCTTCTTCACGAACGTGTAGCCGGGTGCGAGGTCGGCGTCGACCTGCGCGTTCTCGACGGCCCGTTCGTGGAGCGTGAGCTGCTTCTCCGACGGCTGCGCACCCGGCGGCAGCCGCCGGACGAAGCCGTTGACCCAGTGGTCGCGGCGCTCGGCGCCCTCGGCGCCCTCCGCGTCGTCGCCCGGGTACGGCGCCGGCTCCACCAGCGGCGAGTAGAACAGCAGCTCGGCGGGCTTCTGCCCGGCGACAGCCGGATAGCAGGGATAGCCCGCGGAGCTGACGCTGCCGGACACCCGGGTCAGATAGCCCTCGCGGATCAACTGGTCGACGGCGTTCCGGAGCAGGAACGACCCGCGGGCGCCCCGGCCGAGCCCACAGCTCGCGGCGAGGCCCGACTCGGCGAACACGGCGCTGCCGTCGGAGTAGACCCGGCCCAGCTTGCGCACCGCGTGCAGCACCTGCCCCCGGTTCGACCCGCCCGCGACGAACTCGCGGGTGACCACCCGCGGGTCGTACTCGTGGAAGTAGTCGACGCCGTCGATCCGCATCGGCTCGTCCAGGGCGGCGGTGCGCACCACGACCTCGTCCTTGGCGGCCTGCCAGGAAACCGTGACGAGCACGCCAGGCCGCAGGTCCGGCGGCCAGGCGAGGTCGACGAACTGCCACTCGACGTCGTGGCGCAACGAGGTCTCGAAGCCCTGGCTCACCGGCGTGATGCCGTGCACCCGGTGCTCGAGCACGAGCGGAATGCGCTCACGGTCACGCAGGGTGTCGACGCACTCCTCCGGCACGGCGCAGACGCCGCCGTCGAGATCCGCCTGCCAGAGGGCGAACCGACGGGTCACCTTCACCATGATCAACCTCCGTGTACCCGCGCGAACCGAAGATACCCCGCCGCCCCGACGGGCGGCCGCGGACCTGTGCCGCCGGTCACGGGCGGCCCGGATGCGGAATCCCGCGTGGTGGCCGCAGGTTCGCGCTGACATGACGACAATCGGACTCATCGGCAGCGGAAACATCGGCTCGACCGTGGCACGGCTGGCGGTCGCCGCCGGCTACGACGTCGTGCTCAGCAACTCCCGCGGCCCCGAAACCCTGCGGGACCTGGTCGCCGAGCTGGGCCCGCGGGCCCGGGCCGGCACCCCGGCGCAGGCCGCGACGGCCGGCGACATCGCCGTCGTCACCGTCCCGTTGAAGGCCTACCGCGACGTGCCGGCCGACGCCCTGGCGGGAAAGGTGGTCATCGACACCAACAACTACTACCCCGAGCGCGACGGCGTCATCGCCGAGCTCGAGGACGGCTCCGCCACCACCGGTGAACTGCTGCAGCGCCACCTCGCCGACGCCCACGTGGTCAAGGGCTTCAACAACATCTACTTCAAGCACCTCGCGACGCTGAGCCGCCCGGCCGGTGCGGCGGACCGCACCGCGCTACCGATCGCGGGCGACGACGCCGGCGCCAAGCGCACCGTCACCGGGTTCCTCGACCGCATCGGTTACGACACCGTCGACGTCGGACCGCTCGCCGAGAACTGGCGCACCCAGCGGGACACGCCGGTCTACGTCACCCCGTACGGCTCCTTCACCGATCCGGTAGGCACCCCCGCCGACGCCGGGACGGTACGGAAGGCGGTCGCCGCGGCCACACCGGACGCGGGCTGAACGCCGCCCGGGGCGGGGTGGGGCGCAATTGGGTGGCCCCGCCCGCCCCGGGAGGGCGAGCATGGTCGCCATGAGGGAACGGGCCGGGCCGCCGTTGCAGGGCGGGCTGCCGCCCACGGGGCCCGTGACCGGCGCCGTCGTGGAGATCGCCTGCGACGAGTCCGGGTTCTCGGGCACCAACCTGCTCGACCCGGCCACCCCGGTGATCACGCACGCGAGCGTCGACCTGAGCGTCGCCGAGGCGGTCGCCCTGATCGCCGCGCTGCGCTCCGGCTGGGTGCACTCCCCCAGCGAGTTCAAATCCGGGCGGTTCCTGCGCGGCCCGAACGCGGGCGCGGCGCCGGCGTGGTTCCTGGCCGAGCTGACCGGCCGTGCGCACGTGCACGTCGTCGACAAGGAGTACTACCTCGTCACCCGGATCGTCGACCTGTTCCTGGCCGAGCCGTCCTACGCGGCCGGCACCCGCCTGACCCAGGACCACCGCCCGGCCGCGCTCAGCCTGTACCGGGCCGGGCGCCCGGCCGGGCCCGGTTGGGCCGCCCTCCTCGCCGCCTTCGTCGACCTCGTCAGGACCAAGCGGCGGCACCGCCCGGACCACCGCAGCTTCGAGCGGTTCTTCCAGGCCCGGGACGCCCTGGTACGCGGCGGACTTCCCGCACCGGCCGCCGGCGTCCTCGACGGGCTGAGCCGGCCACGCGTGTGGGCCGTGCTGACCCGGCTGAGCGACGACGACCGGTCGATTCCGCCGCCGCTGGAGCCGATGCTGCCGGCGCTCGCCGAGACCGTCCTGTTCTGGAGCGGCGGGCGCCGCCGGGTGCTGGTGATCCACGACGAGCAGAGCGCTCTGACGGCCGGCCGGCTGACCCGCCTCCAGGCGGCCCTGGCCGACGGCGCCGGCCCGTCGCCGCTGGCCGGCCTGGTGACCGTCGACTCCCGGGACGACCCGCGGGTACAGGTCGCCGACCTGCTCGCCGGCATGGCCCGGCGCCTGCCGCGGCCGTTCCTCTCACCCACGTCGTTGTGGGATCCCGAGCGATGACGCGCGGCCCGCGGGTTCCGGCCTTCTACGCTGCTGGCGGAACCGGGTCGCGGCGGGTATCGGCGGCGCGGCGCCGATGGGTACCGTGACCGGATGGCGGACATCGCGCACATCGGTCCCGGCGGGCGGCCCCGGCCGCGGCCGCTGCTGCGCACCTACGTCGGCGAGGTGCTGCGCCGCCACCGGCGCGAGCAGGGCCGCACGCTGGCCGAGGTCGCCCGGGAGGCGTGCGTCTCGGTCCAGTACCTCTCCGAGGTCGAGCGCGGCCGCAAAGAGCCGAGCTCCGAGATCCTGGCCGCCGTCTGCGACTCGCTGCGGATCGAGCTGGCCGACCTGCTCGCCGAGGTGGGGCGCGATCTCACCGTCGACCGCGCACCCGTGTTCCTCCGGCTGGGCAACGCCCTGTCGCAGCAGCACCAGCACCGCGCGGCGGGGCCGCAGCAGCACGGCGGCGGCGCCGTCATGCTGCTGGCCGCCTGATCAGCCGGCCCCGGCCAGCCGGAACGAGCGCGCCGGGCGGGCGGTGATCACCTGGTCGGCGAGGCCGTACGCCACGGCCTGCGCCGCGGACAGCGTCATGCTCCGGTCGGTGTCGGCCCGGATCCGGGCGGCCGTCTGGCCGGTGTGCTCGGCGAGGATCTGATCCATCTCGGCGCGGACCTTCGCCACCTCCTTCGCCTCGACCGCCAGGTCCGGCAGCGTGCCGCGGGCCTGGCTCGACGGCTGGTGCAGCGTCACCTTCGCGTGCCGCAGCACCGAGCGCTTGCCGGGCGTGCCGGCCGCGAGCAGGGCCGCCGCCGCGGACGCCGCCTGCCCGACGCAGATGGTGGCGATGTCGCACCGTACGAAATGCATGGTGTCGTAGATCGCGGTCAGCGCGCTGAAGGAGCCGCCCGGTGAGTTGAGGTACAGCCCGATCTCGCCCTCGCCCGCGGACTCCAGGTGGATCAGCTGGGCGATCACCACGTTGGCGACGCCGTCGTCGATCTCGGTGCCGAGGAAGATGATCCGGTCCGAGAGCAGCCGCGAATAGATGTCGAACGCCCGCTCCCCGCTCGGCGTCTTCTCCACCACAGTCGGAATCGTGTACTGGCTCATGCCATCGCCTCCGCTGGCGCTCCGGCGATGCCAAGAGCTCGACACTGAGTTGATGATTCGCTCGCAAGCTCGCTCATGCGCCCAGCCCCACCCGCTGGCGGCCCATCGTGGGGCGCACGTCGTCGACGCGGTCGAGGATGTGGTCGATCAGCCCGTACTCGAGCGCCTCCTCCGCGGTGAACCAGCGGTCGCGCCGGCTGTCCCGCTCCACGGTCTCGATCGGCTGCCCGGTGTGCTCCGCGGTCAGCCGCAGCAGCGTGGCGCCGACCCGCTCGAGCTGCTCGGCGTAGATCTCGACGTCCGCCGCGGTGCCGCCGAAGCCGGCCGAGCCCTGGTGCATCAGGATCTGCGCGTGCGGCAGGCTGAACCGCTTGCCCGGCGTGCCGGCGGAGAGCAGGAACTGCCCCATGCTGCCGGCCAGCCCCATCGCCAGCGTGCTCACGTCGTTGGGGATCAGCCGCATGGTGTCGTAGATGGCCAGGCCGGCGCTGACCGAGCCGCCCGGCGAGTTGATGTAGAGGCTGATCATGCCGTACGGATCCTCCGCCGACAGCAGGAGCAGCTGACCGCAGAGCCGGTTCGCGACCGCATCGTCGACCTCCGTGCCGAGCACGATGATGCGCTGGTGCAGCAGCCGGGTGGCCAGCTGGTCGTCGATCGGGCCGGCGTTCCATTGCGTCATCCCGGTGGCAAGTTGCATGACCTTCTCCTCGAACTCGGCGGGCGAACCACTCGATCCACCATGGGACTCCCGCGGGCCGCGAACCAAGCCGATCTGCTGTCAGCAGAGCGGGTCAGAGGACGTCGGGGATCCGTACCTCGATCGTGGTTCCCTCGTCGTGCCGGGAGCGGACCCGCAGCTCGCCGCCGAGCAGGCGGACCCGCTCGGCCATGCCGCGCAGGCCGCCGCCGGGGTGCGCCCGGCGCGATTCCCCCGCGGCCGGCTCGAAGCCGCGCCCGTCGTCGGTGACGGTCAGCAGGGCCGCGCGCCCCTGCCGGCCCAGCCGGACCACGGCGCGGCTGGCGTCCGCGTGCCGGACGATGTTGTGGATCGCCTCCTGCGCCACCCGGAACAGCGACGTGGTGACGTGGTCCGGCAGCGGCAGGTCCTGCGCGTCGACCCGGATCGGCAGGTGTGGCACGTTGCGGGCCAGTCCGGCCAGGCCGGCCGAGAGGCCGAGGTCGTCGAGGATCGGGCTGCTGAGCCCGGAGATGGCGCTGCGGGTCTCGCCGTACGCGAGATCGGCCAGCGACGCCGCCGCGCCGACCTGCCGCGCGACGTCGCCGATGTCGCCGTCGCGCAGGGCCGCCTTCGCGGCCGACAGGTGGAAGCTGAGGCCGGCGATGGCCTGGGTGACCCCGTCGTGCAGGTCGCCGGCGATCCGCCGGCGCTCGGCCTCCTGCATCGCCACGGTGTCCGCGACCGCGCTGTCCCGCAGGCTCCGGTACCCGTCGACGGCCTCGGCCAGCGCGGACAGGCGTACGCGCAGCGCGACCAGGTCCGCCACCGCCTGCGCCGTGTCGACCTCGCCGGCGCCGAACGCGCGCCGCCGCCGGCTGAACACCGCCAGGACGGCGACGCATCCGCCGCCCGGCACCCGCGCGGGCACGCACAGCCGGGACACCGGGTCGCCGGCGCCGAGCCCCAGCAGCTCCCGGTGGCGCGGGTTGCGCGGGCGGTCGTCGACGAGCACGACCGGGATCCCGTCGGCCGCCACCCGCCCGGTCACCCCGAAGCCGCGCGGCAGCCGCAGGCCGGGCTCGCCGGGCGCGGGGTGGCCGCCGCCGAGCACCAGGTCGCCGTCGTCGGCCACGAGGAAAACCAGGCATCCGTCGGCGGCCAGCGCACCGGTCAGCGCGCCGGCCACCCGCTCCAACACCGCCGGCAGCGACGGCTCGCGGGTCACCCAGCCGCGGACCTGGTCGATGAGGTCGGTCAATGGAAGAGGCATTCGCGCAGCGCGACGGCGACGGCCGAGCCGCGGTCGTTGACCTCGAGCTTGCGGTAGAGGCCGCGCAGGTGCGTCTTGACGGTGTCGTCGCTGACCACCAGCCGCGCCGCGATGGCTTTGTTGGACAGGCCGCCGACGAGCAGCGCCAGCACCTCGCTCTCGCGCTGGGTCAGGCCGAGCCGCGCGCCGGGCCAGAACTCGCCGTGCCGCAGGTGCGCGGCGGCGGTCGCCACCCGCCCGGCGAGGCCGGGGTCGATGACGATGTCGCCGAGCTGGACGTTCTCGAGGTGGCGCAGCAGCTCGTCGCCGTCGATCCGCTTGAGCAGGTAGCCCGAGGCGCCGGCCCGCAGCGCCTGGTACAGGTGCTGCTCGTCGTCGTAGACGGTGAGGAACACGACCCTGGTGCCGGGTTCCGCGGCCCGCATCGCGCGGCACACGTCCAGCCCGCTGTCGCGGCGCAGCCGGATGTCGCAGAGCACCACGTCGGGCCGGTGCGTGGTGACGGCCCGCACCGCGCCGGCCTCGTCGCCGGCCGAGCCGACCACCTCGACCTCGTCCGGGAACCGGGCCAGCATGGCCCGCAGCCCCTGCAGCACCATCTCGTGGTCGTCGACCAGCAATACCCGGATCGGCGTGCGGTTAGGGCTGTTCACGGTGAAACTCCTCCCGGCGCGCACGGCATGAACGGTCGGGGATGAGGTCGAGCGCGGGTGCGGGCCGGGTCCGCCCGGTGCGGCGCGTGCGGCAGCCGCGCGGTCAGCCGCGGCGAGGCGTGGTCCAGCCGCGACCGCAACCACGTCCGGTCCTGCCGGTCGGTCACCAGCGCCGGACGTCGTTGCCTCGATGCCGGACCGATGCGCGGGCGGCTGGCCCGGTCATTGGTCGGCATTTGCAGGGAATAGTACGGGTACCATCGGTCGATGTCGAGGTGTCGTGATCGGACAGTCACGCTCAGCGCGCGCCGCGGCCCCGCCCCGCCGAGTGCAGCCGCCGCAGCGCGTCCGCGGTGACCCCGTCGCCGAAGACCCCGGGTGTGCCCGCGTCGGGCAGGTCCGTCGCCAGGTAGCCCGGCAGGACCGCCGCCGCACCGGGGAACGGCATGTCCAGGTGGTATTCCGAGGCCACCACCAGGCAGGTGATCCCCGCGGCGGTCGCGGCGGCCAGCCCGGGTGGGGAGTCCTCGACGGCGACGGCCTCGCGGGCGTCGACGTCCAGGCGGGACAGCGCCCGCAGGTAGACCTCCGGGTCCGGCTTGAGCTCGGCGACGTCGTCCCCGGTGACCACGGCGGCGAACCCGATGTCGTCGAACAGCCGCTTGAGCAGGATGCTCACCCACTCCCGGCGGCCGGTCGTGGCGATCGCGACGGGTACGCCCTGGTCGCGCAGCCCGGCCAGGAGCTCGTGCACGCCGGGGCGCGGGAACAGCGGGCCGGCGTGCAGCCAGGCGGCGAAGTGCGCGGTCTTGGTCCGGTGCAGGACCCGCGCCGCGCCGGCCGGGTCGCTCAGGCCCTGCTCCGCGAGGTACCACGCCAGCCGGTACCGGCCGCCGGTCACGGCCAGCAGCCGCCCGTACTCGGCCACGTCCCAGTGGAACGGCAGGCCGTGGTCGCGGAACGCCAGGTTGAACGCCTGGCGGTGCCCGTCGCGCTCGGTCTCCGCGAGGGTGCCGTCGACATCGAAGATCACCGCCTTCACCGTTGATAAACCTCCTGCATGAGGTGGAACAGCAGCATCTCCTGGGTGATCGCGAGCGGCTCGCTGTGCGCGCCGTCGGCGAGCCGGCCGAGCCCGCGGGGAAGCTCCCGCCCGCGACCGACGATCTCCCAGAGCGCCTTCGCCAGCAGCCGGGCCTCCTCCGAGGCCGCGCGCCCGCGAACCCGGAGGCGGTCGACCGCGTTGCCGTCGTCGTCGCGCACGACGCCCAGGTCCATGGCCGCGCCGGCGCCGCCGGCGAGCAGCCGCGCCAGGGGCGGGTGCTGGACCGTCGGGCGCAGCAGGAGCTCGGCGGTGGACGGCGCGCCCGGCGGGTCGGAGCCGTCCGGCGCCGTCGCGAACCGCACCACGATGTCGGCGAAGCCGCGCTGCGGGCGGATGTACGCGGCCGAGTCGGGCTCGCGCCGGGTGAGCTCGCGGCGCACCTGCGCCTCGGTGTAGCCCCGGGCGGTGGTGTCCCGGCGGATCTTCCACCGGTGCCGCAGCTCCTCCGGCACCTCGACGAAGACGGTGACGTCGAAGCAGGCGCGCGACAGCTTGGAGAAGAGCGGGAACAGCCCCTCGACGATGACGTACGGGCGCGGCCGCAGGTACTCGGGCCGGGCGAACGTGCCGCCGCGGTGGTCGTACACCGGCTTGAGGATCGGCTGGCCGATGGCGAGCAGCTGCAGGTGCTGTTCCATGATGTCGAGGTGGTTGGCCTCCGGCGACAGCGCGGTCAGCCCCAGCGCCGACCGCTGCGCCCGGTCGTACCGGTGGTAGTCGTCCACGCAGATCGACGTGCACTCCCCCGGGCCGATCGCCTCGGCGAGCCCGCGGGCGAGGGTCGTCTTGCCGGAGCCGCTGTCGCCGCCGACCGCGAGCATGACCGGGCGCGCGCCGACCGGCCCGCCGGCGGCGCGCGCCGCGGTCATGCCGGGATCCGGCGGCGCATCAGCCGCAGGATCATCGGGGTGAAGATCAGCTGCATCGCCAGCTCCATCTTCCCGCCCGGCGCGACGATCACGTTCGGCCGGGACATGAAGGAGTCGTGCAGCATCGACAGCAGGTACGGGAAGTCGATGCCCTTCGGGTCGGCGAAGCGGATGACCAGGAAGCTCTCGTCGGCGGTCGGAATGGTGCGGGCGATGAACGGGTTCGAGGTGTCCACGGTGGGCACCCGCTGGAAGTTGATGTGCGTCTGGGAGAACTGCGGGCAGATGTGGTGCACGTAGTCCGGCAGCCGGCGCAGGATCGTGTCCATCACCGCCTCCTCGGAGTAGCCGCGCTGGGTCCGGTCCCGGTGCAGCTTCTGTATCCACTCCAGGTTGATGATCGGCACGACGCCGATGCGCAGGTCGGCGTGGCGCGCCACGTCGGCGTCCGGCGTCACGATCGCGCCGTGCAGCCCCTCGTAGAAGAGCAGGTCGGTGCCGGGCGGGATCGGCTGCCACGGCGTGAAGGTGCCCGCGTCCTGGCCGAACGGCGCGGCCTCCTCGTCGTCGTGCAGGTAGCGGCGCAGCCGGCCGGTGCCGGTCCGGCCGTACTCCTCGAAGAGCTCCGCCAGCTCGGGGAGCAGGTTCGCCTCGGGCCCGAAGTGGCAGAAGTTCGGGTTGCCGTTCGCCGCCGCCGCGGCGGTCTCCTTCTTCATCTCCTCCCGGTCGTAGCGGTGGAAGGAGTCGCCCTCGACGATGGCGGCGGTGAGGCCCTCCCGGCGGAAGATGTGCTGAAACGTACGGGTCACCGACGTGGTGCCGGCGCCCGAGGAGCCGGTGATGGCCACCACGGGGTGCTCGGCCGACATCAGCCGGCCCGGAACATCGAGCGCACGTTGAACAGCGAGCCGTCGAAGCTCTCGTCGCCCGGCTGGTGGTGGTACCGCTCGACGCGCTCGACCTCGGCCCGCGAGCCGAACACCAGCGGCGCGCCCTGGTCCAGCCGCGCCGGCGCGAGCTCCATGGTCCGGCCGCGGCCGGTGCCGGCCCGCCCGCCCGCCTGCTCGACGAGGAACGCGATCGGGTTGCACGCGTGCAGCAGCCGCAGCCGGCCGGTCCGGCCCGGGTTGCTGTCGGCCGGGTAGAGGACGACGCCGCCGCGGGTGAGGATGCGGAACGCGTCCGCGACCAGCGACGCCACCCAGTGCATGGTGAAGTCCCGCTCCCGGGGCCCGCTCCGGCCGGCCAGGCACTCGCCGATGTACCGCCGCACCGGCGCCTCCCAGTAGCGCTCGTTGGCGCTGTTGATGGCGAACTCCCGGGTCTGCTCGGGCACCCGCATCCTCGGGTGGGTGAGGACGAACGCCCCGATGTCGCGGTCGAGGGTGAAGCCGTCGACGCCGTCGCCGGTGGTCAGGATGAGCATGGTCGCCGGCCCGTACAGGGCGAACCCGGCGCAGACCTGTTCGGTGCCGGGCCGCAGGAAGTCCTCGGCCCGCGGATCGGCGCCCGGGCGCGGGGTACGCAGCACCGAGAAGATCGTCCCGGCCGACTGGTTCACGTCGATGCCGTCCGACCCGTCGAGCGGGGAGAAGGCGAGCAGGTACTTGCCCCGCCGGTACGGCGCGGGTACCCCGACGATGCCGGCGCCCGCCGCGGACGCCGTTGCGGCCAGGTGCCCGCCCCACAGGGTCTCCGCCGTCATCACCTCGTCGCTCACCCGGGCCAGGCGCGCGGCCGGCGCCGCCAGCTCGCCGCGGTTGACCTGGTTGGCGATGATCTTCACGGCCGTGGCGATCGCGTTGAGCAGGCCGGAGAAGTCACCCGTCGAGTCGAGGTGCCGGTGCTCCTGCTCGATGGTGTGCCGGGTCAGCGTGATGCGCCCGGGCGGTGCGACCGGGCCGGCGGCGGTCTCGGTCAGGTTCGGCACGGCGGTCCCCCAACGGTCGGGCCGCGACGGCGGCGTCATGGGCTGCGCCGAACGTACGGGCGGTGCGGCCCGCGTGCCTCACCCGCGCGGGCGGGTGGGCGGATGAGATCGGGCCACCCGGAACGCCAGCTCGCCCGCGTGCCGCGGCTCGGTGAGGTGGCGCAGGAACAGCTCCGTGGTGGCGGTCGGGGCGGCCGTGGTGACCGCGTGCCACGGCCGGCTCAGCGGGGTGCCGGGCGCCGGGATCCGGCGCAGCGTGCCCCCGCGCAGCTGCGCCTCGACCGCGTCGGTGGACACGAGGGTGACGCCGAGGCCGAGCGCCGCCGACGACACCACCGCGCCGACCGAGCCGAGGGTCAGCAGCGGCGGGTCGAGCTGCATCCGCTGCAGCAGCGCGAGCGTCGCGTCCCGGGTGCCCGAGCCGGCCTCCCGCAGCAGCCAGTTCACCCGGGAGAGGTCCTCCTCCGCGCCCGGCGCGGCCACGACCACCATCGAGTTGGCCCGGGTGGCCCGGGTGACCTGGCCGGCGCCGGGCCGCCCGCCGATGACGACGTCCAGGCGGTGATCGGCGAGCAGCGCCGCGACCCGGTCGCGGACGCCGATGTCGAGGGTCACCTCGACCAGCGGGTAGCGCCGGCGGAACGAGGCCAGCAGGCCCGGGATGAGCGCCTCGCCGGCCGTGGTGACCGCGCCGATCCGCAGCCGCCCGCGCTCGGCGTCCACGCCGCGCCGCACGGCGGCGACGCTCTCGTCGAGCAGGCCGAGGATGCGCCGCGCGTAGCCGGCGTACACCTCGCCCGCCTCGGTCAGCCGCAGCCCGCGCCCGCTGCGCTCGAGCAGCACGACGCCGATCTCGCGGTGCAGCGCGGCCAGCGAGGCCGAGACGGCCGACTCGGTGACCGACAGCCGCTGCGCGGCGGCGCGCGCGGAACCGCACTCGACGATCGCCAGAAACGTCTGCAGCCGGATCGGGGTCACCGGCCCACAATAGACAAGCAAATGCTCAAGTGAACCCGGCGAAAGCTCGCTGGACGGATGGAGTGTGCGGGCGGCAATGTCGATCGCATGACCAGTGAGGACCGGTGGAACCCCGGCGTACGCAGCTACGCGAGCATGGGCTACTACGACGCCGACTACGTGCCCAAGGAAACCGACGTGCTGGCGGTGTTCCGGGTCACGCCGCAGCCCGGCGTCGACCCGGTGGAGGCGGCGGCCGCGGTGGCCGGCGAGTCGTCGACCGCCACCTGGACGGTCGTGTGGACCGACCGGCTGACCGCGAACACCCACTACCAGGCGAAGGCGTACCGGGTCGATCCCGTGCCCGGCCGGCCCGGCGAGTACTTCGCGCACGTCGCCTACGACATCGACCTGTTCGAGGAGGGTTCGATCGCGAACCTGACCTCGTCCATCATCGGCAACGTCTTCGGCTTCAAGCCGCTGCTCGCGCTGCGGCTGGAGGACATGCGGATCCCGGTGGCGTACGTGAAGACCTTCCAGGGTCCGGCGCACGGCATCGTGATGGAGCGCGAGATGCTCAACAAGTACGGCCGCCCGCTGCTCGGCGCCACCGTCAAGCCGAAGCTCGGGCTGTCGGCCCGTAACTACGGCCGGGTGGTCTTCGAGGCCTGCCGCGGCGGCCTCGACTTCACCAAGGACGACGAGAACATCAACTCGCAGCCGTTCATGCGCTGGCGCGACCGGTTCCTCTACTGCATGGAGGGCGTCAACCGGGCGATGGCCGAGACCGGCGAGATCAAGGGCCACTACCTGAACGTCACCGCGGCGACGGTCGAGGAGATGTACGAGCGGGCCGAGTTCGCCAAGGAGCTCGGCAGCGTCGTCATCATGATCGACCTCACCATCGGGTACTCCGCCATGCAGTCCATGGCGCACTGGGCCCGCCGCAACGGCGTCCTGCTGCACCTGCACCGGGCCGGCCACTCCACCTACACCCGGCAGAAGACGCACGGCGTGAGCTTCCGCGTCATCGCCAAGTGGTGCCGGCTGATCGGCATCGACCACGTGCACGCCGGGACCGTGGTCGGCAAGCTCGAGGGCGACCCGGCGACCACCCGCGGCTTCTACGACACGCTGCGCCTGGACCACATCCCGGCGAACCCCGCGCACGGCATCTACTGCGACCAGGACTGGGCCAGCATGCCGGGCGTCATGCCGGTCGCCTCGGGCGGCATCCACGCCGGCCAGATGCACCAGCTGGTCGAGCTGCTCGGCGAGGACGTCATCCTGCAGTTCGGCGGCGGCACGATCGGCCACCCGATGGGCATCGCGGCCGGCGCCGAGGCGAACCGGGTGGCGCTCGAGGCGATCATCAAGGCCCGCAACGAGGGCAAGGACCTGCTCCGGGAGGGTCCCGGCGTGCTGCGCGCCGCCGCGCAGCGCTGCGGTCCACTCGACGCCGCGCTCTCCACCTGGGGCGATGTCACGTTCGACTACGCCGCCACCGACGCGCCCGATGTCATCGCGACCGCGAGCCGATAGGGGACAACGCATGTACCTGCGCCACGGAGCCTTCTCCTACCTGCCCGAGCTGACCGACGGCGAGGTGTCCGCCCAGATCCGGTACGCGCTCGACAACGGCTGGCCGGTCTCGATCGAGTACACCGACGACCCGCACCCGCGCAACGTCTACTGGGAGATGTGGGGCCTGCCCCTGTTCGACCTGGCCGAGCCCGACGCGGTGCTGCACGAGATCCACGACTGCCGCGCCGCGTTCCCGCGCCACTACGTGCGGGTGCTCGCCTACGACGCGCGGCTCGGCCGGCAGACCACCGCGCTGAGCTTCCTGGTGCAGCGCCCGCCGCACGAGCCGGGCTTCCGGCTGGAGCGCACCGAGGCCGGCGACCGGGTGCAGCGCTACGCCCTCCAGCCGTACGCGACCGAGGCGCCCGCCGGCGCGCGCTACTCGCCCGAATGACCGGCGGGTTCTCGATGCGTCCCGGCCCGGCGGCGCCGGAGCCGGACCTCCTGGCCGGGGACGCGGTCATCGACATCAACGCCGACGAGGGCGCCGCGCAGGCCCGCGCGGTGCTGGCCGGGTTCGACCGCGAGACGGTCGGGCTCACCGCGGTCAAGCGGCGCCTGGCCGAGATCGCGGCGCTGCTGCTGGTGAGCCGGGCCCGGGCCCGGTTCGGGCTGTCGGCGAGCAGCCCGTCGCTGCACATGAGCTTCACCGGCGGGCCCGGCACGGGAAAGACCACGGTGGCTTTGCGGATGGCCGAGCTGCTGCACGGGCTCGGCTACCTGCGTACGCCGCGGGTGGTCGCGGTGACCCGCGACGACCTGGTCGGCCAGTTCATCGGGCACACCGCGCCGAAGACCAAGGAGGCGATCGCCCGGGCGGCCGGCGGGGTGCTGTTCATCGACGAGGCGTACTACCTGCACCGCCCGGAGAACGAGCGGGACTACGGCCAGGAGGCGGTCGAGATCCTGCTCCAGGAGATGGAGTCCGGGCGCGGCTCCCTGGTGGTGGTCTTCGCCGGGTACGCCGACCGGATGGAGAAGTTCCTGTCGTCCAACCCGGGGCTCAGCTCGCGGGTGGCGCACCACATCCGCTTCGACGACTACAGCCACGACGAGCTGGTCCGGATCGCCGAGCTGATGCTGGCGCGGGACAGCTACCGGTTCACCCCGGACGCGCGTTCGGCGTTCGATTCCTATGTCGAGCTGCGGATGGCGATGCCGCGGTTCGCCAACGCGCGCAGCATCCGCAACGCGCTCGAACGGTGCCGGCTGCGCCAGGCGATCCGGCTCGCCGCCCTCGGCGGACCGGTCGGCCTCGCCGAGCTGACCGAGCTGACCGCCGCCGACGTGCGCGGCAGCAGCATCTTCGCCCAGGCGGGGTAGCGCCGGTTTGCCCGATATCGCCCGTCGGTGCCGAGTGGGCCCGGCCCGGCGGGCGATATCGACCGATGTGAAGTTCCGTTGAACCGATCAACCGCGCGCACTGCGACAACGCAATCGTGATATTAAATATTCGCATTCTATTTACGAATATGCAGTGCGCCGAGTTGACGCTTTCTCGGGAAAAGCTTAACGTATGGGCGATCCATTCGAGCGAATCGCGGACGTGCCCTCCACAAGAAGGATGCGTCCCGATGAGCCGTGCCTTCCACAAGGAGGAATTCGTGGTCCCCATCCATCACATCGGCGTGCTGGCGACCAGCCTGTCCACCACGGCCGCACTGCTCGCACCGGGCGCGCCCGCCGCTGCGGCACCGGCGGCCCCGGCACCCAGCAGCAGGCTGGTCCTCGCCGTGTTCCCCGCGGGGCAGGAAACCGGGCCGATGCGGCTGGCAACCCTGCAGTGCGACCCCGACGGCGGCAGCCACGCGGCCGCGGGATCGGCCTGCGACGATCTGCACAAGGTCAACGGCGATCTCACCGCACTCGCCGACGACGATGCAATTTGCACGCGGGAATACCGCCCGGTGACCGCCATTGCGAGGGGCACCTGGCAGGGCGACCCGGTCGCCTACACCGAGAGTTTCCCGAATCATTGCGTCCTGCTCAGCGCGACGGGCGAAGTATTCAATTTCTGAACGCCCACCCCGGAAATTTCCACGCCTGAGACGAGGACTTTGCAATGAAGCAGCTGTTCCGCAACCTGACGATGATCGCCGCCGCGCTGACCGCGCTGCTCACCGCCACCCCGGCCGCCGCGGCCGCGGCGCCGTACACCGAGTCGATCACGGTGACCCGCTCCGGCGGCTTCGCCGGCCACACCGACTGGTACGGGGTCGATCAGACCGACCGCGGCGAACGCGCGCAGGAGGCGCTGAGCGTGACCGCCGAGCGCCGGTTCCGCGCGCTGCGGCCGGCCTACCTGCCCGCCAACCCCTGCTGCGACCGCTACCGCTACGAGGTGGTCGCGCGCTACAGCGACGGCACGGTCAAGACCGTCGTCACGATGGACGGCGTGCCCGGCACGCCCGACGTGCTGATCGAGGTGATCGACCTCGTCACGACCGCGGGAGACCTCGCACAGGCGTAACGGTCCGTCAGCCGGCGCCGGCCCGCAGGCAACCCGCCTGCGGGCCTCGGCCGTCCGCGCGCCTTGATAGCGTCGTCGGCAGGAGGACGACATGGACACTCGAACGCTCGGCCAGGGACTGCGGGTCTCCGCACTCGGCCTCGGCTGCATGGGCATGAGCCAGGCGTACGGGCCGAACCCCGGCGACCGCGACGAGATGATCGGCGTCCTGCGCGGCGCCGTCGAGGCCGGCGTCACGTTCTTCGACACCGCCGAGGTGTACGGCCCCTACGTCAACGAGGAGCTGGTCGGCGAGGCCCTCGAACCGCTGCGCGACCGGGTCGTCATCGCCACCAAGTTCGGCTTCGACATCCGCGACGGCCGCATGCACGGCGTGGACAGCCGGCCCGAGCGGATCCGCCGGGTGGCCGACGAGTCGCTGCGGCGGCTGCGCACCGACCGGATCGACCTGTTCTACCAGCACCGGGTTGACCCCGCGGTGCCCATCGAGGAGGTCGCGGGCGCCGTCGCCGAGCTGGTCGCGGCCGGCAAGGTCGCGCACTTCGGGCTCTCCGAGGCCGCGGCCGGCACCATCCGCCGCGCGCACGCGGTACACCCCGTCACCGCCCTGCAGAGCGAGTACTCGCTCTGGACCCGGGACATCGAGGACGAGATCCTGCCGGTCCTGGACGAGCTCGGCATCGGCCTGGTGCCGTTCAGCCCGCTCGGCCGGGGCTTCCTCGCCGGCGCCGTCAGCAGCACGACCGATTTCGCCGCCGACGACATCCGCGCCACCATCCCCCGGTTCACGCCGGAGAACCGGGCCGCCAACCAGGCGCTGGTCGAGCTGGCCGGGCAGGTCGCCAAGGCGCACGACGCGACGCCCGCGCAGGTCGCCCTCGCCTGGCTGCTCGCCCGCCGCCCCTCGCTCGTGCCGATTCCCGGCACCCGGCGGCGCTCGCGCCTCGAGGAGAACCTCGGCGCCACCCGGCTCGACCTGTCCCCCGCCGACCTCGCCTCGCTGGACCAGGCGGCCACCCGCGTGGCGGGCGCCCGCTACAACGAGGCGATGCAGCGCATGGTGGAGCGCTAAGGCCTGTTACGGCGGGAGATCCGCCAGCTGGCGGCGATGGAGGCGACCACGATCAGCACGCCGGCACCGACGCCGACCTCGGCCAGGTGCAGCTGCCCGGGGTGGTCCTCCGCCACGGCGGTCTCGGCGAGGCTCTCGCTGCGCCAGATCACCGCGGTGCCGATCCCCGAACCGCCGAGGAACACCACGAGCGGCTCGCGGCCGATGACGCCGACCGTCCACTTCTTCGTCTCGGGGTCGTAGGTCGCCCCGATGGAGCCGCGCACCTCCGCCCGGTCCGGGTGCAGCTCCTCGCCGGGTATCAGCCGCAGGTCCTCCTCGGGACCGGGTTCGACCGCGACGTCGTCGTCGATCAGGTACCGGACGTCGTCGTCCGGCGGCCGCCGGACCTGTACCCGTCGCGTCGGCTCGGGCTCCTGCTGTATCCGGCGCCCGGCCGTCATCCGCCATAGCTTGCCCAGTTGCCACACAGGCCTTCCCCCTCGGTTCCGCATGGCCGAAAAGTCTGTTGAATTACCTCCATAAATCCCATCACTGTCTGCTGTTAAATGTAGATTCGTCAGGCTCCGTGCGGCAACAAGGAGTCTCCCCGGAATGGCTTTCGACGACGCGAAAAACGGATACTCGGAACACCGGGGCGGTAATGCCTTTCCGGCGGTGCCGCTAAAGGCGTACCAGAGCCCTCCGCTCCAGGTCAGCACGTAGTTCTGTCGGAGGTTGTACGTTCCGTTGGACGGTTCCGGAGCACAGGTTAGAGTGGCCGGAGAGGTGCGTAGAACAGGTACCTGCGACCAGTAGTCGCGCCCGCGGAAACCGAAAGATCACCGCGCCGCGACCGAGCGGGCATTGAATGCCCCCACCTCCGGGCGGAGGATGAGCAGGTGCCCTTTGCGGGGCCGTTACTCAGTGGGCGTCAGCCCGCTCTAGGAGCAGGAGAGACGCATGGCGAGCGCGGAAGTGGGAGAGCGAGCGGAAACCGGCACCACACTGACGAAGTTCACGATCAACCTGGTGCGGCGCGCCGTCCGCGCGCTGGAGGTCGCCACCCAGGTGACCGGCGACAACCGGACCGACACGTTCAATCGGGCGATCCAGGTCTACGCCTACATCGTCAAGGCCGAGGACGAGGGCAAGTCGGTCTTCATCGTGGGGCCGGACGGCAGCAAGGAACGTCTGCTCCTCACCTGACCAACCGGGCGCGAGGGTGGGGCACCCCGGCCCCACCTGCGGCGCATCGCCATATCCCATCCAACCTATGGGATATGTATGTGAGCTGGATCACAAAGTAGCTGACGCGAGCGGTCCGCGCCCCATAGGTTGCTCACATGAATCGAAGCAAGCGTCTGACCCGGCGCCGCTTCGTCGACTATCTCCGGGTGTGTACCTGCGCCTGTTGAGTCCGACGGCGGCCGCACACAGCTCTCCAGTCATCTGACGACGCCGTCACCGCTCACCCACCACCGCCGCCTGCACTGACGCACGCGGCGCGATGAAACCTGCCCTCCCACCGACCGGCGGTCCACACCGGCCGGTCACTGCCACATACCCAGCGCGAGGAGCGTTCCCCCATGAAGACACCCAGATTCGCCGTCGCCGCCTCCTTGGCCGGCGTGCTGCTTGCCGCGTCCGCGCTCTCCGCCTGCGGTTCGTCCGACGACGCCGGCGGCGCTCAGACCAAGGAGCTGCGCTATCAGGGCTGGGTGGGTCAGGTGACTCCGGCCGAGCTGGCCGAGGACCTCGGCTACCTCGGCGACGTGAAGCTCAAATGGATCGGCAACACCATCAGCGGCCCGCAGGACATCCAGGCCGCGACCACCGGCGACATCGACTTCGGCGGCGCGTTCAACGGCGCGATCGTCAAGCTCAAGGCGTCCAAGGCGCCGATCACCGCGGTGATCGGCTACTACGGCTCCGACAAGGACAGCTACATCGGCTACTACGCGCTGGACGGCAGCCCGATCAAGACCGCCAAGGACCTGATCGGCAAGAAGATCGGCGTCAACACGCTGGGCGCGCACTCCGAGGCGATCACCAAGACCTACCTGAAGCGCAACGGCCTGACGCCCGAAGAGATCAAGCAGGTCGAGCTGGTCGTGGTGCCCCCGGTCAACACCGAGCAGTCGCTGCGCGCGGGGCAGATCGACATCGGCGCGCTCAGCGGCCCGCTGCGGGACAAGGCGCTCGAGCGCGGCGGGATCCGCGCGCTGTACACCGACTTCGAGCTGCTCGGGCCGTTCACCGGCGGCAGCTACGTGCTGCGCGACGACTTCCTCAAGAAGAACCCGGACACCGTGCACACGTTCGTCACCGGCACCGCCAAGGCGATCGAGTGGGCCCGCACCGAGCCGCGCGACACCGTGGTCGAGCGATTCCGCACGATCATCTCCAAGCGCGGCCGCAACGAGGACGACAGCCAGCTCAAGTTCTGGAAGAGCTGGGGCGTGGCCGGCAAGGGCGGCACGATCACCGACGCCGAGTTCAGCGTCTGGATCGAGTGGCTGGACAGCATCGGCGAGCTCAAGAACGACAAGCTCAAGCCCTCCGACATCTACACCAACCAGTACAACGAGCTGGCGGGCGGTGCTGCCCAGTGACCACCCCGAAGATCAAATTCGACAACGTAGGCAAGATCTTCCAGGCCCGCGGGACGACGGTCACCGCGCTGCAGGAGATCAATTTCGACGTACGCGCCGGGGAGTTCCTGGTCATCGTCGGCCCTAGCGGCTGTGGCAAATCGACCCTGCTCGACCTGCTCGGCGGCCTCGCGAAGCCGACCAGCGGCCGGTTGCTGGTCGACGACCGAGAGATCACCGGTCCCGGCCTGGACCGCGGCGTCGTCTTCCAGCAGTACGCCCTGCTGCCGTGGCGTACGGCGCTGGGCAACGTCGAGTTCGGCCTGGAGGCCAAGCACGTCGCCCGCCGGGAGCGCAAGGAGCGGGCCCGCGAGTACCTGGACCTGGTCGGGCTCTCGGGCTTCCACGACCGGTACCCGCACGAGCTCTCCGGCGGCATGAAGCAGCGGGTGGCGATCGCCCGCAGCCTCGCGTTCGACCCGGACGTGCTGCTGATGGACGAGCCGTTCGCGGCGCTGGACGCGCAGACCCGCGACGGGCTGCAGGACGAGCTGCTGCGGATCTGGGAGAAGACCGGCAAGACGGTCGTCTTCATCACGCACGGTATCGAGGAGGCGGTCTACCTGGGCCAGCGGGTCGCGGTGATGACCGCCCGTCCCGGACGCATCAAGCAGATCGTGGACATCCCGATCACCGCCCGTTCGGCCACCGAGGACCTGCGCTCCGACCCGCAGTTCGCCCGGTACCGGCGCGAGATCTGGACCCTGCTGCGCGACGAGGTGACCAAGGCCCGCAGCGAGGAGCTGGGCCCGGACAACAAGACGAAGGAGCCGGCCAGTGTCTAGCCTCACCGAATCCCCGGTCGCGGTCCGCCAGGCGCCCGCGCCCACGCCCGCACCGGTCGCCGCACCCGCCTCCCCCGTGGTCGCGCCCGCGGCGCCGGCCGGGTACCCGCTGGCCCGCCGCGTCCTGCGCGGCGCCGGTACCGTGGCCACGAGCCTGGTCGCGGTCGCCGCCCTCGCGGCCGTCTGGGAGGTGTTCCCCCGGCTCGGGGTGGTCGACGCGACGTTCCTGCCCCCGCTGTCGGAGGTGCTGAGCGCCTGGTGGCAGCTGCTGCTCTCGGGCCAGCTGTGGGAACACACGAGTGCGAGCCTGACCCGCTCGCTCGCCGGGTTCGGCCTGGCCGTCGCCGCGGCCATCCCGCTGGGCCTGCTGATCGGCTGGTACAAGCCGGCGGCGACGCTGCTCAACCCGCTGCTGGAGGTGTTCCGCAACACCGCCGCGCTGGCCCTGCTGCCGGTCTTCGTGCTGGTCCTCGGCCTGGGCGAGACGTCCAAGGTGGCGATCATCTTCTACGCCTGCTCGTGGCCCATCCTGCTCAACACGGTCAGCGGCGTACGCACCGTCGACCCGCTGCTGATCAAGTCGGCCCGGTCGCTCGGGCTCGGCCCGCTGCGGCTGTTCCAGAAGGTGGTGCTGCCCGCCGCCGTGCCCACCATCTTCACCGGGATCCGGCTGGCCGGCGCGTACTCGATCCTCATCCTGATCGCCGCCGAGATGGTCGGCGCCAAGGCCGGGCTCGGCTACCTCATCAACTACGCCCAGTACAACTTCGCCGTGCCCGACATGTACGCCGGGATCATCACGATCTCCGCGATCGGCCTCGTCGTGAACCAGCTTCTGATCATCGCCGAACGCCGCTTCTCCACGTGGCGCACCACCAGCTAGGAAGGAACCGCATCATGACGATCGCTCCCACCACCCCGGACGTGCGCCGCATCGGCGGCCGCATCGGCGCCGAGATCGTCGGGGTCGACCTGTCCCGGGACATCGACGCGGACCTCAGCGCCCGGCTCAACACCGCGCTGGTCGAGCACAAGGTGCTCGTCTTCCGCGACCAGCACCTCGACGACGAGGCGCACCTGCGGTTCGCCGGCTCGTTCGGCCCGCTGACCACCGCGCATCCCACCGTCCCGTCGGTGGACGGCCAGGCCAACATCCTGGCGGTGCAGGGCGGCGAGGGCGCCCGCGCCAACGCCTGGCACACCGACGTGACGTTCGTGGTCGCCCCGCCCAAGGCGACCACGCTGCGCAGCCTGGTGATCCCGCCGTACGGCGGCGACACCCTGTTCGCGAACACCGCCGCCGCCTACGCCGACCTGCCCGAGCACCTGCGGCTGCTCGCCGACCGGCTGTGGGCGGTGCACACCAACGACCACGACTACGCCGAGCACCCGCAGTTCCGCACCACCGAGGCCGAGGAGTACCACAAGGTCTTCGTCGGGCAGCGCTACCGCACCGCGCACCCGGTGGTCCGCATCCACCCCGAGTCCGGCGCGCCCAACCTGTTCATCGGCGGCTTCGCGAGCAGCATCATCGGGCTGTCCCAGACCGAGTCGCGCGACCTGCTGCGCCTCTTCCAGTCCTATGTGACCCGGCCGGAGAACACCCTGCGGCACCACTGGTCGGTCGGTGACGTGGTGGTCTTCGACAACCGGACCACCCAGCACTACGCCGCCGACGACTACGGCGACCTGCCGCGCAAGCTGCATCGGGTCACCGTCGCCGGCGACGTGCCGGTCGGCGCGGACGGCGCGAAGAGCCGCGTGCTCGAGGGCGACGAGGCCGGCCACTACACCCCGCAGGCCGCCCGATGAGCCGCCGGCCGGGACAGCTTCACCTCAACGCGTTCCTGATGGGCGTCGGGCACCACGAGGCCGCGTGGCGGCTGCCCGAGAGCGACCCGCACGCCGAGGTCGACGTCGAGCACTACAAGAACCTGGCCCGCATCGCCGAGCGGGGCAAGCTCGACTCGCTCTTCCTCGCCGACGGGCCGGTGCTCTGGGACCAGGTCGGGCGCCGCCCGTCCGGGGTGCTCGAGCCGACCGTCCTGCTCACCGCGCTCGCCGGGGCGACCGAGCGGATCGGCCTGATCGCCACCGCGTCGACCACCTACAACGAGCCGTACAATCTGGCGCGGCGGTTCGCCTCGCTCGACGTCATCAGCGGTGGCCGGGCCGGTTGGAACATCGTCACCACGGCGAACCTCGACGCCGCCCGCAACTTCAACCTGGACCACCTGCCGACGCACCGGGAGCGCTACGAGCGGGCCACCGAGTTCGTCGACGTCTCGCTCAAGCTCTGGGACTCCTGGGACGACGACGTGGTGCTCGCCGACAAGGCCAGCGGCGTGTGGGGTGACCAGGAGAAGATCTATCCGCCGGAGCACAACGGCAAGCACTTCCGGGTGGCCGGCGCGCTCAACGTGCCGCGCACCCCGCAGGGCCACCCCCTGCTGGTGCAGGCCGGCTCGTCGGAGAACGGGCGCAACTTCGCCGCCCGCTACGCCGAGGCGATCTTCACCGCGCACCAGACGCTCGCCGACGCGCAGGAGTTCTACGACGACATCAAGCGGCGCGCCGCCGAGCACGGCCGCGACCCGGACCACGTCAAGGTCCTGCCGGGTATCGTGCCGCTGATCGGCGCGACCGAGGCCGAGGCGAGGGAGCTCGAGGCCGAGCTCAGCCGGCTGATCCGGGCCGAGACCGCGCTGCCCATCCTGGCCGAGCTGCTCGGCGTGGACATCGCCGACCTGCGGCTGGACGAGGAGCTGCCGGCGAACCTGCCGGCCGAGGAGGAGATCGAGGGCGCGAAGAGCCGCCGCACGCTGGTGGTCAACCTCGGCCGCCGGGAGCGGCTCACGGTCCGCCAGATCATCGCCCGGATGGGCGGCGGGCGTGGGCATCTCACCTTCGCCGGCACGCCCGCGCAGGTCGCCGACGCGATCGAGTCCTGGTACGACAACGGCGCGGCGGACGGCTTCAACATCATGCCGCCGGTGCTCCCGTCCTCGCTCACGCGCTTCGTCGACGAGGTGGTGCCGATCCTGCAGGAGCGCGGCCGGTTCCGCACCGAGTACACCGGGCGCACGCTGCGCGAGCACTACGGTCTGCCGCGGCCCGCCAACCGCAACACCACCGCCAAGACCGCGGCGCCCGCCGCGGCGTTGCAATGAGCAACTTTCAACCTGGCCCCGGGCCAGAGGTATCCGAGCCGTTGACCGCTGCCAGGCGCTGCCGCCCGGCCACGTTGAAAAAGGCTCAGTCTTGACCGAGGTCCCGGTCCTCGGCGACGGTCCGGCGGCGCAGGCGCCCGCCGGACCGCCGCCGGGGCGGTCGAACCTGACCGCGCCCCGCGCGCCGGCGATCCTCGCCGGGCTCTGCCTGGCCACCTCCGCCTACTCGGTGCTCCAGTCGCTGGTGGTACCCGCCCTCGGCGTCTTCCGACGCGAACTCGGCACCACGCCGTCGGGCGCCGCCTGGATCCTCACCGCGTTCCTGCTCAGCGCCTCGGTCTCGACGCCGCTGCTGGGCCGGCTCGCCGACCTGCACGGCAAGCGGCGCGTCATGCTCGGCGCGCTCACCGCCATGAGCGTCGGCTCGACGATGTCGGCGCTCGCCGACAGCCTGGGGCCGATGGTCGCCGGGCGGGCCGTGCAGGGCCTCGGCGGCGCGGTCTTCCCGCTCTGCTTCGCCCTGATCCGCGACCACCTGCCGCCCGAGCGCCGCCCCCGGGCGTTCGTCGCGGTCTCCACCGTGATGAGCGTCGGCGGCGCCGCCGGCACGGTAGCGGCGGGGCCGCTGCTCTCGGTGGCGTCGTCGCGCTGGCTGTTCGGCATCCCCGCGCTGCTGTCCGCGCTGTCCGCGATCCCGGTGGCGGCGCTGCTGCCGCGGGGCACCCGGCGTCACGACGGCGGCCGCGTCGACTGGCCCGGCGCGGTCCTGCTCGCGACGTGGCTCGGCCTGCTGCTGCTGGCGATCAGCCTCTCCGGCACGTACGGCTGGGCCTCTCCGCAGGTCGCGGTCCCCGGCCTGGCCGTGCCGGCGCTCGCGGCGCTGTGGGTGGTCGTGCAGCGCCGGGCCCGGCATCCGCTCGTCGACCTGCGCACCCTGGCGCTGCCGACGGTGCGCGCCACCAACGCCGCCACCCTGCTGCTCGGCGTCGGCATGTTCGGCTCCTGGATGCTGGTGCCGCTGCTGGTCGCCCAGCCCGCGAGCAGCGGGATCGGCTTCGGCGCCAGTCCGACCGTGGTCGGGCTGGTGATGCTGCCGACGGCGCTGGGCACGCTGCTGGTGATGCCCGTGCAGAGCCTGCTGGTACGCCGGCACGGTCCGCGCGCCGCGCTCGCGGCCGGAACGGCGACGGCCGGAACGGCGTACCTGATGCTGGCCCTGCTGCACGGCACGCTCGCGCAGGTGTGCGTCGCCGTGCTGGTGATGGGCGCGGGGGTCGGCCTGGCCTTCGCGGCCGTCGGCGCGCTGGTGGTCGAGGCGGTGCCGCGCGAGCAGACCGGGGTGTCCGCCGCGATCAACACCGTCATGCGTACGGTCGGCGGCAGCCTCGGCGCGACCCTGGGTGGAACCGTGCTCACCTGGTCCGCGGGGGCCAGCGGCGTGCCGAGCCCGCGGTCCTACACGATCGCGATGGTGGTGTTCGCGGCCTCGCTGTTCGCCGCGCTGCTCTGCACGCTCCGGATCCCCCGCCCGGTCCCCGTGCCCTGAACGCGGTCGAGCCGCCCGGCGGGTGCCGGGCGGCTCGTGGGGAAGTGCGGGTGGTGCGGGGTGGGTCAGGCGATCTTGACGTTGAAGATCGGGTTGGCGGCGAGCTTCTTGAACGCGGCCAGGTTGTTCTTCGTGCTGTCGATGCTGATGTCGCGGTTGC
>NZ_JBITLR010000012.1:0-172306 GCF_044465445.1 Actinoplanes sp. NPDC049668
TTGGCAGGACGGCCGGTAGCTGATCTCCCCGATCTCTCGGTTCGTTCTGCTTGCCTCGCCCGTTTCCCTGCCGGCTCGCAAAACATTACCCGGTCCGTCCCAGAGCGCCAAATCGGCCCCCCGTGTCCCGAACCACACGCCCTCGCCCGACCCGCCGATGCCTCGCCAGACCCTTTCTGACCTGGCCCTGAAGCCACCGCGAGCACCGTCCAGGACTCCGTCGGCCGGTGAGCGGTCGTCAACCTGGCCTCGGGACAGCGGCATCCGGGCCGCTGACCGCCGTCAGGAGCGTCCGTCCGGGCCGCGTCGAAAGGCTCACCGGTGCTCCTGGAGCGCGGTGATTCAGCAAGGGGGATCGGCGGTCGCGCACAGCCGCTGAGCGGCGGTGGCGGCGAATCGGCGCAGGTCATCGGCGGAGGTGCCGATGCGGGGGACCAGCACCGTGACCAGGTCGCCGACCCGCAGGAACGCCGATGGCCGGCTCGACTCCCCTATCACCTCGCCGGTTTCCGCGTCGCGCACGACGGCGACGCCCCGTACCAGGATCGACTCGTCGCCTGCGAAGCCGCTCGCCAAGATCGACCAGCTGTTCTGGCTGCGCACCTTGACCCTGCCGCCCGGCGGTTCGATCTCACCGGTCTGGAAATAGTCGGCACAGGCCTCGACCGCCACGCGCAGGTCCCGGACGAAGACCGCGGCCTCCGGTGCGGAGAGCCGGTACACCGTCTGATTGAGGAGGCCGGCCCGGGCCGGCCGGTGGGCCTCCGTGCCCAGCATCAGAGTCTGGCCCTGGGAATAGCGTGGGCGCAGGGCGAGCAACCCGGGGGCGCGCTCCCGGAAGCAGCTGTCGAGCATGACCTCGAACTGGATCGGCTGGAACGCGTCCGCCGGGTAGACCTCGCTGTCCGGCCCGGCGCCGACGTCCTCGGGCCGCAGCAGGACGGACGGGGGGATCCGCACCGGGGGCGCACCCACGGTCGGCGAGGTCGCGGGCCTCGGGGGCGGCTCCCGGTCGGGCCGGGCCAGGCTGGCGGCGCCGGCCGTCACCGCGGTCACCAGCGCCACGGCGGCGGCGATCGTGCGCTGCCGCCGGCGACGGGCCCGGCGGCGCAGTTCCTCGGCGGGCGGCCACCGGACGTCGGCGAGGTCGCTCGCCACGCTGTCGATGAGGTCACGCATCTCAGGCATCGGCGGGCTCCCCGGAGTCCACGGCCAGCAGGTCGGCGAGCGCCGCGCGGCCCCGGTGCAGCCGTGCCTTGACCGTGCCGACCGGCGCACCGACCTCCCGGGCGATGTCGGCGACCGGCATGCCGAGCAGGTAGTGCAGCGCGATCGCCACCCGTTGCTCGGTCGGGAGACGGCGCAGCGCCTCGACCACCGCCACCGTGTCGAGGCTGGGTGCCGGCACGGGGCCGGCCGCGCCGTGGCGCAGATACGCCCTGGCCCGGCCGCGCACCCGCCGCCACCGGGAGACCGCGATCCGGTTGGCCACGATCCGCACCCAGGCTTCCGAGTCGTCGTACCGGTTGATCGTGGACCAGTGCTGCCAGGCCCGCATGTACGCCTCCTGGACCACGTCCTGTGCCTCGGCCAGGTCGCCGGTGAGCAGGAAGACGTACCCGAGCAGCCGTTGCCGGCTGCCCTGGTAGAACTCGTCGAACCCTGCGATGTCCGCCAACGCACCTACCTCCGCGTGTTGATGCAAGGGAACACGCGCGGCGCCGGGAACGGGTTGCCGGGTGACGCACAACTTTTCCGCGATGTGCGGATGGCACGACGAGCCGGTTGTTACCTGACCGACTCGACGCCGGCGAAGGTGCGCTTGCCGCGGCGCAGGACCAGGAAGCGGCCCTGCAGCAGCGCCGACTCCGGGACCGTGGCCTCCGGGTCGGTGATGCGCTCGTTGTTCAGGTAGGCGCCGCCCTCGGCGATCGTCCGGCGCGCCTCGCCACCGCTCTTGACCAGCCCAGCGTTCTGGAGCAGCACCGTCACGGTCGGGAGCTCACCGCGTACCTCTGTGAGACCGGCCTCGGACAGTGCGGCCCGCAGCGTGTCCGCCGAGAGGTCGTCCAGGGATCCTCGGCCGAAGAGCGCCTGGCTGGCCGCGACCGCCTGGCGGGCCTCCTCCTCGCCGTGCACCAGGGCGGTGACCTCCCAGGCCAGCTCGCGCTGCGCCAGGCGGGCCTGCGGCCGCTCGGCGGTGGCCTTCTCCAGCTCCTCGATCTCCTCGCGGGTCTTGAAGCTGAAGTAGCGCAGGTAGCTCGACACGTCGCGGTCGTCGGCGTTGACCCAGAACTGGTAGAACGCGTACGGGGTGGTCATGGCCGGGTCGAGCCAGGTGGCGCCGCCCTCGCTCTTGCCGAACTTGGTGCCGTCGGCCTTCAGCACCAGGGGGGTGGTGAACGCGTGCACCGGGCCCGCGCCGCGCCGGCGGACGAAGTCGACGCCCGCGGTGATGTTGCCCCACTGGTCCGAGCCGCCGAACTGCAGCGAGCAGTCGTGGCGGCGGTGCAGCTCGTAGAAGTCGTTGGCCTGCAGCAGCTGGTAGCTGAACTCGGTGTAGCTGATTCCGGTCTCGAGGCGGTTCTTGACGACGTCGCGGGCCAGCATCTTGTTGATGGGGAAGTGCTTGCCGACGTCACGCAGGAAGTCGATCACCGACAGCTCGCCGGTCCAGTCCAGGTTGTTGACCAGCGTGGCCGCGTTCGCGCCCTCGTAGGTGACGAACGGGGAGAGCTGTTCGCGGATGCGCAGCACCCAGCCGGCGGTCACCTCGCGGGGGTTGAGCACGCGCTCGGCGGACTTGCCGCCCGGGTCGCCGATCTGGCCGGTCGCGCCGCCGACCAGCAGCAGCGGGCGGTGTCCGGCCAGCTGGAGGCGGCGGGCGGTGACGACCTGCATCAGGTTGCCGACGTGCAGGGACGCCGCGGTCGGGTCGAACCCCACGTAGAACGTGATCGAGCCGCCGTCGAGGTGCTTGCGCAGCTCCTCGGGGTCGGTGGAGTCCTGGATCAGTCCGCGCCACTGCATGTCGTCAACGAGAGTCACCGTCGAATTGTCGCGCATCCGGTAGACACGGTCACATCGGGTTTCGGGATGCGCCCTCCCCAGGAGCCCGCCGGGCGGGGAGGATGGCGGCATGACGCGCCTCGAACAGGTCGATCTGTCGGCCCGGCTCCCGAAGAAGGACGCCCTGCTGCGGCTGGAGGCCGCGCAGCAGCGCCTGCTGCGACTCCGGCTGCTCCTGGGCGGCCAGCTCGGCGAGCACCGGATCGGGCCGCCGCTGTGCGTGCTGTTCGAGGGCTGGGACGCCTCCGGCAAGGGTGGCGCCATCAAACGCCTGGTCGCGCCCCTGGATCCCCGGCACGTCCGGGTATCCCAGTTCGCCGCGCCGACCTATGACGAGAAGCGGCACCACTTCCTGCAGCGGTTCTGGCCGGTCCTGCCCGGCTGGGGCGGCATGACCGTCCTCGACCGCTCCTGGTACGGCCGGGTCCTGGTCGAGCGGGTCGAGGGCTTCGCCACCAAGGAGCAGTGGACCCGCGCCTATGACGAGATCGTCGAGTTCGAGCGCACCCTGGCGGCCGAGGGCATGATCCTCATCAAGTTCTGGATGCACGTCTCCCCCGAGGAGCAGCTGCGCCGCTTCCAGGCCCGCGCGACCGACCCGCTGCGCTCCTGGAAGCTCACCGACGAGGACTGGCGCAACCGCGAGCGCCGCGAGGACTACGCGGCGGCCATCGAGGACATGCTGATCAGGACGGACAAGAAGCGGGCGCGCTGGACGATCGTCGCCGGGGACAGCAAGCCGTACGCCCGGGTCGCCGTCGTCGAGCAGGTCTGCCACACCCTCGAGGCCGAGCTCACCCGGCACGGTCACGACCCGCACGACGCCGACTGACGGCGCCGGGGTCAGTCCTTCGGCCGGTAGGCCGGCAGTCCCAGGGTCTCCCGGATGCCGGCCTGCACCTGGTCCGCCGCCGCGGTCGCGTCGACGTCGTGCACCACCTCCTTGCGGCGGAACAGCTCCAGCACCGGCCTGGTCTTCTCGTGGTAGTCGTGCAGCCGGGCCGCGAGCGCCTCGGGGGTGTCATCCTCCCGGGTGATCAGCTCGGTGCCGCAGATGTCGCAGCGCCCCTCGACCTCCGGGCGGTCGGCGATCAGGTTGTAGTCCATGCCGCAGCCGGGGCAGAGCCGGCGGCTGAGCACCCGGCGGCGCACCTCGTCGTCGGGGAGTTCGAGGTGGATGACGCCGTCGATGTCGTAGCTCTCCATGAAGAACTCGGCCTGGCGGCCGTTGCGCGGGAAGCCGTCGATGACGAAGCCGAAGTTCCAGTCGTGCTGGTCGAGGCGGCCGCGCACGGCCGACTCCACCAGGTCGTCGCTGACGAGTTCGCCCGCCTTCATCGCCCGGCGTACCTGGGCGCCGAGCTTGGTGTGGCTCTGCACATGCCAGCGGAAGAGGTCGCCGACGCTGATGTGCACCAGGTCGAGGTCGGCGCAGAGCAGCGTGCTCTGCGTGCCCTTGCCGCTGCCCTGCACTCCCATGATCACGTACTTGCGCATGGTGTCGCCGTCCCTTCCTCAGGCCGCGGCGCCGACGCGCAGCCGGCCGGGCGCCTTCCCCTCGAGCTTTGCCGGATCGATGCTCCACCCGTCGGCGACGGTCAGCACGTCGTGTTCCGAGACGAGGACGGTGCTCTCCTCGTCCACGAAGGTCGCGGGCAGGCCCGCCGCGCGCTCGGCCGGGTCCGGGTCGCCGTACCAGGAGGTCACGTCGCCGGTCTGTCCGACGTAGCCGAACGTCCGCACGGGTTCGCCGTCGACGGCGCGCTGCCAGCGGTGCGTCTCGGTCACCCGGTGGGTGGCGAAGAACTGGACCTCGGTGCCCAGCCGCGCCGACAGGTCGACGACGTCGAGCGCCGTGTCCGGGCGCAGCAGGTACCGCCCGACGGCGAGCACCCAGCGGGTGTCGCGGGCGCCGGGCAGCAGCGGCGTCACCGCGACCCGGTCGTCGGTCAGGTGTGCCAGGTCGATGCCGTCGCGCCAGCGGACCTCGCCGAGGTCGCGCAGGCCGAGCGCGTCGAGCACCCGGGCGGGGTCGCCATCACGGACGGCCAGCCACGCCTGCTTGCCGCCGAAACCGACCATGACGTCGGCGCCCATCAGGCCCAGCCGTGGTCGCGGCGCAGCACGCCGGCGACGCGGTCGAAGCGGGCCTGGTCGAGGACCGCGCCCTCGCGGCGGATGCCGTCCTCGTCGACCTCGAGGACCCGGTCGAGCCGTACCCAGCTGGGGCGGGACTCGCGGTCCCAGGCGCCCGGGCCCAGCGCCAGCCAGCCGCGCTGGCCGTCGCGCTCCGACTGGCTGGAGAGCATCAGGCCGAGCAGCGTGCGGTCGTTGCGCCCGACCACCAGCACCGGGCGGTCCTTGCCCCGCGTCGGGTCGTCCTCGTACTTCACCCAGGTCCACACGATCTCGCCCGGGTCGGCGTCGCCGTCGAGGTTCGGCGAGTACTCGAGGTGACGGCCGCGGCGCGCGGACGGCGGCGCGGGCCGTGGCACGGGCGGGGTGGGTGTGCGGCGTCCCGCGACCCGGCGCAGCTTGCCGGCGATGCCCTTGAGGAGTCTGGTCACCCGGGCACTGTATCGGCCCGGGGGCCGCCTCCTTATGTCTTCGTGTGTCGATCCTTAAGCGCACCTGAGGTGACGCCTGCGCGCGGGAGCGAGGCCCCATAGTTCGGCAGACGTGCCGCGCCCGCGGCCAGCAGCCGCGATTCCCGAGGTGACCGAGCCCGTGTCGATGTCCGCCGCCAGCCGCGCCCGTTTCACCTTGGTGGCGGGGGCCACCGCCGTGGTCATCGGAGTCGGCTTCACCGCGGTGGGGCTCAACCGCAACGCGTCCGCCGCCGCGAACCGCGCCTCGGCCGACAGCCTGCTCGCGGCCGACGCGAACGGCGAGGCGAACGGCGACCCGACCGGCGACCCGGGCACCGACCTGCTGCTGGACGACGCCGCGCCGGCAGGCCCGGCCACGCCGACGTCGAAGCCGCCGGCGCCGAAGGCCACCACGACCGCCCCGAAGCCCAAGCCGACCAAGAGCAAGACCAGCGCGCCCGCGCGCAAGACGGCCGAGGCCGCGCCGGCGACCAGCGGCTCGGTCCTCGAGCAGGTACTCGCGCACATCAACGCGGCGCGCGCCAAGGAGGGCCTGCCGGCCTACCGCCTGGACTCGTCGCTGTCGAAGGCCGCGGCCCTGCACAACGAGGTGATGATCGACGGCTGCGGCCTGTCGCACCGGTGCTCCGGCGAGGGCGACATCGGCACCCGGTTCAGCGCGCAGGGCGTCGACTGGAGCTCGGCGGGCGAGAACATCGGCTTCGGCTCGTCGGGCGCCGGCAACTCGGCCATGGTCCGGGCCGCCAACGGGCTGACCGACAGCATGCTCGCCGAGGTCCCGCCGGAGGACGGCCACCGCAAGAACCTGCTGAGCGACAGCTTCAAGCGGATCGGCCTGAGCGTCGTGCGCGACGGCAAGGGCATCGTCTGGCTGACCCAGGACTTCGTCGGATGACCGGCCCGGTCGGTCCCAGCGGGCCCGCGCGGCGCCGCCGCCTGCGCCGGCTCTTCCTCTTCGGGCCGACCCGCCCGTTCGGGCCGACCCGGCCCGGCGGCCGGTGCGGCCCGGTGCGGCGTACCCGGCCGACGGGCCCGACCCGCCCGGCGAGGTGACCCGGACGGCAGGCGGCCGGTCCGGGCGTGTTTCGCTGTGGCGATGACATCGTGGCTCGAGCTGCCCGCCGCGGCCGTCGACGAGGCGGCGCGCCTGCTGCTCGGGTGGCGGCTCACCGCGAACGGGGTGACGGTGCGGCTCACCGAGGTCGAGGCGTACAGCGGGCTGGGCGCGGACCCGGCCAGTCACGCGCACCGGGGGGTCACCGACCGCAACGCGGTGATGTTCGGCCCGGCCGGGCGGCTGTACGTGTACCAGATCTACGGCATGTACTTCTGCGCGAACGTCGTGTGCGGCGAGGAGGGCGTCGCCGCCGCGGTGCTGCTGCGCGCCGGCGAGGTGGTCGACGGCCTCCCGCTGGCCCGGCAGCGGCGGCCCGCCGTGGCGCGGGACCACGATCTCGCCGCCGGGCCGGGCAAGCTCATGCGGGTGCTCGCCCTCGACCGGACGGCGAACGCCACCTCGGTCGTCGACGGCAGCGGGCCCGCGACGCTGCGACCGCCGGCGCCGGGGTCGGGCCGGTGCGACATCGCCGCCGGGCCGAGGGTCGGCGTCACCGCCGCGCACGACGTGCCGTGGCGGTTCTGGATAGCCGGGGACCCGACCGTCAGCGCGTACCGCCGACACACCCCGCGAAAAAGCCGCAATCTACCCACATCGGGGCGTACTGGGGAATAACGTCCTGGTTGGTGATCTCACGTCGGATGTTGCTGCTGCTCGACCTCATGTGCGTGGTCGGCGTCGCCTGGGCGGCGGTGCTCATCGGCGGGCTGTTCGCCGGGGTACAACTGCTGCCGACCGGCGTCGCCGTCCTGGTCACCGCGGTCCTCGTGCTGCCCGGGTTCACCGCGGGGCTGATCACCAACCGGCGCGTCGTGCTCGGCCGCAAGCCGCAGAGCGGCTGGATCCGTTCGGTCTGGGCGCCGCCCGACCTGCCGCACTGGGGGCTGGTTCTGAGTGGACTGGCCCTGCTCGCGTTCTGGGTCGCGGGGATGAGCGCGTTCATCCCGATGAGCGAGACGGCGCCCGCGGACGTCGCCACGGCCTATCAGCAACGGTTCGCGCTGGGGATGCTCGGCGGCGTCGGCGTCGGCGGCAGCACGCTCGCCGCCGCGTCACTGCTGCGCGTGCGGCGCGGGACGAGCGCCCGTTAATCGGGTCCAAAGGGGACCGGTGCGCGATCCCTGTATTGACAACTGGTTATATCTGCGTGCTTCTATAAGCCACGCTCTTGACATCGTTGTCACATTCGAAGGGACGGCACCCCCTATGCTCCGTACCCTCGCCGCGGCGGTCGTCCTCGCCGCCGCGGTCCTCTCGGTACCGCAGGCCGCCCAGGCGGCCGACCTCGACCTGGTCCAGTACGTCAATCCGTTCATCGGCACCGACGACAGCAACTCGCCCAACCCGGTCGGCGGCGGCGCCGGCGGCAGCACGTTCCCCGGCGCCACCGTGCCGTTCGGCATGACCCAGTTCAGCCCCGACACGCCCACCGGCTCGCCGTCGGGCTACCGGGACCGCGACCGCACCATCGAGTCGTTCAGCCTCACCCATTTCAACGGCGCCGGCTGCGCCAACAACGAGGACATCCCGATCCTGCCGATCACCGGCAACCTCGGCTCCTCCCCCGGCTCCAGCTGGACCAGCTACGCGTCCGCGTACACCAAGGCCAACGAGTCGGCGTCGCCCGGCTACTACCGCAACCGGCTCGACAAGTACGGCATCGACGCCGAGCTCAGCGCCACCAAGCGCACCGGCGCGCTGCGGCTGACCTACCCGGCCAGCACCACCGCCCGGGTGCTCGTCAACGCCAGCCGCTCGGCGACCGGCGACCGCGACGGCAACGTCACCATCTCCGGCAACCGGGTCTGGGGCGAGCACACCGCCGGCGGCTTCTGCGGCGGCAAGACGTTCAAGATGTACTACTCGATACTGTTCGACCGCACGCCGACCGGGTTCGGCACGTTCAAGGCCGGCACGGTCACCGCCGGTTCGTCGACCACCAGCGGCACCAGCACCGGCGCGTACGTCACGTTCGACACCACCTCGAACGCCGTCGTCAACGCCACGATCGGCATCTCGTTCGTCAGCGTCGCCAACGCGCAGAACAACGCCACCGCCGAGGCGGCGGCCTTCGCGACGGTACGCGCCAACGCGAGCGCCGCCTGGAACACGGCCCTGAACCGCATCCAGGTGACCGGCGGCGGCGCCACCGACCTGCAGAAGTTCTACACCGCGCTGTACCACGTGCTGCAGAACCCGAACCTGTCCAGCGACACCAACGGCGAGTACCGCGGCTTCGACAACGCCGTGCACACCGCCTCCCACCCGGTGTACCAGAACTACTCCGGCTGGGACATCTACCGCTCCTGGGCGGCGCTGGTCGCCCTGATAGCACCGGACGTGACCAGCGACATCATGAAGTCGATGGTCCTGGACGGACAGCAGGGCGGCCTGCTGCCCAAGTGGTCGCACCAGACCGTCGAGGACTTCGTCATGCCCGGCGACCCCGGCCCGATCATCGTGGCCAGCGCGTACGCGTTCGGCGTGCGCGGCTTCGACACCGCGGCGGCGCTGGAGCTGATGAAGAAGAGCGGCAGCGGCGGCTCGACCCAGGGCGTCGTGCTGCGCGGCAACCAGTCCGTCTACCAGACCAACCACTTCATCCCCGGCAACCCGTCGGAGACCCTCGAGTACGCGGCCTCGGACTTCGCCATCTCACAGTTCGCCGGCGCGCTCGGCGACACCGCCGCCCGCGACACGTACGCGAGCCGCTCGCAGTACTGGCGCAGCCTGTTCAACGGCGAGTCGTCCTACCTGCACACCCGCGACGGCGGCGGGGCCTGGTCGGCGCCGCTCAACCCGGCGCAGGAGAGCCCGTACGTCGAGGGCAACGCCGCGCAGTACTCGTGGATGGTGCCGCACAACCTCGGCGCGCTGGTCACCCTCATGGGCGGGCCGGCCACCGCGGTGCAGCGGCTCGACCACCACTTCACCGAGCTCAACGGCGGCCTGAGCCGGCCGTACTTCTACATCGGCAACGAGCCCGAGCACAACGTGCCGTGGACCTACAACGTGGCCCGCAAGCCGGCCGGCGCCAGCGACGCGGTGCGCCGGGTGATGGCCGAGTCGTTCACCACCGGCGCGGGCGGCCTGCCCGGCAACGACGACCTGGGCGCCACCTCCGCCTGGTACGTCTGGTCGGCGCTGGGCTTCTACCCGGTGACGCCGGGCGCGGACACGCTCGCGGTGCACGGCGGGATCTTCCCGAGCGCGCTGATCCAGCGGGCACCCGGCAACATCACGATCACCGGCGGCAGCGCGGCGAACCGGTACGTGCAGTCGCTGTCGCTCGACGGCGCCTCGATCAGCCGCAGCTACCTGCGCTACGGCGACATCGCGGACGGCGGGACCGTCGGCTTCACCATGGGCGGCAGCCCCTCGGCGTGGGGCACCGGCGCTGCCGACGTACCCCCGAGCTTCGCCGCGGGCGCCACCCAGCCGCCGGCGGAACCGGACCTCGGCCCGAACCTGGCCCTCGGTCGCACCGCGACCGGATCCACGGCCTGCGCGAGCGCGGAGAGCGCCGCAAAGGCGGTCGACGGCTCGCTCGTCGGCAACAGCAAGTGGTGCTCCGGCACCGCGCCGCGGCAGCTGCAGGTCGACCTCGGCTCGGCGCGGACGGTGTCCTCGTTCGTCGTCAAGCACGCCGCCCTCGGCGGCGAGGTCACCAACTGGAACACCGGCGCGTACACGATCGCGACCAGCACGGACGGCACGACCTGGTCGAACGCGGTGACGGTCACCGCGTCCAAGAGCAGCCGGACGTACACCCCGATCGCCGCGCGCACCGCGCGGTACGTGCGCTTCGAGACCAGCCAGCCGGCCAACGACACGAACGCGGCCGCCCGGATCTACGAGCTGGAGGTGTACGGCGAGAGCAGCGCGCCGACCGACCTGGCGCTGAACCGCCCGGCGACCGCGGACTCGTCCTGCGGTGCGAACGAGGGGCCGGCCAAGGCGTTCAACGGCAGCTGGCTGGGCGGCTGGAACGACAAGTGGTGCTCGCAGGGCGCGACCAAGTGGGTGCAGGCCGACCTGGGCACCCGGCAGCGCGTCGGCTCGGTGGTGATCCGGCACGCCGGCGCGGGCGGCGAGTTCCCGGCCTGGAACACCCGCGACTTCGACATCCAGACCTCGGACGACGGGTCCGCCTGGACGACGCGGTCGCAGGTGCGCGGCAACACGGCCGACTCGACCACCACGGCGGTGAACGTGGATGCCCGCTACGTCCGGGTCGCGGTCGTCACGCCGGCCTCCGACGGCAACGCCGCGGCGCGCATCTACGAGGTACTCGTCAATTAGGGACACCCGGGGGCGGGCGCCGGGTCCCGCGACTCCCGCCCCCGGGCCGCCGGCCGTGTCGGATTCGTCCGTAATGAACCGGTCGGTAGCCACGCCGTAGCCGTGTCTCAACCGTTATCAGGTTGGCCGGGCCGCAAGCCGGGCCCGGCCACGACGGCTCGTTGACGCGACTGGAGGTCTCCCGTGACGACTGACAATCAGATAAGGGCTCGTGTCAAGGCGGTGCTCGGCGGCACGACCCCGGACGGCGCGACCTCGGAACACCCCGCCATCCCCGGCGGACCGACGCGCTCGGACAACGCACTGCAGGTGCTGACGCTGGCCCAGCGCACGGCGGAGGAGCACATCGCCGCCGCCAACCGGCACGCGGAGAAGATCCGCACCGACGCGAAGGCCACCGCCGACCAGTCGGCCCGGGACGCGCAGGTACACGCGCACAACGTCCGCTGCGAGGCCGAGAAGGTGCTGACCGACGCCCGCAAGACCGCCGAGCAGGCGGCCCGGGACGCCCGGATCCGCGCGGACGAGGCGCAGCGCAAGGCCGACCAGATCCTCGCCGAGGCGAACGCGCAGGCCGAGTCGATCCTCGGCGACGCGCAGGGGCACTGCGAGCAGCTCAGATCGCAGGCGCAGCAGCGCTACGAGGACTCCGTCGGCAGCCTCATCGCCAAGCGCGAGTCCCTGCAGGTGCAGATCGAATCGCTGGAGCACTTCGACCGCGAGTACCGCCGGCGGCTCACCACGTTCATGCAGGGCCAGATGCGCGCCCTCTGGGCCGACCAGCCGCAGGTGGGCGACGAGCTGACCGCGGAGACGGCGGAGGCCGGCCAGCACCACTCCGAACAGGAGTAACCGGCGGCGGCGCCGGCCGCCGGGCGATCCTTCTCGATTCGCGTCCGGGCCTTCTCGTCTTGCGAAGGCCGATTCCTGGACTCGTTCCGAGCCGCGGCGGCAGGCTCCGTTCATGACACTGACCCGACGCGCGCTGCTGCGCGGCGCCGCCGCCGCGACCGGTCTCGGGCTGGTGGGCCTGGGGACGACGGGTTGCAGTGGCATCACCCCCGGGCGAGACGGCGGCGGAACGCTCGACTACTGGAACCTCTTCGGCGGCGGCGACGGCGTCCGCATGACCCAGATGCTCGACGCCTTCCGCACCGCCAACCCCGGCATCGCGCTCAGCGCCGTCACCCTCAACTGGGGAAACCCGTACTACACGAAGCTGTCGCTGGCGACGCTCGGCGACAAGCCGCCGGACGTGGCCATCTCGCACCTGACCAGGATGAAGACCCTGGTCGCCTCAGACCTCCTCGAGGAGCTGCGCCCCGAGGACCTGGCCCGGCACGGCATCTCCGCGGACAAGTTCACCGAGCGGGCCTGGCAGGCGGGGCTCGTCGACGGACACGCGTACGCGATCCCGCTGGACACCCACCCGTTCGTGATGTTCTACAACACCGACATCTGCGCAAAGGCCGGCCTGCTCGACTCCTCGGGCGCGCTCACCCCGCTGGACACCCCGGAGAAGTTCACCGACGCGATGCGCCGCGCCAAGGAGGCCTCCGGCGCGTACGGGGGCGTCGTCGCGATCGACAACGACACGTCGACGCCGTGGCGCATCTTCCAGTCGCTCTACAGCCAGCTCGGCGGCGAGACCCTCGCGGACGACGGACGCCGGGTGGTCATCGACGACGCCAAGGCCACCCAGGTGCTGACCTTCCTGCAGTCGCTGACCGCGGACGGGCTCTTCCCCGCCAGCATCGACTACCAGGGCGCCATCGCCACCTTCGCCAACGGCCAGGCCGGCTTCTACTTCCAGGGCGAGTGGGAGATCTCCACCTACCAGACCGCGAAGATGCCGTTCTCCATGACGCTCTTCCCCAACCTGTACGGCGGCGGCCGCTACGCGGTACAGGCGGACTCGCACACGCTGGTCATCCCCCGCCAGCCGGGCCACGACCCGGAGCAGATCGACCGCGCGCTGCTGCTGATCCGCTCGATGCTCGACCAGAGCAAGACCTGGGCCGAGGGCGGGCACGTGCCGACCTGGCTGCCGTTCCGCGACAGCGCGGAGTACCAGGCCATGACGCCGCAGTCGAACTACGCCGCGGCCGCCGACGCCGCGGTCTACGACCCGGACGGCTGGTACTCCGGGTCCGGCTCCAACTTCGAGATCATCACCGGCTCCGCGATCGCCACCGTCCTCGGTGGCCAGCAGTCCCCCGCGGACGCGCTCGCGCAGATGCGCGGCCAGCTCGAGAACCTGTCCAAGACCGCGTCGCCCATCTGAGGGGGTGCCTGGTGACCACCGAGACCGCCGTACGCCCTCCCGATGCCGCCGAGTCCGGAGCGCCGCCGGAGCGGCCCCGCTGGACCGGCCTGCCCGCGCTGGGCTTCCTGGCACCGTTCCTCGTTCTCTATCTGGCCTTCATCATCGGCCCGACCCTGTACGGCCTGGTGATGAGCTTCTTCGACACCAGCCTGGTCAAGCCCGGACTGTCGGGCTTCACCGGCTTCGGCAACTACGCCGAGGCGCTGCAGAGCGGCGACTTCTGGTCGTCGTTGTGGCACACCCTGTGGTTCACGATCCTGACCACCCCGCCGCTGATCATCCTCGCCTTCGCCTTCGCGCTGCTCGCCGACCGGGCCCGGTACGGCCGCTGGTTCTTCCGGCTGGCCTTCTTCGCGCCGTACATCCTGCCGTCGGCGGTCGTGGCCCTGATCTGGATCTTCCTGTACACGCCCGGCCTGGGGCTGCTCGAGACCGGCCTCGCCAAGATCGGCATCACCTCGCCGAACTGGCTCGGCGACCCGGTCTGGGCCATGCCGTCGCTGGCCATGACCACCCTCTGGTGGACGCTGGGCTTCAACTTCGTGCTCTACCTGGCCGGTCTCCAGGAGATCCCGCGCGATCTGTACGAGGCCTCCTCGATCGACGGCGCGTCGGTCTGGCAGCAGATCCGCAGCATCACCATCCCGATGCTCGGGCGCACCACCACCCTGGTGGCCGTGCTGCAGGTGATCGCCTCGCTCAAGGTCTTCGACCAGATGTACATCATGACCGCGGGCGGCCCGAACTTCGCCACCCGCTCGCTCCTGCAGTACGTCTACGACGAGGGCTTCACCAACTTCCGGGTCGGGTACGCGGCCGCCGTCTCGATGCTGTTCTTCCTGGTCGTGCTCGCGGTCTCGGCGGTCTGGTTCGCCCTGGTCCGGCGCCAGGAGAAGGGGGTTTGACACCATGACCGACCTCGCCCAACGGGCCGAGTTCCGCGTCAAGCTCTTCAACCGCATCTGCCTCGGCGTGCTGATCGCGTTCGCGCTGCTCTGGATCGTGCCGCTGGCCTGGGCGCTGGACACCGCGCTCAAGCCGAACGCCGAGACCACCAAGACCACCTGGGCGATCGACGACCCGACCCTGGACGCCTTCGCCCGGGTGCTGCGCGACACCGACATCCTGACCTGGTTCGGCTCCAGCCTGTTCATCGCGACGCTGTCGGCCGCCGGCACGGTGCTGGTGGCCAGCCTGGCCGCGTACGCGCTGTCCCGGATGAGGTTCCGCTACCGCAACGTGGTCTTCTGGCTGGTGCTGGCCGGCATCATGATCCCCGGCCAGGTGCTGATCGTGCCGTGGTTCCGCCAGTTCGACGCGCTGGGGCTGCTGAACACCTGGTGGGCCGTCAGCCTGCCGCAGATACCCACCGCGATCGCGGTCTTCATCTTCAAGCAGTTCTTCGACGGCCTGCCCCGCGAGCTGGAGGAGGTCGCCCGCATGGACGGCGCGGGCTACCTGCGCATCTACCGCCGGATCATCATGCCGCTGGCCCGGCCCGCCGTCGCGGCCGTCGCCATCTTCACGTTCGTGCAATCCTGGAACGACCTGCTCTGGCCGCTGCTCGTGCTCAGCAACCCCGACATCATGACGATCCCGGTCGGCCTCGCGACCGTGCAGGGCTCGTTCGGCATCCGGTACGCGGACACGATGGCCTCGGCGATCCTCGGCGCGGTGCCGCTCGTGGCAGTGTTCCTGCTGTTCCAGCGCAACATCGTCGAAGGAATCGCCGGCAGCGGCCTGAAGGGGTGAGCGTGCTCTTCTCCACCATGACCATCGACCCGGCGTTCCGGATCGGCGACGTCGACCCCCGGCTCTACGGCTCGTTCGTCGAGCACATGGGCCGCTGCGTCTACACCGGAATCCACGAGCCGGACCACCCGACCGCCGACGAGCACGGCTTCCGGCGCGACACCGCCGACCTGGTCCGCGAGCTCGGCACGCCGCTGGTGCGCTACCCCGGCGGCAACTTCGTCTCCGGGTACCGGTGGGAGGACGGCATCGGCCCGGTCGAGGACCGGCCGACCCGCCTGGACCTGGCGTGGCGCTCCCTGGAGACCAACCACGTCGGCGTCGACGAGTTCATGACCTGGGCGCGGACCGTCGGCGTCGAGCCGATGATGGCGGTGAACCTCGGCACCCGCGGCATCGACGCGGCCCGCTCCCTGGTCGAGTACTGCAACCTCGGCTCGGGCACCTACTGGTCGGACCTGCGCGGCGGGTCGCCGTACGGGATAAAGACCTGGTGTCTGGGCAACGAGATGGACGGGCCCTGGCAGATCGGCCACAAGACCGCCGGCGAGTACGCCCGGCTGGCGCTCGAGACGGCCAAGGCGATGCGCCAGGTCGACCCGTCGATCGAGCTCGTCGCCTGCGGCAGCTCGGGCCGGCAGATGCCGACGTTCGGCAGCTGGGAGGCGACGGTGCTCGGCGAGACCTACGACGCCGTCGACTACGTCTCCCTGCACGGCTACTACCAGCAGCACGGCGACGACCGGGACAGCTTCCTGGCCTGCGCGACCGACATGGACCAGTTCATCGACGAGGTCGTCGCCACCGCCGACCACGTGCGCGCGGTCGGCCGGCACCGCAAGCGCCTGTATCTCTCCTTCGACGAGTGGAACGTCTGGTACCAGAGCCGCTTCGCCGGCGAGACCAACCTGGAGATCGAGCAGGCACCCCGCCTCATCGAGGACGTCTACTCGGTCACCGACGCGGTCGTGGTCGGCAACCTGCTGATCAGCCTGCTCCGCCACGCCGACCGCGTGAAGATCGGCTGCCAGGCCCAGCTCGTCAACGTCATCGCCACGATCATGACCGAGCCGGGCGGCCCGGCCTGGCGGCAGGCGAGCTTCCACCCGTACGCGCTGACGACCCGCTACGGCCGCGGCACCGTGCTGCGCCCGGCGATCACCTCACCGACCCACGAGACCGCCCGCCACGGCGAGGTACCGCTGCTCGACGCGGTCGCGGTGCACTCTGACGCGGGCACCGTGGTGTTCGCGGTGAACCGCTCACAGACCCAGCCGATGACCCTGGAGGTCGACCTGCGCGCCCTGCCGGGCCTGACGACGGCGACCCACACGGTCCTCGCCGACGACGACCCGGACGCGGTGAACACCGCACGCCAGCCGGACCGGGTCACCCCCCGCGACCTCGACGACCCGAAACTCGACGGCGGCCGCCTCCAGCTCACCCTCCCCGCCCTCTCCTGGAACATGATCCGCCTCAGCTGATCGCGGGTTGAGGTCCTGATGTCTGCGGCGAGGCCGAGGCCCGTGGCAGTAGCCTCCGCAGATACGGTGGATCCCAGGTGGGATGCCCTCGACGCAGTCAGAGTGGGATGAACGTGGCGTATGAGGCGATGACCATGGTCGGTCTCGCCGGCCATCTGGCCGGTTGCGGCGACGAGAAAACCAACTGGAAGTACGTCTGGGAGTTCCTCGAGGAGTACCGGTGGGAGCCGGTCGAGCGAAAGCCCCGGCTTTTCCAGGCGGAGCCGCCGTCGACCGGTGACGAGCAGTGGGACGCACTGCTGGCCGCGATGGCAGAACACCTCGCGGCCCAACTCGACCTGGCCCCGCCGGAGTGGTCACGTTCGCGCGTCCTGCGGACTCCCTGGTTCCCGTCATCGTTGCCGTCCAAGCGTATGGAGGCCCTCGTCTGGGCGCCGGCAGCGTTTCGCAAGCACGGTGTCTACCTGTCCGCGCGAGACCTCGAAGCCGCATGAGTGAAGACGGAGTCTTTCCAACCTGATCTTGCAGGTCAGTGCGGGTAAGTAGGGGCCGGAGATCGAAGACGGCGAGGCTCCAGGTAGGACGGCAAATCGACCAAGACCCGACGCCCCGACCGGGAGCCTCGCCTGTGCTGTCTAACCCGTCCACAATCTCGTTGTCCAGCCGGACCCTCAACCACCTCGCCGAACTCATCCGCAGCCACCGCAACCAGCAACGATCCAGATGGCGACGGCTGAATGCCGGTCGGCAGGCCCTGCTCGCCCTGGCTTACCTGCGTAACGGCGACACGTACACCCGGCTTGCGGCTGCCTTCGCGATCGGGGTTGCGACTGCATGGCGCTACGTTCAAGAGGCAATCGCCCTGCTCAGCATGGCCGCTGACGACCTGGACGCCGCGATGCGACGGATCCGCACCCTTGCCTACGCCATCCTGGACGGCACGCTGATCCCGATCGACCGCATCGCCGACCAGAAGCCCTACTACTCCGGCAAACACAAACGGCACGGAGTGAACGTGCAGGTCATTGCCGACGCGGCCGGCCGACTCGTCTGGGCGTCACCGGCGCTGCCGGGTAGGACGCACGATCTGACCGCCGCCCGCACCCACGGCATCATGGATGCTCTGACCCGGGCGAATGCGATGACCTTCGCTGACAAGGGTTATCAGGGAGCCCGCGGCAGCGTGCGAGCGCCGTTCAAGCGGCGCCGCTTCCGGCCGAAGCTGTCACGCCGGCAGAAGGCTGTCAACCGCGCCCACGGGAAGATCCGCGCCCGTGGAGAACGGGCGATCGCCACCCTCAAGACCTGGAAGATCCTGGTCAAGCTGCGTTGCTGCCCACGACGGGCGACCGCGATCGTGCAGGCCATCTCGGTCTTGCACCACGTCGAAGCCAACCGCTACGCAGGATGAAAGGCTCATTATCGAGGGGCAACACCGATCACCAGGGAGTCCACCGGTAGGGCGACCGCTTGCCGGTGGCCGGCGTCGCCCCGCTACAGCTCGTCCGTCGACCATTCTCCGGGCAATGCGCGCTGCACTGCGGCGATCGCCTCCGGCGACGGAGCGCGGACCCACAACCAGGTCTCGGCGTCCTCCTGGAGAATCGCCCCCGACCCCTCGAACCACCGCACCGACGGCCCGTCGGCCCACCTCGGATAGTCGGGTAGCGGCAGTCTGCGGAACCGGTTCCTCAGCAGTGCGACGGTCTCATCCTCGTAGAGGTGAAGGTTCGCGCCGAACCCGTCACCCGAGATCACCCACTCCGACAGGATCATCTCCACGCATGCCAGCGAGACCCGTTCAAGGAACGGATGCCAGACGGGCTCCCCGTCATTCCGAGAGACGACCGGCGGGTCGGACTCGGTTATCGCCGACAGCGGAATACCCCACTCGGCGACGTGCTGGCACTCCCAGCGGAAGACCAGCACACGGCCCGTGTCGTCGACGCCGACCGAATGCGGAGCGAGCAGTTGATTCTGGCTCCGGGTGAGGTCGAGACGCCTGCCGATCAACGTATAGACCTCACGAAGCGCCGCCGGCAGCGGGAACCCCAGCCGGGTTTCCGCGGCGCGCAACTCCTCGTCGTCGCAGCCGTCGCCGGTAACCACCGGTCTCGCGTAACGGGCGGCGAACAGCCGGATGAATCGCCATGCCCCGGCGGCATCGCGCACGCCCCCGGCAAGTTCGGAGTGGAGATCGAATCCGTCATTCACGAGGGACACCATATGGGCGACACCGCGATTTCCCCTGGTCGACACCGGGCTCCCGCACAAGATCGTCAGTGAACCGTTCAACCTGGCATCGAGCCCGTAGGGGCCGGGCCGCTGGCCGGCGCCGGCCGCTGCCAGCCTCGCCGCGTTGAAAAAGGTTCAATGATCAGGCCAGCGCGTATGTGTCAGCACAGAAGGACGACGGCAAAAGGGAAGTCTTCGACCATCCGGGAATACGCATCATGGCGGCCTCGCCGGAACACGTCTTCGCGATGAAGGCTTTCGCCGCCCGCAGCCGCGACGAAGAAGACCTACGCGCTCTCGCGGGAATCATCGGCATCGCCGACATGGCCGCGGCGCTTGAGATTTGTGAGTGGTTCTTCCCCGCAGAGCCATTGCCACCCAGGTCTCGGGCAATGCTGGAGGACTTGTTCGGGCAGTATGAGCCGGCAAAGCGCCCTGCCCGCCCTCTCCTGCAGCCTCGCGTCAGGCCTGCGGGGGCTGCTGCGCCGCGCCGGGTGCGTAGGCGGTGTGCGGCGCCGCCTACTGGGCCTGCGCCGCCTGCTGGCTCGCCTGCCACGCGGCGTGCTGCTGCGCGGCGTGCTGCTGGGCGGCCCGCTCGTACGCGGCCTGCGCCTCGGCGGCGAAGGCGGGGTGTGCCTCCTTGAAGACGACCGAGCTGCCGTCGGCGGCGACGTCGCCCCGCGTCAGCATTCGGTAGCCGCCGCGAGCCAGGAAGCCGAAGCCGACGGCGCAGGCGATGATGGCGACGAGCAGCAGCCAGACCCCGGTCTGGCCCAGCTCCACCCCCGCGAACGTGATCGCGATCAGCAGGGCCAGCGGCAGGAGCAGGCCCAGCCCGATCAGCGTTCGCTGCTTGTGCAGGTCCCGGCACTGGGCGCAGAACGGCCAGGCCTCCGCCTTCACCTCCTTGCGCAGCACCATGACCGCGATGAGGAACGGCACGGCGCCGATGAGGAGCAGCACGTAGGTCCAGCCCGGCGGCTTGGAGATGAACCTGACCTGCTTGCGCAGGACGGCGAGCTCGCCGTGCCGGGCGCAGACACCCGGCACGCCGTCGCCGGACGAGACCAACGAGGAGAAGATGCCGATGCTCACGAATGCCTCACAAGGGGAGATGCCGGGGAGCGGCCGAACTGAAGATCGCCAATGCCGCCCGGCGCGAGACAATAGCAGCTCAGGGCCGGGCGGGCGGCGGTCGTGTCGGGGGTGTGGTCAGGCGAAGGCGGCGGCGAGTGGTGGGGTTTCGCGCTGGGTGGCGTCGGCGGTGAGGTCGTCGGGTTGTTCCTGGGCGGCCAGTTCGGCCGCGACCCGGGACTCGTAGCGGCTGATCTCGTACGCGGTGTCCTGTGCGGTCCAGCCGAGCGGGCCGGCGATGAGCGGGCCGACCGCGTGCGCCGCCCGTACGCCCCGGTCCGGGGTCTCGAACGAGATGCGGGTGCGGCGGGTGAGCACGTCGTCCAGGTGGCGCGCGCCCTCGTGGGTCACCGCGTAGACCACCTCGGCCCGCAGGTAGTCGCCGGCGCCGTCCAGGGGCTCGCCGAGCGTGGGATCGGCCTCGATCAGGGCCAGTACCTCGTCGACCAGGGTGCCGTAGCGGTGCAGCAGGTGCTCGATGCGCGAGACGTGCAGGCCGGCCCGGCGGGCCAGTACGCCGCGGCGGTTCCACGCCGCCTGGTAGCCGGACGCGCCGAGCAGCGGTACCTGGGCCGTGCACGAGGCCGGCACGCGCGTGGTGAGGTCGCGCGTCGCGGCGTCGACGGCGTCGCGGGCCATCACCCGGTAGGTGGTGTACTTGCCGCCGGCGATGATGACCAGGCCGGGTGCCGGGGTGTCCACCGCGTGTTCGCGCGACAGCTTCGAGGTCAGCTCGGCGTCGGCCGAGAGCAGCGGGCGCAGGCCGGCGTAGACGCCCTGGACGTCCGCGCGGGTCAGCGGGGTGACGAGCGCCTTGTTGACCTCTTCCAGCAGGTAGTCGACGTCGCGGCCGGACGCCGCCGGGTCCTGCTTGTCGAGGTCCCACGGGGTGTCGGTGGTGCCGATGATCCAGTGGCGGTCCCACGGGATGACGAAGAGCACGCTGGTCGCCGTACGCAGGATCATGCCGGTGGTGGCCGGGATGCGGTCGCGCGGCACGACCAGGTGGACTCCCTTGGACGCGGTGATGTGGAACTGTCCGCGCTGGGCCAGCAGCGCCTGGATGTCGTCGGTCCAGACGCCGGTCGCGTTGATGACCGTGCGGGCGCGGATCTCCAGTTCGGTGCCGGACTCGGCGTCGCGGGCGCGGACGCCGACGACCCGGCGGCCCTCGCGCAGGAAGCCGACGACCTCGGTGCGGGACGCGACGTGCGCGCCGTGCGCCGCGGCGGTGCGGGCCAGGAACAGGGTGTGGCGGGCGTCGTCGACCTGAGCGTCGTAGTAGCGGATCGCGCCGACCAGCGAGTCGGGGCGCATCCCCGGGAAGGCGCGCAGGGCGGCGCCGCGGCTCAGGTGGCGGTGCCGGGGCAGGCCCGCGCCGAAGCCGCCGGAGATGCCCAGGGTGTCGTAGAGCAGGACGCCCGCGCCGGCGTAGAGGCGTTCCCAGGCGCGGTGGCGCAGCGGGTAGAGGAACGGGATCGGGCGCACGAGGTGCGGCGCCAGCCGCTGCACCAGCAGGCCGCGTTCGCGCAGCGCCTCGCGGACCAGGCCGAAGTCGAGCATCTCCAGGTAGCGCAGGCCGCCGTGGATCAGCTTGCTGGACCGGCTGGACGTGCCGCTGGCGAAGTCCCGGGCCTCCAGCAGGCCGACCGAGAGTCCGCGGGTGGCCGCGTCGAGCGCGCAGCCCGCGCCGACCACGCCGCCGCCGACGACGAGCACGTCGAGTTCCTCGCCGGTCGACATCGCGGCCAGGGCCGCCTCGCGCGCCTGCGGCGCCATCACTGCCGTGTTCATGGAGTGTCCTCTTTTCGTGTCGGGTCGCGTCAGCTGACGCTGACCCAGTTGAGGCTGCGGTCGACGGCGGCCTTCCACCGCGCGTACCCCTCGTCGCGCCGGTCCTGTGACCAGGCCGGCTGCCAGCGCCGGTCCTCGCGCCAGTTGGCCCGCAGCTCCGATGTGGAGCGCCAGAGGCCGACCGCGAGGCCGGCCGCGTACGCCGCGCCGAGCGCGGTGGTCTCGGCCACGGCGGGCCGGCTGACCGGCACGCCGAGGATGTCCGCCTGCAGCTGCATGCAGAGCGCGTTGGCGGTCACGCCACCGTCCACCTTGAGGCTGTCCGGTGACGTGCCGGCGTCGCGGGCCATCGCCTCGGCCACGTCGCGGGTCTGGTAGCAGATGGCCTCGAGCGCGGCCCGGGCGATGTGCGCGGCGGTGTGGTAGCGGGACAGCCCGACGATGGCCCCCCGCGCGTCGGAGCGCCAGTACGGCGCGAACAGCCCGGAGAACGCCGGCACGAAGCAGACGCCCTCGGTGTCGTCGACCCGGGCGGCCAGGGCCTCGCTCTCGGCGGCGTCGCCGATGAGGCCGAGCTGGTCGCGCAGCCACTGCACGGCGGAGCCGGTCGCGGCGATCGAGCCCTCCAGGGCGAACACCGGCTCCTCGTCGCCGAAGCGGTAGCCGACGGTGGTGAGCAGCCCGTGCGCGGAGCGGACCGGCTTGGTGCCGGTGTTGAGCAGGACGAAGTTGCCGGTGCCGTAGGTGCATTTGGCCTCGCCGGGCGCGAAGCAGGTCTGGCCGAACAGCGCGGCCTGCTGGTCACCGATCGCCGCGGCGATGGGCACGCCGGGCAGGACCGCGTCGGCGTGGCCGTAGACCTCGGAGGAGGAGCGGATCTCGGGGAGCATGGCGCGGGGGATGTCGAAGAAGCCGAGGAGTTCGTCGTCCCATTGCAGGGTGGCGAGGTTCATCAGCATGGTGCGGCTGGCGTTGGTGACATCCGTGAGGTGCCGGCCGGTGAGGTTCCACAGCAGCCAGCTGTCCATGGTGCCGAACAGCACCTCGCCGCGCTCCGCGCGTACCCGAAGACCGTCGACGTTGTCGAGCAGCCACTGGACCTTCGCGGCGGAGAAGTAGGTGGCCGGCGGCAGGCCGGTGCGGTCCCGGATCACGTCGCCGCGGCCGTCGCGGTCGAGTTCGGCGACGATCCGGTCGGTCCGGGTGTCCTGCCAGACGATCACGTTGTGGCACGGCAGGCCGGTCGCGCGGTCCCACACCACGACGCTCTCGCGCTGGTTGGTGATCCCGACGGCGGCCAGGTCGCCGGCGACCAGCCCGGTCTCGGCGAGCGCTACCGCGATGCACCTGCGGGTGTTCTCCCAGATCTCCAGCGCGTCGTGCTCGACCAGCCCGGCGCCGGGCAGCAGCTGCCGGTGCTCGATCTGGTGCCGGCCGATCTCGGTGCCGGCCCGGTCGAAGACCATGAAGCGCGTGCTGGTGGTGCCCTGATCGATCGCGCCGACGAACTCCGCCACGGTTCCTCCCGGTTGCCGCCTACGTGCCGGGACGTTATGAAGCGGGCGGGGCGGGGTCAACGCGGAGCGTGCGACAATGTCGCACGTGCCGGGTCTGATCCAGTCCATCGAACGCTCGTCGGCAGTGCTCCGGCTGCTGGCGGCCGGTCCGGACCGGCTGCGGGTCAAGGAGATCGCGGACTCCCTCGGCCTGGCCAAGTCGACCGCGCAGAGCATCCTGCGCACGCTGGAACACATCGGTTTCGTCGAGCGGGACCCCCGGACCACCCGCTACCGGCTCGGCCGCGGCCTGATCGAGCTCGGCTCCGGCGGCCTCGACGTCAACGAGCTGCGGTCGCGGGCCCTCGACTGGGCGGACACGCTCGCCTCCCGCAGCGGCGAGGAGGTCCGGATCGGCGCGCTGCACGACGGGAGCGTGATGGTGGTGCACCACGTGTTCCGGCCCGACGACTCCGCGCAGTCGATGGACACGGGCAGCCTGCTGCCCGCGCACGCGACCGCGCTGGGCAAGGTGCTGCTCGCCTACGACCCGGTGGCCGCGGACGCCGTGGGCCGGGGCGCGCTGGACGCGTACACCCGGCGGACCGTCGGCTCGGCCCGGGACCTCGCGCGGTCGCTGGCCGAGATCCGGTCGCGCGGCTGGGGGCTCTCGGTCGAGGAGCGGGCGCCGGGGCGGGCCGGGATCGCGGCGCCGGTCCGGACCTCCGGCGGGCTGGTGGTCGGCGCCATCGGGATCTCCGGCGGCATCGAACGGCTCTGCGACACCCGGGGCCGGCCCCGGCCCGCGCTGGTCGAGCACGTGTGCGACGCCGCCCGGGCGATCTCCCGCGACCTGGCCGGGCCGCGGCCGTGAGCGAGCGCTACGTCCTCGCCGTAGATCAGGGCACCACCTCCACCCGGTGCATCCTGTTCGACCGCCGCGCCACAGTGGTCTCGGTGGTCCGCAGCGAGCACCCGCAGTCCTACCCGAGGCCCGGCTGGGTCGAGCACGACGCGGCCCGGATCTGGCGCGACGTCCAGCGGCTGATCCCCCGGGCGCTGCGCGAGGCCGGCGCCGGCCCGGAGCAGATCGCGGCGATCGGCATCGCCAACCAGCGCGAGACCACCGTGCTCTGGGACCGCGCCACCGGCGCGCCGGTGGCGCCCGCGGTGGTCTGGCAGGACACCCGGACGGGCGAGCTGGTCGAGCGCCTCGGCAGGCGCGCGGACGCCGCGATCGTGCCGGAGCGCAGCGGCCTGCCCCTGGCGACCTACTTCTCCGCGACCCGCCTGCGCTGGCTGCTCGACAACGATCCGGGTCTTCGGGTACGCGCGGAGCGCGGCGAGGTGCTGTTCGGCACCATGGACAGCTGGCTGCTGTGGAACCTCACCGGCCGGCACCTCACGGATGTCACCAACGCCAGCCGCACCATGCTGATGAACCTCGCCACCCTGCAATGGGACGACGAACTCCTCGGCTTCTTCGACATCCCCCGCGCCATGCTCCCCGAGATCCGCTCCTCCTCCGAGGTCTACGGCCACGCCGACGCGGTCCTGCCCGGCGTGCCCATCGCCGCGGCGATCGGTGACCAGCAGGCCGCCCTGTTCGGCCAGACCTGCTTCGCGCCCGGCGAGGCCAAATGCACCTACGGCACCGGGAGCTTCCTGCTGCTCAACACCGGCACGGAGCTGGTCCGCTCGACGCACGGGCTGGTCAGCACCGTCGCGTTCCAGCGCGCCGGCGAGCCCGCGCGATACGCCCTGGAGGGCTCGATCGCGATCACCGGCTCGCTGGTCCAGTGGGTGCGCGACGGCCTCGGACTGATCGGCACCGCCTCGGAGATCGAGACCCTCGCCCGGACCGTCGACGACAACGGCGGCTGCTACATCGTGCCGGCGTTCTCCGGGCTGCTGGCGCCGTACTGGCGCAGCGAGGCCCGCGGCGTCATCGTCGGGCTGACCTCATACATCACCAAGGGCCACCTGGCCCGGGCCGTGCTGGAGGCGACCGGCTGGCAGACCCGCGACGTGGTCGACGCGATGAACGCCGACTCCGGCCTGGCGCTCGCGGCGCTCAACGTCGACGGCGGGATGACCTCGGACAACCTGCTGATGCAGTTCGTCGCGGACGTCGTCGGCGTCCCGGTGGTACGCCCGATGGTCGCCGAGACGGTGTCGCTCGGCGCCGCGTACGCGGCCGGTCTCGCCGTCGGCTACTGGTCCGACCTGCAGGACCTGCGCAACAACCGGCACCGGGCCGGGCAGTGGCTGCCCGCCATGGACCCGGAGCACCGCGCGGCCGAGTACGAGAACTGGCAGCGCGCCATCGAATGCGCCGTCGTCTGGAGCCGACCCCGGCCGGGAGCCGACGCACCCTGACAACCGCGACGTGTGCCTTTCCCTTTACCGAACAGGGGAATGAAACAGACCCGCCCGCCACAGGACCGGGGAATCTCCGCTATTCCTGCCTGGACGCGGGGAGGCTGGTTTCAAGCGCGTGACGATCAGCCGAGATTAGAAGGGGAATACGGTGGCTATAAGTGATTCAAGCCCGGATGTCGTGATCGTCGGTGGTGGATTCGCGGGAGTGACGGCGGCGCGCGAGTTGACGATGCGTGGGCGGACCGCGGTGCTGCTCGAGGCGCGTGATCGGCTGGGTGGGCGGACGTTTACGGCGGATCACGACGGGCATGCGATGGAACTCGGTGGCACCTGGGTCCACCCTTTGCAGCCGCACGTGTGGGCCGAGATCGACCGTTACGAGGTGGAGACCGAGACGTTCCCGGTGCTGGAAGGGCTGCGGCAGGCAGTCGTGTCCGGCGGCCGTGTGGTGGATCTGTCCGACGACGACGTCGCCCAGGCAGTCGACGCGCTCGCCCAGTACTGCGCGCCCGGCACGACCCTGTTTCCTGAGCCCTACTCGGGAACGTGGGGTCCGGACCCGCAGAACTTGGACAATCGATCGATGCGCCGGCACCTGGAAACGCTGAACGTGAAGCCGGAGCTGCGCGACTGGGTCGAGGGGATGTGCTGCGTGACCGCGTTCGGACCACTCGACCAGGCCGCCGCGACCGAGCTCTTCCGGTTCTACGCCTTGTCGGGGTGGAGCTCGGAACAGATGCTGGCCGCGTTGTCGGCCACGAAGCTGGTGAAAGGCACCCGTGAGCTGATCGGCGCCATCGCCGCGCAGGCGAGACTCACCGACATCCGCCTCAGCTCACCGGTACGGCGGATCGTGCAGAGCGGCGACCACGTCCGCGTCGAGATGACCGACGGCGAGACGATCAACGCACCGGCCGCCGCGATCACACTTCCGTTGAACGTGCTGAACACCGTCGAGTTCGACCCGCCCCTGTCGCAGACCAAGCGGACCGCCTCGGCGCAACGGCATGCGGGCGCCGGCATGAAGTGCTACGTGCGCGTCAAGGGCGACATCGGCAACGTCGCCGTCGTGGCCCCCGAAACACAGCCGGTCAACTGGGTGGTCACCTACGACCACGACGCGAACGGTTCGTGGCTGATCGTGTTCGCCGCCACCCCGAAGCGGCTACCGATGAGCAGCTTCGACGACGTCGCCGGCATGCAGCAGGCGCTGCAGCCGATGCTGCCCGGCGTCGAGGTGGAGAGCATCGTCGGCTGGGACTGGAGCAACGACCCGCACGCACTCGGCACCTGGTGCATCTTCCGGCCGGGGCAGCTGACGCAGGTGCTGCCGGAGCTGCGCACCGCCGAAGGCCGGCTGTTCTTCGCCAGCGGCGACTCCGCGGTCTCGTGGCGCTCCTCGATCGACGGGGCCATCGAAAGTGGCTACCACTCCGCCCACGACGTCGACGAGTATCTGACCGCGAGCGGGCACCAGACGCTGTCCCCCGCCGCGCTCTGGTCCCCGGCCAAGGCCTGACCTCGACGTTGAGAAATTTCAACCTGGCCTCGGGCCACGACGAAAGGCTCACCACCTAGCTGGCGCGTTCGCCGGGCGCGTCGCGCCAGCCCTTCTCGACCGAGAGCGCGCGGGCGGTGCGGACCAGGTCGAGCGCGAAGCGGGACGGGTCCTGCGCGCGCCAGAGGATCGACCAGGGGTAGCGCGGCACGGACGGGCCCAGCGGGCGCCAGGTCAGCTCGGAGCCGGGCGAGGTGCAGCCGTTGGACGCGGGGGTGCAGAGCACGCAGCGCCCCTGCGTGACCAGGTCCGCGGCCGCGCGCAGCGTCTGCACGCTGCCGGTGAACAGGGTCGGGAAGAAGCCCGCGGACCGGCACACCTCGGCGACGAACGCGTTGAACTCCGGCGCCTGCTCCTCGTCGGCGAGCAGCAGCGTCTCGCCGCGCAGCGCGGCGACCGGCACCTGCGGGAGCCCGGCGTACGGGTGACCGGACGGGACCAGGACGCCGAGCGAGTCGAGGCGGAAGATCTCGGCGGCGATGTCCGGCGCGGCGCCGGGCAGCCGTCCGACCCCGACGTCGAGGCGGCCGTCGGCGAGCAGGCGGCACTGCTCGGGCACCCCGGCCAGCACCTGGTGGATCTCCAGCTCCGGGTGGCGGGCCTGTATCGCGCGCAGCACCGGGCGGACGGCGTCGTAGCCCTCGTCCAGGACGCCGACGCGCAGGCTTGGCGCGGCCGGTGCCATGCCTTGGGCGAGCACGGCGGCGCGGTCGACGTGCTCGAGGATCTGCCGGGCCTCGATCAGGAAGCGGGCACCGGCCGCGGTCAGCGCGACGTGGCGGGTGGTGCGGTCGACCAGCAGGACGCCGACGGCCCGCTCGAGGCGCTGCACCTGTGCGCTGAGCGCGGACGGGACGATGTGCTCGCGGGCGGCGGCGCGGCCGAAGTGCAGCTCCTCGGCGAGGGTGACGAAGTAGCGCAGCTGGCGTAGCTCGATGCGGGCGCCGCCGACGGCGTCGGGCAGTGCCCGGATCGCGGACCGCGAGGGCCGCCGGCCGGCCGCCGCCGGCTGTCGGGGCAGGCCGCTCATGCCGAGACCTCCGATCACCGACCCCCGCATACATCGATACGTATCTCGCAGTGTTATCGCTAACATTCACGTCGTCAAGGCGCAACGGCCCCGAAACATGACATCCGCGCATCGACTGTTAGCGGTCACATCGGCACGCCGGATCGGCTTGGAAACGAAGAGGATGATCCTCCGTTTCACTGGGTGGGACGGCGGCGCGGGAAACTCCACAAAGTCGGCCAAGTTAGTAGACAAGGCAGGGATTCTCGCCGACACTCGTCCGATGGATCTCACCCTGGCGCTCGCCGGACTCGGCGTCGGCATCGTGGTCGGCCTCACCGGCATGGGCGGCGGGGCCCTGATGACCCCGATCCTCGTCCTGGTCTTCGGGGTGCCCCCGATCGCGGCGGTCTCCAGCGACCTCGCGGCCAGCGCCGTGATGAAGCCGTTCGGCGGCTGGGTGCACGCCCGGCGCGGCACGGTGAACTGGCGCCTCGTCGGCTGGCTCTGCGCCGGCAGCGTCCCGAGCGCGTTCCTCGGCGTGCTGCTGCTGCGCCTGCTCGGCGACGACGCGGCCGTCCAGCACACGATCAAGGTGTCGCTCGGCGTCGCGTTGCTGCTCGCCGCGGCCGGGCTGCTGCTCAAGGCCTGGGTGAGCCGCCGGCAGGGCGCGGGCGAGGGCCCGCCGGAGCCGATCCGGGTCCGGCCGGTGCCGACCCTGCTGCTCGGCGCCGTCGGCGGCGTGATCGTCGGGATGACCTCGGTGGGCTCCGGCTCCCTGATCATCGTGGCGCTGCTGGCGCTCTACCCGAAGCTGCGCGCCAACGACCTGGTCGGCACCGACCTGATCCAGGCGATCCCGCTGGTCGTCTCGGCGGCGCTCGGCCACGCCCTCTTCGGCGACCTCAAGCTCGACATCGCGGCCGCGGTCCTGCTCGGCTCGATCCCGGGCGTGCTGATCGGCGCCCGCATCTCCTCGCGCGCACCGGGCGGCATCGTCCGCGCGGCGCTGGTGATCGTGCTGCTGGCCAGCGCCCTGAAGCTGCTCGACGTGCCGACCCCGGCGGTCGGCGCCGCCTCCGCCGCGGCCGTGCTGGTCGCGGTCGGCCTGGCGGTCTACCGCCGGGTCACCGCCGGCCGGCAGGCCCGGGTCGTCGCCGCGCCGATCGGCGACGACGACCGCGAGAAGAGCATGGCGGCGGGCTGACCGCCCGCCGCCCACCCCGCGGGATCAGCGCGGCACGACCCGCTCGATGGACCACTCGCGCCAGAAGTCGAGCCGGTCCGACGCCGACTGCAGCTGGTCCGCCACCGGCCCCGGGCCGGTCGAGCCCGGCGTCGTGCGGGCCGCCAGCGCCGAGCGGACGCTGAGCACCTCGCGGACCGAGGGGTCCAGGTGCTCGCTCACCGTCTTCAGGTCGTCGTCCGAGACGTCCTCCAGCTCGCACTCGCGGGCCGCGCAGAGCGCCACCAGGCGGCCGGTGATCTCGTGCGCGTCGCGGAACGGCACGTGCTTGCGCACCAGCCAGTCCGCCACCTCGGTGGCCAGCGAGAAGCCGACCGGTGCCGCCGCCGCGAGCTTGTCGACGCGTACCGTCATGGTCGAGATCATGCCCGCCAGGGCGGGCAGCAGCAGCTGCAGCGTGTCGATGGCGTCGAACGCCGGCTCCTTGTCCTCCTGCATGTCGCGGTCGTAGGTCAGCGGCAGGCCCTTCAGCATGGTCAGCACCGCGACCAGGCCGCCGATCAGCCGGCCGGCCTTGCCCCGGGCCAGCTCCGCGATGTCCGCGTTCTTCTTCTGCGGCATGATCGACGAGCCGGTGGCGAACGCGTCGTCCAGGATCACCCAGCTGAACTCCTGCGAGGTCCAGAGCACCACCTCCTCGCCGAGGCGGGACAGGTGCACGCCGATCAGGCTGGTGATGAAGAGGAACTCGGCGACGAAGTCGCGGTCCGAGACCGCGTCCATCGAGTTCTGCGCCGGCGCCCGGAAGCCCAGCTCCTTCGCCACGGCGTTCGGGTCCAGCGGCAGCGACGAGCCCGCGAGCGCGCCCGAGCCGAGCGGGGAGATCGCCGTGCGCTCGTCCCAGTCGCGCAGCCGGTCCAGGTCGCGCAGCAGCGGCTGCACGTGCGCGAGCAGCCAGTGGCCGAAACTCACCGGCTGGGCGTGCTGAAGGTGGGTCATGCCCGGCGCGGGCGTGTCGACGTGCCGGCCCGCCTGCTCCATCAGCGCGTCGGCGAGCTCGACCACCGCCGCCGCCACGCCGCGGGCGTGGTCGCGCAGGTACATGCGCAGGTCGGTGGCGACCTGGTCGTTGCGCGAGCGGCCCGCGCGCAGCTTGCCGCCGAGCGCGCCGAGGCGCTCCAGCAGGCCCCGCTCCAGCGCCGTGTGCACGTCCTCGTCCTCGACGGTCGGGCGGAACTCCCCCGCCGCGCACGCCGACTCCAGGTCGTCCAGCGCGGCCAGCATCTGGCCCAGCTCGCCGGCGTCCAGCAGGCCGGCCCCGGCCAGCACGCGGGCGTGCGCCCGGGACGCGGCCAGGTCGTACGGCGCCAGTCGCCAGTCGAAGTGGACGCTCACGCTCAGGCGGGCCAGGGCGTCCGCCGGTCCGCCGGCGAAGCGGCCACCCCACAGCCTGGTCGGACCCTCGGTCTCCGGCACGTGCTCGCTCCTCAAGATCGGTGTTACTCGGTCGAAATGACCTTACCGACGGGCGGTAATCTCGCCCGCATGACGCTTGACCTGCACGACGACGTTGTCGCTCTCACCCGCGCGCTCTGTGACATCCCCTCGGTGAGCGGGGACGAGGCCCCGATCGCCGACGCCGTCGAGGCCTCGCTGCGCAAGCTCGGCCACCTCGAGGTGCTGCGCGACGGCGACGCCGTCGTGGCCCGGACCCACCTCGGGCGGGCCCGCCGGATCGTGCTCGCCGGCCACCTCGACACCGTGCCGATCAAGGACAACCTGCCGACCTGGACCACGGGCGCCGGCGCGGACGAGCTCCTGCACGGCCGCGGCACCGTCGACATGAAGGGCGGCGTCGCCGCCCAGCTGCGCATCGCCGCGACCGTCCCCGAACCCCGCAACGACCTGACCTTCGTGTTCTACGACAACGAGGAGGTCGCCTCGGTGCGCAACGGCCTCGGCCGGCTGGTGCGCAACCACCCGGAGTGGCTGGCCGGCGACTTCGCCATCCTCGGCGAGCCGTCCAACGGCACGGTCGAGGGCGGCTGCCAGGGCACGATGCGGGTGCGCATCACCCTGGCCGGCAAGGCCGCGCACGCCGCCCGGTCGTGGCGCGGCGTCAACGCCGTGCACGCCGCCGGGGACGTGCTCGCGATCCTCAACGCCTACCAGCCGCGCACCGTCATGGTCGACGGCCTCGAGTACCGCGAGGGCCTCAACGCCGTGAACATCTCCGGCGGCATCGCCGGCAACGTGATCCCGGACCAGTGCGTGGTCGACATCAATCACCGCTTCGCGCCCGACCGCGACATCCCCGCCGCCCTCGCGCACCTGCAGGAGGTGTTCGCCGGCTACGAGCTCGAGGTGCGCGACCAGGCCTCCGGCGCGCGCCCCGGCCTGGACCAGCCGGCGGCGGCCGAGTTCCTGGCCGCGGTGGGCCGGGCGCCCGCGCCGAAGTTCGGCTGGACCGACGTGGCCCGCTTCGCGAGCCTGGGCATCCCGGCCGTCAACTACGGGCCGGGCGACCCGCTGCTCGCGCACACCGACGAGGAGCACCTGCCGACCGCGGACCTCCGCGAGTGCGAGCGGGTACTCGCCGCCTGGCTGCGCTGACACGGCTCAGGGCTTCTGCTCGCCCAGGCCTGCGTTTTCGGCGATGGCGCCCGGGATGGCGTACATGTGCGCGAACGCCCGGGCCTGCTCGCCGGTCCACAGCGACGAGCCGTAGCCGTAGACCACGCCCTGCCGGGTGGCCGCGTCGAGCAGGCTGTACGGGCTGCGGCTGCCGAGCGGGATGACGTTGCCCTTCTGCAGCCGCACCCGCACCTCGCCGGTGACCCGGGCCTGGCTGGAGTCCAGGAACGCCCGCAGGTCGTCCAGGATCGGGTCGTAGTAGACGGCCTCGTGCAGCAAGTCGCCGTACGTGGTGCCCAGGGTGGCCTTGGTCGCCTGCTGGCGGTTGCTCAGGACCAGGCGCTCCAGCTCGCGGTGCGCGGCGATCAGCGTGAGCATGCCGGGCGCCTCGAAGCCGACCCGGGCCAGGTTGCCGACCATGGTGGTGCCCATGTGGATGCCGCGGCCGACGCCGTGCTCGGCGGCGAGCGCGTTGAGCGAGCGCAGGATCGCGTAGTTGGGCGCGCCCGGCCCGGTGCCCGCGATCGGGGCGCCGTCGAGCGTGGCCGCCGAGGTCACCTCGCCGCGCTCGAAGCCGAGGATCAGCTCGACGCCGTCCTCCGGCGCGTCCTTGATCGCCCTGGTGCTCTCCCAGGCGTCCTCGGGCAGGTAGTCCCAGGAGCCGTAGGTCTCCTTGCCGCCGATGGAGGTGCCGATCAGGCCCTCGTTGATCGAGTACGTGGTGACCTTGTCGCTGGTCTCGAAGCCGTGCTGCCTGAGGAAGTCACGCTCGTACTCGCGGGTCAGCCGGTCGTCGCGGATCGGGGTGATGATCTCCAGCTGCGGCGCGAGCGCGCGGATCACCGAGTCGTAGCGCACGTGGTCGGCGCCGGCGCCGGTCGAGCCGTGCGCGATCGCGTCCGCGCCGTTCTCCAGCGCGCACTGGACGACCTTCTCCGCCTGCACCAGGCGCTCCGCGCCGACGCAGGACGGGTAGCCGCCGTTGCGCAGGTAGTTCGCCTTGATCGCGTACGTGACGACGCGCGAGTACAGCTCCTCGCGGGCGTCGATGACGAAGTGCCGGGCCGCGCCGAGCTCCTCCGCGCGGGCCCGGACGACGTCGCCCTCGCCGCTGTGCAGGCCGCCGGTGTCGATGTTGGCGGTGAGCACCTCCCAGCCCTGCTCGCGCAGCGATACCAGGGCGTACGAGGTGTCGAGGCCACCCGAGAAGGCGAGGACGATCTTGCGCTTGCTCATCAGAACTTCCTTATCAGGACGCGGGGATCTCGAGGATGGGCACGTACGTGGTCCCGTCCTGGACGAGGTGGCCGGGCGCGAGCACGTAGTACGTGGCCTGCCGGGCCTCGATGGCCTTCTGCATGGCGCGCTGCCGCTCGTAGTCGAACGGGTCGAGCAGGAACGTCGGCGCGGGCTCCGGCACGGTGGCCGAAGCGGTGAAGTCGTTCTCGTAGACGAACGAACCCGGCGAGGTGTGGAACGGCACGGTGGCGACCATGATGCGCAGCCGGCCGAAGCGGGTGTGCACCCGCAGCGCGCTGTTGTCGTACTGGGTGACGCCGTCGAGCTTCTCCGCCTGGTACGCCGACAGGGCGAGCGCCTTGAGCGCGCGGCCCAGGCCGACGTTGGTCATCACCGACCACAGCGACCAGCCGACCCAGGTGCCCGGCGCCGCGCTCGGCGCCGCGCAGTAGCCGCCGATCGGGATCGGGCCGTTGTACTCGCTCTGCTTCGCCCGCTCGAAGACCGCCCGCAGGTGGCGCTTCGCGTCCTCGTCGAACGCGCTGGTCTCGAGGATCTCGGTGAACGAGGACTGCGGCAGGGCGGCGATGACCGCGGCCGAGGGCATCAGGATCAGGTCGACCATCACCCACTGCGGCATCGGGATGCCCCGGTCGCCGAACGCGATGCCGTTGATCACGTTGAACAGGTTGAGGAACTCGCCGGTGTCCCAGCCCTTGTCGGCCGTGTCGGTGAAGTCCAGCCAGGTGAGCTTGTGGCCGTACGGCGCCTCGTTGAGGAACGGGCGCAGCGACTCGTTGGACGCCAGGTAGAACTCGAGGCCGTGGCCGAGCAGCTTCTGCATGTTGTCGGCGAAGCCGGGGAAATGGGCCTCGACGGCGGGCGGAGAATTCCTGGTCAAGGTTGGCTTCCTTCGTGCGGGTCGGCACGGCTCCAGGCCGTGAGTTTCTCGGCGAGCGCGGCGCCCGGCCCGTCGCCGGAGTCGCGCGCCACCACGAGGATGGTGTCGTCGCCGGCGATGGTGCCGACGACGTCCGGCAGGCCGGAGCGGTCGAGCGCGCTGGCCAGGAACTGCGCGGCGCCGGGCGGCACCCGCAGCACGACGAGGTTGCCGCTGACGTCGACCGAGTTGAGCAGCTCGCGCAGCAGCCGGACGAGCCGGGCCGGCGCCTGCTCGACCGGGCGCAGCGCGGGCAGCCCGTCCTCGGGGATGACGTAGACCCCGCCGACCTTGACGGCCCGCAGCTCCTCGAGGTCGCGCGACAGCGTCGCCTGGGTGGCCTGCACGCCGTCGAGGCCGAGCAGCTCGGCGAGCTCGGTCTGCGAGCGGACGGCCTTGTCCCTGATCAGGTCGACGATGCGCGCGTGCCGCGCGGCGCGCGTGCCGGGCCCGGTCATGCCCGCCCGCTCCCGGCCGCCAGCAGCCAGGCCAGCAGCGCCTTCTGCGCGTGCAGGCGGTTCTCGGCCTGGTCGAAGACCGCGCTCTGCGCGCCGTCCATCACCTCGTCGGTGATCTCCTCACCCCGGTGGGCGGGCAGGCAGTGCAGCACGATCGCGTCGGCCGCGGCGGCGGCCAGCAGCTCCTTGTTGATCTGGTACGGCCGGAACGGCGTACGCCGGTCGATGCCGTCGTCCTCCTGGCCCATCGACGTCCACGCGTCGGTGGCGAGCACGTGCGCGCCGGCCGCGGCCTGGTAGGGGTCGCGCAGCACCCGGACCGAGCCGCCGGTGGCCGCGGCGATCTCGGTGGCCCGCGCCACCACCTCGGGGTCCGGGTCGAAGCCCTCGGGGCCGGCGACCCGCACCCGCATGCCCGCGGTCGCGCCGGCCAGCAGGTACGAGTGGGCCATGTTGTTCGCGGCGTCGCCGACGTAGGCGAGCGTGCGGCCGGCCGTCGCGCCGAACCGCTCGCGGATCGTCTGCAGGTCGGCCAGCAGCTGGCAGGGGTGGAACCCGTCGGTCAGCGCGTTGACCACCGGTACCCGCACGTCCGAGGCGAGCTCGGCCAGCCGCTCGTCGCCGGAGGTGCGGAAGACGATGGCGGACACGTACCGGGAGACGACCCGGCCCGCGTCCAGCAGCGACTCGCCGCGGCCGAAGTGGGTGGCCTGGGTGTCCACCACGATCGCGTGACCGCCCAGCTCGGCGATGCCGGCCTCGAACGACAGCCGGGTGCGCAGGCTGACCTTGTCGAAGAAGACCGCCACCGACCGCGGCCCGTCCAGCGGCCGGTGCCCGAACCGGTCGGCCTTCATCGCCGCGGCCAGGTCGAGCACCTCGGCCTGCTCGGCCGGCGAAAGGTCGTCGTCACGCAGGAAGTGCCGGGTCATGTGAGTGCCTCCCCCAACGCGGTCACGAACGACTCGGCCTGTGCCGTGGTCAGGATCAGCGGCGGCGCGAGCCGGATGACGTCCGGCTGTACCGGGTTCACCAGGAACCCGGCCTCCATCAGCGACGCCGAGACCCGCGCCGAGACCGGCTCGGTGAGCACGATGCCGAGCAGCAGGCCGGCGCCGCGTACGCCGGCGATCCTCGGGCTGCCGAGCCCTTCGACGCCGCGCCGGATCAGCTCGCCGACCCGCTTGACGTGGTCGAGCAGGCCCTCGCCGGCGATGGTCCGGATCACCGCGAGGCCGGCCGCGCAGCTGATCGGGTTGCCGCCGAACGTGGTGCCGTGCGAACCGGGCCCGAACAGGTCGGCGGCGGGGCCGAACGCGATGCACGCGCCGATCGGCAGCCCGCCGCCGAGGCCCTTGGCCAGGGTCACCACGTCGGGCTCGACGCCCTCGCCCTGGTGGTGGAACCAGTGCCCGGTGCGGCCGATGCCGGTCTGCACCTCGTCGAGCACCAGCAGCGCGCCGGCGGCCGTGCAGATCTCCCGCGCCGCGGCGAGGTAACCGGGCGGCGGCACGACCACGCCCATCTCGCCCTGGATCGGCTCGAGGATGACCATGGCGGTCTCGCTCGTCACGGCGGCCCGCAGCGCCTCGCTGTCGCCGTACGGGACATGGGTGACGTCGCCGGGCAGCGGCCGGAAGGGTTCCCGCTTGCCCGGCTGGCCCGTCAGGGCCAGGGCGCCCATCGTGCGGCCGTGGAACGCGCCCTCGGCCGCCACCACGTGGGTCCGGCCGGTGAGCCGGGACAGCTTGAACGCGGCCTCGTTCGCCTCGGCGCCCGAGTTGCCGAAGATGACCCGGCCGGGGCGGCCGGCGAGGACGAGCAGCAGCTCGGCCAGGGCCAGCGTCGGCTCGGCCATGTAGAAGTTGGAGACGTGGCCCAGCGTGGCGACCTGCTGGGAGACGGCGGCGACGACGGCCGGGTGCGAGTGGCCGAGCGCGTTGACGGCGATGCCGCCGAGCAGGTCGACGTACTCCCGGCCGTCCTCGCCGACCAGCACGGACCCGGAGCCGGCGATCAGGCCGAGCGACGGCGTCCCGTAGTTGTTCATCATGCTCTGCGACCAGCGGTCCGCGAAAGACGTCATGGTGCCACCACCATCGTGCCGAATCCCTCCGAGGTGAAAACTTCGAGCAGCGTCGAGTGCGGTACCCGGCCGTCGACCACGTGCGCGGCGGGCACGCCGCCCTGCACCGCGCGCAGGCACGCCTCCATCTTCGGCACCATGCCGGACTGGAGGCTGGGCAGCAGCTTCGCCAGGGCGTCGGTGTCGATCTGCGAGGTGAGCGTGTCGGTGTCGGGCCAGTTCGTGTAGAGGCCGGGCACGTCGGTGAGCACGACCAGCTTGCGGGCGCCGAGCGCGACGGCCAGGGCGGCCGCGGCGGTGTCGGCGTTGACGTTGTGCACGACCCCGTCGGCGTCCGGCGCGACGGAGGCGACGACCGGGATGCGCCCGGCGGCGATCAGGTCGTCGACGGCCGAGGTGTCGACGTGCCCGACGTCGCCGACCTGGCCGATGTCGACCGGCTCACCGTCGACGACCGCGTGCCGGCGCACGGCGGTGAAGAGCCGGGCGTCCTCGCCGGACAGCCCGACGGCGAACGGGCCGTGCTCGTTGATCAGCCCGACCAGCTCCCGGCCGACCTGGCCGACCAGGACCATCCGGACGACGTCCATCGCCTCGGGCGTGGTGACCCGCAGGCCGCCGCGGAACTCGCTCTCGATGCCGAGCCGGCCCAGCATCGACGAGATCTGCGGCCCGCCGCCGTGCACGACGACCGGCCGGATCCCCGCGTAGCGCAGGAAGACCATGTCGGCGGCGAACGCCCGCTGCAGCTCCGGGTCGATCATCGCGTTGCCGCCGTACTTGATGACGACGGTGCTGCCGTGGAACCGCTCCAGCCACGGCAGCGCCTCGATCAGCGTCGCGGCCTTCTCGTTCGGGGTCACGACGAGTACGCCGAGTTCTCGTGCACGTAGGCGTGCGACAGGTCGGTGGTCCAGATGGTCGCGGACATCTCGCCCTCGTGCAGGTGCACGGTGATGGTGACGTCCCGGCCGGTCAGGTCCACCTTGGAGCGGTCCTCGGCCGCCGCGCCGCCGCGGCACACCCACACGCCGTTGACGGCGACGTCGACGCGGTCCGGGGCGAACGCCGCCTGCGTGGTGCCGACCGCGGCCAGGATCCGGCCCCAGTTCGGGTCGTTGCCGAACAGCGCCGTCTTGACCAGGTTGTTGCCGGCGACGGTGCGGCCGACCTCGACCGCGTCGCGCTCGCTCTCGGCGCCGAGCACCTCGATGGCGACGTGCTTGGTCGCGCCCTCGGCGTCGGCGATGAGCTGCTGCGCCAGGTCGTGGCAGACGGCGGTGACCGCCGCGGTCAGCTCCTGCTGGGTGGGCTGGCGGTCGGAGGCGCCGCTGGCCAGCAGCAGCACCGTGTCGTTGGTGGACATGCAGCCGTCCGCGTCGATCCGGTCGAAGGTGAGCCGGGTGGCCTCGCGCAGCGCGATGTCCAGCGACTCGGAGCCGGCCACCGCGTCGGTGGTCAGCACGACCAGCATCGTGGCCAGGGCGGGCGCGAGCATGCCCGCGCCCTTGGCCATCCCGCCGATCGACCAGCCGTCGCCCTGGAACACCGCGTTCTTGGACACCGTGTCGGTGGTCATGATCGCGGTCGCGGCGTCCGCGCCGCCGCCGGTGTCGAGCGCCTTGACCGCGGCGTTCACCCCGGGCAGCAGCTTGTCCATCGGCAGCAGCTCGCCGATCAGGCCGGTGGAGCAGACCGCGATGTCGCCGGGCCCGACGAGCAGCGGCCTGGCGCCGCCGCGCAGCACGGTCGCGGTGTGCTCGGCGGTCGCGTGGGTGTCCCGGAAGCCCTGCGTGCCGGTGCAGGCGTTGGCGCCGCCCGAGTTGAGCACCACGGCCCGCACCACGCCGCCCTTGAGGACCTGCTGGCTCCACATGACGGGCGCGGCCTTGACCCGGTTGGCGGTGAAGACGCCGGCCACGGTGGCATCCGGCCCGTCGTTGACGACGAGCGCGACGTCGAGCCCGCCGTCGCTCTTGAGCCCGGCGGCGACGCCGCTGGCCCGGAATCCCTTGGGGGTGGTGACGGTCATGGCGCGACTCCGAATACCGAGAGGCCCGTCGTCTCCGGCAGGCCGAGCATGAGGTTGGCGCACTGCACGGCCTGGCCGGCGGCGCCCTTGCCGAGGTTGTCCAGCGCGCTGACGACGACGATCCGGCCGGAGTCGACGTCGAGGGTGGCCTGCAGGTGGCAGGAGTTGGAGCCGGCGGTCGCGGCGGTGCGCGGCCAGACGCCGGCCGGCAGGACGTGCACGAACGGCTCGTCGGCGTAGGCGGCGGCCAGCACCTCGCGGGGGTCGGCGTCGCCGAGCGGCCGCGCGGTGACCGTCGCGAGGATGCCGCGCGGCATCGGCGCGAGCACCGGGGTCATCGACAGCGAGGTGGCGCCGCTGGCCTGCTTGATCTCGGGAACGTGCTGGTGCGCGCCGACCTTGTAGGGCGACAGGTCGCCCATGACCTCGCTGGCGAGCAGGTTCACCTTCGCCGAGCGGCCCGCGCCGGACGTGCCGGAGGCGGCGACGACCACGACGTCGGCCGGGTCGGCGGCGCCCGCGGCGATCAGCGGGGCCAGCGCGAGGGTGATCGTGGCCGCGTAGCAGCCGGTGCTCGCCACCCGGCCGCTCGCGGCGATCGCGGCCCGCTGCCCCGGCAGCTCCGGCAGGCCGTAGGTCCAGGTGCCGGCGTGCGGGCCGCCGTAGTAGCGGTCCCACGCGGCGGCGTCCCGCAGCCGGAAGTCGGCGCCCAGGTCGACGATCTTCACCCCGCCGGGCAGCTGCGCGGCGACGGCCGCCGACTGCCCGTGCGGCAGCGCGAGAAAGACCAGATCGGCGTCGGTCAGCGCGGCCGCGCTGCCGCCGAGGACCAGATCCAGGCCCGCGAGCTGCGGGTGTACGGCGGACACGGGCTTGCCCGCGCTGCTGTGCGCGGTGGCGGCGACGAGGTCGAGCTCGGGATGCCCGGCGATCAGGCGCAGCAACTCGCCCCCGGCATACCCGCTCGCCCCGGCGACGGCGACCCTGATTCCCATTCTTACCTCCGCATGACTATGCAGCGAACCGTATCAACGCGCATAGCCATGCGGCAACTTTATATATTTATGCAGTCACCCGATCGAGTGGAACGCACAAATTCGCTCCTGTTCGATCCGGTTCCGGTACTGATTGACCAAAGATCCGACCCCTGCGGGCGCCGGTACCGGTTCCGGCTTGTGCGACACTTCCGAACGCTTACCGATGTGTTGCGCTCGAGGACCGTGTGTCGCGCGGTCGATCCGGAGGAGACTCGTGGCCGCTGACGACCCGTACCGTGATCCCAGCCTGTCCGTTGAGCAGCGCGTCGACGATCTACTGGGCCGGATGAACCTGGCCGAGAAGGTCGGCCAGATGCTCCAGCTCGACGCGCGGCAGGATCTCAAGGACTCGGTCAGCACCCGGCTTGCGGGCTCGATCCTGCACGCCTCGCCGAAGCGCATGCTCGAGGCCGTCGACCTGGCCGCCGGCACCCGGCTCGGCATCCCGCTGATCACCGCCGAGGACTGCATACACGGGCACGGCTTCTGGCCCGGCGCCACCGTCTTCCCCACCCAGCTCGCGATGGCCGCGAGCTGGGACGCGGAGCTGGTCGAGCGGGTCGCCCGGGTCACCGCCGTCGAGGTCTCCGCGACCGGCATCCACTGGACCTTCTCCCCCGTCCTGTGCATCGCGCGCGACCTGCGCTGGGGCCGCCTGGACGAGACCTTCGGCGAGGACCCGTTCCTGATCGGCGAGCTCGGCGCCGCGATGGTCCGCGGCTACCAGGGCCGCGGCCTCGACGACCCGACCGCGATCCTGGCGTCGGCCAAGCACTTCGCCGGCTACTCCGAGACCCAGGGCGGGCGCGACGCCAGCGAGGCCGACCTGAGCCGGCGCAAGCTGCGGTCCTGGTTCCTGCCGCCGTTCGAGCGGGTCGCCCGCGAGGGCTGCCGCACGTTCATGCTCGGCTACCAGTCGATGGACGGCGTGCCGATCACCCTGAACCGGTGGCTGCTGCACGACGTCCTCAAGCAGGAGTGGGGCTTCACCGGCACCCTGGTCACCGACTGGGACAACGTCGGCCGGATGGTCTGGGAGCAGCAGGTCTGCGCCGACCTGGTCGACGCCGCGGCGCGGGCGGTGCGCGCGGGCAACGACCTGGTGATGACCACCCCGGGCTTCTTCGAGGGCGCGCAGACCGCCGTCGAGCGGGGCCTGATCGCCGAGGAGGAGATCGACGCCGCGGTCCGGCGGATCCTGCGGCTCAAGTTCGAGCTCGGGCTCTTCGAGAACCCGCGGGCGCCCGACGCCGCCCGGCAGGCCGCCGTCATCGGCCACCCCGACCACGCCGCGCTCAACCTCGAGGTGGCCCGCCGCTCGCTGGTGCTGCTGACCAACGACGGCACGCTGCCGCTGGCCGGCGGCCTGACGCCGGGCGACGACGGCCGGGCGACCGGCGCGGGCGCGGCCCGGACCATCGCGGTCATCGGCCCGAACGCCGACGCACCGCAGTCCCAGCTCGGCGACTGGGCCGGCGCGTCCGGCCAGGTCGACTGGATGCCCGACGGCCAGCCCCGCGAGCTGATCGAGACCGTGCTGGACGGCTTCCGGGCCGTCGCGCCGGCCGGCTGGAACATCACCACCGCGCTCGGCGCCGAGATCGAGCGCCTGGTGCCCGACCCCGCCGGCGCCGCCTACCCCGACGGGCAGCCCCGGCCGCCGATCTCCGAGCCGGCCACCGCCGACCCGGCGCTGATCGCCGAGGCCGTCGCGGTCGCCCGGGCCGCCGACTACGCGGTCGTGGTCGTCGGCGACACCGTCGCGCTGACCGGCGAGAGCAAGTCCACCGCCACGCTGGACCTGCAGGGCGGCCAGATCGCGTTGCTCGACGCGCTCGCCGGCACCGGCACCCCGGTGGTGCTGGTGCTGCTGAACTCCAAGCCGGCCGCGCTGCCGCCGTCCGCGCTGGGCGCCGCCGCGATCGTGCAGGCGTTCAACCCGGGCATGCGCGGCGGCCGGGCCCTGGCCGAGCTGCTGCTCGGCCTCATCGAGCCGACCGGCCGGCTGCCGATCTCCGCCGCCCGGCACGTCGGCCAGCAGCCGGTCTACTACAACCAGGTACGCGGCCAGCACGGCACCCGCTACGCCGACCTCACCCAGGACCCGCTCTTCGCGTTCGGCCAGGGCCTGAGCTACACCACCATCGAGTACGCGGACCTGCGCATCGCCGAACCCGAGGTCAGCGCGGCGGGCGTCGTGCGGGCGAGCGTGCGGCTGACCAACACCGGCACCCGGCCGGCGCTGGAGACCGTGCAGGCGTACGTCAGCGACCTGGTCACCAGCGTCACCTGGGCGGACCGGGAGCTGAAGGCGTACCGGCAGGTGCTGGTGGCGCCCGGGGAGAGCGTGACAGTGCAGATCGAGGTGCCGGCCGCCGACTGCTCCCTGGTCACCGCCGACGCCCGCCGGGTCGTGGAGCCCGGCGACTTCGACCTGCTGGTCGGCCCGGACTCGCGACCGGAGAGCCTGATCCGCGCCCGCTTCCGGATCGGCTGACGCGGGGCATACTGCTCAGCAGGCTCGGCGGAGGAGGATCGGCATGGCCCGGATCGCGGTCACCGGCGGAAGCGGCAAGCTGGGGCGCGCCGTGGTCGCAGACCTGGTCGCGCACGGCGACGAGGTGGTCAACCTGGACGTCGCCGCGCCGCGGCCGGCGCTGCGCATCGACCTGACCGACTACGGGCAGACCGTCGAGGCGCTCACCCGCATCGACGACCGGTACGACCGGATCGACGCCGTCGTGCACCTGGCCGCGATCCCCGCGCCCGGGCTCATCCCGAACGCGGCGACGTTCCACCACAACATCACCGCCACCTACAACGTCTTCTCGGCGGCGCGGCTGGCCGGGATCACCAACGTGGTGTGGGCGTCCAGCGAGACCGTGCTCGGCCTGCCGTTCGCCGCGCCGCCGCCGTACATCCCGGTCGACGAGGCGTACGCCGCCCGGCCGGAGTCGACGTACTCGCTGGTCAAGCACCTCGAGGAGCAGATGGCCGCGCAGTTCTGCCGGTGGGACCCCGAGCTCAAGATGATCGGCCTGCGGTTCTCCAACGTCATGGACCCGCAGGACTACGCCGAGTTCCCGTCGTTCGACGCGGATCCGCGGGCCCGCAGCTGGAACCTGTGGGGCTACATCGACGCGCGCGACGGCGCACAGGCCGTCCGCCGGGCGCTGGCGCACGAGGCGCGCGGCATGGACGTCTTCGTGATCGCCAACGCCGACACGGTGATGAGCCGCTCCAGTGCGTCGCTGGCGGCCGAGGTCTTCCCCGGCGTACCGGTGACCAGGGAGCTCGGGGAGCACGAGACGCTGCTGTCGATCGACAAGGCCCGCCGGGTCCTGGGTTACGAGCCCGAGCACACCTGGCGGGTTGACGCGGCCTGACAGGGTTACCCACATGCTCAGGTTCAGAACGTGGCTCCGACGTGCCGTCATGGCGGGCGCACTCGGCGTCGCCGCGGCGGTGCTCGCCATGGCGACCGGCGACCTCTGGGTGCGCGCGGAGGCCTCCGGCCACGTGTACGGCGTCGCGGACGTCCCGGCCGCACCGGTCGCGCTCGTGCTCGGCTCCGAGGTCTACCCCGACGGCAGCCCGTCGCCGTTCCTCGCCGCCCGGCTCGAGATCGCCCGGCAGCTGCTGGCCGCGGGCAAGGTCCAGGCGATCCTCGTCTCCGGCGACCACATGGACTGGGGCTACAACGAGCCCGGCGCGATGTTCCGGTGGCTGATCGATCGCGGCGTGCCGAGCCACCGGGTGGTGCTGGACCACGCCGGTTTCGACACCTACGACTCGTGCGCCCGGGCCAAGGAGGTCTTCGGGGTCGACTCGGCGATCGTGGTGACGCAGAGCTACCACATCGACCGGGCGGTGGCACTGTGCCGGCGCCTCGGTGTCGACGCCAGCGGCGTCGGCGACGACACCGTGCGCATCTACACCGCGCCGTGGCGCAAGTGCGTCGTCCGCGAGCGCGGCGCGGTGGTCAAGGCCCTGTTCGACGTGGTCTCGGGCCGCGACCCGGTCTTCCTCGGCCCGCTCGAGCCCGGCGTCGGCGCCGCGCTCGCGAACGGCTGAGGTTCGGTTTCCCGCACCAGAGCCCGGCGGGCCTGCCGGGCTGACCGCGGCGGCGCTCTTCTGCGAGGCTCGGGCTGTGACGGGGTACAACGCCGGCGGTGGCCGGGTGATCATCCTGCGGGCCTGGCTGACGGCGCGCACCTGGCGCGAGTTCGGCTACCTGATCACCGGGGTGCTGGTCGCGGCGCCCCCGTTCGTGCTCGGGTTGCTCAGCATCGTCGCGGTGTTGTCCTCGACGGTGCCCCTCGGCCTGCCGATCCTGGTCGGGGTGCTGGCCCTGGCCCGGCACATCCCGCGCTGGTTCCGCGGCCACGCCCACTGGTTCCTCGGCCGGCGGTGGGACGACCCGCCGCCGCTGCCGGCCGGCACGCTCTGGCAGCGTTCGCTGGCGCTGCTGCGGGACCCGGCGGCCTGGCGGTCGCTCGGCTACTGCCTCGCCCGCTGGCCGCTCACGCTCGTCGGCGTGTACCCGGCGGCGCTCGGCCTGATCGCCGGGGGCTCGGCGCTCACGTATCCGCTGTGGTGGTTCGTGACGCCGACCGGTCTCGGCGCGTTCGACGCCGACACCTGGGCGGGCACCTGGCTGGTCGCACCGGCGGGCGCGCTGCTCCTGCTCGCCGTGCCGTGGTGGCTGCGGCTGGTCGTCTGGACCGACGGCGTCCTGGTCCGGACGCTGCTGCACCCCAGCCGGTCACAGCGGCGCATCGCCGAGCTGGAGGCCGGCCGGGCCGCCCTGCAGGCCGACGCGGCGGCGCTGCTGCGCCGCATCGAGCGCGACCTGCACGACGGCACCCAGGCCCGGCTGGTCACCCTCGGCGTCGCGCTGTCGCGGATCGAGCACCGCAGCACCGAGGAGGCCGTGCGCGCGTTGGCCACCGACGCCCGGGGCACGGTCACCGAGGCGCTCGCCGAGCTGCGCGACATCGTCCGCGGCATGCACCCGCCCGCGCTCGACGACGGCCTCGAGGTGGCGCTGGCCACCCTCGCGGGCCGCAGCGCCGTCCCGGCCGAGGTCACCGTCGCGCTGGCCGCGCGGCCGCCGGACGCGACCGCCTCCGCGCTGTACTTCGCGGTCGCCGAGCTGCTCACCAACGTCGCGCGGCACGGGCGGGCGAGCCGGGTCCGCATCGACCTGCGCACGGACCAGACCCGGCTGCTGCTCACGGTCACCGACGACGGGCGCGGCGGTGCGAGGATCGACTCCACCGGTACGGGGCTCGCGGGCCTCGCGCGCCGGGCGTCCGCGCTGGACGGCACCCTGACCGTCGACTCGCCGCCGGGCGGCCCGACCACCGTGACCATGACCCTGCCCGTGGAGGCCTGAGATGCGTGTGGTGATCGCCGAGGACAACGCCCTGCTGCGCGACGGCATCGCGCTGCTGCTCGGCGAGCACGGCATCGAGGTGTCCGCCGCGGTCGCCGACGCCGGCGCGCTGCTCGCCGCGGTCGCCGAGGATCCGCCGGATGCCGCCGTGGTCGACGTGCGGATGCCGCCCACGCACACCGACGAGGGGCTGCGGGCGGCGCTGACCATCCGGTCCGCGTACCCGAAGGTCGGTGTCCTGGTCTTCTCGCAGTGGGTCGAGACCAGCTACGCGCGGCAGCTGCTCTCCGAGCACGTCGGCGGCGTCGGTTACCTGCTCAAGGACCGGATCGTGAGCACGGACGAGTTCGTCGGCGCGCTGGGGCGGGTCGCCGCCGGCGGGACGGCCCTGGACCCGGAGGTGGTCCGGCAGCTGCTCGCCGCGCCGGCCGTCGACGCCGGCCTGGCCCGGCTCACCGGGCGGGAGCGGGAGATCCTCGGCCTGCTCGCCGAGGGGCGCTCGAACGTGGCCATCGCGGACGCGCTGCACGTGGTCGAGCGCAGCGTCGAGAAGCACGTCACGGCCATCTTCACCAAGCTGGACCTGCCGCAGGCGCGCACCGACCACCGGCGCGTCCTGGCCGTGCTGCGCTATCTCCGATCATGAGCGGGCGTGTTGTACCTTCCACTCGACCGTCCACTGGGGGAGAACGATGTCATCCAATGTGTCCCGTCGCGCGGCGCTCGGCCTGGGTGCGGCCGCGGCCGCGATCGTCAGCATGAGCTCGCCCGCCGAGGCGTCCGGCTCCGGCCCGGCGCGCATCAGGAAGGTCTACGGCCGGGAGAAGGTCAAGGCCGGCGGCGTGTGGCACACGCACATCGCCGCCGTCGACCCGGCCGGCGCGCTCCGGCCGATCGTCGAGGACGACGCCGACCACGTCACCCAGGGCTACAGCGTGCAGAAGCTGGCCGTGGCCACCGCGGTCATGGACAAGATCGACCGGGGCGAGCTGACCCTGGGCACCAAGCTCGACCTGCCGGCGAGCATCATCCTCGGCGGCTCGGGGATCTACCACCTGCACCGGGTCTGGGGCGACGACATCACGGTCGCCAACTTCCTCACCGCGATGCTGCTGGTCTCCGACAACACCGCAGTGCGCATGTGCGGCCGCGTCGTGCCGGCCCTGGAGATCAACGAGATCCTCGCGGCCAAGGGCTTCGTGCACACCCGGGTCGAGCCGGTCGCCAACCCGAACCGGTTCTTCCTCGGCACCACCACCCCGCGCGAGATGCACGACCTGCTCTGGCGGCTCGGCAACCGGACGCTGCTCGCGGAAGCCTCCTGCGACTTCCTGCTGAGCATCACCCGCTGGCTCAACGGCTACCACGACGGCGTGCGGCGGGTGATGTCGTCGGGCGAGCGCCAGCGGGTCGCGACGAAGTACGGCGCCGACTTCAACACCCTCGGCGAGTCGCGGCACGAGGCCGGCATCATGTTCGACACGCAGGGCGCGCCGGTGCTGACGTACGCGATGTTCGCCGAGGGCCTCGACGAGCCGGAGAACTACGGCGCGACCCACCCGGCGGTGCAGGCGCACGCGAAGATCGGCCGGACCATGATGGACAACCTGCCGGCACCTTCGCGGGAGTCGCCGAGGGTTATGAAGCCGGCGCCGTTCCGTCCGGTCAACGGGGGCTGACCGCCGAGATTCGACATCGATGGGCATGGACATGTGCCCACGGTTGGAGAAGCATCGTGGCATGACGGACCAGCGCGAAAGGCCCACGTCCTCGCGACGCGCGTTCCTGTCGGTCTCGGCGGCCGCCGCCGCGACCCCGATGCTCGGCGGCGGCCGCGCACAGGCCGCCGGCCGCGGCCCCCGCGGACAGACGCCCGGCGCCGACCTCAAGGCGATGCTCCGCGAGATCGATCCGCACCGGATCGGCGCCACCGTGGCCCGGCTCGCCGCCTTCGGCACCCGGCACACCCTGTCCACCCAGGACGATCCCGCCCGGGGCATCGGCGCGGCGCGGGACTGGATCTTCGAGCGGCTCAGCGCGTACGCCGCCGCCTCGGGCGGCCGGATGACCGTCGAGCTGCAGTCCTTCATCCAGCCGGTGTCGCCGCGCGTACCCGTGCCGACCCGGATCACCAACGTCGTCGCCACCCTGCGCGGTGACGCCGAACCCGACCGGGTGTACGTGGTGACCGGCCACTACGACTCGCGGGTCACCGACGTCATGGACGCCACCAGCGACGCGCCCGGCGCCGACGACGACGCGTCCGGCGTCGCGGTGATCATGGAGCTGGCCCGGGTGATGGCCACCCGGCACACCGAGGCGACCATCGTCTTCGCCGCCGTCGCGGGCGAGGAGCAGGGCCTCTACGGCTCCGACCATCTGGCGCAGAGCTTCCGGGACGCGGGCGCCGACGTGCAGGCCATGTTCAGCAACGACATCGTCGGCACCGGCGACGCGCACGACGGCACGGCACCCGACTCGCGGACGGTGCGGCTGTTCGTCGAGGGCGTGCCCACCGCCGAGACCGCCGCGGAGGCCAACGTCCGCAGGTCCGTCGGAGGCGAGAACGACGGCGCGTCGCGGCAGCTGGGCCGCTTCGCGAAGGACGTCGCGGAGAACCCGCAGACCGGGATGAAGATCCGCGTCGTCTGGCGGCGCGACCGCTACCTGCGCGGCAGCGACCACATCTCGTTCCTGCTCCGCGGCTACCCGGCGGCCCGCTTCACCGAGCCGCGCGAGAACTTCGCGCACGAGCACCAGGACGTCCGCGTCGAGAACGGCATCCAGTACGGCGACCTGGTCGAGTTCTGCGACTTCGCCTACATCGCCCGGGTGGCCCGGGTGAACGGGGCGGTGCTGTGGTCGCTGGCGCAGGCGCCGGGCACGCCGAAGGGCGTGGTGATCGACACGACCCAGCTGACCAACGCGACCACGCTGCGCTGGACGGCGTCGACGGCGGCGGACCTGGCGGGCTACGAGGTGCTCTGGCGCGAGACGACCGCACCCGACTGGACCAACGTGCTGGCGGTGGGGAACGTGACCACGGTGACGATCGACCTGTCGAAGGACAACGTCTTCTTCGGGGTACGGGCACTGGATCGCACCGGCCACCGCAGCCCGGTGGCAGCACCCCGCCCGTCGAGCTGAGCTCAGCCGTTCCGGTCTCACCCCACCGCGTTGACGCTCGGTGCGGTCAGACGACCGGCCAGCGCGATCACCACGCGCCGCGGCGCCCATCTGGTCACCACCGCGACCAGCGCGTTGGCCAGGCCGTCGACCCGGCTCGGCCGGCTTCGCCGCAGGGCCGACAGGGTCGTCGCCACCACCTGTTGCGGGGTGCGCTTCCGGCCGACCGCCGCGTCCTCCCCGGCCACGTCGAAGAACGGTGTCCGCGTCGCGCCCGGGCAGATCGCCAGAACCTTGACCCCGGCGGGCCTGGCCTCGGCATACAACGCCTCGCTGAACGACAGCACGAAGGCTTTCGTCGCACCGTAGACCGCCATGTGCGGCAGCGGCTGGAACGCGGCCGTGCTCGCGACATTGACGATCGCGCCCCGCCCCCGGGCCGCCATGCCGGGCAGGAATCGCCGCGTCAGGTCGACCAGCGCGACGCAGTTGAGCTGGATCTGCGCGGTGATCCGGCCGGCGTCGGCGCCGATGAAGTCGCCGTGCATCCCGAAGCCCGCGTTGTTGACCAGCAGGTCGATGTCGATCCCGAGCGCGGCCACCCGCTCGGCCACCAGGTCGGCGGCGCCGGGTTCGGCGAGGTCGACGGATAGGACTTCGACCCGGCGGCCGTGTGCGCCGCGCAGTTCGCCGGCCAGCCGCTGCATCGCGTCCTCGCTGCGGGCGACCAGCACGAGGTCGGCGCCACGGGCCGCGAACTGCCGCGCGTACTCGGCGCCGATGCCGCTCGAGGCCCCGGTGATCAGGGCGGTCTGTCCGTTGAGTTCCATGGGCTACTCCTGGAGTGAGGTTCGAGCGGTCAGGCCGGGGTGAACAGTGCGAGCTCCACGATGGCGAGCAGGGTCCGCACCCGGTCGGCGAACGCCGCCACGTCACCACCGGGCTCCAGTACGTCGGTCAGGTCCTTCAACCCGTCGAAGGCCCCTACCAGCACGGAAGCGACCAGCTCGGGCTCCAGGCCGGCGCGCAGGCCACCGTCGGCCTGACCACGCCGGACCAGATCGGCGATGAACGCGATCCACTCGGCGGGAACCTTGGCGATCTCCGCCGACAGATCGGGGTCGGCCGACAGCTCGCGGGTCAACCGCGTGACGCTCCACGCCGCCGGTTCGCGCGAGATGAGGTCGAGCATGGCCGGCACGAGCGCCCGCAACTGGCCTCAGGGAACGGTGAGCAGCGTGGCGAGCCGGCGCATGAGCTCCGGCCGGGGCCGGTAGTAGACCCAGCTCGCGCGGCGCTCGGCGTCGACCAGGCCGGCCTCGCGCAGGGTCTTGAGATGGTGCGAGATGGTCGAGCCGGACACCTCGAACGCGGGGGTCAGGTCGCAGACGCAGATCTCCCCGCCCGGCGCCGAGGCGATCATCGACATAAGCCGAGGGGGCCTGCTGCGCGAGCGCGGCCAAGGCCGAGGCCGTCGCCGCCGGCGCGACCTGCTGCGGCACCGCCACCGCCACCGCCACCGGCGGCGGCGGCGACGGCGACGGCGCGTCGATCCGGGAGCAGGTCCGCGCCCGCTACGCCGACGCCGCCACCCGCGCCGCCGAGGGCGCCGAGTGCGGCAACGAGGAGCTCTACGGCGCCCAAGAGCGCGGCGAACTGCCCGAGGCGGCGCTGCGGGCCAGCCTGGGCTGCGGAAACCCGCTGCGGGTCGCCGACCTCAATCCCGGCGAGACGGTCCTCGACCTGGGCTCCGGCGGCGGCATCGACGTGCTGCTGTCCGCGCGCCGGGTGGGGCCGACCGGCCGGGCGCACGGCCTGGACATGACCGACGAGATGCTGGAGCTGGCGCGCCGCAACGCCGCCGAGGCCGGCGCCACCAACGTCGAGTTCCACAAGGGCCACATCGAGGAGATCCCGCTACCCGACGGCTCCGTCGACGTGATCATCTCCAACTGCGTGATCAACCTGTCCGCCGACAAGGCGTCGGTCTTCGCCGAGATGCACCGGGTGCTGCGCCCCGGCGGGCGGATCGGGATCTCCGACGTGGTCGCCGAGGACCACCTCACCCCCGAGCAGCGCGGCGTCGTCGGCGACTGGTCGTCCTGCATCGCCGGCGCACTGTCCCGGGCCGAATACCTCGACGGCCTCGCCACGGCCGGCTTCACCGACGTCAGCGTCGAGTTCACCAGCGCGTACGCCGAGAGCATGCACGCCGCGATCATCCGCGCCCGCCGATAGGAAAGCGGCCGGGTCCCGGCTGAGGGACCCGGCCGCCTTCGAGTGGATCAGGCGCCGCGGAGCGTGGCTCCCACCCGCGACGACGCCAGCGCCACCGCCGCGTCCCGGGCCGCGACGGCCTCCTCGACCGTCAGCGTCCGGTCCGGCGCGCGGAACGTCAGCTTGTACGCCAGGCTCTTCAGCCCCGCGCCGAGCTGCTCCGAGGCGTAGACGTCGAAGAGCCGCACCGATTCCAGCAGCTCGCCCGCGCCCGCGACCAGCGCCGCCTCGACCTCGGCCGCCGGCACCGCCGCGTCGACCACCAGCGCCACGTCGATCAGCGCCGCCGGGAACGTGGAGATCCGGATCGCCTGGGTCACCGGCGCCGCCGGGATCGCGTCCAGGTCGAGCTCCATCGCGCAGGTGCGCCTCGGCAGCTCCAGCGCCGCGACCACGCTCGGGTGCAGCTCGCCCGCGTACCCGACGACCGTGTCGTCGACCGCGATCGCCGCGCACCGGCCCGGGTGCCACGGCGGGTGCTCCGCCGCCCGTACCGTGATCCGGTCGGCGGTCAGGCCGGCCGCCGACAGCGCGATGCGCGCCGCCTCGATCGCGTCCGACCAGGTCGCCGGGCGGCCCGCGCCCCACCAGCCGGCCGGCGCCGCGTCGCCGGTCAGTACCGCGGCGAGGTGCCACGGCTGCTCGGGGACGATCGCGTTCGCCGCCGACCAGTCCTCCTCGGACGGGCCGTGGTCCACGCCGAGCACCGGCGGCGCGACCGCCGTCAGGTGCGGCAGGAAGACCGTGCCGGTCTCGTACAGCGCCAGGTCGCGCTCGCCGCGGCCCAGGTTGCGCTTGAGCGTGCCGAGCAGCGGGACGAGCAGCGACGTGCGCAGCAGCGGCTCCTGCTCGGAGATCGGGTTGGTCAGCCGCACCGCGCTGCGCCGCGGGTCGTCCGCGGCGAGCCCGAGCACGTCGGCCGCGCCCGTCGCGATGAACGGGTACGACAGCACCTCGACGTAGCCGTTCTCGGCCATCGCCCGGCCGACCATCCGCCGGCGGCGCTGCGTCGGCGTCAGGACGCCGCCGCCGCGGGTCGGCGGCAGGACGCTCGGGATCACGTCGAAGCCGCCGAGCCGGGCCACCTCCTCGACCAGGTCGATCGGGGCGACCAGGTCCGGGCGCCAGGTCGGCGGGGTCACCTCGAGCGGCTCGACGCCGCGCACCGAACAGCCGATCAGGCCGAGCAGCGTGGTCACCTGCTCGACCGTGTAGCCGACGCCGATGCGCCGGGCCGGCAGCGTGGTGTCGAGCAGCACCGGGGTGGGCGCGACGACGTGGTCCTGGTCGAGCACCCGCTCGTCGACGGTGCCGCCGGCGTGCGCGGTGAGCAGCTCGACGGCGCGCTGCAGGGCGACCAGCGGCAGCTGCGGGTCGACGCCGCGCTCCCAGCGCTTCGCCGCCTCGCTGAACAGCTTGTGCCGGCGGGCCGTGCGGCCCACCATCACCGGGTCCCAGTGCGCGGCCTCCAGCAGCACGTCCACGGTGTCCGGCTGGAACTCGGTGGTCTCGCCGCCCATGACCGCGGCGAGGCAGATCGGCCCGGAGTCGTCGCAGATCACCATGTCCTCGGCGTCGAGCACCCGCGCGACACCGTCCAGGGTGGTCAGCTTCTCCCCCGTACGGGCCCGGCGTACGACCAGCCCGCCGCGCACCAGGTTGAGGTCGAAGACGTGCATCGGCTGGCCGAGCTCGAGCATCACGTAGTTGGTGATGTCGACGGCCAGCGAGATCGTGCGGATCCCGGCGGTGATCAGCCGGCGCTGCATCCACTCCGGCGACGCCGCGGACGGGTCGATGCCCCGCACCACGCGCGCCGCGAAGCGGTCGCAGCCGATCGTGTCGTCGATCCGCAGCTGGTGCGGCGGCTCGGGGGTCGCGCCGGGCACGTCGCGCACGCCCGGATCCGTGTACGCCGACTCGTAGGCGTGCGACAGCTCGCGGGCCACGCCGCGGACGCTCATCTCGTACCCGCGGTCGGGGGTGATCTCCAGGTCGAGGATCACGTCGTCGAGCCCGACGATCGGGCGGGCGTCGGCGCCCGTCGCCGCCGAGTCCGGCGGCAGCACGATGATGCCGGAGTGGTCGCCGGACAGGCCGAGCTCCGCGGCCGAGCAGATCATGCCGTTGGAGTTGCGCCCGTAGGTCTTACGCGCACCGATCTTGAACCCGCCGGGCAGCTCGCCGCCGGGCAGGATCACCACGACCAGGTCGCCGACCGCGAAGTTGCTCGCGCCGCAGACGATCTCCTGCGGCGCGGCGGCGCCGACGTCCACCCGGGTGAAGCGGATCGGCTTCTTGAAACCGGTCAGCTCCTCGATCTCCAGCACCCGGCCGACGACCAGGTCGCCCTTGACCGTGGCGGCCTGGTCGACGATCGACTCGACCTCGATGCCGATGTCGACCAGCTTGCGCTCGAGCTCGTCGGCGGAGAGCACCGCCGGCAGGTCCACGTACTCGCGGATCCAGGACAGAGACAGCTTCATGATCAGACCGCCATCCCGAAGTTGCGGGTGAACCGGACGTCACCCTCCACCATGTCGCGCATGTCGCTTACGCCGTTGCGGAACATCAGCGTGCGCTCGACGCCCATCCCGAAGGCGAACCCCGAGTAACGCTCCGGGTCGACGCCGCAGGCCGTGAGCACCCGCGGGTTGACCATGCCGCAGCCGCCCCACTCGACCCAGCGCGGCCCGTCGCGGTGCTGCGCGAACCACACGTCGAACTCGGCCGACGGCTCGGTGAACGGGAAGTGGTTGGGGCGCCACCGGGTGCGGGCGTCCGGGCCGAACATCGCCCTGGCGAAGTGGTCGAGGGTGCCCTTGAGGTGCGCCATCGTGATGCCCTCGTCGACGACGAGGCCCTCGATCTGGTGGAACACCGGGCTGTGCGTGGCGTCCAGGTCGTCGGTGCGGTAGACGCGGCCCGGGCACACCACCCGGATCGGCGGCTGCCGGGTCAGCATCGTGCGCACCTGGCCGGGCGAGGTGTGCGTGCGCATCACCAGGCCGGGCAGGTCTACGTAGAACGTGTCGATGAGCCCGCGGGCCGGGTGGTCGGGGCCGATGTTGAGCGCGTCGAAGTTGACCCAGTCGAGCTCCAGCTCGGGGCTCTCCACGACGTCGTAGCCCATGCCGACGAACAGGTCGCCCATGTGCTCCATCAGCGTCGTCAGCGGGTGCCGGGCGCCGCGCGGCGCCCGGTCCCAGGGCAGCGAGACGTCGACACGCTCCTCGACCAGGACGCGGGCGGCGCGCTCGAGCTCCAGCTCGGCCAGCCGGGCGTCGTACGCGCCCTGCACGGACTGCCGGGCCACGTTGACGCGCTTGCCGGCCTCCGACTTCGCGTGCGGCGGCAGCGAACCGATCTCGCGCCGGGCCAGCGACACCGGTGACCGGTCGCCGAGGTGAACGGACTTCAGCGCGCCGAGCGCGTCGAGGTCCGGCGCGCCGGCGAAGGCCTGCCCGGCCTCGGCGACGGCGGCCTCGAGTGCCTCGGGGGCGAGCAGGGCGGCCTGCTTCGGATCGTACGGATCGTTGCGGTAGGACATGATCGGGCGAACTCCCTCACACCGGATGAGCCATCGGGCAGTGTACGGAGGCGCGGCTGGGCCGCCGCCCGCCGGTCAGGAAAGTTCGCGCAGGAGTGTCAGACCCGGCGCCCGCGACCAGCGGGCCGGATAAACATCGGAAGCACTCGGCGCATGGGCTCAGCATATCGCGGCCGGCAACCTCATTGGTGCCAGGCCCGCGGATGGCATGCGGTCCAAAATGTGGGACACCGCCGGTGCGTGCCTCAGTGCTGAGCGGCGTGCGGTCGATGGGCAGGGCATGATTCGCGCCAAAGCCATCACTCCGGGACGACGTAGTCCGCTGGAAGACCGGTCCATCTCCGGCAAGTTGCTGCCCCGCCTGTACCTGCCCGCCGGCCTGGCCGGACTGGTGATCGCGCTGTCCAATGTCGACGGGCACCAGGGTCTCCAGCTGATCCGGGCGCTGGCGGCCTGTGCGATCGCGGCGGCCACCTGGCGGGTGAACTGGGACCGGGTACCACCCCTGGCGTTGCGGACCATGGCCTACCTCGGCGTGGTGCTGATCGGTATCGGATCCGTCACCGTTCCCGCCACCTACTACATGGGCCTGCTGTCCTCGGCCATCGGCCTGGTCTGGGCCGGGTTCGCCCTCGGGCGGCGTGATCTGGTGGCGCTGTCCGCCCTCATGGGCGCGCTGACCCTGGCGGCGCAGTGGCAACTGGCCCCACCCTCGGTCGCGGTCTGGCGATCGGTGGCGATCTGGTTGGTGCTGACCGGGATGGGCGCCGCGACGCACTGGCTGCGCGGACTGCTCGACGACAGTGCCGCCCAGGTCGCCCGGGCTCAGGCTGAGGTCAGCGAGCTGCAGGTGCGTACGCTGACCGAGCAGCAGCAGGCCGAGGCGCACCGGGCCGAGCTGGCCGCCGCGCGGGTGGCCGAGCAGACCCGCCTGCAGCAGCAGGTCGCCGAGCAGGCGGCCGTGCTGGCCCAGTCGGCCGCCGAGGTGAGCCAGAACACGACCGTCGCGGCCACCGCGACCGAGCAGATGTCCTCCGCGCTCCAGGACCTCTCGCGCACGGCACAGTCCACCGAGCAGGTCACGGTCTCGGTGGTGCGGCAGGCCGACGACGCCGCCACGGTGATCAAGGCGCTGGCCGCGTCGAGCGAGCAGATCATGGCCGCCAGCGACATCATCCAGTCCATCGCCGAGCAGACGAACCTGCTGGCGCTCAACGCCACGATCGAGTCGGCCCGCGCCGGGGAGAGTGGCAAGGGATTCGCGATCGTGGCCAACGAGGTCAAGGAGCTGGCCCGCCAGTCCGGCGCGAACGCCGACTCCATCAACCGAACCCTGACCGACGTGCGCGCCCAGGTCGACGTCGCGGTCACCCAGGTCACGGAGATCGCCGGAAGCATGACCGCCCTGTCGGCGCACCACAGCACGCTCGCCGCCGCGATCGAGGAACAGACCGCCGCCGTGGCCGAGGTCACCCGGACGGTCACCCAGACCGCCGGCGAAACCCACACGATGGCCACCGGCATCCGGACCCTGGAGCAGATCTCCCGGACCGCCGGGCGGTAGCCCTAGCGCTGGGCGCGGGCCGAGGCGTACAGGCAGACCGCCGCGGCGGCGGCCAGGTTCAGGCTCTCGGCGCCGCCGTAGATCGGCACCCGGACCCGCTGGTCGGCGGCGCTGAGCAGCTCGGCGGGCAGGCCGTGCGCCTCGGAGCCGAAGAGCCAGGCGGTCGGGCGGGCCAGCGAGCCGTCGTCGAGCAGGTCGTCGAGGCCGGCGTCGCCGGTGCCGGTGGTGGCCAGGACCTGCAGGCCGAAGTCGCGCAGCTGGTCGACCACCGCCAACGGGGTCCGGACCACGTCCAGGTGGAAGAGGCTGCCCGCCGAAGCCCGGACGCACTTGCCGTTATAGGGGTCGACGGCGTCGCCGGCGAAGATCACCGCGCCCGCCCCGGCCGCGTCGGCGGTACGCAGGATGGTGCCGGCGTTGCCGGGGTCGCGGATCTCGGCGGCCACCGCGACCAGGCGCGGCCCCTTGGACAGCGCCTCGGCCAGCGGCACGTCGATCTGCTCGCAGACCGCGACCAGGCCCTGCGGCTGGACCGTCTCGGCCAGCGCCGCGAGGCCCGGCTCGTCGACCGGGGACACCACGGGCGCCTGCGCCGCCAGGTCGGCGTGCCGCGACAGCGCCGCGTCCGTACCGAAGAGCTCGAGGACGACCCCCGCGGCCAGGGCGGACCGCACGGCCTGCGGGCCCTCCGCCAGGAAGCGGCCGGTCTGGTCGCGGTCGCGGCGGCGCTGCAGGCGCCGGGCGGCGACGACCCTCGGGGTACGGGGCGAGAAGGTCACGTTTCCTCCGGGAGGGAACAGCATCGGGGCGCCTTCCGGAAATCCGGAAGGCGCCCCGACGACGAGTTGCTCAGGCAGCCTGCGCGGCGGCGCCGCCGGTGCCCTCGGCCGCGACGGCGGCCCGCGCGATCTCGACGATCGCCGCGAACGAGGCGGCGTCGTTGACGGCCATGTCGGCCAGGATCTTGCGGTCCACCTCGACGCCGGCCAGCTTCAGGCCTTGGATCAGGCGGTTGTAGGTCAGGCCGTTGGCCCGCGCGCCCGCGTTGATGCGCGTGATCCACAGCTGGCGGAAGTCGCCCTTGCGGTCACGGCGGTCACGGTACGCGTACTGCATCGAGTGCAGCACCTGCTCCTTGGCCTTGCGGTACAGGCGCGAGCGCTGCCCGCGGTAACCGCTGGCGGTCTCCAGCAGCGTACGGCGCTTCTTCTGGGCGTTCACTGCCCGCTTGACGCGTGCCATTTCGGTACTCCTAACAGGGGAACGTGTGTGGCGCGCGCGTCAGCGGCCCAGCATCTTCTTGACTCGCTTGGTGTCGGCCTTGGCCACCGTGACCGTACCGGTCATCCGGCGCGTGACGTGGGAGGACTTGCCCTCCAGCAGGTGGCGCTTACCGGCCAGCTCCCGGACGATCTTGCCCTTGCCGGTGACCTTCACCCGCTTGCCCATGCCGGTGTGGCTCTTCATCTTCGGCACTTAGAACGCCTCTTCCTTAATTACTTACTCTGCAGTGGCGGCGGTGCTGTCGACCGGCGCGGCGGCCGGGGGTGCCTCGACGACGTCACCCTCGCGCGGCTCGCGCGGCGGACGCGCGTTGGCGGCGATGACGGCCGCGGCGGCGGCCTTGGTGGCGCGGTGCGGTGCCAACACCATGATCATGTTTCGGCCGTCCTGCTTCGGACTCGCCTCGACGAAACCCAGCTCCGAGATCTCTTCGCTGAGCCTGCGCAGGAGCCGGAAACCCAGCTCGGGGCGGCTCTGCTCACGACCGCGGAACATGATCGTCACCTTGACCTTGTCGCCCGCCTTGAGGAACCGGACAACGTGACCCTTCTTGGTCTCGTAGTCGTGCGGGTCGATCTTCGGCCGAAGCTTCATTTCCTTGATGACGGTCTGTTGCTGGTTGCGCCGGGCTTCGCGCGCCTTGAGTGCACTCTCGTACTTGAACTTGCCGAAGTCCATGAGCTTGCACACCGGCGGGCGCGCCATCGGCGCTACCTCGACCAGGTCCAGGTCGACGTCCGCGGCCAGCTGCAGGGCGCGCTCGAGCGGGACGATGCCCACCTGCTCACCCTCAGGGCCGACAAGGCGGACTTCCCTCGCCCGGATCTGCTCGTTCACGCGTGGTTCGACGCTGATGGGGCCTCCTCAGAACGATCTAGTACTGCCAATGTCGGTCGGCCCCCTCGCCCTCTTATGCGGGGCGACAGGAAAGCAGAAGGCCCCGGCACGCATGCCAGGGCCCGCTCGACCGGTCATCGGCGTCCATGAGGACGCACACCACACCCGGATGACTCCGGGGCGGTTGACCGGACCCAGCCGCTCAAGAAGCGACTTGGGTGGGAACCAGCGGGCTCCTCTTTCGCGCCTGTCCGAGGCTCCCGAGGGAGATTCGCGCAGGCGTGGTCGACTACCGGTGGAGTCTACCAGCTCAGGACGTCGCCGCCGAATGGAGGGCGCGAAGTGCGCGAACGCCCTCGACCGCGTACTCCTTGTCGACGGCCTGGAGCGCATGGACCGGGACCGTGTCGTCGTCGAGCATCTCCAGCGTCGCCCACGGCGAGTTGCGGTCGAAGCGCACCGCCCGCACCGCGGTCCAGGGCAGCTCGTAGCCGCCGATCACGTTGCGGACCTGCACGCCCGCCGCGTCCGCGATCACCCGCGGGCGGGTGAAGGCGAGGATGCCGAGCCCGATCAGCACGCCCAGCCCGATCATCGCGCCCTGGTCGCCGCGCTGGAACCGGCCCATCGTGTCGCCGGTCGACCCGTGCAGGCCGAAGCTGAGCACGGTGAAGAGCACGACGACGGCGACCGCCGTCGCGCCGGCCACCCAGCGGATGCGGCGGGGCCGGAACACCACGGTCGCCTCGGTAGAACTCACGTCCACCACTGTCCCACCCCCTACAACCGGCAGTTCGAGATGTCCGTCACCAGGATCGCCCGGGCGCCGAGATCGTAGAGCTCGTCCATGATCTGGTGCACGTCGTCGCGCCGGACCATGGCCTGCACCGCCACCCAGCCCTCGCGGTGCAGCGGCGACACCGTCGGCGACTCGATGCCCGGCGTCAGCGCGGTCGCGCTCTCCAGCAGGTCGGCGCGCACGTCGTAGGCGAGCATCACGTAGCCGCGGGCCACCAGCACGCCCTGCAGGCGCCGCATGAGCTGCGCGGACGCGCCGGGGTCCGCGGCCGGCTCGGGCCCGATCAGGATCGCCGAGGAGCGCATGATCGGCTCACCGACGGTGACCAGGCCGGCCTGACGCAGCGTGGTGCCGGTCTCCACCACGTCGGCGATCAGGTCGGCGACGCCCAGGCGCACGGCGTTCTCCACCGCGCCGTCGAGGCGCACCACCTCGGCCTTGAGGTCGTGCTCGTCGAGGTAGCGCTCGACCACCCCCGGGTACGCGGTGGCGATGCGCCGCCCGCCGACCTCCGTGGCGGAGGCGAGCGAGCCGGCCGGGGCGGCCCAGCGGAACGTGGCCCCGCCGAAGCCCAGGTCGAGCAGCTCCCGCGCGGGCACGCCGGAGTCGACGAGCAGGTCCCGGCCGGTCACGCCGAGATCGAGATCACCCGAGCCGACGTACGTGGCGATGTCGCGCGGCCGCAGGTAGAAGAACTCGACGTTGTTGGCCTCGTCACGGCAGACGAGCTCCTTGGGATCGGTGCGCTGGCGGTAGCCGGCGTCGCGCAGCATCTGCGCGGCCGGTGCGGAAAGGGTGCCTTTGTTGGGAATGGCGATGCGCAGCATCGACGTGCTCCTTCGATCGGATTCGATTGAGGCGGAGGGCACGTCAGAGATGTCGGTATACGTCCTTCAGCTCGAGCCCGGTGGCGATCATCAGGACCTGCGCCTGGTAGAGCAGCTGGGAGATCTCCTCGGCGGCGCGCTCCGGCCCCTCGTGCTCGGCGGCCATCCAGGACTCGGCCGCCTCCTCGACGACCTTCTTCCCGATGAAGTGCACGCCACGGTCCAGCGCCGCCACGGTGGACGAACCCTCGGTCCGCTGCACCGCCTTCGCCTGCAACTCGGCGAACAACTCTTCGAACGTCTTCACGGGAGACGATTGTGGCAGCTCATCATGGGATGGCGGCGGGCCACCCCAATGAGTGGGACGTGGCCTAGGCTCGCCTGCATGGTCAGCAGATACACGATCGCCGCTGTTGGCGGCGCGGCCGTGCTCCTCACCACACTCGCGGGCTGCGCGCCCGCCGACGAGGGCAAGCCCTCGGCCGGCGCCTCCGCCTCACCCTCCGGCTCCGCCTGCCCGGCCGGCGCCCTCGACACCCGGACCGCCGGCAAGCTCACGATCGGCACCGACAACCCGGCGTACGAGCCGTGGTTCTCCGACAACAAGCCCGGCAACGGCAAGGGCTTCGAGTCGGCGGTCGCCTACCAGGTCGCCGAGCGGCTCGGCTACCCGGCGCAGAACGTCGTGTGGACCCAGGTGACGTTCAGCAACGCCATCGCACCGGGCCCGAAGACGTTCGACTTCGACATCAACCAGTTCTCGATCACGCCCGAGCGGCGCAAGGCGGTCGACTTCTCCTCGCCGTACTACCTGGTCCGGCAGACGGTGATCACGACCAAGGGCTCGAAGATCGCTTCCGCGAAGTCGCTCGCGGATCTCAAGACGGCCAAGCTCGGCGCGCAGGTCGGCACCACCAGCTACCAGGCGATCACCGATGTGATCAAGCCGGACACCAAGCCACTGGTCTACAACAACAACGACGACGCCAAGGCGGCCCTGGAGAACGGCCAGGTCGACGGCATCGTGGTCGACCTGCCCACCGCGTTCTACATGACCGGCGCCGAGCTCGACGACGGCGTGATCGTCGGGCAGTTGCCGCAGGTGGGCGTACCGGAGCAGTTCGGTCTCGTCCTCGACCTCGACTCGCCGCTGACCGGCTGCGTCTCACAGGCCGTCGACCAGTTGCGCCAGGACGGCACCCTCGCGGTGCTCGAGAAGCAGTGGCTGGCCGGCACGAACGGTGCTCCCGAACTGTCGTGAGCACCGAGCTGTACCGGCCGTCGGAGATCCAGCGCGGGCGGATCGCCTACCGGCGACGGCAGACGATCCGCTCCGTGCTGCTCGCGGCCCTCTCCACCGCCGTCGTCGGCGTGCTGCTGGTGGTCACGATCACCGGCGCGCCCGGCTGGGACCGGGTCAAGCAGTCGTTCTTCGACCCCGAGGTGGCCCGGCGCTACCTGCCGGCCATCCTCGAGGGCCTCTGGCTCAACATCCGGCTGCTGGTCGTCTGTGCGGTCCTGGCCCTGGCCCTCGGCCTGCTGATCGCGACGCTGCGTACCCTGCGCGGCCCGGTCTTCTTCCCGGTGCGGGCGCTCGCGACGGGCTACACGTACACGTTCCGGGGCCTGCCGCTGATCATCGTGATCTACCTGGCCGCCTTCGGCGTGCCCGGCCTGCGGCTGCAGGGCACCCCGGGGGTGCTGGTGCTCGGCGGGGCCGCGCTGATCATCACGTACGGCGCGTACCTGGCCGAGGTCTTCCGGGCCGGCATCGAGTCGGTGCACCCGAGCCAGCTCGCCGCGGCCCGCTCGCTCGGGCTGACCTACCGGCAGACGATGCGGCACGTGGTGCTGCCGCAGGCGATCCGCCGGGTGGCGCCACCGCTGCTCAACGACACGGTGGCGCTGCAGAAGGACGTCGGGCTGGTATCGCTGGCCGGCCCGATCGACGCCGTGCGCGCCGCGCAGATCGGCGTCGCGCAGGACGCCAACTTCACGCCGTACGTCGTGGCCGGCGTGCTCTTCGTGCTGCTCGCGCTGCCGCTGATCGCCGTCACCGACTGGGTCACGCTGCGCGCGGCCCGCCGCCAGTCCGCGGGGGCCTGATGCTGCTGTCCTGCGAGCACGTCCGCAAGACCTTCGGCGCCGGCGTCGTGCTCGACGACCTGTCGCTCGAGGTCGCCGAGCACCGGGTCGTCGCGCTGATCGGCGCCTCCGGATCGGGCAAGTCGACGCTGCTGCGCTGCATCAACCTGCTCACCGAGATCGACGACGGGGTGATCCGGCTCGACGGCGAGGACATCACCGACCCGCGGGTCAACCCGGACCTGGTGCGCCGGCGCATCGGCATGGTGTTCCAGTCGTACAACCTCTTCCCGCACATGACCGTGCTGCGCAACATCACGCTGGCACCCGGCCGGGTGCACCGGCGGGCCGCCGCCGAGGTCAGGGAGCAGGCCATGGAGTGGCTCGGCCGGGTCGGGCTGGCCGACAAGGCGGACAGCTATCCCGACCGGCTCTCCGGCGGCCAGCAGCAGCGGGTCGCGATCGTCCGCGCGCTGGTCAACAGCCCCCGGCTGCTGCTGCTCGACGAGGTCACCTCGGCGCTCGACCCGGAACTCGTCGGCGAGGTGCTGACGATGATCCGCGGCCTCAAGGACGACGGCATGACGATGGTGCTCGCCACCCACGAGATGGGCTTCGCCCGGCAGGTCGCCGACCAGGTGGTCTTCCTGGACGGCGGCCGGGTGCTGGAGGCGGGCCCGCCGGACCGGGTGCTCGGCGACCCGTCGGAGCCACGGACCCGGCAGTTCCTGGCCCGGATCATCGAGGCCGGCCGGCTGTAACCGCTCAGCGCGCCGGGAAGCGCAGGATGCGGTCGTCGCCGTCGCGGGTGTCCCCACGGCCGTCGGTGTTCGAGGTGGTCAGCCAGAGCGCGCCGTCCGGGGCGACCTCGACGGTACGGAGCCGGCCGTAGCGCTCCTCGAACACCGCCGTCGGCGCGCCGACGGTGTCACCGCGCAACGGAACGGTCCACAGCCGCTCCCCGCGCAGGGCGGCGACGTAGGCGGTGTCACCGGCGATCGCCATCCCGGACGGCGAGGCGTCGCGCACCGACCAGGTGAGCAGCGGGTTGGTGTAGCGCCCGCCGTCGGTGTCGCCGGTCCCCTCGACCTCGGGCCAGCCGTAGTCGTGACCGGGCCGGATGAGGTTCACCTCGTCGAGTTCGTTCTGCCCGAACTCGGTGGCGAAGAGCCGACCCTCGGAGTCCCAGGCCAGGCCCTGCACGTTGCGGTGGCCCAGGCTGTACACCGGCGAATCCGCCACCGGGTTGCCCGGCGCCGGCGCGCCGTCCGGCGTCAGACGCAGGATCTTGCCGTTGGGGCTCGCCGGGTCCGGCGACCGGGAGGTCTCGCCGGCGTCCCCGGTGCCCACATAGAGCATGCCGTCGGGCCCGAACGCGATCCGCCCGCCATTGTGGTTCCCGGCCTTGGCGATGCCGTCGAAGACCACCTCGGGCGGCCCGCCGCCGAGCCGGAACCGCACGATGTGGTTGTCCCGGGCCGCGGTGAAATAGGCGTAGACCAGGCCGTCGTCCGCGAAGGCCGGCGAGACGGCGAGGCCGAGCAGGCCGCCCTCACCGCGTGCCCTGACGCCCGGCACCCGGTACACCTCGCGGGCCGCGCCGCCGCCGGGCGTCAGCCGCAGCACCCGGCCGGTGTCCCGCTCGGCGACCAGGGCGTCGCCGCCCGGCAGAAACGCCAGCCCCCACGGCACGTCGATGCCCCGGGCGATCTCCTCGCCGGCGCCGAGATCCGGCGTCGACCGCGGCGTGCTGACCGCGGTGCTCGTGGCGACGACGACGGGCCCGCCGTCGGCGCCGCCGCCGTCACAGCCCGCGAGAAGGCAGCCGGCGACAACCGCGGCGACGCCCGCCCGCGTGAAGGTTGCCATGACGTCACACGTAAGCACCAACGGGGCCAGATCGCCAGTTACCCGCCCAGGTTGCGGATCGCGATCGCCGCGTCGAGCACGGCGATCGTCGACTGCCAGCCCTTGTCCTCGATCGAGTCCTCCAGACCCGCGCGGTCCTTCGCCTGGCCCAGGCTCTCCACGGTCAGCACGCCGTGCGCGACCGGGGTCCGCTCGTCCAGCGAGACCCGGGTGAGGCCCATCGTCACCGCGTCGTTGACGTAGTCGAAGTGCGGCGTCTCCCCGCGGATGACCACGCCGAGCGCGACGACCGCGTCGCAGCGCTTGGCCATCGCCTGCGCCACGACGGGCAGCTCCACCGAGCCGACGACCCGCGCCACGATCACCTCGGCGACGCCGGACGCCTTGGCGGCCGCCTGCGCACGCTCGACCATGTGGTCGACCAGGTCGGAGTGCCAACGCGAGCCGACTATGCCGAGCTTGAGCCCGGCTGCGTCGACGGAGGTCAGGTGCGGATCACCGAAACCGGCCATTGTTGCCCCCTTTTTGCCTAATCTTGCGCCCGGCCGCGGTCGCGGCGCCGGGGATTCAGCCCAGTGCCTCGAACAGGTGGCCCATCCGGTCCCGCTTGGTCCGCAGGTAACGCACGTTCTCCGGGTGCAGGCGCACCGGCATCGCCTCGCGCCCGCTCACGGTCAGGCCGTAGCCCTCCAGCCCGGCCCGCTTCGCCGGGTTGTTGGTGAGCAGCCGCATCGAGCGCACGCCCAGCTCGTAGAGAATCTGCGCGCCGGTGCCGAAGTCGCGGGCGTCGGCGGGCAGGCCGAGCTCCAGGTTCGCGTCCACGGTGTCCAGGCCCCGGTCCTGCAGCTGGTACGCCTGCAGCTTGTGCAGCAGCCCGATGCCGCGCCCCTCGTGCCCGCGCATGTAGAGCACGACCCCGCGCCCCGCCGCGGCCACCCGGTCGAGGGCCGCGTCCAGCTGCGGCCCGCAGTCGCAGCGCACCGAGCCGAAGACGTCGCCGGTCAGGCACTCCGAGTGGACCCGGACCAGCACGTCCTGGCCGTCGCCGAGGTCGCCGAAGACCAGGGCGACGTGCTCGGCCCCGTCCACGTCGCCGCGGAAGCCGACCGCGGTGAAGTCGCCGTGCTCGGTCGGCAGCCGGGTCTCGACGACCCGCTCGACCTGCCGCTCGTGGCGCCGCCGGTACGCGATCAGGTCGGCGATGCTGATCAGCGCCAGGTCGTGCTCGACGGCGAACTTCTCCAGGTCGGGCATCCGCATCATGGTGCCGTCGTCGTTGACCATCTCGCACAGCACGCCGGCCGGGCGCAGGCCGGCGAGCACCGACAGGTCGATCGCGGCCTCGGTGTGACCGGGCCGGCGCAGCACACCGCCGGCCTTGGCCCGCAGCGGCACGACGTGCCCGGGGCGCGACAGGTCGTCCGGCCTCGTGTCGGCCGAGGCCAGCAGCCGGATCGTGTGCGCCCGGTCGGCGGCCGAGATGCCGGTGCTGACGCCCTCGCGGGCGTCGACCGTCACCGCGTACGCGGTGCCGCGACGGTCCTGGTTGGTGTGGAACATCGGCGGCAGGTCGAGCCGGTCCGCCTCGTCCTCGGTCATCGGCACGCAGATGTAGCCGGACGTGTAGCGGACCATGAACGCCAGCAGTTCGGGCGTGGCGTGCTCGGCCGCGAAGATCAGGTCACCCTCGTTCTCGCGGTCCTCGTCGTCCACCACGATCACCGCGCGGCCGGCCGCGATGTCCGCGACGGCCCGTTCGATGTCAGCCAACATGGCGGTCTCCCAGCATCTTCTCGACATATTTGGCGATCACGTCGACCTCGAGGTTCACGGGGTCGCCGACGGACTTGGCGCCCAGGACGGTGAGCTTGAGCGTGGTCGGGATGAGCCCGACGCTGAACGTGTCGGCGGTGACCTCCATGACGGTCAGCGAGACGCCGTCCACGGTGATCGAGCCCTTCTCCACCACGTAGCGGGCCAGCTCGGGCGGCAGCGAGAAGCGCAGCACCTCCCACTCGTCGGCGGGCTCGCGGGCGACGATCCTGCCGACCCCGTCGACGTGGCCCTGCACGAGATGCCCGCCGAGCCGGCTGCCGACGGTCGCCGCGCGCTCCAGGTTGACCTGGCTGCCCGCGCGGAGCACGCCGAGCGAGGAACGGCGCAGGCTCTCGCCCATCACGTCGGCGGTGAAGACGCCGTCGACGTTGTCGATGACGGTCAGGCAGACGCCGTTGACCGAGATCGAGTCGCCGTGCCGGGCGTCGGACGTGACGACGGGACCGCGCACGGCGATGACCGCCGAGTCGCCGCCCGCGTCGGTGAGGTAGACGACCTCACCGAGTTCCTCGACGATGCCTGTGAACATCAGCTCTCCTTTTTTCGGAGCGATGCGGTGAAGCGCAGGTCGGGGCCGATCTGCGTGATGTCGGTGAGGTCCAGTTCCAGCGCCTCGGCGATGGTGGTGACGCCCGCGCCGACCAGCGACGGCTGGCCCGCGCCGAGCAGCTTGGGCGCGATGTAGCCGACGATCTTGTCGACCAGCCCGCCCGCGAGGAAGCCGCCCGCCAGGGTCGGGCCGCCCTCCAGCAGCACCGCGCGGACGCCGCGCAGGTAAAGCTCGTTGAGCAGGGCGGCGAGGTCGACCCGGCCGTCCGCGCCGGCGCCGACCTCGGACGCCGTCGCGATCCAGGTCGGCGCGGCCTGGTCGCGGACCCGGGCACCCGCCGGGGTACGCCCCGAGGAGTCGACGACGACCCGCCAGGGTTGCTTGATCGCGAGGCTGCCGTCGCGCAGGTCGCGGACCGTCAGCTGGGGGTCGTCGGCGATGACCGTGCCGACGCCGGCGACGATCGCGTCGACGGTGCTGCGCAGCCGGTGCACGTCGGTGCGGGAGATCGCGGAGGTGATCCACTGGCTGGTGCCGTCCGCCGCCGCGGAGCGCCCGTCGAGCGTCGCGGCGTACTTCCAGGTCACGTACGGCCGGCCGCGGCGCACGGCGGTCAGCCACGCGACGTTGCCGTCCTCGGCCTCCTGGCGGCGTACGCCGGTCTCGACGTGGACCCCGGCGCCGCGCAGCGTGGCCGCGCCGCCGGCCGCGACCGGCGTCGGGTCGTCGACGGCGATGACCACCCGGGTGATCCCGGCGTTGATCAGCGCCTGCGCGCAGGGCCCGGTGCGGCCGGTGTGGTTGCAGGGCTCCAGGGTGACTATCGCGGTGCCGCCGCGGGCCCGCTCGCCGGCCTGCGCCAGGGCGACTATCTCGGCGTGCGGCCCGCCGACGTACGCGTGGAAGCCCTCGCCGACGACCTCGCCGTCCGCGCTGAGCAGCAGGCAGCCGACGACCGGGTTGGGGCTGGTGGTGCCGAGCCCCCGGGCGGCGAGCGCGATCGCGCGGCCCATCGCCTCGTCGTCGGTGACCATCTGCGTCCTCTCCATGCGCGGTGCGGTCACGCGCTGAAGAGGGGAGGACACAGCGGAAACAGGACATGAGGGGACGCTTCGCGCCGCCCCGGCGAGAGCACGCCGCGACGAGCCCTCATCCTGCTCCCGCGCGCTGTCTCCCATCCGGACTGTCTGACCGATCGGCCCGCAGGGGCCGTCCGATCAACCGTCGGCTCTGGAGTCTCACCAGATCCACCGTCCGTCTTGGTATCGACGTCCGGGTCGCGGGCTCAGCCCTGCCGGAGCAGGGCATTACCGCCGGTTCGGAATTTCACCGAGTCCCGCCAGCGCGTGGTGGGTCACCCATGAGTCTTGCACGCGAATCGCGGGTTGCCACCTCCGGGGCGACCCAGGTCACAAACCCATTCCCGCCGCCGACGGGTCCTCCGGGTCCTCCGAGTCCGCGCGGCGCCGGTCGATCGCCACGTACGAGCCGGGCTGACTCTTGGCCACCTTCTTCATCTCGGAGGCCACCGCGACCACCTCCCGGGCGTCCTCGAACCGGCGGCCCTCGGCCGTGGCCTGCGCGACGCCGATCGAGAGCGTGACCAGGGCCGCGCGCTGCTTGTTGCCGCGCCGGTCCGGCACCTCGATGTAGCCGCGCCGGGCGTCCTCGGTGTCGTAGAGCTGGTCGGCGACGGTCTCGAAGTCGTTGACGGTCCGCTTGGTCAGCGGCAGGACCTGCTCGGGCGTACAGATGAAGACGAAGTCGTCGCCGCCGATGTGGCCCAGGAAGATCGGCGGGCGCCCGGTGCTCGCGACCGCCCGGTGCAGGCTGCCGGCCAGGGCCGTGATGAACTCGTCGCCGCGGTCGAAGCCGTACACGTCGTTGACGCTCTTGAACCGGTCGATGTCGATGTAGCCGACCGCGTAGTCCTTGCCGGTCTTCATCCGGTCCACGATCTCGCGCCGCACCCGGGCGTTGCCGGGCAGGCCGGTCAGCGGGGAGACCTCGCGGAACTCCTTGTTGCGCCGCAGCGTCGAGGAGACCCGGGCGATCAGCTCGGCGGTGTCGAACGGCTTGACCAGGTAGTCGTCCACGCCGGCGGTGAGACCGACGACCTTGTCGACGGTCATGCCCTTGGCGGTCAGCATGATCACCGGCAGCGCCGAGGTGAGCGGCTCGGCGCGCAGCCGGCGGGTCAGCTCGACGCCGTTCATGTTCGGCATCATCCAGTCGACCACCGCGAGATCGGGGCGGCGGGTCTCCATCACCTCGAGGGCGTGCTGGCCGTCGCGGGCGCGCATCACCTCGAAGCCGTGCACCTTGAGGTTGAAGGCCACGAAGCTGGCGATGTCCTCGTCGTCGTCGACGACCAGGATCAGGTCGGGCCGCTCCTCGGGCTCAGCCGCGGTCGCATCCACCTTGTGCCGCACCACCCCAGTGCTCATGACCCCGCCATCGCGCTTTCGGCGAGGGCCCGCAGCTTGCGGCAGGCCTCGGCCGGGTCCTCGGCGCCGTAGACGGCGGTGCCCGCGACGAACGCGTCGGCGCCGGCCTCGGCGGCCTGCTCGATGGTGTCGGCGGCGATGCCACCGTCGACCTCCAGGCGTACCTGAAGGTCCTTGGCCTTGATCCGGCGCCGCACGTCGCGGACCTTGTCGAGCATCTCCGGCATGAACTTCTGGCCGCCGAAGCCGGCCTTGATCGTCATGATCAGCACCGTGTCCACATAGGGAAGGAGCTCGAGGTACGGCTCGACCGGGGTGTCCCGGTCGATCGCCAGGCCCGCCTTGGCGCCCGCCGCGCGCAGCGTCTTGGCCAGCGCCACCGGGTTGTCGCAGGCCTCGGCGTGGAACGTCACGTTGTGCGCGCCGGCCTCCGCGTAGCCGGGCGCCCACCGCTCGGGGTCGGTGATCATCAGGTGCACGTCGAACGGGATGGTCGTGGCCTTGCGCAGGTTCTGCACGACCGGCAGCCCGATGGTCAGATTCGGGACGAAATGGTTGTCCATGACGTCGACGTGCACCCAGTCCGCGGCACCCTCGATCTCGTGCACCGCGGTGGCGAGGTGCGCGAAGTCCGCGGCCAGAATGCTGGGGGCGATGATCAGCGATGGCTCCACCGGTGAAGTGTATGGCCTGTCCGGGGTCGCCCGGGATACTCATGGTGTTCCCCGGGGAGGCTTGGCATGCGAACCACGGTTGCCCTGCTGGCGGTGCTGCTCGCCGCCGGCTGCTCGGCCACGCCCCCGGCCGGCACCGACGGTGACCTGGCCGACGACTGGGCCGTGCCGGGCGCGCCGGCGCCGTTCCGGCCCGCGGCCGGGCAGTGTCACGAGCACCTGACGACCAACGCCGCGCCGGACGACTACCGGCCGGTCGACTGTGGCGAACTGCACGTCTCCGAGACCGTCCGGGTGGGCACCGCCGCCGACGCCGACGTGGCGCCGGCGGCGGGGACACCGGGCGCGAAGGCGGCGTACCGGGATTGTTCGGACGCCGCGGCCGATTTCCTGGGCGGGCCGGTGCGCGGCGCCCGGGTCGCGGTGCAGGTGGTGTGGCCGACCCGGGCCGGGTGGGCGGGCGGCGCCCGGTGGTTCCGCTGCGACGTCACCACCGCGGACCTCGACGGGCGGGGCCGGGTCAGCCGCACCGGGAGCCTGGCCGGGGAGCTGACCCACGCGTCGCCGCTGCGGCTGGCCTGCTTCGATCCGGAGGTCTCGGGCGGAACGGTGACGGCCATGACCGCCGTGGCGTGCGGCGAAGCGCACCGGGCCGAGTTCGCCGGGCTGTGGACCGCGCCGGACATCTCGTACGCGAGGCTGGAGTCCGACACCGGGCTCAGCGCGGGCGGGTGCCGCAGTGCGATCGCGCGGTTCGCGGGGCTGCCGGACGACTCCGAGCTGCAGTTCCGCAGCGGCTGGATCTCGTACAACCCGACGCGCGCCGAGTGGCTGTCCGGCGAACGCCTGGTCCGCTGCTTCATCTACTTCTCCGAGCGCACGTTCAACCGCTCGCTGAAGAACGCCGGCCCCGGCGTCCTACCGGTCAGATAGCCACCACCAACCACCGACCGGCCGCGCCGCGCCGCGCCGCGCCAGGCCAAGCCGAGCCAAGCCGGGCCAAGCCGGGCCAGGCCAAGCCGGGCCAAGCCAAGCCAGGCCAAGCCGGGCCAGGCCAAGCCGGGCCAGGCCAAGCCGGGCCAGGCCAAGCCGGGCCAGGCCAGGCCGCGCCGGGCCAAGCCAGGCCGCGCCGAGCCAAGCCGCGCCGGGCCGGGCCCGTCAGCCGGTGCGGCGTAGGACCGCCAGGAACATCGCGTCGGTGCCGTGGCGGTGCGGCCACAGCTGCACCGTCGGGCCGGGGCCGAGCTTGGGCATGCCCGGCGGCAGCAGCGGACGGGCGTCGACGAAGTCGACCTCGACGCCGCTGCGGCGGGCGCCCTCGCTGACCGTCACCTGGGTCTCCACCATGTGCGGCGAGCAGGTCACGTAGGCGACCACGCCGCCGGGCCGGACCGCGCGCAGGGCCGCGACGAGCAGCTCCCGCTGCAGCCGGGTCAGCGGCGGCAGGTCGGCGGGCGTGCGCCGCCAGCGCGACTCGGGCCGCCGGCGCAGCGAGCCGAGGCCGGTGCAGGGCGCGTCGACCAGCACCCGGTCGAAGCCCTCCTCCGGCAGGTCGGGGTCGCGCCCGACGGTACGGCCGTCGGTCGGCAGCACCGTGACGGGCAGCCCCGCCGTCGCCTGCTCGACCAGCCGGGCCCGATGGTCGGCGATCTCGACGGCGGTGACCTCGGCGCCGCGCAGCGCGGCGATCGAGCCGATCAGGCCGGCCTTGCCGCCCGGGCCGGCGCACAGGTCGAGCCAGCGGTCGTCCCGGCCCTCGACCGGCGCGGCCAGCAGCGCCGCGGCCACCAGCTGCGAGCCCTCGTCCTGCACGTGCGCGCGGCCGTCCCGGATGGCGGCCAGCTCGCCGGGCGCGCCGCCGCTGAGGTACACCGAGTACGGCGAGAACGCGCCGGGCACGCCGCCGACCTCGTCGGCCAGCTCGACGGCGTCCGCCCGGCCGGGCCGCGCGCACAGGTGCACGCTCGGCGGCTGGTTGTCCTCGATCAGCAGCCGGGCGGTGTCGTCAAGGTCGCCGCCGAGCGACTCGGCGAACGACCGGATGATCCACTCCGGATGGTTGTGCACCACGGCGAGGTTGGCGGCCGGGTTCTCCGCGTAGTCGGGCGCAAGCTTGGTCAGCCAGTCGTCCAGGCTGGTCTCGGAGATCCCGCGCATGACCGCGTTGGCGAAGCCGGCCGCGCCGGGCGCGACCGAGCGGACCAGGTCGACGGTCTGGTTCACCGCGGCGTGCGACGGCACCCGGGTGAAGAGCAGCTGGTACGCGCCGAGGCGCAGCGCGTCCCGCGCGGGCGGATCGATGCGGGCCACGTCCCGGCCGGCCGCGTCCGCGATGATCAGATCGAGGGTGCCGAGCGTGCGCAGCGTGCCGTAGGTCAGCTCCGTGGCGAACGCCGCGTCCCGGCCGTGCAGGCGCGACTCCCGCAGGATCTGGGAGAGCACCAGATTCGCGTACGCGTCATCGCGATGCACCGCCGCGATCGCCTCGTACGCGGCCTGCCGGGCCGGGTCGGACGGCGGGCGGCCGGCGCGCGGAGCCCGGCCGGAACGGGCGTCCCGGTTCTGATCCCGGCCGAAGCCGGGGCCGCCGGGGCGGCGCGGACCGGCGTTGTGCGGCCGATCGGCGCTGTGCCGGCGGTCGGTGTGGCGCGGCTGATCTGCGGGATTCGAGTCTGTCATCGAAGGGTCTCCCCCGGGTTGAGGCGCAGGCCACGCGCCCAGTCGGAGGCCGACATCGGCTTCTTGCCGGCGGCACGGACCTCGCCGAGGATCACCGGGGTGGTCGCCGTGCCCACCAGCACCTGTGCCCGCTCGACGAGCAGTTCACCGGGCCCGAGCGTGACGGCGGCGTTGGCGACCGGGCGGACCGGTCCGAGCTTGAGGCGCTCGTCGCGCAGGGTCGTCCACGCGCCGGGCGCCGGGGTGCAGGCGCGGATCCGGCGGTCGACGGCGAACGCCGGATCGGCCCACCGGACCCGGGCGTCGTCGACGGTGATCTTCGGCGCCATCGAGATGCCGTCGAGCGGCTGCGGGTGCGCCCGCGCGGTCTTCGCCTCGATCGCGTCGAGGACGGCGACGAGCAGACCGGCGCCCTCGGTGGCGAGCCGGCCGAGCAGGTCGCCGGAGGTGTCCGCGGACCGGATCCGCTCGGTCAGCGTGCCGTAGACCGGGCCGGTGTCCAGGCCGGCCTCGAGCTCGAACACGCTGGCCCCGGTCACCTCGTCGCCGTGCAGGACGGCGTGCTGCACGGGCGCGGCGCCGCGCCAGGCGGGCAACAGGGAGAAGTGCAGGTTGATCCAGCCGTGCTCGGGGATCTCCAGCGCGGCCGGCGGCACCAGGGCACCGTACGCGACCACGGGCACGCAGGCGGGCGCGATCTCTCGCAGCCGCTCCAGGAACTCCGGCTCGCGGGGGCGCTGCGGGGTGAGCACCTCGATGCCGCGCTCATCGGCCCAGGCACCGGCCGGGGAGCGCACCAGGCGACGGCCCCGGCCCGCGGGGGCGTCGGGGCGGGTCAGCACGGCGACGACCTCGTGCGAGGACGCGGCCAGCGCGTCGAGCGAGGGCACGGCCACCTCGGGGGTGCCGGCGAAGACGATGCGCATCAGCTCACCGCCCCAGGCCGAAGATGCCGCGACCGTGCGGGCTCGTCTTCACCGTCGGCGGCGCGCCGGCGTCGTACCAGTCGGCGGCACGGATCTGCTTCATCGCGTCCTTACGTGCGGCGGCGTCGAGCCGGTCCAGGAAGAGCACCCCGTCGAGGTGGTCGGTCTCGTGCTGCACGCAGCGCGCCATCAGGCCGGTGCCGATCAGCTGGATCGGATCGCCGTGCTCGTTGAAGCCCTGCGCGACGACGTTCTGCCGGCGCTTGGTGTCGACGTAGACGCCGGGAATGGACAGGCAGCCCTCCGGGCCGTCCTGCTCCTCCTCATCGGGAAACGACAGAACCGGGTTGACGATGTGGCCGACCACGTCGTCGACGTCGAACGTGAACACCCGCAGCCCCACGCCGAGCTGCGGCGCGGCCAGGCCGGCACCGCCCTCGTCCTGCATCGTCTCGGTCAGGTCCTTGACGAGCCTGCGCAGTTCCTTGTCGAAGTCGACGACCGGGTCGGCCTGCGTGCGCAGCACCGGGTCGCCGAACAGACGGATGGGCTGGACGGTCACGCGGTGCCACTCCTGACGATCGACTCGAACTCCGGTCAGCCCTAGTCTACGGAGCCCGGCGAGACCCGCGGCGCCGCCCGTCCGCCCAGCGTGAGCCGGTCACAACGGACCGCCGAACATGCCCAGCCGGGCCCTCGGTCGACCGGCCGGCGGTCAATTCTTGAAGGTTTGCGGTGTGGAGCAGACCCGAACTCGTCAAGGTCGCGGATTCCCGGGTTGACATGGGCGCTATTCCCGGTTTGCGGGGTGGTGGGCCGGGATGTGGGATCGGTGATCTGAGGGGTGGGAGCTTCGTCCGGCGGGTGGGACGGCTGCCCGTTGTCCGGGACTGCGGTCCATCAGACACCGAGGCCGACCCGGTGATCGTTACCGGCCGCCGCACCACATTCAGACCGGCAACGCGTCCCGGCAAACCACGGAGCAATCGACCCGTTCGGCGGGCGGTCCGGATCAAAAGAACTCGGCCGGATCCAGGTGAAGACAGGCACCCCCGGCTGACCCGGACCACTCCACCCACAGAGCGGCGCGGGTCAGAAGAACTCGGCCACGCCCAGGTGAAGACAGGCACCCCCGACTCACCCGGACCACTCCACCCACAGAGCGGCGCGGGTCAGAAGAACTCGGCCACGCCCAGGTGAAGACAGGCACCCCCGACTCACCCGGACCACTCCACCCACAGAGCAGACCGGGTCAGAAGAACTCGGCCACGCCCAGGTGAAGACAGGCACCCCCGACTCACCCGGACCACTCCACCCACAGAGCAGACCGGGTCAGAGGAGTTCGGCCGGGTCGATCTGGATGCGGACCGGGAGGGCGGACTTCTTGACGCTGCGGACCGCCGCGGCCTGGTGCAGGGTGCGGGCCAGCTCGGCGGCCCGGCCGCGGGAGACCCGCAGCAGCATGCGTTCCTGGCCTTCCTGTGCCGGCACCGGGCCGAGAAGTTCCACGTCGTCGGGCAGGCGGGCCGCGTCGAGGAACTCGGCCATCGCCTCCGCGGTGCCTGTCACGCTCGCCATCCGGGCTGCCGGGGGGAAGCCGAGCTCGCGGCGTTCGGACAGCTCGCGGGCGGCGAACCAGCCCGGGTCCCAGCGCAGCAGCGCCTGCACCGGCGCCAGCGAACCGTCGGCGACCACGACCACTTTGCCGCCCGCGGATCCGGGTCGGGCCAGCGCCGCCGCCGACAGCCAGCGCCGCATCGTCTCCTCGGCGGCGCGCAGGTCCGCACGGGAGAGCAGCGCCCACGTGTCCAGCAACAGGACCGCGCCGTAGCCGCCCTCGGCGACGGGCTCGGCGCCCGGTGTCGCGACTACGACGGCGGCCTCGCCGGGCACGGAGTCGAGGATCCCGTCGCGGCCGGACGTGCGGACCGGCACGCCCGGGAACGCGCGGCCGAGCTCCTCGGCGGTCCGGCGCGCGCCGGTCACCGACGCCCGCAGGCGTCGGCCACCGCAGGCCGGGCAGGCGTAGCCGGCCGCCGCGCGGCCGCACCAGTGGCAGGCCGGTACGTCGCGGGCACCGGCCAGGCCGAGCGGGCCGGAGCAGTGTGGACAGCGGGCGGGCGTGCGGCACTCGGCGCAGGCCGTCGACGGCAGGTAGCCGCGGCGGGGCACCTGCACCAGGACGGGCGCGCCGGCCTGCAGGGCGCCGCGGGCCGCCTGCCAGCAGAGGCTCGGCAGCCGCGCGGTGACCGCGCCCGGATCGCGCGCCAGCTGCGGGTCGTCGCCGGTCGGGGCGATGGCCGGGCTCCGCGACCGCAGGGTCTGCCGGCTCGCCGCGATCTCCTTGGCCCACCCGGTCTCCAGCAGCAGCTGCGCCTCCCCGGTGCGGGCGAAGCCCCCGACGAGGGCGGCGCAGCCGGCCAGCTGTGCCCGGGTGAGCAGCACCTCGCGGGCGTGCGGATAGGGCGCCCTCGGCTCGGCGTGCAGATCGTCGCCGTCGTCCCAGATGACGACCAGCCCGAGGTCGGCGACGGGCGCGAACATCGCCGCCCGGGTCCCGACCACCACCGGCACCCGATGCCGGCTGGCCGCCAGGAAGCGCCGGTAGCGTTCGGCCGGGCCGGCCGCGGCGTTGAGTGCGACATGCCGGCCGGCACCGAGGACCACGGTCAGCGCCCGGTCCAGCCGATCGAGGTCCCGGGCATCGGCGACGACGATGACCACGCCCCGCCCGCCTCGCACGGTGGCGCCGGCGGCCTCCGCGATCCGGGCCGGCCAGTCCTCACCGGGCAGCGCGGACCAGACGGCCCGGGCGGCACGCCCCTGCTCGATCGCGTGCAGATAGGCGGCCCCGGCCGGATAGACACCCCACCTGTGCCGCGCCGCCGCACCCGCATCCGTCCGGGACGCGACCGCGCCCACATTCGTCACACCAGCCGCGGAGGCCGGCCGGGCCGTAGCCGCGCCCGCCGAAACCAACCCATCCGCCGGGGACACGATCGAACCAACACCCATCACACCGGCCGCGGAAGCCGGTAAGGCCGCGGTCCCGCCCGCCGAATCCACAACATCCGTCTGCGAATCGATCGAGCGAGGTTCGGAGACCTCCCGACCGGCCGGATGCTCGATGGCGGGATCCGCGGCGTCCGTTTCGCCGGCCGGCATCGGGAGTCCCGCGCGCGGACGGCCCCCGGACGCCCGGACAGCTGCCGCGCCGCCGGCCCCACCCGAGGAGCCCGAAACCGGCACAGCAAGCATCTCCCCCGCGCCCCCGGCGAAGGCCGCATCCTCGGCAGAGGCCGCACCTTCGGCGAAAACCGGGCCCTCAGCAGAGACCGCACCCTCAGCAGAAGCCGCACCCTCAGCAGAGACCAGGCCCTCAGCAGAGACCGCACCCTCAGCAGAGACCGCACCCTCAGCAGAGACCGCACCCTCAGCAGAGACCAGGCCCTCAGCGGAGGCCGGGCCGGTCGTGGCCGGTAATGACTGGGACTCGGCGCGGGCGTGGCGGGGTGGGACCGCCAGGCGCAGGACATCGGAGAGGTTGCCGGCGTAGCGGTCGGCCACCGCCCGGGCCAGCCGGGCCACCTCCGGATCCAGGACCCGTTCCGGCGAGACCACCTTGTCGAGGAAGGCCAGCCGGCCACCGTGCGGACTCGACTCCGCCCGCTCCAGCAGGAAGCCGTTCACCAGCTGGCCCGCGAAGCGGACCTTGACCCGCACCCCGGGCTGGGCCGCCTCGTCGTCCGCCGCCGGGACCAGGTAGTCGAAGGGCCGGTCCAGGTGGGCCAGGGGCACCTCGACGCACACCCGGGCGACCGGCAGCCGCCCCGCCGGCTCGCGGTCCGGTTTCGCCTTGGCCGCCCTCACCCGCACATTCTGGCGCGCGGGTACGACATCCTCGGAAAACAGGACGGGTGCCTCGACCGAAGTCGGGGCACCCGTTCCTGGCGCTGGCAAGCTCAGGCCGCGGCGGACTTCAGGTCCTGGGCACGGTCCGTGTTCTCCCAGAGCAGGTCGGGCAGTTCGCGGCCGAAGTGGCCGTAGGCCGCCGTCTGCTGGTAGATCGGGCGCATCAGGTCGAGGTCGCGGATGATCGCGGCCGGGCGCAGGTCGAAGACCTCGTTGATGGCCTTCTCGATGCGCTCGACGGGCACGTTCTCAGTGCCGAACGTCTCGACGAACAGGCTGACCGGGTGCGCCTTGCCGATCGCGTACGCGACCTGCGTCTCGCAGCGCTCGGCGAGGCCGGCGGCGACGACGTTCTTGGCGACCCAGCGCATCGCGTACGCCGCGGAGCGGTCCACCTTGGACGGGTCCTTGCCGGAGAAGGCGCCGCCGCCGTGGCGGGCGTACCCGCCGTACGTGTCAACGATGATCTTGCGGCCGGTGAGGCCGGCGTCGCCCATCGGGCCGCCGATCTCGAAGCGGCCGGTCGGGTTGACCAGGAGCCGGTAGTTCGCGGTGTCCAGGCCGAGGCCCTCGAGCTCCGGGGCGATGACGTGCTCGCGGACGTCCGGGGTCAGCAGCGACTCGAGCGAGATGTCGGCGGCGTGCTGCGACGAGACCACGACGGTGTCGAGGCGGACCGGGCGCAGGCCGTCGTACTCGATGGTGACCTGGGTCTTGCCGTCCGGGCGCAGGTACGGGATGGTGCCGTCCTTGCGCGCGGTGGAGAGCCGGCGGGCCAGGCGGTGCGCCAGGGCGATCGGCAGCGGCATGAGCTCCGGGGTCTCGGAGCAGGCGAAGCCGAACATCATGCCCTGGTCGCCGGCGCCCTGCGCGTCCAGGACGTGCTCGGAGTTGCCCTCGCGCAGCTCGACCGCGCTGTCGACGCCCTGCGCGATGTCGGGCGACTGCGAGCCGATCGAGACGCTGACGCCGCAGGACGCGCCGTCGAAGCCCTTCTTGGACGAGTCGTACCCGATGCGGAGGATCGTGTCGCGCACGATGCTCGGAATATCCGCATATGCCTGGGTGGTCACCTCGCCGGCGACGTGCACCTGGCCGGTCGTGATCAGCGTTTCCACCGCGACGCGGCTGCGGGGGTCCTGCGCCAGGAGCGCATCGAGAATACCGTCGCTGATCTGGTCAGCGATCTTGTCCGGGTGGCCTTCCGTGACCGACTCGGAGGTGAACAGGCGGCGTGCCACGGTGCTCCTCAGAATGTTTGTCGAAGTTTCGTTCGGCGGCAGTGTAGTCACCGCCGCTGGGGTTCGCTGTTCCGGTCTCAGACCGTCCCAGCATCACCGACCTGGGAATCGAGGCGGCTGACCACCTGATCCCATATCGCATCGGCTACATCGTCTTTGGGGAGTTCCCCGAGCGCCGTCGTGGTTCCGTCGGCGCCCAGAATCGTGACCGTGTTGTGGTCGGCCCCGAAGACCAGGTCGACGCCCACCTCGTTAACGACGATCAGGTCCGCACGTTTCTTCACCAGTTTGCCGCGGGCGTTCTCCAGCACGTCGTGCGTCTCCGCCGCGAACGCCACAAGCAGCTGACCGGCGCGTTTGGCGGCGCCTAGTTCGGCGGCGATGTCCGGATTCGTCACGAGTTCGATCGTGGGCACCGTACCGCCGTCACTCTTTTTGATCTTCTTTTCGGCCACCGTCGCCGGCCGGAAGTCGGCCGGTGCCGCGGCCATGACCACGACGTCCGCCGCGGCCGCGGCCTCCACAGTAGCCTTGCGCAGCTCCTCGGTCGTGCCGGCGCGGACCACGTCGGCGCCGGCCGGATCGGGCAGAGTGACGTTCGCCGCAATCAGCGTCACGCGCGCGCCGCGGGCCACCGCCGAGCGGGCCAGCGCGTAGCCCTGCCGGCCCGACGAGCGGTTGCCGAGGAAGCGGACCGGGTCGAGCGGCTCGCGGGTCCCACCTGCGGTGACGACCACGTGGCGGCCGGCCAGGTCGGCCTGCGCCGCCGCGCCGCGGCGCAGCACGCGCAGGGCGGCGGCGAAGATCTGGTCCGGATCGGGCAGCCGGCCCTTGCCGGTGTCGGCGCCTGTGAGCCTGCCCACAGCCGGCTCGATCACGACCGCGCCGCGGGACCGCAGCGTCGCGACGTTCGCCTGGGTGGCCGGGTTCTCCCACATCTCGGTGTGCATCGCCGGCGCGTAGACCACCGGGCACGTCGCGGTCAGCAGCGTGTTGGTGAGCAGGTCGTCGGCGAGGCCGTGGGCGGCCTTGGCCAGCATGTCGGCGGTGGCGGGCGCGACCAGGACGAGGTCGGCCTGCCGGCCGACGCGCACGTGCGGCACCTCGTGCACGTCTTCCCAGACCTCGGTGGACACCGGCCGGCCCGACAACGCGGCCCAGGTCGGCGCGCCGACGAACTTCAGCGCCGAGGCCGTCGGCACGACGCGGACGCCGTGGCCGGACTCGGTGAACAGGCGCAGCAGCTCGCAGGCCTTGTAGGCGGCGATGCCGCCGCAGACGCCGAGGACGACCTCGGGCATGACGCACGCTCCCGGAAATGAAGAACCCGCGCCCGCAGAGGCGGGCGCGGGCGCAGGCGTTGCTCGATCAGGGGTTGTCGGTCGCCTCGGCCGTGAGCAGGCCGGCGTTGATCTCACGCATCGCGATCGACAGCGGCTTCTCCTGCGGCGTGGTCTCGACGAGCGGACCGACGTACTCCAGGAGGCCCTCACCGAGCTGGCTGTAGTAGGCGTTGACCTGGCGGGCGCGCTTGGCCGCGAAGATCACCAGCGAGTACTTCGACGAGGTCTTGTCGAGCAGCTCGTCGATCGGCGGGTTGGTGATGCCTTCGGGGTTGGCGATGGTTCCCACAGTGATTTACGTCCTTAATTCTCAGACACCGGGCCGCGGCTGAGCGGGAGTCAGAAACGACGAACCGAGCAATCCTACCAGTTCGTCCGCTGCCCGCTCGACGAAGTCGTTGACGACCGTGCGGTCGAACTCCTTCTCGGCGGCCAGCTCGAGGTCGGCGTGCTGCAGGCGGCGGCGGATGGTCTCCTCGTCGTCGGTGCCCCGGCCGATCAGCCGGCGCTTGAGCTCCTCGACGCTGGGCGGGGCCAGGAAGACGAGCTGCGCGTCGGGCTTGGAGGCCCGCACCTGCCGGGCGCCCTGCAGGTCGATCTTCAGCAGGACCGGGCGGCCCGAGGCCAGCCAGCCCTCGACCTGCGCCCGGGGCGTGCCGTAGAGGTTGCCCGCGAACTCGGCCCACTCGAGCAGCTGGTCGCCCTCGACGAGGCGCTGGAACTCCGAACGGGTGACGAAGTGGTAGTGCTCGCCGTCGGTCTCGTAGTCGCGCTTCTTGCGGGTCGTCACCGAAACCGACAGCTTGATCCATGGCGAGCGCGCCCGGATCAGCTCGATCACGCTGTCCTTGCCCACCCCCGAGGGGCCGGAAAGGACGGTGAGTCGGGCCGCCGGGCGCGCGTCGTCATCCATGCTCACGGCTCATTCCTACACGAGCCGGTGAGTCAGTTCGCAGCGAACTCCCCCAGGAGGGCCTTACGCTGCTGCTCGCCGAGGCCACGAAGACGGCGGCTGTCGGCAATCTTGAGCTTCTCCATGATCTGGGTCGCCCGGATCTTGCCGATGCCCGGCAGCGCCTGAAGCACGGCCGAGACCTTCAGCTTGCCGACGACGTCATCGCCTTCCGCCCGGTCGAGCACGGCGGCGAGGGTGGTCTTGCCCTGCTTGAGCTGATCCTTCAGCTCGGCACGGGCCTTGCGAATCTCCGCAGCCTTCTCCAGCGCGGCTGCACGCTGCTCGGGGCTCAGTGACGGGAGCGGCACCAGTTCTCCTCAGGTCCCTATCGCACCGGTAGTCCAATACCGGCACTCTGTGAAACGTGGTGTGCCAGGGAACCAAAGGGGCATGTGGTTCCCGGCGCGGGGAAAACTAGCGGTCAACGGCGGTTTCGGCAACGTGGGGGTACCCCCCACCCGAGCTGGGGCAGGCCTGGTAAGCAGGCTGTTTCACCCGATCACGGCCCTGCAGGCGGCCGCCGCGCGGTCCGCGGCGGCCCGCAACGCGGTCACGTCGGGTCCCGCTTCGAGAACCTCGCGTGAGTACGAGGGCAGCACGTTCCGCAGGCTTTCGCCGAAGATCGCGCGCAGGTCATCGGGGCTGCCGCCCTGCGCGCCGAGGCCCGGCGCGAGCAGCGCGCCGTTCACCTTGGACAGGTCGTGGCCGGTCTCGCCGATCGTCGCGCCGACCACCAGGCCGACGCTGCCGAGCGGGTCCGCACCCGCGTTGAGCTGGGAAATCTCGTCGATCACGGATTGCGCGACGGTCCGGCCGCCGGCGCCGACGGCGTGCTGGACGCTCGGTCCCTCGGGGTTCGAGGTGAGCGCGAGGACGAAGACTCCGCCGCCGTGAGCGGCCGCCATGTCGAACGCGGGACGCAACGAGCCGACTCCGAGGTAGGGACTCACAGTAATCGCGTCAGCACGCAGAGAACTCTCCGGATCGAGATAGGCGCTCGCGTACGCGGCCATCGTCGAGCCGATGTCGCCGCGTTTCACGTCGAGCAGGACCAGCGCCCCGGCCTCGCGTGACTGTCGGATAATTGACTCAAGAACGGCGACTCCACGTGACCCAAATCTCTCGAAGAAGGCCGACTGCGGCTTGAGCACGGCGACCCGATCGGCCAGTGCTTCGACAACCGTACGGGCGAAGCGTTCCAGGCCGGCGACGTCGTCCGGCAGACCCCACCGGGCGAGCAGCGCGGCGTGCGGATCGATGCCGACGCAGAGCGGCCCGCGGGCCCGGGTGGCGCGGTGCAGGCGGCTTCCGAAGGTCTCCATAGGGTGCGTTGTCCCTTTCGTGTCAGGTGGCGGACACCGCCGCGGCGATTCCTCGGGTAATACGGGCGACGTCGGCGTCGTCCGTGACGAACGGCGGCATCGTGTAGATCAGGTCCCGGAACGGCCGCAGCCACACCCCGGTGTCGACCGCGGCGGCCGTCGCCCGGGGCACGTCGACCTGCCGGTCCAGCTGCACCACCCCGATCGCGCCCAGCACCCGGACGTCAGCGACCCCGGCAACGCCCCGCAGCGGCTCGAGACCGGCCCGGAGGCCCTCGGAGATACGCCTGACCTGCCCCGGCCAGTCCTGGGCCCGGAGAAGGCCGATGGAGGCGTTCGCGACCGCGCAGGCGAGCGGGTTGCCCATGAAGGTCGGGCCGTGCGCCAGCCCGCCGGCGTCGCCGGCGGAGACGGCGTGCGCCACCGCGGAGGTGCACAGCGTCGCCGCGAGGCTCAGGTATCCCCCGGTGAGTGCCTTGCCGAGACACATGATGTCGGGGGTCACCCCGGCGTGTCCGGCGGCGAACAGCTCACCCGTACGGCCGAAGCCCGTCGCGATCTCGTCGAGGATCAGCAGGACGCCGTGTGCCGCGGTCGCCTCGCGCAGCACCCGCAGGTACCCCGGATGGTGGAACCGCATCCCGCCGGCGCCCTGGACCACCGGCTCGACGATGACGGCGGCGAGCTCGTCCGCGTGCCGGGCGATCAGGTCGGCGAGCTCGGCGGCGTACTCCTCGCGGTAGTCGGCGGGCGGTGCGCCGGCGAACACCTGCGCCGGCAGGACGCCGGTCCAGAGCCGGTGCATGCCGCCGTCCGGGTCGCAGACGCTCATCGGGTGGAACGTGTCGCCGTGGTAGCCGCCGCGCCAGGTGGCCAGGCGCCGCCGGCCGGGGAATCCCCGGGCGAGCTGTGCCTGCAGCGCCATCTTGACCGCGACCTCGACGCCGACCGAGCCGGAGTCGCAGAGGAAGACGTGCTCCAGGCCGTCCGGGGTGAGCTCGACCAGGGTGGTGGCCAGCTCGACGGCGGGAGCGTGGGTGAGCCCGCCGAACATGACGTGGCTCATCCGGCGCGACTGGTCGACGAGCGCGGCGTCGAGCACCGGGTGCCGGTAGCCGTGGATCGCCGCCCACCAGGACGACATGCCGTCGACCAGCTCGCGCCCGTCGGCCAGGCGCAGCCGCACACCCTGGGCGCCCTCCACCACGTACGGCTCGCTGCGCCCGGGCATCGGGCCGTACGGGTGCCAGACGTGCGCCCGGTCCAATGCCAGCAGGCCGGGCTCCTCGATCATGACCGGGTGTCCGCGCAGGCCTTGGCCGCCCCCTTGACCAGGGACGGGCCGCGGTAGATGAAGCCCGTGTAGAGCTGGACCAGGCTCGCGCCGGCGTCCAGCATCCGGGCCGCGTCGTCCGGCTCGGCGATGCCGCCGACGCCGATGATCGGCAGGCGCCCGCCGGTCTCGGCGTGCACGAAGCGGACGACCTCGCGGGCGCGGGCGGTCAGCGGCCGGCCGGAGAGGCCGCCGGCCTCGGCGGCCCGCGGCCGGTCGGCCTCGGCCAGCCCGTCGCGGGCCAGGGTGGTGTTCGTCGCGATCACCCCGGCCGCGCCCCGCGCGAGGCAGACCTCGAGCAGCTCCGCGACGGCCTCGTCGGTCAGGTCCGGGGCGATCTTCACCAGCACCGGCACCCGGCCGACCAGCGCGCCGAGCAGGGCGCCGATCGCGGCCTTGTCCTGCAGCGTGCGCAGCCCCGGCGTGTTCGGCGACGACACGTTGACCGCGATGTAGTCCGCGAACTCGTGCAGCAGGTTGTACGAGGTCAGATAGTCCTCTACCGCCTCGTCCAGCGGCGTCACCTTGGACTTGCCGAGTGAGATGCCCAGCGGCACGCCGACCGGCCCCAGCGCCTTCAGGCGCGCCGCGAGCGCGGCCGCGCCCTCGTTGTTGAAGCCCATCCGGTTGATCACGGCCTCGCTGTCGCGGAGCCGGAACAGCCGGGGCCGGTCGTTGCCCGGCTGCGCCCGCGCGGTGACCGTGCCGACCTCGACGAAGCCGAAGCCCAGCGCCGGCCAGGCCGGCAGGGCGACGCCGTTCTTGTCCATCCCGGCGGCCAGCCCGACCGCGTTGGGGAAGCGCACCCCGAACGCCTCGACCGGCGCCTGGACCGCGTACCTGCGGTGCAGCAGGGCCCGCGAGCGGGCGCCGAGCGCGGCCAGCCGGGCGAGGGTGAACTCGTGCGCCTTCTCCGGGTCGCCGCCGCCCAGCCGGAACAGGACCGGCCGGACGGCGCCGGTGAATACGCTCACTCGCTCTCCCGGAGCATGGCGTGCAGCTCCTGCAGCGGGCGGACCGTCATGTCGCCGCGCATCAGGGCCTCGATGCCCATCACCGCCGCGGCCGCGCCCGGCACCGTGGTGATGCTCGGGATGTCGTGGATGACGGCGGCGCTGCGGATCTCGTACCCGTCGGAGCGTGCGCTCGCGCCGGAGCCCTGCGGCGTGTTGATGATCAGGGCGATCTCGCCGGTGCCGATGAGCGCCACCGCGTTGCGGCCCGGGCTCTCGAAGTGCTTGGGGACGATCTCGCACTCGATGCCGTGCCGGCGCAGCACCTCGCCGGTGCCGGCCGTGGTGACGATCGTGAAGCCCAGGTCGGCGAGGCGCTTGACCGGGAAGATCATCGAGCGCTTGTCGCGGTTGGCCACCGAGACGAAGATCTTGCCGCTGGTCGGCAGCGAGCCGTACGCGGCCGCCTGCGACTTGGCGAACGCCGGGCCGAAGGCGGGGTCGATGCCCATGACCTCGCCCGTCGACTTCATCTCGGGGCCGAGCAGGCTGTCGACGCCCTTGCCGGCCGGGGTGCGGAACCGCTTGAACGGCAGCACCGCCTCCTTGACCGCGATCGGCGCGTTCGCCGGGGTCTCGCCGCCGTCGCGGCTGCGCAGCAGCATGCCCTCGGCGCGCAGCTCCGCGATGGTGGCGCCGAGCATGATCCGGGCGGCCGCCTTGGCCAGTGGCACCGCCGTCGCCTTGGAGACGAACGGCACGGTCCGCGACGCCCGCGGGTTGGCCTCCAGGACGTACAGGGTGTCGTCCTTGAGCGCGTACTGGACGTTGAGCAGGCCGCGGACGCCGACGCCGCGGGCGATCGCCTCGGTGTAGCGGCGCACCTCGGCCAGGTGCGAACCGGCCAGGGTGACCGGCGGCAGCGAGCAGGACGAGTCGCCGGAGTGGATGCCGGCCTCCTCGATGTGCTCCATCACGCCGCCGAGGTAGACCTCGCCGGTCGCGTCGCAGAGCGCGTCCACGTCGATCTCGATCGCGTCGTCCAGGAAGCTGTCGACCAGCACCGGGTGGTCCGGCGAGATCTCGGTGGCCCGGGCGATGTAGTCGGCGAGCGTCGGCTCGTCGTAGACGATCTCCATGCCCCGGCCGCCGAGCACGTAGGAGGGCCGGACCAGCACCGGGTACCCGATCTCGTCGGCGATGGCCTTGGCCTCGTCGAACGAGGTGGCCGTGCCGTGCGCCGGCGCGCGCAGGCCGGCCTTGGCCAGCACCGAGCCGAACGCGCCGCGGTCCTCGGCCAGGTCGATCGACTCGGGCGAGGTGCCGACGATCGGCACGCCGGCGGCCTTGAGCCGCTTGGCCAGCCCGAGCGGGGTCTGCCCGCCGAGCTGGACGATGACGCCGACCACGCCCGGGCCGCCGGCGGCCTTGCCGGACGAGTCCTCGGCGTGGAACACCTCCAGGACGTCCTCGAAGGTGAGCGGCTCGAAGTAGAGCCGGTCGGCGGTGTCGTAGTCGGTGGAGACCGTCTCGGGGTTGCAGTTGACCATGACGGTCTCGAAGTCGACCCCGCGCAACGCCATCACCGCGTGCACGCACGAGTAGTCGAACTCGATGCCCTGGCCGATCCGGTTCGGCCCGGAGCCCAGGATCAGCACCTTGGGCCGGTCCGAGGGTGCGACCTCGGTCTCGGAGTCGTACGTCGAGTAGTGGTACGGCGTGTTCGCGGCGAACTCCGCGGCGCAGGTGTCGACCGTCTTGTAGACCGGCCGAACGCCCAAGCGGTGACGCAGGGTGCGGACGCCGTCCTCGCCGGCCAGCTCGGGACGCAGCGCCGCGAGCTGTCGGTCGGAGAGCCCGGAGCGCTTGGCCACCCGCAGCAGCGCCTCGTCGAGCACCGGCGCGTCCAGGATCCGGGCGCGCAGCTCGACCAGCGCCGCGATCTCGTCCAGGAACCACGGGTCGATGCCGCCGCTGGCCTCGTGCACCTGCTCGACGCTCGCGCCCAGACGCAACGCCGCCTCGACGGTGTACAGCCGCCCGTCGTGCGGGATGCGCATCGCCTCGAGCGCCTCGTCCGCGGTCTGGAACGTCGGCGACGTCCAGAAACCCGCCGCCTTGGTCTCCATCGAGCGCATCGCCTTGTTGAGCGCCTCGGCGAAGTTGCGGCCCAGGCTCATCGCCTCGCCGACCGACTTCATCGTGGTGGTCAGCTCGGGGTCGGCGCCGGGGAACTTCTCGAACGCGAACCGCGGGATCTTGACGACCACGTAGTCCAGCGCCGGCTCGAACGCGGCCGGCGTCTTGAGCGTGATGTCGTTCGGGATCTCGTCGAGCGTGTAGCCGATGGCGAGCTTCGCGGCGATCTTCGCGATCGGGAAGCCGGTGGCCTTCGACGCCAGCGCCGAGGAGCGCGACACCCGCGGGTTCATCTCGATGACGACGAGCCGGCCGTCGCGCGGGTTGATCGCGAACTGGATGTTGCAGCCGCCGGTGTCGACGCCGACCTCGCGCAGCACGGCGATGCCGAGGTCGCGCAGCCTCTGGTACTCGCGGTCGGTCAGGGTCATCGCGGGCGCGACGGTGACGCTGTCGCCGGTGTGCACGCCCATCGGGTCGACGTTCTCGATCGAGCAGACGACCACGACGTTGTCGTGCTTGTCGCGCATCAGCTCGAGCTCGTACTCCTTCCAGCCGAGCACGCTCTCCTCGATGAGCACCTCGTGCACCGGCGAGGCGGCCAGGCCGGAGCCGGCGATGCGCTCCAGGTCCTGGTCGGTGTGCGCCATGCCGGAGCCGAGGCCGCCCATCGTGAACGACGGGCGGATGACGACCGGCAGGCCGAGCTCGGCGACGGTCGCGTGCACCTCGTCCATCGAGTGGCAGACCCGCGAGCGCGGCGTCTCGCCGCCGGCCCGGGCCACGATGTCCTTGAAGAGCTGGCGGTCCTCGCCCTTGCGGATGGCGTCGATGTTGGCGCCGATCAGCTCGACGCCGTACTTGTCCAGGACGCCGTTCTCGTGCAGGGCGACCGCGGTGTTCAGCGCGGTCTGCCCGCCGAGGGTCGCCAGGATCGCGTCGGGGCGCTCCTTGGCGATGACCAGCTCGACGAACTCCGGCGTGATCGGCTCGACGTAGGTGGCGTCGGCGAACTCCGGGTCGGTCATGATCGTCGCCGGGTTGGAGTTGACCAGCGAGACGCGCAGCCCCTCGGCGCGCAGCACCCGGCACGCCTGGGTGCCGGAGTAGTCGAACTCGCAGGCCTGGCCGATGACGATCGGCCCGGAGCCGATCACCATCACGTGCTGGAGATCAGTGCGCTTCGGCATCAGGCATCCACCCTCTCGACAAGCTCCACGAAGCGGTCGAACAGGTAGTCCGCGTCATGCGGGCCCGCGGCCGCCTCGGGGTGGTACTGGACCGTGAACGCGGGCACATCCAGCGCCCGCAGCCCTTCGACCACGTTGTCGTTGAGGCAGACGTGCGAGACCTCGACGCGGCCGAACTCCGTGTCGATGATCGTGTCGAGCGGGGCGTCGACCGCGAAGCCGTGGTTGTGCGAGGTCACCTCGACCTTGCCGGTGGTCCGGTCGAGCACCGGCTGGTTGATGCCGCGGTGGCCGTACCCCAGCTTGTAGGTGCCGAAGCCGAGCGCCCGGCCCAGGATCTGGCTGCCGAAGCAGATGCCGAACAGCGGCATCCGGCGGCGCAGCACCTCCCGCGCGAGGGCGACCGGCCCGTCGGCGGTCGCCGGGTCGCCCGGGCCGGGCGACAGGAACACCGCGTCGGGTTCGACCGCGAGCAGGTCCTCGATCGTGGACGACGCCGGGAAGACGTGCGTGGTGACGCCGCGCTCGGCGAGGCGCCGGGAGACGTTGCGCTTGATGCCCAGGTCGAGGGCGGCGACGGTGTAGCGCCGCTCGCCGACCGCCTCGACGGTGTAGCGCTCGGCCGTGGTGACCTCGGCGGAGAGGTCGGCGCCGGCCATCTGCGGCTGGGCCAGCACCCGCGCCGTGAGCGAGGCCGGATCGAGGTCGACCGTCGAGACGCCGACGCGCATCGCGCCGCGCTCGCGCAGGTGCCGGGTCAGCGCGCGGGTGTCGACGCCGCTGATCCCGACGATCCCCTCCGCGGTCAGCCGCTCGCCCAGGTCGCCGGTCGCGCGCCAGTTCGAGGGCCGCCGGGCCGGGTCGCGGACCACGTAGCCGGCGACCCAGATGCGGTCGGACTCGTCGTCCTCGGTGTTGACGCCGGTGTTGCCGATCTGCGGCGCGGTCTGCACGACGACCTGCCGGTGGTACGAGGGGTCGGTCAGGGTCTCCTGATAGCCGGTCATGCCGGTGGTGAAGACCGCCTCGCCGAAGGTCTCGCCCTCGGCGCCGTAGGAGGTGCCATGGAATGTGCGCCCATCTTCGAGCACAAGGATCGCTGGGTTGCCAAGGCGGCTTCGCCGCACTGCATCAGAAAAATTGGAGTTCACTTGACGGCCTTCCCGTCCAGGACTGTCGGCTCTCCCCGGAGGAATGTCGCGACGATGCGACCCGGCAGGGTGGTGCCCGCGTACGGTGTGTTGCGGCTGCGGCTCGCCAGGCCGGACGGGTCGACGACCCGCCGGGCGGACGGGTCCACCAGAGTCAGGTTGGCCGGCGAGCCGACCGCGAGATCGGTGCCGTGCCCGGCCAGCCCGGCGATGCGGGCCGGCGCGCGGGACATCCGCTCGGCGATCAGGTCCCACCGCTCGCCCAGCACGGAGAGCACCACGGGCAGGGCCGTCTCCAGGCCCACCATCCCGGGGCGGGCGTAGGCCCACTCGCACTCCTTGTCCTCGACGGCGTGCGGCGCGTGGTCGGTGGCCACGATGTCGATCACGCCGTCCACCAGCGCCTGGCGCAGCGCCCGCACGTCGGAGGCGGTGCGCAGCGGCGGGTTGACCTTGTAGACCGGGTCGTAGCTGGCGGCCAGTTCGTCGGTGAGCAGCAGGTGGTGCGGCGTGACCTCGGCCGTCACCCGTACGCCGCGGGCCTTGGCCTGGCGCAGCACCTCGACCGAGCCGGCCGTGGAGACGTGGCAGACGTGCAGGCGGCTGCCGACGTGCTCGGCCAGCAGCACGTCGCGGGCGATGATCGCCTCCTCGGCGACCGCGGGCCAGCCGGTCAGGCCGAGCCGGGTGGAGACCTCACCCTCGTGCATCTGGGCGCCCTCGGTCAGCCGCGGCTCCTCGGCGTGCTGGGCGATGATGCCGTCGAACGCCTTGACGTACTCCAGGGCGCGGCGCATCAGGCGCGGGTCGGCGACGCAGAACCCGTCGTCGGAGAAGATCCGCACGTTCGCCGCCGAGGTGGCCATCGCGCCGAGCTCGGCGAGCTGCTTGCCGGCCAGCCCGACGGTGACCGCGCCGATCGGCTGCACGTCGACCAGGCCGGCCTCGCGGCCGAGCCGCCAGACCTGCTCGACCACGCCGGCGGTGTCGGCGACGGGCGACGTGTTGGCCATCGCGAAGACCGCCGTGTAGCCGCCGAGCGCCGCGGCCCGCGAGCCGGTCTCGACGGTCTCGGCGTCCTCGCGGCCGGGCTCGCGCAGGTGGGTGTGCAGGTCGACGAGGCCGGGGAGCGCGACCAGGCCCTCGGCGTCGATCACGTCGGCGCCGGCCACCGGCCCGTCGGCGATCACCCCGTCGGCGATGTGCAGATCGGCCGGGTCGCCGCCGAGCAGACGGACACCCCTGATCAGGTACGCGGTCATGCCTTGCCTCCGAGTAGCAGGTAGAGAACCGCCATCCGCGCGCTGACGCCGTTGGCGACCTGTTCGACGATCGTGGAGCGGGTCGAGTCCGCCACCTCGGGCGCGATCTCCATGCCCCGGTTCATCGGGCCGGGGTGCATGACGATCGCGTGCTCCGGCAGCTTGCGCATGCGGGCCACGTCGAGGCCGTAGCGCCGGGAGTACTCCCGGGCGGAGGGGAAGAAGGAGTCCTGCATCCGCTCGGTCTGCACCCGCAGCATCATCACCACGTCCGCGCCGGGCAGGACGCTGTCGAGGTCGTAGGACACCTTCGTCGCCGGCGACAGCGCCGCGGCGATGTCCACCGGGATCAGCGTCGGCGGGCCGACCAGGGTGATGCTGGCGCCCAGCGTGGTGAGCAGCAGGACGTTGGAGCGGGCGACCCGGCTGTGCAGCACGTCGCCGACGATGGCCACGTTGAGGCCCTCGAGCGTGCCGAGCCGCGACCGCATCGTGTACGCGTCCAGCAGCGCCTGCGTCGGGTGCTCGTGGGTACCGTCGCCGGCGTTGATCACCGAGCCGTCCACCCAGGAGGCGAGCCGGTGCGGCGCGCCGCTGGCCGGGTGCCGGATGACGACCGCGTCGGCGCCCATCGCCTGCAGGGTCAGCGCGGTGTCCTTGAGGCTCTCGCCCTTCGAGACGCTCGACCCCTTGGCGGAGAAGTTGATGACGTCCGCCGAGAGGCGCTTGGCCGCGGCCTCGAAGGAGATCCGGGTACGGGTGGAGTCCTCGTAGAAGAGGTTGACGACCGTGCGGCCCCGCAGCGTCGGCAGCTTCTTGACCTCGCGGCCGGCCAGGGCGGCCATCTCGCCGGCGGTGTCGAGGATCAGGGTGGCGGTCTCGGCGTCGAGGTCGGCGGCCGAGCGCAGATGCTTGATCATCGGGAAACCTCGGATCCGGAGAAGAGCCTGACCTCGTCGGCGCCCTCGTCGGTCTCGGAGAGCGAGACGCGCACGCTCTCGGTCAGCGCGGTGGGAATGTTCTTGCCGACGTAGTCGGCGCGGATCGGCAGCTCCCGGTGGCCGCGGTCGACCAGCACGGCGAGCTGCACGGAGCTGGGCCGGCCGACGTCGCCGAGCGCGTCGAGGGCGGCCCGCACCGTACGGCCGGAGAAGAGCACGTCGTCGACCAGGATCACCCGGCGGCCGTCCAGGCCGCCGCCCGGTATCTCGGTCTTGCCGAGCGCGCGGGTCGCGTGCAGCCGCAGGTCGTCGCGGTAGAGCGTGATGTCCAGGGCGCCGACCGGCACGTCGATGCCCTCGAAGGCGTGTATCCGGGCGGCCAGGCGGCGGGCCAGCGGCACGCCGCGGGTCGGTATGCCGAGAAGTACGGTGCCGGTCGCGCCGGAGGTCTTCTCGAGAATCTGGTGCGCGATCCGGTCGACGACCCGGTGCAGGTCCGATCCGGAAATGATGATCTTCGCGGAGCCCTGCTGGGCCGCGGTGTCGGCGCGTGGGTGTGCCACGGCGGACCTCCTTCCCCGCCTCACAGGACGGGTCGTTAAAGGATGTCGGTCAGGCGCCCTGGCGGGGGCGGCCTGATGGCTGACGCAACGTTATCAGTGTGGATCGGGATGACCATGGTGACGTGGCCAACCCTCGGACCAGACGGGTCGAATACGGACAACTCGCGCACCGGCCCGGCGACTCATCGGTAACCGACACTTGACCAGGGGTCGCAAACTCCGTACCGTCACGCAGCGTAGCGATCCTGAGGAAGAACCCTCCGGGCCAGCACAGTACTGGGAGTGTCCGAATGCCGTCTGAGTACGCCAAGTCGTTGGGCGCCCGCCTGCGCTCCATCCGCCAGCAGCAGGGCCTTTCCCTGCAAGGTGTGGAAGAGAAGTCGAACGGCCGGTGGAAAGCCGTCGTGGTGGGCTCGTACGAGCGTGGCGATCGCGCCGTCACCGTTTCCCGCCTCGCCGAACTGGCCGACTTCTACCGGGTCCCCGTTTCGGAGTTGCTGCCTGACGGCAGCGGTGTCCGGCTCGAGGCCACCAACAAGATCGTCCTGGACCTGGAGAAGCTGTACGACGCCGCCGGTGAGGACCTGGCCTACGTCGCGCGCTACGCCCGGGCCATACAGCAGCAGCGCGGCGACTACAACGGTCGTGTGCTGTCGATCCGCGCGGATGACCTGCGCGCCCTCGCCATCGTGTACGACATCTCGCCGTCCGGCCTCATCGAGCGCCTGACCGAGCAGGGCGTGCTCGTCGCCGACCCGCGGGCGTTCTTCGCATCCTGATCAAGAAGTAGCGAAAAGGGGGCCCACCGGGCCCCCTTTTCGTGTGCCCGCAGGCTCGCAAAGAATGATCAAATTAAGCCGGGCAACTACGAAGCGCGACGCTGCCCCGGGACCGCGACGACTACAAAGCGCGAGGTCAACGCACAGTCACCGCCCCGCGAACCCCGTACTCGACGGGGACCGCGGGGACCGCCGGCAATTGGCGAAAGGTCGGCGCGGGGGCCTATCGGGTGGCGAATTCCGCGATTCTGCCCAGGATGCCATTGAGGAATCTCGGGCTGTCGTCCGTGGACATCTGCTTCGCCAACTCGACCGCCTCGGAGATCGCGACGGGGTCGTCGATCTCGCCGACGTAGAGCAGCTCGAAGACCGCGATCCGCGCCAGGTTACGGTCCACGACCGGCATGCGGTCGATGGTCCAGCCCTCCGCGTAGCTGCCGATCAGCTCGTCGATGCGGTCGAGGTTCTTCGCCACGCCCTCGACCAGGCTGACCGTGTAGTCCAGGTGGTCCGGGTGGGGCTTGGCGATGCGGTCCAGGTAGGTCGTCAGGACCTGGGTCGGCGGCAGGTCACGAAGGTCCGCCTCGTAGAGGACGTCCAGCGCCCGCTTGCGCGCCTTGCGGCGCGCCGGCATCTGGGTTTTGGGGCCCTCCGCCATCAGCTACGGCCGAGGTAACGGCCGTCGCGGGTGTCGACCTTGATCTTCTCGCCGGTGGTGATGAAGAGCGGGACGTTGACCGTCGCGCCGGTCTCGACCGTGGCCGGCTTGGTGCCGCCGGTGGAGCGGTCGCCCTGCAGGCCCGGCTCGGTGTAGGTCACCTCGAGGAACACGCTGGTCGGCAGCTCGATGTAGAGCGGAACGCCCTCGTGCGTCGCCACCGTGGCCTCGGCCTCGGGGAGCAGGTAGTTGGCGTTCTCGCCGACGGTGCCGCCGGGCACGTGGATCTGCTCGAAGGTGTCCAGGTCCATGAAGACGAAGTCGTCGCCGTCCTGGTAGAGGTACTGCATCGTGCGCTTGTCCACGGTCGCGGTCTCGACCTTGGTGCCGGCGTTGAACGTCTTGTCCACGACCTTGCCGGAAAGGACGTTCTTGAGCGTGGTGCGCACGAACGCCCCACCCTTGCCCGGCTTGACGTGCTGGAACTCGACGACGGCCCACAGGTCGCCATCGAGGTTGAGCACGAGGCCGTTCTTCAGGTCGTTGGTGGAAGCCATGTCCTGCCTTGGTCTAAGGAGCGCGTGAAGGTGACCGAGCGAGTTTACCGGCGTGGGTCATGAACCGGCGAATCGGGTCAACCACGTCCCGCGATATGCCGCAGCGCCAGCCGGTAGCCGTCCACCCCGAGGCCCGCGATGACGCCGGTGGCCACCGCGGAGATCACCGAGTGGTGCCGGAACTCCTCACGGGCGTGGATGTTGGAGATGTGCACCTCGACCAGCGGCGCGCGCAGGATCGCGCAGGCGTCCCGGACCGCGTACGAGTAGTGCGACCAGGCGCCCGGGTTGAGCACCACCGGGGCCTCCTCGTCGGCGGCGGCGTGCAGCCAGGCCAGCATCTCGTGCTCGGCGTCGGTCTGCCGGACCTCGACGTCCAGGCCGAGCGACTTGCCCTCCAGCTCGCACGTCGCCACCAGGTCGGCGTAGGAGGTGACGCCGTACACGTCGACCTGGCGGGTGCCGAGCCGGCCGAGGTTCGGGCCGTTGAGGACGTAGACCTTCATGCGGACACCGCCCGGTATGCCGCGATCAGGGTCTCCTCGGCGGGCCCGGCGAGGATGCCCGGCTCGGCGAGGCCGTCGAGCACCACGAAGCGCAGGGTGTTCCCGCGGGTCTTCTTGTCGACGCGCATCGCGGCGAGCAGGTCGGGCCAGGCGCCGGCGGGGTACGAGACCGGCAGGCCGAGCAGCGACATGACGGTGCGGTGCCGGGCGGCGGTCGCGTCGTCGAGGCGGCCGGCCAGGCGGGACAGCTCGCCCGCGTAGACCACGCCGACGGCCACCGCGTGGCCGTGCTTCCAGCCGTAGTCCTCGCGCTTCTCGATCGCGTGCGCGAGGGTGTGCCCGTAGTTGAGGATCTCCCGCAGGCCGGACTCGCGCAGGTCGTTGCCGACCACGTGGGCCTTGACCCGGATCGCGCGCTCGACCAGCTCGCGCAGCGCCGGGCCGCGCGGGTCGACGGCGGCGGCCGGGTCGGCCTCGACCAGGTCGAGGATCGCCGGGTCGGCGATGAAGCCGCACTTGACCACCTCGGCGAGGCCCGCCACCAGGTCGTCGGCGGGCAGCGTCTCGAGCGCGCCGAGGTCGCAGAGCACGCCGGCGGGCGGGTGGAACGCGCCGACCAGGTTCTTACCCGCGGCCGTGTTGACGCCCGTCTTGCCGCCGACGGCCGCGTCGACCATGCCGAGTAGCGACGTGCTCACCGGGATCCAGCGCACCCCGCGCAGCCAGCTCGCCGCGACGAACCCGGCCAGGTCGGTGACCGCTCCCCCGCCGACGCCGACGACCACGTCGGTCCGGGTGAAGCCGGCCGCGCCGAGCTCGTCCCAGCAGCGCGCGGCCACCTCGATCGACTTGCCGGACTCGGCGTCGGGCACCTCGACCGGCAGCGGCCGGATGCCCGCCGCGGACAGCGCGTCGGCCACGGCCGCGGCGCGCTCCTTGAGCGGCGGTGCGTGCAGGATGGCGGCGCGCGCGGCACCGCCGGCCAGCTCCGGCAGGGCTTGGATCAACCCGCGACCGACGAGCACGTCGTACGGCCGGTCGCCGGGCACGGGGATTCGCGTCACGTCATCCATCGGCCCCGATCCTAGTGAGAGGGAATTGGGGTTATAGACACCTAACCCCAATGGGGGTTATAACTTTCGACATGCCGAAAATCAACGTCTACCTGCCCGACAGCCTCGCCGACGCGGTCCGCGACACCGGCGTACCCGTCTCCGCGGTCTGCCAGCGCGCCCTGGAGCAGGCGGTCCGCCGGATCACCGGCGTCCGGCAGACCGTCGTCGGCGAGCTCGACAGCGCCGAGCTCGCCGGCCGGCTGCCGCTGTTCACCGCGCGGGCGGTCACCGCGCTCACCCTGGCGATCGACCGGGCCCGCGACACCGGCGCGCCGAACGTCACCACCCGCCATCTGCTGCACGGCATGCTCGCCGAGGGCGGCAACCTGGCCCTGCAGATCCTCACCGCGATGGAGATCGACCCGGGCACGATCACGGTGCCGGACGGCGCCGAGCCCGGCGGGGGCGAAGGCCTGCGGTTCAGCGCGCCGGCGGCGAACGCCGTCGAGCTGACCGTCGCCGAGGCGACCGGCCTCGGGCACAACTACGTGGGGTGCGAGCACCTGCTGATCGGCCTGGCCGCCGAGCCCGACGGGCAGGCCGGGCGGACCCTGCGGGACCTGGGCGCGGACGCCCGCGCCACCCGCCGGGCGGTGTCGGTCGCCCTGGCCGGCTACGCGCACCTGCGCGCGAGCGCCACCGACCCGGCCGCGGCATCCGGGCTGCGGACCGCGGTACGCGCGGAGCTCGCTCCGCTGCTGCGGCGCATCGAGCGTCTCGAGGAGAGCCGGGGCTGAGGGGTACGGCCTCAGCGCTCGGCGCACCGGACCAGCTCGGCGGCGTGCGCCACGACGGCGGCGCGCAGCTCGTCCGGCCGGACCACGGTGAACGGCAGGCCCAGGCCGGCCAGCAGCTGCGCCATGCCCGGCAGGCTCTCCACCCGGCAGCTCAGCCGCGCACCCTCGACCGCCTCCGTGACGTCGGCGACGGACGCGGGGATCCGGCGCCGCACCTGCGCCACGTCCGCGTCGATCAGCACCTCGACCTCCCACTTCCAGGGCAGCCCGGCCCACTGCCGGGTCACGTGGGCCACCGCGTCGAAGTTCGGCGGCGCCTCGAAGACCGCGCCGGTGGGCCGCACGGCGACCATCCGGTCCAGGCGGAACGAGCGGATCTCGTCGCTGCGATGGTCGTGTGCCACGAGGTACCAGCGGCCGCCGTGGAAGACCAGGCCGTACGGGTCGACCAGCCGGCGGGTCACCGGGAGCCGGCCGGCCTGCGGTCCGGACCCGTCGTCGCCCGGCTCGGTGGCGGTGACCGGCCGGCGGCCCGCCCGGTAGGCCAGGTCGAGGCGCCGGCCGCCGCGGGTCGCCGCGCCGAGGGTGAGCAGCAGATCCGCGTCGCTCGACCCGGCGGCGGCCGGGTGCTCCCCGGCCCCGGGCGGGGCCTGGGGCTCCCGCGGCGCCGGGCCGCGGATCGTCAGGCCGAGGCTGGCCCGCAGCGCCGCCAGCCGCTCGGCCAGCGCGGCCGGCAGGACCCGCGTGATCTTCGCGTCGGCCGCGGCGTTCGCCGTCGAGCCGGCGGCCAGCCCGATCCGGTCGGCCGCGATCAGCCCGAGCATCACCGCGACCGCCTCGTCGTCGGTGAGCATCAGGGGCGGCAGCTTGAAGCCCGGCAGCAACCGGTAGCCGCCGTACCGGCCGCGCTCGGAGGTCACCGGGATGCCCAGCTCGGCGAGGGTCCCCGCGTACCGGCGGACGGTGCGCTCGTCGACGCTCAGGCGCGCGGCGAGGTCTCCCCCGGTCATCCGCCGGTGCGCCTGCAACAGCTCCAACATGGCGAGGACGCGCGAGGCGGGATGCGGCATGTCCCCGATTCTGCTCCTTGAAACCGGGCGGGAACTGTCCGGTATTGGTTCTAACGTGGTGGGCATGACGACATACGTACTGGTTCCTGGCCTGTGGATCGGCGCCTGGGCGTGGCGCGACGTGACCGCGACCCTGCGCGACGCCGGGCACGAGGTGTACCCGCTGACGCTGACCGGGGTCGCCGACCGCGCGCACCTGCTCGGCCCCGGCACCGACCTGGACCTGCACACCGAGGACATCGTCCGGCTGGTCCTGGCCGAGGACCTGCGCGACGTGGTGCTGGTCGGGCACAGCTACGGCGGCCTGCCGGTCAGCGCCGCGGCCCTGCGGCTGCGGGACCGGGTCGCCCGGGTGGTCTATGTGGACAGCGGGCCGCTGCCCGTCGGCACGAGCCAGGACTCGACCACGCCGGGGCCCGCGCCCGAGGGCGACGCGGTGCCGCCGCGCGAGTGGGACGCCGAGAAGGACCCGGTGCTGCTCGCCGGGCTCGACGAGGCCGCCCTGACGCTGCTGCGGACCCGCGGCACGCCGCACCCGGCCGCGTCGGTGTTGCAGCCGCTCGGCGCCCGGGCCACCTCCGAGGACCTGCCGACCACGCTGGTGGCGTGCAGCTACCCGATCGAGGCGGTCAACGAGATGATGGCCGCCGGCCACCCGTTCTTCGCGGGTCTGACCGAGGCCGAGATCGTCCCGCTGCCCACCGGGCACTGGCCGATGCTCAGCGAGCCGGCCGCGCTAGCCGGCGTTCTTGAGAAGTGCCACTAGCTCGGCCGCGATCTCGTCGGGCTCGCGGGCGTCGGTGGCGATGGTGTGCGTCGCCACCGACGCGTACAGCGGGCGGCGCTCCTCCATCAGGTATCTCAGGGTCGCCCGCGGGTTGATGCTGAGCAGCGGGCGGCCCGCGCCGAGCCCGACCCGCTTGACCGCGTCGGACAGCTCGACCGACAGGAACACCACCGTGTGCCCGCGCAGCGCGTCGCGGGTGCCCTGGTGCAGGATCGCGCCGCCGCCGAGCGCCAGCACGCCCTCGAAGGAGCCGAGGGACTCGGCGATCACGGCCCGCTCGAGGGCGCGGAAGGCCGGCTCGCCGTCGTCGAAGAAGATCTCCGGGATCGGCTTGCCCGCCCGGGCCTCGATCAGGTGGTCGGTGTCCGCGAACTCGACGCCGAGCAGCTCCGCGGCCGCCAGGCCGACAGTGGTCTTGCCCGCGCCGGGCGGCCCGACGACGACCGCGACGGGCGCCATCAGCGGATCAGCAGACTGTCGAGGTAGCCGGCCAGGTTGCGGCGCATCTCGGCGACCGAGTCGCCGCCGAACTTCTCCGTCGCGGCCTCGGCCAGCACCAGCGCGACCATCGCCTCCGCGACCACCGCGCCGGCCGGCACCGCGCAGACGTCCGAGCGCTGGTTGATCGCGGTGGTCGCCTCGCCGGTGTTGACGTCGACGGTCTGCAGGGCGCGGTTCAGCGAGGAGATCGGCTTCAGCGCGGCGCGGACCCGCAGGTTCTGCCCGTTGGTGATGCCGCCCTCCAGGCCGCCGGCCCGGTCGGTGATCCGGCGCACCCCGTCCGCGGTCGGGACGATCTCGTCGTGGGCGACCGAGCCCCGCGAACGGGCCTGGGTGAAGCCGTCGCCGATCTCCACGCCCTTGACGGACTGGATCGACATCAGGGCCGTGGCCAGCCGGGCGTCCAGCTTGCGGTCCCACTGCACGTGCGACCCGAGGCCCGGCGGCACGGCCCAGGCGAGCACCTCGACGATGCCGCCGAGGGTGTCCGCGTCCTTCTTCGCCGCGTCGACCTCGGCCACCATCCGGGCGCTCGCCTCCGGGTCGAGGCAGCGCAGCGGGTCGGCGTCGATCCGGTCGGCGTCCTCGGGCCGGGGAATCAGGCCCGCCTTCGCCGCGACCGAGCCCAGCTCGATGACGTGCGAGACGATGTCGATGCCCAGCGCCTGCTGGACGATCGCCTTGGCGACCACGCCGACGGCGACGCGGGCCGCGGTCTCCCGGGCGCTGGCGCGCTCGAGGATCGGCCGGGCGTCGGTGTGGCCGTACTTCTGCATGCCGGCCAGGTCGGCGTGGCCGGGCCGGGGCCGGGTCAGCGGCGCGTTGCGGGCCTGCGCCGCGAGTTCGTCGGGGTCGACCGGGTCGGCGGACATGACCGTGCGCCACTTCGGCCACTCCGAGTTGCCGACCCGGATCGCGACCGGGCTACCGAGCGTGACGCCGTGGCGCACACCGCCGATGATCTCGATCTCGTCCTGCTCGAACGCCATCCGCGCGCCCCGGCCGTAGCCGAGACGGCGGCGCGCGAGGTCGCGGCCGATGTCGGAGCTCGTCACCCGCACGCCGGCGGGCACCCCCTCGAGGAGCGCGACGAGCGCGGGGCCATGGGATTCACCTGCGGTAAGCCAACGCAACACGAGTCACAGTCTGGCACGGTCGCCGCGCCGGACGCCTCCCGGTGGCCGCCGTCCCGCCTTACGGACCCGTCGCCGGCCGCCGGCCCCGGCTCACCTGCTGCCGGCGGCCGCGGTCAGCGCCGCGCGCATGGCGCCCTCCGGCGCCGGTACCACCCCGGTGAACTGCTCGAACTGGCCCAGCGCCTGGGCCAGCAGCAGGTCGAGCCCGGACACCACCCGCACGCCCTGGCGCTGCGCCGCGGCGGCGAGCGGGGTCGGCCAGGGGTCGTAGATCGCGTCGAACAGCACGGCGCCCGGCGACCACCGCACGGCGTTCGCCAACTCGTCCGCCGCGCCCTTCGGCACCGTCGAGATCACGGCGTCCGCGTCGAAGGCGGCCGGAGCCTGCGACCAGTCCCGGCCGACGATCGTCACGCCGAGGGCCGCCGCGGCCGGTGCCAGCTCGTCCCTCGCCTCCGGCCGGCGGGTCACCACCGTCACCTCGGTGGCGCCGAACCCGGCCGCCGCCGCGAGCGCCGCGCGGGCCGTACCACCGCCGCCCAGGACGGTCACCGCCGGCCTGCGGTGCAGGCCGGCACCCTCCAGCACGCGGATCATCCCCGGCACGTCGGTGTTGTCGGCATACCAGGTGCCGTCCGGCCGCCGTACCAGAGTGTTGGCCGCGCCGGTCGCGACCGCGACCGGCGACGCCGCCGCGGCGAGCGCGAGCCCCGCCTCCTTCAGCGGCATCGTCAGCGACAGGCCGGCCCACTCGGGGCCGAGCCCGGCCACCAGGCCGGCCAGCTCGGCCTCGGCGCACTCGAACGACGTGTACGTCCAGCTCCGCAGCCCGGCGGCCGCGAAGCCGGCGTTGTGGATCACCGGGGAGAGCGAATGACCGATCGGCTTGCCGCAGACCGCGGCGCGACGGGGCTCAACCGGGTCCGTCAACAGAGCGGGATGCCGTTCTTGCAGGCCTTCTGGATGTTGGCCTCGTGCTCGGCGTTGGTGGTGGCGAACGCCGACCTGCCACTCTTGTCCACCGCGACGAAGAACAGCCACGGTCCCGCGGCCGGCGCCTCGGCGCCCTTGAGCGCCGCCTCGCCGGGGCTGTTGATCGGCCCGAGCGGCAGCCCGACCCGCAGCTCCGTGGTGTACGGGTTCTTCGGGTCCTCCAGCTCGGCCTGGGTCATCTTGCCGGAGTGCTTGCCGCTCTTGTCCTGCAGGTCGAGCCAGTAGTTCGTGGTCACGTCGAACTGCAGCGGCATCTTTTCCTTGTATGCCCGGTTGTAGGCCACCCGGGAGACCTTCGGCAGGTCCGCCGTGATGCCCGCCTCCGCCTGGCTCAGCGACGCCACGATCAACGCCTCGTACGGCGAGACCGAGAGGTTGTTCTGCACCTTGTCGACGAACTTGAGGTCCCCGGTGACGGTGAGGAACCGCTGCACCATGATGCCGAGGATCTCGGACGCGCTCGACTTCGGCGGGAACTCGTAGGTGTCCGGGAACAGGAAGCCCTCGATGCTGGTGGTCGCCGCCTTCTTGCCGTCGCGGCGCTTGAACCAGAAGTCGGGAACGCCGAGCTCCGCCGGATCCTTCGCCGCCTCCTGGAAGTCCTTCAGCGGTATGCCGGTGCCCTTGGCGAGCAGCTCGAAGGTCTGCCGGGCGGTCGTGCCCTCGGGGATCACCACGCCGGCGACCACCCGGGACTTCGGGTCGAGCAGCAGCGTCACCGCCTGCTCGGCGGCCATCTGCTTGCGCAGGTTGTAGGTGCCCGACTGGATGTTCTTGCCCTTGGGGTTCTCGTCGGCCGCCTCGGTGAACGCGGCAGTGCTCTTCACGACGTCGGCGTCGACCAGGGTGTTGCCGATGTCGGTCAGCGTGGCGTTCTTGGCGATCGAGACCTGCACCGGGTCGGTGCCCGGGCCGTCGTAGTCGGCCGCCGTGAAGAAGCCCTTGACCTTCTCGTAGCCGAGGTATCCGCCGACGCCGAGGACGCCGAGCAGGATGAACACCATCAGGAAGGCGACGGTGGATCGGCCACCCTTGCCCTTCGAGCCGCGCGAGCCCCGCCGGTGGCGTGGCTTGGTCTTGTCGACCTGCTCGTCGAACGCCAGGTCCAGCTCGTCGATCATCTCGTCTGCCTCCGCTGCGCGTCCAGCCAGCTCTGCAGGATCTCCACCGCGGCCGCCTGGTCGACGACCGCCCGCTGGCGCTTCCCTCGGACGCCACGTTCGGCCAGCCTACGGGTCGCGACCACGGTCGACATCCTCTCGTCCGTCAGAACGACCGGAACATGCCCGAGCGCACGTTCCAGTCGCCCAGCGTACGCACGAATGTCGATGGCGGCAGCCCCCTCGGCGCCATTGAGGCGCACGGGGAGACCAACCACGATCTCCACTGCCTCGTGTTCCCCCACGAGGCGCACGAGCTCAGCTATGTCGCCGGGCACGGCGTCGGGCGCCGCGCCCATGTCACGGGCAACTGTGACCAGGGGGGTGGCCAAGATCCCGTCAGGGTCACTGAGTGCGACCCCGACGCGGACCTTACCCACATCTACGCCCAGCCGCCTACCCCGCGGCAACGGGTTCATTGAGCCGGCTTTCCCTTCAGGCGGCTTCGCCGACGGCCTTCTCCACCGCGGCCAACAGTTGATTTACCTGGTCAGCGGGCACGCCACCGCCCTGCGCGAGGTCCGCGTTGCCGCCGCCCCGCCCGGAGAGGGCGCCCTTGACAAGATCGGCCGCCGACAGACCGCGACTCCGCGCCGCTGGGTTGATCGCTACAATCAGTGACGCTTTGCCGTTCGACCGGGCCGCGACCGCGACCACCGCCGGACGGGCAGAGTCGATCTTTCCCCTGATCTCCTGGGCCAGGGTACGCACGTCGTTCGTCGCCGCGCCCTCCGGCGCCTCGGTGCCGACGTACGCGACGCCGCGCAGATCGCGCGCCTGCTCGGCCAGCGCGCCCGCGCCGCCGAGCACCAGCTGCGCGCGCATCTTCTCGAGCTCCTTCTCGGCGTCGCGCAGCGCCGTCACGGTCTGCTCGACCCGGTCGGCCACCTGGTCGCCCGGCACCCGGAACAGCTCCGCGAGCCGCGAGACGAGCAGGTGCTCCTTGGCCAGGAAGCCGAACGCGTCGATGCCGACCAGCGCCTCGACCCGGCGCACGCCGGAGCCGATCGACGACTCGCTCAGGATCTTCACGAGGCCGAGCTGACCCGAGCGGGCCACGTGCGTGCCGCCGCAGAGTTCACGCGCGTAGTCGCCGACTTCAACCACGCGGACCTCATCGCCGTACTTCTCCCCGAACAGGGCCATCGCGCCGAGCCGGCGCGCCTCCTCCTGGGTGGTGACGAACGCATGTACCTCGAGGTCACGCAGCAGCACCTCGTTGACCTGCTGTTCGACGTCGTGCAGCACCGAGGCGGAGACCGCACCCGGGGTGTTGAAGTCGAAGCGCAGCCGGCCCGGCGCGTTCAGCGAACCCGCCTGGGTCGCCGACTCGCCGAGGAACGCGCGCATGGTCTGGTGGATCAGGTGCGTCGCGGTGTGCGAGCGCGAGATCGCCTTGCGCCGGGTCACGTCGATCTCGGCGAAGCCCGTCTCGCCCGCGCGCACCTCGCCGCGCAGGACCCGCGCCTTGTGCACGATCAGGCCCGGCAGCGGCTGCTGCACGTCGACGACCTCGACCTGGCCGCCGCCGAGGTTGATCACGCCGGTGTCGGCCTGCTGGCCGCCGCCCTCCGCGTAGAACGGGGTCGTGTCGAGCACCAGCTCGACGTAGTCGCCCTCGGCCGCCGCCGCGACGCTCTTGCCGCCCGCGCCGAGCAGCGCGCGCACCCGCGACTCGCGGGTGACCTCGGCGTAGCCGGTGAACTCCACCGGGCCGCCGTCGTCGAGCATCGACCGGTACGCCGAGAGGTCCGCGTGGCCCGACTTGCGCGCGGCCGCGTCCGCCTTCGCGCGGGACCGCTGGTCCGCCATCAGCCGGCGGAAGCCCTCCCGGTCGACGTCGAGGCCCTGCTCCGCCGCGATCTCCAGGGTCAGGTCGATCGGGAAGCCGTACGTGTCGTGCAGCTGGAACGCCTGCGCGCCGCTCAGCTTCGCCCCGCCCGACCGCTTGGTCTCGGTGATCGCCGAGTCGAGGATCGTCGTGCCCGCGCGCAGCGTGGACAGGAACGCCTCCTCCTCCGCGTACGCGTACGTGGAGATCCGGACGAACTCCTCCGCCAGCTCCGGGTACGAGGGCGACATGCAGTCGCGGGCCACCGGCAGCAGCTCGGGGAAGGTCGCGCCCTGCCAGCCGAGCAGGCGCATCGCCCGGATCGCGCGGCGCATGATGCGGCGCAGCACGTAGCCGCGGCCCTCGTTCGACGGGGTGACGCCGTCGCCGATGAGCATCAGCGCGGTGCGGACGTGGTCCGCGATCACCCGCAGCCGCACGTCGTCGGGGTGTGACGTGCCGGCCTCGTGGCCCGAGTGCGCGCCGTACACCTTGCCGGACAGCTCCGCCGCCCGCGCCAGGATCGGCTTGACCTCGTCGATCTCGTAGAGGTTGTCGACGCCCTGCAGGATCGACGCGACGCGCTCCAGGCCCATACCGGTGTCGATGTTCTTCTTGGGCAGATCACTGACGATCGTGAAGTTTTCCTTGCTCTTCACGTCGGTGATCTCGTACTGCATGAAGACGAGGTTCCAGTACTCCATGTAGCGGTCCTCGTCGACCTCCGGGCCGCCCTCCTTGCCGTACTCGGGGCCGCGGTCGTAGAACAGCTCGGAACAGGTGCCGCCGGGCCCGGGAATGCCCATGTGCCACCAGTTGTCCTTCTTGCCCCGGCGCACGATCCGCTCGGCGGGCACGCCGGTGGCGCGCCACATCTCGAAGGCCTCGTCGTCGTCGAGGTAGACGGTCGCCCAGACGCGCTCCGGGTCGAGGCCGAAGCCGCCCTTGTCGAGCGGGTTGGTCGACAGCTCCCAGGCGAGGCGGATCGCCTCGGCCTTGAAGTAGTCGCCGAACGAGAAGTTGCCGTTCATCTGGAAGAACGTGCCGTGCCGAGAGGTCTTGCCGACCTCGTCGATGTCCGGCGTCCGGATGCACTTCTGCACGCTCGCCGCCCGCGCGTACGGCGGGGTGCGCTGGCCGAGGAAGAACGGCACGAACTGCACCATGCCGGCGTTGATGAACAGCAGGTTCGGGTCCTCGATGGCAGGCAGCGGGGCACTCGGCACGACCGTGTGCCCGTTGGCCTCGAAATGCGCCAGAAAGCGCCGCTTGATCTCCGCCGTCTTCATCGCTGACCTTCCTGGGCTTGCCGCCCGGGTGTGCCGTCCGCGTCCTCGCGCAGCTCGGCGAACTTGTCCTGATAGAGCTCGCCCGCGGCGAAGGCCTCGTGGATCTCCTCCTCGCGCTCCGCCATCCCCTCGCGGACGTCCTCCACGAAGTTACGCAGCGACTCGACGAGACCGCCAGCGGATTCCGAAAGCGAGGTGGCGATGCCGGTCGGAGTGAACTCGTTGGCCTTGCGGGTGACCTTGCGCACGATGATGGCGCCGACGGCCAGACCGACGCCCAGCCAGAGCAGCCGCTTCATGGCGGTCTTCCTTCCCGGTTCGAAAATGGTCAGCGGGCCGCGCGGGCGGCCTTGCGGCGCTGCTTGAGCGTGGCGCGGACCTCGCGCTCATCCTCGGCGTGCCGGCGGGCGGCGGTCGCCTTGCGCAGGCCGTACCCGAACGAGGCCACCTTGATCAACGGATTGGCCGCCGCGGCGGACACCACGGTGGCCAGGTTCGCCACGCTCGCGGTGACGTTCTGGGCGTGCTCCGTCATCGTGTCCACCTTGGCGAGCTGCACGTTCACGCCGTCCAAAGTGACCTGAACCTGGCCGAGCGCGGTGTTGACGTTCTCCACCGTCTCGTTGACGTTGCCGAGCACCGGGCCGGTCCGGTCGTTCAGGTCGTTGATCGCCTGGGTGGCGGCGTCGACCGTGTGCCGCAGCTTGAGAATCGGCACGGCAAGCACCAGGACGAGCATCAGAAACGCGCCCGCCGCGATCAGGCCTGCGATTTCTCCGGCGGTTACGTCCATCTACACGTCTCCTCTACTGACGATGCCCTTACAGCGTGACAACGTGCAGACCCTACCGTCAGTGACCGGCAAGCGCGTCACGAAGCCGTGGGTGTCGGGTCCAGCAGGGGATCGTTCGTCAGCACGGGGTCGGGCGTCTCGCCGATGAGGGAGGGATCGACGGCCGGTTGGGGCTTGCCACGCTGGTCGGTGATCGCGTTCTGCACCTTGATGCTGACGGTCGATCCGGTGCACTTCGACGGGTCGGCGGTGGCCACCACCCCGTCGGGCCCGGTGGACGGCAGGGTCGCCGGGTCCTGCGCCGCGACGGCGTCGACGGCGCACTCGGGCAGCCCGACCCACAGGTCCAGAGTGAACTCGTCCCGGGTCCAGCAGGTGTACTTGCCGGAGGTGGTCGGCTGCTCCGCGCACTCGCCGCCGCGCGCCTTCCAGCCGGCCGAGGCCAGCGCCGCCGAGTAGACCTTGTCGGTCTCCTCGAACGGCCGGTCGGACTGCGCGGTGCGCTCCCGGAACCGGCAGTCGAGGAAGCACCACCGGCTGCCGCTGCTGCGGTCCTCGACGTCCTTGCCCGCCCAGCCGGGCACGCTCAGGGCGTCGAGGGAGTTGAAGACCGGATCGCGGGTCGTCGAGCGGATGCCGAAGACCAGCGGGAGCAGCCCGAGCACGACGACGCTGAGCGTGACCAGGGTCAGCACCCGCAGGCGGCGCTTCTCGCGCAGCTGCGCGCGCAGCTCGGATCCGGCGCCCCGCAGGCCGCCCGGCGAGTCGTCGTCCTCGGTGACCGCCACCGCGGGCCGCGGCGCGGTCGCCCGCCCGGCCCCGGAGGGTTCACCGATCGGGGGTACGGCCACCGCGGCGGCCGCCTTCGCCCGGACCGGCGGCGGCGGGACCTGCCCGGTGCCCCGCACCGGCCGGCCGGACGCCTCGGCGGAATCCCCGGCGCGACCGGGCGGCACGTCGGCCGTGCCACGTCCCGGCAGGAGATCGGCACCACCGCGACTGCGCGGGACGTCAGGGCCGCCACGAGCGGGCGACACCGGCCTGACCGCGCCGCCGGGCGGCACCTCCGCCGTGCCACGGCCCGGACCGCGCGGGACGTCGGGGCCGCCGCGAGCGGGCGACACCGGCCTGACCGCGCCGCCGGGGGGCACGTCGGCCGTGCCACGTCCCGGCAGGAGATCGGCACCACCGCGACTGCGCGGGACGTCAGGGCCGCCGCGAGCGGGCGACACCGGCCTGACCGCGCCGCCGGGGGGCACGTCGGCCGTGCCACGTCCCGGCAGGAGATCGGCACCACCGCGACTGCGCGGGACGTCGGGGCCGCCGCGACCGGGCGAGACCGGCCTGACGGCGCCGCCGGCCGGCGGGACCTGGCCGGCACCCGGTACGGGCGGCACCGCGCCGGTGCCGCGAACCGGGGGAACCGCGCCGGCGCCGCGGGCGGGCCGGCCGGTGTCGCCGAGGCTGGTGGGTCGGCGCGCCGAAGCGCCGCCGAAGTCGTCGCCGTCCGGCTGGCCGGTGCGCGGCGGGCCGTCCGGCCGTCCGGCGGCCGGGCCGGGCTGACCGGGAAAGCCGCCAGGCTGTCCAGGCAGGCCGCCGGGCTGACCAGGCGGGCCGCCGGGCTGACCGGGCAGGCCGCCAGGCGGGCCGCCGGGCTGACCGGGCAGGCCGCTTGGCCGGCCCGGGCCGGAGAGGCCGCCCGGCTTGCCGGGACCGCCGAAGGTGCCGGGCTGACCGGGTCGCGGGGCGCCGGGCTGGCCCGGTGCGGGCAGGCCGCTCGGCTGGTCCGCGGTGCCCTTCGGGCCGCGGCCGGGTGCGTTCGGGGGCTGGCCCGGGCCGGCGCCGCCGGGCGCCGGGCGGGCCAGGCCGGTGCTGTGCTGGCCGGCCTCGACCGGACCCGTGCCCTGCTGGCCGGGGCCGGCGAACGCGGCCGGCTGGCCGGGGCCGGCCGTGCCGCGGGGCTGCTGTCCGGGCGCGGTGCGCCCGGCGCCGGGCTGCCGGCCCGGTACCGCGCGGCCACCGGACTGCTGACCCGGCCCCTGCTGTACGCCCGGCCGGCCCGGCGGCTGCTGCCGCTGACCGGCACCGGGCTGCTGCCCGGTCCCGGGAGGGCCTGCGCCGGGCGGAAGGCCAGTACCGGGCGGAAGGCCGGCACCGGGCGGAAGGCCGGCACCGGGCTGACCCGCGCCGGGACGTCCCGGGCCCGGCTGGCCGCCGCCCGGGTGGCCCGCGCCGGGGCGACCGGCTCCGGGCTGGCCCAGGCCGGGGCGACCGGCGCCGGGCTGAGCCGGACCGCCAGGCTGCGCTGCGCTGTGCTGACCCGGACCGGACAGGCCCGCGCTGTGCTGGCCGGTGCCGTGCTGACCCGGGCCGGGCTGATTGGCGCCGTGCTGGCCGGTGCCGGGCTGGCCGGTGCCGGGCGGATTCGCGCCGGTGCGGCCCTGGCGGCCCTGCTGCGGACCCGTGCGGGGCGCGCGGCCGGCGCCGCGTGCCGCGGCGGCCCGGTCGGCGGCCTCGCCGGCGCGGGCGATCTGGCCGGTCGTGCCGATGACGCCCGAGGCGCTGCCCGCCATGGCGCCGGCCCGGCCGGGCACGGCCGGCGTCCGCACGCCCTCGCGCCCCGGCACGACGGGCGGCACCACCGACGCGGAAGCGCGCGCGGGCTGGGCGCCGGTGCCCGGCGGGGGCACGGCACCGCGCCCGCCGCGCGGGCCCGGTCCGCCGCGGCGTCCCGCGGCCGCGGTGCCGGGCTCGTCATCGGGGTCGGGGACGCCGTGCTGGCCGCCGGGACGGGATCCCGGCCGGCCCGTGGTCGGCATCGCGCCGGTGTGGCGGCCGAAGGACTCACCGGACTGCGGCGCGGAATCCGGGCGACCGTGCCGGCCACCCGGCTCCGCCGGCGGCTCGGGGCGGGCGTGCGCGGAGGCGGCGTTGCGCGAGCCGAACGACTCGTTGGGAACCGCCGAGACCGGGCGGCTGGAGCCGCCGGCCGGGCGCACGGCGCCCCGGCCGCCGGTCGCGAAGCCGCCGATCTCGTCGCGCGCGGCGTGGCCGCCGGTCTGCTCGGGCGCGGCGTGGCCGCCACGGACCGGGCCGGACGGCTCCGGCGCGGCGTGACCGCCGCGCACCTGGCCCATGCCGGGCTGACCCGTGCCGGGCTGACCCATGCCGGGCTGGCCCGGCGGGACCTGGGCGGCGCCGTCGGGGCGGGCCCGGCGGCCCGGGGCGGCACCCGTGCGGCCGCCGGACACCGGCGCGGCGCTGGGGCGGCCGGGCGGCGCAAACCCGGACGGGTCACCGCCGGGGCGGCCGGGCGGGTAGGCGCCCTGGTCGGGACGGGCGTGGCCGGGCACCGACGAGACCGGCCGCGGCGCGCCGCCCTGGTCGGGACGGGCGTGGCCGGCCGGGCGGCCGGGTTCCTGATGCCGTGCGGCCCGGCCCGCGGGCGAGACCGGGCGGCCCGGCAGCGGGCCCGCCTCGGCGGGCGGCGGCATCGCGCCGCGGCGGCCGCCGGACACCGGGGCGGCCGGGCCGGGGCGGCCGGGTGAGACCGGGCGCGGCGCCGGAACCTCGGGCGCGTTGCCCGTGGCGGGCACGCCCGGCGCGGGGATCGTGTTGAAGGATCCGGTCGGCAGGCGACCGCCGGCCGGGCCCGGATCGATCTGCCGGCGGCCGTGACCGGGTGCCGGCGCGTCGTTCGGGTCGGGCACCGCCGCCGCGGCGCGGCGGCCCGGCGGCCGGATGCCCGGCTCGCTCCGGTCGATCGGCGCGTGCCGGCCGGCGGGCTCGGCCGGGGCCGCACCACGGCGGGGCGGCACCTGACCGGGCATGGGCTGACCGGGCACAGGCTGACCGGGCACGGGCTGACCGGGCACGGGCTGGCCGGGCGCGGGCCGGCCCGGCCCGGGCTGGCCGGGTGGCGACTGCCAGGCGCCGGTCGCGCGCTCACCGGGGCCGGGCGCCCGGCCCGGCGGCCGGGCACCGCTGACGGGAGCCGAGGCGGGCGGCGCCGCCGGTGACCGGGGCGCGACCGGGAACGGGGCATCGTCGACCGGGTCGTCCGGTCCGGGCGCGCTGCGGCCGCTCTTGCTGGTGCGGGCGCCGGAGGCGCCGGGGCCGATCGCCGAGCGCTCCTCCTTGGCGGTGCGCAGGTCGTCGAGCCAGCCGGTCTCCTCGCGGGGCACCTCGGCGGGCTCGACGGCCTCCGGCCGACCGCGACCGAAGAGGCGACGGCTCTTGCCGGCCTGTTCGCGCTGGTCGGCGTCGTCGTCGGGCCTGTCGGCACCGCGCCTGCTCACGGCTGGTCCTCTCCGGCGGCTACGCCGCTGTCGTTCGCCTCGGGCCCGCCGGCAGACGGGCCGTTCGCCTTGCTCCCGCCCGTGGGCGAGCCGCTCCCACCCTGGTAGGACGGGCCCCGGACGATTCTGCGCAGGCGGGGCAACCGCTCGCCGACCGCGCGTTCCGCGCCGTGGTCCGTCGGGTCGTAGTAGTCCACGCCGATCAGATCATCCGGCACATACTGCTGCCTAACAACACCCTTGGGGTCGTCGTGTGGGTACCGGTAGCCGGCGCCGTGACCGAGGCCACGCGAGCCAGCGTAGTGCGAGTCGCGCAGCGCGGCCGGTACGGCGCCGCCGCGGCCGGCGCGGACGTCGGCCATCGCCGCGCCGAGCGCGGTCGTCACGCTGTTGGACTTCGGGGCCGTCGCCAGGTGCACCACCGCCTGCGCGAGGTTGAGCTGCGCCTCCGGCAGGCCGACCGACTGGACCGCCTGCGCGGCCGCCGTGGCGACCAGCAGCGCCTGCGGATCGGCCATGCCGACGTCCTCGCTCGCGAAGATCACGATGCGCCGGGCGATGAACCGCGGGTCCTCGCCGGCCACCAGCATCCGGGCCAGCCAGTGCAGCGCCGCGTCCGGGTCGGAGCCGCGCATGCTCTTGATGAACGCGCTGGTCACGTCGTAGTGGGCGTCGCCGTCGCGGTCGTAGCGGATGGCGGCGACGTCGACCGCCTTCTCCGCGGTGGCCAGGTCGATCTCGGTGACCTGCTGCGCCTGCGCGGACCCGGCCGCCGCCTCGAGCGCGGTCAGCGCCTTGCGGACGTCGCCGCCGGCCAGGCGTACCAGATGGTCCTCGGCGTCGGCGGCGAGCGTGACCGCGCCGCCCAGGCCACGCGGGTCGGTGACCGCGCGGCGGATCAGCTGCCGCACGTCGTCCTCGCCGAGGGCCTGCAGCGTGAGCAGCACGCAGCGGGAGAGCAGCGGCGAGATGACGGAGAAGTAGGGGTTCTCGGTGGTCGCCGCCAGCAGCGTCACCGTGCGGTCCTCGACGGCCGACAGCAGCGAGTCCTGCTGGGTCTTGCTGAAGCGGTGCACCTCGTCGATGAACAGCACGGTCGGCGGGCCGCCGGCGCGGCGCTGGCGGCGGGCGGTGTCGATGACCGCGCGGACGTCCTTGACCCCGGCGGTCAGCGCCGACATCGCGACGAACCTGCGGTCGGTCGCGCCGGCGACGAGGTGGGCGATCGTGGTCTTGCCGGTGCCGGGCGGCCCCCAGAGGATCACCGACATCGGCGTGCTGCCGGTGACCAGCTGCCGCAGCGGCGCGCCGGGCGCGAGCAGGTGCTGCTGGCCGACGAGCTCGTCCAGGCCGGCCGGGCGCATCCGGACGGGCAGCGGCGAGTCGTCCGACCAGGCGGTGAAGCCGGCGGACTCCGCACCGGCCGGTGGCGCGGTGCGGATGCCGCCCGGCTCGTTCAGTGGGAACAGTCCGTCGAATTCCATGTCGGCAACGACAGTACCGGCCCGCCCTCGAGTGCCGGAAATGCACGGGAAAGCGGGCCGGGTGCCGTGATGGTCTGATCAGCCGCGCCCGGGGCGGCGGCCGTAGAAGCGGCGGCCGGTGCCGGTGCCGCTGCGCGGCCCGGCGCCGACGCCGGCCAGGTAGAGGGAGAGCAGCAGCAGCCCGAGCGACGCGAACGTCGGGAAGTTGAACAGGTCCGTGGTGCGGACGTCGAGCAGGTCGAGCAGCAGGTAGATGCCGAAGACTACGGCGGCGGCGATGGCCAGCATGGGTTCCTCCGGGGGGACGAGAGCACTTGTGGTGCTGATACCCCGGTGGTGGTCATGCGCAAACTACTCCACCCGCGGCACCGCGTGGAGGTAGAGCAGGACCTGGCGGGCGTCCGGGGCCGGGTCGGTGCCGCCGAGCGCGCGGTACTTCTCGATGACCGTGTCGAGCTCGGCCGACAGGGCCGTGAGCTGCTCGGTTCCGAGATTGAGCAGGTAGTCGGAGAAGCCGGCCGCGGCGCGCCATCCGGGCGGCTCGTCGGCCCGGACGCCCTGCCAGCGCTCGACCCGGTCGACGAGGTGCCGCAGGTGGAAGCCGTCCAGCCAGTCGGAGGCGGCGAGCGCGTCCGGGTCGCCGGCGAACGCGTCGCGCTGCCAGCTGCTGATGTCGTGCGCCGAGCGCCACCACCGCTCGCGGCCCCGCCCGGCGCCCGGCTCCTCGACGACGAGCCCGGCCTCGGCGAGCCGGCGCAGGTGGTAGCTGGTCGCGCCGGTGTTGGTGCCGAGGTCCGCGGCCAGCTTCGTGGCGGTCGCCGCGCCGTCGAGCCGCAGCCGGCTGAGCAGACGGGCACGCAGCGGGTGGGCCAGCACCTGGATCTGCTTGTTGTCGAGCCGGACCAGGGTGCGCTCCATGGCCACATGCTACTTGTGCATACATGTTGTGCAAGCATCCTGTGCAATGATTTGATCATGGTCGATACCCGCCGGGCCGGCGTCGAGGACGCCGCCGAACTCATCCGCCTGCGCACCGTGATGCTGGAGGCGACCGGGCCCTGGCTGGCGCCGGGCGCCGACATCCTGCGCCGCCAACTAAGCGACCCGGCCGACCTCGTGGCCGCGTTCGTCGTGGACCGGCCGGACGGCTCGGGCCTCGCGGCCTGCGCGGTGGGTGCGATCGACGAACGACTGCCGGGCCCGAACGACCCGACCGGGCTTCGCGGCTACGTCTACAACGTCGCGACCGATCCGGAATACCGCCGCCGCGGATACTCGCGGGCCTGCATGGGCGCGCTGCTGAGCTGGTACGGCCGGCGCGGCGTCGCCGCGGTGGACCTGCGCGCCTCCCCGGAAGGCGAACCGCTGTACGCCGCGCTCGGATTCCGGCGCACCGCGCAGCCCGCGATGCGCCGCATCAGCCCAGGGCGTTGACCGCCTTCGCGATCACCAGGGCGGCCGTGACCAGCGAGATCGCCGCCTCCAGCATCATCGTCAGCTTCGCCCAGCGCGAGAGCGGCATCGTGTCGGTCGGGCTGAACGCGGTCGCGTTGGTGAACGCCAGGTACAGATAGTCGGCGAACTGCGGCCGCCAGTGCGGCGCCACCATGCCGGGCGAGGTCATCTGCGGGAAGAGGAAGTCCGGGTAGCGGTCGGTGCCGGCCGCCCGCGCCGGCGCGCCGCCCCGGTCCAGCTCCCAGTACCAGACCGCGAACGTCAGCACGTTGATCAGCCAGATCGCGGCGCCGCTGCCCAGCAGCCGGGCCGCGCTGCCGGCGCCCTCCCCGGTGGCGAGCTCCTCGACCAGCACGAACACCGACCAGGCGGTGCCGAGGCTGGCGACCCCGATCAGCAGGAGGCTGAGCCGGCGCAGCGCCGGCGTGCGGCGCTCCAGCCGGATCGGGTTCGCCGCCACCAGCAGCGCGATCATGACGATCTCGATCGCGGGCAGCGCCCACCACGCGCCGAGGTTGTAGCGGTCCGGCAGGGCGACCTGCAACCCGATCATCGCCAGGATCGCCGTGGTGTACGGCCAGTGCCGCTCCCCCTGGCTCAGCTTCCGCCAGGACGGCAGCCGCTCCAGGTCCTCCTCCATGCCGGCGGCGCGGCTCAGTTCGTGTGCTTCACCGGCACGGCGACGCCGTCGGTACCCGGGATCGCGGCGCCGGGCTTCGGCTTGGCGTCGATGCCGGCCTCCAGCCGCTGCTGCGCGGTGACCGGGGTCGGCGCGCCGGTCAGCGGGTCGAAGCCGCCGCGGGTCTTCGGGAACGCGATGACCTCGCGGATCGACTCGTTGCCCGAGAGCAGCATGCAGGTGCGGTCCCAGCCGAGCGCGATGCCGGCGTGCGGCGGCGGGCCGTACTTGAACGCCTCGAGCAGGAAGCCGAACTTGTCCTGCGCCTCCTCCGCGGAGATGCCGAGCAGGTCGAAGACCCGGCTCTGCACGTCGCCGCGGTGGATACGGACGCTGCCGCCGCCGATCTCGTTGCCGTTGACCACGATGTCGTACGCGTAGGCCAGCGCCCGGTCCGGCGCCTCCTCGAAGTTGTCCATCCAGTCCGCGTTCGGCGAGGTGAAGGGGTGGTGCACGGCCGTCCAGCCGCCCTCGTCGGTCTTCTCGAACATGGGCGCGTCGACGACCCAGCAGAACGCCCACGCCGAGTCGTCGATCAGGCCGGAGCGCTTGGCGATCTCGATGCGGGCCGCGCCGAGCAGCTCCTGCGCCTCGCGCCGCTCGCCGGCCGCCGCGAAGAAGACGGCGTCGCCGGGCTTGGCGCCGACCGCGTCGCCGAGCCCGGCCAGGTGCTCGGCGGACAGGTTCTTGGCCACCGGGCCGCGGGCCTCGCCGGTCTCGGCGTCGAGCACCACGTAGGCCAGGCCGCGCGCGCCGCGGGCCTTGGCCCAGTCCTGCCAGCCGTCGAGCTCCTTGCGGGTCTGCGCGGCGCCGCCGGGCATGACCACCGCGCCGACGTAGCCGCCGGCGTCGATCGCGCCGGCGAAGACCCGGAACGACGTGCCGCGCAGGTACTCGGTCAGCTCGGTCAGCTCGACGCCGTACCGCAGGTCGGGCTTGTCGGAGCCGTAGCGGTTCATCGCGTCGGTCCAGGTGATCCGCGGGATCGGCGTCTGCACCTGGTAGCCGGCGAGCTCGCTCCACAGCTTGACGACGAGCTCCTCGCCGAGCTCGATGACGTCGTCCTGGGTGACGAAGGACATCTCGATGTCGAGCTGGGTGAACTCCGGCTGCCGGTCGGCGCGGAAGTCCTCGTCGCGGTAGCAGCGGGCGATCTGGTAGTAGCGCTCCATGCCGGCGACCATGAGCAGCTGCTTGAACAGCTGCGGCGACTGCGGCAGGGCGTACCAGGAGCCGGGCTGCAGGCGGACCGGCACCAGGAAGTCGCGGGCACCCTCGGGCGTCGACCGGGTCAGGGTCGGCGTCTCGATCTCGTTGAAGTCGCGGGCGTGCAGCACCTCGCGGGCGATCTGGTTGGCCCGGCTGCGCAGCTTCAGCGCGCCGGCCGGGCCGCTGCGGCGCAGGTCCAGGTAGCGGTACTTGAGCCGCAGGTCGTCGGAGGCGGTGACCGCGTCGTCGACGGGCAGCGGAAGCGGCGCGGCCTCGGAGAGCACCTCCAGCTCGACGGCGGTGACCTCGACGGCGCCGGTCGGCAGCTCGGGGTTCTCGTTGCCGTCCGGGCGCTGGGTGACCTCGCCGGTGACCCGCACGCAGAACTCGTTGCGCAGCGCGTGCGCGTCCTCCTCGCGGAAGACCACCTGCACGACGCCGGAGCCGTCGCGCAGGTCGACGAAGATGACGCCTCCGTGGTCGCGCCGGCGGGCGACCCACCCGGCGAGCGTCACCGTCTGACCGGCGTGGCTCGCGCGCAGGTTACCGGCGTCATGGGTACGGATCACGGAAACGTCTCCTCACAGAATTTCACAGGGCGCACCCGACATTGTGTCAGCTACGCCCCGCGCTCACCGCACGGCCCACGAGGTTGCCCGCAGGTTCGCCGTGCCGTCGGCGGTCACGTCGATGACCTCGACCCGGACCACCAGCGCGCCCGCCCGGTCCGCACCGGCGTCGATGCCGGGAGCGGCGCTGGGGCCGGGCGAGGCGGCGGGCGGACCGGTCAGGACGCACAGCACCAGGCCCTTCTGCGCGGGGACGGCCGTGGCACCCAGCGCGCTCACGCCGGCGCAGCCGTCCTTCGGCGGGCCGCCGGTCGCCGCGCCCGGCCCCAGCGCCAGCCGCGGCGCCGCGCCCTTCTCGCAGAAGCTCTGATAGCGCAGGTCGCCGGCCGCCGCGGGCACGCCGACCCGCGGCTCGTCCAGGTCGACGAAGGTGGTCGTGCCGCACCCGGCCTGGATGAGCAGCCGCTCGCCGGAGTACCCGGCGACCGGTGCCGGCGCGCGGCGGAAGGCCTCCTCGGCCCGGCCCAGCGCCCGCCAGGCGATCAGCACCGCCCCGGCGGAGACGAGCAGCGCGAGCATCGCCAGCAGCACGGCGAAGACGACGCCGCGGCGCGGCGGCGGCTCGGCCGGGCCGTCCCAGTCGGCCGAGGCGAGGCGTTCGGTCGGGCCGTCCTCGTACGGGTCGGCCGAGGCCGGCCAGGAGGTGGTGGAGTTGGCGGCACGGAATACGGACATGGCACGGCTCCGCTCACATGGCGACGAGGGGTGCGCTCACACCATCGGGCGCAGAACACCGCAGACCGGCATGGAAGCACTCTAAGATCGCGAACCGGCCGCGGCCCATCCCCCGAATCGGGAGGTCACCCGGGCGTGGGATCGGGGTAGCGCCGCGCGAGGATGTCCAGCGCGCGGCGCCCCCAGGCGATGTTCTCCCGCTCGAAGCTGATGCCGCGGTGCAGCGTCAGGTAGGGGCCGATCCGGCTGCCGGTGGCGAGGAACTCGTCCTCGGTGCGGCTGCCCAGGATCTCGGCGAGGCTGTGTTCGTAGGCGGCCAGCCGCCGGCCGCTGGACTCGACGTGTGACCGGATCGAGGTCCGGACGCAGGCGACGTCGGCGTGCGCCAGCGCCTCCACCTGTACGAGGAGCTCGTCCCGGACGGTGGTCGGCTTCGGTTTCCGCCGGGTGAACTCGCGGAGGGCGGCCCGCCCCGCCTCGGTGACCGAGAAGAGCCGCTTGTCGGGGCGCTTGTCCTGTTTGACCACGCGCGCCGACAGCAGGCCCGCCGCCTCCATCTTCTCGAGCTCGCGGTAGAGCTGCTGCGGCGTCGCGGTCCAGAAGTTGGCGACCGAGACACTGAACTTCTTCGCGAGGTCGTACCCCGACGATTCGCGGTCGATCAGGGCAACCAGCAACGCGTTTCTCAGTGCCACGGTCGCATCCTACGGACCTCGCTCACCGGGCCCGGGGCTTGAACTCGGGCGTGGTCTTGGTCTGCGCGGCACGCCGCAGCACGCCGGTGTTCTCCAGGCGCAGCAGCCGCAGCTGCGCCCACCGCTCCCGGGCGAAGGTGCGGCGGGCGCTGCTGGTCAGCGCGCCGTCGATCAGGCGCTTGGCCGCGGCGATCGCGTCCGGCGACCTGGTGAGCAGCGACTCGGCGAAGTCGGTCGCCGCCCGTACCGGATCGTCGTGCACCTCGGTGACCAGGCCGATGCGCTGCGCCTCGGCGCCGGAGATCTGCTCGGCGGTCATGGTGAGCCGCTTCGCGACGTCGAGGCCGACCACCTCGGTGAGGCTGCGGATGCCGGTCATGTCGGGGATGATGCCCCACTTGCCCTCCAGCACCGACCACTTCGAGTCGGGCGTCGCGAACCGCAGGTCCGCGGCGAGGGCGATCTGGACGCCGCCGCCGTAGCAGTGGCCGTGCACGGCCGCGATGACCGGCACGGGGATGCGCCGCCAGGCCCAGCAGGCCTCCTGGAAGCGGTTGGTGCCGCGCCACGGCGCCGGCACGAACGCCCGCGCGACGCGGCCGGGGGTGCGCAGCGCGCCGGCGATGTCCAGGCCGGAGGTGAACGACGCGCCCTCGCCGGCGATCACGACGGCGCGCAGCGTGCGGTCGCGGCGCAGCCAGCGCGCGGTACTGATCAGATCGTCCAGGGTGTCCAGGGTCAGCGCGTTGAGCTTGTCCGGGCGGTCGAGGCGCACGTGCGCTATGCCGTTCTCGACCCGGGTGCTCACGTACTTGGTCACGGGCTTCGTCATGGTTCGGTTCCCTAGGTCAGAGGCGGGCGGCGAGCTCGGTCGCCTGTTTGATCGCGCGCTTGGCGTCGAGCTCGGCGGCGACGTCGGCGCCGCCGATGACGTGCACCCGCACGCCGCGCTCCTCGAGCGGGGCGACGAGGTCGCGCACGGAGGTCTGCCCGGCGCAGAGCACCACCGTGTCCACGTCGAGCACCCGGCGCTCGCGGGGTGACTTGGGGTCGCGCGGGTCGGCGGGCACGGAGATGTGCAGCCCGTCGTCGTCGATGCCCAGGTACTCCACCGCCCGCAGCATGGTGACGCCGGCGTCCTGCAGCGTGGCACGGTGCACCCACCCGGTGGTCTTGCCGAGGCCCTTGCCGAGCGCGCTCTCCTTACGCTGGAGCAGGTGCACCTCCCGGCGGGGCGGCGCCTTCACCTTGGTGGTCAGGCCGCCGGGCGCGGTCTGCGGGTCGGTGACGCCCCAGCGGCGCATCCAGTCCTCGAGCGGCTCGTTCGGCTCGTGGATCAGGAACTCGGCGGCGTCGAAGCCGATGCCGCCGGCCCCGATGATCGCGACCCGGTCCCCCGCGGTCGCGTCGCCGCCGATCAGCTGCTGGTAGGTGAGCACCTTCGGGTGGTCGGCGCCGGGGATGTCCGGCACGTGCGGGCGTACGCCGGTGGCGACGACGACCTCGTCGAAGCCGGCCAGCTCGGCCACCGTCGCCCGGGTGGAGAGGTGCAGCGTCACGCCGCGGACGTCGATCATGTGGCGGTAGTAGTCGAGGGTGCGGGCGAACTCCTCCTTGCCGGGTATCCGGGCGGCGAGCCGGAACTGGCCGCCGATGGTGTCCTCGGCCTCGAAGAGCTCGACCCGGTGTCCGCGGCCCGCCAGCTCGATCGCGGCGGCGAGCCCGGCCGGGCCCGCGCCGACGACGGCGACCCGCTTGACCGTACGGGTGGGCAGCAGGTTCAGCTCGGTCTCGTAACCGGAGCGCGGGTTCAGCAGGCAGGTGGCCCGCTGGTTGCGGAAGGTGTGGTCCAGGCAGGCCTGGTTGCAGGCGATGCAGGTGATGATCTCGCGCTCGCGGCTCTGCGCGGTCTTGGCGACCCACTCCGGGTCGGCCAGCAGCGGGCGGGCCATCGAGACCAGGTCGGCGTCGCCGGCGGCGAGCACCTGCTCGGCGGCCTCCGGGCGGTTGATCCGGTTGGACGCGACGACCGGTATCGACACCTCCTTGCGCAGCTTCCCGGTGACCCAGGAGAACGCCGCGGCGGGCACCGAGGTGACGATCGTCGGCACTCGGGCCTCGTGCCAGCCGATACCGGTGTTCAGGATCGACACGCCGGCGTCCTGCAGCCCCCGCGCGAGCTCGACGGTCTCCTCCCAGGACTGGGCGTTGTCGACCAGGTCGAGCAGGCTGATCCGGTACTGGACGATGAAGTCGTCGCCGACCAGCTCCCGGGTGCGCCGGACGATCTCGAGGGGGAACCGCATCCGCTTGGCCGCCGTGCCGCCCCAGGCGTCGGTCCGGTCGTTGGTGCGGGCGGCGAGGAACTGATTGATCAGGTACCCCTCCGAGCCCATGATCTCCACGCCGTCGTAGCCGCCGCGGCGCGCCAGGGCCGCGGCGCGGGCGAACGCGGTGGCGGTCCGGTCGACCTGCCGGGTCGTCATCGCCCGCGGCCGGAACGGCGTGATCGGCGACTTGCGGCCCGACGCGCCCAGGCTGAACGGGTGGTACGAGTAGCGGCCGGCGTGCAGCAGCTGCAGGAGGATCTTGCCGTCGTGCTCGTGGACGGCGTCGGTCACGACGCGGTGCGCGGCGGCGTGGCGTTCCCGGGTCATCCGGCTGCCGAACGGCGCGAGCCAACCGCGCCAGGTCGGCGCGTAGCCGCCGGTCACCATCAGGGCGACGCCGCCGCGGGCCCGCTCGGCGAAGAAGGCCGCCAGCTTGGGCAGGTCCCGCTCCCGGTCCTCGAGCTTGGTGTGCATGGAGCCCATCACCACCCGGTTGCGCAGCACCGTGTGGCCCAGGTCCAGCGGGCTGAGCAGCGTGGGGTACCTGTCGCTCGTCATCGGGCTCCTCCGTCCTGCTTCCCGGCGGCCGTCCCCGGGAACACAGCGGAGCCAATATACAAAGAAATGCATAGTAAAAAAAGTGACTAGGGTGGCTCACTCCCGGAGCAGGGCCAGCGCCGCGAGGATGGCGGCGTGGCGTTCGGCGTGGCGGCCGTCCTCCGGCGGCGGGCCGAGCGCCAGCACCGGGTGCGTGACCCGGTAGGTCATCCGGTAGAGCACGACCTGGGTCGCCACCATCCGCCACTGCAGGGTCCGGGCGGCCGGCGGCCGATGGCCGAGCTCGGTGATCGTGAACCAGGCCGGGAACAGCGCGTGCGTCTGCACCGCGGCGTCGATGCGGTCCTGGACGTGCACCGCGAGCTCCTCGGCCACCGCCGTGCCGCGGTGCGCCCGGTAGGTCTGCTCCCGCCGGGCGTCCTCGGCCAGCGCGACCCGGGCGGCCTCGACGCCCTCCAGGGTGGCGCGCAGCTCCTCGGCCTGCGCGCGCATCAGCTCACGCTCGCGCCGGTACGCGGCCGCGGCCCGGCGGAAGGCGCGGCCGCGGGCCCGCCCGCCGGCCAGCGCCCGGCTGGCGTCCAGCGCCCGCTCCCGGGTCTCCTCCGCGCCGCGTTCCAGCTCCTCGTACGCGGTGACCCGCGCACCGTGCGCCGCGCGGATCTCGTCGTCCAGGATGGTGCATCGGATGTCCTCGGCCTCGCGCACCACGTCGACCAGCGGCTCGAGGACGGGCGAGATCTCGTCCAGCTCGACCGGCAGGACGCCGTGCTCGAGGCGCAGCCGCCCCTCGATCAGATGGATCTCGCCGCTGAGCCGGGCGATCGCCTGGCGGGCGCCGCGCAGCTCGCCCAGCCGCACGTCGCTGGCGTCGATGCGGGCGTCCAGCTCCCGGGCCCGCTGCTCGGCGGCCTTGCCGACCTGGTCGATCTGCTCGATCAGCTGGCCGCGCAGCACGCCGATCCGGCGACGGAACTCGTTGCGCAGCCCGTCCGCGACCCGGGCCAGATCGGTCTGCTCGTCAAGATTGCTCACGCGGCGCCTCCCCCGGGTCACCGGGCGCGCGGCCGCGGGCGCCGATCCAGACGACGACCGCCGCGACGAGCAGCGCCAGCGCGCCGATCAGCGCGTACTCGGGCAGGTAGCCGGCCGCGACCGCGGCGGCGGCCAGGACGACCAGGACGAGCAGCGCGACGGCCGCCAGCATCCGGCGCCGGGCCACCCGGGCGTCGACCCGGTCGAGCACCGCGATGAGGTCGTTCGTCGCGTCGAAGACCCGGACGAGCTGGTCGGCGTGGCGCTCCTGCTCCGGCGTGAGGCGGCTCAGCACCGCGTGCCGGGCGGCCAGCTCCCGCTGGCGCTTGAGCGTCTGGTCGCGTAGTTGCGAAGCACGCACACGGACCCCCACCTGGTCACGGAGAACTATCCCAAAAGCACTGAGTGCTGTCGAAACTGTACGTTCTACCCGGTGAGACCGGTCAATCCCACGGACGGGTCGATGGCGTTCAGGACGGCGACGAGCCGCTTCTCCTCGCCGATGAAGTGGGTCTCCAGGATCGCCGCTAGCCCGTCCAGCTCGCGCCGGATCCAGGTCACCCGTTCGCGGTCGTCCTCGCCGCGCAGCCGGGCCGCCGCCGCGCTCACGCCGGCGAGCAGGCCGGAGATCACCTGATGGTCCCGGACCAGCCCGGCCAGGAACTCCCGCAGCTCGGGATGGCGCCGCTCGAGCTCGGGGAACACCGTGGTGTCCTCGCCGGTGTGGTGGCGGGTCACCGCGGCGCAGAAGGCCAGGCAGTGCACGCCGAGGTCGCGCTCCGCGACGACACCCTCGCGCAGGTCGGCCAGCCGGTCGCGCAGATCTACGTGAATCTCGATCAGTTGATTTCCGTACGCCAGGAGGCGGGCGTACTCGCCGGAGGTCTCGGGCACATCGGTCCAACGGTCCGGCGCCTCCATGCCCGCGGCGGGTCGCCGGGCGCACTGCGACGCTGCCGATCATCCGATCAGGCGCCCGCTCCCGGCGTCAAGGGCGGCGCAGGTCAGCCGTCATCGCGCGCACCTCGGCGAGCCGGTCGGCCAGGTCCCGGGGGTGGCCCGGCGCGCCCGGGCGGGCGTCGCCGGGACGCGGCCCCGAGGGCGGCCGGTAGTTGACGCCGAGCGCGTCGAGGCGCCTCAGATGCGAGCCCAGCCGGGCGTGGAAGTCCGCGAGATCGCGCCCGGCCGGGCACCAGGTCGCCTCGGCGAACGCGCACAGCCGTGGGTAGGTCTGGTAGTCGACGCGGCGCGGCGACTCCATGTGCTCGGTCCAGACGTTCGCCTGCGCGCCGATGATCCGGCGCTGCTCCGCCGCCGTCAGGCCGGCCGGTACCGGCTCGAACGCGTACACGTCGGCGACGGTCAGCAGGGTGCCGACCGGTGTCGGCTCGCCCGAGTCGTCGGACTGGCGGTAGTCGAGGTAGACCGAGGTGTCCGGGCAGGACACCACGTCGTGGCCGGACCGGGCGGCGAGCACGGCCGGCTCGGCGCCGCGCCAGGCGGCGATGGTGGCGCCGGCGGGCGCGCCGCCCGCGAGGATCTCGTCCCAGCCGAACACCCGGCGGCCGCGCAGCGCCAGGTGCTCGGCCATCCGGGCGGTGAACCAGGCCTGCAGGCTCTCCGGCCCGGACAGACCCGCCGCGGCGATCCGCTCGCGGGCGTCCGGGGTGTCCCACTCGACGGTCGGGCACTCGTCGCCGCCGATGCCGATCAGCTCGCTGTCGAAGATCGTGCAGACGTGGTCGAGGACCTCGCGGCAGAAGTCGAGCGTCTCGTCGCGCAGGTTCAGCACGTGCGGCGAGACACCCCAGGACGTGCGGACCTCGCGGGCCGGGCCGCTGCCCAGCTCCGGGTACGCGGCGATGGCGGCCTGCATGTGCCCGGGCATGTCGATCTCGGGCACCACGGTGACGTGCCGCTCGGCCGCGTACGCGACGATCCGGCGCAGGTCGTCGGTGGTGTAGAAACCGCCGTGCGGGCTCGGGTCGTACCGGCCGTGCTGCCGCGAGCCCAGCATCGTCGCCGCGCGCCAGGCGCCGACCTCGGTGAGCCGCGGCCGGCCGGGCACCTCGACCCGCCAGCCCTGGTCGTCGGTCAGGTGCAGGTGCAGCACGTTCAGCTTGTGGAACGCGGCCAGGTCGATGAAGCGCAGCACCCCGGCGACCGGCATGAAGTGCCGGGCCACGTCGAGCAGCACCCCGCGCCAGGCGAACCGCGGCGCGTCCTCGATCCGGACCGCCGGCACCACCAGCGGGCCGTCGCCGGTCCGGGCGCCCAGCGCGGCCGCGGGCAGCAGCTGCCGCAGCGTCTGCGCGCCGTAGAACACCCCGGCCGGCGAGCCGCCCCGGATGTCGACGCCCCGCCGGCCGACGTCCAGGACGTAGCCCTCCGGCGGCAGGTCGGCGGCGAGCCGCAGACCGATGCCGCCGGCCGGGATCTGGCCGCGCAGCCAGGCCGCGACGCCCTCCAGCCCCGGCTCGGCGAACAGCGGCGCCGCGCCGGGCAGCGCGAACCCGCCATCCCGGCGCACGACCGACGCTGGACGTGGGATCACAGGTAGGTGTGCAGCACGTCGACGACCACGTCCGCGTCGTCCACGACCGGGATGAAACGCCACTTGTCGAACGCGGTGCAGGGGTGCGACAGCCCGAACCGGATGAGGTCGCCGACGGCCGGCGCGCCGCCGGTCACGTACGCGTGGTGGTCGTTGAGCCGGGTCACGGTGTACCCGTCGGCCGTCGGCAGGCCCTCGTCGAACGGCACGTCCCGCTTGCCCATCCCGACGATCGCCAGCCCGGGCTCCGGCGTGGACAGCACCTGCGCCCACAGCTCCAGCGCCGCGGCGAGCGCGCCCTCCCCCGGCTCCCGGTTGAACGGGGTCCGCTCGGAGTAGAAGCCGTCGTCGTGGGTGACCGAGGCGCCGCTGCGCAGCACCGCCCGGACCCGGTGCCCGTCGAGCCACTGGCCCTCCAGGGCCTTGATCACGCGGTCGAACCAGGCGCTGCCGCCGGCCGAGACGATCGCCTCGGCGGGCAGCAGGCCGGCCATCGCCCGCGCCGCCGCGACCAGCGTGGCCAGGAAGTCGTCGACCGCGGCGGCGTCCGGCAGCGCGCCCTCGTAGGCGGTGACCCCGGCCGGCACGACCCCGGGCGCCGCGGCGGCCGCGCGGGCCACGGTCAGCGCCTCCTCGACCGTACGGCAGCCGGTGCGCCCGCCCGGGTGTCCCAGCTCGACCAGCACCGGCAGCCCACCCGCGGCCGCGACGGCCTCGACCGCCGCCACCGAGTCGACCTGCACGAACACCTCCCAGCCCCGGGCCGACTCGGCCGCCAGCCAGCGCAGCGCGGTGGCGTCGAGCACCTCGTTGGCGATCAGCACCCGCGGTACGCCGAGCCGGCGCAGCACCAGGGCCTGGCTCGCCGTCGCCACGGTCAGCGCCCACGCACCCGCCGCCAGCTGCGCCTCCAGCAGCGTCGGCGCCATCGTCGTCTTGGCGTGCGGCGCGAAGGAGAACCCGTGCCGGGCCGCGTACGCGGCCATCGTCGCGACGTTCGCCCGTACCGCCGAATCCCGGACCACCAGCAGCGGCCAGGTGAAGGAACCGTCGAAGAGCGCGTGCCGGGCCGCGGCGAAGTCACGCACCGTCACCCCGCCCGAGGGCAGCCAGAAGCCCTTGGCCCGCCAGTCGATGAGCTCGTCCGGGATGTTGACGGTCATGTCGTTCCCCTCAGGCTTGACCACGATGGAGCCTCTCGCGCACGCTACTACGGACCTATTGCGCGAAACGGAGGCTCGGCCGGTACATGACCTACGACCTGCTGCTGGCCGGCGGCGACGTCTTCGGCGCGGGCCGGGCCGACCTCGCCGTCACCGGCGGCCGGATCGCGGCGGTCGGCGCCGGGCTGGCCCGCGACGCGCACGCCGTGGTCGACGTCGCCGGGCTGCTGGTCACGCCCGGCCTCATCGACCTGCACACCCACGTCGGGCCCGGCTACTGGGGCATCGATCCCGACCCGATCGCCTGGTACTCCGGCGTCACCACCTGGGTCGACGCCGGGTCGGCCGGCGCGTACACCCTGGGCGGCCTGCGCCGGGCCGTCGCCGGCGCGGACGTGCGGGTGCCGGTGCTGCTCAACATCTCCGCGGTCGGCCTCGCCGGGCGCACCGGCGAGAGCCGCGACCTGGCCGCCTGCGACGCCGGCCTGGCGATCGAGACGGTGCTGGCGCACCGCGAGCTGATCCGCGGGATCAAGGTCCGCATCGACCGCGAGACCGTCGGCGCGAACGGCGTCGAGCCGCTGCGCCGCGGCGTCGCGGTCGGCGACGCCTGCGGCATCCCGGTCATGGTCCACATCGGTACCGCCCCGCCCGGGCTCGACGAGGTCCTCGACCTGCTGCGCCCCGGCGACATCGTGACGCACTGCGCCAGCGGCATCGCGGCGCCGCTGGGCCCCGCCGTGCACGCGGCCCGCGAGCGGGGGGTGCTGCTCGACATCGGGCACGGCTCGGGCGGGTTCGCCTTCGACGTGCTGGAGCGGCAGATCGCGACCGGGCTGGCGCCGGACACGGTCTCCACCGACCTGCACGCCCGCTCGGTGCACGGCCCGGCGTTCGACCTGCCGACGACGATGGCCAAGCTGCTCGCCGCCGGCCTGCCGCTGACCGAGGTCATCACCGCCGCGACGTCGGCCGCGGCCCGCGCCCTGCGCCTGCCCGGCGGCACCCTGGACGTCGGCGCGCCCGCCGACCTCGCGGTGTTCCGGATCGAGGAGGGGCCGTTCGAGGTCGTCGACGCGCACCGCCAGGTCCGGCACGCACCACTGCGGCTGGTCAACGAGGCGACCTACGTGGCGGGCCGGCGCCTCGTGCCGCGGCTGCCGGCACCGGCGGCGCCGTGGGTGCCGCTCACGCCCGCCCAGCGCGCCGCCCTGGACCGGCGCGAACGCGACGTGCGCGCCCTGCTCACCGCGCCGCTGGTCGGCGCGGACGGACTCGCCGAACAGTTTTCCCGACCCACCAGGAGCCCATGATGCCCAAGCGCGCCATCGTCACCGACCAGGCCGCGCCCGCCGGCGGCCCGTACTCGCACGCCGTCGTCGCCGGCGACACGATCTATCTGGCCGGCGCCGTGCCGGCCCGGCCGGACGGCAGCTGGGTGACGGGCAGCTTCGCCGACCAGGCGCACGCCGCGTTCCGCAACCTGGCGGCCGTGGCGCAGGCCGCGGGCAGCAGCCTCGACCAGGCCGTCCGGGTCGGCGTCTACCTGCGCGACTTCGCCGACTTCGCCGAGCTCAACGAGATCTACCCGCAGTACATCAAGGGCGAGCACCTGCCGGTGCGCACCACGCTGCCGGTGCCGCTGGTCGGGTTCGACATCGAGATCGACGCCGTGCTCTACACCGGCTGAACCGGGGGTAACACGCCGGAAACGTCGAGCTGCGAGCATCGGACGCGATCAAGGAGGTTCGCTTGTTCCTCAGCCAGCACGAGCAGGAACGCCTGCTCATCCACGTTGCGGCCGACGTGGCGCGGCGACGGCGCGAGCGGGGCCTGCGCCTCAACCATCCCGAGGCGACCGCGATCATCACCGCCTTCCTGCTCGAGGGCGCCCGCGACGGGCTGACGGTCGCCGAGCTGATGGACGCCGGGCGCCGCGTGCTCACCCGCGCGGACGTCATGGACGGCGTGCCGGAGATGCTCGGCGAGGTGCAGGTCGAGGCCACCTTCCCGGACGGCACCAAGCTGGTCACCGTGCACGGGCCGATCTCATGACCGTGCCCGGGGAGGTCATCGCCGGCGACGGCGACATCACGATCAACGCCGGGCGGCCGGTGCTCTCGCTGATCGTGCGCAACACCGGCGACCGGCCCGTTCAGGTCGGCTCGCACTACCACTTCGCCGAGTCCAACGCGGCGCTCGACTTCGACCGGGAGGCCGCCTGGGGGCACCGGCTGGCCGTGCCCGCCGGCACCTCGGTGCGCTTCGAGCCGGGGCTGCCCCGCGACGTCGACCTGGTGCCGCTGGCCGGCAACCGGATCGTGCCCGGCCTGCGCGGCCTGGCCGGCGGTCCCCTCGACCCGGCCGCCGAGCCGGCGGCCGGCGACACGCAGGCCGGCGAGACCGGCGAAGAACCGCCGTCGAACGGCAGCCCGCGATGACCGCCCTCGGCCGCGACCGGTACGCCGCCCTCTACGGCCCCACCGCCGGCGACCGGATCCGGCTCGCCGACACCAACCTGCTGATCGAGATCGAGGAGGACCGCAGCGCCGGACCGAACCCCGGCGACGAGGTCGTCTTCGGCGGCGGCAAGGTCATCCGCGAGTCCATGGGCCAGTCCCGCGCCACCCGCGCCGAGGGCACCCCGGACACGGTGATCACCGGCGCGGTGGTGCTCGACCACTGGGGCATCGTCAAGGCCGACATCGGCATCCGCGACGGCCGGATCGTGGCGCTCGGCAAGGCCGGCAACCCCGACATCATGGACGGGGTGCACCCCGGCCTCGTGATCGGCCCGGGCACCGAGATCATCGCCGGCAACGGCCGGATCCTGACCGCGGGCGCTATCGACAGCCACGTGCACCTGATCAGCCCGACCATCCTGGACACCGCGCTCGCCACCGGCATCACCACGATCATCGGCGGCGGCACCGGCCCGGCCGAGGGGACCAAGGCCACCACGGTCACCCCGAACGCCTGGCACCTGGCCCGGATGCTCGAGTCGATGGACCAGCGCCCGGTCAACGTGCTGCTGCTCGGCAAGGGCAACACGATGTCGCAGGAGTCCATGTGGGAGCAGCTGCGCGGCGGCGCGGGCGGCTTCAAGCTGCACGAGGACTGGGGCACGACACCCGCGGTCATCGACGCGGCGCTGCGGGTCGCCGACGCCTCCGGCGTGCAGGTCGCCATCCACACGGACACCCTCAACGAGGCCGGCTTCGTCGAGGAGACGGTGCGGGCGATCGCGGGACGGTCGATTCACGCCTACCACACCGAGGGTGCCGGCGGCGGGCACGCGCCGGACATCATCACGGTCGCCTCGCTCCCGTTCGTGTTGCCGTCCTCGACGAACCCGACCCGGCCGTACACCCGCAACACCCTCAGCGAGCACCTCGACATGCTGATGGTCTGCCACCACCTGAACCCGGCGGTCCCCGAGGACCTGGCGTTCGCGGAGAGCCGGATCCGGCCGTCCACGATGGCGGCCGAGGACCTGCTGCACGACCTCGGCGCGATCTCGATGATCGGCTCGGACTCCCAGGCGATGGGCCGCGTCGGCGAGGTGGTCATCCGCACCTGGCAGACCGCGCACGTGATGAAGGCCCGCCGCGGCAGCCTGCCGGGAGACGGGCGTGCGGACAACGAGCGCGCGAAGCGGTACGTGGCCAAGTACACGATCTGCCCCGCCGTCGCGCACGGCCTCGCGGAGCAGGTCGGCTCGGTCGAGCCCGGCAAGCTGGCCGACCTGGTCCTCTGGGACCCGGCCTTCTTCGGCGTCCGCCCGGCCCTGGTGATCAAGGGCGGCATGATCGCCTCGGCGCAGATGGGCGACGCGAACGCCTCGATACCCACCCCGCAGCCGATGCTGCCCCGCCCGATGTTCGGCGCGTACGGCTCGGTGCCGGCGGAGACGTCGGTGGCGTTCGTCGCCCCGGCCGCGATCGACGCCATGCTGGGCGACCGGATCGGCGTCAAGCGGGCGCTGGTGCCGGTCTCGGACACGCGCTCGGTGTCCAAGGCGGACATGCCGCGCAACGACGCGCTGCCCCGCATCGAGGTGGAGCCGGACACGTTCACGGTCCGCATCGACGGCGAGGTCGTCGAGCCGGACCCGGTGACCGAACTCCCCATGGCCCAGCGCTACTTCCTGTTCTGATGCACCCACCCGCACATTGCGCGACGGCCGGGCTGAGGGCGTCGGTATGAGTCTGGCGACGTTGCTGGTGCTGGCGGACGGGCGGTTGCCGGCGGGCGGGCACGCGCACTCCGGCGGGCTCGAGGCGGCCGTGGCGGCCGGGCGGGTGCGCGATGTCGCGGACCTGGGCGGATTCCTGCGCGGCCGGCTGGAAACCACGGGCCGGGTGTCAGCTGCCTTCGCCGCCGGCGCCTGTGCGCGTACGGGGGAATGGTTTGATCTTGATTTGGGTCTCGACGCGCGGACGCCGTCGCCCGCGTTGCGGAAGGCCTCGCGGGCGCAGGGGCGCGCGCTGCTGCGCGCGGGGCGCGCGATGTGGTCCATGCCCGTGCTCGGGCGGGAGCCGCATCATCCGGTGGCGCTCGGCGCGGTGGCCGCCGCGGCCGGGCTCGGGCCACCGCAGGCCGCGGTCGCGGCCGCGCACGGCGCGGTGACCGGCCCGGCGAGCGCGGCGGTCCGGCTGCTCGGCCTCGATCCGTATGCGGTGCACGCGCTGCTCGCGCGACTGGCCGCCGACATCGACCGGATCGCGGCCGACGCCGCGGCCCGGGCGCACGACCCGGTCGACGAACTGCCGGCCGCGGGCGCTCCACTGCTCGACATCGGCGCCGAGCTACACGCCAACTGGGAGGTGCGTCTCTTTGCGTCCTGAACCGCACGAACACGGCCCCGACGAGGTCCCGCACACCCACCCGGAGCCCGGCGTCGACCCGCACGCGGCGCTGCCGGCCACGCCGCGGGCCCTGCGGGTCGGCATCGGCGGGCCGGTCGGTTCCGGCAAGACCGCGCTGGTCGCGGCGCTGTGCCGGGCGCTCGGCGACGAGCTGCGGCTGGCCGTCGTGACGAACGACATCTACACCACCGAGGACGCGGACTTCCTGCTCCGCAACGGCGTGCTGCCGGCCGAGCGGATCCGCGCGGTCGAGACCGGCTGCTGCCCGCACACGGCGATCCGCGACGACATCTCCGCGAACCTGGACGCGGTCGAGGACCTGGAGGCGAGCCTCGGGCCGCTGGACCTGGTGCTGGTGGAGAGCGGCGGGGACAACCTGACCGCGACGTTCAGCAAGGGGCTGATCGACCGGCAGATCTTCGTGGTGGACGTGGCCGGCGGCGACAAGGTGCCGCGCAAGGGCGGGCCGGGCGTTACCGCCGCGGACCTGCTGGTCATCAACAAGACGGACCTCGCGCCGCTGGTCGGCGCCGACCTGTCGGTGATGGACCGGGACGCGGCGGCGCGGCGTGGGGTGCTGCCGACGGTGTTCCTCTCGCTGGTGCAGGACCGGGCGGCGACGCCGGTCGCCGACTGGATCCGGGTCCTGGTCGCGGAGCGGGCACCGGCGGCATGACGTCCGGCGCCACCGTGGTGCGCGGCCGGTCGCGGGGTGCCGCGGTGTGGGCGGTGTGGTGATGCGGGCGCGGGCGCGGATCGTCGCCGAGGCCGACGGGCGGGGCGGCACCCGGCTCGCCGTGTTGCGCGGCGAGTCGCCGCTGCTGCCGCGGCGCACCGGGCCGCCGGGCGGCGGCGAGGCGACCGTGCACCTCGTCGGCGGCGCCGCCGGGCCGCTGCGCGGCGACGACCTGCGCCTTGACGTCGAGGTCGGGCCGGGTGCCCGGCTGGTGGTGCGCAGCGTGGCCGCCCAGCTCGCGCTGCCCGGCCGGCCCGACGCGCCGCCGTCCCGGCTGGAGGTCCGGGCGTCGGTGGCCGCGGGCGGGTCGCTGCGCTGGCTGCCGGAGCCGTTGATCGCGGCGTCCGGCTGCCATCACCTGGCCGTCACGCGCGTCGAGGTCGCGGCCAGCGGCTCCCTGCTCTGGCGCGACGACCTGGTCTGCGGCCGCCACGCCGAGGAGTCCGGCGACGTGCGGGCCGACGTGACCGTCCGGTACGACGGCCGCACCCTCTACCGGCACGAGCTCTCCGTCGGCCCGGGCGCGCCGGGCTGGTCGGGCGCGGCGGTGCTCGGCGGCGGTCGCGCGGTCGGCTCGGTCATCCTGGCCGGCCCGGAGCGGGCGGATCCGGGTGTGCTCGGCTCACCCGTCCTCGGCGGCGCCGCGGTCCTGATGCCGCTCGCCGGGCCGGGGCTGCTCGCCAGCGCCGTCGGCGCCGACATCCGTGAGGTCCGGGCCGCGCTGGATCCGCTCTGTGCCGGCCGGGATCAGGCGGCGACCGCGATCGGCACGCCGTGACTGTCGGTCAGCGCCAGCCGGGTCCGCAGGTTGCCCTGGTCGGCGACCCGGGCGAAGTACTCGGTGCGGCGCCGCTGCAGGCAGCCCCGGCGGGTACGCGGCCCGCCGGCGGCGACCGTGAGCAGCTCCGGGGCGAGTGAGCTGTTCAGCCCCTCGCGGAGCAGGCGCAGCGCCTCGGTGCGCAGCTGCGAGATCCGCGACTCGGTCACGCCGAGCTCCGCGGCGACGTCGCTGAGCGGCTGCTCCTGCAGGAACGACTGGGTGACGACCATCCGCAGCCGCTCGGGCAGGGCCTGGATCGCCTGGTGCAGGTAGCCGAGGCGTTCCCGCTTGAGCAGCAGGTCCTCGGGGCCCTCGGAGAGCTCCGGGACCATCTCCTCCGCCGCGCCGGTCGGGAATCCCTGGAGGCTGAGCAGCGCGGCCTTCTGCACGTCGTCCTCGACGGCGGCGAGCTCGTTGACGCCGATGCCGAGCACCTCGGCGACCTCGGCCTCGGTCGGGGTGCGGCCCAGCGCGGCGGTGAGCTCCTGCCGGGCCGTCGACGTGCGGCGGGCCCGGGCCCGGACCGAGCGGCTGGCCCAGTCCTGTCCGCGCAGCTCGTCCAGCAGCGCACCGCGGATCCGTACGGCCGCGAACCGGTGGAACGGTATGCCCCGGCTCACGTCGAAGGCGCGGGCGGCGCCGAGGAGCGCGGCGAATCCGGCGGACGACAGGTCGTCGGCGTGAACGTGGCCGGGCACCCGGTTCAGCAACTCCCGGACCAGGTGGCCCACCATCGGCATGTTTTCGCGGACCAGGTCCTCGAGGTCGCGCGCGGACGGCGCGTCGTGGTGCATGCCGACGGGGGCGGGGAGCTCGGTCGTGGCAGTCACGTGTTCCTCCTCGCTCGTCCAGACCGGCAGGTGAGACCGGCTGATGAGGAGAACACTTACGGCCGAAGGGTGCAGTGGCGGCCGAACTCGGTTGCTTTTAGGGTGTTTTTAGCGAAAAAGGCTCAGCAATCGCTCGGCGGCCCGCGCACCCACGCGGCTCTGGCGCCTCAGCCGACGAAATGCGGGCGTCGCGGCACGCTCATCACGTTGCGCAACTCCTGGCGCACCCAGACCATGCGGCGCACGGCCAGGTCCGGATGGTCGCCGAACTCCTCCGCCACCCCGGCGGCGCAGCCGTCACTGCCGTGCCGCAGCAGCATGGCCGTCACGGTGTCCTCGACGGTCTGCCGGCTGGGACACTCGGACGGCTGGAGGTCGGAGACGAATAACGCCTCCGCCGCCAGCTCAAGGACGGTATGGATCATTTCGAACTCCCCCGATCACGACTTGCTCCGGTGCGGGCACGCTCGTGTCGGCGCGGACCGGAGCCGCTCAGCCCACAGGCCGATATCAGTCATCTTGCACGTGGGCGTCGGGCCGGGACGCAGGCACGCCGAGAGGGTCCGCTCCGATTTCGGCTCGGGATTCTGGTAACGGTGGTACCCGAGGGGAGTCCGGGGCCCGGACATCGAGAGCGATGCTTCCGGGCGCGGGATCGCGGGCGCCTGCCCGACACGATTCGACTCTAGCTCGCGGCTCGGGCAGTCGACCGGTACTCCGGTCGACTGCCCGAGGAACGCGCTGGCCGGCCCCGGCTCACTCCCCCTCGGTCTCGTCCTCCGGCTCCAGGTCGGTGTTCATGACCGGCGGCGGCGAGAAAGTCGGCGTGGTCGAGGCGGTGGCCGTCGGCGACGCGGCCGGCGACGAAGGGTTCAGCGGGGACGGCGCGGCCGGCTCGTCGTCGTCGGTCGGTTCCACGATCTGCGTCTGCGTCGGCGTCGGGCTGGCCGAGGTGGTCGTTGCCGGCGGGGTCGTGCCGACCGGCACCGGGACCGCGACGCCGCTCGGGTTGATGGAGATGCCGGGGATCGGCGACTCCTTGGTCGGCACCGGGCCGAGCCGGACCTCGCCGTTGGTCAGGTGCTCGACCGGCTGGGACGGCGCGCCGGGCGCCGGGGACACGAACGTCTGGCAGGTCTCGCCGGCGAGCTGGAACACCATCGGCGCGGCGTTGCTGGCCCGGTAGCGGCCGGTGAACTGCAGCGTCTCGCTCTGCTGCGGGCTGAGCACCTTCGTGGACTGCACGGTGACGCCCTGGCCCTGCTGGTCGAGCTTGAGCTTGCCGTTGCCCGAGACGACCTGGTCGCCCGGCATGACGAACCAGAGCTTCCAGTCCTTGATCGCCGTGGTGTCCCGGTTGGCGACGGTGACGGCGGCCCGGAACTTGTTGTTGGCGTCCGACCAGACCGCGTAGCTGACCACGCACTTGCTGGAGCCGGTGAGGCTGGTCGGCTGCACGCCGGCCACGGAGTCCTTCGGCTCGTCGCCGTTGGTGAACGCCGCGGTCAGGGCGATCATGACGAGCACCGCGACGGAGCCGCCGGCGATGAAGAGGCGGCGCCGCTGCGTCGTGCCCGTGCCGCGGCCCGGTCCCGGCGCGCCGTGGCCGGCCTGCCCCGGTCCGCCGCCCGGACGGTTCGGTGGCGTGCCCGGGCCGTCAGCGCGCGCCGGCGGCCGGCCCGGCCCGTCGGCGCCGAAGGCCGGGCGCAGGGCCGGACCCGGGGTGCCCGGCGTGCCGTGCGGCCCCGGCTGCGCGGCATGCGCGGCATGCGCGGCGTGCGCGGCCGGGTAACCGGTCGTCGGGGGCGCCTGCGGCACGCCGCCGAAGCGGCTGTTCCTCGGGCCGCCGCGCGGCGGCGGGGCCGTGGCGCCGCCGGGGCCGACCGCGGCCTCGACCTCGGCGACCGAGACCGGTGGCGCCGGCGAGGCCGACGGCGCCGGCGACACCGGCGCGTCGTGATCCAGGGCCAGCGCGGGGACCGCGGCGACGCCCCGGCCGGGCCCGGACGACTCCGGTACCCGCGCGTGGCCCGGGCGGATCCGGCCGAAGCCGTCGGTGTTCTGGTGCGCCGACGGCAGGATCGTGGTGTCCTCGCCGCTGTCGGCCCAGTCCGGCACGAAGGCGCGGGCCGAGGGGACGCCGGCGGACACCGTGCCGAGCACGTGCGCCAGCTCGGCGCTGGACGGGCGGTCCGAGGGCCGCTTCTCCAGGCACCGGGCGATGAGCGCGGAGACCGCGTTCGGCAGGCCCTCGACGGGCGGCAGCGGCTCGGGCTCGGTGTACTGGTGCGCGCGCAGCAGGGCCGTCGTGGTGCCGACGTCCCACGGCAGCTGGCCGATCAGCGTGCGGTAGATGAGCAGGCCGACCGCGTAGACGTCGGTGGCCGGGCTGACCTGGCCGCCCTCGAGCCGCTCGGGCGCGAGGTAGGCCGGGGTGCCGAGCAGGCTGCCGTCGGGGTCGATGTCGTTCTCGCCGATGAGCGCGGAGATGCCGAAGTCGACGACCTTGGCGCCGCCCGGCGTGAGCATGACGTTGGCCGGGGTCACGTCGCGGTGCACGATGCCCCGCGCGTGCGCGGCGGCGAGCGCCGCCGAGACCTCCGAACAGATGCGAACCGCGGCCGGCCACGGCAGCCGGCGCACCCGGGCGAGGACGGCGGCGAGGGACTCGCCGTCGACCAGCTCCATGACGACGTACGGCACGGGCTCACCGTCGACGGTGGTCGCCTCGCCGTAGTCGTAGACATTCGTGATGTGCGGGTGGCTCAGCCGCGCCGCGGCCTGTGCCTCCGCGCGCAGCCGGCGCCGGAACGAGGGATCGGCGCTCGTCGAGGGCGGCAGGACCTTCACCGCGACCTGACGACCGAGGACCTCGTCGAAGCCTCGCCACACCACTGACATCCCGCCGGCGCCGAGCCGCTCGACCAGTCGATATCGACCGGCCAGCAGACTCGAACCGGGCAGGTCCGTCGTGCTCATGTGCCCCCACATGCGCGATCGGAAGAAAACATCAGTACCGCACCGCCATGCGTTCTGATGCCGGGGCGGTGTTCGGTCCGCCGTAGGACCGAGCATTCCCCATCGACGGCGAGGATGTTAGCCCACTTGCGGCTCCTGTCTCGACACTTCGCCGACACCGATGACCTGCGCATCGTCACTGTGTGTTCTGCGCTATGCGCCGCGGGTGCATAGCGATTCGAGTGACCAAAATGCCTGGTCAGAGAGGTGCAGATGATCATGCAATTCGGACCTGGCCGGATTTGCCCAACTTCGTCGGAACTTGCGGGTATCCCTCGGATGTGGCGCATCCACATGGGATTCTGCACGTGCAGTTGCTCTTGCATTACCCAAAGAGACATCGACCGAAGTATGAGTCACTTTCATCTATACCCTCGGTAATGCTTGCCGCAATGCAATGACCAGGGCAACCCCGCCCGATCGGGTGATTTCCCTACGACGATCATGCTTTGTTGCCGCGACACGCCACTATTTCCGGCAATTCACCCGGGAGTGCTACCGGCGCGGCTGGGCAGCAGCCCCAGATCGAGCGTCGGGCGGGCGGTCAGCCGCTCCGCGTGCACCACGGCCGCGTCCGCCGGCACCGCGCCCAGCTCCTCGAGATGGTCCAGGACCGCGGCGAGCTTCTCGTACAGCACCAGGACCACGTCGCCGGGCGCGGCCAGCCGCAGCGCCTGCTCCACCGCGCCGCGATGGCCCTGCGCCCGGACCGCGTGCAGCTGCGGCCGCCGCGCGCGCATCTCCCGCTCGACCAGGCCCGAGACCTCGCCCGGCGTACGCCCCCGCGGGTCCTCGTCCTCGTAGAGCACCACCCGGCCGACCCCGTCGGCCAGCACCTGCGCCGAGGCCGCCAGCAGGTCGTCGCGGCGGTCGCCGGGCAACGTCACCGCCGCGACGCACCGGTCCGGGCCGAAGGTCCGGTGCAGGGTCCGCAGCACCGTCGCGATCGCCGCCGGGTTGTGCGCGTAGTCGATGAACAGGGTCACCTCGCCCAGCCGCAGCACCGTCGCCCGGCCGGGGTTGTCCAGCCGCGGCTCGAAGCTCGCCAGCCGCGCGGCCACCAGGTCGTGCGACGCGCCGAGCGCCCGGGCCGCGGCCGCGGCCGCCAGCGCGTTGACGGCCGCGTGCGACGCCGCGCCGTCGAACGAGCCGGGCACCTCCTCGACCCGCAGCAGCGGCGTCCGCCGGGCGCCCGTCGCCTGCACCAGCCAGCCGTCCTGCAGGACGTAGGCCGTTCCGCCGGCGCCGAGGTGCGCGGCCAGCACCGGCTGCCGGGCGTCCGTGCCGAACCAGACGATGCGCTTGCGGTCCGCGCCCACCCGGTCCCGCTCGGCGAGGCTGCGCACCCACGGGTCGTCCGCGTTGAGCACCAGGGTGCCGCCGTCCCGGACCCGCTCCGCGATCAGGGCCTTGACGTGTGCCAGCGCCTCGATCGAGTCGAGCCCGTCCTGCCCGAGGTGATCGGCGGTGATGTTGGTGATCACTCCGACGTCGGTCCAGTCGTAGCCGAGCCCGCGCCGCAGCGTCCCGCCGCGCGCGGTCTCCAGGACGGCGGCCTGCACGCCGGGGTCGCCGAGCACCATCTGCGCCGAGCGCGGGCCGGTCGCGTCGCCGACGTGCACCGTCCGGCCGTCGATGCTGACGCCCTCGGTCGTGGTCAGGCCGACCCGCAGACCCATGCCCGCTAGCAGGTACGCCGTCAGCCGCGCCACCGTCGTCTTGCCATTGGTCCCGGTGACGGCGACCGTCGGGATCCGCCCGTCGGAGCCGCCCGGGAACATCGCCCGCACGATCGCGTCCCCGACGTCGCGGGACCGCCCCCGCACCGGCGCCAGGTGCATGCGCAGCCCCGGCGCGGCGTTCACCTCGATCACGCCGCCGGTGACCGGCGCCGGGCCGCCCAGCGGCAGCGGCGCCGCGATGTCGTCCAGCCGCAGGTCGATGCCCGCGATGTCGAGGCCGACCAGGGCGGCGACGCGCAGGCAGAGCGCGACGACCTCGGGGTGCACCCGGTCGGTCACGTCGCTGCCGGTGCCGCCGGTGGACAGGTTGGCGTTGTCGCGCAGCCACACCGGCCGGCCCTCGTCCGGCACGGACGAGGGCGTGCAGCCCTGCCGGCCGAGCACCGCCAGCGCGTCGTCGTCCAGGGCGATCCGGGTCAGCACCCGGGCGTGGCCCTCGCCCCGGCGCGGGTCCTCGTTGGTCCGGGCCACCAGCTCGGCGACCGTGCTCTCGCCGTCGCCGACGACGTGCGCCGCGAGGCGTTCCGCGGCGGCGACGACCTCGCCCGCCACGACCAGGACCCGGTAGTCGCGGCCGGCGAGTTGCCGCTCCACCACCACGTCGCCGCCGGCCGCCGCGTACGCGTTCTCCACCTCGGCGGGCGTGCGCAGGTTGAGTGCCACGTTCCGGCCCTGCCGGCCGCGGCGGGGTTTGACCACGACCGGCGCGCCCAGCGCCGTCAGCAGGCGGACCGCCTCCGCGGCGGTGCGGGCGGCGCCGCCGGCGGCGACCGGCACCCCGGCGTCCTCGAGCAGCCGGCGGGTCACCTGCTTGTCCGCGGCGATGTCGACGCCGACGCCGCCGGTCCGGTCGGTCATCGCCGCCCAGGCGAGGCGGCGCCGGTTGCCCCAGCCCAGCCGCAGCAGGCTCAGGCCGGCGTGGCGCTCGACCGGGATGCCGCGTCCCCGGGCCGCCGCGATGATGGACCGGGTGCTCGGGCCGATGGCCTCGCGCTCCGCCAGCTCGGACAGCGCGGCGAGGCGCACCGCCAGGGTGTCGCCCGGCAGGCAGTCGCCGCCCGCGACCGCGGTGACCAGCTCGACGGCGGTCTCCAGCAGCTCCGCCGCCAGCGTCGAGTCGGGCGACTCGTCCTGCGGGCACTCCACGATCAGGTCGTAGAGGCCGGCCTCGCCGGCCGAGACGGTGCGGCCGAAGCTGACGTCGCGCCCGATCCGCTGCGACAGCTCGATGCAGACGTGCTCGGTCACGTGTCCGAAGTAGGTGCCGCCACGCAGCCGGCTGATGAAGCCGCCGGGCGCGCCCGCCGCGCAGTGGTGCTCGGCGAGCCCGGGCAGCGCGCGCAGCAGCCGCTCGGTGAAGCCCTCGAGGTCGCTGGTCTCGCGGCCGGTCAGCTCGTCGAGGCGCAGCCGGGCCACCGCGACCGGGCGGGACAGGTAGACGTTGGGTCCGCGCAGCCGGCGGATACCGAGGATCTTCATGCGGCCAGTTCCCGTTCCCCGGCGCCCCCGTCGACGAGCGAGGGGCGGCGACCGGACAGTTCGAATCTGCATCCGGCAGGAAGCACGTGTACTCGCGCGCCGGTGAGCGCGATCGGCCCGTCGGACGGCACCCGGATGTCGCCGGCCGCGCCCGCGTCGACCACGATGACCGCGCCGCTGCCCAGCACCTCGAAGCAGTCGCCGTCGGCCAGGATCGCGGTGTCCTCGTCGATGCCGAGGCCGAGCTCGTGCGGGTACAGCGCGACGGCGCTGAGCAGGCGGTTGAGGCGGCCGCGCTCGGCGAAGTGCATGTCGATGAGCACGCCGGGCAGGAACTCGAGTCCGGGCCCGGTGCGCACGCCGGCGCGGGTGACCCCGGGCCCGTCGCCACCGATGATCATCGTGCCGGACATCATCGCGGCGCCGGCGCTGGTGCCGCCGAGGATCACCGAGCCCTCCTGCACGAGGGTCTGCAGCGCGGAGTCCGTGAGGGTGCCGCCGAGCACCGTGGTGATCCGCAGCTGGTCGCCGCCGGTGAAGAAGACGCCGGTCGCGGTCGCGAGCGCCTCGATCACCGCGGGCTCGTTGGCCTGTGCCCGGGTCTCCAGCCGCAGCGCACGGACCCGGCCCGCGCCGAGCCGGGAGAAGAGGGCGGCGTACTCGGCCTCGAGGACTGCGGGCTCGGCGCTGGCGGTGGCGATGACGACCAGCTCGGCGGCGTGGCCGCCCGCCAGGTCGACGAAGCGGCGCAGGATCTCGGTGCCGCCGGGGCCGTACCGCTCGGCGCCGCCGATGACCAGCAGCCGGGAGCGGCGCGACCGGTCGACAAGCGCCACGCCGCACCTCCTCCGTCAAACCGCGGCTGCTTACGAGGCTAAACGGAAGAAACCCGGAACATCCGGCTAATCCGGGTAGTTGGCGGCGGGAGCCGGTCAGCGACGCCGGGCACCCGGCCCGGGGCGCGGCACGACCTGGCGGTTGTCGGTGACCCGGTGCCCCTCGTCGCAGCGCAGTTCGACGTGGATCTCCGCGCCGCAGTCCCGGTGCGCCATCTCCAGCGGCGGCCCCTCGGGCTCGGCCAGGTAGCGGTCGCCCCACTCCTTCACCGCGGTCAGCACCGGATAGAGGTCGATCCCCTTGGCGGTCAGCCGGTACTCGTGGCGGATCCGCGCGCCCGGCTCCTGGTACGGCTCGCGGCGCAGCAGCCCGTGGTCGACCAGCGAGGCGAGCCGGTTGGTCAGCACCTGGCGCGGTATGCCGGTGCGCTCGCGCAGGTCGGCGAAGCGCCGCACCCCGTTGAAGATCTCGCGCAGGACCACCATCGTCCACTTCTCGCCGAGCACCTCCATGGCCCGGCCGATCGTGCAGGTCTCCATGGACCAGTCCATGGCCGGTGGACGCGAGATCGTGTGATTCATGACATGAAGGCTAGGTCTGTTTGACAGACACAGCAAGCCCGTGCCAGGCTGCGTCCATGACGCAGACCCAGGATGAGACCCGCACCCGCACGTACTCCTGGGCCAGCCCGGCCGAGCACGCCGCCCTGCTGGCCACCACCGGCGGGCTGGAGCTGCTGCGGCGGATGGCCGCCGGCGAGCTGCCGCCCCCGCCGATCATGAGCCTCATCGACCTCACCGGGATGGACGTCGAGGAGGGCGTCGTCGCGTTCCATCTCGAGCCGCGGGAGTTCCACTACAACCCGCTCGGCACGATGCACGGCGGAGTGATCTCCACCCTGCTGGACAGCGCCGCCGCCTGCTCGCTGCACTCGACGCTGCCGGCCGGCGTCGGCTACACGTCGCTCGACCTCAACGTGAAGTTCCTGCGCCCCGTCACCGTCGACTCCGGCCGGCTGACCTGCACGGGCAGCGTGCTGCAGCGGGGCCGCCGCACCGCGCTCACCGAGGCGCGGCTCACCGACGCCGCGGGACGCCTCATCGCGCACGCCACGTCCAGCTGCATGATCTTCGAGGCGCCCCGGGCCTGATCCGGGGAGCCCGGCGGCGGTCAGACCGCCAGCAGGCGGCGGACCGACTCGTCGCGCAGGTCGTCGGCCGGACCGGAGCGCACGACCTCGCCGGCGTCCAGGATCACGAAGCGGTCCGCCAGGCGCAGCGCCAGTTCCAGGTACTGCTCCACCAGCAGGATGCTCAGCCCGGCCGCGTGCAGTTGCCGGATCGCGTCCTCGATCTCGAGCACGATCGACGGCTGAATGCCCTCGGTCGGCTCGTCCAGCAGCAGCATCCGCGGCTCCGTGACCAGCGCCCGGGCGATCGCGAGCTGCTGCTGCTGGCCACCGGAGAGGAAGCCGGCCCGCCGCTTGAGCAGCCCGCGCAGCGCCGGGAAGAGGTCGAGCGCCTCGTCCACCGCGCCCGCCCGCCGGTTGCCCATGCTCTCCCGGGCGACCTGCAGGTTCTCGGCGACGGTGAGCTGCGGGAAGGTCTCGTGCCCCTGCGGCACGTACCCGAGCCCGAGCCGGACCCGCTCGTGCACCTTGCGCCGGGTGATGTCCTGCCCGTCGAAGATCACCGTCCCCGAACGCGCCGGCAGCACGCCCATGACCGCCTTCAGCAGGGTGGTCTTGCCGACGCCGTTGCGGCCCATCAGGCAGACCAGCGAGGCCGCCGGCGCCTCGAGGCCGACCCCGAAAAGCACCTGCGCCCGGCCGTACGACACGTACAGGTCGCGTACCTCGAGCATGTCAGGCCGCCTCCTTGTCCAGCTCGTCACGGGTCCGTCCGAGGTAGACCTCCTGGACGCGGGGATCGGCCCGCACCTGCGCGACCGTCCCCTCGCACAGCAGCCGGCCCTCATGCAGCACGGTGACCGTGCTGGCGAAGCGGCGCAGGAAGTCCATGTCGTGCTCGACCACCAGCACCGTGTGGTCCCGGGCCACCGCACGCAACAGCTCGCCCGTGCGCTCCCGCTCGTCGCGGCTCATCCCCGCGACCGGCTCGTCGAGCAGCAGCAGCCGGGGTCGCTGCACCACCAGCATCCCTATCTCCAGCCACTGCCGCTGGCCGTGCGAGAGGACACCGGCCGGCCGGTCCGCGACGGCGCCCAGCCCGATCGTGTCGAGCGCCGAGGCCACGTCGTCGCCGACCCCGCGCCGACGGCGCAGCAGCGCCGGCATCCGGCGCCGGAAGCCCGCCGCCAGGTCCAGGTTGTCCAGGACGCTGAGCTCCTCGAACACCACCGAGGTCTGGAAGGTACGCCCGACGCCCGCGCGCACGATCTGGAACTCGCGCCGGCCGACGAGCGCCTGTCCCGCGAAGGTGACCGAGCCGGACGCGGGCCGGGTCAGGCCGGTGATCACGTCGATCAGGGTGGTCTTGCCCGCGCCGTTGGGCCCGATGAGGAACCGCAGCTCACCGGATTCGAGCGTGAAGTCGAGATCGGTGATGGCGTGGAAACCCGAGAACACCACGTTCAACCCGCGAACCTCCAGCAGAGCACTCATGCCCGTACCTCCTCGGGGGCGGCGGCGGGTACGACCGGCGGCGGCGCCGGCGCGGGCGGGCGGCGCCGGGCGACCACGGCGGTGCGGAGCTGGTCGGCCAGGCCGGCCAGGCCGCGCGGCGCCCAGAGCAGCACCGCGACGAAGAGCGCGCCCTGCACGTAGAGCCAGCCGTCCGGCCACGACTCGCTGAAGATCGTCTTCGCGTAGTTGAACAGCAGCGTGCCGCCGACCGCGCCGGCCAGCGAGTAGCGGCCGCCGATCGCCACGCCGATGAGCAGCTCCAGCGAGGCGACGACGCCGAGGTTGGCCGGGGTGAGCAGGCCGACGACGGGCACGAAGAGCGCGCCCGCGATGCCGGCCAGGCCCGCCGAGACGGCGAAGGCGATGGTTTTGACCAGCGCCGGGTCGTAGCCGAGGAACCGGACCCGGTCCTCGCCGTCGCGGATCGCCACAAGCAGCTGCCCGTACCGGCTGCGGACGAGCTGCCGGACGCCCAGATAGGACAGTCCCAGCACGATCACGATGACCAGGTAGAGGATCCGGCGGTCCGAGTCCTCGTAGAGGTCGAGGCCGAAGAAGTACTGGAAGTCGGTCAGGCCGTTGGTGCCGCCGGTCAGCCCCTGCTGGCCGACAAGCAGGATCACGAACGCCGCGGCCAGCGCCTGGGTGAGCACCGCGAAGTACGCACCCCGCACCCGCTGCCGGAAGATCAGCAGGCCGAGCAGCAGCGCGACGGTCACCGGCAGGACGACCACCATGACCAGCGCGAAGACCGGGTTGGCGAACGGCCTCCAGAGCAGCGGCAGCTCCTCGACGCCGCTCCACGACATGAAGTCGGGCAGCTGAGCCGGCCCGGCCTCGGCCAGCTTGAGGTGCATGCCCATGGCGTAGCCGCCGAGGCCGAAGAACACCCCCTGCCCCAGCGTCAGCATGCCGCCGCGCCCCCAGGCCAGCGCGATGCCGACCGCGACGATCGCGTAGCACAGGTACTTGGCCAGCAGGTCCAGCCGGAACGGGGTCAGCAGCAGCGGCGCCGCGAGGAGCAGCGCCGCGACCGCGACGAACGCCGCCCGTTTCGCCCAGGTCAGCGTCATGTCAGGGCCCGCGATCGCAGCACGAACATGCCCTGCGGCCGGAACTGGAGGAATCCGATGATCACAGCGAAGACCACCACCTTGGCGAAGCTGGCCCCGTTCGCGGTCCAGAACTCGACATAGCTGTTCAGCACCCCCAGCGCGAACGCCGCGATGACCGCGCCGCGCAGCTGGCCGAGGCCGCCGGCCACGACCACGAGGAACGCGTCCACGATGTACGCGCTGCCCAGCGTCGGCCCGACCGGGCCGATCAGGGTCAGCGCGACCCCGGCGACCCCGGCGAGGCCGGAGCCGATGAAGAAGGTGGCCTGGTCGACCCGCCCGGTGGCCACCCCGCTGACGGCCGCGAGCTGCCGGTTCTGCATCACGGCGCGCATCCGGCGGCCGTGCCGGAGCCGGCTGAGATACACCGAGATCAGCACGACACAGCCGACCGCCAGGACCAGGATGAAGATCCGGTTGTACGGCATCCGCACCCCGCCGAGGTCCACGCCGCCGGTGAGCCAGCCCGGGGCGGTGACCTGGACGTTCGGCGCCCCGAAGAGGTCGCGGGCGACCTGTTGCAGGATCAGGCTGATGCCGAAGGTGAGCAGCAGCGTGTCGAGGGGCCGGCCGTAGAAGCGCCGGATGAACAGCCGTTCCAGGATCAGCCCGAGCACCCCGCCGACGACGAAGGCTACGGGCAGCGCCACCACTACGGCCTGCGAGCCGAACAGCGGCTGCAGGACGAAGGCGGTGTACGCCCCGGCCATGATGAACTCACCGTGCGCCATGTTGATGACGCCCATCTGGCCGAACGTGAAGGTCAGGCCCAGCGAGGCGAGCAGCAGCACCGCGCCGATGCTCGCCCCGATGACCAACTGGTTGAGCGCGCCCATCGCTCGCTCAGGACGCCAGTCCGGCGGCCCACGGATAGCCCTTGAGGTACGGGTCCGGCTTCACGGGCTGCCCGGAGTTCCACACCTCCTTGATCTGGCCGTCCGGCTGGATCAGGCCGATCCGCGCGGTCTTGTAGACGTGCTGGTTCTCGCCGTCGATCGTGACCTTGCCCTCGGGCAGGTCGAGCGCGATGCCCCCGGCCGCCTTCTTGACCGCCTCGACGTCGACGCTGCCCGCCTTGGTGGCCGCCGCCGCCCAGAGCTTGACCGCGTTGTAGCCGGCCTCCATCGGGTCGGAGGTGACCTTGGTGGCGCCGTACTTGGCCTTGTACGCCTTCACGAACTCGGCGTTCGTCGCGCCCTCGGTGGTCTGGTAGTAGTTCCACGCCACCAGGTGACCGGCGATGTTCTCCGGGCCGATGCCGCCGACCTCCTCCTCCGCGACGCTGACCGAGACGGTCGGCATCGTCTTGTCGGTGAAGCCCGCGCTGCGCAGCTGCTTGAAGAAGGCGACGTTGCTGTCGCCGTTGAGCGTGTTGAAGACGACGTCGGGCTTGGCCTGGCCGAGCTTGTTGACGATCGTCGAGTATTCGGTGTTGCCGAGCGGGGTGTACTCCTCGCCGACGACGGTCATGCCGTTCGCCTCGGCGTACGCCTTGATGATCTTGTTGGCGGTGCGCGGGAAGACATAGTCGCTGCCGACCAGGAAGACCGACTTGCGGCCCTGCTCCTTGAGGTAGTCCAGGGCGGGGACGATCTGCTGGTTGGTGGTGGCGCCGGTGTAGAAGATGTACGGCGAACTCTCCAGCCCCTCGTACTGCACCGGGTACCAGAGCAGGGCCTTGTTGCGCTCGAAGACCGGGAGCATCGCCTTGCGGCTGGCCGAGGTCCAGCCGCCGAAGGTGGTGGCGACCTTGTCCTCGTTGATCAGCTTCTGGGCCTTCTCGGCGAAGGTCGGCCAGTCCGAGGCGCCGTCCTCGACGACCGGTTCGAGCTTCTTGCCGAGCACGCCACCGGCGGCGTTGATCTCCTCGATGGCGAGCAGCTCGGAGTCGCGGACGGTCACCTCGCTGATGGCCATCGTGCCGCTGAGGGAGTGCAGGACGCCGACCTTGATGGTGTCGCCCGAGGAACCGCCCCCTTGCGACGGATCGTCCGCACAGCCGGTCAGCAGGAGGGATGCGGAGAGGATTGTCGACAGGGTGGTGATCCACTTGCCAGGTGCCATGGGGGACTGTCCCTTCGCCCGCGGGATGGTGCCCCGAAAGTTAGGAACGCGGCGTTTCACGGAACGTGTCGGCACATGTCCAATGCGTTAACGACGCCCCACAGCCACCTCAACGGCGCCGCACGATCCCGGACGTGGTCGTCCGTACGTCCGGGAACACCGCGCGGGTGTTCGCCAGGCCGCAGCGTTCGCGCAGGATCTCGGCGATGACTGCCCGGTAGTCCGTGGTCACGGCGAGGTCGCCGTCGACGAGCCGGCGCTCGTCCAGCCCGGGCCAGCGACCGTGCACCTTGCCGCCGACCACGCCGCCGCCGAGCAGCAGCATCGCGTTGCCGTACCCGTGGTCGAGGCCGCCGGAGCCGTTCTCGCGTACCCGCCGGCCGAACTCGCTGACCGTCACCAGGGTGACCCGGTTCATCCCGGCGGGACCGAGGTCGGCGGCGAACGCGGCGAGCGCCGCGGCCAGCTTGGCCAGCTTGTCGTGCATCCGCTTGCCGGTGACGGCCGCGCCGAGGTTCTCGTGCATGTCCCAGTCGCCGGAGTCGACGCAGGCGGACATCAGCCCGGCGTTCCCCTTGATCAGCCGGGCGACGTCGCGCAGCGCCCGGCCGAGGGTGTCGTCCGGGTAGGACGCCCCGTTGGCCGGCTGGTACGGCCGGGCCGCCAGCGCCTTGGCCGTCGCCAGGGAGCCGGTCACCTGCCGGGCGGGCGCGCTCAGCACGGTCGGCGCGCCGGCGTACAGCTTGGCCAGGGTGGCCGCCATCGGCTGGTTCTCCTGGTCACCGTAGAGCGCGAAGTCGTCGATCGACTTCATCCCCAGGGCGGGAGCCGGTCCGGCCAGCGCCCGCGACGGCATCATGCCGCCGACCGAGACGCCGTTGAAGGGGCTCGTCGCGCCGAGGCCGCCGAGCATCCGGTCGAGCCAGCCGGTGCGCAGGCTCGAGCCGGGCGCGGCCCGCTCCAGGTTCTCCATCGCGGAGAAGTGCGAGCGGTTCGGCGCGGGCTGGCCGGCGGCCTGAATCGCGCCGAACGTGCCGGCCTTCCAGTACGGCAGCAGCGGCGCGAGCGCCGGGTGCAGGCCGAAGCGGGTGTCGCCGCCGATGAGCTGGGCCTTCGGCACGGCGATGCCGGGCCGGGCCGCGTAGTAGGCCGGGTCGCCGGCGGGCACGATGGCCGACAGTCCGTCGAATCCGCCGCGCAGCGAGAGCACCACCAGCACGTCCCCGCCGTACTTGCCGGCGGCGAAGGCGAGCTGGGTGGAGAGCAGGTCACCGGCGAGGCCGCCGAGCGCGCCCGCGGCGCCCGCGGCGGCGACGCTGCCCAGGACCCGGCGACGCGACATCGTCGTACGCCGGTCGTCCGCGCAGCCGTCGCTCAAGTCGGGCATTGAGGTCACCTCGCCGCAAAGTAGGGTGAGTCTAACATCAGGGCCACGAGCTGGGAAAACTTCCAGCCGACGGCGGCGTCCGCGGGTCCGAGCGCCGACCCGGGCGCCTTGCCGAAGTAGGCCGTCAGCGCCGCCGTGTGCGCCGCCGGCAGGGTGCGCCCGAACAGCCGCCGGGCGAGCGCGTCGACCAGGGCGCCGTAGGTGGCGGGCAGCTTGCCGACCAGCGCCGTGGCCAGGTTCCGCGGGCGCTGGAGCTCCTTCGGCCGGTACCCCGCGACGATGTGCAGGTGCGCGTTCCACCGGGCCAGCATCCCGCCCGGCGACGCCCAGGCCTCGGCGACGTCCGGGTACCCGTTCGGTGGCGCCCAGCCCATCGGCGTCTGCCCCACCGAGTTGATCAGCCAGTAGAGCGACTCGATGCCCGCGGTGCCCGACGCGTCCGGCCCGTAGCCGACCGCGCGGACCGTCGCGACGATGTCCTCGTACGGGGTGCGGACCTTCTGGCCGGCGGACGCGCGGAACTCCGCCGAGGTGAACAGGGCACGCAGCACCGGGACGACGGCCGAGCGCTCGGCGAGGTAGACCTTGGCCAGCCTGGTGACCAGCGAGGCCGGCGGGGTGTCCGAGACGAACCGGACGGCGAGCTTGGTGGCGACGCGCTTGGCGGTCGCGGGATGCATCGCCAGGTGGTCCAGCAGCTGGAGCGCCGCCGCCTCCCCGTCGGCGGCCGTGTTGGCGTGCCGGAAGCCGAGGACCTGGACCGGGCCGGTGGCGTGCGCGTTGGTGCTGTACCGGTACCTGCCGGTGTCCCAGTCGACCGTCAGACCGGTCAGCAGCCGGGCGGCGTTCTTCACGTCGGACTCGGTGTAGCCCAGCCCGACGGTGTGCAGCTCGAGCAGCTCACGCCCGTAGTTCTCGTTCGGCGCCGTACGGGTGGAGAAGCGGTTGTCCAGGTAGGTGAGCATCGCCGGGTGCCGGGCGGCGGCCTTGAGCATGTCGGCGAAGCGGCCGAACGCGTGCTGGCGGATCACGGTCCGGTCGTAGTCGTGCCGGTTGTCCCAGACGTCGGCGGACGGGTTGGTGACGTTGAGGTGGTTGGACCAGAAGTCGACCATCACCTCGAACAGCTGCCGCTCGCTCCAGACGGCCCGGGCGGTGGTGGCGAAGCCCAGCTGGAGCATCGTGTCCCAGCCGTACTTCATGGTGCCCGTCCGGACCCCGGACCGGATCTCGTCGATGGACTGGCCGATCAGGGGGAAGCGGGACATCAGCGCGTCGCAGGCCGCGTCGGGGATGCCGGCCGGGCTCAGCTGCCGGTCGAGCCACTTCGTCACGCCGAGCCGGCGAATCTCGGCGACGGAGGCGGCTGTCGGCCCGTACGTGGCGCGGCGCAGCAGGTGCAGTCCGGCGTCCGCCGCGACGTAGTCGGAGACCTTGCCGGCGGTGGCGGCCTCGGCCGGCGCCGGACCGGCCGCGATCACGCCGGTGGCGGCGGCGCCGAGCGCGCCGCCGACCACGCCGCGGCGGCTGATCGAGGTCCTGCGAGGTTCCGTCACACAACCTGGATCGGCCGGACCTCTCCCCTGCCGCGCGCCGGCGCCGCTTGGCTACCCAGCCGCTACCGGGTGGGTTGCCGGCCGGGGCGTCGGCGGGCGGTACGCCGGGCCGGCGGCCCCGGCCTCCCCCGCCCGGCTGCCCATGCCGCGGTACTGCCAGCCGGCCGCCCGCCAGGCCGCGGCGTCGAGGCAGTTGCGGCCGTCGATCACCCGCCGGGCGGCGGCGAGCCGGCCGAGGTGTGCCGGGTCGGCGGTGCGGAACTCCGCCCACTCGGTCAGGACACAGACCAGTTCGGCGCCGCGTACCGCGTCGTCGAGGGACTCCTCGAAGATCAACTGCGGCTGCGCGCGGGCGGCGTTCGGCATGCCCTGCGGATCGTGTACGTGCACCCGCGCGCCGGCCCGGGCCAGGGCCGCCGCGATGGCGAGCGCGGGCGCGTCGCGTACGTCGTCGGAATGGGGTTTGAACGTCGCGCCGAGCACCGCGACGCGGGCGTCGTCGAAGCACGGGCCGACCGGGCCCGCCGGGCAGCCGAGCAGCTCGGCGGCGAGCTGGACCACCCGGCCGCGGCGGCGCTGGTTGATCAGATCGACCTCGTGCAGGAAGCGCAGCGCCTCGCCCGCCCCGAGCTCCTGCGCCCGGGCCTGGAACGCCCGGATGTCCTTGGGCAGGCAGCCGCCGCCGAAGCCGACCCCGGCGTGCAGGAAACGACTACCGATCCGCGGGTCGTAGCCGATCGCCCGGGCCAGCTGGGTGACGTCGCCGCCGGCCACCTCGCACACCTCCGCCATCGCGTTGATGAACGAGATCTTGGTGGCGAGGAACGCGTTCGCCGCCACCTTGACCAGCTCGGCGGTGGCGAAGTCGGTCACCACGACGGGCACCTCGCGGTCCTCGGTGACGGCCAGGTCGAAGATGCCGCCGTGCGCGGCGTACAGCATGGCGCCGGCCCAGTCGCTGCGGACGCCGACGACGACCCGGCTGGGCCGCAGCACGTCCTGGATCGCGAAGCCCTCCTGCAGGAACTCCGGCGACCAGGCCACCTCGACGCCCAGCGCCGCGTCCGCGTGCTTGTCCACCAGGCGTTCCACCCACTCCGCCGTGCCGACCGGCACCGTGGACTTGCCGACGATCAGCGCCTTGCGGCGCAGGCGGGCGGCGAGCCCGGTGACCGCCGACTCCACATGGGACAGATCGGCGCCCATCCCGCCGGCCCGCTGCGGGGTGCCGACACAGATGAAGTGGATGTCGCCGAAGTCGGCCGTCTCCTGGTACGAGGTGGTGAAGCGCAGCCGCCCGGCGGCGAGGTTGCGCTGCAGCAGCTCGTCGAGGCCAGGCTCGAAGAAGGGCACCACGCCGCCGGACAGGGCGGCGATCTTCGTGGCGTCGACGTCGAAGCCGAGGACCTCGTAGCCCAGCTCCGCGAAGCAGACCGCGTAGGTGGCGCCGAGGTATCCGGTGCCCAGGAAGGTCAGCCGCGGGCGCTGCTCGCCCGAGGGCGGCACCGGGGCGGCGACGCCCGGCAGGGATCCGCCCGGCGAATAGGGAATCGTCATGTCAGCTCACGTCCTTGCGGTTCAGCACGAAGATGCGGACGTGCTCGAACGTCCGGTACTCGCGCAGCGTGTACGCCGTCAGCAGGAAGCCCTGGATGGGACCCGGCATGCCGTTCATCGGGTCCAGGTGTGAGTCGGTCGGTGACACCAGCCAGATGCGCTTGGTCAGCCCGACGCAGAGGCCCGGATCGGCGCACTCCTGCGCACCGAACGTCCCGTTCTGCTGCGAGCTCCGCTCGACGAGCACGTCCCTGGGCAGGACCGACTCCCGGGTCTCGTAGTCGAAGGCCCGGCGGCCGTTGCGGGTGACGCCGGCGTAGACGATGCCGTCGCCGGGCGCGGCCGCGGCCAGCACCGCCTGCGCGGCGGCCCGGAAGTCGGGCTCGCCGTACACCGGGCTGTGCCGGGCGGCGCGCTGACCCGGCCCGCCGACCAGGAGCACCGCGGCGACCACCGCCAGCGCGCTCAGCGACATCGGGATCCGCGCGGGGAACCGGCCGGCGAACCGGACCAGCGTGAATCCGAGCGCGGCGGCCAGCAGCGTCCACGCCGGCACGGTGAAGAGCAGGTAGCGATGCAGGAACAGGTGCAGGATCGGGAAGGTGACGTAGCAGATGACGGGCGGGAACACCGCCCAGGAGAGCAGCAGGACGATCGCCCCCCGCCGCGCCGGCCAGAGCAGGATCGTCGCCAGCAGCGCCGCGGCGAGCACCACGACGGCGACCTGCCAGGAGCCGAAGAGCCGCTCCGGCAGGGTCATCACCGCCGTGGCGTCGGCCCTGATCCAGGAGATGACCGACGACTGGTCCGAGCCCTTGGCCGCCAGCGGCAGCGCCACCGTCACCGCGAGGCAGGCACCGGCGGTCCAGCGCAGCAGCCGCAGGTCGCCGCCGGTCCGGAACGCCCGCCACAGGAAGAAGGCGTGCGCCGGCAGGACCGTCAGGGTCACGATGTGCACCAGCCCGGCGACGATGACGCCAGCGCCGTACCAGTACCAGCGCCGCCAGGTCGGCCGCTCGATCGCCCGCAGCAGCAGCAGGGTGGCCAGCGTCGCGAAGCCGATCGCGAACGCGTACGGCCGGGCCTCCTGGCCGTAGCGGGTGGCCATCGGCAGCGCGGCCATGATCAGCCCGGCCGACAGGCCGGTACCGGTGTCGAACAGCCGGCGGCCCAGCGCGGCGGTCAGCGCCGCGGTGGCGGCCATCGCCAGCGCGGACGGCATCCGCAGGCTGGCCTCGGAGTCGCCGAACACGTCGATCCAGACGTGCAGCACCAGATAGTAGGGCGCGACCACGGCGTCCACGTTGTTCAGCAGCTTGGCCAGGTCGCGCAGGCCGAGGGTCGAGGCGTACCAGGTGGCGTACTCGTCGTTCCACATGCTGCGCGCGCCGATGCCGGCGAGCGACATGGTCAGCGCGAGCAGCGCCGGCGGCAGGCACAGCAGCACGGTGCTCGACCGGGACCAGCTCCGCCCGGCCCGGCGGGGCGCGACGATCTGCGGTGCCGGCGGGGACAGGACTTGCGCGGCGGTCATCGAGTCTCCTCGCTCATTGGGGGAGTTGCCGGTCCAGCAGGCCGCCTAGGCGACGCGAGAAGGCGGAGGTCAGGTGGCTGCCGTCGCGGTAGACGACGGTGTCGCCGATGACGGCCGGGCACACCGACGGCGTGCAGAACCAGGCGGTGGTGTCGACGACGGTGGCGCCGTGCACCTGCGTCATCGCCCGGACGATGCGCAGCCGGGCCGGGGACAGGGAGCTGTACACGTCCAGGTTGCAGCGGGTGATCTCCCGCCGGTGCTCCGCCAGGCAGCGCGGCACGTCGAAGCGGGCGACCGGGGTGTCCTGGATGACGACCGGCACCGCACCCGTACCCCGGATCCGCTCCACCGACTCGGCCCAGGCCTCGCCCCAGTCCTGGTCGACACCCGCGGTCCGGACGATGTCGAGCGGGCTGCCCTCGCGGTGCCGTCCGGAGAGGAGCACCATCGCCGGCCGCAGCTGCTTGATCCGGGCCAGCGCCCGCAGCCGCCACTGGTCACACTCGGTGTACGGCCCGGTGCCGTCGCCCCGGCTGATCGTGCCGAGCGCCGCGCCGCAGTCGGCCTTGGTGAAGACCACGATGCGCCAGCCCCGCTTGCGGGCCACCACGGTGAGGGCGTCGTACCACTGCTGGGCGTGCGAGTCACCGAACAGGACGACGACCTTGCGGCTGGTCGGCACGCCGAGCCGCTCGCAGCCCCGGCGCATGTTGTACGACACCAGCGTGACGGCCCGCGGCGCCAGGCATCCCCCGTCGTGCGGGACGCCGCGCACCCGGGACAGCGCCGGCCTCAGGTCGCCGGGCAGCACCCGGCGCCCGGCGTCGGCCCGGATGATCCGCTGCAGCTGCGCGACGGTGAAGTCGCCGGACGCGAGCACCTCGGCCGCGGTCGGCGCGGCAGCCGGCATCCGTACCGCCGGCACCGGCAGCTGGAGCGCGAGCAGCGCCAGGCCGGTGGTGGCGGCCGTCAGCACGCCGCCGAGGGCGAGCGCCCGCCCCGGGCGCGACCGCACGCCGTGGTACAGCCGGATCCGGTTCTCCACGGCCGCCGCCGACATCGCCGCCGGCACGAGGGCGACGACCACCAGGGCCACCCGGGCCGGCACCGACAACGGATGCCCCACCACGTACGGCGCCAGGACCAGCAGCGGCCAGTGCCACAGGTACCAGCTGAGGGAGACCCGGCCGAGCTCCTGGAGCGGCTTGAACCGCAGCAGCCGGCGCGCGCCCCAGGCGGGCCGGGCGCAGCCGCCGGCGATCACCAGGACCGTGCCCAGCACCGGCAGCGCCGCCGCGGGCCCGGGCCGGGCTCCCGGGTACGAGCAGAACGCGATCGCGCCCAGCCCCAGCCAGGTCAGGACGCCCGCCGGCCAGGGGCCGAGCCGGGCGAGACGGTGCGCGGCGACGGCGACGAGCGCGCCGAGGGCGAACTCCCAGGCCCGGGCCGGCAGCCCGTAGAACGCCATCGGGTCGTGCGCTGCCGCCTGCCGCAGGCACAGCTGCAGCGAGGCGGCCGCGCACGCCGTCAGCGCGACGGCGACCGCGATCGTGCTGGGCCGGCCCCGCCGGGCCCAGGCCAGCGAGACGACGAACAGGAGCACGGGCCAGACCAGGTAGAACTGCCCGATCAGGGCCAGCGCCCAGAAGTGCTGCAGCACCGACGGCTCGGCGGCGCTGCCGGCCTGCGTCGCCAGCCGCAGGTTCATGGTCGAGGTCGCGGCGGCGACCGCGTCCCAGGCGGTCGCCGGGCGGGCCGCCGGCGGCAGCCAGTGCCACGCCGCGGCGAGCGCGCCGAGCACGACCACGGTCGAGGCCGGCACCAGCCGCAACACCCGCCGGGCGTAGAACCGGCGCAGCGACAGCCGCCCGTCCTGATGCAGCCCGCGCAGCATGATGCCGGTGACGAGGAAGCCGGAGATCACGAAGAAGATGTCGGCGCCGGCCCGGCCGTCGAGGAAGCCGAGGCCGGCGTGGTAGCCGACCACCAGCAGGATCGCGACGGCACGCAGCCCCGCGACGTCGCGGCGGAACGCCGGCGGTGCCGGCGCGGCGCTCGGCGCGGCGGCGGGCGCGACCGCCTCCGCCGCGGTCAGGGAATCGGGCCTGCCGATCGTGGTGTGCGTCATGACGCCGTGTGCGGCGCGTAGAGACCGGTGCCGCGTGCCTCGGGTATCGGCCGCGGCGCCGGCGCGGGCCGGCGCTCGGGCGTCGCCCGGTTGCCCAGCAGCAGCGGGCCGACGAAGTACAGCATCGGGCCGGCGAACAGCACCGTCGCCCAGAGCTGCGCCAGGCCGTGGCTCCTGATGCTCACGACGATGCCGACCCAGGTCAGGATCTGCGCGGTGATGAGCCAGACCCGGAGCAGGCGCAGCACGCGGCGGGCGGTCGGCGTCCGCTTCGCGGCGCCGGTCGGCACCCAGGCGGCGGTCCGGCCGCGGAGGAAGTCGAACAGGGCCAGCGCGTGGCAGAAACCGATCAGCATCTGTACGCGGACGACGGCCGGCGACCACCGGTAGTCGGTGACCCGGGGCATCAGCGTCGACCACACGAAGATCGTGCCGATCAGCGGCAGGTAGTTGAGCGGGCGGATCTGATCCGGGAAGCACCACAGCATCAGGACGCCCGGCAGCTGACTCGCGAACGCCGCGACGGCCGTGGTGATGTAGTAGAGGAACCCGGTCCAGAAGCACAGCTTCTGCTTGACGCTCAGCGCCGAGCGGTGGAAGCCCGCGTCCGCCAGCAGGCTCATGCTGCCGGTGCACCACCGGTACTGCTGGTTGGCGAAGCCGTCGAAGTTGTCCGGGCACACGCCCTTGGCCAGGTTCACCGGCACGTAGCGGGTCCGGAAGCCGACCTTCGACAGGTTCACCCCGGTGTGCACGTCCTCGCTGTGGCCGATCTGGGCGAAGCCGCCGGCCTGCCGCAGCGCGCTGCGGCGGTAGACCGCGTTGGTGCCGACGCAGATGGCCGCGTCGACGGCGTCGCGGGCCGGCTGAATCCAGCGGTAGAACATCTCCTGGGTCGCGGCGGCGGAGCGTTGCAGCCAATTGAAGTGGTCCTGCTGGACGTCGAAGAATTGCGGCGACTGGACGATGCCGACCGCCGGATCGTCGAAGTACGGGGCCAGCTCGCGGACCATATCGGCGCGCGGCGCGAAATCGGCGTCGAAGACGTGAATGAGATCGCCGTCGGAGTTCTCGTATCCGTACCGCAGATTCCCGGCCTTCTTCAGCTCGCCGCGATTGGGGCGCGACAGATAGCGGAAGTCGAAGCGGGCGGCCAGCTCGGCGACCGATTCGCGGGCCGCGTCGTCGAGGACGTAGACGGTGAGCCGGCCGGGCCAGTCCAGGAGCGCCACATTGCGGAACGTGTTCTCCAGGATGGCCATCGGCTCGCCCGCGGACGGCAGGAAGACGTCGACCGAGGGGTGCTTCTCCGGGCGGTACGCGGCCACCTTGGCGTCGTGCTCGGCCCGGGAGCCGCGGCGCTTGCGGGTGCTGGAGAGCAGGCTGATGAAGACGGCGACGACCTGCAGGGCGATGAGCTCGTAGAGCAGGCTGGTCCACGCCGAGTTCGCCGCCAGCCGGGACATCCCGTACATGACGCCCGCGAAGGCGCACAGGAACACGCAGAAGATCCAGCGCCCCTGCTTGCCGTAGTAGAGGTACTTCTCTGTATTGGTCGGGGGTAGCGGCACGTAATCCACCACTGTCCGCGCGGGAGTGGCGACTCGAGAGTCCGCCCCGCGCCGTATCTGTGCGACTGCCACCGGTGAGGCCTTCCAAATGAGTGGACGTATCCGGGGGAAGCGAGAAATCAGCCGCGGCGGCACACCGGTGGCGCGATACCCGCCGGACGGCCTTCCGCATCGGGCCGGCGCAGGAAGCGGCCCGGAATCTCTATCCCATAAAGCACGTACCTGACATTAAGCACACACGGCGGACTCTGGGTCGGTAACGGGACAGAAAGCGTTCCCTCGGACCAATTTCTTCCGGATGGTAGAAATCAGGGCGCGCAAAGAGCGGTGGACGGCCCGCGAATGCGGGCCGTCCACCGACGGTCAGAACTGGTGCGGGGTCAGGCCTCGGAGATCAGCGGGCGCAGGTCCGCGGCCGGCGCCTGCCAGGTGGCGGCGTCCGCCTCCACCTGCTCGCCCGAGCGGATGTCCTTGATCGTGTCCGGCTCGCCGTCCGTACCCGGGAACCAGACGTACGGGATGCCGCGCCGCTCGGCGAAGCGGATCTGCTTGCCGAACTTCGCCGCCGACGGCGCCACCTCGGTGCTGATGCCGCGGCGGCGCAGTGCCTGCGCGACCCGGTCGCAGGCCGGGCGCAGCTCCTCGGCCGGCAGCGCCACCACGACGCAGGTCGGCACGCTGCGCGAGACGCCCAGGGCGTTGCGGCCGAAGAGCAGGCCGAGCATCCGGGTCACCCCGATCGAGATGCCGACGCCCGGGAAGCGCTCGTTGCCCGAGGTCGCCAGGTTCTCGTAGCGGCCGCCGGAGCAGATCGAGCCGAACCGCTCGTAGCCCCGCATCTGGGTCTCGTAGACCGTGCCGGTGTAGTAGTCCAGCCCGCGGGCGATCTTCAGCTCCGCCCGGACCAGGCCGGGCGCGTACTCGGTCGCCGCGTCGACGACGCCGGCCAGCTCCGCCAGGCCCTCGTCCAGCAGGGGGTTGTCGACGCCGAGGGCGCGGACCGCGTCGACGAACGACGTGTCCCCGGTCGAGATCTCCGCCAGCTTCAGGCACGCGGCCGCCTGCGCATCCGTCGCCCCGGCGGTCTCCACCAACAGAGCCGCAACCTTGTCCGGGCCGATCTTGTCGAGCTTGTCGATCGTCCGCAGCACCTGGTCGGGATCCGTCAGGCCGAGGCCGCGGTAGAAGCCCTCGCAGACCTTGCGGTTGTTCACCTGGATCGTCACCGGCGGGATGGGCAGCGACGCCAGGGCGTCCCCGATCACCAGCGGCATCTCGGTGTCGTAGTGGAACGGCAGGTTGTCGCGGTCGACGACGTCGATGTCGGCCTGCATGAACTCGCGGTAGCGGCCCTCCTGCGGGCGCTCGCCGCGCCAGACCTTCTGGATCTGGTAGCGCCGGAACGGGAACTGCAGCCGGCCGGAGTTCTCCAGCACGAACCGGGCGAACGGCACGGTCAGGTCGAAGTGCAGGCCGAGCGAGTCGTCGCTCTGCGCGCCGGGGTCCTCCTGCAGGCGGCGCAGGACGTAGACCTCCTTGGAGGTCTCGCCCTTGCGCAGCAGCTGGTCGAGCGGCTCGACCGCCCGGGTGTCCAGCGGCGCGAAGCCGTAGAGCTCGAAGGTCGCGCGGATCCGCTCGATGACGTTCTGCTCGATCATCCGCTGCGCGGGCAGCCACTCCGGGAAGCCGGAGATGGGCGTGGGCTTACTCATGGTGCTGTTCTCCTCGCCGGGAAAGTCTCAGAGGCCCCGGCCGGGCGCGGCGGTCAGTTCCCGCAGGTACGGGTTCACCACGCGCTCGCGGCCGATGGTGGTTTCGGGTCCGTGACCGGGCAGCACGACGGTGTCGTCGGCCAGCGGCAGGATCTTGTCCCGCAGGCTGGTCATCATCGTGTCCGTGTTGCCGCCCGGCAGGTCGGTGCGCCCGATGGAGCCGGCGAAGAGCACGTCACCGGAGAGGCAGATCTGCTCCGCCTCCCACGGGGAGCCCGCGCCGGGCAGCCGGAAGAGCACCGACCCGCCGGTATGGCCGGGCGCGTGGTCGACGACGACCTCCAGGCCCGCGAGAGCCAGCGTCATGCCGTCGGTCAGCTCGGCGACGTCGTCGGGCTCGGTGTACGGCAGCCGCCCGCCGAACAGCGAGCTCAGGTCCATGCTCAGCGCCTTGGCCGGGTCGGCGAGCATCTCCCGGTCGGCCGGGTGCACATACGCGGTGATCCCGCGGGCGCCGCAGACGGGCGCGACCGAGAAGGTGTGGTCGAGGTGCCCGTGCGTCAGCAGGACCGCGGCCGGGTGCAGGCGGTGCTTGGCCAGCACCTCGTCGAGGCGATCGAGCACCCCGATGCCCGGGTCGACCACCAGGCACTGCTCGCCGGGGCCCGCGGCCACCACGTAACAGTTGGTGCCGAAGGCATCGGCCGGAAAGCCGGTGACGAGCACTCCGCACCCCTCTCTAGCGGTCCGTCTTCGCCCGCAAGCCTAGTGGGACGCACGGTACACACCGTGACGGAACCTCGCACACCACATTCCCAGCGGGTACCCGTACACTCTTGCGGGCGTGTGGCGTGGCGCACCGGACAAGAGTTTAAGGAAGGGGAGCGCTCCGTGGCTTCCAGCAAGGACAGGGCGCGGAAACTGGCGCGGGAGAAGCTCGACCGGCAGCTGGCTCGCCGGGCGGGCAAGCAGCGCCGGCGTCGGCAGATCCAGGCCGGGATCGGTGCCGCCGTGGCGCTCCTGTTGATCGTGGGTGGTGTGGCGTGGCTGGGCGGTGCGTTCGACGACGAGCCCGTCGACACCACCGCCATCGATCAGTGCCTGTGGACCCCGCAGAACACCACGGCGAACCCGGAGCTCAAGGACGTGGGCCAGCCCCCGACCACCGGCCTCCCGGAGACCGGCACCCGGCCGATGACGATCACCACGGACAAGGGCGAGCCGATCGTGGTCAGCCTGGACCTGGCGAACGCGACCTGCAATTCCGCGAACCTGGCCTACCTGGCGGGGAAGCAGTTCTACGACAACACGACCTGCCACGAGATCACCGCCGAGGGCGCGATCCGCTGCGGCGACCCCAGCGGCACGGGTCAGGGCGGGCCGTCGTACACGGTCTACAACGAGAACATGCCGGTGGCTCCCACCCCCGAGCCGAGCGCCTCCGCGGGCGCCGCCGCCGCGAAGCCGGCCACGCCGCTGTACCCCAAGGGCACCGTGGCGATGATCGGCAATCCGCCCGGCGCCAACGGCAGCCAGTTCCTGATCTTCTTCAAGGACTTCACCCCGAAGGCGGAGCCGCAGTACCCGATCGTCGGCACGGTCACCGGCGGCATGGCGACCGTCACCAAACTCGGCAAGATCGCCACCGTGGCGAACAGCGCGGGTGACAAGGTCACTCCGAAGGACAAGATCACAGTTCAGAGCGTCACCGTCGGCGAGCCCAGTGCCGAGCCCGCCGTCGTCCCGTCGGCCGCCCCCTCGGCGTCCCGCCAGTCCTGATTTCACCCGATCAGACCCGTCCCGACATAACCCCTCACCGCACCGAGGCATACAGGAGGAACACCGTGTCGTCGATCAAGGACCGGCAGCGCGCGGCGGCGCGGGCCCGGCTGGAGAAGGAGATGGCCGAGCGCGCGGCGGCCGCGCGCAAGCGCCGGCAGCGTCAGGCCATTATCGGCTCGGCTCTGGGGGTCCTCGTGATCGCCGGCGCGGCCCTCTGGATCGTCACCGTGCTGGGCGACGATGACAAGAAGGACACCAACACCGCCGCGGCACCCCCCGCCGGCACCGTCGCGTGTACCTGGATCCCGGAGGACGGCAGCAGCGGGGCCAAGGTCAAGGACGTCGGCACTCCCCCGCCGAACGTGCCGAACGTCGGCAAGGCCACGCTGACCATGGAGACCAACCTCGGCACGATCGTCGCCGACGTCGACCAGTCCAAGGCGCCCTGCACCGCCGGCGCGTTCACCCACCTGGCGAGCAAGCAGTTCTGGAACGACACCAAGTGCCACCGCCTCACCACCGAGGGCATCAAGGTGCTGCAGTGCGGCGACCCGACCGCGACCGGCAAGGGCTGGCGCCAGAGCGACGGCTCCGGCGGCCCCAGCTTCCGCTACGCGGAGGAGAACCTGCCGGTCAACGCCAAGCCGCCGTACCCGAAGGGCACCATCGCGATGGCGAAGACCAGCGCGCCCAGCAGCACGGGCAGCCAGTTCTTCATCGTCTACGAGGACACCGAGCTGTCTCCCGACTACACCGTCCTCGGCACGGTCACCAAGGGCATGGACGTCGTCGAGGCGGTCGCCAAGGCCGGCAGCGACAACTCCAACGGGCAGGGCGACGGCCACCCCAAGAAGGAGATCGTCATCAAGCAGCTGACGATGGCCGGCGCCTGATCACAGGCACCTGAAAGAAGGGCGGGCCGAATTCGGCCCGCCCTTCTTTCGTGCGTCGTGCTCGTGCCTCAGGCTCCCGAGGTCACCCGGTAGGCGTCGAAGACACCGTCCACCTTGCGCACCGCGGCGACGAGGTGGCCCAGGTGTTTCGGGTCGGCCATCTCGAAGGTGAAGCGGCTGACCGCCACCCGGTCGCGGGTGGTGGTGACCGTCGCGGAGAGGATGTTGACCCGCTCCTCGGAGAGCACCCGGGTCACGTCGGCGAGCAGCTTGTGCCGGTCGAGCGCCTCCACCTGGATGGCGACCAGGAACGTCGACGCGGACGTCGGCTTCCAGCTGACCTCGACGACCCGCTCGCTCTGCTCCCGCAGGTCCTCCGCGTTCGCGCAGTCCTCCCGGTGCACGCTGACGCCGCCGGAGCGGGTCACGAAGCCGAAGACGGCGTCGCCGGGCACCGGGGTGCAGCAGCGGGCGAGCTTCACCCAGACGTCGCTGACGTCCTTGACCACGACGCCGGGGTCCTGCGCCGTGCTGCGGTTGCGCGGCGGCCGGGTCGCGACGGCGGTCTCGGCGATGTCCTCGACCGCGCCCTCCTCGCCGCCGAACCCGGCGACGAGCTTCTGCACGACCGACTGTGCGGAGACCGCGCTCTCGCCGACCGCCGCGTACAGCGAGGCGACGTCGGCCAGGTGCAGGTCGCGGGCGATGGTGGTCAGGTTGTCGCTCGTCAGCATGCGCTGCAGGGGCAGGCCCTGCTTGCGCATCGCCTTGACGATCGCCTCCTTGCCGTCCTCGATCGCTTCCTCGCGGCGCTCCTTGTTGAAGTACTGCCGGATCTTGGTGCGGGCGCGGGGGCTCTTGACGAAGCCCAGCCAGTCCTGGGTCGGGCCGGCCGTGGCGGACTTCGAGGTGAATATCTCGATGACGTCGCCGTTGGACAACGTGGACTCGAGCGGCACCAGCTTGCCGTTCACCCGGGCGCCGATGGTCTTGTGGCCGACCTCGGTGTGCACCGCGTAGGCGAAGTCGACCGGCGTCGAGCCGGTCGGCAGCGGGATGACGTCGCCCTTGGGGGTGAAGACGTACACCTCCTGGCTGGACAGGTCGAAGCGCAGCGCGTCCAGGAACTCACTCGGGTCGCTCGCCTCGCGCTGCCAGTCCAGCAGCTGCCGCAGCCACGTCATCTCGTCGATGTGCGCGGGTGGGCCGACGATCGTCGCGCCCTTCTGCTCCTTGTACTTCCAGTGCGCGGCGATGCCGAACTCCGCCGTCCGGTGCATCGCGAACGTCCGGATCTGCATCTCGACCGGCTTGCCGGACGGGCCGATGACCGTCGTGTGCAACGACTGGTACATGTTGAACTTCGGCATCGCGATGTAGTCCTTGAACCGGCCCGGCACCGGCTGCCAGTTCGCGTGGATGACGCCGAGCGCGGCGTAGCAGTCGCGGACCGTGTCGACCAGGATGCGCACGCCCACCAGGTCGTAGATGTCGTTGAAGTCGCGGCCCCGGACGATCATCTTCTGGTAGATGGAATACAGGTGCTTCGGGCGGCCGGTGGTCTCCGCCTTGATCTTCGCCGACTTGAGGTCGAGTTGAACCCGCTGGGTCACCTGGCGCAGCAGCGCCTCACGCTGCGGCTGGTGCTCGCCGATCAGGCGGTTGATCTCCTCGAACCGCTTCGGGAACAGCGTGCCGAAGGCCAGGTCCTCGAGCTCCCACTTGATCGTGTTCATGCCGAGGCGGTGTGCCAGCGGCGCGAGGATCTCCAGCGTCTCCTTGGCCTTCTGCTCCTGCTTGGGCCGCGGCAGGAAGGTCAGGGTCCGCATGTTGTGCAGCCGGTCGGCCAGCTTGATGACCAGCACCCGGGGGTCCTTGGCCATCGCGACGACCATCTTGCGGATCGTCTCGGCCTTGGCCGCGTCGCCGAGCTTGACCCGGTCGAGCTTGGTCACGCCGTCGACCAGCAGCGCGACCTCTCCACCGAAGTCGGCCCGCATCTGCTCGAGCCCGTAGTCGGTGTCCTCGATCGTGTCGTGCAGCAGGGCGGCCACCAGCGTCGTGGTGTCCATGCCCAGGTTCGCCAGGATCGTGGCGACCGCGAGCGGGTGGGTGATGTACGGGTCGCCCGACTTGCGGTACTGCCCCGAGTGCCAGCGCGCGGCCACGTCGAAGGCGCGCTGCAGCGCCCGGCCGTCGGCCTTGGGGTGGCTCGCCCGGTGCGTCGCGATCAGGGGCTCGAGGACCTCGCTGACCTGGGTGCTCTGCCAGGGCGCGTTGAAGCGCGCCAGCCGGGCCCGGACCCGGCGCCCTGTCGGCGCGCTGGCCAGGCCGAAGCCGCTGCTGGGCTCGTCCGTCGGGGAGAGCGGCTGGGTGGTCTCGATGTCGTGCGTCTCCCCGGCGGCCGACGGCTCGGGCCGGGGGGCCTTGGCCGCCTGCTCCGAGGCGCTTTCGCCGGTCGGTTGCACCGTGCCCTCCGCCTGCGGGGCGACGTCGCTGGACACCGGCCTCCTCACACCATCGCCTGGGACCGCTGGGGTCCTCACCTGGTTGAAAACGTCATCCTACCCGCCCCCACTACCCGCATGGCCCGGCCCGAACCTCCGAAAGAGTGCCGCCGTAAGGGGCGTAAAAGCATCAAACGGTCAATAGCGTATGGACCGTACGCGGTGCCAGCCGCGCGCGCCCGTCCAGGAAGCTCAGCTCCATCAGCACCGTGAAACCGGCGACCGTGCCGCCGGCCCGCTCGACCAGGTCCAGCGCCGCGACGGCCGTGCCGCCGGTGGCCAGCACGTCGTCCACCACCAGCACCCGCTGACCCGCCACGAACGCGTCCTCGTGCACCTCCAGGGTCGCCTCGCCGTACTCCAGGGCGTACGAGACGGAGTGGGTGCGGCGGGGCAGCTTGCCGGCCTTGCGCACGGGCACGACGCCCTTGCCGGTGGCGTACGCGATCGCCGCCGCGACCACGAAGCCGCGCGCCTCGACGCCCGCGACGACGTCGAACGAGTCCGGGCCGTGGTAGGCGACGATCTCGTCGATGACCCGCCGGAAGACCTCACCGTCCGCGAAGAGCGGCATCAGGTCCTTGAACACGATGCCGGGCTTGGGGAAGTCGAGCACGTCGACCACCCGGCTCGCCACGAGCGCCGCCGCGTCCGGGCCGCTGTCTCCGCGTACCTCTTGAGTCTCAGTCACGCGCCACAGCCTAGACAGGCCGACGGCCCGCCACCGTGTGGGTGGCGGGCCGTCTGCGACGTTCTGGTGTGTCAGCGGCGCTTCTGGCCGCCGCTGGGGCGGTTGCCGGCGCCGCCGCGGGTGCCGCCGCCGCGCTTGGCGGCCGGCCGCGCACCGGGCCGCGGCGTGGAACCGGCCAGCGCCGGCGCCTCCTCGGCGTCGGAGCCGCCGGAGCGGGTCCGCTCGCCGCGGGCCACGTCGCCGGAGCGGGCCGCGGAACGCCGGGCCAGGACCCGGGCGTTGTGCGACTTGATCCGGGGCTCCTGGTTCTTGAGCACCACCAGCATCGGCGCCGCGAACAGGATCGAGGAGATGACGCCGAGGCCCATGCCGACGAAGAGCACCAGGCCGAGGTCCTTCAGCGAGCCGGCGCCGAGCAGGCCGGCGCCGATGAAGAGCAGGCCGCCGACCGGCAGGAGCGCGACCAGACCGGTGTTGATCGAGCGCATCAGCGTCTGGTTGACCGCCAGGTTCGTCGCCTCGGCGTACGTCTGCGTGGTGCCGCCGGTGATGCCGCGGGTGTTCTCCTGGACCTTGTCGAACACCACGACCACGTCGTAGAGCGAGAAGCCGAGGATGGTCAGGAAGCCGATCACGGTCGACGGCGTCACCTCGAAGCCGACGAGTGAGTACACGCCGGCCGTCAGCACCAGGTCGATCAGCAGCGACATGACCGCCGCGACCGCCATCCGCCACTCGAAGCGCACCACCAGGTAGCCGAGTACCAGCACCAGGAAGATGCCGAGGCCGAGCAGCGCCTGCTGGGTGACCTGGGTGCCCCAGGCCGCGGAGACCCGGTCGTCGCTGATGTCGTCCGGCGAGACCTTCAGGTCGGTGGCGACGGCGTTCTTGATCTCCGTCGACACCTCCTGGCTCAGCGCCGCCGTGCGGATGGTGTAGACCGCGTCGGGGCCGTTGCCGACCTGCTGGACCGGGCCGACGTTCGCCTCCTCGGCGACACCGGCGCTCTCCACCGCCCGGGCCATCGCGCTCTGCGCCTCGGCCTGGGTGCTCGTGCTCGCCGGGATCGCGAACTGCGTGCCGCCGGCGAACTCGATGCCGAGGTGGAAGCTCTTGATCGCGAAGCTGCCGATGGAGATCACCAGCAGCGCCGCGAAGATGGCGAACCACATCTTGCGCCGACCGACGATGTTCAGGTTCGCCTCGCCGAGATACAGGCGTTCGGCAAGACCCTTGCTGGCCATGTCAGGCCTCCTTGACATCGGTCGAGACACGCTGCTGCTGCTGCTTCATGGCGCGGCCTAGGCCGCTGACCCGCGGCGACATGAACGCCTTCGTGTTGGCGAACATCGTCATGATCGGATGCCGGAACAGGAACACCACGACGAGGTCGAGGATCGTCGACAGGCCCAGCGCGAACGCGAAGCCCTTGACCGCGCCGATCGACACGATGTAGAGCACCACCGCGGCCATGATCGTGATGGTGTTGGCGGAGATGATGGTACGCCGCGCGCGGACCCAGGCCCGCGGTACGGCGGCACGCGCGCTGCGCCCCTCGTGGATCTCGTCCTTGAGTCTCTCGAAGTAGATGACGAACGAGTCCGCCGCGACGCCGAGCGAGACGATGAAGCCGGCGATGCCCGCCAGGGTCAGGGTGAAGCCCGTGGTCCGGCCCAGCACCACCAGGGCGCCGAAGGTCAGCAGGCCGGACAGGAGCAGGCTCAGGAAGATGACCGAGCCGAGCAGGCGGTAGTAGAAGAACGCGTAGATCGCGACCAGGCCCATGCCGATCGCGGCGGCCAGCAGGCCGGCCTCGAGCTGCTTCTTGCCGAGCGTCGCCGAGACCGTCTTGGTCGCGGCGGCCTCGAACGTGACCGGCAGCGCGCCGTAGGTGATCTGGTCCGCGAGCTCCTTCGCGCTGGCCGCGTTGAACTGGCCGGTGATCTGCGACTGGCCGGTCAGCACGCCCTGGATCTCGGGGGCCGAGATGACCTCCTTGTCGAGCACGACCGCCACCAGGCAGTGCGTCGCGCCGGTCGACAGCGCCTGCGCCGCCGCGAGGCAGGGGTCGTCCGCGGCCGGCTGGAACGCCTCGCGGGTCAGCGCGGTCCACTTCTCCTGGCCCTCGGAGGTGAAGTCGAGGGAGACGACCCACTGGCCCGTCTGCGTGTCCAGCTGCGGGGTCGCGCTGTCGATGTCGGTGCCGACCACCTTCGCGACGTCGAGGAACATCTTGGCGCCGCTCTGGCAGGCGACCACCTGCTGGTCGACCGCGTCGATCGCGGCGTTGGGCCGCTTGTCGAGCTGCTCGCAGCTGATCGTCGGCACGTTGAACTGCATCTCCGGCGTGAGCGCGTTGACCTCGTCGCCGGTGAGCGTGCTGAACGGCTTGAACGGCAGGCCGGCGGTCGGGTCGGTCTGCAGGTCGACCGGCGCGGTCAGCTTCTCGGCCGCCGTCCAGGCCGCCGGGCCGACCTTCTTCTCGATGGCGGCGCGCTGCTGCTTCTTCGTCTCGTCGACCGGGACCGGCGCCGGTGCCGCGGAGGCGGACGGCTTCGGGGCCGGCGCGGACGCGCTGGCGCTCGGGCTCGGCGCGAGCTCGCCGCCGCCCTGGCCGCCGGCGCCGCCGGACGGCGACGGGGTGACCTTCGGGCCGGCGCTGGTGCTCGCCTTCGGCTTGGCGCTGGTGCTGGGGTTCGGCGCGGCGCTGGCGCTCGGCGCGGCCGACGGCGGGGTGACCGCGACCGCGGCGCTGTCGCCGGTCGCCTTGAGCACCTTGCGGAAGCGCATCTGCGCGGCCTGGCCGACGTTCTTCAGCTGGTCCTCGGCCTCGCCGGCGACGGAGACGACGATGTTGGAGTTGCCCTCGATGACCACCTCGGCCTCGGAGACGCCGAGCGCGTTGACCCGCTGGTCGATGATCTTGCGGGCCTCCTCCATGCTGCTGCGCGGCGGCGGCTGCCCGTTGCTCATCAGCGCCGCGACGTAGGTCGCCTGGGTGCCGCCGACGAGGTCGAGCCCGAGCTTGGGCTGCAGCCGGTCGGTGAAGCTGCCCGACGCGCCCGGCCCGAAGAAGACCAGCGAATAGAGGATGACGAAGAGGAGACCCAGCACGGCGAGCTGCCGCCCGGGATGCATCTGTCCCTGTGGTGGTCGTGCCACGACTGTCGATCTCCTCGTACTTTTCGGCCGGCGGGAGCGCGCGGCGCTGGGGATTGTGTGGGTCGGGCGGTCTTGAACCGGAAATGAGTTTCCAGTCGATTTGCCCGGCGACGATTATTCACAACTATGGGCCGCACGGCTGCCCCGCCCCGCGGCCTGTTGTCGTTTTCCGTGTTCACGGCCCGCCCGTCGCGGCAGGCCGTGCACGGCGGATCGTCAGTCCTTGGACTTGCGAGTCTCGACGACCGGGCTCTCGATCTGGGTCTCGGCCGGCGTCTCCTCGGCCGGCTCGTCGACCGGCTCCGGGACGACGTCGGACGCCGACTGCACGACCCGGGCGATGGCCGGGCGGGCGTAGCGGGCGTTGACCCCCGGGGCGATCTCGACCGTGACGACGTCGTCGTCGACGGACACGACGGTCGCGTGCAGGCCGCCGATGGTCACGATGTCGTCGCCGGGGCCGAGCGCGGACTGCATCTGCTGGGCCTCACGACGGCGCTTCTGCTGCGGACGGATCATCATGAAATACATGACGCCGAAGAGCAGGACGATCAGAAGCAGGGGCATGAAGCTGCCGCCGCCCTGCGCTTGAGCTGCGATAAACACGAAGACGACCTTCCATGGGGCCTCCGGCGCGGCTCAGGGCACACGACGGGGCGATATACACAATCCCGTGCGAACGGCGGGGAGTCTAATCCCTCTACCTGGGAACCTCGTACGCGGCACGCGTCACGTTCACATTACGGAGGGGTTTCCGCATCCCGGGCGAACAGGTCGGGCTGGTTCGGCGGCCCGCCCCGCCCCTCCGGGGGCTTTTTGCCCAGGTGCAGCCAGCCGGCCTCGGTGGCGACCCGGCCACGCGGCGTCCGCGCGAGCAGGCCGGCCCGGACCAGAAACGGCTCGCACATCTCCTCGACGGTGTCGGACTGCTCCCCCACCGCGACGGCGAGCGTGGAGAGGCCGACCGGCCCGCCCCGGAACGACTCGACGAGCGCCCGCAGCACCGCCCGGTCCAGCCGGTCCAGCCCGAGCTGATCGACGTCGTAGACGGTGAGCGCCGACTTGGCGGTGACCTCGTCGACGACGCCGTCGCCGCGGACCTCGGCGTAGTCACGGACCCGGCGCAGCAGCCGGTTGGCGATGCGCGGCGTGCCCCGCGAGCGCCCGGCGATCTCCGCGGCGCCGCCGGGCGTGATCGGCACGCCGATGATGCGGGCGGAGCGGTGCAGCAGCGTGTCGAGCTCGGCCGGCGAGTAGAAGTCGAGGTGCGCGACGAACCCGAAGCGGTCGCGCATCGGCCCGGAGAGCAGCCCCGCCCGGGTGGTGGCGCCGACCAGCGTGAACGGCTCGACATCGAGCGGGATCGCGGTGGCGCCGGGGCCCTTGCCGACGATCACGTCGACCCGGAAGTCCTCCATCGCGCTGTAGAGCAGTTCCTCGGCCGGCTTGGCGATGCGATGGATCTCGTCGATGAACAGCACGTCGCCCTCGGCGAGCCCGGTGAGGATGGCGGCCAGATCGCCGGAGCGCTCGATGACCGGCCCGCTGGTGGTCCGGATCCCGGTGCCGAGCTCCGCCGCGACGATGTTGGCCAGCGTCGTCTTGCCCAGCCCGGGCGGACCGGAGAGCAGGATGTGATCGGGCGGGGCACCACGGCCCGTCGCGCCCTTGAGAAGCAACTCGAGCTGGTCGCGGACCCGATGCTGTGCGATGAAATCGGCGAGCCTGCGGGGCCGGACGCTGACCTCGGCGTCGAGATCCCCGTCCTCCGGGAACGGCGACACCAAACCGTCCGTCATCGAGTCCTGCCGCCATCCGAGACTCGGGCCGACATGACTGCCACCCGAGCGTCCGACACGCAGTAGGCCGCCCTCCGACAGACACCGGCCAAGCGCATTGAGGAAACCTCCTAGGCTACGTACTGGTGTTCGACAGCCTAGTGCCTGACCAACCCGCCGGCAGCACCCGCCACGTACGAGCGTCGGCAGATGACACCGCCAGGCCACAGTCGAAATAGCGAACTGAGCCACCCCGGCTTTCCGGACCGGCATGTTCAGGCTCTATTCATGCGGCGAGCTGCCGATCCTCGAACTCGTATCGGACTTGGTGCGGCGTTTTGGAGCCGAGCTGCGAGTGGCGTCTGCGGGATCCGCAGTGGAGGGCAGGCTCCAGATAGGACAGAGGTCGACCAAGGCCTGATCCCCGACCGGGAGCCTCGACCCGGGCCGGCCGTTAAACGGGATGAAAAGGGCTCCCAGTAATCGTTTTTCCCAGTGATCCGCTTCACACGAGATTGACAGTGAGGTCGACTTCGTTCAATATTCCTTACGAATTCGCCACAATTACGAATTCACCCTTCCGTAGCATGCGCGTCGGATGAATCATCCATCGCATGCGTACCGAATAGCATGGGGGAACAATGTCTGCCTTCAAGTCGCGAGTACTCAAGGGTGTCCTTGCCACCGGCATAGCCACGGTAACTGGATTGGCGATCGCGACACCGGCCGTCGCGAGCTGGAAAGTCACCGAGGGCAGTGACTATGCCACCGTCAGCACGGGCAAGACGCTCGTAACGGTTTGCGACAACGAAGCCGACGGCAACGGCGTATATGCCGTCTTCGAAGTCTTCGCAGGGCCTACCACCAGGGTTGGCGATGGCAACGGATCCGCCTCTGGCTGCGGCACCTACCGTGCCGACAATCGAGTCCGTTGGTTCAAGGTCTGCGAGGACGACGCGGGCGACGACACCTGCTCCGGGGTCAAGTTCATCGACTGATCGATCGGTCTTCGCCTACAGATAGCGTCGACGCGATTTCGTGAATCAAGCGGTGCCGGCAAAATAATGGATGTTCGTGGCCGACCCATTGCGGGCCGGCCACGAACCCATTTCGAGCCCGGCTCGAGTTGCAGACGGTCCCGAACTGCCAGGCACGGCCGTCATCGAAAGATCAACACGCCACTCTTGGCGGATCATCGGGTGCGGCCCAGCAGGCGGATGGCCTGGCGCAGCAGCACCGGAACGGCCGGGACCTCGCCGTCGATCGACTCGGCGACGGCGGCCACCGCCTGGTCGGCCTGATGTGCGGACCAGCCGAGCGCGACGACGCCCTGGCGCACCTGGTCCTGCCAGCCGCCGGACAGGGCGCCGGCCACGCCGTCGGGGCCGGTCGAGACGGCGCCGATGCGGTCGCGCAGCTCCAGGACCAGGCGCTCGGCGCCCTTCTTGCCGATGCCGGGCACCCGGGTCAGCGCGGCGAGGTCGCCGCCGGAGATCGCCCGGCGCACGGCCTCGGGCTGGTGCACGGCGAGCACGGCCTGCGCCAGCCGGGGGCCGACGCCGCTGGCGGTCTGCAGCAGCTCGAACAGGTGCTTCTCGTCGTCGTCGGCGAAGCCGTACAGGGTCAGCGAGTCCTCGCGCACGACCATGCTGGTCGACAGCCGGGCCTCGGCACCGGCCTTGAGGCCGGCGAGCGTCGCGGGCGCGCACTGCACCTGCAGGCCGACACCGCCGACCTCGATGACGGCGCTGTCCGGTGCGATCGCGGCCACCACGCCGCGCACGCTGGCGATCATCGTCGGACTCCTCCCCTGCGGGCCGATGCGACGGCGGCGGCCTGGATGCGGGCGCGGGTTCCGCCGCGCCAGATGTGGCAGATGGCCAGGGCGAGCGCGTCCGCGGCGTCGGCCGGCCGCGGCGGCGCGTCGAGCCCGAGCAGCCGGGTGACCATGCTGGTGACCTGCGCCTTGCCGGCCGTGCCGGACCCGGTGACGGCGGCCTTGACCTCGCTGGGCGTGTAGGTCTGCACGGGCAGCCCGGCCCGCGAGCCGGCCAGGATCGCGATCGCGCTGGCCTGCGCGGTGCCCATGACGGTGCGCGTGTTGTGCTGGCTGAAGACCCGCTCGACGGCGACGCTGTCCGGCTTGTGCTCCGCGACCAGGTCGCCGAGCGACCTGTCGAGGTGCAGCAGGCGCAGGGCGATGTCCTCGTCGGGCTCCGAGTGCACGACGTAGTAGCCGATCAGCTTGCCGGGCCGGCCGGGCACGCCCTCGACCACGCCGACGCCGCACCGGGTCAGGCCGGGGTCGATGCCAAGCACCCGCAAAGCAAGCCCCCTCGACTCGGACGTGTGTTCGACACCCTATTACCTGCCGCCCCGCCCGCATCCACCGACACACCCTTGCCTTGCGCGGGTGTGCCCGCGGCGCCGACCATGGTGGCGGGAGGTCGCCATGGCACACCTCATCCCGCCGATGGACGACGAACCGCCCGCCGAGTTCATCGCGTTCGTCGCCGGGCGGCTGGCCCCCCTGCGCAGCGAGACGGCCCGCCTGGTCGGCGGGGAGCGCTTCGCGCCCGAGGTGTACACGGAGGTGCTGACCGACCTCGCCGGGCACTGGCGCCGCCTGTGCTGGCGCAGCCGCATCAGCCACCGGGACGCGCACGCCGAGTTCCTGGACCGCCGCCTCGCCGCCCGCACCAGGCAGTGGCGCGAGGAGCAGATCTACCCGGTCGAGGTGACCGTCGCCGGGCACGAACCCCGGCCGGCTCCGGCGGACCCGGCGACGCTCTACCGGCGCACCGCGCCTACGGCGCAGACGGTCGCCCACCGGCTCGCGCCGCTGCTGCCGACGACGGCCCGGGCCGAGGCGCAGGTGCTCGCCGAGGCGGGTGTCGCCTGGGTGCACGCCTACCGCCGCTACGTCTGGCGGCGCTACGCCCGGATGGGCGGCGGGATCGTGCTGCTGATCGGCTACCTGGTCCAGTTCATGTCCCGGTTCTCCGCACCGAGCTGATCAGGAATCGAGAAGCACGGGCCTGAGGCCGCACGTAGCGTAACCGCCATGGGAGCCGGGCGGTTCCCACCACCGACCTCAGGAGTGACCATGACCGGCCCATCCGAGCAGGGGTTCCTGACCCTGCTGCATCCCGTGTCCGACCTCGCGACGGCCAAGGCGGTGTACACCGCGCTGCTCGGCGTCGAGCCGCAGGCCGACTCGCCCTACTACGTCGGCTACCAGGTCGCGGGCCAGCAGATCGGCCTGGTGCCCGGCGGCGGGCCGCAGGGCATGACCTCGCCGGTCGCCTACCTGCACGTGCCGGACATCGAGGCGAAGCTGGCCGAGGTGACCGCCGCGGGCGCGACCGTGAAGGACACACCGAAGGACGTCGGCGGCGGACGCCTGGTGGCCACCTTCACCGATCCGGACGGCAACGTCCTGGGTGTACTACAGGACGCCTGAACTGTCGTACCAAGCTGGTTAGATCAACCGAGGCCAACAGATGGGGAAACGATGTCGCCGGAACCGCACGTCGCCGACAGTCACGACCTGATCCGCGTGCAGGGCGCGCGCGTGAACAATTTGAAGGACGTCAGCGTCGAGATCCCGAAGCGCCGGCTGACGTTGTTCACCGGCGTCTCCGGCTCGGGTAAGAGCTCGCTGGTGTTCGGCACCATCGCCGCGGAGTCGCAGCGGATGATCAACGAGACCTACAGCGCCTTCCTGCAGGGCTTCATGCCGACGCTGGCCCGGCCCGAGGTCGACGTGCTCGACGGGCTCACCACGGCGATCATCATCGACCAGGAGCGGATGGGCGCCAACGCCCGCTCGACGGTGGGCACCGCGACGGACGCCAACGCGATGCTGCGCATCCTGTTCAGCCGGCTCGGCGACCCGCACATCGGCTCGCCGCAGGCGTATTCGTTCAACGTCGCCTCGATCAGCGGCGCGGGCGCGGTCTCCATCGAGCGCGCCGGGCAGACCATCAAGGAGCGCCGCAGCTTCAGCATCACCGGCGGGATGTGCCCGCGCTGCGAGGGCCGGGGCTCGGTGACCGACATCGACCTGACCGCGCTCTACGACGACACCAAGTCCCTCAACGAGGGCGCGCTGACCATCCCCGGCTACAGCATGGACGGCTGGTACGGCCGCATCTTCAGCGGCTGCGGCTTCTTCGACCCGGACAAGCCGATCCGCAGGTTCACCAAGCGGGAGCTGCACGACCTGCTCCACAAGGAGCCGACCAAGATCAAGGTCGAGGGCATCAACCTGACCTACGAGGGGCTGATCCCGAAGATCCAGAAGTCGATGCTCTCCAAGGACGTCGACTCGCTGCAGCCGCACATCCGCGCCTTCGTGGAGCGGGCGGTCACGTTCACGACCTGCCCCGAGTGCGACGGCACCCGGCTGTCCGAGGCGGCCCGGTCGTCGAAGATCAAGGGTGTCAACATCGCCGACGCCTGCTCGATGCAGATCAGCGACCTCGCCGACTGGCTGCGCAAGCTGAAGGAGCCGTCGGTGGCGCCGCTGCTCACCTCGCTGCGGCACACCCTCGACTCGTTCGTCGAGATCGGCCTCGGCTACCTCTCGCTCGAACGCCCGTCGGGCACGCTGTCCGGCGGCGAGGCGCAGCGGATCAAGATGATCCGCCACCTCGGCTCGTCGCTCACCGACGTGACCTACGTCTTCGACGAGCCCACCATCGGGCTGCACCCGCATGACATCCAGCGGATGAACAACCTGCTGCGCCAGCTGCGCGACAAGGGCAACACCGTGCTGGTCGTCGAGCACAAGCCGGAGGCGATCGCGATCGCCGACCACGTCGTCGACCTCGGCCCGCGGGCCGGCACCGAGGGCGGCGAGGTGGTGTTCGAGGGCACCGTCGACGGGCTGCGGGCCAGCGGCACGCTGACCGGGCGGCACCTGGACGACCGGGCCACGCTGAAGCCCTCGGTACGCAAGCCGACCGGGGTGCTGCAGGTGCGCGGCGCGGACACGCACAACCTGCGGGACGTCGACGTCGACATCCCGCTCGGCGTGCTGATGGTGCTGACCGGCGTGGCCGGCTCAGGGAAGAGCTCGCTGATCCAGGGCTCGGTGGCCGGCCGGGAGGGCGTGGTGACCGTCGACCAGAGCGGGATCCGGGGCTCGCGGCGCAGCAACCCGGCGACGTACACCGGGCTGCTCGAGCCGATCCGCAAGGCCTTCGCGAAGGCGAACGGGGTGAAGCCGGCGCTGTTCAGCGCCAACTCCGAGGGCGCCTGCCCCAACTGCAACGGCGCCGGCGTGGTCTACACCGACCTCGGGGTGATGGCGACGGTCGCCACCGTCTGCGAGGTGTGCGAGGGCAAGCGGTTCATGGCCGAGGTCCTGGAGTACACCCTCGGCGGCAAGGACATCAGCGAGGTGCTGTCGATGTCGGTGACCGAGGCCGAGGAGTTCTTCGGCGCCGGTGACGCCCGGACGCCGGCCGCGCACGCCATCCTCGCCCGGCTCGCCGACGTCGGGCTCGGCTACCTGAGCCTGGGCCAGCCGCTCACCACGCTGTCCGGCGGCGAGCGGCAGCGGGTCAAGCTCGCCACCCGGATGGCCGAGAAGGGCGGCGTCTACATCCTCGACGAGCCGACCACCGGCCTGCACCTCGCGGACGTCGAGCAGCTGCTCGGCCTGCTGGACCGCCTCGTCGACTCCGGCAAGTCGGTGATCGTCATCGAGCACCATCAGGCGGTCATGGCGCACGCCGACTGGATCATCGATCTCGGTCCGGGTGCCGGCCACGACGGCGGCCAGATCGTCTTCGAGGGCACACCCGCCGACCTGGTCGCCGACCGCTCGACCCTCACCGGCCAGCACCTGGCGGACTACGTCGGCGCCGGACCCCCGGCGCCTAAGCGTCGGCGCCGGACCGCCAGCGCTTAACCGGGCCGCCGGACCGCTGGCGCCTGACCAGCACCGCCGGACCGCTGGCGCCTGACCAGCACCGCCGCACCGCTGGCGCCTGACCAGCACCGCCGCACCGCTGGCGCCTGACCAGCACCGCCGCACCGCTGGCGCCTGACCAGCACCGCCGCACCGCTGGCGCCTGACCAGCACCGCCGCACCGCTGGCGCCTGACCAGCACCGCCGCACCGCTGGCGCCTGACCAGCACCGCCGCACCGCTGGCGCCTGACCAGCACCGCCGCACCGCTGGCGCCTGACCAGCACCGCCGCACCGCTGGCGCCTGACCAGCACCGCCGCACCGCTGGCGCCTGACCAGCACCGCCGCACCGCTGGCGCCTGACCAGCACCGCCGCACCGCTGGCGC
>NZ_JBITLR010000013.1:0-117664 GCF_044465445.1 Actinoplanes sp. NPDC049668
CGCCGAGGGCTGCCCGGACGGCAGACATGCCTGTGGCGGTGGCTCGAGGTGGCTGGACGAAGCGGGATACACGGAAGGTTGCGGCGCTCGCACCGGCGGTTCCGGAAAGCGCGGCGCAGCTGGGCGCGCCGGCTGGACGCCGTAGCGGCTGGGCCAATCGGCCGGCCACGGGTCACCAGTCTGCGAGACCGCGGGCTGCACGTCCGACGAGACGGCGTCATCGGCCGCGTGGCGGGCGCCGGCCTGGCCCTCGGGTAGCGGCCGGCCGCGTGTCCGTCGCGGATAGGTCAGGTCCGTCGCCACCCTTCGAGGGCCCCCGAGGGGTTCAAAGTCGTCGGCGGAGGTGGGGTGCATGACGGTGCCTCCTTGTGGGTCGCGGGCGGTACGGAGATGAGGAGTGGGAGCCGGGCGCAGCGACCCGTGGCGACGTACGAGGTACGCCCGGCCCTCCACCGCGACCTGACCGATCGGGTGTTCCGGGGTGCGGGTCGGTCAGGTGGTGAGGCCTGGACGCAGCGCCAGCAAGCACGCTTGACGCCACGGCCGGGAGCAATTCCATACCGGCAGCCTCAGCCGGTTGGCTTCAACAGCAAGTCGCGGACATCCTCAGGCGGTTCGGTCCATTCGAGAAACCGGTGCCAAAGGACTTTCGGGGTGAGCGAGGTGAGATCCTTGGCTGCGCGTTCCATCAGCACGGCGCTGTAGATCGCCACCTTGTGCCAGCCAAGGTCGACGAGCAGGTCACGTCGGGCAGAGGTGCACGGCCATGCCAACTCACAGCGGACGCACGTCCAGACCGGGATTCGCACCTGGTGCGCATGCCTGCCGAGTCGCTCGATCACATCGAGGTCGCCGACCGCCGACCACAACAGGGCCTCTGGCAACGGTGGCACGCCACCGAAGTAGCCTCTGCCCCCAACTGCCCGACCATGGCTTTCAGCCGACAAGAAGCCGGGACCGTCGGGTCCGAAACCGAGCACCTCAGGATGTCGTTGAAACATTTCTCGCCTCGCTCCAGCAAGAGCATGGGCGGATATCTGACATCCGCCAACGAGGACGAAAGTGCCACTCTGCAACGGGCCGGCAAAGCCGTGAAGACGATCACCAACGCCGATCTTTCCCCTAATCGGTCCGGGTGATCGGCCCGACCGATCACCCGTTCCGTCCACGACCAACGGGGGTTACTCTTCGGCAACGCATCCTGACGGTACGGAGCGCCCGTGAACACGAGCCGATTCGACGGCGGTCCACCCCCGCTGGCGACATGGGAGACCCCAGAGATGCGGCTCGCCCTGCGAACTCACGACCTGGCATTCGTCTTCCGCAAGCTGAAAAGCTGTGGCTACTCCCAACGCAACATCGGCGAGCTGACCCGGCAGTCCCAGTCGGAGATCTCCGACATCATGGGTGGCAGAGAAGTGCTCGCCTATTCGGTCCTGCTGCGCATCGCCGACGGTCTGCGGATCCCCCGCGGCTACATGGGCCTGGGCAGCTACGACCACGACGAACACACCCCAACGGAGGACGCGCTCACGACTGGGGTCACCACGCTCGACGAGGCCGAGGAGATCCACGCCGCGCTCCGGCACGCCGCCGAGGTGATGATGGGCACCTCGCTGCCGGATACCGCCCGCTGGTGGCAGCCACTCACCGAACCCCGCACGCCTGTCCCCGACCGAATCGGCGACACCGACGTCGACTACCTGGAGCATCTGACCCGCGTCCTACGAGCAGTGGACTACCAGAACGGCGGCGGCGCATGCCGCGAGGCGGTCATCGCCCAGACCGGGCACGCTCGCGCGATGATGCGCTCGGACTGCACCGACGAAGTCAGGCGACGGCTTCACCTCGCCGTCGCCGACCTACACAACCTGGCCGGGTGGACATCATTCGACGTCGGCCTGCACAGCACCGCCCGACTGCACTTCTCGCTGGCGCTGGAACAGGCCAAGGAAACCGACAACCTGTCCCTGGCGGCGAATGTCCTCTACCGGCAGGGCCGGGTCCACCTGCACCAAGGGTTCCTAAGCCAATCACTGCGATTCTTCCAACTCGGGCAGCTCGCCGCGCAGGACGCCGACGACCCGCTCACCGTGGCGATGTTGCACGCGAACCTCGCCTGGACCCACGCCATCATGGGCAACAACGCCAAGGCGGTCAGCGCCCTCGGCCGGGCGGAGGACGAGTTCGTCCGCGGGGAGGGCAGCCTTCCCGCATGGGTGGCGTTCTTCGGCGCAGCCGACCTGTCCGCCCTCACGGGGATGGTCTACAGCCTGCTTCCCGGCGACAAAAGCGCTGACAAGGCGGTCACCCACCTGACCACCAGCATCAACGCCCGCGGTGGAAAGACAGCCCGCAGCACGATCTTCGAGTTGACCGCGCTGAGCGCCACGAAGCTGAACAACGGCGATGTCGCCGGTGGAGTCGGCGACGGCGACCGCACCGTCTTGCTTGCCGAGCAGGTGAGATCGGTGCGAACCATCGACCGGCTCAGACCGCTACAGCTCGCGGCAGAGGCACACCCCGAAGACGAGGGCGCCACAGCACTCGCCCATTGCATTGCTACCCTACGAGGGGGATGACGAGCAGGAATTCACCGCCAAGCGGGCGGATCACCGATGAACGACTGCGCACGGCGCTCGAGGGCGTCGAGGCGATCACTGGCATCGACGTGACCGGTGCCCAACTGATCAAGTTCACCAACAACGCCGTCTATACCCTTCCCCACGCTCACGTTGTCGTGCGGATCGCGGCATCGGCGACGATGACCGCTCAAGTCGAGAAGATCATTAAGGTCGCCCGATGGCTTGATGACGGTGGCGTACCGGCGGTCCGGCTTCTCGACCTAGACCAACCCCTGGTCATCGACGGTTTGAACATCACGCTATGGGACAAGATCCCCGGCGGCGGCCCTCCACCGACCGGCGCCGACCTGGCCGCGATCCTGCAACAGTGGCACGCGCTGAACCCGCCTGAGGGCGGCCTCCCGACCTGGGACCCTGTGGCGGAGATCCGCAGTCGGCTGACCGAACCGGATGGTGTCGACGCTGACGACGTGGCCTACCTCCGTGCCGAATGCGACCGGGTCGAGGAACAACTCGCCGGCCTGTCATACGAGCTACCGACAGGACCGATCCACGGTGACGCGTTCATGGGTAACGTCATCGACGGCGCCACCGGCGCGGTGATTTGCGACTTCGACTCCAGCTGCGACGGCCCGCGGGAGTGGGACCTCGTCCCCCTCGCGGTCGGCAAGCTTCGCTTCGACTACCCCGGCGACGACTACAGCGACATGGCCCGTGAGTACGACTTCGACGTAATCAGCTGGCCGGGATTCCCGGTCCTACGGCGCCTGCGGGAGTTGAAGCTGGTGGCCAGCCTGGTTCCAGTGCTCGGCAGCCGTGCGGTACTCCGTCCGCAATGGCAAGCACGGATGAACACCTACCGCAGCGGGGACCAGACGACCCGATGGTCCACCTACGTCCGAGCCGCCTGATCTGAGCAGCCCCAAGCATCGCTGTGTGTCAGCCCTATCGGAGCGTCAGGCGAGCGCGGCGACCATGTCGTGGAGCTCCTGCCGGCCCGCCAGATTGGGCCAGCGCCGGGCGAGCATGCCGTCGAGAGTCCGCAGTTCCTGGCCGATGCGGGCGGAACCGGTGAGCTGAGCTGCCGAAGCGCTTCGCAGACCCAACACGATCGCCCGGTCGGGTTCCGGCTCCCGTGTTGCCAGCACGGTGTTGGCGAGTTTGGCGAGCAGGTGCCCTTGATCGCGCTGGAGATGCGCATCTGTTACTCGGATTTTGTCCTCGAGGATCCGGACTGCGGTCGCGGCGTGACCGCAGGCGCGGTAGCCGCTGGCGGATTGCTCCTCCAACACGTCGAGGCCGTATTGGTGCAGGTAGACCGGAGCGTCAGGATCGTCGTCGCCGGGATGCTCGCGCAGCAACGTAGCCGCGGTCTCCAGTTCCTGCTGGAACCGGTTTGCGTCGCCGTAGAGCGCCCATCCCCGCGCTTCCTGCTGCGCCGCGAGGGCGAGCAGGCGTGGGTTGAGGGCGCCCGGCACCTTACGAGCTGCCGTTGCCAGTTCGATCACCTCACGGGCGTCCTGATCGAGCAGGGCGATGTTGGACTTACGCACGAGCAGATAGGAGACCATGGCGTAGTCGCCGGTGGCCTGCGCCCACTGGCTCGCTCGATCCGACCAGTAGCGGGCGGCTGTCGTGTCACCGAGGTCCTGGTGCAGCCAGCCGGCGAACTCCGCGTACTGCGCGAGTAGCCGCAGCAACGGCCCCGTGGTCCCGGGTCTCGCGTTGCTGCGCAGCCGGTCGAGGACCTGTAGCTGGGCGAGGGTCGTGCCGATCAGTTGCCGGGGACCCATCATCTTGTCCGCGGTGAAGTGCTCGTCGAGCAGGCGTCCGAAATAGCCGAGGACCTGGGGGTCGATCCGGTGCTGTTCGGTGAGGACCTTGGCGACCCGGTCGGCCTGCTCAGCGTCGATGACCCCGCCGGGCAGCACCGCGCGTAGCATTCCGCCGGCCACCAGCTCGGCGAACTCGCGGCGGGAAATTGCCACTCGCACCGTCCTCCCGTCCGGTGTCCGCATTTCCAAGGTCACGCTATCGCTCCCGCCATCATCGACGTGCAACCCGACGAGCGGAAGGGTCCTTCGACCCTTCGGGGCTGGTGTGCGCTCCGGTGCGAGTGAGCGCAGTGTCATCAGCAGACCGCTCGCGTGCAGCGCGTCGTCGATGCCTTTGACCCATTCGGGCGCGGGCAGATGCTCGCCCCGCTCGGCACGGCAGAGCCGGGTGAAGTCGTAGCGCGCTATTGCTGCGAGGCCGCGCAGGCTCAGCCCGGCGTCGGTGCGCAGGCGATGCAGGACCACGCCGAAGACGTGCCGTACGGCATCGCTGTCGGTATCCATTCGACCGCTCCCCGGATCCGTTGCCGTCGATGTTGCCGCAACACCAACCTCCTTCTCAAGCCGTCACCGACCGGGCGACGCTGACCTGGTCAGGGTTCACCGTCCGCAACCAAGAAGGAGATCGACCATGTCGACCACCCCACTCGACGCTCAGGCCGTCGGCGCCCGGGCCGCACAGATCCTCCAGGCGATCGAGAAGCATCCGCTGCACACCCGCCTGACCGAGTCGTCGCTGAAGTACACCAGCTGCTGGTTCACCACCACCGGGTACGCGACGATCTCCAACTGGGACCTCGAGAGCGACGCGCCGCCGCTGGCCGTCGAGGGCCTGCGCGTACTCGCGATCAAGGCGGCGGTCTACGAGATGACCGGTGACGAGGTCCGCGCCGAGTTGCTGGTACCCGCCCCGGTCGACGAGATGATCCACGCGATCCTTGCGCAGTGGAACGTCATGACCGCGATCCAGCAGGACCTGGGTATCCGGTTCGTGCACGCCACCGAGCTGGAGGAGTTCACCTACTCCAGGGGCTGCGAAACGGACGCTTACTATGCGGCTGCGGGCTGGGGTCCGCAGCCCACCCGGTACTGGCTGACATCCGACGAGGTCAGCCGCCGGTTGGCGATTCTCGTCAAGTTGTACGACTCGATCGGCATCGACGGCTTCGGCCGCCGGCACGAGCACTCCTTCGACGAGGCCACCGTTCCCGCCTAGACACGCGAGCGGCGGGGCAACTCCCGCGACAGCGTGTGCCGCATCGCCTTGACGACTTCCTTGGCCGGGAACCGTTCGAGGGCCTGCCGCTCGGCGCGGCCCGCCGCCCGGAACAGTTCGTCGCTGTCGGCGATTCTCAGCACGGCCACCAGCCACGCCGCCAGGTCGTCCAGGTGCTCAGGCATCTCCAAGGCCACCGGTGAAGGGTCCGGTGCCGGGCCGTCCAGGTCCGGCACCGGGACACCACCTGAGGCGTACGCACCCACCGGCATCCCCACTCGATACGGATGCACGCAGATCGGCGTGCCGTCCGGAGTCGCCCGGTAGCCCAGCTCCGGGCGGAACGGGAACTGATAGCCCGGGCGCGCCACCACGTCGAAGCCGCCGGGTCCGAGGCTCTGCCCAGGGCAGACCCCACACGTGTCGTCGGCCCAGCACGGTTGCGGCGGCATCACGACACCCATCGTAGAACGTCCCCCGGGAGCGACCGATGACCGTATTGTCCCCGCCGCGACACCCCCTCGTCGACGCCGCGCTCACCGAAGCCCGCGCGTGGTGTGCCGGGCACCTGATCGAGGAGCGCCCCGCACTGCGGCACGCCGCCGCCGTCGCCTACGAGGTCGTCCAGCACACCCCGGACGCCTCCCCGGAGGTCGTCGCTGCGGCACTGCTACACGACGCGCCCGAGTGCGCCCCAGACGATCTCGACCTGTCCAACTACCTGACCGAGACCTACGGTGGGCGGGTCGCCCAACTCGTCATCGACCTGCACGCCGAGCACCAGTCGCTGGACACCCCGAACCCGCGGATCAGCACCGGCGACGTGACCCTGTTGATGCTGTCGACCGCCGACCAGGCCGTCGCGTTTCGCAGCAATCTTCACCGAGCTCACACCAGCGGCGACATGGCCGGCTTCTTCGGCGCGAAGACCGGCATGATCTGCCTGCTCGGCTACTTCCGGCGCTACCAGCAGGCCGGCGTCGGAGTCGTCCCCGCCACTCTGTCCGCAGACCTCGCCTCGTCGCTAGACCAGATCGACGCCGCGATGGCAGCGTTCCGAACCCGAACGTGATGCGCCGCACCGCGCCCGTCCCGGACCGCTGTGTAGGCGCCTGCCAGGCTGACGCGCTCAGGCGCGAGACGATCGCCGTCGGCCCGTACTCGGTCGTGGAGCGGCTTATACTGCCCCACGGTTCCACAGCGATCCTCAAACGCACCGACGCATCCATGTTCCCGGCCGAGGCGAACGCCCTCACCGCCGCCGGCCGGGCAGGTGCACCCGTGCCGACCCTGCAAGCCACCTGCACCCACGCCGACACCGCGTACCTGCTCATGGAAGACCTCGGCCCGGCCATCCGCCCAGCAGACTCCAGCGACACCGCCTACGCAGCGGCCCGCCTGCACCGCTACGGCGCGCATACAAGCCACGGTGACCTGCTGAACGAAACCGGGCTGAGCGAACTCCCGCACCGCGGCACCGCGGCGCTCGATCGCATCGCCCGCAAACACCCCGGGAAACTCGACGCGATCCGGCGCCTACTGAGGCAGATCGCCGAACGAACACCCGACCGAACGGCCGGCGCGCAACTGCCACCATTCGGGCTGTGCCACGGAGAACTGCACCCCAGCGCCGTGCACGTCACCGCCAGCCGCGTCATGTTGCTCGACCTCGCCGTGGCCTACACCGGACCTGGCCTGCTCGACCTCGCCGCACACTTCGGCAGCAACACCCAGCCCCAACCCGCCGCCATGCGGCACCTCATCCACCAGTACGTGCAAGCAGGCGGGCCCACCAGCGCAACCGCCAACCGCGGCGGTCTGACCGCCGAAGTATGGGCGCTCGGCTGGCACCGCGTGCACTCAGCGATCTGGCACCTCGAAAACCACCGCAGCGCCTCGGACCTAACGAGCGCCCAACATCAACTCGTCAATGCGCTGCACTACTTTACGCATTGACGCTGGCGGCAGGAGACGTGCATCCACCGTGCCACGGCCGACCTGTCGGCGGCATGAGCTGTGTCGGACGCTGAAACCGTCAAGGCCCAAGAGGTTCACGCAGAAGCGTCCCAGCGGATCAGGCGCAGGCTGCTGCCGGGCTTGGGGCCTGGTAGACGAAGATGCCGTAGCCGAAACCGGCCACGATGAGGCCGTCGGCGGTCTCTCTGAGAGGGCGGTTCGAGATCCTTAGGGTTGATCTATGCGTTGGGTCCGTTTGGAGATCGTTCTGTGGGTTCGCCATGGATAGTGATCACTCGATGGCGTGAAAGGTGAATGCCAGTCGCGACCGGGTCGTTAGCTGCGACGTTGGGTTGGCATGGGTGATCGAAAGCCGTACCCCGGCGACGTGACCGACGAGCAGTGGGCGTTGATCGGACCGCTCCTGGACGCGTGGCGGGCCACGCGTGTCTCGGTCGCGGGCCGCCAGGGCGAGCAGGATCTACGGGAGATCGTGAACGCGATCTTGTACCAGAACCGGACCGGCTGCCAGTGGGCGTATCTGCCGCATGACCTGCCGCAGAAGCCGGTGACCTACTACTACTTCGCGTTGTGGCGTGACGACGGCACCGACCAGACCATCCATGACCTGCTGCGCTGCCAGACGCGGGAGAAAGCCGGCCGGGCCGAAGATCCGAGCGCGGTCGCGGTGGACACCCAGTCGATCCGCGCGGCGAACCACGTCCCGGCCGCCACCACCGGCAAGGACGCGGGCAAGAAGGTGCCGGGCCGCAAGCGCGGCCTGGCCGTGGACGCCCTGGGTTTGATCATCGCCGTGGTCGTGACCGCGGCGTCGGTGACCGACAACGCGATCGGCATCCGACTGCTGGACAAGGTCGCGCAGCACACGCCGACGGTGACCGTGGCCTGGGTCGACGCCGGGTTCAAGCAGGACGTCGGTGTGCACGGCGCGGTCCTGGGCATCGACGTCGAGGTCGTCAAGCGATCCGACACCCTGCCTGGGTTCGTGCCGGTGAAGAAGCGGTGGATCGTCGAGCAGGTCTACGGCACCCTGATGCTGCACCGCCGCCTCGTGCGCGAGTACGAGAGCCGGCCCGAATCGAGCGTGTCGCGCACGTTGTGGGCGTCGATGGCGAACATGGCCCGCAGGTTGACCGGCACCAGCACCCCGACCTGGCGACACGGATAGGGGCCCGCCGGTGCATCTCGAAACGATCCTCGGCCTGATCACCGAACGCGAAGCCGCCGCAGCTGCGACCGTTGATCGGCTCCGCGAGCAGATCGCGCTGCTGTCCACCGAACTCACCCGCATCGATCGTGAGCTGGCCGACCTCGCGACCACCCGCACCACCCTGCGCAGCCTCGCCGCGACCGAGTTCACCGCCGACGACCCGACGGTGATCAGCTCCGCCTACCAGCAGATCCTCGCCGTGCTCGGCACCGCGAACGCCGGGATGCGCGCCAAGGACATCTGTCTCGCCCTCGGCATCGAACCGCTACCGAAACACGTTGAAGGCACCCGCGCGAAACTGAAACGCCTGGTCACCCGCGAAATCGCCGTCGAGACACAGCCCGGGATATTCACTCTGATCCAGAAAAGGACCTAATCTCACGAACCGACCTCTGAGCGCTCAGGAACTGCGTCCAGGTCGGCCCGGTGCGCCGCGGGGTGCGGGATCCACCCCGGCCTTGGTCAGGATGGACCACACGGTGCTGGCCGCCACCCGGTGGCCCAACCCGACCAGTTCGCCCTGGATCCTGCGGTGGCCCCAGCTCGGATTCTCCTTCGCCAGGCGCAGCACCAGCGCCCGAATCTCAGCCTGGACCGGCGGGCGACCCGGCCGGCGCCGGGGAAAGGTCCATTTCCTGGCGTTCAGGGTGCGGTGCCAGCGCAGCAGGGTGGCCGGGGTGACGAGGAACGTGGCCCACCGCGGCCGCGGCAGCAGCCGGGACAACGCCGAGAACCGCCCGGTCGTTCGGTTCCAGATCAAGACGTTGGACCTGACGACGCAGGACCGCGACCTGGTGGCGCAGGACCAGGATCTCGACTTCGTTCGCCCGCTCGCCACGCAGGCCCAACACGATCAACTGCAGCACTTGTCGCAGCACCAGGTATCCGAACGACACGACCATGCCGGACAGCCTGCCTCCCGACCAGTGACCGGCAACGCACAGAACCGCAGGTCAAACCCCGAAACCCTGTTTTCGAGCGGTACAGGCCCAGCCGACGAGTTGGCCGGTGTAGCCGGAGTCGGCCCAGACCAGCCGGATGCCGGGGAAGCAGGCGTGCACCGCCCAGAGCAGTGATCGGGCGCCGTCACGGTCCTGCACTCCGGCGCCGGTGACCAGGATCGCGAGGAGCAGCCCGCAGGTGTCGACCGTGATGTGACGCTTGCGGCCGTTCACTTCTTGCCGGCGTCGTAGCCGCGGCAGGAGCGGCCGACGGTTCCGCGCCGCGGATCGATTGGGAGTCCATGAGGGCGGCGGTGGGTGCCGGTCGCGGCCTTCGACGCGTTCGCGGAGGTGGTTGTGCATCCGGTTGAGGGTGCCGTCGCAGGTCCAGGCCTTGAAGTAGTGGTAGACCAGCTTCGGGTGCGGGAAGTCCGCGGGCAGCGCGTCCCATTGGCAGCCGGTCCGGTCGAGGTAGCGGATCGCGTCGACGATGTCGCGACGGGGGTAGATGATCGGGCGTCCCCGTCCCGTCCCGGCGGGCACGTGCGGGGCGAGTACGGCCCATTCGGCGTCGCTGTGTCGGAGGGGTAATGCCGGGGTCGGGCGGTGGGTAGGTGCTCGTTGAGAGCGGCCGGGGTGGCCGACGCGGCGGTCCCGGCACAAGGAATACAGACAGGGTAGGCCTTCGGAGTCGGGCTGCTGGTTTAGTCACCTTTGCTCGTACCGAAGGCCCTTCTTCATGTCACGCGGCCACGCCGCCCGGACGCACAGGTATCGATCTCCGACCTACGCCCGCCGCCCGGGACCCCCTTATTTACCAGGGTCTTAGCGGTAATAGAACCTGTCATGCGGTTTGTCAAAGAATCGCGGATGGGCTGTCAGCTTGCCTGACTCGGCCTGAGCGTGCTTCGCGAACTCCGGGTCGGCCTTCCACATCACCGGCTCGCCGAACACGGCGACCCGGGCCATCAGCGATGCGCCGTCCGTGCGGTCCTTGAGGTCATGGCGGGCCCGCCGCAGCACCGCTTTGCCCGCACGGGTAGCCGGTGGGACATCGGACACCACGACCGTGGCCACGCCCAGGGACAGCGCGATCACGCCGAGTCCGAGCACCAGCGTGGCATGGCCTGGTGCCGAGAAGTCCATCGCCAGAATCACCAGCCAGACCAGGCACCAGCCGACGACCAGCAGACCCGGTATGCGAAGGAGGCGCAGCCTCTTCTGCCGCGCGGCCGACAGTATCCAGCCCCGCTTCACCAGCCTCGTACCCAGCGCCGCGCCGACGCGGCGAACATCGGCGTCAAGCGTCAGCGTCTGCCAGGAGTGTGGCTGTCGCAGAGCGTTCCGGACGGCGCTCAGCAGCCTCGGCGCACGCTCGGGCAGGCCAGCCGACGGCCTGACGGCGATCAGGTTCGCGGACGCTGCGGCGCGGACGATCCCGAGCCGATGCAGCTCAGCGATGCAGGCGTAACCGGCGAGCCTGAGACCGCCGTTGAGGTAGGCGACCTCCATCGCCGTCCAGGACTCGTCTCGGCCAGCGCCGCGCCGCAGCCACCATCGCGCACCCGCGGAGACGGCCAGGACGGCAACCGCGAGCGCCGCGTAGGCCGACAGAATCACCCAAGCCTCGTATCGTTCTGCTGCCATGGAGAGGTACGTCAACTTCCGGCGGGCGCGAGTGAACCGCCGGCCTCTACGAGATTCGCCTCCGCCTGGACGATCATCGCGTTGACCGCAGGCTCATCGCGCTTCCACAGGTCGGCGAGGGTTCCGAGTACCAGCATCCTGATCAGCATCTCGTCATCGACGGTCAGATCCGGCTCGGGGACGTCCTCACCGAGGGCCGCGCGGACCATGTACTCCGTGGCCATGAGATCCAGATCGGAATAGTAGCCGTGCGCCGCCGCGATCAGGTCGCTGATCTCACGCAAGTGAGAATCAGGACGGAACTGGATGTGCACGGCGACGGCAAATACGACCCTACCCAGGCGCGTGACATCGTCGCTGCCCGACTCGTGAAGAATCGCCGACAGGCGTATGCGTTCCTCGCTGTGCCGAAGCATGGCAGCGCTAAAGAAACGCCCGGCCAACGTCGAGGGCGAGGTGTTCCGGGCGCCGCGACCGGGCCGCGCCGGCCGGGACTTGCGTCCGCCGAACACACGGCCCAAAGCGCCGCGGGCTGGTTTCGGCGTTTCCGGTGCCGCGGGCATGGAAACGTCACCGCCGAGGTACGGCCGCCTCGTGCGCCGACGCGTACCGCGGGTGATCACCGGCGCGTCCGGCGGCCCTTCCGGAGGCACCTCCACGCCGCGATACTCCGCCGCCACCCGCCGCTCGGCGGCGACCAGTAGACCGTCGGCCTGCTCGTCGCTGAGCTCGAGCTCGTCGACCAGCGCGAACAACAGGGCATACATGATCTCACCGCAGGTCGCACGATCGACGGAGTTGAACAGCAGTTCCTCACCCAGCACACCGCGCAGCACCGCCTCGACATCGGCGGCGGAGAAGACCCCGTGTGGATCCCTAGCGAGGAACCGCCGCACGAAAACCGTGATCAGCCGCAGATCATGCGGTCCGAACCGCCGCTGCGCGGCCATCGCGACCGCGACCGGCATGACCTCAGCCCAGCCGCTCTCGTCACTCGGATCCAGGGCGTCCAACTCGCGCCGGCCCTGCTCGTCGCCGCGCAGCTCGGCGCTGAGCATGCGAGCCTCAAGCGACTGCAGGGAGATACCGCCGCTCACTCATGCCTCCCAACGGGAACGTTCGTCATCCTATCGTCGTCGCCATACTCGCCATAGCCGGACGGCCCGGAGGATGCTCCAGACGGTGACGTATGGAGCCAGCAGCCATTCGCTGCCAGGCTCGAACCCGCCTTCTCCCGCGCTGCTCTTGATCTGCGGGTGAGAGCTGCGCGGGACAGCCGTCCCAGCTCGAGGGAGTCCCTCAAGAAGGGCGGCACCGTGGTCCGCACCCGAAGTGCCTAGATCCTTCAGACCATCGCCCGTCCGATCGGTTTGACGGCCAATTGCATCCTTAATTCTTTCAATGATGCGTCTCGGCAGGGACACGGCGTGCGGGTTCTTGGGCAGAGGCTTGGGCGCCTGGGCTCCACCGGCCTCGATGATCTCCCTCGGTGTCGGCGGCTTGGGTCTGCCTGGCTTGCCTTTGGGCTTCGCGGCTTTGTAGTTGGGCTGCTTCTTCTTTCCGCCCGACTTCTTTTTGCCGCCGGTCTTGCCCTTGGGCTTACTGCCGCCGGACTTCTTGCCGCCGCCCTTCTTGCCGGATGGCTTGTGCTTGCTCGGCTTCGCTTTGCTGTTCTTGGCGGGGTGACGCTTCGAGTAGTTCTTCTCGGCGCGCTGCCGGTCGACCTCGGACCTGTACTGGCCCTGACGCTTGGCCTTGCTCTGTGCTTTGTTGGGTTTTGCCTTCGCCCGGTGGGCTCCGCCGCCGCGTGCCCCGCCGGACCCGCCGACCTTGCCGAAGCCGCCGCCGAAGGAGATGTAGCCCCTGCTGCCCGCGGGTCCTCCGCCGCCGGCCCATGGGTCCAGGATCAGGCCGTCGGGGTCGGAGAAGCTGACCGGGTTGTTGTTGGCGTAGGCGTAGCCGTGCAGGGTTTGCGGGTCGCCGTAGTCGACGAGCGGGTCGACTGAGATGAAGCGGCCGGTGCCGGGGTCGTATTCGCGGGCGCCGAGGTGGGTGAATCCGGTGGCGTCGTTGGTGCCTCCGACGAAGCCTGTGCGGTCGGGCCAGATCGGTGCGGCGCCCCGCGGTTCGCCGAAGGGTGTGGTGCGGCGCCGGGCCGAGGTCAGGGTCGCGGCGTCGATCGCGAGTTGTCCGGTGCCGTGGTGGTCGGTGGTCACCCAGGTCAGGCCGCCGTCGGTGGTGCGGACGGCGTCGCCGTAGAACCGGGTCGCCTTGACGGTGCCGGCGTTGTCGACGCGGATTTCGCTGTGGCCGAGTTCCAGGGTGGTGGCGAGCGGGTCCGTGGTGAGCAGCCGGGTGCCGCCAGCGTCGTACAGGTAGTTGTGGGTGCCGCCGGCCGCGGCCGTGAGGCTCTGCAGGAGGCCTTCGGCGTCCCAGGTGAGCGTGTCGGTGCCGGCCGCTGCGGTGCGGGTCTTGAGGTTGCCGGCCGGGTCGTAGGTGTAGGAGGTCGTCGGGCCGCCGCCGCGGGTGTCGCGGCGGGTCAGCGCGTGTGGCTGTGCGCCGCCGGCGGCGGGGGTGGCGTAGTCGCGGATGGTGTCGCCGGTGGCGGTGTGTGTGGTGTCGGTCGTGCGGTTGCCCATCACGTCGTAGGTGAAGGACTGCCAGTACGGGTCCGGGCCAGCGACGGCGGCCTGGCTCGGGTCGGCCTGGCAGGTGCCGGCGGTGGTGGTCCAGGCCTCGGTGAGGCGGCGCAGGTAGTCCTGTTCGAAGCACTGCTGCGTGATGGTGGTGTTGCCGGCGGCCTCGTTCACCTCGTTGATGGAGGTGACGTTGCCGATCTGGTCGTATCCGTACAGTTCGGTGAGCTTCTCGTCCCAGGTGTTCGCCGCGCCGGCGCGCTCGGTGAAGACCTGGGACTTCGTCAGGCGCAACGTCGATTCCTCGAAGGTGTCGTCGAGGCGTATCCGCTTGCCGCCGGAGCCGAGTAGGCGTTGCTTGAGTCCGCCGTGCCAGGCGTAGGTCGCCCCGGCGAGGTAGGTGTCGGTGCCGGTCAGGGTCGCGATGTCACCGGGGTCGGTGTAGGTGGCGGTCACGGTCTCGGCCGGCATCGTCCCGACGGCGGGGTAGGTCATCGTGTCGATCGAGCCGTCGGCCTTGTAGGTGTAGCCGGTGGTGTATTCACCGGTCAGGCCGGTGTGTCCGTCCGGGACGGTGACCTTGATGCCGGTCGGGTCGTAGTTGGCGGTGTAGCCGGTGACTGCCTGGGTGTACTGCTTGCCGTTGACGTGCCGGGTGGCGGAGGTGAGTTCGCCCTCGGCGAGGGTGTCGTAGGTCCAGGCCGCCCGCAGGGCGCCGGTTGCGGAGTCGTCGCGCAGCTCGGTCATCCTGCCGAGGGAGTCGTAGCGGCGCCACAGCGTCTCGCCGCGCCCGTCGGTGGTGGTGGTGAGCTGGTCGGCGTTGTCGTAGGTGTAGGCGGTGCTTCCGGCATCCGGGTCGGTGGTGCCGGTCAGCCGACCCAGTAGGTCGTAGCTGCGGGTCCAGTTGTTGCCGGCCGGGTCGGTGATCCTGGTCAGCTGGCCGAGCCGGTCGTGGGTGTAGACGGTCTCGTCGACGGGGTCCTGCGCGCCCGGTCCGCGGTGTTGCTGCAGGCGGGTCGGTGTGCCGGTGACGTCGAGAATTGTGGTGGTCTTGGTGCCGCCGGCCGGCGGTATGACGGTGACGCGGTCTCCGGAGAACGTCGCGGTGCCGGCCCACTTCTTGACGTTGCGCGACCACAACGCGGACTCGGTCGCTCGTTCCAGGCCGTCGTAGGTGTAGCGGGTCTGCGCGTCGACGGCGGTGTCGGCGAAGCTCACCAGGGTGGCGGCCGGCGCGGAGGCGTTGTTGTAGAAGTCGGTCCTGGCACCCACCAGGCCGCGGGCGTCGTAGCGGGTGTCGGCGATCGCCCGTTTGCCGTCCGGGGTGGTGATCTGTTCCTGCCGCAGGCGCTGGAGACCGTCGTAGATCTCGTACGAACTGATCTGGTTGCCGTTCGGGCCAAGGTCCAGGGTGCGGGTGTGGCTCGGGGAGGTGTAGCCGTTGACGGTGTACTCGTACTGGGTGTTCGGCGTCTGGCTGGTGGTGCGGCCGGGCAGCCAGAGCTTGGTCATCCGGCCGAGCGGGTCGTACGCGGCGCTGGTGACCCGGCCGTTGGAGTCCGTCTCGGAGGAGGCCTCACCGCGCAGGTCGAACGCGGTGACCGTGTCGTAGCCGGCCGGGTCGAATTCCTTCTCGGCCGTGACCGGGCCGCCGAGGACCGGCGTGTACTCCGTCCTCGTGGTCCGGTTGAGGGCGTCGGTCTCGCTCAGGGCGCGGCCGTGTGCGTCCCAGGTGGCGGTCCCGGAGGTGACCCAGTTCGCGGTCGTGCCGGTGTAGGAGGCCAGGTCGTCGGTTCGGGTGTCCAGGCCGCGCGTCGGTGCCGCGCCCAGGGTTGCCGAGCCGTCGTAGTAGGTCCGTTCGCCGCCGAGGACGTCGGCCGGGCCGGGGGTGGCGGCGCAGTTGGTGACGAGTTCCTCGGCCGGGTAGTCGAGCAGCCAGGCGGTGGCGGCGGTGTTGCGCGCGTACGTCGTAGTGGTGCAGACATCGTCGTCGGTGGTGCCGACCAGGCCGCGGTCGGTCTCCTTGACGACCTGCCCGTAGGTGGCGTCGAAGGCGTACTCGACCTCGTGTTCGCGCCAGGTCGACGTCGCCGGCAGGTACTCGAAGGATTCCTCGCGCAGGACCTCGGTGAACCAGGACTCCGTCGTGGGCGGCTGGGCATGGGTTTCTGCTTCGGTGCGCAGTCCGGTCCGTTTGGGCCAGGGCTGGTAGCGGGTCTTGTAGAGCGCGGTGGTGCCGTCGGCCGCGTAGGTGGTCTCCTCGAGCAGGAAGCCCGCCCGGTTGTTGGTGTCCTGCCAGCTCGCGGCGTGCGAGTCCGTGATCGAGGCGGTGCGGGCGGTCACACCGGCATCGGTGCGGTCGCCGTGCATGCCCCGGAAGTACCGGTACTCGGTCTTGGTGCGGGTGCCGGTCGTCGGGCCGGTGATCACCTGGACGTTGGAGAAGCCGCGCCAGTCCGACCAGGTGCGCAGCGGCAGCGACTTCCCCCACTTCCCGGTGTCGTCGTGGTGCCACAGCACCGAGGTGCTGGATCCGGCCGTGCTGTAGGCGTAGGTGTGCAGGACGTCCGGGGAGCCACCGACCAGATCGCGTTCGGTCACGCTGCTCACGCGGTACTTGTTCCACCACGCCCAGCCCGCGGCGGCGTCCGGTGGGGTGTAGTACTGCGGGAAGCAGCGCTTGGAGTTGGTGTCCGGATTGGCCTGCGACGTGGTGGTGCAGTCCGAGCCCTGATAGGCGATCTGCAGCTCGCCGCCGGTCTCCGAGGTGACCCGGGTGATGCGGTACTTGTTCGAGGTCGGCACCGCGGCGGCGGTGTTGTAGTCGGTGCGGTTCGCGCCGCGGGTGCCGCCGAAGTCGACCCGGGGCAGCGCCTGGCTGCCGCCCGTACGGCCGGTGCGGATGATGGTCGACATCCACAACGAAGGGTCGGTGGTGTCGTTGGTGGCGGGGAAGCTGTGCGTGAACGCCCACTCGTCCACGGGCGTGTAGGCGCCGCCGGAATACACCGAAGTGGCGATCTTGGTGAGGCGCTTGGCCGTCCAGAACGACGGCGCGGTGTTGTTGGCACAGGGCGCCGCGTTGCACTGCAGGTCCCACGGGGTGTCGGGCCAGTTCGCCGCCACCGGCGTCGAGCCGCTCCAGCACGTCGCCAGGCATCGGTCGCTGGGGGTGAAGTCGACCTTCATCGGCGCCGTGGTGGTCAGTTCGGTGCCGTAGCGGGTGCCGTAATCGATGCGCTTCAGCCAGCCGCCGCGGTCGTACGCCCTGACCGTGGTGGTACCGGCCAGCTTCGTGTTGCTGGTCTCCTTCTGGTACCAGTACGACATGGTGTTGCCGTGCGGGTCGACGACATAGTCAAGATTCCAGCGCCAGGCCATCGCGCACCAGGACCCGGCGAAACCGCCCGTCTTGTAACAGGGCTCGGCGGAGCGGTTGGCGAAGACCGGCGCACCCCAAACCGACGAGGTGTTCGGTTGCGGGCTCTGCCAGCCCGGCAGCTGGCTCTTACCGAACCAGTACTGCGTGCCGTCCGGCGTCGTCAGCTTCCAATGCTCATTGTTGTAGTACCCCGTGCCGGTCCCACCACCCGTGACCAGCTCCACGTAGGAGCCGTCGTCGTCGGCCAGCCGCCACTTGCCGGTGGCGTCGTCGAGCACCAGCTCGGTCGACTGACCGTTCCAGGACAGCACGGCGTTCTGATCGCGATAGCAAAGGTCGTCGGTGGCATTGGTGTACTGAGCCGTGGTCGAACCGGTCACGTCGTCACGGCACGCCCGGTACTGCCGCTCGATGAAACCCGGCTCGTAGCCCCAACCCTCACCAACCCAGGAAGGCTGAGCACTCTCCCCGTTGGTACGCCCGTCCACCGCACCCGAGCTGTAACTCAGCCCCACCTCGGGCTCAAGCTCGCCAGGCGAAGGCGGCACCGTCATCGGATACGACCACGAGAAGTCGCCGGACTGCCGGCCGGCCGCCCAGGACGCCGAATCGGCAAGATCGCTCTTGGCGAAGGTGCCGGTGTCGGCGCTGGCCGCGAGGGTCGTGACGGCCAGCACGGTGGCCTGCTGCGCGTCGACGTCGACGTCGGCGACCAGCCGCGATCCGGTGAGGTCGTTCTTGGCGCGGATCGGCGTCGCCGCCTGGCACTGCGCCTCGGCGGGCGTCATCGCCGCGCAGGCCGGCAGTTCGACGAGTTGCAGCCGGCGTGCGTAGTCGCCGCCGAAGGCGTTGCGAAGACCCGAGTAGTCGATCTCCACGGACACTGGCGCCGCGGCCGGTTCGCCGTCGGCGCGGGTCAGGCCGATCATCAGCCCGGAGACACCGGCGGCGGCCGCCTGCGCACGGCTCATTACCTCGGAGGTGACCTTGTCGACCTGCGCAGATGCTGGCCGCCCCGCCTGGGCGACAGTCCTTCCGATCCGCACCGGCTGGCCGGCCACGCTGCTGAGACCGGTTGTCCCCAATGTTGCTTCGGCCTTGCTCGGGGACGGCCACCGTGGCGAAGACGGCTCCCAAAGGTCGGTCTGCGTCTGCGACCTCTGCGGCGCCCGGGCCTCGACGGTACCGACCGCGACCGACCTGTCGGCTTTGAGTTTCGGTGCGGGTTTGGGTTCGGCCCGCGCAACTCCCGCGAACGGCAGCGATCCGGCCAGAACAATCATGGCCACTGTCAGCGTGGACCGGCGAATCCAGCGCCAGAGACCCTCAAACAGAGACGACGAACCGACTTCCGAGTCCATGCCCGGCCCTTCCCCCGTGGAAGCCTCACATTGAGACGTGCGGATGTTATGAGGATCTAAACGATGTCCGCAAGAGATGACTACAACTGGCGATGATCAATCAGACGCAACGGACATATGGCCAGCACTTCGTTACCCTGGGGCAAGGTTGCTGCATGAGCCACGCGCTACTCTCGACGCTGTCATTCACATCCATGAGAGCTGAACCGATAAAACGATGCCGAAAGCGCCGAATTAGCTCGATCGATTCGTTATCGCGATTTGACAACTCGTGACCCCGCGGCCGTAACCGCCCGAAGTCTGCGAACCGCGACCGGCGCGACACCGGCACCGGTTTCCTGAGACCTCAGCGTCCCGCCACGCACCACGCAACGGACTGACGGTGAAGGACGTGAGGCGCCGCCCGGCGGCGCCCAACGTCGTCAGCTCACTCGTCCCGATCCTCACCGTCATCCGGGTTGGTCGGCACCGCCGGTGCCTGCATGAGACAGCGCAGCGCGCCATCGACATCGGTGCCGTGGGTCTCGGCCGGCTACAGGAGGAACTGACATGACCACGCCTGCACCCGAACCGCACATCATCGAGATCAGCGAGGAGGTGTTCGACCTGTTCGCCCGGCCGCGATGCGACGCGGGGCGACCATCACCGGACACCGTCGACTGGGCCGCATCCTGATCCTCGCGGCATCGCCACCCTGGCGAAACAGTCGGCAGCGGTGACCTACGGCCAGACCATGAAGAGCACGAACCGGGTGTCGGTCTCCAAGTAGTAGACGCCGTCCTCGAGCTCGCCCAGGTACCAGGAATCACCGGCGTCGAGCTTGCCCTTGAGGTCGACCGGGATGATCGGCTCGGTACTGACCGGATACCACTCCCAGGCGTCAAACAGCCGGTCGAACTCACTCTTCGAAAGTCGGGCCACGCCCTGCACCCAGGGGTCGTCCTGGTCGTCGCCGGGGGTGAGGTCCTTGGTCTGCTCGGTGTGCCAGTAGGCCTCCTCGACCACGCCGAGGCGCTCCATCCGCTCGATCCGCACGTTCTTTCCGCTTCGGAAGGTCTCGGGGGCGTCCGAAGCGGACGTGCAGCCGGCGAGGAGGACGGCGGAGAAGAGCAGGGCAACGGGCCCAATCCTGATCACCCTGGCACCATACGGCTATCGCACCGTCACGGAGTAGCCCGACTTGTCCGCCGGCCCCACCGCCGGGTCATCGACGACGCGATCCGTGATCTCGCTCGGGCATGCGCCGAGCTAAACACCCCTGAAGGACCTCGCTACCCGTCGCGCCCGCTTCGGGCATGCCACATCCAGCGGACGGCCTGGCGCGGGCGTGCCGGGGTGGCAGTCACGGGCCGTCGGCGGCGCAGTAGGCGATCGATCAGAGCGGGGTGGGCGTGCGCTCGGTCAGGCGCCGTTTCAGTTTGTTGATCAAGTCGCGGGCGCCGGCGTGGTCACCGGCTGCGTTGAGCAGGTCCGCGGCGTGCTGGTGCACGGCCTCGTTGTAGGGGTCGATGGTGATGGCCTGTTGGAGCCAGGTGAGGGCCTGGTCGGGTTCGGTGTGTTCGGCAAGGGTTACGCAGGCGTCGACGACGGTGCGACGAGCCTGTTCTCGCGCGGATATCAGGCACGGCCAGTCGCGGCCTGCGGCGAGTTCGCCGTGGTACAGCTCGACGACGCGCCGGCAGGCGTGGTGCTGGGCGGTGGTGCCGATGGCGTGGGTCATCGCGTGGACGGCGGTGTGCCATTGGTCCAGGTCGGTGGGGATGGCGCGGCGGTTGAGCAGGTAGCGGTGGTCGTGGCGGGTGATGGGGTCGTCGCCGAGCAGGGGTCGTAGTTGGTGGCGTAGGTCGGTGAGGGTGGTGTGGAGTCGCTGGCTGATGGTGGCGGCGGGTAGGTGTGGCCAGATGGCGTGGGTGAGTTCGTTGCGGGTGGCGCCGTCGGGGTGCACGGCGAGGTAGGCGAGGATCTGCAGGCCGGCGGTGCGCCGTATGTGGACCTGTTGCTCGGCGACACTCAGGTGACAGCCGCCGAGCAGCGTCAGGTGCGCCGCGGTAGCCGTACCGGGTTCCGCTGTCAGCACGGTCGCCGGGCCGGGCTGGGGTGTGGGTGGCGGGTCGGCGACAGGTGCGGGTGACGGCCAGGGACTGCTCAGGGAGAGCAGGTCGGCTGTCGTCTGCGGGTCGAGGGTGCAGAGTCGGCGGGCCTCGGTGAGGCCGGTCCCGGTGGCGGTGCCGTCGGCGGTGACGTGCCAGCGGTGGGTGGCGGCGGGGTCGTCGCCGAGCACGACGAGGGTGCCGGTCCGGTGACCGGTGCTGGCGCCCGGCGCTGCCACGAGGTCGACCACGCCTAGGTCCGTCGGGTCGCCGGCAGGCAGGAGGGTGCGCAGGTCGCTGGGTGGCACCGACACTGCGGGGGTATCGCCGCTGGTGGTGGTGAGGGCGGAAACGATCAGCAGTCCTCGGGCGGCTGCGGCAGCACCGGGTCCGGTGAGCTGCAGAACCCCTTCAGGCAACCGCAGCGCCAGCAGCGTCGACGGTGTGTGGTCGTGCCCGGTGGTTGCGGTGCCGGTGACAGCGGTGGTGATGGTGTGGATAGCACCGGGCAGCGGTTGCAGGTCGGGGTCGTGGCGGTGGTCGCGGGGCCGGTGGGGGTCGGGTCGGTAGTAGCGGCGGCGGTGCAGCCAGGCCAGGCCGGCCAGCGCGGTGATCGCGGCGGCGGTGCGGTACGGGATCCAGCCACCGCCGGGCAGGTCGACACCCGCCGGCGGTGTCTTCACCGGCTGGTCCGGGTGGGGCGCGGCTCGGTCCGGGTCTGGGTCGGAGGGTTGCGGTGTCCCTGCCGTCGCCGGCGGCGGTGGGGGGTGTTCGCCGGGTGTGGCGGGCAGGGTGAGTGCGGCGATGCCGGCCATCGAGCTGGCGGTCATCTGGGCGGGGGTGGGTACCGGCAGGTGACGCATGCGGTGCAGGCGGCGGCGCAGCTCGGTCAGGGCGCGGCGGGTCAGGTGCGTCAGGAGCAGCAGCCAGGCGACGCCGGCGACGGTGACGCAGGCGGTGATGATGGTGCCGGCGGTCACCGGCTGCTCGAGCCACGCGTGAACCTGAGCTTGGGTGGGCGGACGCCACGGATGGTGCCGCAGCCAGAGGCCGGCGAGCAGCGGCGGGCCGATGACGATGATCAGCACGGCCACCGCGGTGGCGAGGCGATTCATCCAGCGCATGACAAAGCCTGTGGGTCAGTTCGGCCGGGTGCGGACCAGTGCCCACGCGTGCCCGGCCCACCAGACTGCGACGGCGATCGCCCAGATGATCGCCGGAATGTCGGGGCCGCTGCGGGAGATGATGGTGGTGAAGACGCCGATCGGCACGGTGAGCGCGAGGCGGGCGGCGGGATGCCGGACGAGAGCGCAGGCGACGGCGGTACCGATCAGCAGGCCGCCGGTCAGGCCGATGACGGTGGTCCAGTCGTTGAGCCACGCGGGTAGGCCGCCGTGCCACCACAGGCTCACGGCGAGAATGCCGGCAGTGGCGGTGGTCATGGAGCTGGCGGGAAACGCGAGGAAGCCGTCCCAGCCGCCGACGGGTGCGGCGGCGCGCCGCCAGGCGAGCCCGGCGACGAGCGCGGCGATCGCCGCGGTGGGCAGGACTGGGAGTAGTGCCCAGCGCAGCAGGTCTGCGGTGGGATGGTTGAAGAACACGGCGGCGGTGATCGCATACAGGCCGGCGGTGGCCAGCCCGGCAGCGACCGCGATCGCGATACCGCCGCTGATCCTGCCGGTGGCGGCCTGCCCGGCTCGGGTGGGGGCGCGTTGGTCGAGCAGGGCCGCGAACAACGCCGCCGCTTGCAGGGCGGTGATCGCGGCGAGGACGGCGGCGACCGCGAGTTCGCCCCAGTTCGCCATGACGTAGTAGCCGACTCCGGGACGGTCGGGGGTGCCGTTGTAGAAGTCGGCGGACAAGACGAAGTGCGCGTACAGGGCCAGGGACGCCAGGCCGGGCAGGGCGAGGGTGATCAGCCGGTGCAGCGGCGGTAGCCGCAGCGGTTCCTCGACGCCGCCGGCGACCGCGGTGGTGTCGGTGTCGGCGGCGCCGAGCACGGCCGCCAGCTGCGGGGAATTGGTGAGCTGCGGGGTGGCGCCAAGTTTCGAGGCGATCATCTCGCCGGCGCCGGGAGTGACGGCCGCGGCGCCGATCAGGTACACGCCGCTGACCTGGTCCAGGGTGAGGTCGGCGTTGCCGAGCGCCTGTGCGGCCAGTTCACCGACGCGTTTGAACACCGGCTGCGCCGCCTCGGCCACCTGCTGGGTGTTGACCACCATGGGTGGCTGACCGCCGGGCACCGGCATCGTCACCGCGACCTGTTCGGACAACGCGTGCCGGGCGGCCCGGACGTTGGTCAGCACCGGCCACCGGTGCTCGGCGGGCAGGTCGGCCAGGTCGGTTCCGGTGAGCGCGCGGATCAGGGCGGCGTCGATGCGGTCCCCGCCGGCGTCCGGGTCGGCGAGGGTGGACAGCACCTCGCCACCGCCCGCAGCGTGCTGGACGACCGTCACCTCGCCGCCGGCACCGACATCCAGGACCAGCGCCGGCCCGCCGGCATTCGCCCGGGCCGCGACGGTGTCGTCGAGGTGGGCGATCGCGGCGACCGGCGCCTCGATGAGGCGGGCTACCGGCAGGCCGGCGTGGCGGGCGGCGTGCCGCAGCCAGGTCCGACGGCGGGGACCCCATCCGGCCGGGACGACCATGCGCACATCGTCGACCGGCTCCCCCGCCACCTGCTGGGCTTCGGCTGCCACCTGACGCAGGGCCGCGGCGACCAGGTCGACGACCTCGACCTCAACGCCGCCGACGGTGACGCGGCCGGTGCCGGCGCGTAGCGGCGACACGACCAGGCCGTCCGGGTCGGCGGCGGCGTGGCGCCATGCCGCCGCCCCGGTCACGATCCCGGTGTTGCTGACGTGGGCCGCGGTCGACATCTCGGCGGCACCGTCGAAATGCAGCGTCGTGCTGCCGCCGGGTGCGACCAGGATCGCCCGCACCGTGGCGGCGCCGTAGTTGATCGCCAGCCGTGAATGCACGCCAGCCAGTGAAGCAGAAGATCGCCGTTCCGTCAGTCCGCAATGGACTTCCGTAGCTCCGCCACTCCCGTCTGCGGACACGGGTGCTGACCTGCGGTGGTGAGTCTGTGTGAGTCGTTGTGAGCGGCTGTGAGGCGCCGAAGACCGCCAGGAGGGCCGGCCGGTGCCTAGCCTCGCATCACCGCCTACCACGGGTTCCCGTGGCAGGCGGTGATCGCAGGCGGCCTGGATGCCGCGCCCGTCGACGGGCCCGGACTCGGAACCTTATCGGGCCCGGCGACGAGGAAAGGAAGGGTGTCGAGATGATCCAGGTGATCGCTGCGGTCCGGGCCACGGTGGTCGCGGTGACGGTGCTGGCCGGGACGCCTTTCGTCCTGGCCGTTTTCGGCGGCAGCCCGCTACCGGATCGGGTGCCGTCGGCGGCACAGCTGCACACCTGGCTGCAGGACCCCCTGCGGCCCCAGTACGTGCCCGCGACGGCTCGGGCTGTGGCGTGGCTGATCTGGGCACTGTTGGCCGCCATGATCCTCGCCGTGTGGTCGCTACGTGTCCGGCGGTGGCACTGGCGATGGGCGCGTGCGGCCGCTCTCCTACCCGGCCCGGTGCAAGGACTGGCAGCCACGGTGCTGGGCGCCGCCACCGTCACCTCCACCGTCGGCGCGCTGCCGGTGAACGCCGCCGCGCCCACCACCGTGACCGACACCGACGCGACCGCGATCACCGCCGACATTGTCCCCGTCCTGGCAGCGGCCGCGAGCCGGCAAACTGCGGAGCCGGGGAAAGTCTCGCGCACCGTCACGGTCCACCGCGGCGACACCCTGTGGGACATCGCCGCTACCCGGCTCGGCGACCCGCACCAATGGCGACAGATCTACCAGCTCAACAACGACCGCTATCGCCACATGCGCGGCGGCCGGCACATCGAACCCGGCTGGACCTTGACCCTGCCCGCGCGCACCACCGCACCCGATCGCCGCCCGCCACGGCCCGGCATCACCCCGCCCCACCGACCCGACACCTCATCCCCGGGGTCGCCAGCAGCGGGTGCAGTGCCGCGAGCATCCGCGACCGCCGGCCCTTCGGCTGCCGCACCGAGCGCATCACGCGATGCCGAGACGGCACCGCCCCACGCCGGCGGCCCGACGGCTGGGCAGGCTCCACATCCCTCCCCCACCGCGCCGGCCGATCCCCGCATCGACGGTAGGGCAGTCCCCCATGGATGGATCACACTGCCGCTGGCTGCATCCCTCGCCGCGGCCGGCGCGACGGTCTGGCTGCGACGCCGCCACCGCACCGTCGTCCCCGCACAGCGCCGCCGCACCACCGACGATGATCCCAGCCTTACGCCCCTGTCACCGATGATCGCAGCGATCAGGCACAAGGTAGGCCAGCAGGAGCCCACCTCGACCGGCACGTCGTCCACACCGCCGTCTGTCATTGACGCCGCCGGCCTGCCAGCGGCCGTACAGCCCGACCTTCCTCCCCCAGGGCCCACCGCCGCGGTCCTGAGCGGAACCGGCGACACCGAACCCGGGACCGGGCGCGGCCTGGTCGGCGCCGGCGCCGAGTCCGCCGCCCGCGCGCTGCTGGTAGCCGCCCTGTCGTCGGGAACCCCTGCCGACCCCGATACCCAAGGGCTGGCCATCGTCACCGCCGACACCCTCACCGCCCTACTCGGCGGCGCTGCTGCACCCGCCGATATCCCACGACTGCATGTGAGCGCCAACTTTTCCGATGCGCTGGCACACCTCGAGGACCTCGTGATCGAACGCCACCGGCACCTGCAGGACCACGACGTCGATGACCTGCCGGCGCTGCGCGCCGCCGACCCACGCCCGCCCATGCCACCGGCGCTCCTCATAACCTGCCGCCCGCCGGAGAATCTGCACGCCCGCCTGTGCGCCGCACTGCTGCTCAGCACTCCCCTGCAGATCCAGGCGATCATCCTGGGTGAATGGCCCCACGGCGAGACCACCGCCGTCCAGGCCGATGGCCATACCGGCAGCGAGCGATTCGCCGTCCTCGATACCGCCACGACCATCCAACATTTGGCCGCGCTGCACGAGATGCACACCGGCGAAGCTGCCTCCCCCACACCAGTGGCATCCACGGCACCCGCTGATCCGGCCGAGGATCAACCCGACGACGCCGCGGATGCCGACCCTGGGCACAACCGAACCGGCATGGCAGCCGCGCCTGGCCACATGAACAGCGACAACGACAGCACCCCCGCACCGCCCGACGGAGCAGGGGACGCCGAGCACACCGCCCCCACCCATCGAACCGGCGGCACCCGCCCGGCCACCGACCACCGCGTCCGCATCCGCCTACTCGGCGCACCAGCCATCCACGACCGTGACAACAACCCGGTCGCCGGCCTGCGCCACCACGCCCGCGAGCTCCTCGTCTATCTGACCATCCACCGCGACGGCGCCGACCTACCCGACATCATGGAAGCACTCTGGCCTACGGCCACCATGCGCCGCGCCGCACAACGACTGTCCACCGAAACCGCCGACCTCCGCCGCCGGATCCGGCAAGCCGCCGGCGACACCACCATCCAGCCAGTCGTCAACACCGGCGGCCGCTACCACCTCAACCCCACCCTCCTCGACATCGACGTCTGGCGACTCAACGACACACTGCGGCGCGCGCGAACCGCGGACCCGGACGACCGGACTGAACTGCTGCGGCAGGCCATCGACGTGCACACCGGCACCCTCGCCCAGGGATACGACTACGAGTGGATCGAACCCGCCCGCGAACACTTTCGCCGGTGCGGAATCCGTAGCCGGCTCGAGCTGGCGGATCTCCTGGCACCCCACGACCAGGCAGCCGCGACGAGTCTCCTCCACGCCGCGGCCGCCCTCGACCCGACCAACGAAGACCTGGCCCGGCGCGTCATGCGTGCCTGCGCCCAGACCGGCGACAGGACGGGCATACGGGCGGTGCTGCAGCAGCTGCAAGAAGCCCTGCACGGCATCGACGAGGAACCGTCCGAGGAAACCCTCGCCCTCGCCGCACAGCTGCAAGACCCCAACGAATAACCGAAGCCATCCCGCCAGCGCGTGCGCCGGGCCCGACCAGCACGTCGCGGCTGCCATGAAGGGAGTCAAACCCTGCCATGTCCACCCACGACACGCCAGCCCGCCGTGCTACAGCCGCTCGAAACGCACCGACGGCCCCCGATCAACGAACGGTCATGCCGAAGGCCGGCCATCCCGGCCGGTTCCCGCCGGCGGCCAAGGTGATTCACGATGTACTGGGATGGCTCCTGGCCGCCAGCGCCACCCTGTTGGCAGCCAGCGGACAGGTCGAATACGCCATCGCCGCCGACATCACCGACCTACGCCGCTTCCTCGTACCCGCGATACTCGAGATCGCCGCCATATTCCTCATCCTCGGCGGCTACCTGCGCGCCTGCGACGGCGACAACCCCGCCCTGCTATGGCTCCTGGCCGCCGGCGTGGCCAGCTTCGCCACCTGGACCAACCTCACCCACGGCGGACCCCGCGCCGGACGGATCTACGCCGCCGCCACCGTCGTCACGTTCGTCCTCTGGCTACTTAAACTCCGCGACCGATACCGGGCCACCCGCCGCGCCAACGGCCTGATCGACGCACCCACCGCGAAATTCCGACTCATCCGCTGGGCCGTCATGCCCCGGCTGACCTGCCGAGCCTGGCTCCTGGCCATCGAATACAACCTGCGCGACACCGACGAGGCACTGCGCCGCGCACGGCTGTGGCACGACACCGCCCGAGACACACACACCGCCACCACCGGCACGGCACGCGCCCGGCGCGCCACGGCAAACCGGGCCGCGGAGCTCGCCGTACGTCGCGCTCACATGGGGACCGACCCGACGACGTTTGCTGCAACCTCGCCGCCGACTACGGAGCAGACAGCACCTTTACTGATGGCTCGAGCCGACGAGCGATACCAGGTGACGGGTAGCCAAGCGTCCAACCGGCGTCGCACTGCGAAGGCTCGCCGCGGAGCAGCCATCGGCATCGATGGGGACCGGCTTGCAAGACTCGAAGAACATTCCCCGATTCCTACCAGGGATGCCGCCGACTGCAGGTTGCCACCGCCGATTGCCGATCGACGCGACAACGACCGCAGCGACGTGCTGACTGCGATCTCACCGCACGCCACGACGGAATGCCCTAAGCAACCGGCATGGTCGGAAGAACCGACGGCCGTAGGATCACCCGAGTTCTACAGGCCCACCTCCGACATCGACGCCGTCATGTACCGGACGTGGCTACGCGGCGTAGAGATCGGTCACGAGCCGACCGGCGCGGAGCTCGCTCGCACTGCCGGGCGCCCCGACGACTCGACAGGAACGGGCCGCCGCGCGGTACGCCGCTACCGAGATGCTCACGCCGCCTACAGCACGTCAGCCGGGCAACTGGTCACCGCCGCCCCTTGTCACACGACGCAACTGCATGCGGGGCCGCCGAATTGACCCGGCCCCGGATCAAAACTGAGAGGCTCGCCGCCTGCATCACCGGCCCCAACGGTGGCCGGGCGAGGTCGAGAAGGGGCAACTGGTGATGAAGACGGCCGCTATCGGCACCACCGCGTGTACGCGGCCATGAGACGTTTCACCTCCCTGGTCGCGTCGCGCTCGACGACGTGCCCATGGCAGTTGCGGTGATCGGTCCAGCCGCCCTCACACTGCCAGCCGACCTGCGACCGCCGGTGGGTTCGTTGCCACCATCCACGCGACCGCGTTTAGCGAGGGTCGAGGATACTTACCAGGTACGCCACTCGTCAGTTATATCCTCACGCGAAACGCCACGGCGAGCGGCTAGCGCGTCAAGGTCGACGCCCGCTTCGGTCATCGTTTGATCGATGTATCCACACAGCAGAGCGCGCTCAGCTGTGGCAATCGCATCATGATCATGCTTTTCATTTAGCGAGTTAAGCTCAAGAACAACCCTTCGAATAGCAGCAGTAACCTCTATGTCCGATGACGGTTCCAGCTCGGACACGTCCCGCTCGAAGGCATCGAAGACTTCATCGAAGCACTGCAACAGAGCTGGAGGAAACAACCCAGCAGTTACCGCAAACTCGTCCTCCAGCACACCCTCAGCAACGAGGCGAGCCTCTTCCGCAATACTGCAACGCCATTCGCTTGATGGCCTAATTGCCAAGTTATTCACCTCAACCACACTTGCCGCCGGGACCTGTTCCGAAAAGCTTGTACATGGTGGGATTGTTAGTATTGTAAGGAAGCTTCGCCTTGCCACCGAATTCGTCAAAAACCTCGCTCTCGAGTTGGTTGAGGGAGATCCCCGGCCCGGGAAGCCGATATTCGATACCCGCTATATTTTCCCGAGTAAAGTTAGCCTTAGTGAGGGTACCTTTCGGGGAAAAGTGTTGCCTCCATCGCTCAGAGATGTTTTTCCCCTGACCAACATATTGTTCGCCTGTATCCAGGGTAATGATATAGACCCCTGGGACTCTAGGCACACCGAACGGGTCGGGCTCAGGGGCGGCATTGTGTACCAGGACCGGAACGTCGCCGACGAGCACATAGTACGTGTGGAGGTCGTCGACGGTGAGGTTGACTGCCGTTCCGGGGCGCTTGGCGGTGTCGAGGCCACGAACTGGTTCACCCTGGCCGTCTGCGGTCAGGATCAGTTCACCTAGGTCGAGTTCGTCCGCGCGATTCCAGCGGCCCTCGGTCAGGCTCCAGAATGGGTGATCCTCGGTCGTCACGATCGTTCCGCTGTCGAGGCGGAGCTCCGACATTTCATCTTCGTGGGACCAGACCACGCTGACCTGGCGGGGCGTTGCCTTGCCGGTGCGAGGGTCACGAGCGATGACCTTGTCACCAGGCTTCAAGTCTTCGATGGCGCGGGAGGTGCCGCCCTCCATCAGGACCCGGGTTTCTCCAGAGAAACTTCGGCAGGTGTTGGGGATCCTTGGGATCCTCACTCCGCCGGCGGGCATTCGTACCCGCCCAGCCATGACGGGGCCATGACCGAAGCCGTTGGCGTCGCCCGCAAGGTTCCCCGCCTTGGCGTAGAGGCGCGTATCGAAAGCTTCTGCCTCCGCCCTAGGATCGACCTTCAGGTAACCCTTGATCTTGGCTTGGAGGATCATCGCCGTGGTGAAGTCATCGTCGTCCTGGTCGATGACGCACGGGCAGGGCATGACGGGGTGGTCGCCCTTGTAACGGTCCAGCGCCTTGGCCATGTCCTCCGTCGAGGGCCAGTAGATCGGGCGGGTTTCCCAGCCCGGGTATTCGACGTTGTTGATGCGGTTGTTGCCGCCCGGTTTGGTGGTGTGGGTGGTGCCGTTGTCGTAGGTCTCGACCGACTCGTTGTAACCGCCTTGGCCCTTGGCGTTGGCGGTGCCGTTCTCGCCGCCGGTGCAGCCGCTGGAGGAATCGACCATGCCCGGAGGACAGCTTGCGGAGCCGAGTGTCTCGCCGGACGGGTCGCTGTAGGAGATGGGCGAGTTGTTGGAGTATGCGTAGGCGTTCCATTGCTGGGGGTCGGAGAGGTCGATGATCGGGTCGACCGAGATGAACCTGCCCAGTTTGGGGTCGTATTCGCGGGCGCCGAGGTGGGTCAGGCCGGTGTCGTCGAGGTTGCCGCCGACGAAGCCGAGCTTGTTGACGGTCCATGCGGTGTTGGCGGGTCGGGTGGCGCCGAAGGGGAGGTGGCGGCGGGGGGTGACCGCTTGGGTTTTGTCGTCGACGGATTGGAGGGCGGTGCCGAGGTGGTCGTTGATGAGCCAGCTCAGGCCTTTGGCTGTGCGTGAGGCGACGACCTGGCCGCCGTGCTGGTAGTGGCGGGTGGTGTTGGCGACCTTGGTCGTCTTGTCGTATCGGACCTCCTGGCCGGGGAGGTAGAGCGTCATTGCTTTCGGGTCGTCGGCGATCATGCGCGACCCGTCGGTGCCGTACAGATAGGTGGTGTCGCCGTCGGCTTCGCCGACTCGCTGAAGGTGGCCTTCGGGATCCCAGGCGAGGGTCTGGTCGTCGCCCCGGCTGATCGTGTTGCCGGCTTCGTCGTAGCCGTATGCGGTGTCCGCGGTCTCGGCGCCGGTGGTGACGATCCTCTTCACCGCATGGGGATAGGTAGCCTTCTCCGGCAGTGACGGCTCGGGAACCGGATAGGTGTAGTTGCTGGTCGTCCTGCCGGCGGCCGTCCGGGTTGTTGAGGTGAGGCGGTTGCCGATCTCGTCATAGGTCCACGACTGCCAATACGGGTCGGGTCCGCCCAGCAGGGGTTCGGATTCGGACGGGTCAGGGGTACATCCCTCGGCCTGGGGCGTCCATGCCTCGGTGAGCCTTTGCAGGTAGTCGTGCCGGAAGCACTGATGATCGCTCGAGGTGACGTCGGAGATGCCGGTGATGTTGCCGAAGTCGTTGCGGGTGTAGCGCTGGTCGAGAATGGTCGCCGGCGCGGTGGCACGGGTGACCTTGGTCTGCTTGACCCGTCGGCTGTACTGGTCGTACAGGATCTGGGTGTCGATTCCCTTGCCGCCGTCGTAGCGGTACCCGACGACACCGATCTCACGGAACCGGGTGTAGCTGGTGCCGTTGATGAGGAAGACGGGATCACCACTGGCCGACAGGTCAGTCTTGACTGTGTTGGCTTCGCCCTGCGCGTCGTATTGGTAGGTCAGGGTTTCGCGGTTGAGTCGGCCGGCACCGGTGCCTGCCTGCGGCACGGTCGTGCTGGCGGGTGCTCCATTGGCCTTGTAGGTGTAGGCGTAGCGGTAGGTACCGGCGAGTCCGGTCAGGGTAGCCGGGACGGTGATTTTCGCGCCTGTCGGCCGGTAGTCGGGGGTGAACCCAGCGACCTCGTTGACGTAGGCAGCAGGGCTGGTGCCGCGGTTGTCGTACCGGACGGTCTTGGTTGCGTAGCCCTTGACGGACATGGTGGTCGGCGGATTGGTGGTGTCCGACTGAATGGTGTCGTAGGTCCAGGCTGCGCGAAGTGGCCCGCCTGCGGTGTTCTCCCGCAGCGAGGTCTTGCGGCCGAGCGTGTCGTAGCCGTAGTAGAGCAACGTCCCGCGGGCGTCGCGGGTGTGGTCGAGTTCGTCGTACTCGTTGTAGAAGCTCTCGGTCACGCCCTTGTCGGGGTCAATGCTCTGGGTCTGCCGCCCGAGCACGTCGAACGTGTGGGTCCAGGCGTTGCCGAGCGCGTCGGTCTCGCGCCAGAGCTGGCCCTTGCGGTTGTAGGCGTAAGAGATCGCGGTGTAGGTCTGCGGGTCGTCGCTGCCTGCGTCGGCGGGCTTCTTGTACTGCCGTACCGCGATGGTTCTGCCCTGGGCATCCTGGACGGTCGTCGTGGCGGTGCCGCCGTCCGGTGGCGTGACGGTGACCCGGTCGCCACCATAAGCGGTCGTGGTGCTCCAGAGGACTTTGCCGCCGCCTGCCACGCTCGTCTGGATCGGCCGGCCGACACCGTCGAACTTCGTCGAGGTGACGTTCGTCAGTTGGGTCTCGGACTCGGGGAAGCGCAGGTTGGCCTCAGGTGCCCCATCGGTGACGAAGCCGTTGTACGACTCCCAGTTGCGACCTGCCGTGTCGTAGTGGTTGTCGGTGATGATGCGGCCCTGCGCTTTGCCGGGCTCGGGTGTGTCCTCCACCTGCGTCTGTCGCGGGCGCAGCAGCGAGTCGAAGAGGGAGACGGCCGTGCGGTAGTTGCCGTTGGCGTCGAGTGCCGATGTGGTCACGGCGGAGGCTGCGTTGTTGCGGACGGTGTACGTGTACTTGATCTGAGGGGTTTGGCCGCTGGCCCGGTTCCGCGTCGCTGGCCATACCTGGGTCAGTCGGCCCAGCGAGTCGTACGTCTTCTCGGTGACCCGGTCGTTGGGGTCGGTGGTCTTGATCGGCTGGCCGTAGGCCGGTTCGAGGACCGACGTGGTCCGCCAGCCGACCGGGTTGATCACGGCGAGACCGACCGTCTGTCCCCCGCTGTTGTGGGTGTATTCGGTGCGGGTGAGCCGGTTCTTGACGTCGGTCTCGGTTTCGAGGCGGCCGTACTTGTCATAGGTCCGCGTCGCGGTGACCCGGTAGCCCGGTGTTCCGGGGTCGCCGTTGCCGCTGCCTTTGCTCCAGGTGTACAGGCTTTCGGTCTTGACCGGATCTGCCTTGGTGGGGCCGGCGGATCCGCGGCTCTTCTCTGTGTCGTACCAGGTCCAGGTGTCACTGATGACGTCGTCGGTGCTCAGCGCCCGGCCATCGGTCGCGGCGGAACACGAGGTGGCGTAGTGCTGGGCACGGTGGGGGTATTTGACCAGCCAGGCGTCGATGTTGCGGGGCTCGTACGTGGTGATCGAGCAGGTTTCGTCGCCGGTGACGGCGATGTCACCCAGAGCGTCGACGCGCTGGGTCATGCCGTAGGAGTCCATGGTGTTACGCACGCCGGTGACGCGCTGCTTGCCGCCCGGCAGCGCGGTCCACGACCAGGTAGCGGTCATGCCGGTGAAGACGGCTTCGACGGTGTCGCCGTTGATCGTTCGGGTGGCCGTGGGTGCCGAGTGCCACGGTTGCTGGACCTGTCCGGAGACTTGGGTGGTGCCGTTCTTCGTAACGGACGTGCGCATGATGCCGGCAAAGACGTCGTCGTCTTTGACCGCCGGGGCGTAGGTGCCCACGGCGGGCAGGGTGACGGACCGTTTGCCGCTGGGCTGCTTGTCGCCGTCCATGCCGCGGAAGTAGCGGTATTCGGTGAGGTGCTGCTGGCCGGGGTCACCCTTGGTCACGCGCACGGTGTCGTAGCCGCGCCATACCGACCAGGTTTTGTCCTCTTTGTCGACCAGGCCGTCGTCGTCGGTGTAGTGCCATGCCGGTGCGCCGACGTAGTCGTAGGAGGTGACGACGCGTGGGGACCGGTAGGCCGCGGGCAGTGCCGAGTCCGATTCGGTCACGTAGTCGACCACGTACTTGTGGAACCAGTCGTTGATGGGATTCTCAGCGCCGTCAGGCGTCCACCGCACGGGATAGCAGCGCTTCGGGTTGTCGTGCTCTTCGGCGGGCAGGCCACCCGGTCTTGAGCAGTCCGACGGCTTGTACTGGATGCCGATCGTCGCGCCGGTCTCGGTGGTGATGCCTTTGAGCCGCCACCATTTCATGGCCGGGGCGGGGTCGGATGAGCCGGAGTCGACCCGGTTCGGCAGCGCCTCGCCGGCGAAGGTGACATTCGGCAGGGTGATGTCGGTTCCGCCGGTGTGGCCGGTGTGGGTGATGCTGTCGAGCCAGAGCCCGGCGTGGCTGCCGTCGGTGATGTCGGGGAACTTGTGGTTCAGGGTCCAGGAATCGACCGGGTTGTACTTGTCGGTGGTGCCGCTCCACAGCTGGGTGGTCACCTTGGCCAGGCGTTGGGTGGTCCAGAAGCTGGGGCTGGGCTTGAGGCAGGGGCTTTCCTTGCACTCCTGGTCCCAGGGGGTGTCGGGCCAGTTCGACTTGTTGGGTTTCCCGCTGGTCCAGCATGAGGTCACGCACCGGTCGCCCGGGGTGAAAGAGATGCGGAACGGTGCGGTGCCCGCCTCGCCGTCGCGGGAGCCGTAGTCGATCCGGGTCAGATAGCTGCCTCGGTCGTACTCGGCGAGGTCTGTGGTCTTGAGGTTGCGGGCGTACTTGTTCGTCTCTTTGGCGTAGACGTACGTCCGGGTGTTCTTGTGCGGGTCGACGACGAAGTCGAGGTTCCAGCGCCAGGCCTGGGGCTTGCCGCCGCAGGCGGAGTCGGCGAAGGCTGCGGCGTGGCATGGTTCGCCGTCGTGGTTTCCGTAGACCGGCACTGTCAGGGTGGAGTTTGCGGCCGATCGGCTGCCGAACCAGTACTGCGTGCCGTCGGTGTTCGTGACGACCCAGTACTCGCCGTCGTTGTCGCCGTTGTCGCGATTCAGCTTGCGTTCGACGCGCGAGCCGTTGTCCTCGCGCGTACGCCATTTACCTTCGCCGTGGTACGCCTCGGCCGGTTCCGTGGAGAGCAGTTCAGTCGACTGGCCACCGAGAGACATGGTCGCGTTGTCGGTCACCCAGCACAGATCGCCCGCGTCGGTGGTGTTGTTGCCATCCTTCTTGTCCTCGCGGCAGGTCTTGTATTTGCGCTCGATGTAGCCCGGCGAGTATTCGAAGCCTTCGCCGACCCAGGAGGGCTGGGTGTTTGACGCGCTCATCCGGCCGTCGACCGACTGCGAGGAGTAGCCCAGCGACACCTGCGGCGCGTCGCCACCGATCGGCGCGGGCACGCGCATCGGGTAGGACCAGTTGAATGAACCCGAGTTGCCGCTGACCGACCAGGTCGACGACGGCTGCAGGCTGGTGGCAGCGAAGGTGCCGTTGTCGCTGCTCTGGTCGGCGGCGAGCGCGACAAGAGTGCTGGTGGACTTCATCGGAATCTCGGCGGAAGCGATGCCGTTGCCGTCGTTGGTCGTCGGGACGCTCTGGCCCTGGCAGTTCGTCTTCGCGGGCGCGTCCAGGGCACAGTCGGACAGGGTCATGAAGCGCAGCCGTGACGACCAGTCGGCACCGTAGGCGTACTGGAAGGCCGAGTAGTCGAGGGCCACGGTCGCCGTGGTGGTCGAGGATGCGCCGTCTGTCCGCTGCACTCGGAGCAGGACACCGTCAACGCCTGCCTTCTCCGACTGTGCGTGATCGAGTACTTCGACACGGACCCGGGCCAGCTCGTCGGCGGCCGACATCCGCTCCGGCGCCTTCGTCGGTGCGACCGCGGTGACGCTGACGGGCATCCCGCCGACCTTGGTGCCCGACAAGGTCTTGGCCGCGGTGGGAGAGACCGCGGCCGGTCCGAGCGCCAGCTCGGCCGTGGCGGCAGCGGGCCAGCGCACTTCCGGCGGTGTGAAGAAGTCGCCGACAGGTGTCGACCGGTCGACCGGTTTCACCGCGACGGTGCTGACGGAGGCGTCCACCTGAGCGCGGGGCCGGTCGGCGGCCACGGCCGCCTCGACAGGTGGCAGGGTCAGCACCCCGGCGAGGACAGCGAGGGCTGTACCACCGATGAGCAGACGACGGCCGGAGCCAGCCGCACGGGAACGCCGAAGGGCTGACATGTTCAACGGTGTCCTCTTCCTCATGCCGGGCAGTCGCACAGATTGACGATCTCGCTGGGGGCCATCGCGCCGGCATACATCCGTACGTCATCGACGGTGCCGCCGAAGAAGTCGATATTGCCCATGGGATGCCGCCCGATCATGACCGGACCTCCAGAAGCCCAGCCCGTGATCGCCACCGGCACACCTTGCGGAACGCCATCGACGTATAGGCGAAGCTGAGAACTCCCGGCATCGTGAACCCCGACGAGGTGAACCCACTTGTCGATCACCGGCGGAGCCGTTGATCGAGCTGCCATCCACGTCGGAGTGGCGACATCGGCGGAGGGAATCATGAATTCCCACCGTTGATAGGAGCCCTGGTAGCGAAGGTAGAACGCGGAGCGCGATGTGCCGCCCTGACCCGCCAGGAACATGTGACCCGCGCCAGGCGCCACGTCGAGATACACCCAGGCGGAGACGGTGTAGGACTGTTCTGTTCGCAACGCCGCCTCGCCGGCCAGATAGCTGTGCGAGTCGCCGAGCGTGGCGGCCGAGAAGTCGTTGCCGAAGCGGTCACTACCCCACTGGATGACGCCCGTCGCGGCGGCATCACGTCCATATGCGGCGTCGGAGCCATCGCCGTCCAGGCGGTAGCGGGCCACCAGGTCAGTGGCCATCGGAGCGATCTCCGCCGGGGTGAGGACGCGGTTCCAGACCCTGACGTCGGCGAGACTGCCGTTGAACCAGTCGCCCTGCGCGCCCCTCACCATGGCGGATCCGACGGAGAAGGCGGTCGACGTCCACGCATGAGTTCCGGTTGTTTGAGCCCTGAATACACCATCGACGTAGAGCCGTACTCCGTTGGCGTCGGCACCGCGGTCGACGACGGCGGTGATATGAGACCAGACACCAACGCGCAGCGGAGCAGCGGCGCAGACGCTCTGCAAGGTCGCGTCAGGCAGGTCCGAGGCCCGGAGCTGAACACACCAGGCGTTGGAGTCTTTGTGGTACAGCAGCCGGAACATTGCCGTCTGGGTGCCATTTGCAGCCAGGATCGTGCGATCGCCCTGGACTTGATCAGGTTTCACCCAGGCGGCTACCGAGAAGCTGCTGCTGGTGTCGATAACCGCTTGTCCGATGTGGCCACGCGAGCTGGAGCCGTTGAAGCCCGCAGCCGTCGGCGCAGTCCTCGCCGCGCTGTCGCGCACCCGGCCGGAAACGCCCAGGGTGACGTTCGTCGCGGTGAGGTCGGCGCCGGATCCGCTTTCATCGGGCAGCGTCGCGGCGCCGGCCGGCCCGCCGAGTTTCCAGTCGGCGACGGGTCCGCTTGCTTCACCGACGAGGAAGTCGTAGGCCAGGGTGTCGCTGCGCTGGCCTGCACCGTCGACGCTGCGAACATACAGCGACACCGGGCCGCCATCGGTGGGATCCGATGCCTGCGGGGGCGGCGGAGTCAGCTTCCTGCTGACCTGCGCACCCGCGATGTACGTCGTCGGTGGCTCTGACCAGCCCCATTCGTACCCGACTACGTCGGTCGCAGGCCCCGGACCGAACGCGAAGGTGGCGGTCTCGCCCGCCGACCCGTGCGGAGCGTCGTCCTGGGGATAGGTCGATGAGGAGACGACAGGCACCGACGGCAACGTCTTGTCCGCCCGGAACTCACACCATCCCGTGACACTCGACTTGTCGGTCCCGGACTCCCCGGCGTAGGACCACGGATCCAGGCCCTGCGCGTTGAACCGGACGAGGTCGCCATCGGCGATCTTGGCGGAGGCCGGGATCGTGTACGGGCCGACACCGCCGGACTTCAGCTTGGTCGCCTCCGCGGTACCGCCCGCCGTCCAGCCGGGCGCGTCCGCGACGGCGTCCTTCTGCCACGTGAACGCGATCTTCAGATCACTCTCCGCAGCACCGTCAGGGTCGGTGATCTTCGCCTTGAGAATCGGCTGGAACGTTCCGTCGGCACGCAGTCCGATCACCGGACGGCCGGCGCCGGTGACACACCCCTTCGCCGCGGTCGAGGTACCACTCTGCACGGTCGGGTTCGTCGGAGTATTGGGATACGAGTTGTAGGTGACGAGCAGCTTCGTCTTGTTCTCGTCGTACTTCTTCCAGTGTGAGTCAGATGAGCCGGACAGCCCGAGGTAAACCTTGCCGTTGTTGGTGGCACGGCCCTGCACGTAACTGCGGAGAGCGTCGGACTTCCACTCTGTGCGGATGGAGCCGCCGGTGCAGTTCTCGTTCGACGGTGACTCGGCGAGCGTTCCGCTCCAGGTGCTCTCGTGATTGTTCCAGTTCGAGCTGGAGTTGAACGCGCCGACGGAGTGCAGGCGGGTCTTGGTGGCGGTGCACTTGTCGTTCTTCAGGTCCCACGAGTAGGTGAGGTAGGACTCGAGCTCGACGTCCAAGACATGCTTGCGGGCGAACGAGGCCTGCGAGAAGTCGACCATCGAGCGGTAATGCATCGACTTGGGGACGTTGGTCCAACCAACCTTCATGTGGTCGTTCTTGTCGTAACCGTTCATCACATACGACTGATTCGGGTACGTGTCATTGATCATCGACCAGTTCGACCGGGACACCGTGGGGTCGATGACCACGGGAAAGACCGTCTTCGGGTCGTCGATCAGGGTGGCATCGGGAACGATGCTCAACTCGTCGGTGCTGACAAAGACGGGCATGGCGGCCTGCCTGGCGGACCGTCCCGGTTCCCAGAGGCCGCCATCGGAGTCACCGGTCTTGTCGTCCGCCGCAGCCTTGGTCGCGACCCGGGATGACCCCGTCGGCTCAGTACCACCAGAGGAGTCCCACATCGCGGCCGGTCCCGTCTCGAACACCTCCGTGCCTTCGGAGTCGAGCCATGCGCCGCCACCGTCCGCGTCCGACGACAACGTCAGGCCGCTCATGCGCACGCCGAACCGCACCGCCTTCAACTGAGGCAGCGCCGCCGCCTCCCGTGTCTTGACCACCAGGATCTGCGATACCGAATCGACGTCCGCGCGGACCATGAGGTCCACGTCAGGAAGGACGTCGCGGTAGGTTGCCACGGGCCCGTCGAGCTCTGGTTCAGGAAGCGGGGTCGGCCAGGTCAGCACCAGCGTCGAGTTGCGGTATCCGACACGCATCAGCTCGGTCGAGCCTTCACCAGCCAGCTTCACGAACACCGACGTCGCGCGAGTCGTCGCCGACCCGTCCGCCGCACGGACCAAGTTCGGATCCGGTGCCACGAAGGCACCGTTCGCCGCTCGGATGCGCTGTGGCCGAGCCGCGACCGCCGTCGTCAACGTGCCATCGGGGTTGGCAAACGTCTGCTCATACTCGGTCCGCGCGCCTACCACCTCGACTGGCTCGCCCGACTCCTTCGCAGCAGCCTTCGCCGCACCGACATCGCGAACAGCCGCAGGTGCTCCTAGTGGAGGAGCAGCGGCCACCGCAGAACCAGGTGGCAGCATGGTGCCGGACGCCGCCAGCAACAACAGGACAGCCACCACCGCCGCTTGCCGAGGCAAGAAGCCCGACCCTCGACCATTCGTTCCAGGCATCGCTCTCGGTCCCCCTCGGTGTGACTGCCGACGGAGACTAAGAGAATGATCAATGTTGCAGCAACCCCGAGCTATCAAAACAGGACAGAGCCCGTCAAGATCACCTCGCTTCAACGTCTGGCCGACGAACCGTGGCCGACCTAGATATCGCCTCGAGGGGGCACGGAGGTCGGCGCCAACAGGCGCTCGCGTCGACATCATGGCTGCCCGCACAGATGCACCGACACGCACAGCGGCTCGCGTCTGGCCACCATGGGCGATCCGATCCGGACAGGTGCCGCGAATGGGGAGGCGAAGGGCGGCGTTGGTCCACGCCGGCCTAGGATCGGCGGGATCGCGTCGATCAGCGGCAGTAGCCGGGTGACCGCCTGTGATGTCGCGGCGTGCAGGAATGTGTCGAGCGCGCGGTGGACGACTGGGCCGGCTGGGCTCTGGTCAGGGATGACGCCGGCTCGGTGGAGCGATGCGACGAGGGCAGCGGAGATCGCACCGAGTGATGCCTAGGTTATGGTTCAGCCGCATCGACAGAGATCATGACGGGAGTAGGCGTGCGGGCACATTCGGGCATGATCATCCTAGCGGCGGCTCTGACCGTGAGCGGGTGTGGCATCATCCGCGACGAGCCTCAGAAGAACGCCGATAACACGGCGGCGCTGTGTACAAGGTGGAAGGACTCGACACGGGCCTTCGTGGGTACCGAGGATGAGAATCTGGCTCCCGAGACGCAGGCCTACCGCAAAGCCCTTGAAGATGAGTACGTCGGCAAGCAGCACCCGAAACCCGAGTTGATCGAGATCCAGCGCGCCTACTGGAGTGCGCAGGAGGCAATGCCGCGAACGCTCGCCGCCGAGGCCACCAATTCGAAGTTGAGCGACGCCTTCTCGGCCTACGCCGATGAACTTCGCGGCCGGGCCGCAGGCCAAATCCCGGTGACCGGAGACGCCATGGGTTCGCAAGCACTGAAGACACTGATGTCGTTCTGCTGGCCAGGACCTTCCACCGCTCCCGGCCAATAGGTCTAGCTTCGGATGGTATTCGCGCGCCCTCGCGGAAGGCGATGTCGCCGCGCACTGCTTCCTCGGCGACCTGAACGCGCGCGTCGGGGGACCAAGCGTTATCAGTGGCATAGTAAGGTCTCCCCGCGGACAGAGCTCCCGCTGGTGACAGCGTCGCCGACCGTTGGCCAACGATGCGAATCCACCATCGGATGAAACTTTTGGCGAAATCAGTGGACGCTGATGTGGACATGGTTGGTGTGCCATCCGGACGGGTCGTCGCCGCCCCACGGGTTGTCGTAGGCGTGCCAGCCTTCGGCGCGGGTCCAGATCATGCGGTACCAGATGACGTACATGATGCCCAGGCGATCCGCGTGGGCAACGGCCCATGCCGCCATCGCGTCACCGCGGGCTTTCTCGGCGCCATAGGCTTGGCCGCCGGCGGTCATCATCCAGTCGCAGGCGCGGCCTTGGGGATGCTCGCCGTGGTCACTGTGCCGGTAGCAGGCTGGCGTCGGGAAGCCTGCAACGACGGCCTGTTGGACAAGGTGGGCCAGGCGTGGTGTGACGCAGCCGTGGCCGGTGGTGAGATCCGGGCGGATGGTGCAGCCTTCGTCCGGCCACGAGCCATCGGGGTTGCGCGGGGCGGGTTCGGCCATGCCGAGCGTCGTGGTGGAGCAGTCGACGTCGGCGCCGCCGTTTGCGGTGTACTGCTGCTGCACGAGTGAGGTCGCGTCGTTTTCCCACTTCGCGTAGGCGTCAGGGTAGGCGGAGCGTTGGACGGCTTGCGCGGCCTCGGTAAGCGGCATGGTCTGCCACCCGGTGATGGTGGCGAGCTTGTCGTAGAACTTTTCGGTGGCGTAGGTGGGGTCGCGGAGTTGGGCCGGGGTGCCCCAGCCTTGGCTGGGGCGTTGCTGGAACAGACCGATCGAGTCGTCTGCGCCGCCGGGCAGGTTGCGCAGGTCCGACTCTTGGATCGCGGTGGCCACCGCGATGATCCAGCCCCGGATCGGCACACCCTTGCGAGCGCCGACCGCGACAATGGTGCTGACCTGGCCGACCTGTTCCGGGTTGAAGCGGCCGATCGGCTGCCGGCCCTCGACCTGAACGGACATCGATATCGCACCGGCGGGCAGCGGCATCGTGCAGCGGGACGCCGGGCCACTGCCGAACAGCAGTATGACGCCGGCGGCACAGGCCACGACCAGGCTGATGGCGGACGCGACGATCCCGCCCAGCACCTTGAGGGTCATCGCTGCACGGCGGGTTGCAGGGGCATGGAGAACCTCCAGAAACGAATATGGCGCGCTTGTGCGCGCCGACGCGACGGCAGTAGAAGGTGCAGAAACGAAAAGAGGGCGCGGCTGTGCGCGCCGAGGACGGCGATGAAGGCGATCAGGCGGAGCTCGGGCACAACCGGGCTTCACGCCCCTTTGGGTGCGCCGACCCCAGCCAGTCCGTCGAGGCCCGGCTCGGGATCACCCGATGACGGCGGCGGCGAGCAGCGCGCGCCGAGCAGCATGAAGCCCTGTACGGCGCGGGTCACGACGGGCGAGGCGGCCAGCGGCGAGCCCGGCGGCGGCATGGCCCGGCGGCGAGCAGGACGGACGGGACGGTGGCGGTGACGACGGGAGATCGAGCCAGCAGAGGCAGCCGTCGATGACCACCGCCGGCTGCGCGTCACCGGTCCATCCGGACGCCGGGACGAGCACGGGGACGAACAGGCCCAGTCCGCACCCAGCGCGGCGGATGCCAGGGCCAACAGGTCACCTGCGCTGATGGCCGCGGCGGTCAGGCGCAGCCTGGCGTAAGGGGAGCGTCACCAGGCTGCGCCTGCGGGGACCGCGGCTGCTGCGACAGCCCGGCCACCAACGGGCACGTCGGCGTCACGGGCTATCCGGCGGCGCCGACCAGTCCATTGCCGGGCTGGTGGTGGTTGCCGGTGGCGGCCAGCTCCGCCATCCGCACCGCAGGTGGGATCGGCGAATTGAGCAGTCCGGCTTGACCGGCGCGGCGCACCCACTGGATCTGTCGCCGGCTGAACCCGTGCCGTGCCGCGATGTCGGCGAGATCGATGGTGGCGGTGGCATCGCTCAGGTCGGCCCAGACCTGCAGCCACCGCCGGTAGGCGGCAGGGTCGACGGGGATGCGGCGCATGATGGCGGCCGGCAGGCCGCCGCCCGGCCCAGTGCCGGATGATGCCGCGTCGGTGAGCACGCCGACGGTATCGGCGGCGTGCCGGGCGCGTAACGCGGCAGCGACCCGCAGGGACCCGTCCGGGCACAGCTGGTGGTAGGCGGCGATCGCGGCGTCGACGGTGTCGATGCCCTGCAGCAGGGCGGTGCGGTAGGCGCCGTAGGTGTCGCGCAGCGCACCCAGCCCCGGCGTCCACCGTCGCCAGCCGAAGGCGGGCAGCCGGCGGCCGCGGCGGCCGGTGTCGAGTTGGAACCAGCGCCGGAACCGGCCGAGGATCGCTTCCAGCAGCGCCGGTCCGGCCACCGACATCAGCGGGAAGAACCAGATGGCGTCCGGTGCCGCGCTCGGTGTGGTGCTGTGCCGGTAGTTGGCGAACGCGGACCCGAACGCGAAGCACCACACCAGCGCGCCGAACGCTCCGGCGGGCTCGCCGCGCCAGGCGCAGTACACGGTGAGCAGCACACACACTCCGGCTGCGGCGTCCAGCGCGACGAACACCAGCATCGGCCACGGGTCGGGCAGGCCCAGCCCGGTCGGTGCGCCGGCCCAGTCGATGAGGTCCTGGCTGGACAGGGCGATCGGGGTGCAGATGACCACGGTGAGCAGCACGCCGACGATGCACAGCAGGATGCCCATGGTCACGCGGGCCGCCCGGGAATGCACGGCCGGGCGGGAGGCGCCAGCCGGTTCGCTGACCGGATCGGCGGCCGGGGCGGTGGTCGATATGGTGGTCGCGGCGGTCATGACCTGCTCCGCCGGTCGCGGCGGGCGAGCCTGTCGGTGATGAACATGAGGGTGGGCTCCTGTCGGATGACGGCCTGGTGCCGGCACCCGAGGGCGCCGGCACAAGCGGTGAATTGGGTGTGCCGGCGCCGGACCGCACGCGGGGGCGTGTGTGGAACAGGCGACGAAGGCGGTTCTGGTCGTCGGGGCGTGGCGACGGAGCGCCGGCGCCCCCGAGTTCCCGCTCAGGGCTACCGATTGGTCGCGGCGCGGCGGTCAGGTCTTGGCGCGGTAGCGTTGCGGCTGGTGCTGGGTTCGTGTCGCGAGGCCCAGTTCGGCGAGCCGCCGGCAGGCGTTGGTGATCGCGCCGCGCGACTTCGGCCGGCCCAGCACGTTGGCCAGTTCAGTGGGGCTGAAGTCCAGTGCCGAGTACGCGTGCAGGTGGGTCAGCACCATTGCGCAAAGCTGTCCGGCCGGCAGCGACGGTTGTCGCGTCCGGTGCCCGGTGCCCGGTTCGGGCCGGGTGGCGGTGAGTCGGCGGCGGCGGTTCACCGGCCCTCCCCTGCGATGGACTCCCTGCCGTCGGCCGGGTGGATGTCGTCGGATGCTGTGCCGGTGTCGGGGCCGGTCGAGTTCGGGGTGAGGTCGGTGAGGATCTGTTTGGCGACGCGGAGCACGGTGGCGGCGCAGTCGCGGATCAGGTTGAGGTCGCCGTCGGCCCAGCCGAGCACGTACGCGTCGCTGTAGTCCTTGGTGTCCAGGCCGAGCGCGGCGCAGACGATGTGCGCGACGCTCTCGGCTTCGGTTTCGCGTCGTCCGCGGTGTGGTTTCGCTGCGGCGTCGAGCTCTTCAGGGTGTCCGCAGCGCAGGTGGGCGAGTTCGTGCATCGTGGTCTTGACCCGCTGGGCGGGGTCCACGTCGTCGCGGATCAGGACCTGCCGGGGCCCGGGAACGGTGACACCGTTGGCGGCGCCGAGGTACGGGCTGCCCGGCGGCACGAGGTCGAAGGTGTACCCGTGGGCGCGGATCAAACTGACCACGTCCTCGTACACGTGGGTCGGGTCCTCGCCGGTCAGCAGTTGCGGCAACGTGCGGGTCCGGCGGTGGCGCAGCACGGTGGGCGGTTCGAACGGCTCGCCGTCGGTCTGCCCGAGTTCGAAGGTGCCGGCCAGCCGGAACCCGACGATCTGCGGGGCCGGTTTGCCGTGGGCGTCGCGGCGTACGGTGCGGCCGGCGGCCTCCCACTGCCGGGCTTGCGCGTCGGTGGGGCGCCGGCGCACTGGCGCCCAGATCTGGTACGCGATTTCGCCGCGGCGCACGTGCCGAGCGTGGGCCTTCCAGCCGGTGGTGCCCTCGGCGTTGCCGTACGGCAGGAAGTAGCGGGGTGTGACCCCGCGTTCTTCGGCCTGCAGGAGTAGCAGGATCTGGTTGCCGAGGCTGTATTGGGCGCCGAACACGGCGACCTGATCGAGGAACTCGGCCCATTGCTGCGGGCTGGCGGCGAGCTGGGCGAGCCGGTCGTCGAAGTCGTGTTTGATCTGCTCAAGGTGTGTGGGGGCCATGGGTGGCCTTGTCCTTCCTGTGGGTGCCGCGCGGCGGGCAGGAAGGAACCGCACTCGGCGGCCCTCCCCTGCCCGCGTTGCGCGAGGTGGAGCCGCCCGGAGGGGGCGGATGTCAGCGGCCGGGTACCGGCCGGATGATCAGCGGCGGGTGCCGCAGCCAGGACGCGGCGAGCACCTGGCCGCGGATGGGGTGGGCGACGACGTCGTAGCCGCGCACCCACACCGCGAACCACGGGTCGGCGTGCGTACCGGCCCGCAGGTGACCGCCGGTGTCGGCAGAAATCCCGGCGAACGCGGTGCGGGGTCGGCGCCGGTACTCGGCGAGGCGGCCGGACAGCATCGGGCAGGCCCGGCTGCTGTAGGCGGCGCACGGCGGGCACAGTGCCGGCTCGGAGGTACCGCACAGCTGCAGGTCGGCGGGCCGGGCGAACAGGATGAGTCGCCCGTCCAGGGGTTGCCCGCAAATCTGGCAGAGCCGCCCGTGCAGCAGGCGTTGCTGCTGGCCGCGTTCGATCAGCCCGAACAGGTACTGGCCGTCGGCGGTGCGGGGTGTGGGGACTGGCACGACGAGGCCGCTGCTGGTCGGCCGCTGCCGCAGGTGGACCGGGATGTCCGGTCGTTCGCCGGTCACGGACCCGCCCGCCAGGCGTGCGGGTCGACGCGCGTGAGTGGATCGGCCTGCGGGATCGGCCCGAACAGGTCGGTGACGAGTGTGCGGGTGGCGGGTGCGCGGCGGCGGCCGCCGGGCAGTCGTGCGCCGAGCCGCCATTGCCGGTTCCAGGTGCCGTCGCTGGAGAGTATGAACACCTCGGGCAGCAGCAGGCGGGCGCGCAGCAGTACGGCGGTGACGGCGGCGTCGTACGGTTTGCGGCTGGTCTTGCAGAAGTTGGCGAGCCATGGGGTGGGCTCGGCGGCCGGTGGCGGTGCGGGCAGGACGAAGGTGTCGCCGTCCAGGTCGCTGGTGGCGTCGCCGTTGAAGGCGATGTCGCAGGCCGGGTTGAGGATCGGGCGGCCGAAGCCGTGCGGGCCGGCGATGACGATGCCATGCCTGCGGACGGCGTCGATGATGCGGGCGGTGTCACCGACCAGCCGGGGCCAGGCGGCGCGGTAGTCGGGGTGGGTGATCGGCACGCTCCAGTAGTGGGTGTAGGCCATCGGGTTGCTCCCGTGGGTAAGGGAGTACCGGGCGCGTCGCGCCCGGTACTCCAGATGAGGTGGCCGGGCGTCGGCCGGTAGGGAAGAGATCAGCTGCGCAGGATGCGGCTCACGGTCGGCGGATCGATGCCGAGCTGGATCGCCTGCAGAAGGGTGTGCGCCATCTCGTCGCCAGGATCGGCGGCCAGGGCGCGGCGGACGGCGGCGTCCGCGAGCACGCCGTTGCCGGCCGTCAGCGCGGCCACGGCGAGCAGGAGGGCAGCACCGGGTACGAGCAGGTCGTCCGCGCGCCGGGTCAGATCCGTCCACGCGCGGATCTGGGCATCCTCGTGGTCGACGTGCCGGACAGCGGCGTCCCAGAACCGCGGCACGCGCAACAGCACGAGCAGCAGCGCGGCCTGCGGGTCGGTGAGCCGGCCGGCGGTGCCGGCGGCGGTGACCGCCTCGGCGACCAGCTGTTCGGCGAGGCGACCGAGCTGGGTTTCGGCAGCACGGTCACCGCCCGCAGCCGCGGCCAGTTGGTGGGCGATGTCGGCGAAGGCTCGCGGGACGGCCGCGCTGGTGGCGTCGCGTTCGCCGTCGGTGGCCGGGTCGAGACTGACCGCGACGGCGGTCCGGTCGGGCAGGGCGACCAGGCCGGCGACGGTGGCCTGGGCTGCGGTCGCGGTGGTGGCCGGATCGAACGGGATGCCGGCAGCCGGGCACAGCTTGTCGTGGCAGTCCAGGTGCCACAGCATGCCGTCGTGGACGCGGGCCGCGGCCAACACCGGGATCCCGTAGTGGCGCAAGGCGTCGGTGGTTCGGTCGACCGCGACCTGGACGGGCAGCGCGGGGCCGTAACCGATCAGAAAGACCGTGTCGGCGTGCTCGCGGGCCAGCAGCCGGGTGATACGCAGGGCTTCGTGGTCGAACTCGGGGTGCTGCGGCAGCGCGGTGGCGAGGGCGAACACGACCTGCCGACCGTGCTGCGCCAGCGCGACGAGGCTGTCCTGCGGTTGATAGCCGATCAGGTACGGGGCGAGTGCCACGGTCTCGGGCAGGCTGGTCAGGCGAAAGACGTGCGAATGGTGCATCGGTTTGCTCCAGTCCGGAAAGGGACCGGGGAACCCGAGCGCGGACACACTCCCGGCCACTGGCCGGGAGACACGCGTCGGGTTCCCCGGCCGGGGAGTTTGGTCAGAGGAAGATCAGCTGGCCCGTCGCCAGGGCCGCCGGCAGGCGAACCATCCGTCGGATGTGCGCAAGTCCAGGCAGAGCCCGCACTCCGGGCAGTCGCGCATACTGTCGTCGACCGGCTCGCCGCACCAGGCGCAGCACTGCCCGCCGGTCAGGAAGGTCAGCCGAGACGTGTACCGGCTGGCGAAGTCCTGGTAGCCGTCGTTGGAGTACCAGATGCCGCCGTCCCAGATACCGGCCTGCTCGTTGAGCAGGTAGGCGTTGTCACGGAAGCGGCGGTCCACCGACAAGATGACGATCTTGTTGTGTGGGCCCATCCACCGTTCCAGCCGTAGCCGGGTTCGACGCAGCCGTAGCGATCCCATCGCCGGGATCAGCTGTTCGGCGGCGATGCGGGTGTCAGATCGCGGTTCACTCTTGCCGGTGTCGATCGGCAGGACACCGTTGTGGGCCAGGACGGTGCGGGCGTCGCCGCCGACCTGCAACGGATGACAGTTGCCCACATCGACCGTGCCGCCAGTGCCGTACCGGGAGTGGAACAGCGCCGGCCCGTCCGGATGGGTCCGGCGTTCGGCGGCGAACTGCTCGATCAGCTGCTCGCCGTTCATGCTGTGCCGCACCATCAGAGTGTTGCCCGTGATGATGGCGAAGCCGTGGCCGTCGTCGTTGACCAGGCTGCCGTTGTGTAGGGCGTTCGGATCAGGCTGGACGCCGGGCGGCAGGAAGGTCAGCAGGCACATGACAGCGCCTCCAGCTCCCGGGTCAGTGGCGCGTACTGCGGCCGCTCGGCCAGCCAGCCGGTGAACGTCGGCCACGCCCAACCGCCGACGCTGATGTCCGGGATGGTCAACGTGCGGGTGTACTCGACGCTCGCGGCGGCGAACGCGAACGCCGCCTTGATCACGTCCGGGTCGAGGGATCCGGCGAAGACCCGCAACTCGAGGGTGTCCGGGTTGTTCGTGTTGATCGCCCGGTACCGGTCGCCGTACCCCTGACCCTTGACGTAGTGCTTGACCGCGCGCCGGTCCTCCGGCCGAAACGCCGCCCAACTCGGCGCCTGCCGGCGGGCCAGCCGGACCACGTCGGTCTCGTTGCGGTAGATGAACTTCATCCACCGGTACGTGTGCGGCACGGAGGAGAACCCGGCTCGGGACACGTGCACGTGGATGCCGGTGGCGTCGGTGGCCTCCGCCCCGTGGCGGCGCAGTTCGGCCAGCATCGGCCACGGGAAGTTCTCGATCGCCCAGTCGTAGGCCATCGGATGGCCGACCATCTCGAAGCCGGCGGACAGGGACCCGTCATGCTTGAGATAGCCGAGGCCTTCGAGTGCCTCGCTGGCGATCTCCGCGCAGCGGTAACCGTCGCCGCCGATGATCTCCAGCTCGATTTCGGGGCCTAGGAACAGCGGCCCGCGGCCGTAGAAGACCGGCCGCGGCCGGTACGCGTAGTCGTGCACGAGGCCGCGAAAGTCGCTGGCCCGGTCGTCGCAGTCGTCGCAGTTGCCGCAGTAGCACACGCAGCTGTTGCCGCAGCGGTCGCTGTCGCGGTTCCAGCCTTCGCAGCTGGAGCACTGCCAGTAGTAGCAGTCGCGGCAGGACAGGCAGATCGTCGAGCCGCGAACTGTGGTCGCGGTGTCGTGCTCCGCGGCGAGCACGCGGCAGCGGGCGCAGCGGCGGCAGGTCAGACAGCGGTCGCCGAAATACGGCTGTTGGCAGCCGCCGCAGACGGCCTGCCGGCCGTCGGATGCTGCGGGATCGGGGTTGACCGTGATGGCCGGATTCCGGCACGGCATGGGTACCTCCGAGGGAACACGTCCCCGGACACCGGGCGCACCGGGACCTCCGTCCCGGTGTCCGCGCCTGGCGTCTGCCAGAAAGGCGTGGGAACTACGGGATGGAGAAGGAAGCAGCGCAAGCTGCTCCGGGCGCGATCCGTCACGGATCGCTTCGGTCATCCGTCTGCCCGGAGCCGTTACCGTGAACGGTTCCGGTGTGGCGGTGACCGACGATGAAGTCGCACCCGCCGGTCAGCAGGCCGTCATCCGGATCGGGCGGACGTGCCGGTTCCCTGGGTACGGGATTCGGCCGATCCGCGGTGATGCCGTTGCGGCGCTGAAGGGCTGTCAGGCGGGGATCGCCATCGCGGCGAGTGGTATGCCTGGGTGCAAGCCGGCCAGGTGGTTGGCGGCCTGCAGATAGGCGAATTGGTCGATCAGTCCTCCGCTGCCGGCGGTGAACCAACCGTCACGGTCGGCGGATGCGAGCCCGTGGGCGGGACCGCAGCGAGCCAGGCGAGGCGGTGTGGACCTGGCGGTCGTGGTGGCGGTGGTCGTGTCGAGCAGGCGGTGGCGTGCGCAGACGTGCGCGCACGGTACGGAGCATGACGGAACCTCCTTTGCTGGACGCTGCGCGAGCGGCGGTGCGCGAAACGTGGACCCGCGGACAGGTAGACGGTGCTGATCGCGCAAGCGGGGAATGTGGCCGTGACCGAACGGCGGCCCGAACGGCCGCGTGGATGTCCGCCGGAAAGTGGCGGTGCGCGGTGGTGGTGCGGGCGGCATGGCGCCCGAGGACAGCGCCGAAGCGCTGGTGCTGCGGTGGGTGGGGCGCCCGGGGTGGGAGCTGTCGCGGCCGACCGGCCAGCAGGTGGCGGGTGGGCGAGTGCGGTGTCCCAGCCGTGGCGGGTGACGCCCGAGGTGGAGCTGCATGAGATTCTTGAAGAAGACTCGACCGTAGCCGCTACACCCAACAGGCCGGGCGGTCCCGCGCGTGGCCCACGAAACGCCCTATGACGTGCGCTGTTGGGTCCGTCGCGGACCGGGTGGGCGGCACACCACTGACGGGCGCAGTTGGGTTGTTGGGTCAGTTGGGTACGCACGCCCGGCCACGACCATGCCGAGTCCGGCTGCAGGAGTGCAGACACGAAAGCCACCGGTCCGGGGCACGGCCCGGACCGGTGGCGGTTGAGCATCGGTCGAAGGGTTTCGTTGGTCCGGGCGCCGGGCCGCGCGCCCAGGCGGCGCGGGCCTCGCGGGGATCAGGCGGCGCCGTCGGACAGCAGGTGCAGCGGGTCTTGCTCCGCGGTGGCCGGGCCGGGATGGTAGGGGCCGGGTTTGCCGAGCCGGCCGGGTAGTTCGGCCAGCCGTAGCCGGCGCCGGCCGTTGCCGGCGACCTTCCACACCGGCCCGGCCGGGCCGTGCGCGGCGGCGGTGTCGCGGCTGGCGGTGGCGACGATCAACCCGCGCGCCGAACCGTTGACCCGGCGGTGGAAGTTGGTTTCCCTGGCCGCGGTGGGCAGCCAGAACAGCACCGGCCAGAACGGTCCGCCGCCGGCGACCACCTTCCGGTAGGCGGCCAGTTTGCCGGCCAGGACGGCGTGCGCTTCGCTGCCGGTGTCGTACTCCAGGAAGAACGCCACCTGATGGGCGTCCTCACGCCACACCCCGTGCCCGTCCGGGCGGACGTTGTGGTTGACCGCGGCGGCGATGCGCCGGGTCGGCCACCAGCGCATCAGCCGGGTGCCGGTATGGCTGCGGGCGTGGGCGAGCAGGTCGACGAAGAACTGGTTGGCGCCATCGGTGTGGTCCAGATGCCCGCCGGCCACCAGCGCGTCCTGGGCCTCACGGACCGCCTTCGCCGTCGGTGGCCGCTGCCCGTGGTGCAGGGCGACGTAACGGGCCGACAGCGGGCCGGGCACCCAGTGCACTGGCAGCCGGCCGCGTACGGGCCGGACCGGCATGAACCAGTCGATGAAGCCGATCTTGCGCAGGACGTTGAGCCGGTTGCGGCAGGTCCGTTCCGAGGTGAACAGGATCGCGGTGATCTGTGCGGTGGTCAGGTAACGGTGCTCGTGCAGCAGATGAGCCAGGACGTAGTCGCGGGGTTCCAGTCGCGAGGAGATCTCCCGCAGCGAGTCGCCGGGTCGAGACCTGCGGGGGGTGTCGGACGACCGGGCCTTCGCGGGCCGTGAGGTATGCGGTACCCCCGGTCGGGAGATATCCCCCGCAGGGATATCTCGGGTTACGTCGGATGGTTCGATCATGGCCTCCTAGCTGGGCGATTGGGTGCGGTTGGGCACTGTGGATCACGGCCGAGCGGGATGGGACAGCGCCCGGGGGTGCACCCGCCGGTCGGCCCGTCTTCGCACCCACTTGTCGGGGGTGCGATGACGGTGAAGTCCTCTCGACCGCAGCAACGAACTCGGGATTTGCATGAGGGCCCCAGACGACAAGGCGGTCCGAAACCGATGCCGCCGTGGAACGGAAGTTGGCATCGGCTCCGAACCGCAGACGGAAAGGTGCAGGCTTCGGCAGTTGCGGGCTACTGGTCGCCGCGAGCTCGGCCGCGGGAGCGTCGGGCGAGTTGGCCGACGCCGGTGGGTTCGGTCGGTTCGGTGCGCTCGACGCGTTGGCGGATCGTGAGGGCTTCGCCGAAGATCGGCGCCGGAGGGCGGGTGCGCAGGGTGAACGCCGCGGTCTGCCGGGAGGCGACGACCAGCCGCGCGGCGGCGGTGTAGGCGTCGAGGTGGGACAGGTCGTGCTCGGTCAGTTCCGGCAGGGTGTGCCGGGCGAGCTGGTGTGCGTCCTCCGGCGAACAGGAGAAGAAGATCTTGTTGCGGGCGTTCGCGGACAGCGCGAGCTGCGTCTCGCGGGGCAGCTGGGTGAGGTTCTGGTGGGCCAGGGTCAGCGACAGGTGGTAGCCGCGGGCCTCGGCGAGCATGTCGCCCACCGAGCCGGCCAGGTTGAGCACGTTGTGCGCCTCGTCGACGTAGATGCAGGCGTCGCGGCGCTCGGGTTCTGGCATTCGGGCGCGGGCGGTGGCCGCCTGCCACACGGACGCGAACACGAACGAGCCCATGAGTTTGGCGGTTTCTTCGCCGATCTGCCCTTTGGGTAGCCGGGCGAGCAGGATGCCGCCGCGATCCAGCACGTGACCCATGTCGAACGACGACTTCGGTACGCCGAGGGTGGCGCGGACGAAGTCACGCAGCAGGAACGCCCGTAACCTCGACAGCACAGGGGCGATGATCTGCGCCCGCAGCGGCGGCGGGATGGACTCGTACCACTCCCAGAAGCCCAGCAAGCCCTCCGGGTCGTTCAAGTCAGCGGTGAATGCGGCCCGGAACCGGTGGCCCTGCAGCAGCGGCGGAATCAAGGTCAACGTGGCGTTGGCCTTACGCATCAACGTCAGGCACGCGACGCGCAGCACGTCGTCGATCCGGGGTCCCCAGTGCCGTTGGAAGATCTTGGAGAAGATCGACACGACGTTGTCGACGATCAAATCGGCGTCCAGGCCCTGCAGCGGGTTGAGCGTGGCACCGCCGGGCTGGTCGGGGTCGATGAGCACGACCCGGTCGGCCAGCGACGCCGGGATCCGGTCGAGGATGTCCAGGACGAGGTCGCCCTTGGGGTCGATGACGACCACGCCGCGGCGGGCCCTGATGTCGTCGAGGACCAGGTGGCACATCTCGGTGCTCTTGCCCGACCCGGTGGAGCCGAGCAGGTGGACGTGCTGGCGGGCATCGACGATCGGCAGCGCCACCTTGTGACCGCCGACCTCGGCAGTGCCGAGGGCTTTGGTGTTGCGGCCACCGGTGGGCACGTCGATCGGGGCCGGCACCGCCTTGGCCCGCGCCCGGTCCAGCCCCGCCACGGCCAGATCGGTGGGTAGCCCGGCGAGCGACGCCAGCTCGTCGGCGGACAGCAGGAACCCGCGGCGCAGCGGCCGGGCGGCCAGCACCGCGGCCGGCCTCGCCAGCCGCAGCCGGCGCAGATGGTTGCGGCCGGCGTACGCGCCGAACGCCGACGCCAGAGCGTGCGCGACGGTCGTGAGCCGGCGGGTCAGCGCGTCGCAGTCATCACCGTCGCGGGTGTCGGCGACGGCGTAGCGGATGGCGGTCTCCCACTGCGGGCCGACAGTCTTGTCGATGGCGGGGCGGGCGTCACGGTCGCGCAGCGGATCCAGCCCTACGGGGCGAGAACCCGCGCCCGTGGCGGTGGTGGTGCGGCGCGGCGGGCCCGGGGTGAGCAGCTCGGTGATGATCTCGGTGATCAGGTTGAGTCCGCCGCGCACCAGCGGCGTCGGGTCGAGCAGCCCGCCGCCGGCCGGCTTGCCGATGCGCAGCGCGGCGGCGCCCTTGCGCAGTCGGGTGATCTGCCGCGGGGTGGCCGGCCGGGCCAGGAACTGCACACAGGCGTGCTCGGTGCTGTGCAGCCCGGCACCGGCGGTCACGAGGGGACGCATCGGGTCGGTGTCGTGGTCGACGGACAGCGGATACCAGGCCGGCAGCACGGGCGCGAGCGCGCCACCCACCGCCACCGGAGCGGAGGCGCCGGAGGCCGGGATCGGTGCGGTGGCGTCGTCGATGGTGCAGGCGGCGCCGGGCCAGGCGGCACGGACCGCGGCGGCGATCGGTCCGGCCGGCACGGTGCCGGGCACCCACACCACGATGGTCAGTTGCCGGCCGGCCCACCGGTACTCGAGCGCGAGGTGCGGCACGCCGTGCCGCAGCCGGCGCCAGCGTGGGGGCATCAGCAGCTCGTGCAGGTTGGCCCACCAGGCGCTTGCGCCGGCCGGGTCGACTTCCGGCGGCGGGGTGATCACGATCTGGTGCGGGTGGCGCAGTAGCTGCCGGTGCCGCCACCGCCAGACTGCCGCACCGGCAGCGTGCACAGCGACCACCAGGAGCACCACGACTGCGGCCAGCCAAGGCCGGTCGGCCAGCCAGGCAACCACCCGGGCGGCGGCGTCGAGCAACGGCGAATGCGGCTGTGTGGGCACCATGTTCGGGTCCGCCGACGGCGACGGTGCCCGAGCAGGAACAAGCGACAAGACCAATGCAGGAAGTGCGGACACGGCAAACTCCAATGTGGATGGTCGAAGGATGGGGCGATGCACCTGCGCGTAGGGGTGTGTTTGCGCTACAGGTCGGCGTCGTCGATGAGGTCGGCCAGCCCTGCCGCGAGCTGGTGCTCGCGGGCTGAGGCCACGGTTTGGAACGCGACCCGGTGCGAGCCGGCCAGCAAGAGGGCCTCGCCCCTTCCGGCCGCCAGCAGCATGCGGGCTTCGCCGCCGGTCAGCGCGAAGGTGTCGGCGATCAGGTCGATGGCCTGCGGTGCCTGCCGCATCAGGATCTGGGTGGCGGAGTTCGCGATGACGGCCTGCCCGAGGTCACTGCCGAGCAGGTCGGCGGCGTCCTGGGTGACCACGGCGACGCCGGCGCGGCGCTTGCGGGCCGCCTTGGCCAGCCGGTAGAGGAACTTGGCGCCCTCCTGGTCCTTCAGCAACGTCCAGGCTTCATCGACCACGACGAGCCGCCGCACGCCGAGCCCGTCGGCGCGGGTGTGGGTGGGCACGTCGACCTCGCGCCAGATGGCATCCAGTGCGAGGAGCATGCCGGGTGCGCGTAGCTCGTCGGCGAGCTGCCGGGTGGACCACACCACCAGGTGCCCGCGCGGCCGGAACGTGGTGGGGCCGTCGAACAGGTGACGGAAGGAGCCGGTGGCCCACGGCGACAGCCGCGCCGCCAGGGTGCCGGCCGCCGGGTCGGCGCCGGCGTCCAGGGCCGCCACCAGGTCGCGCAGCAGCGGCGCGGGACGCGCCCAGCTGGCTGGGTCGTTGCTGATCCCGGCGGCGGCGTAGGTGGCGGTGATCGCCTTGTCCAGGGCGGCGCGTTCGGCCGGGGGTGGCTGTTCCCCGAGCAGCACCGCGACGAGCGTGTGCAGGAACAGGGCGCGGCGGGTCAGCGCGTCCGGACGCCTGTCATTCGAAGGAATATCGAGGGGGTTGACCCGGATGGCGGGGGCGCCGAGCTGGATGGCGGTGCCGCCGACGGCGTCGGCCAGGCGCAGGTATTCGTCTTCCGGGTCGATGATCGACACGTGGACGCCGTCGTACAACGACCGTAGGGTCTCCAGCTTGACCAGGTACGACTTGCCGGCGCCGGAGCGAGCCAGCACCACCGAGTTGTGGTTCTCCTGGGCCCACCGGTTCCACCACACCACCCCGTTGCTCGCGGTGTTCAACCCGTAGAGCACCCCGCCGGCGGGTATCCCGTCGCCGGGCAGCGGCGCGGGCAGGTCAGCGGAGGCAAGGGGGAAGGCGGCGGCGAGGGCGTCGGTGTCGAACACCCTGCGCATCCGCACGCTGTCCACACCCAGCGGCAGGGTGGACGTCCAGCCCTGCAGCTGCCGCCAGGTCGCCGGTTGGGTGTCCAGCAGCACGCTCGCCGCGGCGGCGCGGACCTCCGCCACCGCCTCGACCAGGTCGGTCTCACCGGGCGCGTGCACGCACAGGTAGTGCCCGGCGCGGAACAGCCGCGAGGCGCCGCGGGCAACCCGGTCGGCCAGATCGGCGGCGTCCTCAGCGGCGGCGTCAGTGGCTGGGTCACCGAGGCGGCCCTTGTCGGCGTCCAGACGGCGGGCCGATTCCAGCCGGGCGCGCTGGGTGCGCAACTTCGCCGCCGCGGTGGCCGCGGGGATCGGCTCGATGTGCTGCGCGAAGTCCAGCCGGCCCGGCCAGGACAGCAGGATGTCCGGCCACGCCAGATTGAGCTCCGGCGGGTAGCCGGTCATCGCCAGCGTGGCGGCGTGCCCGTCGCCGAGGTTCAGGTGCCGCGGGGCGACCTCGATGGCCGCCGGACCGATGACGGCGGCGAGTTCGCTGGCCGATTCACCGCTCTGGGCGGCCCCGGCGCGGCCCCATCGGCGGGGCCACCACTTGTCGTCGGTGCGCATTCGTTGGCTCTTCGTGGTGCTCGTCACGGGCTCTCCCGAATTGGTGGGGCGGTGATCGGGGTGTGAGGGGTGGCGCGGGGCCAGCTGGCGTCGCCGCCGGCGTAGGGGTCGACCGCGGCCGTCAGCACGGCCAGGGCGGCCGGACCGTCCAGGACGCGGGTCTGCGAGCCGAGGGCGGCCAGCGCGGTGGCGGTGTGCACGGCGCGGCGCATCGCCTCGGCCGCCGGGTGCGGGCCGGTGGCCCGGCAGGCGATGGTGACGGTGCGCCACAGCGGGTCACGGCGCTGCGCGACCTCGGCCAGGAAGTGCGCGTAGTCCATCGCCGCGTCGGCCAGCGCCGCATCGGGCAAGGCCTGCGCGGCGTCGGCGACGCGTTGGGCATGTCCGGTCAGGTCGACGCGCTGCGCGGACACCACCACCTGCACCGGGCCGGTCAGGGAGTTGAGCCAGCGGGCGTAGCCGGCGACCATGGCCGCCTGCTCGGCACCGGTGCGCAGCCCAATGTTGACCGTGGTCGCCGCGACCAGGACCACGGCAGAGCCGTCGCCGAGGCTAATCACCCCGTCGTCGCCGACCGTGTGGGCGGGCAGCCGCAATACCTGCGGCTGCGTCCCTTCGGGACTGTCGGCGGCAGGAGCCCACAGCGGCGCGGCGGTGATGCCGTCGGGTGCGGGCATCTGCCGGCGCGGGCTGCGCCGGTAGCGGATGGCCGCCCACAGCCACAGGTCCAGCGGTAGTCCGTCGCGGCGGCCGACGGCCAGCGCCGCGGCGACCCCGACGAGGGGAACCACCGCGGCGGCGAACACCGGCAGCGGTAGCCGGCTGCCGATGGCCTGCCACAGCAGGTATGCCGTCGTGGCGGCGGTGGCCAGGATGGCCACCTGCCGCGCGGTCAGATTCCAGATAAGGCGGTCGGGCGCTTCCACATCGGCGGGGATGCGGGCGCGGACGCCGGTGTCAGCTTCCACGGTTTCCTCCAGGACGTGGTTGACCGGTGACGGGGTACCGGGGGTCGCCGGCGGGCCGCACGCGGGTGCCGGGCCAGCCGGTGCCCGAGGGCCGCCCTGTGGCCGGGGTCGGCCGGTTGCCGGTCGCGCCGCGCACCGGCGGGTCGGGCCATCCGGTGCTCGACGGGCGGGCGCCGTACGCCTGCCAGCGGGGCCGCCGCACCGGCATCACCGTCGCCGGGGTGGTACCGGCCGGCACCGTGCGGCGCGGCGGACCGCTCGATCCGCCCGCCGACGGCCCACCGGAGTCGGCGTTGCCGGCGGTCGCGGCGCTGGTGCCACCGGCCGGCGTGAGTGCGGTCGGATTGCCGGTGGCCGGACGGGAGGCCGGCGTGGGCCGGGGCATCCGCGGCCGCCAGTACGGAACGACGGTGGCCGCTGACGATCCACCGGCCGTTCCGGAGGCCGGGGCCCGCGCGCCACCGGCTGCCCGGCCGCGGCCGGCTGCCCGGCCGAACGGCGGTCGGACGAAGCGGGACACCGGCTGGATGAGCAGCATCCGCAGGAACATCCCGGCGGCGTTCTGCTGACCGCCGCGGGTGACGTAGCGGCGCATCATGCCGGGGATCTGCACCGTGACCCACAGCAGACAGGCGACGATGAACAGGTTGCCGACACCGGCCGGGTCGTGGGGGATGCCGAGCGCGGCGAGGTTGGCGTCGGGGTCCAGGAACACCGACAGCGCGGTGTGCATGGCCAGGGCCTGCAACACCACCGTGGCGAGCACGCCGAGCATGGAACGACACCACAGCTTGGCCACCGGGTCGGTGAACGGGGTGGCCAGGCAGGCCAGCGCCGCCGGGGCGATGCCGACCAGCACCACGAGCACGCCGATGCGGATCAGCATCGCCACCAGCAGCATCCCGGTCAGCACGGCGATGATCAGGCCGATGATGACCAGCAGGAACGCGCCGGTTTCGTTGGTCAGGGCGTCTTCCACGACCCGCTGCATGTGCTCGAAGGAGCCGTCGGCGGCGATGCCGTCGCCGGTCAGCGCCCCGGTCAGCGCGTTGGCGATCTCGATCAGCTGGGCACAGATCGGGGTGGCGAAGTTGGCGGCGATGAAACCGATCACCATGCGCGGGACGAGGTCACCGACGCCGTAGCGCACCTGAACGGTTTCGTGGGTCATCACAGTGACTCCGACCGCGATGATCGCCAACACGAACGCGGTGTTGACGATCATCTGCGACCGGCCGCTGATCGTGACCACCTGCGGCAGCGTGGTCACGTCCGGGCTGGTGAACGCGGTCTGCTCCAACAGTCCCCACAGCGCTTTCAGCGTGGCCACGATCGCCTTGGCCAGCCAGCCCAGGACGCCGTCCAGTAGAAATTCCGCGTTCGGGAACGGCCACATGTCAGGCGCCCAGGATGTTCTTGAGAATGGTCAGGATGATCGGGGCGAGCAACGCCAGGCCGTAGCCGATGCCCGCCGACTTCAGCGAGCCTTTCGCCCGCTCGACCTCCGACGGGTCCCCGCCGGCCATCAGGTAGCGGGCTCCGCCGATGGTCAGGAACAGGGTGGCGACCGCGGCGAGGATGCCGGTGATCCACGCGGTCATGTTGTTGATCACCGTGGGCAGGTCATTGACCGCCAGCGGAACGGAGTCGGCCGTGCCGGCGGCGGACGCAGGAGCGGCGGCGCCGGCCAGCAGCCAGGCGGTTGTCGCGATAGTCAGCACGACGGTGGTGGCCGTGAACCGGCAACCACGGTGGGGAATGCGATACATGGAGCTCACACCTCCCGCCCCACATGCAGGTGGGGCGTGTCCGAGAGCGGATGGGAGGCGCTACCAGAGGCGTCAGGGGTGCCGGCCGTGGGAGCCGTGCTCCTTCACAAGCCGCAGCGAATCCGGGGTGAACAGGCCGGTGCCGGCCGGCTGGATACCCTTGTCTCTTGGTGGCGCGGGGAACCACTCACGGCGCCGTCACGCTGGCCGGCTCTTGCGGTGATTCCTTGCCCACCAAGGGCTCCGGTTGGCTACCCAACACAGCGGCCGGCCGCCGCCGGCTACCCAACCGGCACCCAACGAGCCCAACCGGGGGCATGCGCCGCCCCGCACTGAAGCGGCGGGCGTGGCCGGGGCACCACACGCAAGAACGGGGCAACGACCCAACAGTCGGGTCGTCGCCCCGCCAAGCGGTACAACGGCTGGTTCAGGCGGCGGTACCCGTCACCGGCGGCCTCCGGTCACGCTGGTCAGCCGTGTCGACATGCTCCGAACACGACGGTGAGTACGGCGGGGTGCGGCGGCGCCGGGCCTGTCCCGCTGCGGCGGCGCGGGCGGCACGTTGACGCCGGATCGCGTCCGGCAGCGCCTGCGGAGTCCACTCGAGGTCGCCGAGGCCGATCGCCTCGGCCAGGCGCCGCTCAGCCTTGCGTCGCCACGTGGCGGCGACCGGCACGGCGATACCGATCTTGTCGGCGACCACCCGCAGCGCAATGTCATCCAGCCGGGTGGCGGAGATCAGCAGGTGCTCGTCGGGGTCGATCACGGCCTGCGCCACGGCCCGGGCCAAGACCCAGTCCGGGTGGTCCCACGACGGGCGCGGCGGCAGCGACCACGCCCCGTCGACGTGCAGGATGTCGGTCTCCTCCTCGCGCTCGCGGACCTTCTTGGCCGCGCGGGCGCCGGCGTCGATCAGCCGGCCGCAGATGCGCGGCTCGTCCACATCGACGGTGCGCAGCCGGGCCAGGAACCCGGCCAGCAGCTCGGCGTCGAAATCGGCGGTCTCACCGTGCCAGCCGGCGGCCAGCCGGCCGGCCGCCCGGCGCAGCCCTGGCATCGCCAGACCGACTGCGGCGATCACCCAGGCCGGTCCGTCCCGGCGGGCCCGGACCACCACGTCATGCCACACCTGGTCGCGGACCGGGCGGGCGGTGCGGTCACAGATGAGCAGGCGGCGCAGTTCGTCCAACGGCAGCATGTTCTGCGGCAGATCGGCAATACCGCGGGGGTCGAACGCCAACGGCGCGGGCGGGCAGGTCAGCAACAGGAACGCGCGCTCCGCCGCGGCAAGCGGCGATGAGGGCCAGGACTTCGGCATGGTGGGCTCCCGATCAGGCTCGAAGGCGCCGCCGATGGCCTGGCGACGCGGATGTCGCTCTCTATCCGGGCATGCCGACCCAACGCGTTGGCCAACCCGCACACCCACGACGTTGATCACGGCAGAGTCCGCCGGCCGCGAGGTGATTGAGTTGTTGGCCCCAGCTCAGCCGCCGTTTGACGCCGGCGCGCCGGACGGTGCCGGCCGCCCGCGATCGGCACGGCAAGGTAGTGGCCGACCGGCCGCGTTCGTGCACCTCAGCCATGGTGTGTTGGCTCCGTTGAACAGCCGCTACCCAACCAGCTACACCGCGCCCAACGCATGGGTCACTGCGCAATGTCACGGTCCCCGAGTCGCTGCGGACGCTCTCCAGAGGATCGAGTCCCGCCGCGTCCGGCGTCCCGCCTCACCCCTGGGCGATGCCGCGCACCAGGTGGTCGAGACCTCCCGCCGCAGGCAGTCGACAACAGGGACGCATCAGCGCGAGGACTCGATGGCTGCCGATCGCCCGCCAACCGCGCAACGGCGTCGCGACCGGGAGCATTCGATCGATCAGCCCGGACCGATCCGAGCGGTTCTCAGCCAGGACCGGTACCGGAGCCAGGACCGGTCCTCACAAGCCAGGACCGCTCCCGGGCGGTTGGGGTCCGGGACCGGTCCCCGGTGCCGGCAACCTCGGTACCGCAGCCAGCAACGGTAGCGGTACGCCGCCTGGCGAACGGTAACCACCGGTACGAAGTCTTCGCCGTGCAAGACGCGTACCGCCGGCGAACCAGAGCGGCATCGGTCTCCGTTCCCGCGGTGGACCGATCCGGTACCGCAGGCCCCGCCACCGGTCAAGTCCGCGTGCCAACGGTCCCGACCGGCCCTGACCGGGTTTGGTAGTCGCTGCGGTACCGCCGTCCGGCGACCGGTGCCGCCTTAAGTGCGGGCCTCGGTCCAGGCATCAGTCCGTTCCCGCTAGAACCGGCCGAGACAAGTAGGAGGACTGCGGTGGCGGTGCAGGCCGCCCGCCCGGCACCGGCGGCGGTCCGACTCCGGGCATCCGAGCGGGGACCGGCGCGACGGGCCGCGGGAGCCGGCCGGGTGCGTCCCGGCCGGCCGCGGCCCGCGCTCATCGCGGACTGTTGGGTCAGTTGGGTACTCAACTGACCCGTTGCATCTGAACCGGCCAGTCGGGTGCGCGCCGGTTGGGTGGTACGGCTCTGGTTGGAGCCGCTGACCAACAGGCAGTGCAGCGCAAGGACCTCGTCGGGCACCCCCGGTTGGGTGCCGGTTGGGTGCCACGGCGGGCTGCGGGTGCTGCGCGACAGGCTCGATTTGGGCCATGCGTTGACATGAACACGGCCTACCCGGGGCGGGAGCCACACCCGCCCATGACTGCACCGCACCACTCCCCTCCCGTCCACGACCGGCACGACAGCAGCAGCACCGCTGGCGCCCGCCGCGACGGCGACGACCCGCTCGGCCTGTCGCAGCTGATCGCCAGCGGGGTCATCGACGTCGTGCCCGGCGTCCCGCCGGTGCCGATCACCGTCTGGCGGGTCGCCGACCCGGACGACCCGTACCGCCACGACCTGGACGGGCTGACCGGGCGCACCGCTCAACTGCTTGTCGGCCTGTACACCCGGCCCGGCGACACAATCGTGTCCCTCGGCGACGACCCGGCCATCGCCGGGGCGGCCGGCGCCGGTGGCTGCCGCTACCTTGCCGTCGACGCGGCGCACCGGCTGGCCGACCTCGACCACGTGTCCGGAGCGGTCCGACTGGTCATCCTGCGCTGGCCACCCGCCATCCATGCAGCCGAGCCGAGTATGGATCCCGAGGCCATGGTGGATCTGTTCACCGCCTGCCGGGTGCTGCTCGCCGCCGACGGCTACACCATCGTCGCCGTCCCCCCGGCCACCGCCGAGCGCGTCGAGCACCTCTGGCAGCTGGTCCCGGCCGCCCGCAAGGCCGGACTCGGCTGGGTCGAGCAGATCGTGGCCGTCACCGCCGCCATCGACGGCGACCACCTCGCCATACCCGCCACACCGACCGACCGGGCGACGCTTCGCCTGGCCGACGACCTGTCCGTACACATCGACCTCTACGTCTTCGTCATCCGAGGAGGTCGCCGTGGCTGACCACCGTCACGCGCGTGTCGCCGCGACCCACCCGACCAGCCGAGACGCGTCGCAGAGCGACACCGGATCCGCTTCGGCGGCCCAGGTGTCGGTGCTGATGATCGGCCAGCGCAGCCTGGTTGCTCAACGACGCGGCCGGTTCGTCGCCGGCTCCGGCGCCCACCCCGCCCGGATGGCGCCCGACCTGGCCGCCGCGCTCATCCGCGACTACACCGATCCCGGCGACTGGGTCCTGGACCCGCTCGCCGGGATCGGCACCACCCTGGTCGAGGCCGTCCACGCCGACCGCAACGGCCTCGGCATGGAGATCGAACCCGGCTGGGTGGCGCTCGCCCGCGCCAACATCGGCCTGGCCCGCCGCCAGGGCGGCACCGGCACCGCCCGGATCGTCACCGCCGACGCCACCCGGCTGCCCCGCGGCATCCCCACCGCCCTGCGTGGCCAGTTCCGACTGGTGATCACCTCACCGCCGTACGGGCGGACCATGCACGGCCGGGTCGAGCACCGCCGCGGCCCGCTCGTACGGTTCCACAACAGCTACACCGCCCGCGCGACCCACCTGGTCGAGAGCCCGGACGAGGCGAACCTGGCACATCGCCGGCGCACCGGCCTCGTCGACGGCATCACCGCCGTCCTGGCCGGCTGCCTACCGTTGCTCGCCCCCGGCGGCATCGTCGCCATCGTGTCGCGACCATGGCGACGCGACCGGCTCCTGGTCGACCTGCCCGGACAGATCATCCAGGCCGGCCTTGCCGTCGGCCTGGAGTTCGTCCAGGACCGGCGAGCCAGTCACGCCGCCGCCCGCGACGGCCGGCTCGTCGCCCGGCACTCCTTCTTCCAGCTCCACGTCACCCGCCAGACCCGCGCCAAGGGACGCGCTGCGTGCCTGCCCCAGCACGACCACGTGGCCGTCCTCCGCCGTCCACCCGACGGCGACCAGGCGAGGCGCGCATGACCGCCCATCGATGCCACCGCAGTGCGACAGATCCGCCAATCGACACCATCGCCGACGCAGAGCCCGGTAATCGGCCCGGGTGGACCAGCCAATCGCGCCGATGCCAGCGGCGCCACGGCCTCCCGGCAACAGGGTCGCTGAAGTTTGGCCTTCGTCGGCGCTCCCCCAGGCCGCCCGACTCTCGCGCCCCTGTTCAACGAGGGTCCTGGCCACACATTGGCGAGTCGCGCTACGGTCCCGCGCCGCTGCGGCAGCGACGCAGCCCTCTCTCGAACACGTCCCAAAGGACCACCAAGCCCAGTGACCATGACGACCCGCACCGACATCACCGCGCCGTTCGCCCTCACGTGCTTGTGGGCAGGTTGCGATGACCGACGCTCCGTCCAACAACCCGCTCTGGCAGCCCGATCCTCTGCTGACCGTAGAGCAGGTAGCCCATTGGCTGGGCAAGCCGAGAAACACCCTCTATGCCTGGCACAGCCGAGGAAAGGGACCACGCGCGATTCGCGTCGGCAACACCCTGCGCTACCGGCGCAGCGAGATCGAACGCTGGCTCGACGAGCACACCGACCAACAGCCCTGAACGGCCACGCCGATGCCTAGACCCCAGCTCCCGATCGGCACCTGGGGCACCCTGCGCCGCGAACAATTGGGCCCGCACTCCTGGCGGGCACGGGCCCGGTTCCGCGACTACGACGGTGTCACCCGCGACGTCGAAGCCCACGACACCACCGGCGCGAAAGCCGAGAACAAACTCCGTGTCATGCTGCGGGATCGGTCCGCCCCGACCAACGACGAGATCACCGCCGAGACGCGCATCGAGAAGCTGGCCCCGCTGTGGATCGACGAGATCACCGCCGAAGGCCGCCTCTCCGTGCAGACCCTCGACCGGTACCAGGCCTGCCTTCGCCAAGCGATCCTGGGCGCGCTCGGCAGACTACGCGTGCGAGAAACCACCGTCGGGCGTCTGGACAAGTTCTTCAAGGCCCTCGTCAAGAACCATCCGGCGCAGGCACGCAACGCCAAGGTGATCATCGGGCAGATGCTGGCCATGGCAGTGCGGCACGGCGCCATCACCACCAATCCCATGCGAGACATCGGGCGTCTGCCCGGCCAACGCCGGACCGTCGTCGCCTTGACCGTCGATGACCTCGAAAGGGTCCGCGCGGCCATCCGTCAATGGCAGCAGCCCGTCCCCCACAGATCCGGGCCGCGCCGCAGCAGTGATCTCGCGGACATCATCGACCTGCTCCTGGGCACCGGGGCCCGGATCGGTGAAATCCTCGCGGTGCGATGGCAGGACCTCGACCTGCAGGGGCCCCGGCCGACCATGATCATCTGCGGAACGATCGTCTACATCAAGGGACGTGGCTTCGTCCGTCAGGAGTGGACCAAGTCCGTCGCCGGGTTCCGCACCGTGATCCTGCCGCAATTCGCCGTCCATGTTCTACTCAGACGATTCCAGGATTCGAGCACCAACCGCCTCGACGGGGTCTTCGTCACCCGGAACGAAACCTGGCTCTCCCCCAACAACGTCCGCCGACAATGGCGTCAGGCCCGTGCCGACACCGGACTCGAATGGGTCACACCCCACATCTTCCGCAAGACCGTCGCCACCATCCTCAATAACGAAGACCAAACCGAAGCAGCGACCATTCAACTCGGCCACGGCAGCGAAGAGGTCACCAAGACCTACTACATCGTCAAACCCGCCATCGCCCCGGACGTCACCCGAATACTCAACACCCTCGGACCCATGCCTGACCCGCAATGAACTGGACGTAAGAACCATTCAACGCCTGCCATACGATCGCAGTTACATAGGTCAATACATAGAATAATGACTGTTATCCTCTGCCGGTGGCGATGACGCGTGCGAGAGCCCGGGTACTGCGACAGCTGCTGCGGCACCGCCCCGCGGTGCTGTGGATGCCGCTGGCCGCGCTGACGGCGGTCGGGCTGCTGGTACTGCTGCTCGGCCCGATCGCTTGGTGGGCCACCCCGGCCAAACACCTCCAGGGCAAGGACAAGGCCGACGCGCGCACCGCCACCCGGCAGGTGCTCCTCGCCGCGGTCGGCGGCCTGGTGCTGCTCACCGGCGCCGGGTTCACCGCCCGCACCTACTTCCTGACCCGGCGCGGCCAGTTCACCGACCGCTACGGCAAGGCCATCACCCACCTGGCCTCGGACAAGCTCACCGAGCGCCTCGGCGGCATCTACGCCCTCGAACACCTGATGGTCGAGTCCGAGCGTGAGCGGCCCACCGTGGTGGAGGTCCTCGCCGCGTTCGTCCGCGAGCAGACCCGCACGGTGGACCCACCGACACGTACCGACCTCGCCGGGCCGGGCCCGCGGCCGGCCACCGACGTGCAGGCCGCGCTCACCGTGCTCGCCCGGCGCCCCGACCCCGACCAACACTCCATCGACCTCACCGGCGCCCGGCTGTACGGGGCGCGACTCACCGACGCCTCACTGGCCGGGGCGCAGTTGAACGACGTGCAGCTGGACCACGCCGACCTGATCACCGCCGACCTGCGCGGCGCCGTGTTGGACGGCGCCTCGCTGCGGCACGCGGAGCTGGGCGGCGCGCGGCTGCAGCACGCGGTGCTCGACCTCGCCGACTTGCACGCCTGCAGGCTGTGGCAGGCGGACCTGCGTGGCGCCTCGCTCGCCGGCGCGCGACTGACCGACGCCGACCTGATCGAGGCCCGGCTCGGCCCTGTGGTGCAGGGCGACCTGTCCGGAGCGACGCTAAAGCGGACCGACTTCACCGACGGCGCCGATCTGCGCCAGGCCACGGGACTGACCGCCGCGCAGCTGCAGGACGCCAAGCTCGACGAGCACACAATGCTGCCGATCTACCTGCGGCCCTACGGCATGGCCGCTGCGCTCGGCCGGACCACGCCCGACGACGATTCGCCCGGCCCGGCGCGCCGTACGCCACCGCCGCGGCAGAGCGCCCCGGAGGAGACCCGGTGACCTAGGGACCCCGCACCCGAGCCGGCACCCCGCCACCGGATCCACCCAGACTGCGGACTGGACATCGACAGCGTGCCTAAAGCCGCTGCGCGGTGTGCGGCATCGTGGCCACCAGCACCCGGCGTCAACTCCGCGCTCACCCCGGACGGCGCCTTCGACCCTACCCAGCCGCTGGAGCTCACCGACCCCTACTCCAGCGACTCCTCCGTCTGCACGGCCGCCGTCCACGCCGGCAGATCTCCCTGTCCCGCGGCGGCACGGTCGTCATCGAGATGCGCCCCGGCGCCGCCTCGATGCCGCAGCCCCCACTCTTCGTACACGATCGACTGCGGCACGTAAAAACGAGGTCCTTTGTGGACGATGCGACGAGCATGATCGATACCTTCGAGTCGCCTCAGCACTTGTGGGCGTTTCACAATCGGCGAACGAAGGTCCTGAGCTGCAGATTCACAGCGTCAAGATCAGCTGTTCTAAAATTCGATCTTGGAGGTCGGACAGTTCATTGCCGACTCACTCGTTCGGCATAACAACGGTCAATTTCTATTTGTCTACGCGCCGCACGGCGGCGAAAATGCAGCGTGCGCGTGAGCTTTCTCAAGATTGACCGGTTCCGTGGGTGGCGTCACCTCGAGCTGCAGCCCGGTGATCACGTCCTGCTGAGCGGGGTGCCGCGTGGCGGGCGCTCGGATGCCATCGAGGCACTCAGCCGCGTGCTTAGCCTCGACTTGTTCCGGCGCGGGGTGACGCCGTCCGACCTGTGGCAGGAACTTCAGCCCGCGGCGGACGACGAAGCCGCACCCGCTTCGGTCGGCACGGATGGCGAGGACGTACCCGTTGACGACGCGACCGTGCCTGCGGTTGCCGTGACTGGTGGGGCCTCGGCCAAGGCGCCGGCACTTGCCAGCGGGGATGCGGATGCCGGGCTCCCGGCTGCCCAGGTTGTCGTGCGCAGCCGCGTGGCAGAGGTCGAGGTCACGCTCGTCGACCTCGACGAGGAGCTCGAGCAGCTCGCAGAGGGTTTCCTCGAGCCGGTCGGTAACGATGGCCGTGCCGTCGAGCCGGACGGTGACGTCCCGGACGGGGCCGGCTCGTGCCTGCGTTTGACCTACCGCATCGGACACGATGAGGAGACGGACACCCTCGAGCACTTCGTGTACTTCCCGGCTGGAAGCAGCCCGGCAACCGAACACTTCCTCCGGGTGCCGATCAAGGTCCGCCGGGCGCTGCCGGTGGTGGTGCTCGGCAACGATCAGCCGTTGCAGCTTCGCGGTGGGGCCGCGTTGCGTCGGGTCCTGGACACGATCGACCCAGTCGCCGCGACGCAGGCGTTCGACCGGCTCGACGAGACCGTGTCCAGCGGGGTGGCCCAGCTGGCGACGAACCATGCGGTACGTCAGGCGGTCGGTCTCGCGCTGGGAAGCGGCCAGGTGGGGGCCCGCATCGGCGACCAGCCGGTCAGCGCCGAACAGGTCGGGTTCCAAGCGGATGACGGGTCGGTGCACGGCATTCTGCGTTCCCTGCAGGCGACGCTGCACCTGGACGGCGCCGGGCCGCTGGGTCTCTCCGCGCACGGCAGCACCGCCACGGCGACTCTGTCGGTGGCGGAGGCGATCATGCAGGCCACGGTGCCCGGTGCGGTCGTGCTCGCCGATGATTTCGGGGACCGCCTGGACGCGGCGGGGGCCGAGCACCTGGCAGCGGTGCTGCGTGCCAACTCGGGGCAGCTGTGGATGTCGACGCGGCGCCCGGAGGTGGCGCGGGCCTTCAGCTTGAACGAGGTCATCCGATTCGCACGCCGCAACGGCGTCCGGTCGTACCACCGGCTAGCGCGGCCGACCAATCGCAAGGCCATCAAGGCGCAGCGGCAGTTGCACACACAGCTGCTGGCGGCGCTGACGTCGGACACGGTGGCGATCACCGAAGGGCCGCATGACGTCGCCGTCTACGGGGCGGTCGACCGGCTTCGGCTCCCGGCGGCGCTGCCGGTGTCTGCGTTCGGGGTGCGCATCGTGTGTGCGGGGACCGGCGGCGACGGGGGCATCACCGTGATCCCGCACATCGCCGAGCTGGCCCGCGATCTCGGGTTTCGGGTGATCGCGCTCATCGATCATGACAAGGCTCATCACCAGACGGGCAAAGAACTCGAGGCGGTCGTCATGGCGTGCGATGCGGTGATCCGCCTGCCCGAGAAGGTGGCCATCGAGAAGGCCGTCCTGCACGGGGTGCCGATTGAGACGGTGCGCGCCGCGACCGCTGCCGTCACCGACCTGCTCGGCATCTCCGATCCGGCCAAAGACAAGCCCGATGACGCCGCACGCAAGGCGGTTGTCTCGGCCCTGCATAGCTCGTCGTTTCACGAGCAGCTCGTCGACGCCATCTTCGAGGAGACCGGCCTGCTGCCGCCGTTGGTCACGGCCGCGCTGGACGCCCTCGCGCTCGTTGCTCGGGCGGGATACGCCGGCCCGGCGATGATCGACATTGCCCTGCCCACGGCCGTATCGGATCCGACGCCATGACCTACGAGCCCGACGGTGAACAACGGGCCGTCATCGACAGCTCCGCCCCCGTCATCGTGGTGCTGGGCGGTGCCGGCACGGGAAAGACCAGCACCGCAGCCGCAGCCGCGCGGGCGCACCTGCTTCGCGCCGACCAGCGGCGCGCTGCTGTCGCCCGTGACGCCGTCCTCAGCGGGCAGCGCACAGCACTGCCGGCACCCGACCGGGTGCTGTTCCTTTCCTTCTCCCGTACCGCGGTGAGCCAAGTCATCGACCGGGCCGGCGGGGTGATCGGCCCGCTCCTTCAGCGCATCGACGTGAACACCTTCGACGGCTTCGCCTGGCGGGTCATCTGCCACTACGGCCGGGCCCACGGCTATCCCCCGCCGCAGGTAGTGCTCAGCGCAGCCAACTCCCGAGTCGATGGCATGCGGTCGGGGCTCACCTACGGCCAGTTGATCCCCGCCGCAGCCCATATCCTGCGCGCGCCGGAGGTCGCCGCGCACTACGGCGGCCGATACGGGTTGATCATCTGTGACGAGTTCCAAGACACCGACGACGAGGAGTGGGAGTTCCTCCAGCTGATCGCGCCGCGGGCGCGACGCGTGTTCCTGGGCGATCTCAACCAGTGCATCTACTCCTTCAAGAAGGTCGATCCTCATGGCCGCGTCGCTGAAGCGCTGGCGCTTGACGGTGCGGTGTCGCTGCCGCTGCGACCGGCGAGCCACCGCGACCCCTCGGGTGTGCTGCCCGCCGCCGCTGACGCCGCACGCGAGCGCGACTTCGATCACCCGGCGATCCGTGAGGCGGTCGCGGCCGGACGTCTACGGCTCGTCGAAGCCGACTCCGCCAGCCACCACCGGGTCGCCGCCGACCTCGTCACCAACGCGAGAGAGCGGCGGCACACCGTCAGCGTCTTCACCCACACAATCAAGGCGACCAGCGAGCTGTCCGACACGCTAACCACGATGGGCATCGCCCACGAGCAGGTCGGATTCGGCGAAGCCCAGGGCGAGGCGGCCGGCGCGCAGCTGGAGATGCTCAAGTACGCCCTGGCGATTCCCGGCGCCCAAGCGCGCCGCGCGCTGGCGGTCTACGTCACCGCGACGACCAAAGGCAGCCAGCTGCCCGAACTCGCCGAGCACTTGATGAACCGCAGCAACCCGGACCTCGAGAAGATAATGAAGAACATCGGCGGCGAACTGCGCGCGGCTGGCGCCGTGACCTCTGTCGACTACGCCGCGATCGTCGAGATCATCAGCGGTTCCTACGCCCGGCTGGGAGCAGCCCGCGGCCTGGAGACGTGGGCCGAGGCAACCCCTCGCCTTCGCCGCAACGTGCGATCGTTGGCCGGGGGCCTGCCGTGGGATGACGTCGCAGCGGCCGCCGACCGCACCCGCTTCGACACCCTCGTCGGTGGCATGGCCACGCGGCGGCGCCCCGTCCAGGTGATGAATCTGCACCAGACGAAAGGCCGCGAGGCGGACACGACCATCCTGCTGCTGCAGGAAGACGAATGGCACGGGCGCGAAACTCACCCCTTCCCGCAAGGCTCGCGGCTGGTTTACGTGCTGCTGACCCGCGCCCGGCACAGCGCCTACATCGTAGTGCCGCCCATCCAGCATCCGTTGTGGGCGCCTCTGGTCACCGCTTGTCAGCAGTGGGCTGGCCCGTAGCTCCGATACCGGGTTGGGCGCCCCTGACTCCAATACCGTCCCCACCAGCCGCCATAGACCGGGTTCGGTGCCGCACCACCGCAAGTTCACTAACGGACTAAGGCCACAACCCGCACGGCATCCTAGGGGGCTGGGTTGTACCGTCCCCTCGCCCGAGCGGGAGGAGGGTCCCCGAATCGGCGTACACGCGCCCCGCACATACAGGGGTGGTTCCTCGACGCCGTCCAACGCCGCCGGCTTGACTCTGTATCGCCGAGGCCAAGTAAAGGCGCAATTCGCCTCTGCCTGCGAGCAGCGGAACACCGAGACAACAGCAGAATTTCCGAGGGGAGATCAGTCCACCGAGGACCGCGACTCGCGTTTTCGCAGGTCATCGGCACGCTAAAAGGTTTTGAACCTGCGACCCGGAGGCGCGGCTCCCAAGCAGTTGATCAACATCCACTCGGCGCCGCAGACGACATGGAGGCCGCAAACGAGGCACTGCGGAAGGCCGACCATGTTTCAAAACGAGGGGTTTTCGAGGGGCGACCGCTGATCGACAAAAACGGTGACCTGCGTTTCCGCAGGTCACCGGCCTTATTTTGTCGGGCTGACAGGATTTGAACCTGCGACCCCTTGACCCCCAGTCAAGTGCGCTACCAAGCTGCGCTACAGCCCGATGCCACGCCCCGGTACCCCAGTGCGCGGCAACCACATCACCCTACCAACAACCCAACCCCGACCACACACCGGTATACCGGCGCGTCAGCCGTGTGCCTTACCCCGCCCACCAGGCCCCAACTTCTTCCGAGGCCGGACAGACACCTCGATCGGACTCCCCTCGAACCCGAACTCCTCACGAAGCTTCCGCTCCACGAAGCGCTGATACCCCGCGTCCAAGGGCCCGGTCGTGAACAGCACGAACCGGGGCGGCGAAACCCCCGCCTGCGTGGCGAACATGATCCGCGGCGCCCGCCCACCCCGAACCGGGTGCGGGGTGGCCTGTGTCAGCGCCGTCAGCCACTGGTTCAGCGCCCCGGTGAGGATCCGCTTCTCCCAGCTCGCCAAGGCCCGGCGAATGGCCGGCGCCAGCTTGTCGACGGCCCTCCCGGTCTTGGCGGAGATGTTCACCCGGATCGCCCAGGGGATCCGCTTGAGCTCCCGCTCAACCTCCTTCTCCAGGTAGTTCCGCCGATCATCGTCGACGAGATCCCACTTGTTGAAGGCGATGACCAGCGCCCGCCCGGCCTCGACCACGGAGGTCAGAACCCGCTGGTCCTGCTCGCTGATGACCTCGGCGGCGTCGAGCAGCACGACCGCGACCTCAGCCGCCTCGACCGCCCCGGCGGTACGCAGCGACGCGTAGTACTCCGTGCCGGAGGCGTGGCTCACCCGCTTGCGCAGGCCGGCGGTGTCGACGAACTGCCAGACCTCGCCGTCCATCTCGACCAGGCTGTCGACGGGGTCGACGGTGGTGCCGGCGACGGAGTCGACGACGGCACGTTCCTCGCGGGCCACACGGTTGAGCAGCGAGGACTTGCCTACGTTCGGGCGGCCGACGAGCGCTACCCGGCGAGGGCCGCGTGGGCCGCCCTCGATGATCGGCGGCGCGGGCGGGACGGCGGCGAGAATCGCGTCGAGCAGGTCGCCCGAGCCGCGGCCGTGCAGTGCGGAGATCGGGAACGGCTCGCCGAGGCCCAGGCTCCAGAGCGCGACGGCCTCGTGCTCGATGGCCTGGTTGTCGGCCTTGTTCGCGACCAGGATGACCGGCTTGTGGCTGCGGCGCAGCATCTTCACGGCCTTCTCGTCCACGTCCGTGGCGCCGACCATGGTGTCGACCACGAAGATGACCACGTCGGCGGTCTGCACCGCGATCTCGGCCTGGGCGGCGATCGCGGCCGCCCGGTCCTTGGCGTCCGGCTCCCAGCCGCCGGTGTCGACGACGGTGAAGCGGCGGCCGTTCCACTGGGCGTCGTACGGCACCCGGTCCCGGGTGACACCGGGCTTGTCCTCGACGACCGCCTGGCGGCGGCCGATGATGCGGTTGACCAGCGTCGACTTGCCGACGTTTGGCCGGCCGACCACGGCTACTACGGGGACTGGACCCTCGGCGGGCGGGGAATCCACGTCCAGGACGAAATCGGGGGCCTCGCTCACGAACTCACCTTGCTGTTCAGCATGCTCAGGAGCTCCGCGACGACCTCGTCGATGCCCATGCCCGTGGTGTCGAGCGTGGTCGCGTCGGAGGCCTGGCGGAGCGGGTCGGTGGCGCGGCTCGAGTCGAGCTTGTCGCGGCGTGCCAGGTCGGCCTCGGTGGCGGCGACGTCGGTGGCGTCCTCGGCGCTGCGGCGCTGGGCGCGGGCGGCGGCCGAGGCGGTCAGGTAGACCTTCAGGTCGGCGTCGGGGGCGACGACCGACGCGATGTCGCGGCCCTCGACGATGATGCGGGGGGCGGCGGCGATGATGTCCTTCTGGAGCTGGACCAGCATGGCGCGTACCGCCGGGACCGCGGCGACGGCCGAGACCGCGCCGGTGACCTCGGGGCCGCGGATGGCCGCGTCGACGTCGATGCCGTTCGCCTCGAAGTGGGGGGCGGACGGGTCGGTGCCGATCGACAGGTCGGTCTCCTGGGCGATCTTCAGGACGGCGTCGGCGTTGTGGGGGTCGGCGCCGGCGTGCAGCACCGCCCAGGTGATCGCCCGGTACATGGCGCCGGTGTCCAGGTAGATGCCGTCGATCGCGGTCGCGAGCCGACGGGAAACGGTGGATTTGCCCGATCCCGAGGGACCGTCGACGGCCACTACACACCGCTCGGGCCGTACTGCCTGCACCACCGTTACCTCCATGAAGACCGACGAATCAACAACCCATTGTGCCCGGCGGGCGAAGCTCAGTCGCCGACGGCCTTGAACAGTGCGCCGACCTCGGCGTTCGACAGCCGGCGGAAGCCGCCGGGGCGCATGTCGCCGAGGCGGATCGGGCCGACGGCGGTGCGGATCAGGCGGGACACCGGGTGGCCGACCTCGTCCATCATCCGGCGGACGATGTGCTTGCGGCCCTCGTGCAGGGTGATCTCGATCTGGGCGGTCTTGCCGATCGCGTCGATGAGCTTGAACGTGTCGACCTTCGCCGGGCCGTCCTCGAGCTCGACGCCGCCGAGCAGGCGGCGGCCGACGTTGCGGGGCAGCGGGCCGGCCACCTCGGCCAGGTAGGTCTTGGCGATTCCGTACGACGGGTGCATCAGCTTGTGCGCGAGCGCGCCGTCGTTGGTGAGCAGCAGCAGGCCCTCGCTGTCGGCGTCGAGGCGGCCGACGTGGAAGATCCGCTGTTCGAACGTGCCGAGGAAGTCGGAGAGCTCGTTGCGGCCCTTCTCGTCGTCCATGCTCGAGACCACGCCGCGGGGCTTGTTCATCGCCAGGTACACCAGCTTGGTGTTGGTGACGATCCGGGCGCCGTCGACCTGGATCTCGGCGGTGGCCGGGTCGACCTTGTCGCCGAGCTGGGCGACGCGGCCGTTGACGGTCACCCGCCGGCGGAAGATCAGGTCTTCGCAGGCACGGCGGGATCCGACCCCCGCGGTGGCGAGGATCTTCTGCAGCCGTATCGCGCCGGCCTGGTCAGCCTGAGGCATCAAGTACTTCTTCCACGTCGTCGGGTAGGAACGGGGCCAGCGGCGGGAGCTGGTCGACCGAGTTGAGGCCGAGCTTCTCCAGGAACAGCGCCGTGGTGCGGTACAGGAATGCCCCGGTCTCGCCCTCAGTGCCGCATTCCTCAATGAGGCCGCGAGTGTTAAGCGTACGCATGACGCCGTCGCAGTTCACACCGCGGATGGCCGAGATGCGCGACCTGGTCACAGGCTGCTTATAGGCAACTACAGCGAGTGTTTCCAGGGCGGCCTGTGTCAGCCGCACGGACTGCCCATCCAGCACGAACCGCTCCACATACGGCGCATATTCCGGCCGGGTGTAGAGACGCCAGCCACCCGCCGCCCGCCGCAGGTCGAACCCGTGCCCGGCCGCCGTGTAGCGCGCCGAGATGTCCTCCAGCATCGCGCCGACCCGCTCGGCCGACTGCTCCATGATCTGCGCAAGCTGCAACTCGGCGACCGGCTCATCAACGACCAGCAGGATCGATTCCAGCGCCGCCCGCAACTCCCCGTCCTCCATCGGAACAGGCGATACTTCCTCTTCTTTTTCAGTACGGCGCGACGGCTCCTCAGAAGCAGCACCGTCGCCCTTGCGGCGACGACCCTGGGCCGGGATCTCGGAACCGGGCCGTGCCGGGCCCTCCGGCTCCTCACCAGCACCGGCACCGGCGACATCCGCCGCGTCGGGCACCACCGCGGCCACCACCAACGGCTCAGCGACATCGTCCAGGCCCCGCCCAGCGGCGTCCTCCGCGGCGAGCTCGTCATCCTCTTCGTGCCCCGGAACGTCCTCCGCCAACGACGGCTCGACCTCGGCGTCGGCGTCTGCGGCGTCCTCGAAGGCGGCGTCCTCCGTCGGGGCGTCCTCGATCGGGGCGTCGGCCGTCGGCCACGAGGCGTCCTGGTGCTCGGCGGCGTCGGCGATCGCCTCGGGCATCGGCAGCTCGGGCCCGCCGCCGACCTCGGCCGGCTCACCGGGCAGCTCCAGCGGCGCGTCGACGCCCGGCTCCCCCTCGGCTTCGCCCGGGAACGGCGGCAGTTCCTCCGGCGCCCTGGTCCCGCCCTCGGCCGGGTTCGCCCCCTCGAAGTCAGGCTCCTCTTCCACTTGAGTGGCGTCGGCCACAGGCTCCGCCTCGGCGGTGGGCTCGTCGTGGTCCTCGTCGTCGGCGGACCGCTGCGACGCCGCGTACTCCTCGTCGGGCGGGCGCTGCGCCCGTTCCCACGGCGGCACCCAGGAGGCTGCCTGCGCGGCAAGGGATTCGGGTCGCTGGTCGGTCATCGCTGTTCCTCGTCGATTGAATCTGCGAACTCGGCTTCCTGGCCTTGATCGTCGGCGTCTGCGGGGGTGTCGGGCGGGGCGGCGTCCGGTTCGGTGGCGGCCGTGTCCGGCTCCGGCGGGGTGCCCTCGTAGTCGTCGATGTCGAGCTCGACGTCGGCCTGGTCGCCGCCGACCCAGCGCACCGTCATCTCCTCCAGCGACACCGGCTGCTCGAACTCGATCAGCCCCTCGCGGTAGAGCTCCAGCAGCGCCAGGAACCGCGCCACCACCTCGAGGGTGTTCTCGCAGTCGGCGATGAGCAGGCTGAAGGTCGCGCTGCCGGCCCGGCGCAGCCTGTCGCTGATCAGCACCGCGTGCTCGCGGACGCTGACGCGCACCTGGTGGATGTGCGCGATCGACACCTCGGGCGGGCCCGGCTTGGGTAGGAACTGCCGCAGCGCCAGCTTCAGCAGCCGCTCCGCGCCGACGCCGAGCACCAGGTCCGGCAGCGCCTCGGCGTACCGGGGCTCGAGGGAGACCGCGCGCGGCCACCGCCGCGCGCCGACGCCCTCCAGGTCCGCGATGACGGCCGCGGCCTCCTTGTAGGCCTTGTACTGCAGCAGCCGGGAGAAGAGCAGGTCGCGGGCCTCGAGCAGGGCCAGGTCCTCCTCGTCCTCGACCTCGGCCGCCGGCAGCAGCCGGGCCGCCTTCAGGTCGAGCAGGGTGGCCGCGACCAGCAGGAACTCGCTGGTCTCTTCGAGGTCCCAGTCGTCGCCCATGGCCCGGATGTAGGCGATGAAGTCGTCGGTGACCTGGTGCAGCGCGATCTCGGTCACGTCGAGCTTGTGTTTGCCGATGAGCTGGAGCAGCAGGTCGAACGGCCCGGTGAAGTTCGTCAGCCGCACGGTGAACCGGCCGGAGTCGACCTCCGGGACGCCGTCGACGGCGGCGGCGCCGAGGTCGGCGGCGTCCAGTACCGCGGCGTCTGCGGCGCCCGGCTCGGCGGGCTGCGGCGACGGGACAGGCTGTTCGGGCACGTGCTGACGGTAGTCCACGGGTCCGACCGGCTGCTCTCGGCTCATGCTCAAACCCCCGCGACCTCGAGTGCAGTTCCCCCCAAGATCAACGCAACGGGCGCCGAGCGGTAACTGTCCGTGCGGGGCCCGGAATCGCCGTACCCGAAAGATGTGATCCTGGTGGCATGACGACACGGGTGGCGATGTGGTCCGGGCCGCGCAACATCTCCACGGCCATGATGCGCAGCTTCGGCTCCCGCGCGGACACCGTGGTGGCCGACGAGCCGTTCTACGCGCACTACCTGGCCGTGACCGGCCTCGACCATCCCGGCCGCGACGCGGTGCTGGCGAGCCAGCCGAACCGGTGGCAGGACGTGGCCGCGGCGCTGACCGGCCCGCTGCCGGACGGCGCGGCCGTGCACTATCAGAAGCACATGGCCCACCACCTGCTGCCCGGCATGGGCGGGTCCTGGCTGTCCGGCCTCACCCACGCGTTCCTGATCCGCGATCCGGCGCACGTGGTCGCCTCCTACGCCCGGGTGCGCGGCGAGCCGACGCTGGCCGACCTCGGCTACCCGCAGCAGGCGGAGCTCTTCCGCGCCCACGGCGGGCCGGTGGTCGACGCCGCCGACGTGCTGCGCGACCCGGACGCGGTGCTGCGCCGGCTCTGCGCCGCCCTCGGCCTGGAGTTCGACCCGGCCATGCTGCGCTGGCCGGCCGGTCCGCGCGACACCGACGGCGTGTGGGCGCCGCACTGGTACGCGGCGGTGCACGCCTCCACCGGGTTCGCGCCGTACGACCCGGCGCCGGCCGAGGTGCCGGACCGGCTGCGCCCGCTCGTCGCGGCGGCCCTGCCCTACTACGAGGAGCTGGCCGCGCGCCGGCTCACTCGGTGACCACCGGGGTGCCGTGTGCCCGGGCGTGCTCCTGATAGAGGCGGGCGATCCGGGTGGTCAGGTCGCCGGGCTTCCCGGCCCCGATCGGCCGGCCGTCGATCATCGTGACGGCGGCGATCTCGCCCATCGTGCCGGTGCAGAACGCCTCGTCCGCGGCGTACAGCTCGGCGAGCGACACGTCGCGGACCGCGGCCGGGATGGCGGCCGCGCGGGCCAGCTCCAGCACGGTCTGCCGGGTGATGCCCTCCGGGCAGGCCGCGGTGGTCGGGGTGACCAGCGATCCGCCGATCACGGCGAACAGGTGGGTGGCGTTGGTCTCGGCGACGAAGCCGCGGCCGTCGAGCATCAGCGCGTCGTCGGCGCCGGCCACGTTCGCCTCGATCTTCGCCAGGATCGAGTTCAGCAGGTTGTTGTGGTGGATCTTCGGGTCGAGCACGTCCGGGCCGGGGCGCCGCACGCTCGCGGTGATCAGCCGCAGCCCGGTGGTGTCGTAGACCGGCGCCTTGAACTCGGCCAGCACGATCAGCGTCGCGCCGGCCTGGTTCAGGCGCGGGTCCATCCCGCTGGTGATCTTCACGCCGCGGGTCAGGGTGAGCCGGATGTGCACGCCGTCGAACATCCGGTTCGCGCGCAGGGTCGCCGCGATCGCGTCGGTGAGCTCGGCGTCGGTGGGCACGGCCGCGAAGTTCAGGGCGGCCGCGGAGCGCCGCAGCCGGGCGAGGTGCGCGGTGAGCCCGAAGATCCGGCCACGGTAGAGGCGCAGGCCCTCCCAGACGGCGTCGCCGCCCTGCACCGCCGAGTCGAACGGCGAGACGCCGGGCTCGTCGCGGTGCCGCAGTACCCCGTTGACCCAGTACACGATGTCGGCGTTGCGCTCGTCGTAGCTCTGCAGCATCGGCGTCGGCCCCCTGTCCGGCGGTCCCGCGGTCGTGACCAACCTGTGTGGATCATATGGCCGGCCGGGGTGACTAACCGACGCCCGCGCCGGGCGGCGCCAGGTCCGGCTCCGGGTCGGCGGCGGCCGCCGGGACCGCCGCGTAACGGTCGCTCAGCCGCCGGTACGGGCGGCTGCGCAGCGCCGCGACAGTGGCGATCACCCCGATGACGCCGGTCAGCACGAACACCAGCGCCAGCCCTCGGTCGGCGCCGGTGCCGAACCAGGCGCCGATCGCCACGGCGCCCGCGCCGCCCTCGGACATGAACGGGATGAACACGAACTGGGCGATCGGCGCGATCAGGAACGCGGTCAGCGGCGAGGCGGCCTGCTCGACGCTCTGCGCGAAGCCGAAGACCCGGCCCTGCCGCTCGTACGGCACGACCTTCTGCAGGATGGTCTGCTCGGCGGCCTCCGCGTACGGCACGAGCAGCATGTACACGTACATGCCGGCGGCGAGCGGGACGATCGAGGAGTGCAGCGGGAACAGCATGGTGACGGTCCACAGCACGAGGTTGACCAGCAGCAGCAGCCGGACCGGGTTGCCGCCGAGGCCGGTCCGGGCGACCAGCAGCCCGCCGACGATGAAGCCGGTGCTCAGCACGCCCCACAGCAGGCCCCACGCCTGCACCGAGACCAGCGACAACCCGTACGCGTCCAGCAGCGCCATGAACACGCCGCCGAGGAAATTGTTGAACGCCGAGAAGAGGATCAGGGCGGTCAGCCCGGGCACCGCGGCGATCACCCGCATGGTGCCCCGCACGTCGACCGTGCGCTTGGCCGCGGCGGGGTGGTCCGGCTCGCTCGCGCGCTCCGGCACCTCGACGAAGGCCAGGTGCGCCAGCGCGACGGCGAGCACCACCAGCGCCAGGACCAGCACCCAGAACATGCCGCCGAACGCCACCAGCACGCCGCTGATCACCGACGTCAGCAGGAACGTCACGCCCGAGGTGGTGCCGACCAGCCCGTTGGCCCGGTCCCGGGTGTCCTCGCTGATCAGCACCGTCACCAGCGTCGGCAGCGCGATGGTGCGGATGTTGCCGGCGATCACGCCGAACATCAGCAGCACGATGAGCGTCCACAGGCCGACGCTCGCCGGGTCGGTGAACGAGGAGTGCGGCACGGCCTGGTAGACCACGAAGGCGGCGGCGTACAGCAGGAAGGACGCCGCCGCGGACACCTGCATCATGGTCTTCTTCGAGTGGTGGTCGACCAGGCTGCCGAACCAGATGCCGGTCAGCGCCGTGTTCACCAGGAAGATCCCGGAGACCACGCCGGTGGCGAAGACCGAGCGGGTCTGCAGGTAGACGTAGAAGGTGATCGCGAACCAGACCGTAAAGTTGATCACCGATACCAGCAGCGTGTTGACCAGCAGCTGGTAGAACGCCTTCCGGTTCCCGCGGATGATGCTCATGGCACAGACGGTATTGCCTGAACCCCTGTTGATGTCCAGGCGTTAGTGCATCGACGCTCGTCACACTCCACGCGCGGCGTCCTCGGCGGCGGCCTCCTGCAGCCGGGCGTGCACCCGCTCGAGCAGGTCGCTGCGGGTGAACGGCTTCTCGACGATGCTGACCCCGGGCGGCAGGGTGCCGTTCTCGGTGAGCACCGGTTGGGCGTACCCGGACATGTAGAGCACCGGGATGCCGGGGCGCAGCGCCTGTATCCGGGCGGCGACCTCGTTGCCCATCATGTTCGGCATGATCACGTCGGTGAGCAGCAGGTGGATCGGGCCCGGGTGCTGCTCGGCGAGGCGCAGCGCGCCGGCACCGCCGTCGGCGACCAGCACCTGGTAGCCGGCCCGCTTGAGGATCCGGCTGGCCGCCTCCCGCAGCGCGGCCTCGTCCTCGACCAGCAGGATCGTCTCCTCCGGCGCGGCGGTCTCCGCGGCGGGCGCCTCCGCGGCGGCCGGCACCTCGGTCTCGGCGGCGGCGTCGGTGGCCGGCAGCACCAGCGTGACCGTGGTGCCGATGCCGTTCTCGGAGTAGATCCGGACGTGGCCGTCGGCCGCCGCGATGATGCCGTAGACGGTGGCCAGCCCGAGCCCGGTGCCGGCGCCCTGCGGCTTGGTGGTGAAGAACGGCTCGAACGCGCGCTCGGCCACCTCGGCCGGCATTCCGGTGCCGGTGTCGCTGATCCGGACCCGCGCGTACCGGCCGGGCACCAGCCCGGTGCCGTCGGCGACCTCGTCCTCGTCGAGGCTGGTGTTGCTGGTGTCGATGGACAGCGTGCCGCCGGTCGGCATCGCGTCCCGCGCGTTCACCGCGAGGTTGAGCAGGACCTGCTCGAACTGGCCGGGGTCGACGCAGACCGGCCAGAGCTCCCGGTCGAGGTGGGTGATGAGGTGGATGTGCTCGCCGAGGGTGCGCCGCAGCATCTGCTCGACGTCGCCGACCACGTGGTTGAGGCTGACCACCTGCGCCTGGGTGATCTCGCGCCGGCCGAACGCGAGCAGCTGCTTGGTCAGCCGGGTGGCGCGCTCGGTGGCCCGGGAGATCTGGGCCAGGTCGGCGCGGGCCGCGCTCAGCTCCCGCGGGTCCGGTTCGGGGGCGGCGAGCGTGTCGACGAGCAGCTCGGTGTAGCTGGCGATCACCGCCAGGATGTTGTTGAAGTCGTGCGCCACCCCGCCGGCGAGCTGGCCGAGGCTCTCCAGCCGGCGGGTGTGCTGCATGCGCCGCTCCGCGGCGTCGCGTTCGGCCTGCGCGGCGAGGCGCTCCCGCTCGGCCTGCGCCTGGATCCGCTCCGTGACGTCGCGGACCGCGGCGGAGACGATCACACCCTGTTCCGTCTCGATGGCGGACAGGCTGACCTCGGCGGGGAACTCGCTGCCGTCCTTGCGGACACCCATCAGGGGCTCGGCGACGCCCAGGTCCTGCGGCTGCGGGTCGGCGAAGTACTCCCGGCGCTGGTCGGGTTGTTCGGCGCGGAACCGCTCCGGCGCCAGGATGTCGACATTGCGCCCGAGCAGTTCGTCGCGGTGGTAGCCGAACAGCTGCTCGGCCTGCGCGTTGATCAGGACGATCTCCCCGTCGGCGGTGACACCGACGATCGCGTACGGCGACGCCTCCAGCAGGCCCCGGAACATCGCCTCGGCACGCCGGCGTTCGCTGATGTCGCGCACGATGCTGGCGAAACCCATCGGACGGCCGGCGGCGTCGCTGATCAGAAACGCCGTCAGCGACGCCTGTATCGGCGCGCCGCGTGCGGTCCGATGCTCGACCTCGATCTGCTCGATGCGCTCGCCCCCGCCGACCCGCTCCCGCAGCCGCCGCCCCGCCTCCTGCTGCCCGGGCGGCAGGAGGAACACGAACTCCTGGCCGACCGCCTCCGCGGCGCTGTACCCGTACAGCTCCTCGGCGCCGGCATTCCAGCTGGTGATCATCCCGTCGAGATCCGTGCTGATGATCGCGTCGGTGGAGGACTCCACGATGACGGCCAGCCGCTGGCGCTCCTCGAGCACGGCGGCCCGCTCGGCGAGCGCCGTCGCGTGGGCGCTCAGCTCCGCGAAGAGGGCGACGTCGTCGTCGGCGAACAGCGTCCGGAAGCGGTTGAGCAGCACCAGCGCCCCGCCCTGCACCGTCAGCGGCGCCCCGCTGACGAACCGGGTGCCGGTGAGCCGGGCCAGGTCCGCCGCCACCTGCGGAGGATTGGCCCAGCCGGCCAGCGCGTCGATGGTGATCCCGCTGTGCACCAGCCGGTCGAGGCCGTCGCCGGCGTCGTAGGCACGCTCGTCGAGCGGGCGGTCCGGATCGCAGACCTGCGCCACGGCGCCGTCCGGGCCGGGCAGCAGCAGGACCGCGGCGTCGCCGCCGAGCTCCCGGCGGGCGCCCTGGCAGTAGCGCAGCCAGACCTGTCGCGCCGGAGCGTCCGCCGGGAGGTCGAGCAGCTGCCGCATCACGGAGTACGCCGCGCCGCGGGACCAGACCCGGCGCAGCCAGCGCGGCGGCAGAAATGCGAGCAGGTAGGCCACCGCCGAGACGAGCATCAAAGTCCAGGTCCAGACTATGGTCGCGGGGACCAGCAGCAGCGACGCGCCGAGCAGGGCGGTGCCCACGGCGGCCCACGACAGCCGGATGCGGGCCGCACCGCCGCGGCGGCGGGCCTCGCCGGCCAGCAGCGCCGCCGCGACCAGGTCCATCACGAAGACCAGGAGCGTGGTCTGCCAGGCGGCCCTGGAGGGTTCCGCACTCGGCAGGAAGATGACCTGCGCGCCGCCCACGATCCAGACGGCGACGGCGGCCCAGAGGATCCCGTCCGGCACCCGGCGCAGCCGGCTCACCAGTCGCAGGGTGAGGAAGGGCTGGGCGGCCACCAGGATGACCAGCACCACCACCAGCGCCACGGGTGGTGTGCCCATGAGCATCCGGGCCACTCTGAGGACGAAGGTCATGGACATCGAGGCGAAGACCAGCGCCAGGTCGCGCAGCAGGGGGTCACGGCGCCGCAGGTAGGCCGCCGACGTCCAGACGAAGACCATCACGTAGAGCGCGGTGATCAGCAGCGCTACCTTGGGGTCCCCCACTTGATGATGATTCATCCGATTGCGCCACTACGCGGGCGAACGGCGCGATGCATCATGCATCATCGACCCGGCATTAGGGCCGGGCAGGGCCGACGGGACCCGTCAGCCCCAGACGCGCAGGAAGAGCGTGCCGAGCGCGTCCAGAATCATCAGCAGGAACGGGTACTCGAACGGGAAGAAGCAGCAGATCAGCAGGACCAGCACGCCGACGTTCTTGTCCTCGAACCAGAGCCGCATCTTCTGCATGCCCGGACCCGGACGCCGCTGCGCCGACCACAGGATGCCGAAGCCGTCCAGCGGCGGGATCGGAATCAGCGCCAGCAGCCCGAACGTCAGCAGCCCCACCGCCAGGCAGAGCAGCACCTGCTCACCCAGCGGCAGCGCGAACCCACGCAGCACGTCCGAGGGATGCAGAATCGACAGCAGGAAGTTCGGGTACAGGATCGCGTAGGCCGCGAACAGGACCTGGGAGATCAGGATGCAGGCCAGCGGGCCCGCGGCGAAGACCGCCGCGGCCCGGCCGCGACCCTGGTGGCGCGGCACCTCGTCGACCGAGACCGCCTTGCCCCAGCCCATGCCGCCGACCGCCGCCGCGACGGCGCCGAACGGGTCGACGTCCTCACGCAGCCGCGGCGAGACCGGATCCCGGCGGTCGGCCAGGCGCAGGACCCGTGCCGTGATCCGGATGGCGAGTGCGCGCAGCAGCAGGCCGAGCAGGAACGCACCGACCAGCGCGGCGAACGCGATCGGCTCGCCGAGGGCGAACAGCAAGCTAGCGCTCCGCCTGCGCGGCGATGACCTCGCGGGCGAGCTGGCGGTAGTTGCGGGCGCCCGACGACGCCGGGTCCAGGCTGGTGATCGGCGCGCCGGCCACCGTGGACTCCGGGAACTTCACCGTCTTGGTGATGACCGTCTGGTAGACCTTGTCGCCGAACGCCTCGACGACCCGCTGCAGCACCTGACGGCAGTGCGTGGTGCGGCTGTCGTACATGGTCGCCAGGATGCCCTCGAGCTCGAGGTCGAAGTTGAGCCGCTCGCGGACCTTGTCGATCGTGTCGAGCAGCAGGGCGACGCCGCGCAGGCTGAAGAACTCGCACTCGAGCGGGATCAGCACGCCGTGCGCGATGGTCAGCGCGTTGATCGCCAGCAGGCCCAGCGAGGGCTGGCAGTCGATCAGGATGAAGTCGTACTCCTTGCGCACGGTGCGCAACACCCGCGCCAGGGCCATCTCCCGGGCGACCTCGTTGACCAGCTGGATCTCGGCCGCGGACAGGTCGATGTTGGCCGGCAGCAGGTGCAGCCCGGCGACGTCCGTCTTGATGATGACGTCCTCGGCGGTGACGTCGTCCTGCATCAGCAGGTTGTAGACGCTCAGGTCGAGGTTGTGCGGGTTGACGCCGAGGCCGACCGAGCAGGCGCCCTGCGGGTCGAAGTCGACGAGCAGCACCTTGCGGCCGTACTCGGCCAGGGCCGCGCCCAGGTTGATGGTCGTCGTGGTCTTGCCGACGCCACCCTTCTGGTTGGCGAGCGCGATGATCCGCGCCGGGCCGTGCCGGTCGGTCGGCATCGGCTCGGGGATCGGCCTGCGCATCGTGTAGGCCGTCGGGTCGGCTGGGCCGAGGTCGGCACCGAGATCCATGGAGCTCTGCTGGTCGCGCAGGGCCGAAGTCCACGCCTCGGCGCGGTCATGGTTCCCGCTCATTTCCCTGCCCCCTCTCGACCCGCAGCCGGAGCCGATGCCCGACTGTACGCCAAAGAGGCCGCCCCGCCGGGGTCAGCCGTCCGGCGTGTCGCGTCTACTCACGCACACCGTTCAACGAGCGCGCGGGTGGGAGGTCGCGTACACCTCGCGAAGTCGGTCCACTGTCACCAGCGTGTAGACCTGAGTGGTCGTCACCGAGGCGTGCCCGAGCAACTCCTGCACGACCCGGACGTCCGCGCCGCCGTCGAGCAGATGCGTGGCGTACGAGTGCCGCAGCGTGTGCGGCGACACCGCGTGCGGGCCCTCGACGGGCAGCCCGGCGCTGCGCGCCGCGCGGTGCAGGATGGTCCAGGCGCTCTGCCGCGACAGCGGCCCGCCGCGGGCGTTGAGGAACACCGCCGGCGTGCCGCGGCCGGCGGCGGCCAGCGCGGGCCGGACCTGGACCAGGTAAGCCTCCAGCGCCTCCCGGGCGTAGCGGCCGATCGGCACGAACCGGGTGCGCCCGCCCTTGCCGTGCAGGGTGACCGTCGGCTCGTCGTCGAGGGCCAGGTCGTCGACGGCCAGCCCGACCGCCTCGGAGATCCGCGCGCCGGTGCCGTACAGGAATTCCAGCAGGGCCCGGTCGCGCGGCGGGACGGCGACGGCGAGCAGGCGGGCGACCTGGTCGACGTCGAGTGCCTTGGGCAGGCGCCGCGGCGGCGCGGGCGGCTTCACCTCGCGGCTCACGTCGTGCGCGACGATGCCCTCGCGGGCGGCGAAGCGGTGCAGGCCGCGCACGGCGCTCACCGCCCGGGCCGCCGACGCGGCCGACAGCGCCGGGTGCTCCGGGTCGCCCTCGCGCAGCCGCGCGAGGTGCCCGGCGACCTCGGCCGCGGTGACGTCGGCGAGATCGCCGACGCCGGCCGCGGCCAGGGTCTCGAGATATCGGTCCAGGTCCCGCCGGTACGAGGCCAGGGTGTTACGGGACAGGCCGCGCTCGACCGTGAGGTGATCGAGGTAGGTCCGCACGGCCTGCCGCAACGCCAGTGAACCTAAATCGCGATTTTGCATGGGTTTTCCGCCGCGGGCAGGCTCAGCTGAGCACCTCGGACAGGGTGTAGGCGTGCATGCCGTGGGCCTCGGCGACCGGGCCGTAGGTGACGTGCCCGCCGTGGGTGTTCAGGCCCAGCGCCAGCGCCGGGTCGGCCAGGACCGCCTCGCGCCAGCCCCGGTTCGCCAGCTCCAGCGCGTACGGCAGGGTCACGTTGGTCAGGGCGTAGGTGCTGGTGTGCGGCACCGCACCGGGCATGTTCGCCACGCAGTAGAACATCGACTCGTGCACCCGGTAGACCGGGTCCGCGTGCGTGGTCGGCCGCGAGTCCTCGAAGCAGCCGCCCTGGTCGATGGCGATGTCGACGAGCACGCTGCCCGGCTTCATCCGCGACACGAGGTCGTTGGAGATCAGGTTCGGCGCCTTCGCGCCGGGCACCAGGACCGCGCCGATCACCAGGTCGGCGTCGATGACGGCCCGCTCGATCTCGTACGCGTTCGACGCGATCGTCTGCAGGTGCCCGCGGTAGTCGGCGTCGGCCGCGCGGAGCCGGGCGATGTTCTTGTCGAGCACCAGCACCTCGGCCTGCATGCCCAGCGCGATCGCCGCCGCGTTCATGCCCGAGACGCCGGCGCCGATTACGACGACCTTGGCCTGGTACACGCCGGGGACGCCGCCCATGAGCACGCCGCGGCCGCCGCCGGAGCGCATCAGGTGGTACGAGCCGACCTGCGGCGCGAGCCGCCCGGCGACCTCGGACATCGGGGCGAGCAGCGGCAGGCTGCGGTCCGGCAGCTCGACGGTCTCGTAGGCGATACCGGTGACCTTGCGGTCGATGAGCGCGTCGGTGCACTCCTTCGACGCCGCGAGGTGCAGGTAGGTGAAGAGCACCTGGCCCTCACGCATGCGGCCGTACTCCTCGGCGATCGGCTCCTTGACCTTGAGGATCAGGTCGCCGGCGGCCCAGACGTCGTCGGGGCCCGCCAGGATCGTGGCGCCCGCGGCGGCGAAGTCCGCGTCGGCGATCGAGGAACCGGCGCCCGCGCCGGCCTGCACGAAGACCTCGTGGCCCGCCCGGTTCAGCTCGAAGACCCCGGCGGGGGTGATCGCTACTCGGAACTCGTTGTTCTTGACTTCGCTCGGAATGCCGACCTTCACGAGTCGACACCGTCCTTTCCGGGAGAGACGTCGATGGCTCATACCCGAGACGGGCTGCTTCGCAGAATACCGTCCCACCAGTTGGAAGATACTGCCGATGCGCGGCCCGAAGATCAAGAAGTGGACCGCCGCCGCTGATGTGGCACACAACACCCGGTGGCCGGCACGTCCCCGGTTCGGGGCCGTGCCGGCACGCTCAGATCGGCGGGGTGCCGGCCGGGCGCAGCGTCGCCCAGCCGTCGTCGCGGGCCCGGGCGGCGGCGAGCAGCCCGCCGGCCGCGGCCGCGTTGGTGATCTCGCCGCGCAGCACCATGGCGACGGCCTCGTCGAGGTCGTACCAGGCGATCTCGATGTCGGCCTCCTCGTCGTACCGCTCGTGGAGCTGCTCCGGCGGCACCGGCGACAGCTCCCGGGCCAGGAATACCCGGACCGTCTCGGCGCTGAAACCCGGCGAGGTGTGCAGGTCGATGAGCAGGTCGAAGCGGGCCGCGACGAGGTCGGCCTCCTCCGCCAGCTCGCGCGCGGCGGTGAGCGCCAGGTCCTCGCCCGCGACGTCGCGCAGGCCCGCGGGCAGCTCCCAGAGCTTGGTGCCCAGCGGGTGCCGGTACTGCCGGATCAGCACGACCCGGCCGAGGTCGTCGACGGCGACGACCACGACGGCGTTCTTGTTGACCACGACGTCACGCTTGGCGACCCGCCCGCCGGGCATGGTCACCTCGTCCGTGTGGACCGTGAAGATCGGCCCGGAGTACCGCTCGGTGCGGGAGACGACCTCGTGCGCGAACGAGGTCATGACGCCGCGACCGCCGCCTTGACGGCGTGGTTCGGCTCCGCGACCTCGACCGGCAGCTCGTCGGCGGCCGCGTACTCCACGGCGGCGTGCACGAACGCCGCGAACAGCGGGTGCGCCCGGGTCGGCCGGCTCTTGAGCTCCGGGTGCGCCTGGGTGGCCACGAAGAACGGGTGCTGCTCGCGGTCCAGCTCGATGAACTCCACCAGCCGCCCGTCCGGCGAGGTGCCGGAGAACCGCAGGCCGGCCTTGCTCAGCCGGTCCCGGTAGGCGTTGTTGACCTCGTAGCGGTGGCGGTGCCGCTCGGAGATCTCGTGGCTGCCGTACGCCTCCGCGACCAGCGAGCCCTGCGCCAGCGCCGCCGGGTACGCACCCAGGCGCATGGTGCCGCCCAGGTCGCCCTTGCCCGCGACGATGTCCTGCTGGTCGGCCATCGTCGAGATGACCGGGTGCGCGGCGCGCTCGTCGAACTCCAGCGAGTTGGCGCCCTCGAGCCCGGCCAGGTTGCGCGCGGCGTCGATCGTCATGCACTGCAGGCCGAGGCAGAGCCCCAGGATCGGGATCGCGTTCTCCCGGGCGTACCGGGAAGTGTTGATCTTGCCCTCGATCCCGCGGATGCCGAAGCCGCCGGGGATGACGATGCCGTCGACGCCCTTCAGGGCGGAGGCGGCGCCGGCCGCGGTGTCGCAGTCGTCGCTGGGCACCCAGCGCAGCTGCACGCGGGCGTGGTTGGCGAAGCCGGCCGCCCGGATCGCCTCACTCACCGACAGGTACGCGTCCGGCAGGTCGACGTACTTGCCGACCAGCGCGACGGTGATCGTGCGGCGCGGGTGGTGCACCCGCTCGAGCAGGTCGTCCCAGGTCGACCAGTCCACGTCCCGGAACGACAGGCCCAGCCGGCGCACCACGTACGCGTCCAGGCCCTCGCGGTGCAGCACCTTGGGGATGTCGTAGATGCTCGGCGCGTCCGGCGCCGCGACGACGGCCTCGCGGTCCACGTCGCAGTAGAGCGAGAGCTTGACCTTGAGCTTCTCCGGGATCTCCCGGTCGCTGCGGCAGACCAGCGCGTCCGGCTGGATACCGATGTTGCGCAGCGTGGCGACCGAGTGCTGGGTCGGCTTGGTCTTCAGCTCGCCCGACGGCGCCAGGTACGGCACCAGCGAGACGTGCAGGTAGAAGACGTGGTCCCGGCCGATCTCGTGGCGCACCTGGCGGATCGCCTCGAGGAACGGCAGCGACTCCATGTCGCCGACGGTGCCGCCGACCTCGGTGATGACCACGTCCGGCGTGCGGCCGAACTCGTCGGGAGCGGCCATCGCGAAGATGCGCTCCTTGATCTCGTTGGTCACGTGCGGGATGACCTGCACGGTGTCGCCGAGGTACTCGCCGCGGCGCTCCTTGGCGATGACGGCCGAGTAGATCTGGCCGGTGGTGACGTTGGCCTTCGCCGACAGTGCCCGGTCCAGGAACCGCTCGTAGTGGCCCACGTCGAGGTCCGTCTCGGCGCCGTCCTCGGTCACGAAGACCTCGCCGTGCTGGAACGGGTTCATCGTGCCGGGGTCGACGTTCAGATAGGGGTCCAGCTTCTGCATGACGACCCGCAGTCCGCGCGCGGTCAGCAGATTGCCGAGGCTGGAGGCGGTGAGGCCCTTGCCCAGCGAGGAGGCGACGCCTCCGGTGACGAAGATGTGCCGCGTCTCGCGAACTGTTGCTGCCAAGGCCTGCTCCCGTGGTCGGTCAGATGCGATCGTGCAGACCGGCGCTCAACCCAACGCGTTGATCGCGCCATCCACGGGATTCCACGGTAACACCATCGCCGCCGGCCGGGCGTCCGGGCTGGTCGCCGCGCGTGTCCGGGTCACCCACCGCGGACGGTCACGCCCTCCGAGTCGGATTTATCCGTACGCGCGGGCGCCCGCCGGCGGGTCCGGACCGGGATCCGGCGCATGGAGAGGCCGGGTCCGCCCGGTCCGTCGGTACCGCCCTCCGGCCGGGTGCGGTCGGCCGCGTGCTCCAGCACCCGCAGCGTCGTCAGCACGGCCAGCGGCACGGCGACGGCCGCCGCGGCGCCCGCCACGGCGAACGCCGCGCCGCCGAGCACCCCGGCGATCAGCGTCGCCACGGCCGTGCCGGCCAGCGCCGCGCGCAGCGCCGGATGCAGGCCGAAGACCCGGTTGAGGCCGCCCCAGGGCGAGAAACGGCAGAAGGCGAGCATCAGCACGCCGACGAGCGCCAGCAGCGTCAGCGGGCTGTCCAGGGCGTGCGCGTTGGAGGTCGCCGCGCGCTGGATCGCCGGGCCGGCCGTGCCGTCGCCGAGCGCGGTCAGCGCGCGGCCCAGGCTGCCCTGCTCGTGCTCGGGCCGGCGCAGGTCCAGCACGGCGAAGCCGATGGTCACCGCCAGCCCGGCGACGGCAGCCCAGGCGAAGCGCGGGAAGGTCAGCCAGCCGCCGGTGCTGATCGCGGCGGCCACGCACACCCCGGCGGTCACCGCGATCGCGCCGACCGGGTCCGCGCCCAGGTACGGGCTGCCGACCACGACGACGCCGAAGCCGCCGATCAGCACCACCACGACGGGCCGCCACGGGCGGCGCACCGCCTGGGCGAGGCAGCCCGCGACGCCCAGGATGCCGGCGACGAAGATGCCCAGGCCGACGCTGCCGACGCCGGAGTAGCGCGCGCCCTCCAGCGCCGAGTAGCCGGCAACGCCGTTGAGCTGCAGCTGCGCGCCGGTCAGCAGGTCGAAACCGATCACGGCCGCGGAGACGGCCGAGACCAGCCCCATCGGCCACAGCGTGCGCGGGTAGCGCGGCACGAAGCGCACCGCGGCGGTGCCCGCCGCGACCAGGGCGAGCGTCAGCAGGGCGAAGACCGGACCGGGATGGTCGGTGCGCCACCACGGCGACGCGTCGGCGAGCAGCGCGGCCGGGATGGCCAGGGCCACGGCGATCAGCAGCACCTCGACGGCGAGCCCGCGCCACCTCGGCGCCGCGGCCGGGCCGGTCGGCCCGGCATGCCGCCGCGCCCGGATCATCAACGGCACGACCAGCAGGAACACCGCCAGCTGTACGGCGGCCAGCACGGTGAAGAACGTGCCGGCGATGCCCAGCTGGGCCCCCGCGCGCCGGTCCGCGTTGTGCACGCCGAGCACCGCGTCGGCCGGATCCCGGGGACGCCCGGGCGCCGAGAACGCGCTGTGCCCGCTGAACAGCCGCTCGGGTTCCGGCCGGCCCAGCGAGGTGAGCACGGTCGGCGCGAGGTCGACCAGCTGCACGTAGCCGTCGCGGCCGGTGCCGGCCGAGGTCAGCCAGCCGCCCCGCCAGCCCGGCCCCTCGGCGATCGCCACGTGCAGCCGCGAGGTGTTGTCGGTGTCCGAGACGCCCGCGACCATCACCACCGAGCGCTCCGGCCGCGCGGCCACGACCCGAGCCAGCGTCGCGTCCGCCTGGGCGACCAGCGCCTCCCGCTCGGCACCGGTGCCGGTGATGGTGCCGAGGTCCACCATGCTGAGCACGCAGAGCGACAACAGAGTCCGCGGGTCCGGCGGCAGCGACTCCTCGTAGCGGTCCACCCGGCCGAACGGGCGGGCCGCCGCGATCGCCGCGCCCGGCCCGACCGCGACCGTGCACCGCAGCGACTCGGCCAGCGCGCCCGGCACCGCGCCGTACGGCTGATTGTCCTGGTTCTCCCGCACCACGCCGCCGAGCTGGGACAGGTTCGCGCCGATGCCGTCCGGCTGCTCCAGCGCCGGGGCGGCCGCCGGGCACTGAGCGTCGATGCGCTGGTCGTTCCAGATCGCGTGGTTGCCGGCGCCGAGGGTGAGCCAGCCGTCCGCGGGGCAGGTCGTGTGGTGCGCGGAGCGCACGGAGAGCCAGCCGATCGAGCCGATGGTCGCCTGGCGCCACAGCGCGGGGGTGCGCTTCGGGTCGAGGTCCTCCCAGCGCAGGCCGGCGGCGCCCGCGACGATGACGTAGTCGGCGGTGTCCTGCGGCGCCCCGGTGGCCGGGCGCACCGCCAGGCCGGCGATGCTGGCGCCGGCGGCGAGCACGATCAGCGCGTACGGCAGCCAGGTGCGGCCGCCGCGCACCCGCGACGGCGGCGCGGAGTCGGGTCGCGGCCCGCGGCGCAGGCTGCGCCAGGCCCGGCCGGGCCAGCGGGCCGGCCGCCACCGCGCCACCGCGGGCGCCTCCGGGCCGGGTTGGGCGGGTGTCGCCTCGCTCATCCCTGGCCCGCCCGGGCGGCGGCGGTCACCGACGCGTAGGCGGCGAGCACGTCCGCGACGGTGTCGTCCTCGGTCGGCCAGGTCGCCGCCTGCCGGGGACCGCGGGCGGCGTAGTCGGCCAGCCGCTCCGGGTCGGCGAGCAGGCCGCGCACGGCGGTGTCGAGCGCGTCGACGTCGCCCGGCGCGATCAGCAGCGCGGCGTCGCCGACCAGCCCCGGCAGCCCGCCGACGGCCGTGCTGACCAGCGGCACCCCGGCGCGCAGCGCCTCCTGTGCGAACAGCTGCCGGGCCTCCCAGTCGCTGGTGATCACGGCCAGGTCGGCGCCGGCCAGCAGGTCCGGCACGTCGCGGCGGTGCCCGAGCAGGTAGAACTTCGCGTGCAGCTCCGAGGCCCGCTGTGCCAGCACCATGTAGCTCGGCCCGGAGCCCGCCACCACGACCACCGGCGCGGGCTTGAGGCCACGCCAGCGCGCGGCGGCCTCGAGCAGCACGTCGTAGCGCTTCTGCGGATGCAGCCGGCCGACGGCGAGGATCAGCGGGGTGCCCGGCGGCACCCGGAACTCGGCGCGCACGGCGGCCCGGGTGCGCCGGGCCGGGGCGAGCACGGGCGCGGACACCGCGCCGAGGCGGGCGGTGCGGGCGCCCAGCGAGACGGCGCGCTGGACCAGGTCCTCGGACGCGCCGAGGGTGAGCGTCGCGGCCCGGGCCACGATCCGCTCGACCAGCGCGGAGGCCTGGCCGCGCAGGCCGCGGGCGAGCACCGCGTTGTGCCAGGTGACCACGAGCGGCGGGGCGGGGCGGGCGAGCGAGGCGACGAACGCGGCGCGCAGCCCGTGCGCGTGCACGACGTCGACGTCGCGGCCGGCCAGGGCCCGGCGCAGCGACCGGACCGCGCCGGAGTCCTGCGGGCCGGGGCTCGCCGGGATCTCCACCGAGAAGAACTCCGCGCCGGCGGCGGAGAAGCCGAACAGCTCGTCGGTGGCGACCGGGCCGCAGACCATCACCCGGCAGCCGGCGGCGACCAGGCCGCGCACCAGCGAGGCGACATGCTGACCGACGCCGCCGGTGCTGGAGCCCAGCACCAGGGCCACCGAGCCGTGCCACGGCTGCGCTGTGTCGGTCACGTCGGTTCCTTCCCGTCCGGCGCCGAACTCCGGCGGATCCGTGCCATCGCCTTGGCGACCAGGGGCCGCAGGTCGTGGCGGTCCAGCGGGTAGGTGACCGCGACGAAGACGGCCAACACCACGACACCGCCCAGCATGCCCGAGAGCACGCTCACCCACCCTGCCGGGGTCGGGCCGTAGGCGTGCCGCAGTCCCTCGACGACACCCCAGCCGGCCAGCCCGGCGACGACGGCCGCAACGATACCCACGCCGGTCGCGCGCGGCAGCCCTGCGAGCGCCGCGGCACCGGCGCGGCGGCGTACCGCAGCGACCAGCAACACCCCGAGGGTGAGCATGCCCACACTGTTGGCCAGGCTCAGCGCCAGCACCCGGTCGACGCCGGGCAGGAGGCCGGCCAGCGCCAGGGCGGCGCCGGCGGCCACCGCCCAGCCCGCCGCGGTCGCCGCCGCGGCCGCCGCGGTCGCTCCGCGCGCGTAGAGGGCCCGGGAGAGGAGCGCGAACAGCGCGAAGCCGAGCAGGCCCGGCGCGAACCCGGCGATGCCCGGCGCGGCCTGCGGCGTGCCGAGCAGCCGCGCCACCGGCCCGGCGAGCGCGAACAGGGCCGCGGCGCCGAGGCAGGCCAGCAGCACCACGGTCCGGGCGGTGCCGGCCAGCGCCGCGCGGTAGCCGTCCTCGTCGCCACGCTCGGCCGTCGCGGCCAATGTCGGATATGCGGCAGTTGCCAGCGGCACGGCCAGCACCGCCCACGGCAGTAGATACAGCGCCTGCGCCAGGTTGAAGGTGGTGAAGTCACCCTTGCCGGCCGCCAGTAGCAGCACCACGACGATCATGACCTGCTGGGAGCCGACGGTGACCGCGCCCGCCCAGCCGAGCCGGACGACCTGGCGGCCGGCGTCGCCCGGGAAGCGCAGCGCCGGGCGCAGCCGCAGGCGCAGGCCGCGCAGCGGGATCAGCAGGCACAGGCTGAGCGCGACCACGCCCAGCGTGGTGCCCAGCGACAGGGCGAGCTCGCCGCCGGTGCTCAGCCCGCGCAGGTCGCTGCCCCGGCCGTCGACCAGCGCGTACGTCAGGTAGGCGCCCATCACGACGACGCTGGACAGCAGCGGGGCGATGACCGGCCAGGCGAAGCGGTGGTGTGCCTGCAGCACCCCGGCGAACACGATGCCGACCCCGTACAGGGGCAGCTGGGGCGCGAAGACCCGCAGCATCCGGGCGCCGACCTCGTGGGCCTCCGGCGGCATGTTCGGCAGCAGTCCGACGATGTGCCCGGCGAACAGCGCCACCGCGATCGCCAGCGGAACCATCAGCAGCAGCGTCCAGGTCAACAGGGCGGACGTGACGGCGTTGACCCGGCCCCGGTCCCCCACCGCCACCGCGCCCGCCAGCAGCGGCACCACCAGGCTGGCCAGCGCGCCGCCGGCGACCAGCTCGAAGACGATGTTCGGGACCGTGTTGGCGGCGCTGTAGAGGTCGCCGAGCGTGTTGGCCTCGACCGTGCCGATGAAGACGACCGTGCGGCCGAAGCCCGCGATCCGGGCGAGCACGGTCAGCCCGGCGATCAGCGCGGCCGCGCCGGCGATGCGCCCGGCGCCGAAACGCTTCGCGGTCCCGGCGAGGTCCTGGTCCGGTCCGCTCGTCATTCCGCCGGCCGGCGGCCCAGCGCGTCCAGCTCGCGCAGCCACGGCGTGTCCTGGATGACCTTGGTGAAGCTGACCTTCTCGCTGGCGGCGGTGAGCCCGGCCAGCACGGTCAGCGCGAGCGCGCGCCCGGCGGGGCCGGTCCGGGCGGCCAGTGCCACGCCGAGCAGCGCGCCGAGCGCGTTGGCGCCCGAGTCGCCGAGCATGATCTCCTCGCCCAGGTCAGCCGGCAGCAGCGCCGCGCCCGCGCCGAGCGTGCCGGCGGCGACGCCGGCGCCGCGGCCCACCGCGAGCGGGGTGCCGATCAGCGTGCCCGCCTTCAGCGCGCGCCCGGGGCGCAGGTCCAGCAGGTTGATCAGGTTGGCCGTGCCGGCGATGACGCCCGCGCCGAGCAGCACGTCGGTCGTGCGCCGCACGACGCCGCCCCGGCGGCGGCCGCGGTGTGCGCGCACGCCCGGGTCGCGCGCGAGCAGCGCTGCGGCGGCGAGCCCGGCGGCGCCGAGCCCGGCGATCTTGATCATCCCGCTGGTGACCCGGCCCTCGCGCAGCGCGCCGAGGTGCCCGGCGAAGCCCTTCGCGGACTTCTGCTCGGGCCGGTTGCCGACCACGTCGTCGTAGAAGCCGACCGCGCCGGAGGTGGTGCCCGCGGTGAGCACGGCCGCGGCGACCGCGGCGCTCGGCGCGCCGGCGGCCGCGGCGACGGTGGCGCCCGCGGCCAGCGCGGGGCCACCCGCGAGGGTGACGGTGCGGCCGTGGAAGTTGGTCCGCTCCAGCTGGGCGGCGCGCGGATCGCTACGGATCCAGGCCAGGGTGGCGCGGGCCACCAGGGCACCGATCCCGAACGACTTCACGACCCGAGTGGCCATTGGTGTGAACTCCCGCCTCGCCGGGCCGCACCCCTGCGCGACCGACCGCCCAGTCTAGGCGGTCCCGGCTCGGCCGCACGGACGCGCCGCCCGCCGGTCAGGCTGCGGGTCAGGCCGGGGCCTTGGGCACCAGCGACGTGGCGCCCGCCGACAGGCCGTAGTGGCCGACCTTGCCGGCCACCACCCGCTCCACCACCGTCAGCGCGGTCGCCAGCTGGCCCTGCTCGGTGCTCACGTTGTCGACCGTCGAGATGCCCTTGACCAGGGTCGGGTCGGCGCGGACCTCGGCGACCAGGTTGCCGTCGCCGATGCCGTTGCCGCCGACGACCAGCGGCCGGTCCTTGGCGAACTGGGTCGTGAACGTCACCGCGTTCTGATTCTTCTTCGCGGCGTCGCGGTCGACCGGCGGCAGGCCCGAGACCACGACGGTGGCCTCCGCGCCCGGCGCCACGTCGTCGGAGACCGCGATGTAGCCCGGCTCGGTGTACGCCGTGAGCACCGCCGTCAGGTCCGCGGGCGTCACCGGGATCGGCCGCTGCAGCAGCGCGACGGCCAGCAGCGCGCTGGAGGTCTCCACGCCGTCGCTGTTGAGCGGCAGCCCCTCAGCGGGCACGGTCGGCTGCGAGGCCTTGTCGGCCAGCTTCAGCAGCTCGTAGGCGTTCGCCGGGTCGAAGAACTTGTCCTGCACGGTGACCGTGCCGGTGATCCGGGCGCCGGCGGCGTTGAGCATCGCGGTGACGCCCTCGGCGTAGTCCTGGCCGCTGGGCATCACCATCACCAGGATCTTGCGCCCGGCGAGCTTGCCGCCCAGCAGCGCGGGCGAGACCTCGGTGGCGAAGTCCTGCGCCTTGTTGAGCTCCTCGCGGTACTGGTTCGCCTGCTCGCGGTAGTTGCTGTTGTCCTTGCTCAGCGCGTCGACGCGGTCCTTGAGGGTGTCGGCGACCGGCCCGTTGAGCGCGGCCGTGCCGACCACCAGCCCGATGGCCAGGGCAAGGAAGACCGCGGTGAGGGACACCACGTGGTACCGGAAGTTGATCACGCCAAAAGCCTCTTGGTCACTCGCGGATTAGAAGAGCTGCCCTAATTGGAAGACCAGATTGTCCCACCACTCGGACACCACGGAGAGATAGGCCTTGCCGACCGTGGAAACCGCGACCGCCGAGGCCATCGCCGCGATCGCGGAGAGCACGAGCAGCAGCAGGGACGAGCCGGAGATGTTCTGCTTGTAGAGCCGGCTCACACCCTTGGCGTCGACCAGCTTGCCGCCGACCTTGAGCCGGGTCAGGAACGTCGAGGCCATGCCGCCGCGGCCCTTGTCCAGGAACTCGACCAGGTTGGCGTGCGTGCCGACGGCGACAATCAGCGTGGCGCCCTTGTCGTCGGCCAGCAGCATGGCCAGATCCTCGCTGGTCGCCGCCGCCGGGAACGTCACCGCGGGCACCCCGAGCCCGTGCACCCGGTCCAGCCCGGGCGCCCGCCCGTCCGGGTACGCGTGCACGATGATCTCGGCGCCGCAGCGCAGCACGTCGTCGGTGACCGAGTCCATGTCGCCGATGATGATGTCCGGCGTGTAGCCGGTCTCGACCAGCGCGTCGGCGCCGCCGTCGACGCCGATCAGCACCGGCTTGAACTCGCGGATGTAGGGCCGCAGCACGTCCAGGTCGGCCTTGTAGTCGTAGCCGCGCACGACGATGAGCGCGTGCCGGCCGGAGATCTGCGTCTGCACGTCCGGCACGCCGACGCCGTCGAGCAGCAGGTCGCGCTCCTGCTTGAGGTAGTCCATGGTGTTGGCGGCGAACGCCTCGAGCTGCACGGACAGGCCCTCGCGGGCGTCGGCCATCGCGGCGGCGACGGTCTGGGTGTCCTGCGCGATGCCGCTGGCGACCGGCTCGCCGTCCAGCAGCACAGTGTCCCCGTCGATGCTGACCAGGGCGCCCTCGCTGATCCGGTCGAAGACCTCGTCGCCCAGGTCGTCGACGAGCACGATGCCGGCCTGGATCAGCACCTCGGGTCCGAGGTTGGGGTAGCGCCCGGAGATCGAGGGCTTGACGTTGAGCACGGCGGCGACGCCGACGGCGACCAGCGAGTCGGCGGCGACCCGGTCGATGTCGACGTGGTCGATGATCGCGATGTCACCCGGGCGCAGCCGTCCAACCAGGCGCTTGGTCCGGCGGTCGAGTCGGGCGGTGCCGGAGACAGTTCCCGGTTCGACGCTCCGGGTCCGGCGCAAGGTGGGAAGTCGCATCCCGGCCATCCTGACATGCCATTTCATGCATCACCCACGCGACATGCACAAGGTCACCGACAAAAGCGACAAACAGCCGTCACTCTGCGCAGTATTCACCGTTCACGGGCCCGGTCAGCCGCGCTTTTCCCGGTCGGCGACCGCCAGCAGCTCCTCGGCGTGCGCGATGCCCAGGTCCGAGTCCGGCAGGCCGGCCAGCATCCGGGCCAGCTCCCGCGCCCGCTCGGTCTCCTCGACGATGCGCACCCCGCTGGTGGTGATCGCCCCGCCGGTGTCCTTCGCGACGACCAGGTGCCGGTCGGCGAACGCGGCCACCTGCGGCAGGTGGGTGACGACGAGCACCTGGTGGGTGCGGGCGAGCCGGGCCAGCCGCCGGCCGATCTCCACCGCGGCCTGCCCGCCCACGCCGGCGTCGACCTCGTCGAACACCAGCGTCGGCGGCCCGCCGGCCCCGGCGAACACCACCTCTATGGCCAGCATGACCCGGGACAGCTCGCCGCCGGAGGCGCCCTTCTGCAGCGGCAGCGCCGGCGCGCCCGGGTGTGCGATCAGCCGCAGCTCGATCTCGTCCGCGCCGTCGGGCCCGACCGCGAGCTCGCCGCCGTCGACGGTCACCGTCGGCTCGTCGCGTCCGGCGGCCCGCGGCAGCACGGCGATCGCGACCCGGGAGTGCGGCATGGCCAGCCCGGTCAGCTCGACGCTGACCTGCTCGGCGAACCGCCCGGCGGCCTCCGCCCGGGCCGCGGTCAGCCGCCCGGCCAGCTCGCCGACGGTCGCCGCGATGCGCAGCCGCTCCCGGTCCAGCTCCTCGAGCAGCTCGTCGGAGCTGTCCAGCGCGGCCAGCCTGGTCCGCGCGTTCTCCGCCCAGGCGATGACGCCCTCGACGTCGTCGGCGTACTTGCGGGTGAGCGCCCGCAGCGCCGCCCGCCGCTCGTAGATGACCTCGAGCCGGGCCGGGTCGGCGTCCAGCGCGCTCAGGTAGGCCGACAGCTCCGCGGAGACGTCGCCGACCAGCGTGGCGGCCTCCTCGATCCGGGCCGCCAGCTCGCTGAGCGCCGGGTCGACGGCGGCCTGCGCCTCGAGGGTGCGCCGCGCGGTGCCCAGCAGCACTGTCGCGTCCGGCGTCTCCTCGGCGGCCTCGACGCCGCCGGCGAGCGCCTGCGCGGCGATCGTGGCGGCCGCGCGCAGCCCCTCGGCGTGCTCGAGGCGCTGCACCTCGGCGCGCAGGTCGTCGTCCTCGCCCGGCTGCGGGTCCACCCGGCTGATCTCGTCGAGCCCGAGGGTCAGCAGGTCGGCCTCCTGGCTGCGCTCGCGCGCGTGCCGGCGCCGGTCGGCGAGATCCTCGACGACGGCGCGCCAGCGGGTGAACGCCTCCCGGTAGGTCTCCAGCAGCTTCTCGTGCTCGGCGCCGGCGAAGCGGTCCAGCGCGGCGCGCTGCTCGGACGGGCGCAGCAGGCGCAGCTGGTCGGACTGGCCGTGCACGGCCACCACCTGCTCGCCGACCTCGCCCAGCATCGACACCGGCATGCCGCGCCCGCCGACGTGCGCCCGCGAGCGGCCCTCGATGGTCACCGTGCGGCTGAGCAGCACCGTGCCGTCGTCGTCCAGCTCGCCGCCGGCCTCGGTGATGCGCGTCTGCACGGCGTCGCCGAGCGGGCCGGTCAGCCGCAGCCGGCCCTCGACCACCGCCCGGCCGGGATCCGCGCGGACCCGGCCGGCGTCGGCCCGGCCGCCGAACAACAGCCCGAGCCCGGTCACCACCATGGTCTTGCCGGCGCCGGTCTCACCGGTGATGGCATTCATGCCCGTGGTCAGTCGCAGTGTCGTGTCATCGATGACGCCAAGCCCGGTGATGCGCAGTTCCTCCAGCACAGGCCGAAGGGTATCGGTGCACACCGACAATTGCCCACCGCCCCCGCGCCGCGTCTAGCGTCGGTTGCCCCGCCAGCCGTCGACCGGCAGCCCGAACTTGGCCACCAGCGTGTCGGTGAACGGCCGCGGCGCGAGCCGGACCAGCCGCACCGGCAGCTCACCACGCTGGACCGTGACCTGCGCGCCCGGCGGCAGGTCCCAGGTGCGCCGGCCGTCGCAGCAGAGCACCGCGAACGACGTGTACGGGTCGACGGTCAGCACGAACCGCGACGTCGGCGCGGTGACGATCGGCCTGCTGAACAGGGCGTGCGCGCTGATCGGCACGAGCAGCAGCGCCTCGACCTCGGGCCACACCACCGGGCCGCCGGCCGAGAACGCGTACGCCGTCGAGCCGGTCGGCGTGGCGCACACGACGCCGTCGCAGCCGTACCGCGACAGCGGCCGCCCGTCCACGTCGACGAGCAGCTCGAGCATCTGCGCCCGCTGACCCTTCTCGACGCTGACCTCGTTGAGCGCCCACGAGTCGGCGATCAGCCGGCCGTCGTACTCGGCGCGCACGTCGAGGGTGAGCCGCTCGTCGACCGTGTAGTCGCCGGCGACGATGTCGCGCACCGTCTGGTCGATGTTGGTCAGCTCGGCCTCGGCCAGGAAGCCGACCTTGCCGAGGTTGATGCCGAGCAGCGGCGCCTTCGCCGGTCGGGCCAGCTCGGCCGCGCGCAGGAACGTGCCGTCGCCGCCGAGCGCGAAGACGATCTCCACGCCCTCCGCGGCCGTCGGGTCGTCGACCGGCGTGACGCCGGCGGGCAGCTCGAGGTCGGCGACCTCCGGCGCGAGCACCCGTACCTCAAAACCGGCCGCGACCAGGTCGCGGGCGACGGTCTGGGCATGCTGAGTGCTCTGCCGGCGACCGGTATGTGTCACCAGCAACGCGGACCGCGTCACGAATCCTCCAGCGGGGCAGGGACCGACTGCGATGCCGGCCCGGCGGAGGCTACAGGCCCGGACGGGCCGGCGGCGACCACGGTGTGCACGCGGGCCTCGTCGGCCGGCGGGGCGTCCCGGCGGAACCACAGGAAGAACTCCACGTTGCCGCTCGGACCGGGCAGCGGGCTCGCCGCGACACCGGCGACGCCCAGGCCCAGCTCGGCGCCGGCCGCGGCGACGTCGAGGACCGCCTCGGCGCGCAGCAGCGGGTCGCGCACGACGCCGCCGGAGCCGACCCGCTCCCTGCCGACCTCGAACTGCGGCTTGACCATCAGCGCCAGATCACCGTCGGCGACGGTGCAGGCGGCCAGCGCGGGCAGCACCAGGCGCAGCGAGATGAACGACAGGTCGGCGACGGTCAGGTCGACCGGTCCGTCCAGCACGTCCGGATGCAGGATGCGCACATTGCTGCGGTCCATGACGATGACCCGCTCGTCGGTACGCAACGACCAGGCCAGCTGGCCGTAACCGACGTCCACGGCGTAGACGCGGGCGGCGCCCGCGCGCAGCAGCACGTCGGTGAAGCCGCCGGTGGACGCGCCGGCGTCCAGGCAGCGCCGGCCCGCGACCGCGAGCCCGGTGAAGGCGGCGAGCGCCCCGGCGAGCTTGTGGCTGCCCCGGGACACGTACTCGTCGGCCGGATCGTCGCCGGTCACGACGACCGGGTCCGCCGGGTCGATCATGGTGGCAACCTTCTGCGCCACGGTGCCACGGACCTGGACCCGGCCGGCCGCGACGAGCGCGGCGGCCTGGTCCCGGGACCGGGCCAGCTTGCGACGAACCAATTCCGCGTCGAGACGCGCACGGCGGGCCATCGGATCCAAACTTTTCGGGTACGGGGTCAGCGGTCGATGCTAGCCAGCGTCTCCTGGAGCACCTGATGCGCGGCCTCGTACTCGGCGATCTGGTCGGCGGGCGCGAGCGTGGCGGCGTTGGCCAGCGACCGCAGCACCGCGTCGACGGCGGGGTGCCCGGTGCCCTGCCCGCCCTCGCCGCGCTCGGCGCCGGCCACCGGCTGAGCGTCGTCGTACCCGTGCGCGGTCTGCTCCGGGCGGTGTGCCGGCGCCTGGTGCTGCGGCGGCGGTCCCGGGCGGAAGCCGCCGGGCGGCGGCCCGGGACGCGGGCTCGCGGGCGGCTGCTGGTTCGGGTAGGTCACGGCGTTGCCTCCGGCGCGGCGGAATCGGTGGTCTTCGGCGCGGCCTTCTTGGCGGCCGTCTTCTTCGCCGCGGTCTTCTTGGCGGCGGTCTTCTTGGCGACCGGCGGGAGCGACGTGGCGGCCGCGGCCTCCTTCACCGGCGCGGTCGGCGCGGCGGCGGTCCCGGCCGGGGTGCCGATCCCGCCCGACGGCGGCGCATCCGACGGGCCTGCCGGCGGCACCGACCCGGCGGGGCCTGCCTCTACACCGACCGCCTCGCCCGGACCAACCTTGGTCGGCGCGGCCTTGGCCGCCTTGCCCGGCGCCGCCTTACCCGGAGCGGCCTTGGCGGAAGCCGTCTTAGCGGGAGCGGCCTTGACCGGAGCGGCCTTGGCGGGAGCTGACTTGGCGGGAGCTGACTTGGCGGGAGCTGACTTCGCCGGCGCGGCCTTGACAGGGGCTGTCTTCGCCAGCGCGGCCTTGACAGGGGCTGTCTTCGCCGGCGCGGCCTTAGCGGGGGCAGGGGCGGTGTCGGTGTCGGCGGCCTTGGCGGGGGCCGCCTGCTTGGGCGCCGCGCGCGTCGGGGTGACCGGCGCACCCGCGGCCGGCATCGCGTTCGGGGTCGCCTTGACCGCCTTCTTCGCGACCGCCTTCTTCGCCACGGCCTTCTTGGCCGGCGGCACGATCACGGCCGGCTCGCCGTTCTGCGCCGCCCGCGACCTGGCGTCACGCAGCTGCCGCTCCAGGTCGCGCACCCGGTCGGTCAGGTCGGAGACCTCGTCGGCCGTCGCCAGCCCCACCAGCCCCAGCGCGCGGTCCACCTCGTAGCGCACGATGTTGGTCAGCGCCTCGCGGTTGGCCACGCCCGTCGACAACAGGTCCTCGACCAGGCCCTGCAGCTGCGCGGCCGTCGCGCCGCCACGGTTCACGAGGTCGCCCGCGACCCGCTGGGCCTTCTTGCGCGGCGCCTCGGTCAGTCCGAGCGCCAGCTCGAGATACGCCCGCCATGCGTCCTGCATGTCAACTCCCCTCCGACTCCGCCACGCCGTTGCGCTGCTGCCACGCTACCGGGCCGGACCGCGGGCGTGCTGCGGTACCGTGCGGTGCGTCAAGGTGTCGCGGAGGAGGTCGGGGAATTGGCCAGCGTGGACGAGTGCCGGCAGGCATTACATGATCTTGCGGCCCGGCTGGACGCGAGCGCGGAGACCCGCGGCCGGCTCGATCTCGACCGCACGCTCGCCTGCCGGATCCCGGACCTGGAGACCGCGTTCCACGCCCGGCTCGACGGCGGCCGCCTGGTCGACATCGCCGACGGCGACGACCCCAAGGCGAAGATCGCCCTGACCGCCGACAGCGACGAGCTGATCGCGCTGGTGACCGGCCGGCTCGACGTCACCAAGGCGATCGCGTCGCGCCAGGTCTCGATCAAGGCCAACCCGTTCGACCTGCTGAAGCTGCGCAAACTCCTCTGACATACGTCCAGCGACGTAGGCACCGGGCCGCGCTGGGGCGGACGCCGCCGGGCCGCTCCGCCACGACGATGGGACCATGACAGCTCCCGTCGAGACCCGGCGCCTGACCAAGCGGTACGGCGCGGTGACCGCCGTCGACGCCCTGGACCTGACCGTCCGCGCGGGCGAGGTGTACGGCTTCCTCGGGCCCAACGGCGCCGGCAAGACCACCACCCTGCGCATGCTGCTCGGCCTCGTCCGGCCCACCTCGGGGCAGGTGCGCCTGTTCGGCGCCCCGCCCGGGCGCCTCGACGGGGTCGGCGCGCTGATCGAGGGCCCGGCCTTCTACCCGTACCTGAGCGGTCGCGACAACCTGCGCGTGCTGGCCCGCCACGCCGGCGTGCCGTCCGCCCGGATCGCGGCCGTGCTCGACCAGGTCGAGCTGACCGGCCGGGCCGGCGACCGGTACGCCACCTACTCGCTGGGCATGAAGCAGCGGCTCGGCGTGGCCGCCGCCCTGCTGAAGGACCCGCGCCTGGTCGTGCTCGACGAGCCGACCAACGGCCTCGACCCGGCGGGGATGGCGGACATGCGCCTGCTGGTGCGGCGCCTCGGCGCGGCCGGCTGCACCGTGCTGCTCTCCAGCCACCTGATGACCGAGGTGCAGGAGCTCTGCGACCGGGTCGGTGTCATCGCCGACGGCCGGCTGGTGGCCGAGAGCACGGTCGCCGAGCTGCGCGGCGAACGCACGCTGCGGCTGGTCGCCGCTCCCCTGGACGCCGCCGCGGCCCGGGCCCGCGACCTGCTCGGCGCCGACGCCGTCCGGGTCACCGGCGACGGCCTGGACCTCGCGGTCCCGCCGGACCGCGCGGCCGAGGTGAACGCGGCGCTGGTCGGCGCGGGCATCGCCGTCAGCGAGCTGCGCGCCTGCGAACGCAGCCTGGAGCAGGCCTTCTTCGCCCTGACCGGAGGCGGCAGGCGATGACTGACCACATCCGCGCGGAAACGCTCAAGCTGGTGCGCCGGCCCGCGACCTGGGCGCTGCTGGCGATCGCGCTCACCCTGAGCGTCACCTTCACCTACCTGATCCCGTACGCGGGGTACGCGGGCGGCACCGGCGGACCGCGCGCCGACCGCGGCCTGGACGCCCTGCTGCCCGACCGGCTGGTCGGCAACTCGATCGGCGGCCTGCCGGTCTTCCTCGGCGCGCTGATGCTGATCCCCGGCGTGCTCGCGGCCGGCGGCGAGTACGCCTGGGGCACCTGGAAGACCGTGCTGACCCAGGACCCGGACCGCCTGCGGGTGTACGCCGCCAAGCTGGTGACCCTCTGCCTGGCCGCGCTCGCCGGGGTGGTCGCCGTCTTCGCCGCCGGCGCGCCGGCGAGCCTGCTCGTCGCGCTCGCCGAGGACCGGCCGGTCGACTGGCCCGGCGTGGCCGACCTGGCCGGCGGCGTCGGCGCCGGCTGGCTGATCGCGGCGATGTGGACGGTGCTCGGCGCCCTGCTCGGCATCGCGCTGCGCGGCGTCGCGCTGCCGGTCGGCCTCGGCCTGGTCTGGCTGCTCGCGGTGCAGAACCTGCTCGCCCTGATCGCCGCGCCGCTGCTGGACTGGGTGGCGCGGGCGCAGAAGGCCCTGCCCGGCCCGAACGCCGGTTCCCTGGTCGCGGCGCTCGGCGCCGGCACGGACACGCCGGGCGTCGCGGCGCTCGTCGGCGGCGGGCAGGCGGCCGCGGTCGTGGCCGGGTACCTGCTGGCGTTCGCCGCGCTGGGCGGCGCGCTGCTGCGCCGCCGTGACATCCTGTGAACGACATGAACCGGGTGCGGAGATATCTGCCGGACGCCCTGCTGGCGTGTGCGCTGGCGGGCATCGGCCTGATCGGCACGGCGCCGGCGGGCCGCAACCAGGGCATCGACTCGGTGCCCGGGTGGGCCTACGTCCTGGTGGTCGCGGCGGCGCTGGCGATGGTGGCCCGCCGGTCCGCGCCGGTCGCGGCGCTGACGGTCTGCGCGGCCGCGGTGGGCGTCTACCTGCTCGGCGGGCAGCCGTTCGGGCCGATCCTGCTGAGCCTGCTGGTCGCGGTCTACTCGGTCGGCGCGCACCGGCCGCTGCGGCAGGCGGCCGCCGCCGCGGCGCTGGCGTTCGCCGCGGTGATCGTCGGCGGCCTGATCGGCGGCGGCCTGAGCCTGGACTCGGTGGCTCCCCCGCTCGCCTGGGTGGCCGGCCCGCTCGCGGTGGGCGTCACCGTGCGCGTCGGGCGCGAGCAGCGGGTGCAGAACCGCCGCGACGAGGCCCGCCGCCTGGCCGACGCCGAGCGGCTGCGGGTCGCCCAGGAGGTGCACGACGTGGTCGGCCACGGCCTCGCCGCGATCAACATGCAGGCCGAGATCGCCCTGCACCTGCTGGCCAAGCAGCCCGGGCAGGCGGAGGCGGCGCTCACCGCGATCAGCCGCACCAGCCGCGAGTCCCTCGACGAGCTGCGCGCCGCCCTCGGCGCGGTCCGCCGCGGCGACGACCTCGACGACCGCTCCCCGGCGCCGGGGCTGGCCCGGCTGCCGGAGCTGGTCGACCGCACCCGCTCGGTCGGCGTTCCGGTGACGGTCGAGCTGGCCGGCCGGCTGGAGTCGCTGCCCGCGGCGGTCGACCTGGCCGCCTACCGGATCGTGCAGGAGTCGCTGACCAACGTGCTGCGCCACGCGGGCACCGCCTCGGCGTCGGTCTCGGTCGCCCGTACCGACGAGGACGTGACCGTGTCGATCAGCGACACCGGCCGGGGCGGCCCGGCGGCCGTCACGCCGGGACACGGGCTCGCCGGGATGCGCGAGCGGGTCGCGGCGCTCGGCGGGTCGCTGACCGCCGGGCCCCGGCCCGAGGGCGGGTTCGCCGTGCTGGCGACGCTGCCGGTGCGCCGGTGACCGGGCCCGCCGGCGACGCCGCCGGCCCGATCCGCGTGGTCCTCGCCGACGACCAGGACCTGGTCCGCATCGGCCTGCGGGCGCTGCTGGAGAGCGAGGACGACCTGGTCGTGGCCGGCGAGGCCGCCGACGGGCTCGGCGCCGTCGAGCAGGCCCGCACGCACCGGCCCGACGTCGTCCTGATGGACGTGCGGATGCCCGGCATCGACGGCATCGAGGCCACCCGCCGGATCGCCGCCGACCCGGCGCTGGCCGGCACCCGGGTGATCGTGCTGACCACCTTCGAGGTCGACGCCTACGTGTTCGACGCGCTCCGGAACGGCGCCAGCGGCTTTCTCACCAAGGACACCAAGCCGGCCGAGCTGGTCCGCGCGATCCGCCTGGTCGCCGGCGGCGAGGCGCTGCTGTCGCCGTCGGTGACCCGGCGGGTGGTGCGCGAGTTCGCGGCCCGGCCGGCCCGGGTGCTGCGCCCGCACCCGCGGCTGGACACGCTGACCGACCGCGAGCGCGAGATCGTCGGCCTGGTCGGCGAGGGCCTGAGCAACGACGAGATCGCGGCCCGCCTGACGGTGAGCCCGGCGACCGCCCGCACACACGTCAGCCGCGCGATGGTGAAACTGCACGCCCGCGACCGCGCGCAACTGGTGGTCTTCGCCTATCAGTCCGGGCTGGTCGACTAGATCCACAGGCGACACGCTCCCCGTTGTTCGACCTTCGGCGTGACGGGGCCGTCCGAATGGCCGTCATTCGGCCGGGTGAAGTCCGGGGAAGCGCATTCGGACCCGGCTATCCGAGCCATTCTTGTGAATGGCCGCCCGGCGCCGCCCGCCCGCGCTCACGCACCGCCGTCGAGCTGCGAATTCCGATCTCATCAAGGGACCGGACGGCCCGTACCACGCGGCCTTTGCGGCTACCCCGGACGTGTCCTGTCACCCGTCCGGTGTCAACCGCGGACATTCGGCCATTTACGTGATCCCCGGCCGCTGCTTTACCTTTTGGTTTCCGGCGGCGTGACCCGACCGGTTCGCAGTGCATTCCCTCTTCAGCCGAAAACCGCCGCCAAGATCGGAGAAGCCGCATGAGTCCGGACCCGCGTTTCGAGCGGGCCGTGCTCGGCGCGTTCCGGTCCGCGGTCGAGCGCTACTGCGCGGTCGTCGTCACCGGCGACGTCGACCCGCGCTCGCTGCGGATCTCGGTCACCGTCGCGACCCGTACGCCGATGGGCCGCGACTTCGCCGGCAAGGTCCACCGCATCGTGCACCCGTCGACCCACCGGTGGCTGCCGCTGGCCCGGGTCGTCTCGGTGGTGTGCACCGTGGACCCGGGCCTGCCCGAGGATCCCGGCCACCGGTTCCTGATCCAGCCGCCGGCCCTGCCGGCACCGAGGCAGGCGCTGCCGCAGACCCGGATCGAGTCGCAGGAGGTGCCCGTGGCGCCGGCGCAGCCGCCGCCGGAGACCGTGCACCTGACGCTGCGCTACGGCGCCGACTTCCACTGGGTCTGCCACCTCGCGTCCGCGCCCGGCTGGGTGCCGCTGGGCCGCTGGACCGGCAGCCGGCACGACGCCTCGGTGCGCCTGCCCGAGTACGCCACGTTCCTGCCCCGCGGCGAGCTGGTCTACCTGCGCCACCAGGGCCACCAGGTGGAGTTCGCCCGGTCCCGGGTCCGGCCCGCCTACCTGGTCCGCATCGACGGGACGCCGCTGCGCGCGAACGGCCGGCCGATAGCGGCCGGCCCGGCGGGCTCGATCGAGTACGCGGACGGCGCCGCCTCGTCGACCCGGCTCGACTACCTACTCGCCTGGGACGGTGGCCGTGGCTGACGAGCAGGAACCCGCGATGGTCATCGACCTGAGCGGGCCGCACTGGCACGTCCAGCTCACCGTCGCTCCACCGCCGGCCGCCGACCGCAAGTCCGTCGACTTCGACGTGCCGCTGATCGGCGCCGGGGAGTCCGGGCAGCTGCGCCGGATCCGCACCGAGGTCATCTTCACCACCGCGACCAACGAGCGCAGCGGCTGGCAGAACTGGCACGTCAAGATCTACGGCTGCGCCGACCTCGGCGACGCCGAGGCCCTGCGCCAGCACCTGCACGAGCAGGCCAGCGCGCTGCAACGGGCCAACCAGTACCTCGGCGACCACGCGCACCGCACCCCGATCGAGCCGCCCTGGGCGGTGGTGCCGGTGCAGGTGGTCCGCGGCGACGGCCAGCTCGAGAAGTTCTCCGGCGCGGTCACCACCCGGCTCGGCACGCCGTCCGATCTGGTCGTCGCCCAGCTGGACCGCCGGCTGCCGTCCTGGATCGGCGAGGGCGCCCGCCCGGACCTGTACCTGCTGGCCGTCTCGCCGCAGATCGACCTGCTCCGGTGGGAGGCGCTGCGGCGCTGGCCCGGCACCGAGCACCTGATCGACTTCCGCCAGCTCGCCGCCGGCCTCGACCAGCTGCACCAGCTCAAGTGGGCGCACTGCGACCTCAAGCCGGACAACGTCTGCTGGTGCACGTACCAGGAGACCAGCGGCTACGTGCTGATCGACACCGACGCGGCCACTCAGGCCGACCCGCCGCCGCCGGTGCTGCGCGGCACCGAGCTCTACGAGTACGGCGGCCTGCGCCGGATGCGCACCGACCCGTCCCGGGCCTGGCGGCTGACGCCCGGACTGCTCTACGCGCAGGACCGGTTCGGCCTGATGATCGTGGTGCTGTGCGCGCTCGCCGGCCGGCACTGGGTGGAGACCACCCTGCTGAACACCGACCCCGACAACCCGTACCAGCGGGTCGCCGACAGCGAGGCGGCGGTGCGCAAGGCGCTGGGCGAGCACTGGCCGGATCCGCGCTGGGAGCCGCTGATCGCGGTGCTGGCCGAGCCGTTCGGGACCGGGCCGCGCGGCCAGCTCGCCCTCGAGGCGTCCCGGCCGTGGGCCGAGGCGTGGCTGGCCGAGGTCATCGAGGCCGAGCAGCGCTGCGACCGCGACCGGCCCGGCGGCCCGGCGCCGGCCGGCACCGAACTGGTACCCGAGTACGCCGGCCACATCGAGGCGGTCCGGGCGTACGCGCAGCGCGGCCCGGCGACCCGGCCGGAACGGGTGCACCGGGCGTACGACGAGATCGGCGCCCGGGCGCAGGAGGTGGCGCTGCGCCAGGCCGTGCTCTGGTCGTCGATCTGGTGTGTGAGCTGCGTCGCCGTCGCGGTGGCGCTGGGTCTTCTGGTGGGCGGGGGATGAGATGACCGATTCCTGGCGCGTGGCGCTGCGTGAGCGGGTGGCCCGGCGGTGCGGCGAGCCCGACAAGCACTTCGCCCGGTACGGGTACACGTTCGGCAACTGGATCGACGCCGCACCCGGCGCCCGGCTGCCGGCGTTCCATGAGGTCGAGGCCGGCGTCGCCGACTACCTGAAGGTGGCCGCGCAGACCGGCCGGCAGCTGGGCACCGCCGCCGGCCTCGTGGTCGGCGGCGCCGCGGCGACGCTGGTGTTCCTCGTCGTCTGCGTGGTCGCCTGATGCTGTGGTCCAGGACGCCGCCGGCGACCGAGGACCCGTCGGAGCGCTTCGGCAAGGCCTGCCCGGTCTGCCGCCAGCAGCTCGGTAGCGGCGCGCCCCCGGTCGACCGGCAGACCGGCCGGTTCCTGATGCCGCCGTCGTTCCGGCTCGAGGTCGGCGCGCCCGACGGCCGCAACGGCCTGCCGTGGCGGGTGATGATGCTGGCCGGCAACTACCGGCCGGCGGAGTCGACCGACCCGGTCTTCAACGAGCACGAGATCGACTTCAGCTACCTGCTGTGCGGCGGCGGCCACATCTTCCCCGACGCGGCGCTGGTGTTCCACTCCGGACCGGCCCGCGGCGCCGACAACGTCCAGCAGAAGATCGACGACTGGAACATGGTCGCCGCGATGGGCGCGCCGGCCAGCGGCAAGACCTACCTGCTGGTCCGGATGCTGCGGCAGAACCTCGACAACCTGACGCACTGGAGCGCGCAGAACGACCCCGGCCGGATCCGGCTGCGCAAGCTCAGCCCCCTGGAGGAGCTGCCGCTGACCGCCCGGATCAGCAAGTACAACGAGACCCGCAACACCGGCGAGGCGATCCAGCCCACCGGCACCGACCGCCAGGCGACCCCCGCCGGCATGCTCGACGACCAGCTCCGCGACGCCCTGGGCGCGATACAGGAGCTGATCCGCCGCACGGTCGTCGACGGCGAGCGCCGCGCCAAGCAGTGGGGCCGGCAGTTCCGCCAGCCGCTCGTGCTGCGCACCGACACCGGCGACCGGCGCACCTGGACCGGGGTCGCCGACCTGCCCGGCGAGCTCTTCGACGAGCAGGGCACCAACCGGCGCGAGGCCGGCATGCTGCGCTCGTTCGACGCCCTGCTCTGGGTCGTCGACCCGGCCGTCGCGCCGAACGCCACCGACTGGATGGCCACCGAGTCGGTCACCGAGGAGCGCCTGCTGCTCAACGGCAGCCTGCGGCCCGGCACCGTCAGCGCGTACGGCGCCGAGGTCGTGCGCGGCAACCGCGAGTCCATCCAGGACGGCATCGGCGAACAGATCACCATGGTCGACGGGCTCTTCGCCACCGACGAGGGCCGCCCGCTGCAGATGCTGATCGCCATCACCAAGTGCGACCTGATCCGCGCCGCGCTGGAGAGACCGGGCCTGAGGTTGTACGACATCGGCGCGGCCGGCGACGTCGAGCGCGGCACCGCCAGCTACCTGGCGTTCGCCGTCGAGCGCTGGGCGCAGCGCAGGACGCCGGCCGACCCCGGCGCCGCGCAGCTGCTCACCTACCTCTGGGGCGCCAGCTCGACCGAGCCCGCCGTACGGCAGCGCCGCGCCGTCCAGGTCGCCCGCGGCCTGCTCGACCACTTCTCCAAGGCCGACGAGTTCTGGAAGCTCGTGCACGTCGGCACCGCCAACGAGGTGCACATCCCCGGCGGCGACGTGATGGCCGAGGTGCCGCAGCACATCCGGGTGCCGTCGATCGACGAGCACCTCGACAGCGCCCTGCGGCCCGGCTCCGACGCGCAGATCCTGCTCCGCGACCTGATCATGTCGGCGGTCGGCTGCGGCCTCGCGTACGGACTCGGCCAGCAGAGCGCCCTCTACCGCATGCACCGCGAGCCCTGGATCACGCTGCGGTTCTTCCTCTGCTCGCCGCTGGCCACGGTGCCGATCGCGGTGGACGACGTCCGGCTCAAGCCGCTCGACCCCCGCAGCCGCTTCCCCCGGGTCGAGGACCGTGCCGCCGCACTCACCCAGCTCCTGCTCGCCGTACTCGGGAGGGCCCGCCGATGAGCACGTCGATGATCATGGTGCAGTGGGCGGACCTGACCGGCCGCGGCTTCAGCCCGCACGAGGTCGGCCCGCCCGCGCCCCGGGAGTACTGGGCGGCCGCCGAGCGCCTGCTGCAGGCCGACCTGAGCCAGCCGCCCGAGGGCATCCGCTCGACCGTCGGGCACCCGATCTGGACGCTGCGCCGCGTACAGGTGCAGGGCCGGTGGCTGTGGTGCTTCGTCGTGCAGGGCCGCCGGGGGCCGTTCGGGGTCGCCGGCACCTGCCGGTTCGCGTTCGCCACCGAGGACATGCCGGCGCTGCGGGCCTGGACCGCCGGCAGCGAGCTCGCCGCCGGCGACCAGGGTCTTCCGCCGGTGCCGCACGACGCGGCCTGGTTCGAGCGCACCGTGCTGCAGGTCCTCGGCGGCGTCGTGGTCCGGCAGTCCGCCATACCCGTCGCCGGCGGCCCGGCCGAGGCCGCGGCGCTCATCCCGGCCGCGCTCAAGGTCCTGCCCGAGCGCCAGTCGCGCGCCTGGTCCTGGACCACATGCATGCTGCAGCGCCCCGACTCCGCCGACCTGCGGGTGGTGTCCGGCGGCTGGCCCGACGAGTTCCGGCGCAGCGAGCCGAACCGCGCCGAGTCCATCGACCACTGGTTCCGCCGCGGGCCGGTGAGCGAGGACGAGATCAAGGCACACCTGACCCGCGCCGACGTGCGCCGCGGCTTCGAGTACCTGGTGCACTACGCCAGCACCGGCAAGCGCCCGGAGCCCGAACTGCTCAGCGGCGACCACTCGCTCGACGAGATGCTGATCGAGCTGGGCCACGCCAACCACGTGCCGGACTGGCCCGACGTACCGTCCATGCTGGAGACGCCCGGCGGGGTCCGCCGGCTGGCGGCGAACCACCGGAAGCTGGTGCGGCAGTGGGCCGGGAAGGAGCCCGCGGCGGCGATCGCCCGGCTCCGCGCCGACTTCGCCGCCCCGCTCGCCGAGGAGGTGCTCGCCGGCGCGGTCGCTGCGCAGGACGACACCTCGGAGAACCTGCTCGGGCTGCCCACCGCCGAGGCGCCCGAGCTCACCGACTGGCACGACCATCTCGCCGCGCTGCTGCTGAGCTGCTACCGGCAGCCGGACAGGCTGCGCGAGCACACCCGCCAATGGATCACCCCGCTCGGGGTGCTCGGCAACGACCGCGACCTCGCCGCCGCCCGGGACTGGCTGCTCAAGCTGGGCCTCACGCCGGGCGACGACCCCGAGCACTTCCCGGCGAGCCCGGACATCGTCATCGGCGAACTCAACCATCACCACCAGTACACGCCGACGGCCGACGCCGAGCTGAACCTGACCCGCAACCCGCTGGCCCTGCTGGTCTCGCTGGCGGGCGAGCTGCAGCCGCTGCCGGCCGACGAGGTCGCGACGATGCTGTGGATAGCCGCGTCCCGGCACCCCGGCCGCCCCTCCGAGGCCCGCCTGCTCCAGCCGCTCACGGCCACGCTCACCCGGGCCGGCCTGCGCGGCAAGGCCGACGAGGGGTGGGTCGCCGAGCTGCTCCGCACCGTCCTGGCGCAGCCCTCGGCCCGGCGCACCAACCGGCTCAAACGCATCATGTGGGGCGCCCTCGAGGCGCTGCTCGACCTCGATCCGGACGCGCCGCGCACCCGGCCGCTGGCCGAGCGTTGCCTCGTCATCGGCTACGACAGCGCGCCGCACGACGTCGCCACCGCGCTGCGGCTGGCCAAGAGCCGGTTCACCCCGGTCGAGCCGCCGCGGCGGCTCCGGTCGCCGGACGACGAGGACGCCGGGCACCCGGACCGCGGCTGGCCATCCTGGCTGCGCTGGTTCGACGGTCATCCGCGGGAGCAGGCGCTCACCTGGCGGCACGTCTTCGTCCTCGGCGCCGGCCTGGCGGCCGCGGCGCTCGCGACCTCGGCCGCGATGATCGTCCTGCGGGTCGACCCGGCGCCGGTACGCAAGCAGCCGCAGGCCGCCGCGGCGCCGGCGACCGTCGAGCCGACCATCGCTGCGGCCGAGGCTCCGATCCAGGTCCTCCTGGAGCCGCCGTCGCGCAGCAGCCCGGACGACGACCTGCGCGAGTTCCGGCACCAGCTGGAGCTCAAGGTCTTGCGAAAGGGCAAGCCGAAGAGGATCGAGATCATCGCCTACGGCACCGGCGAGGACCGGGCCAAGAGGCTGCGGGCCATGCTTCAGCACGAGTACCCCGAGCTGCAGTTCGTGAGCATCGGCGCGTGGGCGAGCCAGGAGAAGCCGCCCGCCGGGATACCGGACGGCTCGCTGGTCGGCAACTTCTACTTCCAGACCTGAGCCCACCCGCGGCGAAAACCCATGCATTTTCGATTTATGACCGCAGCACGGCGGGAGGGCTACGGGGCTCTGCGGGCCCTCCCGCCATGACCGTCTACTTGAAACGCCAGCGCGGCACGGTGCCCTCGCCGTCGCCCTCGTTCTCCGGCGGCAGCGCCAGGTGCGTCTCCTGCCCCGCCGCCCGGGTCGTCGACTCGTCCGCCGGCCAGTCCTGATAACCGGAGCGGTCCGCCTTGGCCCGCCGCGGACCCGGGAACCGCAGCGTCCGGCGGGTGGCCGGCTCCGCGCCGCCGTTCAGCCGGTGCAGCTCGTCGCTGCGCCACCGGTCCAGCTCCCGCTTACGGATCTCCGTCTGCACGTGCGTCTCCCGGCCGGCGGTCTCCTTGCGGATCTCCTCCTGCCGCGCCGCCTGCGCCTTGAGGTCCTGGCGCTCCTGCTCCCGCTCGAACTCGATCCTGGCCCGCGCCGCCTGCACGTCGCTCTTCTCCGCGGTCGCCAGGATCTCGTCGTACGCGGTCGCCGGCCCGATGTTGAGCAGGAACTTGGTCAGCACCGGCAGGATCTCGATCGCGGTGATGAACAGCAGCAGGGTCAGGTACGCCGTCTTCAGCGTCGCGTTGCTGTCGGTGATCTGGCTCAGCGCCTCGAGCTGGGCGAGCAGGCCCCGGTCGTTGCCGCTGTCGATCAGGTAGCGGTCCTCATCGGCCTGCTTGAGGCTCTTGAGCCGCGCCAGCTCGGATTCCTTCTTCGCCAGGTCGGACTGCGCGGTCGCCTGCTCCTTGGTGCTGGTCGCCTTCTGCCGCTCGAGGGCGTCGCTCTTCGACCGCTCGAGCCGCTCCTTGGCGGAGTCCCGCTGGTCGCGCAGCTCGGCGGCGGCCTTCAGCTTCGTCTTGTACGCCGGGCCGCCGCCGCGCTGCCCGGTGCCGTCGGTCCCGTCGAACTCGGCGATCGCGGCCGCCCGCGCGTCGTTGTACCGCTTGTCGAGCTTGTCGTACTCGGCCTGGTCCCGCTTCACCGCGGCGTCCTTGCCGACCAGATCCTCGATCAGCGAGCCCGCCGCGACCTGTTGCAGCCTGGTCACCTCGGCCTGCAGACCGGGAATCACCGCGAAGCGGGAGTCGGTCTTGAGCTTCTGCTCGTAGGTGTTGCGCTCGACCTGCCGGGTGACGGTCAGCTGCGCCTGGATCTCCTGCTGGAAGATCCACAGCACCAGCGGCGTCGAGACCACCGCGCCGATCACCAGCGCGAGCAGGATGCGGGGCACCAGCGTGGCCAGGTTCTCCCACCAGCGCTCGCGGCGGCCCGCCGCGGCGACGAGCCACCGGTCCAGGTTGGCGATGGCGAGCGCCCACAGCAGGGCGATCACGGCGGAGGCGAGCAGCGGCGCGCGTACCCCGGAGTGCAGGGCGAAGCCCGCGGAGAGGCCGGCCATGCACGCGGTGGTCAGGACGATGCCGCCGAGCCCGGAGAACTTGCGTTTCTCCCGTGGGCTGCGCGCCAACGTGTCGGGATCGGCGCCGGAGAGCCAGATCAGCAGGCCTCGACGCGGGGGCGTCCGGTCCTTTTGTGTACGTGCTGCCACTTGGTCGTCGACTCCCGTCGGGGCCACCACAAAGCGTCGGAACCGACCTCTGGGTGTCCACTATCTCCGGCCGCACCCGGCGGGGAAATCCCCCGTAGGCGTGGCGCCTGCCGGTGATCAACGACGGCCGCGCGCGGCGGTTATCCGCCGTTCGGACAGCCCTCGACGACCGACGGCCCGTCCACCCGGTACGGGCGGAACGGGCCGTCGGCAACGCTCGTGGTTCAGGCGGGCAGTCCCCAGCCGGTCAGCAGTTCACCCGCCTCGTCCGAGCCGGCCTGCACCTCGCCGCCGTTCCAGTACACGCCTGCGAGCAGGCGCAGCGCGTCCACCGGCGTACCGGATCCGGTGAGCTTTCCGGGCGCCAGCCGCCAGCCGCCGAGCTCCTCCCGGGGTGCCGGGATCCGGGCGGCCTCGGCCTCGCCGAACAGCCCCGACAGGTCGGCCGCCACGTAGGTCGGGCGGCGCTGCTGCGGCGCGTGCAGCAGATCCGCCGCCCCGCTCACGCCGGTCAGCACGAGCAGGCAGTCCATGCCCGCGCCGACGGCGCCCTCGATGTCCGTGTCGAGCCGGTCGCCGACCACCAGCGGCCGCGCGGACCGCGACTGCGCCGCCGCGGTCTCGAACAGCGCCGGGGCCGGCTTCCCGACGATCACGTCGGGATCCCGGTTCAGCGCCGTGCGCAGCACCGACACCAGCGAGCCGTTGCCCGGCAGCGGGCCGCGCGGGCTCGGCAGGGTCCGGTCCGTGTTGGTCGCCATCCAGAGCGCGCCCGCCCGTACGGCCAGCGACGCCTCGGCCAGGATCCGCCAGCCGACGTCGGGCCCGTAGCCCTGCACGACGGCCGCCGGGGTGTCCTCGAGCCGCTCCACCGGGGTGAGGCCGGCGTCGCGGACCTCGGCCCGCAGCGCCTCCGCGCCGACCACCAGCACGGGAGCCCCCGCGGGCAGCCGCTCGGCGAGCATGGCCGCCGCCGCGCCGGCCGAGGTCAGCACCTCGTCGGCGGAGGCGGACACGCCCATGCCCGTCAGCAGTGCGGCGACGTCGGCGGCGCGCCGCGACGCGTTGTTCGTCGCGTACGCGATCGCCGTGCCGGCCGCGCGCAGCCGCTCGACCGCCTCGGCCGCGCCGTCGATCGGCTTGTCGATCAGGTAGACGACGCCGTCGAGGTCGAAGATGACCAGGTCGTACTCGCCGACCAGGCTCACGCCTCGGTCTCCTTCCCGCCGCGGGTCCCGTCGCTGTCCTCGTCCTCGTCGTCCTTCACGGCCTTGTCGTCCTCCGCGGTCTTGTCGTCCTCCGCGGCGCCGTGGGCGACGAACTCGTCGTCACCGGCCTTGCCGGCGACCTCGTCGACCGGTTCGTCCTCGTCGTCCTCGTCCCGGTCGTCTTCGTCGTCCTCATCGGACTCGTCGTCGTGGTATGCCCCGTCGAGGTCGTCGTCCTCGTCGTCGTCCTCGTCGTCTTCGTCCTCGTCGGCGTCCGCGCGGGCCTCGGCCGGGTTGTCGTCCCCGTCCAGGTCGTCGTCCTCGTCCGGGTCGTCGCCCTCGATCGTGACGCCGTCGAGCTCGAGCAGCCGCTCGGCCGCGTCGGTCAGGCTGTCCTGATCGGTGGCCGCCGCCCGGGCGAACCACTCGCGGGACTCGTCCCGCCGGCCCGCGGCGAGCAGCGCGTCGGCGTAGGCGTAACGCAGCCGGGCCGCCCAGTCGGCGTCCTCGTCGGCGGTCAGCTCACGCACCTGCAGCATCGCCACGGCCGCGTCGTGCTGGCCGAGGTCGCCGCGCGCGCCGGCCGCCACGATCAGCAGCTCGATCGCGCCGGCCTTGTCGAGCGCCTCCTTCTCGGCGCCGCGGAACAGGTCGATCGCCCGCTCCGGGCGACCCAGCGCGCGCTCGCAGTCGGCCAGCTCGGCCAGGTGGGTCTGCCGGCCCGTCATCCGGTGGTACGTCCGCAGCTCCGCGATCGCCGTGGTCCAGTCCCCCGCGGCGTACGCGGCGAGGCCGACGGCCTCCCGCACCACCGCGATGCGCGACGCGAGGCGCCGGGCGGCGATGGCGTGGTGCAGCGCGAGCTCGGAGTCCTCGTCGATGATCTGGCCGGCGGCCACGAGGTGCCGGGCGACCCGGTCGGCGGTGTCGCGCGAGAGGCTCAGCAGCTCGGCGCGCACCTCCTTGTCGAGGTCGGTCGCGGCGACGTCCTCGGGCAGTTCCGGCGCCCGGAACGCGGCCTGGTCCTCGCGCTCCACGAAGACGCCCTCCCCGCGGGGCCCACGGTCGTCACGGGAGCGTTCGTCGCGCGGTCCGCGATCGTCACGCGGTCCGCGATCGTCACGCGGTCCACGGTCGTCACGCGGTCCACGGTTGTCGCGGGGGCCACGGTCGTCGCGCGGGCCACGGTCGCGGAAGCCGCCGTCGCGGGGGCCGCGGTCGCCGCCACTGCGGTCGTCGCGCGGGCCGCGGTCGCTGCGGTATCCGGGGCGGTCGCCGCCGCCGGAGCCGCCACGGTCACCACCGCTGCGGAAGCCGCCGCCCTGGGGACGGTCACCACCGCTGCGGAAACCGCCACCCTGGGGACGGTCACCCTGGGGACGGTCGCCGCGGTATCCGCCGGAGCCGCCCTGGAAGCTGCCGCGTGCGCCGCCCTCGGAGCGGTCGCCGCGGTATCCGCCGCGGTCGCCACCCCCGGAATAGCCGCCCCTGTCACGGTCGCCGCCGCTACGGAAGCCACCACCCTGCGGACGGTCACCACCGCTCCGGAAACCACCACCCTGCGGACGGTCACCACCGCTCCGGAAACCACCACCCTGCGGACGGTCACCACCGCTCCGGAAACCACCACCCTGCGGACGGTCACCA
>NZ_JBITLR010000013.1:117761-119156 GCF_044465445.1 Actinoplanes sp. NPDC049668
CCACCGCTGCGGTAACCACCGCCCTGGGGACGGTCACCACCGCTGCGGTAACCACCGCCCTGGGGACGGTCACCACCGCGGTAACCACCGCGGTCGCCGCCACCGGAATAGCCGCCACGGTCGCCGCCACCGGAGTAGCCCCCGCGGTCGCCGCCACCCGAGTAGCCCCCGCGGTCGCCGCCACCCGAGGAGCCGCCGCGGTAGCCGCCGCGATCTCCGCCGCCGGAGTAGCCCCCGCGGTCGCTACCGCCGGAGTAGCCGCCGCGGTCACGGTCGCCGCCACTGCGGAAGCCGCCACCCTGCGGACGGTCGCCGCCCCGGTAGCCGCCACCCGAGGAGCCACCACGGTCACGGTCCCCGCCACTGCGGAAGCCACCGCCCTGCGGACGGTCACCACCCCGGTAACCACCACGGTCGCCGCCACCGGAATAGCCGCCACGGTCGCGGTCACCGCCACTGCGGAAGCCGCCACCCTGCGGACGGTCACCACCGCGGTAACCACCACGGTCACCGCCACCCGAGGAGCCGCCGGAGTAGCCGCCGCGGTCACGGTCGCCGCCACTGCGGAAGCCGCCACCCTGCGGACGGTCGCCGCCCCGGTAGCCGCCACCCGAGGAGCCACCACGGTCACGGTCACCGCCACTACGGAAGCCACCGCCCTGCGGACGGTCACCACCGCGGTAACCACCACGGTCACCGCCACCGGAATAGCCGCCACGATCTCCGCCGCCGGAGTAACCGCCACGGTCGCCGCCCTGCGGACGGTCGCCACCGCGGTAACCGCCGCGGTCGCCGCCACCCGAGGAGCCGCCCCGGTCACGGTCACCGCCACTACGGAAGCCGCCACCCTGCGGACGGTCGCCGCCCCGGTAACCACCACGGTCGCCGCCACCCGAGGAGCCGCCCCGGTCACGGTTGCCGCCACCGGAGTAGCCGCCACGGTCGCCGCCGGCGCGGAAACCGCCCTCGCGGCGCGGGCCGCCTCGGTCTCCCCGGTCACCACGGGGGTTCGCGCCGGAGCCTCCGTCGCGACCGCGGCCGCTGCGGCCTTCGTCGTCGCGGTTGTTGGAGCCGCCGTCCTGCGGTCCTGGGTTCACGGGTCAAGTCCTTCCAAGTTCGGCGGCCCTCGCAACGTCGGCGAGGTCGGCCGGAGCAAATCAAGTACGGAGCGGTATCAACTGCGGGGTCGGGCCACTACGGGTCGGGGGCACGGCAAGCACGCGTCCGTCCAACGCTACTAGGGACCGGACGCACAAAAGCAGTCGAGGGCCAACCCCTACCGGGGAAGGCCCTCGACTGTACGTTAAGTCCGGCGGCGTCCTACTCTCCCACACCCTCCCGAGTGCAGTACCATCGGCGCTGGAGGGCTTAGCTTCCGGGTTCGGAATGAGACCG
>NZ_JBITLR010000014.1:0-50995 GCF_044465445.1 Actinoplanes sp. NPDC049668
TTCAGTCGACCGGTACTAATAGGCCGAGGGCTTAACTACACCAAACTTGATGTTCGAACCGCGTCCACTGTGTGATTCACAGCAAACAACCACCCGAAGGCTTTTTTGTGGGTGTGGTTGTGTCGCTGATAGCTGTTTCGGTGGTTATAGCGGAGGGGAAACGCCCGGTCTCATTCCGAACCCGGAAGCTAAGCCCTCCAGCGCCGATGGTACTGCACTCGGGAGGGTGTGGGAGAGTAGGACGCCGCCGGACTTAACGTGATAGGAAAGGCCCACCCCGTAAGGGGTGGGCCTTTTCTGCGTTGTATTCAGCAAAGCCCACCCTGCCGGGGTGGGCTTTGCTGTATTTGCATTTGAGTTAGTTCACCTGCCGGCTCAGTTGCGCTTCTGGGACGCGGAACGGATGTCCTCGAACAGGGCCGCGGCGTCGGCCTCCGTTCGGCCGGGGAACATCGCGAGCGCGAGGCTGCCGTGATCTGCCCAGCCGCACACCGGCATATCCGCGCCGTCGGACTTGGTCGTTCCGCACTTCATCGTTCCGCCGAGCGGGCCGGCCGGAACATCGTGGAGCCCCGTCACCGCGCCCTGCTCGTCCGAGATGAGGCCGAACGCGGTCTTCAGGTCGCTCTCCGGCATCCAGATCAGCGTGGTGCCGCCGAAGAACAGCACATCCTTGCCGGATCCATCCGTCAGCACGGCACCGACCGCCTCGTCGAGTGCGACCTCGGCCGACAGCGCCGTCTGCAGATAGTCGCCCGTCGACCGGCCGTCCTCGCTGCTGTCGACTCTCAACCCGGCGACCTCCGCCGGGACTTTGAGAGTGGCGTCCTTCTGCGACGCGATGCGCCAGGCGGCCAGCCCGACGACCGATGCGCCCGCCAGGCCGACCGCGAGCAGTGAGCTCAGCACGATCGTCCTGGTCCGCGACCGGGGTGCGGGCCCGGGCGTCTGCTCCTCGGCCGGCTCGGTCAGGGCGAACGGCTCGGGGGTGATCTCTACCGGGTCCGCCTCGGTGTGCGGCGGATGGCCAGGGCGCTCGGACATCGTGCGAGCGTAACAACCGGTTGTCCACAGGCAGGGCGGTGCGATAGCAACCCACCCGAGCGGGCTCCGTAGACTTGTCGGGTGACCGAAGCGACCGACACCCGTACCCCCGACAGCCGGCCCACCGGTGGCCTCTCCGCCCAGTACCAGCCGGGCGAGGTAGAGCAGCGGCGGTACGAGAACTGGGTATCGGCGGGCTACTTCACGGCGGACCCGGCAAGCGACAAGCCGCCCTTCTCGATCGTCATCCCGCCGCCGAACGTGACCGGCTCCATGCACGTCGGCCACGCCCTCGAGCACACGATCATGGATACCCTCAGCCGCCTCAAGCGGATGCAGGGCTTCGAGGTGCTGTGGCTGCCCGGCATGGACCACGCCGGCATCGCCACGCAGAACGTCGTCGAGCGCCAGCTCGCCGCGCAGCAGCTCTCCCGGCACGACCTGGGCCGCGAGGCCTTCGTCGAGAAGGTCTGGGAGTGGAAGGCCGAGTCCGGGGGCGCGATCACCGGGCAGATGCGCCGGCTGGGCGACTCCGTCGACTGGACCCGCGAGCGCTTCACCATGGACGAGGGCCTGTCGCAGGCCGTGCAGACCATCTTCAAGCGGCTGTACGACGACGGTCTCATCTACCGGGCCGAGCGCATCATCAACTGGTGTCCGCGCTGCCTGACCGCGCTCAGCGACATCGAGGTGGAGCACTCCGACGACGACGGCGAGCTGGTCTCCATCCGCTACGGCGACGGTGACAACTCGATCGTGGTCGCCACCACCCGGGCCGAGACCATGCTCGGCGACACCGCCGTTGCCGTGCACCCCGACGACGAGCGCTACAAGCACCTGATCGGCACCGAGGTGGAGCTGCCGCTCACCGGGCGGCGCATTCCGATCGTGGCCGATGAGCACGTCGACCCCAGCTTCGGTACGGGCGCGGTCAAGGTGACGCCGGCGCACGATCCGAACGACTTCGAGATCGGGCGGCGGCACAACCTGCCGAGCATGACGATCATGGATGAGCGCGCCGTGGTCACCGTGCCGGGGCCGTTCGAGGGCCTCGACCGTTACGAGGCCCGGCCCGCCGTCGTGGCGGCGCTGCGCGAGGACGGGCGGATCGTCGCCGAGAAGCGGCCCTACCAGCACTCGGTCGGCCACTGCTCGCGGTGCAAGACGACGGTTGAGCCGCGGCTGTCGCTGCAGTGGTTCGTCAACACCGGGCCGCTCGCCAAGGCCGCCGGCGACGCCGTGCGGGACGGCCGGGTCGCGATCGAGCCGCCGGAGCTGGCCAAGCGCTACTTCGCGTGGGTCGACAACATGCACGACTGGTGCATCTCGCGCCAGCTGTGGTGGGGCCACCGCATCCCGGTCTGGTACGGACCGGCCGGCGAGGTGGTCTGCGTCGGACCCGACGAGGAGCCGCCGTCGGGCGAGGGCTGGAAGCAGGACGAGGATGTGCTCGACACCTGGTTCTCGTCCGGGCTGTGGCCGTTCTCCACGATGGGCTGGCCCGAGCAGACCGAGACCCTGGCCAAGTTCTACCCGACCAGCGTCCTGGTCACCGGCTACGACATCCTCTTCTTCTGGGTCGCCCGGATGATGATGTTCGGCCTGTACGCGATGGACGGCGTGCAGCCGTTCGACGTCGTCGCGCTGCACGGCCTGGTCCGCGACGCGCACGGCAAGAAGATGTCGAAGTCGTTCGGCAACGCGGTCGACCCGCTGGACTGGATCGACCGGTACGGCGCCGACGCCACCCGCTTCACCCTGGCCCGCGGCGCGAACCCCGGTTCGGACGTGCCGATCAGCGAGGAGTGGTGCCAGGGCTCCCGCAACTTCTGCAACAAGCTGTGGAACGCGACCCGCTTCGCGCTGATGAACGGCGCGACGGTCGAGGGCGACGTGCCGGACACCGCCGAGCTGTCGGCCGTCGACAAGTGGATCCTGTCCCGGCTGCAGCACGTCATCGCCGAGGTCGACGAGCAGTTCGCCACGTACGAGTTCGCGAAGGCGTGCGACACGCTTTACCACTTCGCGTGGGACGACGTCTGCGACTGGTACGTCGAGCTCAGCAAGCCGGTGCTGGCCACCGACGGTCCCGAGGCCGCGCGGTCGCGCCGGGTGCTCGGGCACGTCCTCGACCAGCTGCTGCGCCTGCTGCACCCGGTGATCCCGTTCGTCACCGAGGAGCTGTGGACGGTGCTGACCGGCGCCGACACGCTGGTCACCTCCGCCTGGCCGGTCTCCGAGCAGGCCCGGGTCGACGACGTGGCCGAGGAGGAGCTGGCCGCCCTGCAGAAGGTCGTCACCGAGGTGCGGCGCTTCCGCTCGGACCAGGGCCTGCGCCCCGGCCAGCGGGTCAGCGCGGCCCTGACCGGCCTCGGCAACGTCGGCATCGACGTGCACGAGCCGCTGATCCGCTCGCTGGCCCGGCTCGACGCGCCCGCCGCCGACTTCGCCGCCACGGCGACGCTCGCGGTCACCGGCGGCATCACCGTCGACCTCGACACCCGCGGCACGATCGACGTCGCGGCCGAGCGGGCCCGCCTGGAGAAGGACCGCGCCGTCGCCGAGAAGGAGGCGGCGCAGTGCCGCGCCAAGCTCGACAACGACGCGTTCATCGGCAAGGCGCCGGAGCAGGTGGTCGCGAAGATCAAGGATCGGCTGGCGACGGCCGAGGCCGACCTGGCGCGGATCGCGGCGGCCCTGAAGGCGTTGCCGGCGGCATGAGCAGCTACGAAGAGGTGATCGCCGCGCTCGACGGGCGCGGCTTCACCCGCATGGCATTCGACCTGCAGAAGATCCGGGACCTGATGGACGTGCTCGGCTCTCCGCAGCGGGCGTATCCGTCGATCCATCTCACCGGGACCAACGGCAAGACCTCGACCGCCCGGATGATCGACAGCCTGCTGCGCGCGCACGGCCTGCACACCGGGCGCTACACCAGCCCGCACCTGGAGACCGTCCGGGAGCGGATCAGCCTGGACGGGGAGCCGGTGACCGAGGAGCGGCTCGCCCGGGTCTACGACGAGATCGCGCCGCTCGCCGACCTCGTCGACAAGCAGGCCGCCGAGCCGCTCACCTACTTCGACATGACCACGGCGATGGCGTACGCGGCGTTCGCCGACGCGCCCGTCGACATCGCGGTGGTCGAGGTCGGTCTCGGCGGCGAGGAGGACGCGACGAACGTCCTCGAGGCCGGCGTCTGCGTCATCACCCCGATCGGGCTGGACCACACCGAGTGGCTCGGCGACACGATCGAGGACATCGCCTGGGCCAAGGCCGGCATCATCCACCCGGGCGCGACCGTGATCACCGCGGTCCAGACGGAAGAGGCCATGCGGCCGCTGCTGGAGCGCTCCTCCCAGGTGGGCGCGACCGTGGCCCGCGAGGGCAGCGAGTTCGGCGTCATCCGGCGTGACCAGGCGGTCGGCGGGCAGGTGCTCACCCTGCAGGGCCTCGGCGGCGTGTACGAGGAGGTGTTCCTGCCCCTCTTCGGCGCGCACCAGGCGCAGAACGCGGCACTGGCGCTCGCCGCAGTCGAGGCGTTCCTCGGCGCCGGGCCCGACAAGCAGCTCGACCCGGACCTGGTCCGCGAGGGCCTCGGCGGCGTCGACGCGCCGGGGCGGCTCGAGCGGGTCCGCAGCGCTCCGACGATCCTGCTCGACAGCGCGCACAACCCGCACGGGATGGCGGCCACCGTGCAGGCGCTCGAGGAGGAGTTCGCGTTCCGCCACCTGGTCGCCGTCGTCGCGGTGCTCGGCGACAAGGACGTGACCGGCCTGCTCGAGCTGCTCGAGCCGGTCGCGGCCCGGCTCGTGGTGACGCAGAACAGCTCACCGCGCTCGCTGCCGGTCGAAGAGCTGGCCCAGCTGGCGATGGACGTCTTCGGCGAGGACCGGGTGACCGTCACACAGACGATGCCGGACGCGATCGAGGAAGCGGTCGTCCTGGCCGAGGAGGACACGGACGGCGAGCACAGCGGCGTTGCCGTGCTGATCACCGGCTCGGTCGTGACCGTCGCCGACGCCAGGAAGCTGCTGAAGAAGTGAAAACGCCGCCACCCGAGCCGGTCTCCCCGGCCCCGGTCGCCGGGGATTCGGTGAACGGCGCCCCGCTTGACGGCGCCCCGATAGCCGGGGACTCGGTCAACGGTGCCCCGCTTGACGGGGACTCGGTCAACGGTGCCCCGCTTGACGGGGACTCGGTCAACGGTGCCCCGCTTGACGGGGACTCGGTCAACGGCGCCCCGCTTGACGGGGACTCGGTCGGCGGTGCTCCGGTCGACGGGGGTCCGTCGCGCCGGTCCGGGCTGCGCAATCCTGAGGCGGCGGTGCGGGGTCTGGGCGCGGGCACGCTCGCCCTCGAAGCGATCGTGCTACTGCTGGCGATCCAGCCGATTCGCGTCTCCGGCGGCGAGCTCAGCGGCTGGGGCGTCGGCGTGGTGGTGGCACTGGCGGTCATGGCGGCGGTGTTGGCCGGCAGCATGCGCCGGCCGTGGGCCTGGCACGCGGGATCGGCGCTGCAGGTCCTGCTGCTGGCGGCGGGCCTGCTGCACTGGTCGCTCGCGGCGCTGGGCCTGATCTTCGGCGCGGCCTGGCTCTACGCGACCTCGGTCCGCCGGAGGATCCTGGGCTGACCGCCCACCCCGCGAGGGCCGGGCGGCAGTCGGCTGCGCCGCGGAGCCGGAGTGACGGTTTCGCCGCGAGCCCTGAACTCGCTGGGGGTGTGGCGCGCCCCGCTTGGGGCGGGGCGCGCTGTCGGCGTCAGCGGATGGCTCGCCATTGGGTGATGGCGATGTTGTGGTCGTCGGGGTCGTGGAACGAGGCCGCCCAGAGTTCCAGCTTGCCGCCGCGGTTTACCGGGCGTGGGCCGTGTACGAAGGTCACGCCCTTGCGCATCAGTTCCTCGTATACCGCCTCGACGTCGCCTACCTCGAGGTTCAGGTAGATCAGGCGGCCGGCTACCGAGGACAGGTCGTGCACCTTGCGCAGGACCAGGCGGGTGTCGCCCGAGGCGAGCACCGCGCTGCTCGAGCCGGAGTCGATCTCGTAGAAGCCGAGCATTTCGCGGTAGAACGTCACCGAGCGTTCGAGGTTGGTGACCAGGACCGTGATGCCTACGCCGTGGATCGCGCCGGCTGGGCCAGGGCGGGCGCTCGGGTAGGCGGTGATCAGGTCGTCGGCGCGTTCGTCCGGTTCGAAGCCGCCCTCGAGGTCTGACCAGGGGCCGTTGGCGCGCCTTGTTCCGGACGCGGGTCTGGCGGCCGCCGCACCCGTGGCCGCCGCACCCGTGGCCGTCGCCGCGCCCTGAGCGGGGCGGTAGATGGGGCCGGGGGCGGAATCCGTTGCGGACGGCGGGGCCTGCCCGAAGGGGGGCGTCGGGGTCGGGGCGGAGACAGGGCCGGAGGCGGGCCTCGGGACCCAGGCCGTGGAGGACGACGGGCCCGGCCTTGGCAGCGGTGCCGTGGCGCGGGCGGTCGTAGTCCTGGGAGCGGGGGCCGGCGTCGCGGCTCGGGCGCCGGAAGACGCCGGGCCTGGAGGCGGCGCGGTGGCCCGCGCGGTGGAAGACGTCGGGCCTGGCGGCGGTGCCGTGGCCCGCGCGCTGGAAGACCTCGGGCTGGGAGCCGGAGCCGACGCCGTGGCCCGGGTGGACGGTGCCGGGTCCGGGGGTGGTGCCTCGGCTCGGGCGGTGGCCGGCGCCGGGCCTGGGGGCGGTGCCTCAGCCCGAGGGCCGGACGGCGTCGGGCCTGGGAGCGGTGCCTCAGCCCGGGCGCCGGCCAGCGTCGGGCCTGGGAGCGGTGCCTCAGCTCGGGCGCCGGCCAGCGTCGGGCCAGGGGGCGGTGCGTCGGGCCGGGTGGTGGGCGTCGGGGCTGGGGGCGGTGCCTCGGCTCGGGCACGGGACGGCGTCGGGCCAGAAGGCGGTGCGTCGGGGTCCTCGTGCTTCCTGCCTCGCAGGGCATTGCCGAAAGCCGCTATTCCGGCGGCGACGACCGCGGCCGCTGCCGCCGGCAGTCCGGTTGTGCCACCGGGCGTGGGGTTCGGGCGTTCGCTGTGGTGTGCCTCCTCCGACGCGGACGCGCCGGTGGCTGAGGCAGAGGCTTCGGTCGGCGGCGGATCCGCTGCGGGGGCGGCGGACGGTGCTGCGGCTGCGGCTGTAGGCGCGGCTGCGGCTGCGGCGGCGGTGTGGGCGATCTGGTCGTCGCCGGTGCTGTGGCGGGGCCGCGGGCGTGGTCTGGTCTCGGTCGCCGGGTCCTGCTCGGCGCCGGATGGTGACCGGTCGGGCCCGGCCTCGGTGTCGATCGCGGATCCCGGGCCGCCGGCAGCGGCAGAATCTTCGCCAGCGGCGTCAGAGCCTCCGCCGGTCTCGGCGGCAGGAGCTCTACTCGTGGCGGGTGCTGGTTCGGCCTCGGCGTCTGGGGCGGCGGTGGCCGTGGGGCCTTGGTGTTCGCGGACCTGCCATGGGGGTGGTTCGAGGTCGCCGAGCAGGTCGTCCTCGGCGGATCTTGTTGTGCCGGCGGGCGGTGCCTCGGTGTCGAGGATGCGGGCGGCGCGCTCGCCTGTGGGTGAGTCGTCCTGGTCCGGCTCGGGGCGGTCGTCGTCGGCGGAGCGGTGGGCGCCGGCCGGGGGTGCGATCAGGCCGCTCGCCATCGCCGCGCGGGACTCCGGCTGGGTCTCGGGAGCCGGTTCCGGGTCGCCGCTGAGGGCGAGGTCGATCTCGGGATCGCGGGCGGCGGTCTGCGGGCTCTCGTCGAGCGGGAGGTCGATGTCCGGCTCCGGTTCCGGCTCTGCGTCGGCGGGGCTGGAGGCGGGGCTGGAGGCGGCTGCCGCTGAGGGCTCCGGGTCCGGGGGCGGCGGCGAGGGCTGGGCGGTGCGCTGGGTCGGCGCGGGGGGTGGTGCCTGCTCTGCCTCTCGGGGGTGGGGCGCCTGGGGGGAACCGGTAGCCGCTTGCGGGGTGGTGGTCGCTGCTTCTGTCGACTCGGTGTGCGTATCCGGATCGAGGGTTGTCGTTGATTGTGGTTTCGGGCGCGGCGGCGCGGCCGTCGCGGTTCGGGCACGCTGGGGCAGGGGCTGGTGGTAGTCGTAGTCCGGCTCGACCAGCTGGCCCTCGACGATCGGGCCGCCGGGTGCGTCGCGGACGATCACGTGGGACGGGGACTCGTCCGGTTCCGCGGTGCGGGGCGGTGGCGGCGGGGGCGCGTCGTCCAGGTCCGGTGAGCGCTGGGCCGGCGGCGGTGGCGGCGGGGGCTCGTCGGGGCCGCGGCCCCACTGGCGGTCGCGGGTCGCCCAGGGCGGCGGCGCCGGCTCGCCGCCCAGCAGGTCGTCGTCGGGGAGGTCCTCCTCGTAGTACAGGGGAGGGGCGTTGAGGGTCGCCTCGTGGGATTCCGCCTCGTCCCAGTTGATGCGGACCCGGCGCATGTCGTCGACGTCGACCGTCACCGGCAGGGTGTCGCCGACGTGCGGCCACTTCGTGACCGGCACCCGGGGGTCGCGGACCGTCACCTCGGAGGTGGGCAGGCCGGGGGCCACGATGACGATCTGGAGTTCGGCGCGGCCGTAGATCGACGTGGCCGGCGGGTCCGAGACCGCCTTGACCTGCGCGGTGCCGGCCACCCAGGCGCGCGCGCCGCGGCGCACGACGTTGACCATGCCGACGCTGATCGCCAGGGCCAGCATCGCCACGCCCAGCGCGACGATCGCCCAGCTCGACATGCCGAGGCCGAACAGCATCACGAAGACCGCGATGGTGCCGACGACCGCGGCCACGAGTTTGCGCGCGGGCGCGATCGGACGGCCGTTCTGGTTTGCCACTGTGGACCTCCCGGGTTACCAGTCAGGTTACGTAGCGGTGCCCGCCCGTGAAAGGGCGGTTGCCGCTCGCCCCTCGGGCGGTACCGATAGGCTGACGTCCCGGTGTGACAACACCGGCGCGCCGCCATGACCAGGAGGATCTTCCGTTGTCCACCGCTACTTCCGCCGAGCGCACGCTCGTGCTCGTCAAGCCCGATGCGCTGCGCCGCGGCCTCCTCGGTGAGATCATCGGCCGGTTCGAGCGCAAGGGCCTCACGATCGATGCGCTGGTCGTGCGCACCATGGACGCGGAGCTCGCCGACCGGCACTACGCCGAGCACGTGGACAAGGCGTTCTACCCGCCGCTCAAGGAGTTCATGACCAACGGGCCGCTCGCCGCCCTGGTCCTCTCCGGCGACGAGGTCATCGCCGTCGTGCGCGCCCTGGTCGGCGCCACCGACGGGCGCAAGGCCGCCGCGGGGACGATCCGCGGCGACCTCTCGCTGTCGAACCGGGAGAACCTGGTGCACGCCTCCGATTCACCCGACAGTGCGAAGCGTGAGCTGGCCCTCTGGTTCCCGGAGCTCTAGTCGGTCGGCGGCTGGGTGCGGGTGGCGATCGAGAGACGGTTCCAGACGTTGATCGTGGCGATCGCCACCAGCAGGTTGCCCAGCTCCTCCTCGGTGAACTCCTTGGCCGCCGGCTCCCAGACCTCGTCCGGCACGCCGTGCTCGCCGAGGCGGGTCACCGAGTCGGTCAGGGCCAGGGCCGCCCGTTCCCGCTCGGTGAAGAACGGCGCGTCGTGCCAGGCCGCCACCGCGAAGAGCCGGCGGCTCGACTCGCCCTGCTCGAGCGCCTCGCGGCTGTGCATGTCGGTGCAGAACGAGCAGCCGTTCACGATCGAGGCGCGCAGCTTGATCAGCTTGTACAGGGTCGGGTCGACGTTGTCCTTGCAGTACTTCTCCATGCCGTACACCGCGCGGTACGCGCCGGGTGCCACGTTGCCGATCGCCAAGCGGGGCATTTCTCCTCCTAGTAGGTAGTTACCCCCTCAGGACGCTATAGCGCTCGAGAATGTGACAGGGGCTTCACGGCGCGGGCGGATTCGGGCCGGACGCGCTCGATGCGACGTTCGTCCCGAGTGTCGCGTTCGTGCATGGGCCGCCGCCGGTCGACGGCTACGCCTTGCGGGTGGATCCGCGCGACCGGGACGGCGTCTCGCTGTGGCACACGACCCTGCCCGCACCGAGGCGCTGACGGGCAGCCGGTATCGTTGGGTGCTCAGGCACTGATCCGGCCATCACCGGGGAGTCTCCGGAAGAACGGGCGTTCGCCTCAGTAGAACCGGACGGTCGCGGTCCGTCACAGCCGCCGAACGAGCGGGCGCCGCGAAGGCGGCGCCAAGCGAGGTGGTACCGCGGGCTCCGGCTCGTCCTCGCAGACCACGACACGTGAGCTGCGCGAGGAGAAGCGACCACCGATGGCCTACCCCAAGCACACAGACGCTGCGGGCGTGCCCGCGAGCCCCGACCTGCCCGCCGTCGAGCGCGCCGTGCTCGACCACTGGGCCGCCGACAAGACGTTCGAGGCCAGTGTCGAGGCGCGGCCCGCCGGGCACAACGGCGGCAACGAGTACGTCTTCTACGACGGCCCGCCGTTCGCCAACGGCCTGCCGCACTACGGCCACCTCTTCACCGGCTACGTCAAGGACCTGGTGCCGCGCTACCAGACGATGCGCGGAAAGCGCGTCGAGCGGCGGTTCGGCTGGGACACCCACGGGCTGCCCGCCGAGGTCGAGGCCGAGAAGCAGCTGGGCATCACCACCAAGGCGCAGATCCTCGAGCTGGGCGTCGACAAGTTCAACGAGGCCTGCCGCACCTCGGTGCTGACCTACACCAAGGACTGGGAGCGCTACGTCACGCGCCAGGCCCGCTGGGTCGACTTCGACAACGACTACAAGACCCTCGACAACGACTACATGGAGTCGGTGCTGTGGGCCTTCAAGACCCTGCACGACAAGGGCCTGGTCTACGAGGGCTTCCGGGTGCTCGCGTACTGCTTCCGGTGTGAGACGCCGCTGTCCAACACCGAGACCCGGATGGACGACGTCTACCGGGACCGGACCGACCCGGCGCTGACCGTGACTTTCCAGCTGGAGACCGGCGAGAAGATCGCGGTGTGGACGACCACGCCGTGGACGCTGCCGTCGAATCTCGCGCTCGCGGTCGGCCCGGACATCGAGTACGCGGTCCTGGAGAAGGACGGCGAGAAGCTGATCGTCGGGGCGGGGCGCGTCCCGGCGTACGCGAAGGAGCTCGAGGGTTTCGAGCAGGTCGGCACCGTGCTCGGCCGGGAGCTGGCCGGGCGCCGTTACACGCCGCTGTTCGACTTCCTGGTCGAGCAGGCCGGCCCGAACGCCTTCCAGGTGCTCGCCGCCGACTACGTGACCACCGAGGACGGCACCGGGGTCGTGCACCAGGCGCCCGCGTTCGGCGAGGACGACCAGACCGTCTGCAACGCGGCCGGCATCCCGACGATCGTGACCGTCGACGAGCACACCCGGTTCACCGCGCTGGTGCCCGACTACCAGGGTGTTCAGGTCTTCGACGCCAACAAGCCGATCATCGCGGAGCTCAAGGGCCGCGGCGTCGTGCTGCGCCACGACGGCTACGCCCACTCGTACCCGCACTGCTGGCGCTGTGACACGCCGCTGGTCTACAAGGCCGTCAGCTCCTGGTTCGTCGCGGTCACCAAGTTCCGGGACCGGATGGTCGAGCTCAACCAGGAGATCACCTGGACGCCGGCGCACATCAAGGACGGCTCGTTCGGCAAGTGGCTGGCCAACGCCCGGGACTGGTCGATCAGCCGTAACCGGTTCTGGGGCTCGCCGATCCCGGTGTGGAAGTCCGACGACCCGAACTACCCGCGGGTCGACGTGTACGGGTCCCTTGCCGACCTGGAGCGCGACTTCGGCGTCGCCGTGACCGACCTGCACCGGCCGTACGTGGACGAGCTGACCCGCCCCAACCCGGACGACCCGACCGGGAAGTCGACGATGCGCCGGGTGCCGGAGGTGCTCGACTGCTGGTTCGAGTCCGGCTCGATGCCGTTCGCGCAGGTGCACTACCCGTTCGAGAACAAGGACTGGTTCGAGCACCACTACCCGGGCGACTTCATCGTCGAGTACATCGGGCAGACCCGCGGCTGGTTCTACACCATGCACGTGCTGGCCACGGCGCTGTTCGACCGGCCGGCGTTCCGCAACTGCCTCAGCCACGGCATCCTGCAGGGCGCCGACGGGCGCAAGATGTCCAAGAGCCTGCGCAACTACCCCGACGTGTACGAGGTCTTCGACTCGTACGGCTCGGACGCCATGCGCTGGATGCTGATGTCGTCGCCGGTGCTGCGCGGCGGGGACATGCCGGTGACCGAGACGGCGATCCGCGACTCGGTGCGCCAGGTGCTGCTGCCGCTCTGGAACGTCTGGTACTTCTTCAGCCTGTACGCCAACGCCGCCGGGCACGAGGCGACGCTGCGCACCGACTCGGCGCACCTGCTCGACCGGTACATCCTGGCCAAGACCGACGAGCTCGTCGCGGACGCCACCCGGCAGCTCGACGAGTACGACATCTCGGGTGCGGCCGCGTCGGTGCGCTCGTACCTGGACGCGCTGACCAACTGGTATGTGCGCCGCTCCCGGGACCGCTTCTGGGCCGGCGACGCCGACGCGTTCGACACCCTGGCCACCGTGCTGGAGACCCTCTGCCGGGTGGTGGCGCCGCTCGCGCCGCTGACCGCGGAGGAGATCTGGCGCGGCCTGACGGGCGCTCGCTCGGTGCACCTGACCGACTGGCCCGCGGCCGGCGCGTTCCCCGCCGACCACGACCTGGTCGCGTCCATGGACGCGATCCGCGAGGTGGCCTCGGCGGCGCTCTCGCTGCGCAAGGCCAAGGCCCTTCGGGTACGGCTGCCGCTGGCGAAACTGACCGTGGCCAGCACCGCCGCGGATGCCCTGCGCCCGTTCGCCGATCTGCTGGCCGACGAGGTCAACGTGAAGGCCGTCGAGCTCAGTGCCGATCTCGCCGCGTACTCGCAGCAGGTGTTGACCGTGGTGCCGCGTGCACTCGGCCCGCGCCTGGGCAAGCAGGTCCAGGTGGTCATCAAGGCCGTCAAGGCCGGCGACTGGGAGCTGGTCGACGGCGCGCCGGTCGTCGCCGGCGTCGCCCTGCAGGAGGGCGAGTACGAGCTCAAGCTCGTCGCGGCCGACGCGGAGAACTCGGCGCCGTTGCCGGCCGGCCGCGGCGTGGTCGTGCTCGACACCGAGGTCACGCCCGAGCTGGCCGCCGAGGGCCTGGCCCGCGACGTGATCCGGGTCGTGCAGCAGGCCCGGCGCGACGCCGGGCTGGACGTGTCGGACCGCATCTCGCTGCTCGTCGCCGCCACGCCGGCGGTCTCGGCCGCGGTCGAGGCGCACCGCGACTTCGTCGCGGCGGAGACGCTGGCGACCTCGCTGGCGCTCGACCCGGGCGCGACCGGATTCAGCGGCGAGGCCGGTGACGGCGAGGCCGTCACGGTGTCGGTCACCCGGGCGGTGTGAATTCCGCCGCCGGTCGGCTCGGCTTTCGCCTGCTTCGGCGGTAAATGCCCAGCCGACCGGCGGTCGCCCCGACAGGGGTTTTCCGGTTGGTTTCCGATAACCTCGAACTGCCCCCTCATTAACTTGGAAGTCCCGCCGGAGGAACACGTTGCCGCTGCTCTACTCGATCGGCAAGATCACTGTCGGTAAAGCGATGACACTCGGCTGGCGGCCGCACGTCGAAGGTCTCGAGAACATCCCCGCGTCCGGCGGCGCCATCTTCGCCGGAAACCACCTGTCCGTCGCCGACGAGCTGTTCCTCGGCGCGGTCGTGCCCCGGCACATCGCGTTCTGGGCCAAGGCCGAGTACTTCCGCGGCGGCGGCGTCGGCGGCAACGTCACCAAGTTCGTGCTGGAGGGCCTCGGCGCGATCAAGGTCGAGCGTGGCGGCGGTCGCGCCGCGCTGGCGGCGTTCGACGGCGCGATCCCGGTGCTCAAGGCCGGCGACATGGTCGCCGTCTACCCCGAGGGCACCCGCTCACCGGACGGCCGGCTGTACCGCGGGCGCACGGGCGTCGCGCGGCTCGCCGTCGCGGCCGGCGTGCCGATCATCCCGGTCGGCATGATCGGTACGGAGAAGGTGCAGCCGATCGGCCAGCGCATCCCCCGGCCGGTCAAGGGCAAGGTCACGATCAAGTTCGGCGCGCCGATCCCGACGGTCGGCCTCAGCGACGACCGCACCGCGCTGCGCACGCTGACCGACGAGGTCATGGCCGAGATCCAGAAGCTCACCGGCCAGGAGTACGTGCCCCGCTACGCGCCGCCGCGCGGCACCACGCCGGAGGCGCCGGAGAAGCCGGAGGCGTAGCCTCCGGCGGGTCACCCCTATCGGCGGACGAGCACCGAGCTGCGCACCAGGCCGGTGAGCTCGGCGCTCTCCGCCAGGGAACGCCGGGTGAAGAGCACGGTGCCGAGGCTGCCGTGGTCGGCCCAGGCGCAGACGACGACCGCGCTGCCGCCCTTGCGCCCGACGCCGCAGCGCTCGTGCAGGCCGGTCTCGCCCAGGTCGAACGACTCGATGCTCTTGATGCGGTACCCCTCGGTCAGGTGCGCGATCTCGGCCTCGACGTCCTCCTGCGGGGTGAGTCGCAGCCCCGTCGTGCCGAAGACGGTCACCTTCTTGCCCCGGCCGTCGGCGTAGATGCCGGCGAAGACGTCGCCCTGCACCAGGCTGGTGCCGCGCAGCTCCTCGGTGAGCCGTTCGACGGCCCGCTTGCTCGCGCCGTCGTCGCGCAGGTCCAGGTCGGCTATCGACGCCGGCAGGTCCGCCGTGACCGGGTACTGGGACGCCGCCGGCCAGGCTAGGTAGCCGGGCACGCCGCAGCAGCAGACCAGGCTGACCAGGGTGAACAGGAACAGCCGGCGCGGCCACCGGCGCTTGCGGCGCGCGGGTGGCGGTGGCCGCCGGCCCGGCGGAGCCGCCGGCGGGCGGGCCTGCGCGGGGCGCTGCCACGGCGGCGGCGCCGAAGGCGGGGCCGGGCGGGAGTACGGCGGCGGCGCAGGCGGGCGGGGCTGAACCGGGAGGCGGTTGACCGGGGCGGCCGGCGCCTTCTTGGCGCGGTTGCGGCCCCAGCGGCGCTTGGCGGGCGCGGCCGGCGCGATCGCCGGTGCCATCCCTCCGGCCGCCGGCGCGATCGCCGGTGGCTGTCCCGTGGCCGGCGCGCTCGCCGGCGGCGTCGGGGGACCGGCGGGTGCGGGCGGGACCGGCGGGTCGGTGCGGGTCGGCGGCAGGGGCGGCCCGACGCGGGTGGGCGGCATCGCGCCCTCGATCCGGGTGGGCGGCATGGCCTCCGGGAACGGCAGCTCGGCCTGCCAGGGCGTGTCCTGGTCGGCCCACGGATCCACCGCGGGCGTCGTCGAGGGGTCGTCGCGGCCGGCCCAGGGGTCCGCCGCCGGCGGCGGCGGTCGCTCCTGTTCGCGGCGGCGCGACCACCAGGGCCGCCGGGGCACGTGCGGCGGCACGGCCGCGGAGCCGCTCCACCGGGCCGCGGTGATGCCCTCGGCCGGTGTCGGGTCGTCCGGGGCGTCCGCCACGCGGGTCGGCTCGGGCGCCGGGGACGGGGCGGCGGGGCTCTCGTCCGGCTGCTGGTCGGCCATCCGTCGATCTCCTCCCACCGCTCGTATCCCGGGCCGTCGCATCGGTCGCCGTCCGGGCGCCTTCCGCCAGGTTAGAGCCGCGCCGCCACCTCGCCGATGTTGATCGAATCACCCGATCGACGGGCGTGACGTCGCCGCCCGTACCGGAATCGATGAAGATCCTTCGCGAACGACGGACATGGGGGGCGATGTGGGGGACCGCCCGGAGTCGTATGGTGACCCGGTGGTGAGCTTAAGGTGAATACGACTCAGCGAAACGCGGTGACGATCACCGGCCGAGCGGGCGGGCAGCCGATGGTGTTCGCGCACGGCTACGGGTGCGACCAGAACATGTGGCGCTACGTCACGCCGGCGTTCCAGGACACCCACCGCATCGTGCTCTTCGACCATGTCGGCGCGGGCCGCTCCGACCTGACGGCCTACGACGACCAGCGTTATTCCACTCTCGACGGGTACGCGAGCGACGTCCTGCAGATCCTGCGCGAACACGACCTGCGCGAGGTCGTCTTCGTCGGCCACTCGGTCAGCGCGATGATCGGCGTGCTCGCGGCGATCCGCGAGCCGGAGCGCTTCGCCAAGCTGGTCCTCGTCGGGCCGTCGCCGTGCTACATCGACGACGGCGACTACGTCGGCGGGTTCGGCAAGAGCGACATCGAGGAGATGCTCGAGTCGCTCGACAGCAACTACCTCGGTTGGTCGAGCGCGATCGCGCCGGTCATCATGGGCAACGCCGACCGGCCCGAGCTCGGCGCCGAGCTGACCAACAGCTTCTGCGCCACCGACCCGGAGATCGCCAAGAAGTTCGCGCACGTGACGTTCATGTCGGACAACCGGGCGGACCTCGCCGGCCTGCGTACCCCGGCGCTGATCCTGCAGTGCACCGACGACGTCATCGCGCCGGGTGTCGTGGGTGCCTATGTTCACGAGCACCTCGCGGGGAGCACACTGGTGGTCATGAATGCGACCGGCCACTGCCCGAATCTCAGCGCTCCCGCCGAGACGGTCGCCGCCATCAGGGCCTACCTGTAACGCGATGACGGACAGTGGTGACGGCGGGCCGGACGTGACGCAGGACGTGGAGGTGCCCTGGGAGGAAGACCCGGGGGACCTGTACGACCACGCGCCGTGCGGCTACCTGACTAGCCTGCCCGACGGCACGATCGTCAAGGTCAACGAGACGTTCCTGGCCTGGACCGGCTACAACCGCCACGCGCTGATCGGCCGGCGCCGGTTCCGCGACCTGCTCAGCGCCGGCGACAAGATCTATTACGAGACCCACTACGCGCCGCTGCTGAGCATGCAGAACGACGTGCACGAGGTGGCCTTCGACCTGATCTGCGCCGATGGCCGCCGGCTGCCCATCCTGGCCAACTCCATCCTGGGCCGGGACCCGGCCGGCCTGCCGCGGGTGATCAAGACCACCATCCTCAACGCCACCGAGCGCCGCGGGTACGAGAAGGAGCTGCTCGCCGCGCGGCGCGCCGCCGAGGCCTCCGAGCGGCGGGTCCGGGTGCTGCAGGAGATCGTGGCCGACCTGGCGGCGGCGCCGACCGAGTCCGATGTCGCCGACACCGTCGTGCGGGTGCCGGTGCCGGCCTTCGGCGCGGGCACGGCGACGGTCTGGCTGTGTGACCGCGACCGGGACCAGCTGACCGCGATCGCCTGCACCGACCCCGCGGGCCTGGCCCACGACGACATCCCGCGCGGTTCGTCCCGGGCCGTCGCCGAGGTGGCCCGGCGCGGCGACCTGCACGTGATCGGCTCCGTCGAGGAGGCCGAGGAGCACTTCCCCGACCTGGCGACCGCGATGCTGCGGGACCGGCGCGGCACCGTGGTGCTGCTGCCGCTGACCGCCGCCTCCGCCGACGATCCGGCCGGCGTCGAGGTGCTCGGCGTGCTCAGCTTCGACTTCGCCGAGCAGCGCGAGCTCTCCGACAGCGAGCTGCGGGTGGTCCGGCTGCTCGGACACCAGGCCGGGCAGGCGCTCGACCGGGCCCGGCTCTACGACGACCTGCGCCGGCGCGAGATCCGGTCCACATTCCTGGCGGAGACGACCCGGGCGCTGGAGGAGGCGCCCCGGCTCATGCCCCGGGCCCGCCGGCTGATCGAGCGCATGGTGCCGGAGATGGCCGAGTGGGCGTCGGTGCGGCTGCAGGTCGGCCCCGCCGGGATGGTGGTCGACGCCGGCCGGCCCGAGCCCGACCCGGAGCGGCTGGCCGAGCGGATCACCGAGGTGCTCGCGAGCGGGCAGGCCCAGCTGAGTGACGAGAAGGGCCCGGACCCCGGCTGCGCCGTGCTGCCGCTGGTGGCGAACGGCAAGGTGTTCGGCACCCTCGCGCTGCGGATGGCGCCGGGCCGGCGCACGGCCGTCGCCGAGGCGGTCTTCCTGGCCGGGCTGGCCGACCGGGCCGGGCTGGCGCTGGAGAACTCCCGCCTCTACGAGCAGGAGCGGGCCATCGCCCGGACCCTGCAGCGCAGCCTGCTCGCCAACGACCTGCCCTCGGATCCCCGGTTCGCGATCGAGTCCCACTACCAGGCCGCCGCGCACGACCTCGAGGTCGGCGGCGACTGGTTCGACGCCTTCCAGATCACCTCGGACAAGCTGGCCGTGGTGGTCGGCGACGTGGTCGGGCGGGGCATCGACGCGGCGACCACCATGGGCCAGCTGCGCAGCGCCATCCGGGCACTCGCCTCCGCCAAGGCCGGGCCGGCGCGGCTGCTCGAGCGGCTGGACCGGTTCGTCGAGCGGGTCGAGTCCGCCCGGATGGCGACGGTGGCCTACGCGGAGGTCGACCTGTCGACCAACGAGATGACCTACGCCTGCGCGGGCCACATGCCGCCGCTGCTGGCCGAGCCCGGCTCCGCGCCGCGCTACCTGCTCGACGGCCGGTCCGGCGCGCTGGGATCGCGCGCCGGGCGCGGCGCCCGGGTGGAGCACCGGGTCCGTCTCGCCGCCGGCAGCCGGCTGCTGCTCTACACCGACGGCCTCATCGAGCGCCGCAACCGGGGCATCGACGCCGGCTTCGAGGTGCTCGCCCGGGCGTACGCGGGCCGCCGCGGCTCGCCGCTGCCCGGGCTGGCCGCGGGCCTGGCGGACTTCCTCGTCGGCCGGGAGCACTCCGACGACGTCTGCCTGCTCTGCCTCTCGATCGGCGTCGAGGAGCGGCTGGAACGCTCGATCGGCGCGGACCCGCTGCAGATCGCGCTGCTGCGCAAGGACCTGCGCGGCTGGCTGGTCGCGAACGGCGTCGACGACGAGAGCACCCAGGCGGTGCTGCTGGCCTGCTCGGAGGCGGTGGCCAACGCGATCGAGCACGGCTACCGCGACGACCCGTTCGGCGTGGTCGAGGTGGTCGCCGCGGTGTCGCCCGACGCCGTCGAGGTGCGCATCCGCGACCAGGGCCAGTGGCAGGAGACCAACGAGGACGGCGCCCGCGGCCGGGGGTTGCAGCTCATTCGCCAGGTGATGGATCATGCGTCGTTCGATCACGACGAGGGCACCACGGTGACGATGCGGCGTGCCCGCCTGGAGGCGCGATGACCACCGAACGGTGGGTGACCTTCGCCAAGCTGGGCGCGGTCGACCTGGTCCGGCTGGCCGGCGAGATCGATCTGGCCAACGCGCCGGAGATCGGCCGCGAGATCGTCCGGCAGACCGGCCACGCGGGCGCGGTGCTGATCGATCTGACCGCGGTATCGTTCCTGGACAGCGCGGGTGTGCGGCTGCTGGACGCGCTCGTCGGCGACCTGGACGACCAGGGCACCCCGATCCGGTTCGTGGTGGGTGCGAGCGGCCCGGCGCGGATGACGCTGCAACTGTGCGCGTTCCGGGAGGACCTCCTGGCCACCGACCTGGATCGGGCCGCGAACGAGTTGGCACCCTGAGCCGCGTACCCTGGGGCCCAATCAACTCGGCGCGCGACGAATGTCATCGCCGGAGCGTCAGCGGAGGCGATGGCATGAGCGTGAACTCGGTTTTTCCCCAGTTGGAGCAGCTGCTGCCCCGGGTGAGCAAGCCCATCCAGTACGTGGGCGGTGAGCTCGGCGTCGTCGTCAAGGACTGGGACGCCTGCACCGTGCGGTGGGCGCTGATGTATCCCGACGCCTACGAGGTCGGCCTGCCCAACCAGGGCGTACAGATCCTCTACGAGGTGCTCAACGAGCAGAGCGACGTGCTCGCCGAGCGCACCTACGCGGTCTGGCCGGACCTCGAGGCGCTGATGAAGGAGAACGGCGTACCGCAGTTCACGGTCGACGCGCACCGGCCGGTCGCTGCCTTCGACGTGCTGGGGCTCTCGTTCGCCACCGAGCTCGGCTACACGAACATGCTGTCGGCCCTCGACCTCGCGCGGATCCCGCTGATGAGCGCGGACCGCGACGAGAGTCACCCGATCGTGCTCGCCGGCGGCCACGCCAGCTTCAACCCGGAGCCGATCGCCGACTTCATCGACGCCGCCGTGCTCGGCGACGGCGAGGAGGCGGTCCTCGAGATCACCGGCATCATCCGGGAGTGGAAGGCCGAGGGCCGCCCCGGCGGCCGCGACGAGCTGCTCCTGCGGCTGGCGCGCACGGAGAGCATCTACGTTCCCCGCTTCTACGACGTCGACTACCTGCCCGACGGGCGCATCCAGCGGGTCGTGCCGAACCGCCCGGACGTGCCTTTCCGGGTGCACAAGCGCACGACGATGGACCTCGACGCCTGGCCGTACCCGAAGAAGCCGCTGGTGCCGCTCGCCGAGACGGTGCACGAGCGGTACGCCGTCGAGATCTTCCGGGGCTGCACCCGGGGCTGCCGGTTCTGCCAGGCCGGCATGATCACCCGCCCGGTCCGGGAGCGGTCGATCACCACCGTGGGGCAGATGGTCAAGGAGGGGCTGGAGTTCTCCGGCTTCTCCGAGGTCGGCCTGCTCTCGCTGTCCAGCGCGGACCACTCCGAGATCGGCGACATGTGCTCCGGCCTCGCCGAGCAGTACGCCGACACCAACGTCTCGCTGTCGCTGCCGTCGACCCGGGTGGACGCCTTCAACATCGACCTGGCGCAGGAGCTGTCCCGCAACGGGCGGCGTACCGGCCTGACGTTCGCGCCCGAGGGCGGCTCCGAGCGGATCCGCAAGGTCATCAACAAGATGGTGACCGAGGAGGACCTGATCCGGACGGTCGTCACGGCGTACTCGAACGGCTGGCGCAGCGTGAAGCTCTACTTCATGTGCGGCCTGCCCACCGAGACCGACGACGACGTGCTGCAGATCGGCCGGATGGCGCACGAGGTGATCAAGGCCGGCCGGATCGCCGCCGGCACCAAGGACGTCAAGTGCACGGTCTCCATCGGCGCTTTCGTGCCCAAGCCGCACACCCCGTTCCAGTGGGCGGCGATGGAGCGGCCCGAGGTGATCGACAACCGGCTGCGGATGCTCAAGCAGGAGATCAACAGCGACCGGTCGCTGGGCCGGGCGATCGGCTACCGCTACCACGACGGCGAGCCGTCGCTGATCGAGGGCCTGCTCTCGCGCGGTGACCGCCGGGTCGGCGCGGTGATCCGGCGCGCCTGGGACAAGGGCCAGCGCTTCGACGGCTGGAGCGAGCACTTCTCGTACGCCCGCTGGGTCGAGGCCGCGGCCGAGACGCTGCCCGACTTCGGCGTCGACCTGGACTGGTTCACCACCCGCGAGCGCGAGCAGCTCGAGGTGCTGCCCTGGGACCACCTGGACTCCGGCCTGGACAAGGACTGGCTCTGGCAGGACTGGCAGGACTCCAAGAGCGAGTACGAGCAGGACGACTGCCGCTGGACCCCGTGCTTCGACTGCGGCGTCTGCCCGTCGATGGACACCGAGATCCAGATCGGCCCCACCGGCAGGAAGCTGCTGCCGCTCACCCCGACGAACGGGCTGCGCTCCCCGGCGCACACGCACTGACCAGGAGAAACGTCATCGCCAAGAACCAGCCGGTCGGCGGCCAGGCCCCGGTCGTGCAGCGGATCCGCCTTCGCTACGCCAAGCGTGGGCCGCTGCGCTTCACCTCGCACCGGGACTTCGCCCGGGCGTTCGAGCGCGCGCTGCGCCGCGCCGCCGTGCCGATCGCCTACTCGCAGGGCTTCACCCCGCACCCCAAGATCTCGTACGCGAGCGCGGCCCCGACCGGCGTCGGCAGCGAGGCGGAGTACCTGGAGATCGGGCTGCAGGCCGAGGTCGACCCGGCGGAGCTGCGGGTCGCGCTGGACGCCGCGCTCTCGCCCGGGCTGGACATCATCGACGCCGTCCGGGCGACCGAGGGCAGCCTCGCCGACCGGATCAACGCCTCCCGTTGGCTGATCGAGCTGCCCGAGATCGAGCCGGCGGTCGCCGCCAACGCCGTCGAGGCCTTCCTGGCGGCGCAGGAGGTGCAGGTCGAGCGCATGACCAAGCAGGGGCGGCGGTCGTTCGACGCGCGGTCCGCGGTGACCGTCTTCGCGGTGAGCAAGCAGTCTGACGCACCTTCCGAGGGCGCGGCGGCACCGTGTGCGATAATCGACCTTGTCGTGCGGCAGGTAACTCCCGCCGTCCGACCCGATGACGTCCTTTCCGGCCTGCGCGTGGTGGCTGGCCTGGAGCCGCCGGTCCCCCCACGGGTGACTCGGCTGGCGCAGGGCACTCTCACGCCGCAGGGGGAGATCGTCGATCCGTTGGAAGCGGATCGCGAGGGCGCCACCATCGGAGGGCGCTGACCGCTTCGGTCTGCGTCCGCGTTGGCAGACTTCGGCAGCCCGTCCGACTCGGTCGGGGCCGAAAAACTTGCGGCGACCCTGCGTGGCAGCGCTCACCCGCGCCCGGGGCCGCCAGAACTGGAGAGCGCCCCATGCTCGATAACGAGCCACAGGGCGGTGAACGGGACGGAGCCACAACTCCTTCCGTCGATGCCGCCGAGAGCACGACTCCCGCGCGCCGGACCCGAGCGCCGCGGCGCAAGGCGACCCCGGTCGCCGAGACGTCTGACGCATCCGGCGCGGAGCCGGGCGCGTCCGCCGAGCCGGGCGCGTCTGCCGAGTCGGCGGACGCCGTCGACGCCGCGCCGCCGCCGGCCCGCAGCCGCCGCAAGAAGGCCGCGGCGCCTGCCGCACCTGCCGCACCCGAGCAGGACCCCGCCGAGGGTGTTGAGGCTGCTGAAGGCGAGCCTGTCGCGCCGGTGAAGAAGGCCACCCGCAGCCGCCGCAAGAAGGTCGAGGTGCCCGAGCCGGTCGCCGAGGACGAGCCCGCCGTCGAGGACGAGCCGGTGGTCGAGGCTCCGGCCGAGACGCAGACGCCGGCCGCCCCGCTGATCGGCGTGCTGCCGCTGGACGGCGAGTTCGTCGAGGAGACGCCGGCGCCGCGCACGCGGAGCCGCCGCGCCGCGGCCCTGCCCCCGGCGGTGCTGTTCATGCCGCCCGAGCCCGAGACCGCGCCCGCACCGGTGCGCCGCACCCGCCGCGGTGCCACGGCGGCCCCGGTCGCCGCGGAGCCGGCGGTCGACGAGTCCGCCGTCGCCGAGCCCGTCGCCGAGCCGGTCGCCGACCAGGACTCCGAGCCCGCCGAGGGCGTCCGCCGCGTCACCCGGGGCCGGCGCCGCCGCGGCGCGGCCGCCGAGGAGCCGGCGGAGGCCGCCGAACTCCTCGAGCAGGCGGTGCTCGAGGAGGCCGAGGAGGCCGCCGACGAGACCGACGAAGGCGCCGAGGACGAGCTGGACGAGGACGGCAACAGCCGCCGCCGGCGCCGCCGCGGGCGCCGCGGCCGGGGCCGCGGCAAGGGCCCGTCCGACGAGGGCTACGACGCCGACGCCGAGGCCTCGACGGAGGAGTCCGCGGAGGCCGAAGGCGAGGACGAGGAGGACGCCGAGGACGGCGACGGGGTCACCCGCCGGCGGCGTCGCCGGCGCCGCAAGGGCTCCGGGGACACCGAGACCGGTGGCGTCGAGGACGGCGTGCACACCGTCGTCCGGGTCCGCGAGCCGCGCACCCGCGAGCGCTCCGACGAGGTGCAGGGCGTCTCCGGCTCGACCCGGCTCGAGGCCAAGCGGCAGCGCCGGCGCGACGGCCGTGAGCAGCGCCGTACCCGGCCGCCGATCCTGAGCGAGTCCGAGTTCCTGGCCCGCCGCGAGGCGGTGGACCGGGTGATGGTGGTCCGGCAGAAGCCCGACCGCACCCAGATCGCGGTGCTCGAGGACGGCGTCCTCGTGGAGCACTACGTGTCGCGGGCCACGTCCGGCACCATGGTCGGCAACGTCTACCTCGGCAAGGTGCAGAACGTGCTGCCCAGCATGGAGGCGGCGTTCGTCGACGTCGGCCGGGGCCGCAACGCGGTCCTGTACGCCGGCGAGGTCAACTGGGACGCCACCGGGCTGGAGGGCCGGGCCCGCTCGATCGAGCAGGCGCTGCGCTCCGGCGACTCGGTGCTGGTGCAGGTCACCAAGGACCCGATCGGGCACAAGGGCGCCCGGCTGAGCAGCCACATCGCGCTCTCCGGCCGGCACCTGGTCTACGTGCCGAACGGCAACGCCTCCGGCATCAGCCGCAAGCTGCCCGACAACGAGCGCAAGCGGCTGCGTGACGTGCTGAAGAAGCTGGTGCCGGACGGCGCCGGCGTCATCGTGCGGACCGCCGCCGAGGGCGCCAGCGAGGAGGAGCTGGCCCGCGACGTCAAGCGGCTGCAGGCGCAGTGGGACGACATCCAGGCCCGGGCGGCCGAGGGGCACGCTCCGGCGGCGCTCTCCGAGGAGCCCGACCTGGTCATCCGCGTGGTCCGGGACCTGTTCAACGAGGACTTCCGCGAGGTGGTCATCCAGGGCGAGCAGGCGTACGGCGAGGTGGAGAGCTACCTCGACTCGGTCTCGCCCGAGCTGCTCGACCGGCTGCACCGGCACACCGGCGCCGGGGACATCTTCGCCGAGAAGCGCATCGACGAGCAGATCCTCAAGGCGCTGGACCGCAAGGTGTTCCTGCCCTCGGGCGGTCACCTGGTCCTCGACCGCACCGAGGCGATGACGGTGATCGACGTCAACACCGGTAAGTACACCGGCGCGGGCGGCAACCTGGAGGAGACGGTCACCCGCAACAACCTCGAGGCGGCCGAAGAGACCGTCCGGCAGCTGCGGCTGCGCGACATCGGCGGCATCGTGGTGATCGACTTCATCGACATGGTGCTGGAGAGCAACCGCGAGCTGGTGCTGCGCCGGCTGACCGAGTGCCTGGGCCGGGACCGGACCAAGCACCAGGTCACCGAGATCACCTCGCTCGGCCTGGTGCAGATGACCCGCAAGCGGATCGGCGCCGGCCTGATCGAGGCGTTCACCGAGACCTGCGACCACTGCAAGGGCCGCGGCCTGATCATCCACACCGAGCCGGTGCCGGAGAAGCGGACCGGCGGCGCCGGCACCCAGGTGAAGGCGGTCGCCGCGGCGGCCCGCACCGAGGCGCCCGCGCAGCAGCCGAGCACCAAGTCGCGGCGGCGCCGCGGCGGCGGTGGCGGCGAGGCGCCCGCCGAGCCCGAGGTCGTCGCGACGCCGGTCGAGGCGTCGGCGCCGGTCGAGGCGCCGCCGTACGTCGAGGCGGCGGCCGAGGAGGTCGTGGAGCCCGTGCACGCGCTGCCGGCGGAGGACCCGGTGGCCGAGACGGCCGGCCTGCCGCCGCGCAGCTCGGGCGTCATCGCGACGGCCGGGTCGGGGATCGTGGCGCGCAGCGCGCCGGTGGTCAGCGCCGGTTCCGACGATGACGACTACGACATCAGCGGCTACGACCTCTCCCGTTACGAGACCGGCGACACCAACGGGGCGAACGGCGCGGACCACCCGGCCGAGCCGCTGCGGCTGACCGGCTCGGACGACCCGGACGCGGCCGAGGACGACGAGGACGGCGAAGACGGCGAGGACGGCGACGACGAGCCCGTCGGCGCGGGAGCGGGCGGCCGGCGTCGTTCGCGGCGCGGCGGCACGCGGCGGCGTACCCGCCCCTGACGGCACTTACCGGGCGGCTCCGGCGGGGTAATCCCTGCTGGGGCCGCCCGGTCCATGTCCGCCGGTCTATGTCGGCTACCCTCGTGATCCCCCCGAGTCATATCCCCGAGGAGTACCGAACCCCATGCGACGCCTGCTGTCCGCGACCGCCGCGAGCGGCGCCCTTCTCCTGCTCGGCGCCGGCTGCTCGAGCGGCAAGGTGGCGGAGAACACCACCGCGGCACCCGTACCCGCGATCCCCGCGCCCGGTGCGTCCACGCCCGCCTCCGGCGCGTCGGCCGGTGCCGCCCTGCCGGGCGAGGCGGACGCGGCGCTGTCCGGCAACTCCGAGGCGATCTGCCAGCAGGCGGCCAAGACCGGCGGCGACGCCGCCAAGAACTTCGCACAGGACCTGAAGCTGCTGATCGACGCCGAAACGTCGCAGGACAAGGACTCGGTGGTCAAGGCCAAGCAGAAGACGGCCCGTGACGTGGAGAACTACTCGTTCGCGCTCAAGGACATGTCGAAGCTGGCCGCCGACCCGAAGCTGAAGGCGGCCCTGGCCGACATGGGCTCGCAGGTCACGGCCCTGAAGGGCGACGTGCGTAAGATCGACTCGGAGCGGCTCGACAAGCTGCAGAAGACCCTCGACAAGGCCTGCGGCAACGGCTGAGCGCTCCCCGGTTTGGGTACGGGCCCGCTCATGAAGTAGTCTTTCTGACGGCGCATTTTCGTGCGCCTGTTCCGTGCGCGCCCTGGGATTCACCTTCGGGTGCCCGCCGGATCCAGTTACATCCGCCAGCAGCTCTTTCGCTGCGTAAGTCTCAGGGAGTCCGCGTCGATGTACGCGATCGTCAAGACCGGCGGCAAGCAGTACAAGGTTGCCGAGGGCGACGTGATCGAGGTCGAGAAGCTCGCGGGTGTGCCCGGCGACGCCCTGACGCTCGCCGCGGTGCTCCTCGTCGACGGTGACAACCTGGTGACCGATGCGGCCAAGCTTGCCAGCGTGACGGTGTCCGGCGAGATCGCCGAGCACACCAAGGGTCCGAAGATCCGGATCCACAAGTTCAAGAACAAGACCGGCTACCACAAGCGCCAGGGGCACCGTCAGCCGCTGACCCGCGTCAAGGTGACCGGCATCTCCAGCGGGAAGTAGGGGCAGCCATGGCTCACAAAAAGGGTGCTTCCAGCTCCCGCAACGGCCGCGACTCCGCCGCACAGCGCCTCGGCGTCAAGCGGTTCGGCGGCCAGCTGGTCAACGCGGGCGAGATCCTGATCCGCCAGCGTGGCACGAAGTTCCACCCGGGAGATCTCGTCGGCCGCGGTGGCGACGACACGCTGTTCGCGCTGGCCAAGGGCAATGTGCTCTTCGGCCACACGCGGGGTCGCAAGACCATCAGCATCGTGCCGGTCGCGGAGTAGATTCACGTCACACAGCGGGCTGCGGACCCCTCGGGTCCGCGGCCCGCTGTTTGCTTTTGAGGTTTGAGGTAGGAGCACAAGGTGGCAACGTTCGTCGATCGAGTCGTGCTGCACCTGCAGGCAGGTGACGGCGGCCACGGCTGTGTCTCCGTACGCAGGGAGAAGTTCAAGCCGCTCGGCGGCCCTGACGGCGGCAACGGCGGGCACGGCGGCGGCATCACGCTCGTGGTCGACCCGCAGCAGCACACGCTGCTGGACTTCCACTTCCGCCCGCACGTGAAGGCGCAGAACGGCACCGGCGGCGCCGGCGCGAACCGGGATGGCGCGAACGGCGGCGACCTGGTCCTGTCGGTGCCGGACGGCACTGTCGTGCAGACGCCCGACGGCGAGGTCCTGGCCGACCTGATCGGCGCCGGTACCACGTACGAGGTGGCCCGCGGCGGGCGTGGCGGGCGCGGCAACGCCTCGCTGGCCAACACCCGGCGCAAGGTGCCCGGCTTCGCCGAGCTGGGCGAGCCCGGCGACCAGCTGGACGTGGTGCTCGAGCTCAAGAGCGTCGCCGACGTCGGCCTGGTCGGCTTCCCGTCGGCCGGCAAGTCGTCGCTGATCTCGGTCATGTCGGCCGCCAAGCCGAAGATCGCCGACTACCCGTTCACCACGCTGGTGCCGAACCTGGGCGTCGTGCAGGCCGGCGACCACACCTTCACCGTCGCGGACGTCCCCGGCCTCATCCCGGGCGCCGCCACCGGCAAGGGCCTCGGCCTGGAGTTCCTGCGGCACATCGAGCGCACGTCGGTGCTGGTGCATGTCCTGGACGCGGCCGCGCCCGAGATCGAGCGGGACCCGCTGGCCGACCTGGACGCCATCGAGGCCGAGCTGGCGGCGTACGGCGGGCTCGAGGAGCGGCCGCGGCTGGTGGTGCTCAACAAGATCGACATCCCGGACGGCCGGGACCTGGCCGAGATCATCCGGCCCGAGCTGGAGGCGCGCGGCCTGCCGGTCTTCGAGGTCAGCGCGGTGACCCGCGAAGGGCTCAAGGCGCTCATGTACGCGCTGGGCGAGGCCGTCGCCGCGAACCGGCTCGCCACCCCCGAGCCCGAGGCGACCCGGGCCGTGGTGCGCCCCCGCGCCGTCGACGAGAAGGGCTTCACCGTCGAGCGCGACTCCGACGGCGTCTTCGTCGTGCGCGGCCAGCAGGTCGAGCGCTGGGTCCGGCAGACGAACTTCGACAACGACGAGGCGGTCGGCTACCTCGGCGACCGGCTGGACCGGCTCGGTGTCGAGGCCGCGCTGGCCAAGAAGGGCGCCGAGGCGGGCGACCCGGTGCGCATCGGCGAGCGCGAGTTCGACTGGCAGCCCAACACGGGCGACTACGTCTCCGGCCCCCGCGGCACCGACATCCGGCTCGAGGAGACCAACACCCGGGCCAGCGCGGCGTCCCGGCTGGCGGCCCGCCGGGCCCGCCGGATCCGCAACGACGACGAGCTGCTGCACATGGCCGAGGACGGCACGGTCAGCACGATCTCGATGGCGTCCCAGCCGGTCCTGGTCGAGGACGAGGACGCGGACGACGAGTAGGTCTCTCCGCCGGGCTACGGCCAGACCCCCGCAACCCGGCGGAAACGGACGGCACCTAGGGTTTCGGGCGTGCTGATCGAATCACGCCCCTCGTCCGACGCCGAACTGACCGCCCTGCTGATCGCCCAGCAGCAGGAGCTGAGCGCGGCGGACGGCGGGCTGGACGGCGTCGTCTACCCGATGCACGGCGACGCGGCGTACCTGGTCGTGGTCGTCGAAGGGCGGGCGGTGGCGTGCGGGGCCTGGCAGGCGCTCGAGCCCGGCGTCGCGGAGCTCAAGCGGATGTACGTGCGCCCGGCGCTCCGTGGGCGTGGCATCGCGCGGCAGCTCATCGTCGCGCTCGAGGAGGAGGCGCTGGCTGCGGACCGGCCGGTGGCGCGGCTCGAGACGGGCACCTACCTGCCGGCGGCGATCGGCCTGTACACCTCGGCCGGCTACGCGCCGATCCCGGCGTACGGCGAGTACGCCGGGAACCCGTTCAGCGTGTGCTTCGAGAAAACACTCGCGGCGGTCACAGTCCTATGACGCGTCGGACTGCCGTACCGACTTGCGGGACGGCATGATGGGCGGATGCCGAGCCTGACCCGCGCCGAGGCGATCGCCCGGGCCGCCACCATCACCGTCACCGGGTACGAGATCGATCTTGATCTGACCGGTGCCGGCGACACCTTCCGTTCCCGGACGGTCCTGCGCTTCGCGGCGCGGGCCGGCGCGACGACGTTCGCCGAGCTCGAGCCCGCCGAGTTGATCTCGGCGACCCTCAACGGCGCGCCGCTGGACCCGGCCGCGCTCGCCGACGAGCGGCTGGCGCTGGCCGGGCTCGCGGAGACCAACGAGCTGGTCGTCGACGCCCGGATGACCTACTCCAACACCGGCGAGGGCCTGCACCGCTTCACCGACCCCGCCGACGGCCGCGTCTACCTGTACGCGCACATGTTCCTGGACGGCGCCCGCCGGATCTTCCCGTGCTTCGACCAGCCGGACCTCAAGGCGCCCTTCACGCTGCGGGTGACGGCGCCGGACGGCTGGCTGGTGGCGGCCAACGGCGAGCCCGCCGGCCCGGTCGAGGACGGCCGCTGGCAGCTCGCGACCACCAAGCCGCTGTCGACCTACTTCGTCTCGCTGATCGCCGGGCCCTACCACGTGCGCACCGCGGAGCACGACGGCATCCCGCTCGCGCTCTACTGCCGGCAGGCGCTGGCCGGGTACCTCGACGAGCAGGCCGAGGAGATCTTCACGATCACCCGGCAGTGCCTGGACCGCTTCCACGAGCTCTTCGACGTCCGCTATCCGTTCGGCCACTACCAGCAGGCGTTCGTGCCCGAGTTCAACTTCGGCGCGATGGAGAACCCCGGCCTGGTCGTCTTCCGCGACGAGTTCATCCACCGCTCGGCGGTCACCGACGGCGAGCGCGAACAGCGCGCCATGGTCATCGCGCACGAGATGGCGCACCAGTGGTTCGGCGACCTGGTCACCATGGCCTGGTGGGACGACCTCTGGCTGAACGAGTCGTTCGCCGAGTACCTCGGCGCCCGGATCACCGCCGAGGCCACCCGCTTCACCGAGACGTGGACCACCTTCGCGATGCACCGCAAGGCCTGGGGCATGCGCGCCGACCAGCGCCCGTCCACCCACCCGGTGGCGCCGACCGAGGTCGGCGACACCGCGCTCGCCCTGCTCAACTTCGACGGCATCTCGTACGCCAAGGGCGCGGCGGTGCTGCGCCAGCTGGTCGCCTGGGTCGGCGACGAGGCGTTCCTGGCCGGGCTCAACGAGCACTTCGCGGCGCACGCGTACGGCAACGCCACCCTCGCCGACCTGCTCGCCGCCGTGCAGAAGGCGAGCGGCCGGGACCTGACCGCCTGGGCGGACGTGTGGCTGCGCCGGGCACAGATCAACACGCTGCGCGCCGAGGTGCGCCGCGACGCCGAGGACCGGTACGCCGAGGTCACGGTCGTGCAGACCGCCCCCGAGCAGTACCCGACCCTGCGTACGCACCGGATCGGCGTCGGCCTCTACGACCAGGCCCCGGACGGCACGGTGACCCGCCGCCGGCTGCTCGAGGTCGACCTCGACCCGGCCGTCGACGGCGGCCGCACCCCGCTGCCGGACCTGACCGGCGAGCCTGCGGCCGACCTGCTGCTGGTCAACGACGGCGACCTGACCTACGCCAAGGTCCGGCTCGACGACGCGTCCGTCGACGCCATGCCGCTGATCCTGCCGATGCTCGACGACTCGCTGACCCGCGCGCTGCTCTGGAGCGCGACGCTGGACGCGGTCGAGGACGGCGAGCGGCCGGTCGCTGAGCTGGTCACCCTGGTCCTGGCGGCGCTGCCGGTCGAGCGCGAGGTGGTCCTGGTCGAGGACGTGCTGCGGATGACCTCCGCGCTGGTCGACCGCTACCCGACGCCGGAGACCCGGCCCGCCGCGCTGGAGCTGCTCGCGCAGGCGAGCGAGCGGCTGCTGACCGCCGCGGAGCCCGGCAGCTCGCGCCGGCTGGCCGGCATGCGCGGCCTGATCGGGGCGAGCATCGACACCGCGCGGCTGCGCGGCTGGCTCGACGGCGAGGGCGTGCCCGAGGGCGTCAGCGTCGACGACGACCTGCGCTGGCTGATCCTCTACCGGCTGGTGGTGCTGGGCGCGGCGGGCCCGGACGACATCGAGGCGACCCTGGCGGCGGACCGCAGCGCGGCCGGCGAGCAGCAGGCGGCCCGGTGCCGGGCGGCGGTACCCGACGCCGACGCCAAGGCCCGAGCCTGGGATCTGATCATCAACGACACGGGCTCCTCGAACCGGATCCTGGAGGCCACCGCGCACGGGTTCTGGCAGCCCGAGCAGCTCGACCTCGTCACCCCGTACGTGCAGAGATACTTCGCCGAGATGCCCGGGATGCTGAGCCGGCGTACCGGAATGAGCGGGGAGCGGGTCGCCGCGCTGGCCTATCCGTCGCTGGTCGTGACCGCGGAGACCCGGCGGCACGCCGCGGACCTGCTGGCCTCGCCGGACCTGTCGGCCATCCTGCGTCGCGTGGTGACCGATGGCGACGATGACGTGCGCCGTGCGCTGCGTGCCCGAGGATAGATGATTTGCCCTGTATCCCCCGATCGAGAGGTTAGCCTCGGCGTACGGGGGTGAGGTCGGTGGAATGGTCCGAGGAGCTGTCCAGCGGCCTGCTGCAGGCTGCGCCGGACGCGATCCTGGTGATGGACGAAGGCGTCATCGTCCTCGTCAACGACCGCGCGGAGGAGGTCTTCGGCTGGCGCCGGGGAGAGCTGCTCGGTCAGCACGCGGCCATGCTGCTCGTCGACCTCGACCAGGTGCCGCCGCTGACCGGGCTGCGGCGCGCCGCCGACGCGCGCGGCACCGGCACCAGGTTCATGGGCACGGTCCCCCTGCGGGCGCGACGGCGCGACGGCACCGGCTTCCCCACCGAGGCCTCGCTCTCGCGGGTGGAGGGGCCGCAGGGCCGGCTCACGGTCGCCGTGGTTCGCGACATGACCGAGCGGCACCGGCTGCAGGCCGAGGCGGAGCACCAGCGCAGCGAGGTGCAGGAGCACCGCAACCAGCGGCTCGAGGCGCTCGGCCAGCTGGCCGGCGGCATCGCGCACGACTTCAACAACATGCTCGGCGTGATCGTGAACTACGCGAACTTCGTGATCGAGGAGGCCGAGTCGCCGGAGCCCGACCTCAAGACCATCGCCGCCGACGCCCGGCAGGTCATCCGGGCCGGTGAGCGGGGCACGGACCTGACCCACCAGCTGCTCAAGTTCGCCCGCCGGGACGTGGCCCGGCCGCAGGTGCTCGACCTCAACGCCGTCATCACCGACGCCGAGGAGACGCTGCGTGACCTGATCGGCGACCGGATCGCCCTCATCATCCGGACGGCGGCGTCGCTGCCGCCGGTGACCTGCGATCCCGGCCAGCTGGAGCAGCTGCTGAGCAGCCTGGCGTCCAACGCCCGGGACGCGATGCCCGAGGGCGGCCAGCTGGTGATCGACACCGCCGGCGCGCGCCTGGAGGCCGGTGAGCATCCCGACCTCGCGCCGGGCGACTACGTCCGGATGCGCGTCTCCGACTCCGGCTGCGGCATGGCCCCGGACGTCGTCGCGCGCGCGTTCGAGCCGTTCTTCACCACCAAGGCCAGCGGCGAGGGGACCGGGCTGGGCCTGGCCACCGCGTACGGGATCGTCACGCAGGCCGGCGGTGCCGTCAGCCTGACCTCGGAGCCGGTCCTGGGCACCACGGTGACCGTGCTGCTGCCCGCCGGGGCCGGCGAGCAGGAGGTCGCGCCCGCCCCCGAGCCGGTGCTGACCGCCGGGCACGGTGAGACGCTGCTCGTGGTCGAGGACGAGGCGGCGCTGCGCGACGTGGCCGGTCGGATCCTGTCCGGCGCGGGCTACCAGGTCCTGTCGGCCGAGGGCGGCGCCGAGGCCCTCGAGCTGGCGGCTCTGCACGACGGGGCGATCGACCTGCTGGTCAGCGACGTGGTGATGCCCGGGATGCTGGGCAAGGAGCTGGCCGAGCGCCTGGCACACGTGCGCCCGGACACCCGCGTCCTCTACATGTCCGGGTACGCCCAGCCGGTGCTGGCCTCGCAGGGCACGCTGGACCCGGGCGTCGCGCTGCTGGAGAAGCCGTTCACGGCCGCGGACCTGCTCGGCGCGGTCCGGCGGCGGCTCGACGGCTGATCTAGGGCACGTCTGGAGGATCATGGCGTCGCCGAGCCGAGGTCCAGGTTTCGCCTCGCAAGTGGGGTGGAAGGTCGGATACCGGTGTTGTATCCGGCCTTCCGCCCCGCGCCGCGAGGCGGAAGCTGGACCCGGCGTAGGCCGTCATGATCCTCCAGACGTGCCCTAGGATTCGCCGGTGCGGAAAAGGCGCCGGATCGGCATCATGGGCGGCACCTTCGACCCGATCCACCACGGTCACCTGGTGGCGGCGAGCGAGGTGCAGAGCCGTTTCGGCCTGGACGAGGTCGTCTTCGTGCCGACCGGCCAGCCCTGGCAGAAGGGCAAGGTCAGCCCGGCCGAGGACCGCTACCTGATGACGGTGATCGCGACCGCGTCGAATCCGCACTTCCAGGTCAGCCGGGCCGACGTCGACCGGGACGGCCCCACCTACACCGTCGACACCCTGCGTGACCTGCACGCGATCTTCGGCAGCACGGCCGACCTCTTCTTCATCACCGGCGCGGACGCGCTCGCGAAGATCCTTTCCTGGAAGGACGCGCTCGAGATGCTCTCGCTGGCGCACTTCGTCGGGGTCACCCGGCCCGGCTTCGAGCTGTCCGACGATCATCTGCCGGCCGACTCCGTGACGCTGGTCGAGGTGCCCGCGATGGCGATCTCGTCGAGCGCCTGCCGAGCCCGGGTCGCCGAGGGCCTGCCGGTCTGGTACCTGGTACCCGATGGTGTGGTGCAGTACATCGCAAAGCGTGGGCTATATCGCACCGAAGGACCGGTTTAGGCCCATTCATCTGGGTAGAGATGTCATACCCGTGTGAGAGGCTAGTAACTCTGAAAACCGAACGAGGGGAGACCGGTGCCCGTCACCGAACGTGCCCGCGAGCTCGCGCTGACCGCCGCGCAGGCCGCGGCCGACAAGAAGGCGCAGGACATCGTCCTGATCGATGTCGCCGACCAGCTCTACATCACCGACGCGTTCGTCATCGCCTCGGCTGCCAATGAGCGCCAGGTCGTCGCGATCGTCGATGCCATCGAGGAGGCCCTGCTCGGCCTGCCCGAGAAGGCGAAGCCGGCCCGCCGTGAGGGCGAGCGGCAGGGTCGCTGGGTGCTGCTCGACTACATCGACATCGTGATCCACATCCAGCACGCCGAGGAGCGCGAGTTCTACGCCCTCGACAAGCTCTGGAAGGACTGCCCGACCATCGAGTTCCACGACCGCGACCTGGCCGATGCCGAGGCCTCCTCCGGCGCGGCATGACGACTCGGCTCATCGTCTGGCGGCACGGCAACACGGACTGGAACGCGGGCCACCGCGTTCAGGGCCAGACCGACGTGCCGCTCAACGACCTCGGCCGGCAGCAGGCCGTCGACGCCGCCGAGCTGCTGGCCCGGATGCGCCCCGACGCGCTGGTCGCCAGCGACCTGAGCCGGGCCGCCGACACCGCCGCCGCGCTGGCCGCGCTCACCGGCCTGTCGGTGACCTACGACCGGCGGCTGCGCGAGCGCTACTTCGGTCTCTGGGAAGGTCTCACGATGACCGAGATCACCCAGACCCGCCCGGAGGAGTACGCCCGCTGGACGGCCGGCGCCGACGACATCGGCGGCGAGGTCGAGACCCTCGACGACCTGGGCAAGCGGGTCGCCGAGGCGCTGCAGGCCGCCGCCGACCTGGTCGAGCCCGGCGGCACCGTCGTCGTGGCCACGCACGGCGCGGCCGTGCGCTCCGGGGTCGGGCACCTGCTCGGCTGGCCCCGCGAGCAGCTGCGCACGCTGCGCGCGCTGCAGAACTGCCACTGGGTCGAGCTCACCCACGACGCGCAGCGGGGCTGGCAGATCGCCACCTACAACGTCGGCCCGTTCGCCGACCGGCCGTCGCCGCCGCCGGTTTGATCGCCGATGCGAGGAACGATCCGGCCACCCGGTAGCGTCCAAGGCACCATGACTATTCGACGCCTCGCCATCCCCCTGCTGGTCGTCGTGGCACTCGCCGGCTGCGCCAACGGCGCCGCCTCCGACGACTCCGCCGCCGCACCCGGCGCCACCTCTTCCGCCGTCCCCACCGAAGAGTCCGCCAGCACCGCACCCACCGCCGGCAAAAAGACCCTCACCGGCACGATCACGGCCGGTGTCGAGCCCGGCTGCCTGCTCCTCGAGGACCACCTGTTGGTCATCAAGGACACCGCGCTCGAATCGGTCGCCAAGGTCGGCGCCACGGTCACCGCGACCGGCGAGGCCCAGCCGGGCATGATGACGACCTGCCAGCAGGGCACGCCGTTCATCGTCGCCACCATCCGCGCGAACTAGCCCACCATCGGCTACGGTGCCCGCATGCCCGTCGCGGTCGTCACCGATTCCACCGCGTACCTGCCGTCTGAGCTGAGCGGGACGTACGACCTCACCGTCGTCCCGCTCACCGTCGTCATCAACGGGGTTGAAGGCCTCGAGGGCGAGGAGATCTCACCGGCCGAGGTCGCACACGCCCTCGGCCAGCGGCGGGTCGCCGTCAGCACGTCCCGGCCCGCACCCGAACAGTTCGCGGCCGCGTACCGCCGGCTCCTGGACGCCGGCGCCGACGGCATCGTCTCCGTGCACCTGTCGTCCCAGATCTCCGGCACCTACGACGCGGCGGTCCTGGCGGCCGCCGAGATCGGACCGCAGGTCCAGGTCGTCGACAGCGAGACGACCGGGATGGGCCTGGGCTTCGTCGCCCTGGCCGCGGCGACGGCGGCCGGCCGCGCCGCCGACCTCGATACGGTACGGCGGGCAGCGGTCGACCACTCCGCCCAGATCAGCGTCCTGTTCTACGTGGACACGCTGGAGTTCCTCCGGCGCGGCGGGCGGATCGGCGCGGCCTCGGCGCTGCTCGGCACGGCCCTGTCGGTCAAGCCGATCCTGCACATGGTCGACGGGGTGATCGTCGTCCGGGACAAGGTCCGGACCGCGGGGCGGGCGCTTGCGCGGCTCGTCGACCTGGCGGTGGAGGCGTCCGGGGAGGGTGAGGTCGACATCGCGGTACATCACCTCGGCGCGGCGGACCGGGCGGCGGCGCTGGCCGATGTGGTCACGGTGCGGCTGGGTGATCGGCTGCGGGACTGCTACATCACGGAGATCGGGGCGGTGGTCGCGGCGCACGTCGGCCCCGGCGTCGCCGGGGTGGTCGTGCACCGGCGTTAAGGTCTGGTGGCCGTGACCTTTCGGGCGCGACGGCGCCGGGCGGGCCGCCTCGCGGACCCTGTCGGCCGGGGCACGCACCCAGCGCCCAGCCGCGGCATCTCGGCACGAGCAGGCCTTAATGTTCAGACAAACGCCGCGCTGACCCGTCTGGGCAACGCCATGCGGCCATGCCGACACCGTCGCCGTCGCCCGGACCGGGAGTCGTCGGCGGGCCGGGTCAGCGATTGCGGTCGGTCCGCCTGATCGTGGATGACGGGTGGTCGGCCACTCACGTCCGGCCCTCTGCGCGCCCCCGGCTACGGCGTGTCTTGGCGCCACGCGCCCGCCCGGTAGCTCATGTTCGGCGGGCTGTGACGACCCTGGCGTCGAGTTCGTCGTCTTCGGCGATGCCCGGCCGGAGCCCTGCCGCCCGCACCGCGGCGACGGCGGCGCCGGTCTGAGCCTCGGTGATCTCGGAGAGCATCAGGCCGCCGGGCGACAGCCACCGCGTGGCCTCCGCGACGACGGCGCGGAAGACGTCGAGCCCGTCGTCGCCGCCGTCGAGGGCCCCGTGCGGCTCGTGCTCCCGGGCCTCGGCCGGGAGCAGGGGGATGTGCCGGGTCGCGACGTACGGGACGTTGGCCAGCAGGATGTCGATCCGGCCGCGGAGGTCGGCCGGCAGGGCGTCGAAGAGATCGCCCTCGAAGACGTCGCCACCCAGGTTGTCGCGGCCGACCAGGTTGGCGCGGTCGCCCAGGTTGTCGCGTGCGCAGGCCACGGCGGCGGGGTCGTTGTCGGCGGCGAAGAGGGTGATGGCCGGGCGCTGATGGCGTAGGGCCAGGCCGAGGGCGCCGGAACCGCAGCAGAGGTCGACGACGACGCCGCCGGTCTCGGCCGCGGCGGTGCGGACCAGGAGTTCGCTGCGGACGCGGGGGACGAAGACGCCGGGGCGCAGGCGGACCCGGACGCCGCAGAAGTCCGCGTAGCCGACGACCTGTTCCAAGGGCTCGCCCCGGGTCCGGCGGCTGATCAGCTCGTCGAGGTGGCGGGGGTCGGCGGCGGCCTCGCCGAGCACGGCGGCCTCGTCCTCGGCGAAGACGCAGCCGGCGGCTCGGAGGCGGCGGATGGCGTCGGCCAGGTCGGTGACTGTCACGGGGCAATCTCATAGCACAGGGCGGGGGTGGGGTAGGGGTTTTCCACATCGTTGGGTTGTCCACAGCGGGGCGGGCGGGTGGCGGCCGGGAGGCCTAGGTTTCGGGCCGTGCTTGAGGCGAGGAAACCAGACGACGTGAGCGCCAGGCTGCGGACGGTCCTGGCGCCGAAGGAGCCATCGGCCGGGGTGGGTTCGGGTGCCGGGGGTGGGCCGGCGTCCGGGTATCCCACGGGGTCGCCCTGGGCTACGGCACCGGGCTCGTTGCAGGAGCCGGCTCCTGCGACATCGTGGCTGCCGGCTTCCCCTCCTTCGCACGTGCCAGTTACTTCGGCTCTGCAGGTGTCGGTCTCTCCTGATTCGCCTGGGCGGGCTTCTTCGGCTTCGCAGGTCCAGGCCTCTCCTGATTCGCCTGTGCAGGCTTTGCATGGGCTGGCCTCTGTTGATGCGCCTGCGCGGGTTTCTTCGGCTTCGGATGTGCCGGTCTCTTCGGCTTCGCGTGTGTCGGCCTCTCCTGATTCGCCTGTGCGGATCTCTTCGGCTTTGCATGGGCCGGCCTCTGTACATTCGTCTGCGCGGGTTTCTTCGGCTTCGGATGTGCCGGCTTCTTCGGCTTCGCGTGTGTCGGCCTCTCCTGATTCGCCTGTGCGGACTTCTTCGGCTTTGCATGGGCCAGCCTCTGTACATTCGCCTGCGCGGGTTTCTTCGGCTTCGGATGTGCCGGCTTCTTCGATTCCGCGCGTGTCGGCCTCTCCCGCTTCGTATGTGCCGGTGGCTTCGACTTCATCTGTCCCGGCCTCTTCAGATCCGCAAGTGCCGGTCTCGTCGGCCTCGGATGTGCAGGCCTCCCCGGCTCCGCATGTGCCGACGCTTCCTGATTCGCAGGCGCTGGACTCCTCGGCCTGGCAGGTGTCGGCGACAGGGTCTGCGGAGGATTCCCGCTGGCCTGTGCCGGGTGGGCCTCCGTTGACCTGGGACGATCTGTTGCCAGGCTGGCCGGACGACGTGACTCTTGAGCCCGCCTCCGGCGAGGAAGCGCCGCCACAACGACCCGTCGAGCCGGTGGCCGAGGATCTTGCATATCGGCCGGCCTGGGCGGCCGGGACCGGCGCTCGACGCCCGATCCGTCCGCCGGACCCCTTCGGGCCCGAATCCGCCCGGCTCGAATCCGCCTGGCCCGATCCGGTCGGAGCCGGCCGCTTCGAGGTCGGCATCCCGGGTGCAGAACCTGTGGTGGTCCAGTCCTCGGGCGCAGAGACCGTTGTGGTCGGGTCCCTGAGTGGCGAGCCCTTTGTGCCTCGGGCCTCGGGCGGCGAGTTCCATGTAGCTGGGGCCTCGGGAGCCGAGCATCCCTTTGTGGCTGGCTCTTCGGGTGGCGGGCCCTTTGCGGTTGGCTCTTCGGGTGGCGGGCCCTTTGCGGTTGGCTCTTCGGGTGGCGGGCCCTTTGCGGTTGGCTCTTCGGGCGGCGAGTCCTATGCGGCTGGCTCTCCGGGGGCCGAGCCCTTTGTGACTGGCTCTCCGGGTGCCGGACGCTTTCGGGCCGGGGAGGCCGTGCTCAGCGGTGCGGGTGCCTTTGATCCCGGCCGGAGGGGAGTGCGGGCCCTGGCCGCCGTCGCGGTCGTCGTCGTGCTTGTCGCGGCGCTGCTGGCCTGGCGGGCGCGGCCCCGGGTGGACCCGGTGGCTCCGCCCGGAATCGATCCCGTCGCCGCCGGTGCCCCGTTCGCGGGCGACGGAACGGCCGCGGCCGGTGCCGCGCCGAGCGCATCCGGCCCGGCTCAGGTGGTCGTTGCGGTCGGCGGCAAGGTTCGCAAGCCGGGGCTGGTGCAGCTCCCGGCCGGGGCGCGGGTCGCGGACGCCCTGCGGGCCGCGGGCGGCGCCGACCCGGGCGTGGACGTCGCGCCCCTGAACCTGGCCCGCAAGATCGCCGACGGTGAACTGATCATGGTTGGCGTCACGCCGCCGCCGGGCGCCGTTCCGGCCGGCCCGGCCGGCGCTGCGGGGCCGGGCAGCCCGGCCGGCGGCCCGATCAATCTGAACACCGCGACCCTTGCGGACCTGGACGGCCTACCGGGCGTGGGGCCGGTGCTGGCACAGCGGATCCTGGAGGCCCGCGACGCGCAGGGCGGCTTCCGGGCCGTGACGGACCTCCGCAAGGTCGAGGGCATCGGCACCGCCCGCTTCGAGCAGCTCAAAGACCTGGTGACGGTGTGAACGGCCGCGCGGGCGCCGACCGGGCCGATCGCCGCACGCCGGACCTGCGCCTGGCCGGCTTCGCGGTGGCACTATGGCTAGCCGCCCTCGCCGCCCTGTACCTGTCGGCCCGAGCCGGCCTGATCGTCGGCGGGGTCGCGCTGATCGCCGCGGCCGCGACAGCGTTGACCGGATGGTCGTCCGGCAGGCCGTCTGGGGCTTCTGGGTGGCGGGTGGTGGGTGCCTTTCGGTGGATCGCCGCGGCTGCGACAGCGTTGACCGGGCGGTCATCAGGCAGGCCGCCCAGGACTTCCGCGTGGCGGGCGGCGGGTGCCATGCGGTGGATGGTGGCCGCCGCCCTGCTCGGCGCGGGGTGCGGCGCCGTTGCCACGGCCGCGCGGGTGAGCGTGCGGGAGTCCGGGCCGCTCGCCGCGCTTGTCGCCGACGGCGCCACCGTACGAGTGGATCTTGTGGTGCGTGATGATCCGCGGGCCTTGCGGGGATCGCCCGGGCTGCCGGCCACCTACCTGGTCGCGGTTGATCTCACGGCCGTGTATCCCGGCGACGCGCCGCGGCTGCGGCTGTCGGCGCGGGCGTTGGTGCTCGGCTCCGATCCCGCGTGGCGGGTGCTGCTGCCCGGCCAGCGGGCCTCGGTGGCGGGCCGGTTGCTGGCACCGCGCGGCGGCGATCTGCGCGCCGCCGTGCTGTCCGCCCATGATCCGCCGCGGCTGCGCGGCCGCCCCGCATGGGCGCAGCGCGGCGCCGGCGCCCTGCGTGCCGGGCTGCAGCGGGCGTGCGCGCCGCTGCCCGACGACGTCGGTGGCCTGCTGCCGGGCCTGGTCGTCGGCGACACCAGCCGCCTCGACGCCGCCCTGGAGGAGGACTTCCGGCAGACCGGGATGACACACCTGAACGCGGTCAGCGGCGCCAACGTGGCAATCATCATCGGCGTGGTGCTGTTCGCGGTGCGGTGGGCCAGGGCCGGGCCGGTCGTCACCGCGCTGGTCTGCGCCGTCGCGCTGGTCGGGTTCGTGATTCTGGCGCGGCCGTCGCCGAGCGTGGTGCGGGCCGCCGCGATGGGGGCGATCGGACTGCTCGGGCTCGCGGCCGGGCGTCCCCGTGCGGCGCTGCCCGCGCTCGCCGCCGGGGTTGCCGTCCTGATCGTCGTCGACCCCGAGCTGGCCGGTGACGTGGGCTTCGCGCTCTCCGTGCTCGCCACCGGCGGCCTGTTGCTGCTCGCTCCGAAGTGGCGAGATGCCCTGCGGGCCCGCGGCTGGCCGCCCGGTGCCGCGGAAGCACTCGCGGTGCCGGCCGCGGCGCAGGTGGCGTGTGGCCCTGTCGTGGCCGGGATCTCCGGGTCGGTGAGCTTGGTGGCCGTACCCGCAAACCTGCTCGTCGTGCCGGCGATCGCGCCCGCCACGCTGCTCGGCGTCTCCGCCGCCGTGTTGTCGCCGGTGTGGCCGGCCGGCGCGGAGTTCGCCGCCTGGGTGGGGCAGTGGCCGGCGCGGTGGCTCGTCATCGTTGCCACCTACGGCGCCCGGGTGCCCGCCGGAGCGCTGCCGTGGCCCGGCGGGGTGCTCGGCGGGCTGCTGCTGGGCGTCGTCACGGTCGCGCTGCTCGTCGCCGCCCGGCGGCCGGTCGTCCGGAGCCTCGTCGCGGTTCTCTGTGCCGGCGCCGTGGTCGGCACGCTGCCCGTACGGCTGCTCGCCTCCGGGTGGCCGCCGCCGCGCTGGTTGATCGTCACCTGCGCCGTCGGGCAAGGCGACGCCGTGGTGCTGCCGGCGGGTACCGGGCGGGCGGTTGTGGTCGATGCCGGGCCGGAGCCGGCGCATGTCGACCATTGCCTGCGGCGGCTCGGCGTGCGGCAGGTCTGCTCTTTGTCGTCAGCCACTTCCACGTCGACCACGCCGGCGGGGTCGCCGGGGTCTTCCGGAACCGGTCCGTCGGCGCCGTCGTCACGCCCGACTGGCCCGATCCGCCCGGTGGCCGGGCACTCGTGGCGGCACAGGCCGCCGAGGCGCGCACGCCGATGCTGGCCGTCGGCCCCGGCTGGACGTACACGGTCGGCGGGCTGGAGGTGGCGGTGCTGGGGCCGTACGAGCCGTTGCGGGGCACCAGCTCCGACCCGAACAACAACTCGCTCGTGCTGCGGGCCCGGGTCGACGGGCGGACCCTGTTGCTGCCGGGCGACGCCGAGACCGAGGAACAGCAGGAACTGCTCAGCCACCTCGGGCCGGCGGCCGTGCGCGCCGACGTCCTGAAGGTGGCTCACCACGGGAGCGCATACCAGCTGCCGGAGTTCGTCGACGCCGTCGATCCTGCCGTGGCGCTCGTCAGCGTCGGGGCCGGCAACGACTACGGCCACCCGAATGCCGGGCTGCTCGCGAGGCTCGGGCGGGGCGGTGCGCGCGTGCTGCGTACCGATGAAGGGGGTGACCTGGCAGCGGTCAGCACCGGCCGGGGTCTCGCCGTCGTCGCCCGCGGCGACCCGCCCGACTCATGAGAGCGCTGGTTGGGGGTTTGCTGTGGTCACTCGTGGTGGCGCGCGTGGCTTCTGTGGGTTCTGGTTGAGGGGGTTGTTGTCGCTTGTGGTGACTCGGCTGGCTTCTGAGTGGTCGGTATCCGTTTGGTTGTTGATCAATCGTTTTAGGCTGCTGTCGGGTTGATGAGCTGCTTGAGCTCGCCCGTTGATCGGAGACGCCGTGACAGACGTGCAGGCCACGCCACCAGCAGGGGAACAGGACGCGGAGGGTTCGTCCGGCGTACCCGAGCAGTCGATGGGGATCGGTGCCGGCATGAAGCCGGTTGTGGTGACGGTTTGTCTGTGGGTGTTCTGCTGACCGGGTTGTTCTTGGCGGCGGGCGGGCGGTTGGACCGCTCGGCGACGGCGCAGGTGCTGGCAGTCGGGGCGGTGGTGATCGCGCTGGTCGCGGTCCTGGTCGCGGTTGGTGGACAACTGGCCGCGCTGCTGGTGGGGAAGGTGCCGACTGCGGCGTCGGTGCGCCGGGCCGGGCGTCGCGGTGTCCTGGCCGTGCTGTCGGCCGGGCTGCTGAGCCTGCTGGCGGTGTTGCTGGCGGGCGTGGCGGCGCTGGTCGTTCAGCGGCCCGGGGAGGCGGCGGTGGCCGCCGAGCCGTTGATGGTCGTTCAGCGCGGTGCCGTGGGGGCCGATTCGGCCATCACGGCGAAGATCACGTTTCCCGGCATGAAGGCCGGCGGCGTGCTTGAGGCGACGATCGACGTGGTCGCCGACGACGGCCGGTACGAATTGGCCCGCGCCGCGGTGCTCGTCGGTGTGGACGGGCCCGCGACGGTGGGTTTGACGGCGACGACCGACGCTTCCGACGAGGTCGTGGTCGAGGCGAATGCGCCGAACCGCAGGTGCACGGCGCGCCTGCCGTCCAGGGGAACGGGCGACGAGCCCGGCGTTCCGGTGACCTGTACCACCGTCTGACGGCCGGTCGCGCCGTCACATTTCGGAGGGCCGGCTCGTCCAACTCGTCGACGATCGATGAGTGATGAGGAGACAACGATGAAGGTCGCAGTGGCAGGCGGCACCGGGGTGACCGGCCGGTACGTCGTCGAGATGCTGACCGCAGCGGGGCACGAGCCGGTTGCGCTGGCCCGGTCGAAGGGTGTCGACCTGGTGTCGGGGGCGGGGCTGGACGCCGCGCTCGACGGGGTGGACGCCACGATCGATGTGAGCAACGTGACGACGCTGAAGCGGGACGTCGCCGTGGGCTTCTTCGACATCGCCGGGCGCAACCTGCTCGGTGCGGCCGCGCGTGCCGGGGTGCGGCACCACGTCGCGCTCTCGATCGTCGGGATCGACCGGGTGAAGACCGGGTACTACCAGGGCTAGCTGCGTCAGGAGGAGGTCGTCCGGGACGGCTCGGTGCCCTGGAGCGTGCTGCGGGCGACGCAGTTTCACGAGTTCGCGGGACAATTGCTCGACCGGATGCCGGGGCCGGTCGCGCTGGTGCCGCGGCTGACCGTCCAGCCCATCGCCGTGCGTGAGGTCGCCGAGGCACTGGTGGCGATCGTCGCCGGCGAGCCGCAGGGCGCCGCCCCCGACCTGGCCGGGCCCCGGGTTGAGTCGCTGGTCGACATGGCCCGGCGGCTGATCCGGGCGGGCGGCAGCCGGCGCCGGCCGGTCGTTCCGTTGTGGCTGCCCGGGCCGATGGCGGGCGGAGGTCTGCTGCCTACCGGCCCCGGAGCGAGGGGCACGCAGACGTTCGAGCAGTGGCTCGCCGACAGCGGTTCGCGCGGCGTTCACCCGGCGGCGGGGCATTGAGGTATCGGTGATCATCTACGTCGTCGTAGGGTGACGCATGTCGATGTCACGTGCACGTGCCCTGCTCGCCGCGGCGGTGGGTGCGGTCCTGATCGCGGCGCTGGCACCTGCCGCACCGGTCGCTGCCGCGCCCGTCCCGGTGCCGCTGGTCGAGGATCCGGCGAGCCATGTGGACCCGTTCGTCGGTACCACGCGCGGCGGCAACACCTGGCCCGGTGCGACGCGGCCGTTCGGCATGATCGCGTGGAGCCCGACGAACACCGCCGGCGACCAGACCACCGCGCCCGCGTCGAACGGCTATGACTACAACGTGACCAGGCTGCGCGGCTTCAGCCTGACGCACGTCAACGGGGCCGGGTGCAGCCCCGGCGCGGCCGGCGATGTGCCGATCATGCCGTACGTGGGTGACGTGACGACCTCGCCCACCGCCGACACCCGCGACCAGCGGTACTCCTCCACGTTCTCGCACGCCAACGAGTCGGCCGCCCCCGGGCGGTACACGGTCGGGCTCGACAACGGCGTGCGTACCGATCTCGCGGTGAGCACGCGGGCCGGCGTCGGGAACTTCTCGTTCCCCGCCGGCTCCGCCGCGAACCTGCTGTTCCGCACGTCGAACTCGCTCAACGGCAGCGAGGACGCCCGGATCGACATCGACGGCTCCGCCCGTACGGTGAATGGGTCGGTTTTGACCGGAGGGTTCTGCGGGCGGCGGGGCAACGGCGGCGGGGCGACCAACCCGAACCGGCGCTCCTACTACCGCCTGTACTTCAGCGCGGTCTTCGACCGCGACTTCGCCCGGACCGGGACCTGGCAGAACGCGACGGTCACGCCGGGCGGCACCACCGCGACCGGGGGAGAGGGATACCTCACCGGCGCGGACCGGGCCGGCAAGGGATCCGGCGGCTGGGTCGGCTTCGACACGGCCGCCGGCGGCGAGGTGCGGATGCGGATCGGCATCTCGTACGTGAGCACGGGCGGCGCCGCGGCCAACCGGGACGCCGAGGTGCCGGACACCGCGACCGTCGACTCGGTCGCGGCGGCCACCCGGGACGCCTGGAACGCCGAGCTCGGGCGCATCGGGGTCGGCGGCGGCACCGCGGCGCGGACGACCGCGTTCTACACCGCGGTCTACCACTCGCTCATGCAACCGCAGACCATGAACGACATCGACGGCCAGTACCTCGGCGCCGACCTGCAGATCCACCGCATCCGGGCCGGCCAGCGGGCCGTCTACGGCACCTTCTCGGGCTGGGACCAGTATCGGGCGCAGATCCAGTTGCTGGCCCTGCTGCGGCCCGACGTCGCCGGCGACATGGCACAGTCGATGCTGGACTTCGCCGCGCAGAACAACGGCGTCTGGGACCGCTGGCTGCACCTCGGCGCGCCGACCCACGTCATGACCGGCGACCCGGCCGCGCCGACGCTGGCCACCTACCACGCGATGGGCGCGACCGGCTTCGACGTCGATGCCGCGCTCGAGTCGCTGGTCAGGCAGGCCACGGTGCAGAACCCGGACGCGCTCTCCGACGCCGGATGCCCCGGGCAGTGCCTCGGCCAGCGCCCCACGCTGAACACCTACCTGGCGCTGAAGTACGCGGCGAACGACATCTGCCACTGCTGGGGCGGTGCCGCCGAGACGCTGGAGAACTCGCTGGCCGACTTCTCGCTGGCGATGTGGGCGCGGCGGGCCGGGCGCAACGACCTGTACCGGCAGCTGCTGCCGCGCGGGGACTACTGGAAGAACACGTTCAATCCCGCGGTCGGCTATCAGGCGGCGCGCCGGGCGGACGGCAGCTGGCAGGCCGGATTCACGCCGTCGACGGACGTGGGGTTCGCGCAGGGCTCCAGCGCCACGTACACCTGGATGGTGCCGCAGGACGTGTCGGGGCTGGCCACGCTGATGGGCGGGCGGCCCGCGGCGGCGGCGCGGCTCGACGGCTTCTTCCACGACGAGAACGGCAACTGGTCGGTGCTCGGCGGGAACGCGCTGCGCTACGACCCGACCAACGAGCCGGGCATCCACGCGCCGTGGCTGTACAACGGGCTCGGGCAGCCGTGGAAGACGCAGGCGACGGTGCGGCAGATCGTCGACACCGCGTACGGGATCGGGCCCGGCGGCCTGCCGGGCAACGACGATCTCGGCACGATGAGCTCCTGGTACGTCTTTGCGGCGATCGGCCTCTTCCCGCAGGTGCCGGGCCGTGCGGAGCTGCTGCTCGGCAGCCCGGTCTTCAGCCGGGTGGTGATCGATCGCGGCAACGGCGTGCGCCTGACGGTGAACGCGAACAGCACCGACACGTACGTGCAGGGCGTCGAGCTGAACGGGTCGGCGCTGCGGCGCTCGTGGCTGCCGGAGTCGTTCCTGCAGCGTGGCGGCACGGTGACCTTCACGCTGGGCGGCACCGCGAACACGACCTGGGCGACCGCGGCAGCGGATCTCCCGCGGGACCACTGAGCCGTTCGGGAGGCACGCGACACGCCCGGATTAGGCCGAGAGTGCGATTCGACCCCGGGCGATCGGTTCGTCTGTGCGCCGGATCACGTTCGCGGCGAAAGGCAGACATTCAGCCTGATCGAGAATCATTACGGCCGGATCCGCATGGCGGATCGCCGATATGTCTGCTTTCGCGTTCCGTGGTTGGAGAGCCGCGCAAACGAGTGAGCCGTGCGGAAGCGTCAGGCCCCCGTGCGAAGATTTCGGACGTGAACACCGCACCTCCCGCCTCGTTGTTGCTCGTCCAAGGCGACGAGGAACTGCTCGCTGCCCGGGCGATCACCGCGGCGGTCACCGCGGCGCGGGCCGACGAGCCCGGCGCCGACGTCCGGGAGTACGAGGCGGGTGCGCTCAGCGCCGGCGAGGTCGCCGAGATGCTCAGCCCGTCGCTGTTCGGCGGCCGGCGGGTGCTGGTGATCCGCAGCGGGCAGGACGCGCGTAAGGACCTCGTCACGGCGTTGCTGGCCTATGCGAAGAATCCCGACCCGGACGTCACGCTGATCGTGGCGCACGTGGGCGGGGCCAAGGGCAAGGCGTTCGCCGACGGGCTGCGCTCAGCCGGCGCGACCGTCGTGCCCGTGGCGAAACTCAAGGGCGACCGCGAGCGGATCGCGTTCGTGCGAGACGAGTTCCGCCGCCACGGCGGGCGCTGCGACGAGCAGGCGGCGGCCGCGCTGCTGGCGGCGGTGGGCAGCGACCTTCGCGAGATCGCGGCCGCCTGCTCCCAGCTGCTCGCCGACACCGACGGCAAGATCAGCGCGGCCGTGGTGGCGCGCTACTACAAGGGCCGCGCCGAGGTCAGCGGCTTCGCGGTCGCCGACGCGGCCATGGTCGGCGACGTGCCGGGCGCGCTCGAGGCCCTGCGCTGGGCGCTGCACGTCGGCGTCGACCCGGTGCCGATCGCGGACGCCATCGCCGACGGCGTCCGCACGGTCGCGCGCGTGGCCTCGGCCGGCCGCGGCAACCCATACCAGATGGCCAGCTCGCTGGGCATGCCCGCGTGGAAGATCCAGAAGGCCCAGGAGCGCAGCCGCGGCTGGACCCCGGAGGGCCTGGTCGACGCGATGCGCGCGGCGGCCGACTGCAACGCGGCCGTCAAGGGCGGCGCCGAGGACCGCGGCTACGCGCTGGAGCAGGCGGTCTTCGCCGTCGCGGCCGCACGCCGTTCCGGCGGTGCACGATGAGCCGGTCCCGTCGCGCCGGGATGTCCCGCGACGAGGCCCGGCAGCAGCCGCTCTACGCGCGCATGCTGGGGCTGCAATATCTGGCGCCCAGCGGCTTCCTCTGCTTCGTGTTTCTCGAGGGCGCGGTGGCGCTGGGCATTCTGCTGGCGCTGGCCGAGCTGGTCAGCTGGTGGGGCGTGCTGGTCCTGCCGACCACGGTCGCGGTGATGGTCAAGCTCAACGACGTGGTGGCGGGGATGGTGATCCGGTCCGGAAGCCCGCGGCCCGCGGCGGTCAACCGCCGGGTCGCCCGCGCATCCGACCCGGGCGAGGAGACCGTTCCGCTGCCTAGCTCGGTGATCGTGCCTTTCCGGTCCGGCGGTGCGGCGGCGTTCCGGTCTGCCGACGTTCGGCCGGCCAGGGTGCCGGGAGGTCCCATCGGCGACCGGTGGGCGGCGCCGCCGGTCGGAGCGATCGACGCGAGCGCCATGAACGGGCCGCCGGTCGGGTGGCCGCGGGCGGAGCTGCTTGACGAGCGTCAGCAGCGGGCCCGCCAGTCGGCCGCGCGCCGCTACCAATAGCGGCTCGCCGCGGGATTCGCGGCGCTCGGCAGGTGCGCGGGTTGCGGCATTTCGGCTGTTGGCCGGGCGCGTGTCGCTGCCTATGGCGGTCACTGCGGGACTCGTGGTGGTCGGCAGGTGCACCGGCTGCGGCAATTCCGACTGCTGGCCGGGTGTCGCTACCGACAGTGACTGACCGCCGCGGTCGTCTGGCGCGCTGGCCGCGGGATTCGCGGCAGCTTGCAGATGCGTCGGCTGCGGGCCCGCCTCGGTCTACCCAGCCTGGCCGGTGGGCCAGCGCGCTGTTGGCGCGCTAGGACTGCCGCGCTTGCTGGGCTGCCGCGCTTGCTGGGCTGCCGCGCTTGCCGGCCTGGGCGGGGATCGGCGGTGGCGTTTCTGCCGTTCGCGGATACAACTCAGGCACCGCTGGACCCGGAGGTCCTACGGTGCCCGGAGGTGCGGTCTATGACCAGCCTGCGGTCAGGCAGACAGCGAGGCGACCCGCTTGGCGATGGCCGACTTGCGGTTCGCCGCCTGGTTCTTGTGGATGACGCCCTTGCTCACGGCCTTGTCGAGCTGGCGCGAGGCGTCACGCAGCAGCGCGGTAGCCGTCTCGCCGTTGCCGGCCGCGTGCGCCTCGTTCAGCTTGCGGATCACGGTCTTCAGCGACGACTTGACCGACTTGTTGCGCAGCCGGGCCTTTTCGTTCTGCCGGTTGCGCTTGATCTGGGACTTGATGTTCGCCACGCGACAGCCTTGTCCTGACTAGTTCGGATGATGTACTCGGACGGTGGCGACAGCAGCAAAAAGCAACGTCACCACACGCGACGAACCAATGTATCAGGCCCGCTTCACGCCGCCCAAATCGCTGGGCCTCTCGGCGGCCTCCGGGGCCGGAAAAGCCCAGCTAGGAGGCCCAGCCGCGGCGCTCGGCCAGCCAGCTGAGTGCCTGTTCGCCGCTGAAGCGCTGATGCTGCCGGCTGTGTGGAGAAGCACTGCTCGGCCCGCCCGCGGCCCGCGTCAGCCAGTATCCGCCGAGCGCGGCCAGGGCGCCGTCGACGCCCGCGGGCGGCGCGCGCCAACCGGACAGGACGGCGTCGACGTCGAGACCGCTCGCATACGCCGTGACCAGCAGCGTCACCGTGTCGAACCACGGCTCGCCCCGGCACGGCCAGGTCCAGTCGCAGAGCCACGCCCTGCCGTCGCGGTCGAGGAGCAGGTTGTCCACGCGCAGGTCGCCGTGCAGCATGCCCGGGCCCGTGACCAGGGCCGGCAGCCCTCGCTCCAGCGCGGCCAGCTCGCCCAGCCGGCCGGGCACCCAGGGCGGCGCGGGAGGCAGCGGCGCCCGCCCGGCCGCGATCTCGGACCACCACGACAATTCGTCGCGCACGATGTCGCCGAGTAGCGGCAGGCCGAGCCCGAGCAGCTCGGCGGACGGACTGCTCAGCGCGGCCGCCGACGCCTCCCACGCGGACAGCGCCGCGGCCAGGTCGGCGGGCGCCCAGGGCAGCGCGGGCAGGCGGCCCTCGATCGCCTCAAGGCACAGCACGAAATGCCCCTCGGCCGCCAGCGTCCACCGCGGCCGGGCGGCCGGAACCTCCGGCGGCAGGGCGGCCGTGATCGCCGCCTCGCGGGCGTACCAGTCGGAGAGCGGTTCGGTCAGCGGCGCGGCCTTGACGAACGCCCGGTCCCCGGCCACCGTCGTGAGCAGGGCCGCGAAGGCCCGGGTGAATCCGCCGCCCGCGCTGGCCGCGGCCGTGACGGGCCCGCCGAGCCGCACGCTGATCGCTTCCCGCAGGCCCGCGGGCAGATCACCCCAATCCGGGCGTACGGCCGTAGCGCCGTACGCGATCTCGGGTACGGAAACCGCGCGCATGCCCCCATCCTGCCTCCCCATTCCTGTCGTACCCGGCTGGCAGGCTGTGGCCATGAGAACGGACGACTTCTGGGCGGTCATCGACCGGGCGACCGCCGACCGGCCGGGTTCGCCTGGAGAGGTGGCCAAGCGCGCCATCGCCGACCTGGCCACCCGCGACCCCGACGAGATCGTGGCGTGGGGCCGCCACCTCGACAAGGTCATGGCCGCCTCCGGCAAGGAGGACCTGTGGGCGGCCGCCTACCTGATCAACGGCGGCTGCTCCGACGAAGGTTTCGACAACTTCCGAGGCTGGCTGATCGCCAACGGGCGGGAGGTGCTGGCCCGGGCGGTCCGCGAGCCCGATTCGCTGGCCGACCTGCCGTCGGTGCGCGCCGCCGCGTCGACCGGCGCCGTCTTCGAGGCCGAGGAGGTGCTGACCATCGCGGAGGAGGCGCACCAGCAGGCGACGGGCGCCGGGCTGCCCGCCAAGGAGACGGCGCCGACCAGGCCGGATGCGGCGATGCTGTGGGACTTCGACAACGAGGACGAGATGCAGCGGCGCCTGCCCCGCCTCTCCGAGCTGTTCCTGGAGCCGCCGGACTGACCTGGGCTCGCTCCACCCACCGACCGCCACGGCCGCGCCGAGGCGCACGGTGACTTGAGGCCCGTCCGTGGCGGCCCCGCCACGGAGGGCCGGGCTGCGTGGGCTGGTGGAGGGCCGGGCTGCGTGGGCTGGTGGAGGGCCGGGCTGCGTGGGCTGGTGGAGGGCCGGGCTGCGTGGGCTGGTGGAGGGCCGGGCTGCGTGGGCTGGTGGAGGGCCGGGCTGCGTGGGCTGGTGGAGGGCCGGGCTGCGTGGGCTGGTGGAGGGCCGGGCTGCGTGGGCTGGTGGAGGGCCGGGCTGCGTGGGCTGGTGGAGGGCCGGGCTGCGTGGGCTGGTGGAGGGCCGGGCTGCGTGGG
>NZ_JBITLR010000015.1:0-26696 GCF_044465445.1 Actinoplanes sp. NPDC049668
CAGTTGTTCAGCGTACCGATGGGGGTCGTGCCCTTCGGGTCCGCCGCGGTGCGCAGCAAGGCCGAACCGGCCGCCGGGCCGGTGAACCGGAACGGCGTCTCCAGCGCGGTGATCCGCCGGTTGTACGCCAGCCGGTGCCCGCGCGCCGGCTCCCACCGCCCGGTGCCGTCGACCCGCTCCAGCTCCACCACGGAGAGACCGTGCGCGGCCATGGCGACCTTGAGCTGCTCGACCGTGAGCGCCTCCAGGCTGGTGAAGCCCGGGAACATCAGCTCCTCGTTGGTGTACTCGTGGTTGACCACCAGCAGCGCGCGGCGCCCGTCACGCCCCAGCGGCAGCACGCCGACGAAGTCGTTGTTGTAGCCGAACTGCGCCGACTGCCGCCCGGCGGTCTGGTGCGCGATGTCCAGCGCGGGCGCGCCGGGCAGCACGGGGTCGCCCCAGCGCATGACGACGGCCGAGTCGTAGCCGTTCGGGACGATCAGGCTGTCCAGCCGGTTCGGCGGGATCGGCTTGAACGTCAGGGGGCCGGCCTTGCCCTTGCGCACGCCGGCGGACCGGGCCGCCGCGGCGGGCGCGACGGCGGGTGCGGCCAGGGCCGGGCTCGCCCCGACGGCGCCGAGCCCGAGCACCAGCGTGCCGACGGCACCGGCGCGCACGACGCCGCGGCGCGAGATGCCGGCGTTCACGACGTCGCCGAGGTAAGGATTGTCCGACGCGTTCGGCACGGGGTGGTCGCAGGCGTTGCCGCAGCGGTAAAGGCAGGTCATCGAGTCGCGTCCGCTGTGGCCGGGCTGGCCGAGCAGCGGGAGCAGCCGGGGTCGTTCAGTCATCAGGAAGGGCTCCTCGCCAGGAAGATCGCTGACCTGACGCTAGGTAGCCGCCGTGAGTCGTTGCCGGACAACAGGTGAACGGAGGGTGTCGCGCGGGCATGCATGTCAGCGGGATGCCGCAGACAGGCACGAGTAGCGTCGAACCACGGAGGTGTCGCGTGACCTACATCAAGAGTGTGACGTTCGACTGCCGCGACGCGCTCGTGGTCGCCCGCTTCTGGGCGGCCGCGCTCGGCGGGGAACTGGACGAGGACTCCACCTCCGCCAAGGCCTACGTGGAGGCGCCGGGCTGGGGCGGGCCCAACCTGTGGTTCCAGCGGGTGCCCGAGGACAAGACCGCCAAACTGCGGATGCACTTCGACCTGCGCGCCCCCGCGGGCGTGCACGCCGAGGTGAAACGCCTCGAGGAACTCGGCGCGACCGTCGCCCACGACCAGGGCGACCTGGTCATGATGCGCGACCCGGAGGGCAACGAGTTCTGCGTGGAGGACTGAGCACGGGCGTGGTGGCGCCGAGGGAGCTCCGCCGACCGACCCATTGCGTTTCGGCAAGCACGGGCCGATCTATGGCCGATGGTTCTACCCTCGCTGGGTCTCGTCTCCCGTATCTGCTGAGGGAGGCCCAGAGCTTGAGTGGCCGGTTGCAGTCATCGGAGATGAGGTCCACCCCAGGAATCGGGCATACAGATTCGGCAAGGGGCCGTGATTGGGTCGACCGAAGTCGTCAATCGCGTCCGTCAGGTAGAAGGCGAGATAGATCAGTAACGAGACCCGGTCACTCCGATACTCCGCAATCAGCGCCTCCCGCTTGAAGGCACATGGCCACGGCTCACCGCAGTCCTGACAGCTCCAGTGTGGGCGCGCTGGAAGGTGCGAACGCGTATTCGAGTATCGGTCAACCAACATTGACAGGCACCGACCGATCCGACGCGACGTGCATTGACAATTCCAGGCGGCTCGTTTCGGGCAGAGCGATCGGCGGTCGTAGGCTCCGCGAGAAGATCACCACGACGCTCTCCCGGCGCCAGCACGGTCCGGCCGAATCGCACTCCAGGCAGCGACCCGTCGCGCCGGCGCTACCTGGGTGAACCCGGACAGTCATCCGCTGGCCGCCAGCGTGCATCGCCGGACGATCACCAACCTGATCTTGTGGCCGATTCTTGGAAAGACCCCGCAGCACCTTTACGAGTTCGTCCCCCAGATCCCCAGGCGCGGCCCCACGCCGGTGGATCCCACGTTGAGCGCCGAAGAGCGCACACGCTTTCTCGACCATCTACTCGCCGTCGCGGAGCGTGCCCAGAACGCCGATGAGGCCCTGCTGCGACGCCAGGCCGTGTATCTCCTCGGCTTCGATGGCCGACCCGAAGCGATCGATTGGCTTCGTGGCGAGTGGAACCGAGCCGGGCGGCGTCGCCCGCGAGCCGGGGGACATCACGGGGCTTCTCGAAGCGCGCTCCGCGTCGGTTGCCTTGGCCGTCACTGGCGACAGCACCCACCTCCACGACTTCGTCGACTGCGATATTTGTTGCAGCGGCTCGACCCCGTGTCACCTCACCTGCGACTGAATCTCGGTACCCTGCACGCCCTCATATCGTCACGACCTTCCCTGCTCAGCGATGGGTCCGAGACCCGCACTTCGTTGGCCGAGGTGCTCGATAGGCTCGCATGCACCAACATCCTGGACCGTTCCGAGCGTGATCAGCTCGCCGGGCTCCAGTACGCGGTACGCATCGCTGACCGGTAGAGAGGATCCAACGTGTCAGAGGACGCTGAAGCGCTCGCCGGATTCGGCTATGAGCTCGGGTTGCTCAAGCGGGTCCGGCGCTCCGGCTGGTGGCACGTCGGCGTTCGTGATCCCGAGTCGGTCGCCGAACACACCATGCGCGCCGCGCAATTGGCCGCGCTCATCGCGGCCGAGGAAGGGGCCGACCCGGCCCGCGCCGCGTTCCTGGCACTGTGGCACGACAGTCAGGAGACCCGCACCGGAGACCTTCCGCACACCGCGGCCGCGTACCTGGGCAAGCCCGATCCGCGCCGGATCACCGCCGATCAGACGGAGTCGCTGCCGGAGCGGTCCCGTGAGCTGGTCCGCGCCGCCGTGGACGAATACGAGGCGCGGGAGTCCCTTGAGGCCCGATGCGCCAAGGACGCGGACAAGCTGGAGATGCTCCTGCAAGCCGTCGAGTACCGCGATGCCGGCGTGCGGCGAACGGAAGGCTGGATCGACTCGGCGCGCAAGGATCTGCGCACCGAGGCCGGCCGGCGGATCGCCGAGGCGGCCGTCAGCATGTCGCCGCTCTCCTGGCGCGACCGCTGATCAGTCCTGCGCGGGGCGGGGTTCGAGTACGACCACGGCCGTCTCGGTGGGGCGGCGGGTCGCGAAGCCGTCCAGGCCCTTGTTGATCTCGCGCCAGCGTGACCACAGGCGGTCGCGCTCGTCGCCCGCCGCGGCCCGGCCCCGCACCGGCCGCGGGCCGGCGGGGAGGACGACCGTGACGTCCGGGTGTGCCTGGAGGTTGAGCCACCAGGCGGGCTCGGGCGCGCCCCAGCCGTTCATGGCCAGGGTCACCAGGTTCGGGCCGTCCTCGAAGTAGCCGAGCATCACGCTGCGCTCCTGGCCGCTGCGCCGCCCCACCGTGGTGAGGCGCATCGTGCCCCAGCTGTTCGGCTTCGGCCGGGACAGGCCGACCCGGCCGCCGGTGCCGCGGTAGATCGCGCGGTGCACCGCCCAGGCGAGCCGGATGAACCAGCGCGGCGGTAGCCACGGGGACTTCGGTTGCTGTTCCTCAGGCATGAGGCACCCCTCGCCCACGTTAGGCGCGCAACGCAAGCGCTTGCTCACCCGTCCCGGATGGCGAAACCGACCGGGATCAGCCCGCGGTGTAGTCCGTCAGGATGCCTTGGTACGCCCGGGCGGTGTCGTCCAGGGCGCGCTGCACGCCGACCTTGCCCTGCAGGATGCGGCCCAGGTTGGTCTCGAACGGGGTGTACAGCTCGCCGCCCTTGGCGACCGCGGGCCGGGCCCGGGCGATCGCCAGCACCGGCTGGAAGCCGGCGATGGTGGCGTTCTGCTTGACCTCATCGGTGTACGCCGAGGCGCGGGTGGGCAGGGTGCCGTTCTCGGCGGCGGCCTTGGCCTGGCTTTCGCTGGAGTTCAGGAACCGGATGAACTCGTACGCCGCGGCCGAGTTCGGTGACTTGGCGTAGACCACGAGGTTCTGGCCGCCGGTGGGCGCGCCGGCGGTGCCGGAGGCTCCGGCCGGAACACCGGCGATGCCGAGGTTGGCCTTGTCCTTGAACGCCGGGCCGGACTGGGCGTCGGAGACGGACCACGGCCCGTTGATCACCATGGCGACCTTGCCCTCCTTGAAGGCGGTCTGCATGCCGCCGTACGGGTCGGCGAAGTTCGGTTTCACGGCCGCGCCGGAGGCGATCAGGTCCTGCGCGGTGTGGATCGCGGCGGCGACCTTCGGCGAGGTAACGGTGATCTTCTTGTTGTCGGCGTCGACCCAGTCGGTGCCCTCGCCGTACAGGAAGGGCAGGAAGAAGTAGGCGCCGGTGTTGAGGTAGAGGCCGTCGGCGGTGGTCTTGGCCTTGACGGCCCGCCCGGCGGCCTTCAGCTCGGCCCAGGTCTTCGGCGGGTGGGCGACGCCGGCCTTCTTGAGCAGCGCCTTGTTGTACAGCAGGGCGAGGGTGTCGGTGACCTGGGGCGCGCCGTAGACGTGGTCGCGGTAGACCGTGGTGTCCAGCGGGCCCGGCAGGAAGTCGGGCTCGTCGTGGAGGGCGGCGGTGCCGTCCAGCGGCGCGATGGCCCCGGCGGTGGCGAGGGCCGGGATGGCGCCGCCGTCGATGCGCAGCACATCGGGGGCGTCCTTGCCGGCGGCGGCGGCCGCGGTGAACTTCGCCTGGGCGTCACCGAAGGCGACGTAGACGTGATTGACCTTCACCTCGGGGTGCTCGGCCTGGAAGGCCTGGATCAGCTCCTCGTAGACCGGACCCTCGGCCTTGGGGTCGGAGGTGTCCCAGTAGGTGACGGTGCCCGCCACCTCGGTGGCCTGCGCCGCGGCGGCCTCCGGACCGCCGTCGGCCGCGCTGCACGCGCTGAGGGCGAGTACGCCGACGACGGCGATCGCCGACAATCCTGCACCACGCATGGTGTCCACCAGTCCTTAGAGCCGAGTGCCCTGCGACGACCGGTTCCGGCCCCTCGCATGACCGTTCCATCGGGTGGCGGTGGCGCGATATGACCATCCTGACGTCGATGTGAGCCTCAACATAAAGTCACAGATTGCTCACTCTCCGTCGGAGGGTTGCCGATGGGGCGTGCCGAGGGTCCGCCCGGGTGCGGACGCCGCCTGCCCGGCCGACCGGGATCACGCACTTGCCGGGGCGCCCGCCGGCGAGCAGGAACGCGAGGGACACGCACCTATGAACGCCAACGCCGCCAGCAGCACCAGGCTGTCGCGCCGCAATCCCACCCGGCTGGTCGGGACCTGGTTCGCCAACCGCCGGTTGGCCACCAAGATCATGCTCGCGGTGGGTTCGGTCGCGCTGGGCACCGTGGTGGTCAGCGTCTTCGCGATGACCCGGATGGCGAGCCTGAGCACCAGCCTGGACCAGATGCGCTCGGTCAACGTGGCGGGTCAGGAACGCCTCGACACCGTCCGCAAGGGGGTCCAGCTCGCCAACGGCGACCTCGCGGCGTACCTGGCGGCGCACGGCATCGACGCCAAGGCGCAGGTCGTCGAGCAGGCCAAGAAGAACGGCGCCGACCTGGACGAGGCGCTGGAGCGGTACCGGGCCGGCATCGGCGCGGACGACCCGCGCCAGGCCGAGATCGAGAAGTTCAGCCAGGCCTGGGCCGACTACCAGAAGGTGCGCGACCGCTGGGTGTTCGGGGCCGGCACCACGGCCGGACCGTCGGTGATCCTGCAGTTCCGGCAGAACGCCGACCGGATGAGCGACGCCCTGAGCGCCCTGATCGCCAGCGAGCGGGCCACCGCCGACGCCGCCGCCGACCGGGGGCGCGGCGAGTACCGCACCGCGCTGGCCGTCACCATCGTGCTGACCCTCGGCGCGCTCCTGCTGGGCCTGGCGCTGTCCCTGATGATCGCCCGCCCGATGGTCCGGCAGCTGCGCGAGGTGGCCACCGCCCTGGAGGCGACCGCCGACGGCGACTACACCCACTCGCCGGAGGTACGCGGCAACGACGAGCTCGGCCAGATGTCGTCGGCGATGCGGCGCGCCTCCGAGGCGCTGCGTGCCGTCATGGGCACCATCTCCGCCAGCGTGCACAGCGTGGCGAGCCACGCCACCACGCTGACCGAGAGCAGCATGTCGATCCGTTCGCTGTCCCGTGAGGGCTCCGCGCAGGCCGCCAGCGTGGCGGAGACCGCGGACGAGGTCTCCCGCAACCTGCAGATCGTCGCGGCCGGCAGCGAGGAGATGGGCGCCTCGATCGCCGAGATCGCGGGCAGCGCCAACGAGGGTGCCCAGGTCGCCGCCCAGGCGGTGGAGGTGGCCGACTCGGCCGGCCGCACGATCGCCAACCTGGGTTCCTCGTCCGCCGAGATCGGCAGCGTGATCAACACGATCACCTCGATCGCCGCGCAGACCAACCTGCTCGCGCTGAACGCGACCATCGAGGCCGCCCGGGCCGGCGAGTCCGGCAAGGGTTTCGCCGTGGTCGCGGGCGAGGTCAAGGACCTCGCACAGGAGACCGCCAAGGCCACCGAGGACATCTCGCACCGGGTGCAGGCCATCCAGACCGACACGGAACGCGCGATCGCCGCCATTGCCGAGATCGGCGAGATCATCAGCCGGGTCAACGGGCTGCAGGCCACCATCGCCTCGGCGGTGGAGGAGCAGAGCGCCACCACCAGCGAGATGAACCGCAGCGTCGGGTACGCCGCGGCCGGCGGCGCCAGGATCGCCGGCAACGTCGAAGGCCTCGCCGGTGCCACCGAGGCCACCGCCCGTGGTGTCGAGGACAGCCAGCAGGCCGCGGCCCAGCTGGCCGAGCTGACCAAGGAGCTCGACGCCATGATCGGCCGCTTCCGCTTCTGAGCCGGGCGCGGCGCGACACGAATTCAACCCGTACCTACGGTCCGTCGGGGATCATCCGTCTGGTCTAGCGTCGGTTGGATGATCACGAAGTCGCGGGACCCGCTGACCGGCCTGCGTACCGACCCCGACGCCCTCGGCCTGCTCGTCGCCGTGGCGGACCTGCCGGCGGGCCACCCGTCGCGCCCGGGCCTGCGCGCCCGGGCGATCGAGGCGTGGCTGCCCCTGGCCGGTCACCTGGCGAGCCGCTACGCCGGGCGCGGTGAGCCCCACGACGACCTGCTGCAGACCGCGGTGGTCGGGCTGATCAAGGCGGTCGACAAGTTCGACCCCGGCCTCGGCACGGACTTCGCCGGCTACGCCATCCCGACCGTGCTCGGCGAGATCAAGCGGCATTTCCGGGACCGGACCTGGGCCGTCCGGGTGCCGCGGCGCCTGCAGGAGCTGCGCCGGGTCATCACCGCGGCCGAGGGCACCCTGACGCCGGCCCTCCGCCGCTCGCCGACGGTCGGGGAGATCGCCGCGCACCTCGGTGTCACCGAGGAGGAGGTCCTGGAGGGGCTCGAGGGCGCGCGGGCGTACGACGCGGCGTCGCTGTCCGCGCTGGGCGAGACGCTCGGCGGCGAGGACCACGGCCTCGCGCTGGCCGAGGCGCGCGTCGCGCTCGGTCCGGCGCTGGCCTCGCTCGACGAGCGCGGGCTGCGCATCCTGACCCTGCGGTTCTACGGCAACCTGAGCCAGGCGGAGATCGCCCAGCAGGTCGGCATCTCGCAGATGCACGTCTCGCGGTTGATCAGCCGCGCGCTGCACCAGCTGCGCGGGCAGCTCAGTGGTGGGCCGGAGCGCGAGGCCCCGGCCCACCGAAAGAGTTACGGTGCGGCCGGGTAGTCCGGCACGTACACCGGTACGCCGATCTTCGTGGTGTCCGCCGCGTCGCCGACCCCGTTGACGACGTGGTCGATGATGCCGGCGCTGAGGTTGACCGTCATGATGTGGTGCAGCTTGACGCCCGGACGCTGCGGCGCCTCGAAGCCGTTCTCGGTGTGGATCGCCGGGTTGTTCTGGTTGAACACGTAGACGCCCGCGCCGTACAGCTTGTGGTTGCGGACCTTGCTGCCGACCTTGTAGCCGGCCCAGCCCTCGGTGCCGTTGTCGTTCATCCAGTCCGCCTGCGTCGGCGGGTCGTACGGCAGCTCGTTCTGGTAGAGCACCACCGTGCCGTTGTTGCCGTTCCAGATCGTGTTGTACTCCTGGAAGTGCTCGACGAACAGCCCGGTCGCGGTCACGTTGTCGCCGTTGATGACGGCGCCGTTGCGGCCGATGTTGGTGCGCCAGCGCTGGGTGTCGCCGTTCACGCCGCCGGTGAAGCCCTCGACGCCGTGGTCCGCGCGCCACACCCAGGTGTGGTCGATGAGCACGTTGTCGCTGTTGACCTCGAGCGCGATGTCGGCCTTGCCGATGTGCGGCCCGCCGACGCGGAAGTACACGTCGGACAGCGTGGTCGGGTTGGCCGCCGAGCTCAGGCCGATGCCGTTCTTGTTGCCCACCTGCAGCAGCGTGCGCGACTCCTTGGTGCCCGCGTCGATGGTCAGGCCGGCGACGACGACGCCGGGCACGTCCGCGATCCGCAGCGGGGTCGCGCCGTTGACGGCGGTCAGGGTCGCGTGGCCGATGCCGAGCACCACCTGGTTGGGACGCCAGACGTTGATGCTGTGCGCGATGTCGTACACGCCGGGGGTGAACAGCAGGTGCTTGCCGAGGGCGAGGTTGGCGTTGATCAGCCACACCGGGTCGGACGGCTTGGCCACGAAGAAGTCGCGCAGCGGGATGGTGCGGCCCGGGGTGAGCCCGGCCGCGAACGTGGTGCCGCTGGAGTTCTTCTGCGCGGCCGGCACCCGGACGCTGTAACCGCCCTTGGCGTCGGTGAACAGGTACGGCTTCTCCCGGCTGAGCGGGGTCTGCCCGAGCGTGGTGTACGGCGGGGTCGGGAACGCGGCGTCGTCCGGCGCGCCCTGCACCCCGGCGAAGACCTGGTTCCACACGCCGTTGGACCAGCTGTTGACCTTGCTGTTGCGGGTCAGCCACTGCTGCTGCGAGCCGCTGATCACGTCCGGCAGGTTCGAGTCGGCGATGAAGCCGCCGCTCGCGTACTGCGGGCCCGCGGTGCAGTAGTCCATCAGCGACAGGTTGCCGCCGCTGATGTCCAGCCGCCGCAGCGACACCGCCTGCGACACCGCCCAGAAGTTCGCCGACGCCCGGCAGCCGTCCTGGCCCGCGCCGTTGACCTTGATCGACAGGTTGGAGAGGGTGCGCCAGAAGTTGACCAGCGCGAGGCAGTTCGACGTGCCGCCGTCGGCGAGGCAGCGGTTGTACACCTCGATCTTGCCGTTGATCACCACGTCCGACGGGGAAGCGCCGAGGCCGGAGATCTCGGTGTAGTAGCCGACCTTGATCTGCAGCGGCTTCTCGGCCGTGCCGTAGGTGCCGGGCTTGAAGAGGAACGCGTAGCGCTCGGTGCCCATCTCGTTGTCGACCTGGCGCGCGTGCGTGGCGTCCAGGGTCGCCTGGATCTCGCTGACCGGCATGCTCGGGTCGAAGACGGTGACATTGGCGCCGAGGACCGACCCGGTCGCGGCCGCCGGCGGGGCGGCCTCGGCGGCCGCACCCCCGAGCGTGCCGGCAGCCGTCAGCGCGAGAGCGAGCGGGAGTATGCGGGCGAGGTGCCGGCGGAACGGCCGGGTCGTCATGCGGTGATGTCCTTTCCGTAACCGTGCTGCAATGAATCAGGTCACAGAAAGCGATAGACGAAGCCGCATGTCAAGCGGCGTCCCAGCGGTCCTGCACGGCATTAGCGGCTCGATCAGGACAACTCGCCTGAGTTCCGGAACCGGTTACGTACGAACGGGTAATCCGGCGAGTCCCCGCGTACCCGGGCCGCATCCGACGGCGCGGAACCCGGCGATCGCCCGCTGTCGATGCTCGGCGCCGTCGAGGCCGAGCGGCGAGCGGCGCCCCGCGGGCAGGTGGCGGCCGAGCTCCTCGTGCGCGCGGGCCAACTCGTAGGGCATCCGCAGCCGCTCGGCCTCGCGGGCGGCCCGGGCACAGGCCCGCCGGGCGGCGGCGCGGCCGTCCAGCCAGGACTGCCGGGCGAGGCAGAGCAGCGCCCGCGGCCGGGCCATCGGGTACCGGCGGGCGTACCGGCGCAGCCTGCGCGCGGAGGCGGCGGCGGTCGCGCGCAGCTCGGCCGGGCCGGGATGATCGCCGCCGAGCTCCAGCAGCGTCAGGCAGAGCTCGGGCACGCCGGCGTGCGCCTCGAGGGCGTACTGCTCGAACGAAGGTCCCGCGCCCAGCAGGTCGTCGGCGGCGCGGACGGCCTGCCATGCCTGCGCCGTCCGCCCGGCGGCGAGGTGCAGCCGGGCGCCGGCGACGTGCACCCGGGCGGCGTCGGCGCGGTTCGCCGTCGGCAGGAGACCGACGGCCTCGGAGTACCGGCGCGGCAGGTCCGGGTCGCACGGGTCGGTGCGCAGGGCAGTCTCCATCCCGACCAGCAGCCCCCACAGGTGCACGATCGGATCGCGGCGGCCGGCGCCCGCGGCCACACCCTCCGCCGCCGCGGCGGCCGCCTGCTCGTGCCGGGCGGCCAGATGCCAGGCGACCGCGGAGGCCAGCAGCAGCTCGTCCGCCCAGCGGTACATCGGCGTCTCCTCGCGCAGGGCCAGGGCCCGGGCCGTACCCGCGTCGACCGCGGCCCAGTCGCCGGCGCCGATACCGTGCAGGGCGCTCATGATCCCGACCCAGCAGATGGTGATCGGGTTGCTGCTCCGCTCCGCCGCCGCGCATGCGGCGCGGATGTGCCGGCGCGCGAGGCGGCGGAATCCGGCCGCGCCGAGGACCATGCCGAGGCCCGCCTGCGCCCGCGCGGTCATTTCGAGGTCACCCGCCCGCTCGGCCTCGTTGAGCGCCCGGATCGAGCTCGGCAGGACGGCGAGCTGCTCGTCGTGCACCCAGTAGACCTCGCTGATCGCGAAGTCGGTCGCCGAGCGTTCCCGGGCCACCGCGCGATGCCGCGGCCGCGCGGCCCGGCCTCCCGGCCGCAGCCCGCGCAGGGCCCGGGTCGCCATCTCCGCGGCGAACACGGCCAGCCGGCCGGGCGCCGACCCCGGCATGGGGGAGTCCAGCGCGTCCAGGGCCCGTTCCAGGTGGTCCCGCGCCGGGACCGCCGCGCCGAGCTGCTGATGGGCCTCGCCGAGCATGCGGTGCCAGCGGCCCCGCTGCAGCCGGGTGCCGTCCGGCCGGTCCAGCGCCGCGCCGAGGGCGGCCTGCGCCTCCCGGAACCGTCCCAGGTGCCGGTGGTGCGACCAGATCCGGAGCAGGTGTTCGTCCAGCGTCGCCGGGTCGGCGTCGCGCACCAGCAGCTCGGTGGCCGCGCGCAGGTTGTCCGCCTCGGCGTCGGGGAATCCCGGATCCTCGGCGCGGAACTCGGCCGGCGCGGGCAGCAGCGCGGCGTAGTGCTCCGCGTGGCGCCGCCGGGCCCGCGACTCCTGCCCGGCGTCCGCGGCCAGGCGCTCGGCGGCGTACTGCCGGAGCAGCTCGTGCATGTCGTAGCGGCCGTCCTCGCCGGCGGTGACCAGGGACTGGTCGACCAGGCCGGCCAGCAGCGGCAGGCCCGCGCCGGCCACCGCTGCCGCGGCGTCGAGGTCGAAGCCGCCGCGGAACACGGCCAGGCGCAGCAGGGCGCGCTCCTCCTCGTCGGTGAGCAGCCGCCAGGACCAGCCGATGACGGCGCGCACGCTGCGGTGCCGCTGCTCGACGTCCGGCGCGGTGGTCTCGAGCAGTTCGAGCCCGCACCCGAGCCGGTCGGCGATGGCGGCCGGGCGGGCCGAGCGCACCCAGCGGGCGGCCAGCTCGATGGCGAGCGGCACGCCGGACACCAGCCGGCACACCCGGGCGGTCCCCTCGGGGTCGGCGCCGGCGGCGAACCCGGGCCGCAGCAGCCGGGCCCGCTCCTCGAAGAGCTGGACCGCGGCGTAGCCGGCGCCGTCGGCCCCGGCGCCCGGCGGCGGGCAGGGCAGGCCGGGCACCTCGACGAGCCACTCCGCGCCGAGGCCGAGCCGCCGCCGCGAGGTGACCAGCACCTGGGTGCCCGGCGCCCGGCGCAGCAGGTGGTCGATCACGCCCGCGGCGCCGTCGAGGTGCTCCAGGTTGTCCAGCACCAGCAGCAGCTCCCGGCCGGACAGGTGCTCGGCGAGCAGGTCGAGCGGATCGCGGGGCACCGCCATCGACAGGCCGAGCACCCGGGCCAGGTCCGCGACCACCAGGCCGGCGGCCTCGTCCGGCCCGGCCGGGCCGGCGCCCGCGAACGGCACGAAGACCGCGCCGTCGCGGTGCCGGTGCCGGCGGGCGGCGGCGACCTCGATCGCCAGCCGGGTCTTGCCGATGCCGCCCGGCCCGACCAGGGTGACCAGCCGGCACGCGGGGTCGTCGAGGAGCTCGTCCAGGCGCGCCAGCTCCGCGCCGCGGCCGATCAGGCTGGTGAGCGGGCGCGGCGGACCCGGCGCGGCCCGGCCGGGCTCCGCGCTCGGCGCCGGCGCGGCGCCGAGCCGGGTGAACCCGCCGGTTCCGGCGATCTCGTCGCGCAGGCCGACCGTGTCCGCCGACGGTACGCCGCCGAGCTCCTCGTTCAGCAGGTACCGGCAGGTCTCGTACTGTGCGAGCGCGGCGCTGGGCCGGCCGCCCTCGGCCAGGAACCACATGAGCGCCCGGTGCGCCGGCTCGTGCAGCGGCTCGAGCGCCAGCATCCGCCGGGCGACCGCGATGCCGGCCGCCGCGTCGCGATGATCGGCGGCCCACCGGACCGCGCGGTCCATGAGCGCGAGCATGTCGGCCCGGGTCGCGGCCCGCTGGGCGGCCTGCCAGTCGTCGAACAGCGGGGCACCGGCGACGTCGAAGCCCGCCAGCAGGTCGCCGCGGCAGAGCCGGACGGCGTCGAGCAGCCCCGCGTCGTCCGGGCCGGCGGCCGCCCGGGCCACCTCGGCGGCGTCGACCCAGACGCCCGGCCGGTCGTCCAGCGCCACGCCCTGCCGCGTCACCGCGACGTGCTCCGGCAGGACCCGGCGCAGCTTGGTCAGCACCAGCCGCAGGTTGGCCCGCGCGGACGGCTCGGGCAGGTCGCTCCAGAGCAGACCGGCCAGCGCGGAGCGCGAGTGCCCGGTGCCGGTGACGGCCAGATAGAACAGCAGGGCGGCGGCCTTGGCCGAGGCCAGCTCGGCGAGGGGGCGGCCACCGAGCACCAGCTCGGCGCCGCCGAGCACCCGGATGCGTAGCTCGGTTTGGTTCATGGCCACCGCCGAAGTCGGGAGAACCCTATCGCGGACCGCGCCGGGACCGGCCGTGCTCGACCGGTACCCGACAGCGGCTCACGTCAGGCGCGGCTGGCCGCCAGCACCACCCAGGTCAGCTCGGGGTGCACGATGTCGCTGTGCGCCCCGGTCGGCGCCCCGCCGCGGTGCACCACCCCGGCGGCGTCGATGTTGAGGATCCGGTCGGCCGAGAACCGGTACGCGGAACCGGCCGGCGCGATGGCGTCCAGCGCGGCGTCCTGGTTCTGCGCGCCGTCGGCGCCCATGCCGCCCCAGCGGTACATCGCGTCGTTCGCGCCGGCGCTGTCCTCGCGGGCCGCGAACGAGGCCAGCGGGTAGAAGCGGCCCACCGCGCCGTCGTGCCGGGAGAAGCACACCGTGATCGGCCCCTCGACCCGGCGCTGCAGGCCGGCGAGCGCGCCCCGCCGCCCGGCGTCGAACGGCAGCGGATCCGCGAACGCGAAGTGCGAGAAGGCGCCCTGCAGCAGCGTCAGGGACTTGACCGGGGAGGTGGGCCGGCCGGCGGGCAGGCCCGCGAGCGCGTACGAGACGAGCCGCGCGCCGAAGCTGTGGCCGATCAGGTGCACCCGCAGCCCGGGCGCGGCACCGTGCAGGGCGGCGAGCGCCGGCCCGAGCCCGTCGCGGCCCACCACCCCGGAGCGGTTCTTCATCTCCCAGTAGGTGGCCTGCCGCAGCGCCTCCTTCGCGCCGTTCCACGCGCCCCTGAGCCGGTCGCCGATGCCGGCGGCGCCGCCGGAGCCGCCCGGCAGCGCGACGCCGGCGTCGCGCAGCGCGTCGCGGTACCGCTCGAACAGCCGCTCGGGTCCGTCCAGCAGCATCCGTGGCCCGGCCGCCGCGGCGTCGCCCTCGCCGTCGTCGGCCGCGCCCCCGGACGCCGCGGTGAACTCGGCGAGCAGGGCGTGGAACTCCGCCAGCGCCGCGTCGTCGGGCTCGGTCTCCAGCAGCGCGGCCATCCGGTCGAGGGCGCGGGTGGCCGCGGGGAAGGTGTCGCGCAGGTCGTCGAGGGTCTGCTTGTCCAGCGTCGGCGAGGAGGCGTCGGCGGGTGCCGGCGCCCGCTCGGTCGCGGCCGCGGCGCCGGGCAGGGCCGCCGCCGTCGCCGGGCCGAAGTCCGGGATGGGCTCGTCGGACCAGCGCTTGGACGGCCACACCACGCCGGCCAGGCCCGCGACGACCGGCGGATCGGCGGGCGTGGCGCGCAACTGGGCCGCCAGCAGGCCGAAGAAGCCGTTGTAGAGCCGCCGGGCCGTGCGCCGCTCGTTGTTCCAGCCGTGCGAGAAGACGAACAGGTCCGTGATGCCCCGGGCGGGCACCTCGGCGAGGAAGGCGTCGCGGCCCGGACCGTCCGGGTCGCCGTCGGCGTCGAAGGTGATCTCCCAGAACGGCAGTCCTGCGATCGAATCGGTCATGACCTGCTCCGTTTCTCCTGCGGCGATCAGATCCTCTGTTGCAGTGCGCGCATCAGGTCGACGAGGCCGGCGCCCTGGAACTCCCGGCCGCGGCCGAGATCCGTCGCCGACTCCACGAAGATCCTCTTGACCCGCTCGGGTTGTCCGATGAACTCGCGCCGGACCGACAGCAGCGCCGCGACGGCGCCCGAGACGTGCGGCGCGGCCATGCTGGTGCCGGTGTCCTCGACGTAGACGGCCGTCTGGTCCGGCGGGTTCGCGCCGACCGCCGCGGCCAGGTTGGCGCCCGCCGCGCAGGAGGTGATCCGTTCACCCGGCGCAACCAGGTCGGGCTTGTTGCGCCCGTCGCCGGTCGGGCCCTTCGACGAGAAGTACGAGACGCCGTAGGTGTGCGGCGCGGTGCGGTGCGTCGAGCCGACGGTGATCGCCAGGTCGGAGTTGCCGGGGTCGTTGATGGTCATGCCCAGGCCGAATTTCGTCGGCGCCTCCATGGTCACGTTCACCGAGCCGTAGCCGGAGTTGCCCGCCGCGACCACCACGACCACGCCGGAGCGCACCAGCCGGTCCACCTCCTGGCAGAGCGGGCTGCGGCCGCAGGCGAACCACTGCGGGTCGAACTCGTACCCGACGCTGAGGTTCACGCCGTGTACGCGCATGCCCTCGACGCTGTCCCCGTTGATCTCCCGCACGTAGGCGAGCGCCTGGATGATCCGGTGCACGCGGTTCTCCGGCGTGCCGGCCGAGTCGAGCGCCCTGAGGCTGACCAGCCGGGCCCGCGGCGCCATCCCGGACACCGCCTCCGGATCGATCGCCGTGCGCGGCACCCGCATCGGCCGCGCCGGGTTCTCCACGTTGAAGCGGCTCTCGGTGGCGTACACCTGCCGGCCCGGCTTCTCCTTCACCCAGTCGCCGATGCCGCCGGCGATGATGCCCGCGACGTGGGTGCCGTGGCCGCTGCTGTCCTCGAGCGCACCCTGCGCGGTCGGCGGCCCGGCCGGCGGGAAGTAGCGGTGCAGGTCCTTCACGGAGTCGTCGGCGAGCGTGCCGCCCGCGAAGTGCGGATGCGTGCCGTCGATCCCCGAGTCGACCACCGCCCAGACGACGCCGCGGCCGAAGGCGCCGAACGAGTTGCGCGCCGCGTCCGCCTTGATGGTCACGCAGGACGCGTCCACGTGCGCCCGCACCGGGAAGTCCGGCCAGACGTGGTGGATGCTGCGGCGCGGCCAGGCGACCGGCACCGCGTCCGCGGCGACGAGGCGCTCGATCTCGGGCATGGTGAGCTCGCCGGCCGCGTACCGGCCGGCGATCCGCACCAGCGGCTCGTCGCGCGGGTTGACCCGTGCCCACAGCCGCTCCAGCCGCTCGAACGCGTCGCCGACGCCCGACCCGAACTGCAGGTTCAGCTCGATCATGATGGCGATCGGGCCGCCGGCGTGCCGGCTCAGCCCGAGCCGGTCGCGCGCCTCGGGATCGCGCAGCGGCGTGGAGATCACGCCGGCCACGACGAAGTGCCCCTCCGCCGACGTGTGCGCCGCCGCGGCGGTGGCGGCGCCGGTGGCGGCGGCCTTCAGGCGCTTCCGCGCGGCCGGTAGGGCGCGCCGTCCGGCCGGGGTGAGCGCCGGGGGCTCCGCCGTGATCCACTCGGCCGACTGGAGCTGGGCGATCGCGTCGCGCACCCGGGTGTGCCACAGCGGCCGCGTGGAGGTGCCGGGATAGTCCCGGTCGTCCGGGCCGAACCGGTCGGCGAACAGGACGCCGACCTCCTCCGTCACGTCCTCGACGGTGACGTCGGCGCCGGCGCGCCGGGCGGCCAGGGCCACCAGCGCGCGGTCGGTCCACACCGGATCTTCGGGATTCATCGGGTCGCCTCCGCGGGACACCGTAAACCCCGAGGGGAGCGGATGAACGCACTGCGATCGAGTTTCCACCAATCGAGCAGAACCTGCGTCCTGACGTATCAGGCCGGGTCTTCGGAGTCTCTTGAGGGCTTGCGCAGCGTGGCCTGCTGGGTGATCGGGTCGAAGGCCGGGTCCGCCTCGACCACGACCTCCAGCAGCAGCGGCTCGCGGCGCTCGCGCAGGCCCGGCATCACCTCGTCCAGCGCGGCGGTCAGCTCGGCCGCGGTGGCCACCCGGCGCTGCGGGCACCCCATCGCGGCGGCCATGCCGGAGATGCTCAGCTCGGTGAAGGCCGGCCAGGCGGGCTTGCCGCCGGCGCGCTCCGCGAGCCGGTCCATGATCGCGTAGCGGCCGTTGGCGAGCACGATCAGCAGGGCGCCGATCCGGTAGTGCGCCGCGCTCCACAGCGCCTGGATGCTGTACATCGAGGAGCCGTCGCCGAGGACGGCCACCACCGGGCGCCCGGGGTCGCCGAGGCGCAGGCCGAGCGCCGCGGGCAGGCCGAAGCCGAGGCCGCCCATCGCCGCGCTCACGAAACCCAGCGGGGTGCGGGCCGGGATGAGCGCGTGCAGGTCGGGACGGCTCGACGGGGTCTCCTCGACGAGCACCACGTCCGCGGGCAGCCGTCGGCCGAGCTCGGCGAGCACCCACGGTGGCCGCAGCGGCGCGCCCGCCGCCGGCGCGGGCACGGCGGGCGGCGGCGCCGGCCGGACAACCTCGCCGGCCGGGCGGTCCGGCAGCAGGGCGGTCAGCTCGCGCACCGCGGCCGCCGGCTGCGCCAGTACGGCGATCTCGACGGGCCCGCGATGCGCCTCGTCCGGGTCGTCGGTGATCAGGGCCGCCCGGGTCCCGGCCGGGATGAGCGGACCCTCCTCGTACGGGTACTGCCGGAAGACCGGCGCGCCCACCACGACCACCACGTCGTACGCGCCGAGCGCCGCCCGCAGCCGGCCCCGGTTCGCCGGCAGGTGCCCGGCGAAGAGCGGATGATCCTGCGGGAACCCGGCCCGGGCGCCGAACGACTCCTGCCACACCGGCGCGCCGAGCCGCTCGGCGAGCGCGACCAGCGCCCGCCAGCACTCCGGGTCGCTCGCACCGGCGCCGGCCACCAGCGCCGGCGCGGCGGCGTCGCGCAGCATGGCGGCGAGCGCGGGCGGTACGGCGTGCTCGGCGCCGGCCGGCCGGTGCACGAACGCGGGCGCGGCGACCTCGGTGTCCTCGGGCAGCTCGGCGGACCAGTCGCCGGAGGGGACGACGACCAGGGCCGGCCCGCGCGCGGTCGCCGCCTCGTGCACGGCGCGGGCGATCGCCGACGGCACGTCCTGCGGGCGGGCCGGCTCGCAGGTCCAGACCGGATAGTCGCCCGCGAGGCCGCGCAGCCGCCCGGTGAGGAACGGCTCCAGCAGCAGGTGCCGGCGGTCCTGCTGGCCGACGACGACGACCAGCGGGCAGCGGTTGACCCGGGCGGTGGCCAGCGCGCCGACGGCGTTGCCCAGCCCGGCGGTGGTGTGCAGGTTGACCAGGGCGGGCCGGCCGCGGGCCAGCGCGAAGCCGGTGGCCATGCCGACCACCGAGGCCTCGTGCAGGGCGAGCACGAAGCGGAAGTCGTCCGGCAGCCCGGCCAGGAACGCGATCTCGGTCGAGCCCGGATTCGCGAACAGCGTGGTGAGGCCGTTGCGGCGCAGCACCTCGAAGACGGCGTCCCGGACGGTCGGCATCCGTCCAACATGACCTAGATGGACGTGAATATCAACAGGCGGTGAGGGGTGCGGTTGCCCCTTGACATGGACGGTCATTGATCGCAACCCTTGTACGTATGGCAACCGGACGTTCGCATGGCGAACAAATCCCATGACGGAGCCGCTGACCGTCGACACCCAGGGCACCGCGCCGGTCCCGCCCCGCGGGCCGCGCCGGTGGTCCCGTCTCATCCGCGACGAGACCGGCGTGGTCGTGGTCCTCGTGGTGCTCGTCCTCGGGGTCGGCGTGTTCCGGCCCGGCTTCCTCGACGCCGACAACCTGCTCTCCACCGGGCGCAACGCCGCCTACGTCGGCCTGATGGCGGCCGGCATGGTCTTCCCGCTCGCCATGCGGGAGGTCGACCTCTCGGTGGGCGGCAACTTCGCGCTCAGCATGGTGGTCGGCGCCGTACTCATGCGCGACGGCATGCCGCCGTGGCTGGCCGTGCCGGTGATCCTGCTGATGGCGACCGCGCTCGGCGCGCTCAACGGGGTGATCACCACCTACGCCCGGATACCGTCGTTCATCGTCACCCTGGCGACGGCGCTGCTGTTCCGGGGTATCGCGCTCGCGTTCGCCGCCGGTAAGCAGATCTTCGAGGTGCCCCGGGACAGCTCCTTCTTCGTCGATCTCGGCGGGCGCTACCTCGGCGTGCCCAACACGCTGCCGCTGCTAGTCGTGCTGGGCGCGGTGCTGACGCTGGTCTTCACCCGTACCCGGTTCGGCGCGCAGGTCCGCGCGATCGGGTCCAACCCGGACGCGGCGGCCTACACCGGCCTGCCCGTCGACCGGATCCGGATACAGGCGCTGGCCGTCTCGGGGCTGATGGCCGGCGTGGCCGGCACGCTCGCGCTGGCCTTCTTCATGTCCGGCGACCCCACCCTCGGCGAGGGCTTCGAGCTGACCGCGATCGCCGCCGCCATCATCGGCGGCACGGCGCTGGGCGGCGGCCGGGGCTCGGTGCCGGGCGCGATCATCGGCGCCCTGATCCTCGCCCTGGTCACCTCCGCACTGGTCTTCTTCCGCATCCCGATCAACTGGACGAGCTTCGCGACCGGAGCCGTCATCCTCGTGGCCGTCGCGGCCGACGCCGCCCTGCGCCGCTACCGCACCCGGACGATCTGAGGAAGGTCATGCCATGACTGCTTACCGAAGGCGCCTGCTCGCCGGCGTCGGTGTGTTGTGTCTCGGGTTCACCGCCGTCGCCTGCGGCGGCGACGACGGCGGCGGGGGCGGTGACGAGCAGGGCCGGCTCTCGATGGGCATCGCCGTCGCCAACGTCAGCCTCAACTTCGCCATCGAGATGTCGGACGGCGCGACGCAGGCCGCGGCCGACGACGGCAACGTCGACTTCCAGGTCGTCGGGCCGCCCGACACCGACGGCCCCGCGGAGGTGCAGCTCTTCCAGAACCTGGTCACCACCGCCCAGGACGGCGTGATCCTGGAGAACCTCGACCCGCCGCTCTTCACCCGGCCCGCCGCGGAGGCGATCGACAGCGGGGTGCCCGTGATCGCCCTGGACACCGCGCCGACCGACGGCAGCAAGATCGAGTTCTACGTCGGCAACGACAACTACGACCTCGGCGCGCTGATGGCCACCGAGCTGCTCAAGCACCTGAGCCCCAGCGCGACCGGCACGGTGGTCGTCGGCGTGCCCAACCCGGGCACCCCGGTGCTGGACAACCGGGCCGCCGGGATCAAGGAGACCCTGAACGCGAAGGCGCCCGGCATCAAGGTGCTCGGGCCGTTCCAGACCTACAGCGAGCCGACCAAGAACTACAGCGCCTGGTCCTCGCTGGTCAGCGCGCACGGCGACGCGCTGGCGTTCCTCGGCGTCGGCGACGCCGACAGCTACGACCTGGCCCGGCTCAAGCAGGAGAAGAACGGCAGGTGGCTCACCGCCGGCTTCGACGTCGACGACAAGACCCTGCAGGCCGTGAAGGACGGCACCAACTTCACCACCATCGACCCGGAGCACTACCTCAAGGGCTACCTCGCCTCCGCGATGCTGATCAAGTCGGTCCGGGGCGAGCTCGAGCTGCCGAAGGGCTGGTTCGTCAGCCCCGGCCTGATCGTGACGAAGGAGAACGTCGACGACGTGATCCAGCGCGGCAGCACGCCCGCCGCCGCGAAGGCCGGCTACCAGAGCCAGATCGACAGCCTGCTCAAGGACCCGGCGGCCAACACCAAGCCGATGGACCAGGCGCGCTGATGCTGCGGGCGGCCGGGCTGGTCAAGCACTACGGCGGCGTGACGGCGCTGGACGGCGGCGACATCGAGCTGCGCGACGGCGAGATCCACGCCCTGGTCGGCGAGAACGGCGCGGGCAAGTCCACCCTGGTGAAGATCCTCTCCGGGGTGGTGACGCCCGACGCCGGCGCGGTGACCCTCGACGACGCGCCGGTCCGGTTCGCACGCCCGCGCGACGCGGCCGCCCATGGCATCGCCATCGTCGCGCAGGAGCTCAGCCTCTTCCCGGACCTGACCGTCGCCGAGAACCTCTTCATCGGCGACCTGCCGCGCCGGTACGGCCTGCTCAGCCTGTCCACGATGGAGCGCCGGGCCGCCCCGGTCCTGGCCGACCTCGGCCTGTCCGGGGTGCCCACCCGGGCGACGGTCGGCGAGCTGAGCCTGGGCGACCGGCAGCTGCTCGAGGTGAGCCGCGCGCTGCTGACCGGCCCCCGGGTGCTGATCCTGGACGAGCCGACCTCGGCGCTGCCGGCCGCCGCCGTCGACCGGCTGCACGCGGTGCTGCGGCGGGTCGCGGCCCGCGGCATCGCCGTCCTCTACATCTCCCACTTCCTGCAGGAGGTGCGCCGGGTCGCCGACCGGATCAGCGTGCTGCGCGACGGCCGCCCGGCGCTGCGCGGCGCGCCGACGGCGGAGCTCGGGCTCGACGACCTGGTCCGGGCCATGCTCGGCGACGCCGCGCCCGCGCACGATCAGGCGGCCCGGCCCCGCCGGCCGCGAGCCGGCCCCGGCGTGACCCTGACCGACGTGGACGTGCCGGGCCGGCTCGCCGGCGTGTCGCTGAGCGCCGCACCGGGCGAGATCGTCGGCGTCGCCGGGCTGGAGGGCGCGGGCCACCTGGCCGTGCTGGACCTGGTCTGCGGCCTCGGCCGGCCCGCCGCCGGCCGGGTCGGCCTGCTCGGCGGCCCCGGCCCCCGCTCCTTCCGCGACGCCGTGCGCCGCGGCGTCGCCTTCGTGCCCGGCGACCGCAAGCGCTACGGGCTGATGCTGGACCAGCCCGTCTGGGAGAACGCGACGGCGGTCCGCTGGCTCGGCATCGGCGCGGGACCCTGGTGGCGCCGCGGCCGCGAGCTGCGCGCCCGCGCCGAGACCAACCTGCGCCGGATGCGCTTCCGCGGCGACCTCCACGGCCTGGCCGGCGAGCTGTCCGGCGGCAACCAGCAGAAGGTGGTGTTCGCGAAGTGGCTGGACGCCGGCTCGGCGGTGATCGTGCTGGACGACCCGACCCGCGGCGTCGACGTCGGCGCCCGCGGCGAGATGCACGAGATCGTCCGGGAGCTGGCCGACGACGGCCGGGTGGTGCTGCTCGCCTCCACCGACCTGGCCGAGCTGACCGAGCTCTGCCACCGGGTGGTGGTCCTGCGACGCGGCGCGGTGGTCGGCGAGCTCAGCGCCGGCGAGCTCACCGAGCAGCGCCTCAGCACCGCGATCAACGCGGGTTTCGCATGAGTTCCCTGGCCGGCCGGACGGCGCTGATCACCGGGGCGGAGAGCGGCATCGGCCTCGCGACCGCCCGCCTCTTCGTCGCGGCCGGCGCCCGGGTGCACCTGGTCGGGCTCGTCGCCGGGGCGCTGGACCGGGCCGCCGCCGACCTCGCCGCCGGCTCGACCGTCGCGGACGTCGCCGATCCGGACGCGGTGCACGCCGCCGTGAACGCGGCCGTGCACGACCTCGGCCCCCTCGACGTGCTGTTCAGCAACGCCGGCATCAGCGGCCCGATCGCGCCGCTGGTCGACTACCCGGTCGAGGACTTCGCCCGGGTCCTGGGCGTCCACGTCCTCGGCGCGTTCCACCTGCTCCGGTACGGCCTTCCGGCGATGCGCGACGGCGGCAGCGTGATCATCAACTCGAGCGTGGTCGGGCTGACCGCCGACCCGGGCATCGCCGGCTACGCGACCGCGAAGCACGCGCAGGTCGGGCTGATGCGGGTGGCGGCCAAGGAGTGCGCGCGCCGCCGCATCCGGGTCAACACCATCCACCCCGGGCCGACCGACACGGCGTTCCAGCGGGCGATCGAGCAGGAGGTCACCGGCGCGGTCGCGGACGAGGCGGCCGCGGCCTTCGACCGGATGATCCCGCTCGGCCGGCACGCCTCGGTCGACGAGATCGCCCGCACGGTGCTCTTCCTGGCCGGCGACGACAGCAGCTTCATCACCGGCGCCACCATCGCCGTCGACGGCGGGATGAGCGCATAGACGGCGGCGCGGACTGGGTGTCGGTAGGGTGAGGTTGGGGAGGATCGGCCTGGGTCAGCGCGACGATGCGCCGGTTGCAGGCACCCTGATGCCCGAGTTCGACTTTCCCTTCTGGCTCCGCGCCGTCGTCGGGCGGCACCCCCTCAGCAAGTTCGGTGACGGCATGGGCGGCACCCGGGAGGACTCCGGCTACCAGGCGATCAACGCCCGGATCTGATCGCACCGTCGTCCCGCTGCCGCGCTATCCGGCCAGGTGAACGGGCCCGATCGCCGGCGGGCCGGGATCGCGCCGCGCGCAGCAACGGGGGCAGCGCGGCGGCGGCCACCGCCGCGCAGGCGCCCAGCAGGATGGCCTCGCCGGGCCGGTGATGCCGGACCAACTGGGCCGCCGCGACCATGAGTGCGGCGAGGCAGGCGACCGCGCCGACGGCGCTGTGCAGCCGGCCGGAGTCGTGGTGCGGGAACGCTCCGGGCGGGCTGTCCGGCACCGGGCCCGGATGCTGCGCCCGGTAGCCGGCCAGCATCCGGCTGGTCCAGGGGCTGGGGTCGCGGTGGCCCAGCCGGTGCAGGCCGATCGCCCCGGCGGTCAGCAGCAGGCTGTACCCGGCGGTGAAGATGACCTCGAACGGCATGCCGGTCACCGTCCCGACAGCTCGCCGGCGGCGGTGGCCTCGCCCGGCTCCGGGCGCTCCACCTCGGTGAACAACATCAGGTCCGCGCCCTCCCCGTCGCGGCTGGCCGGCACCGCGGCGCTGCCCGCCGCCCTCGTACGCCCTCCGCGCAGCCCGTGGAACGCCAGCCAGAGCAGGGGCAGCACGCCGCCGACGATGAACACCACGTCGCCGGGCAACCGCAGCCACTCGAACAGGGTGTTGGTGTCGTTGGTGAGGAACTCCAGCGAACGCGCCTCGAAGTATCCGGCGTCCACGGAGTGGTAGAGCTGGATGATGCCCAGGGGCAGGAGTGTCACGAACGCCATCCAGGCCAGCCCGGCGTTCAGGCTCCAGAAGCTGATCCTGACCAGGTTGTCGTTCCACCGTTTCTCCGGCACCAGGTAGCGCAGCGCGAACACGGCGAACCCGATGGCCAGCATGCCGTACACGCCCATCATGGCGGCGTGGCCGTGGTTGGCCGTCAGCGCCGTGCCGATCTCGTAGTAGGAGACGATCGGCAGGTTGATGAGGAAGCCGAAGACGCCGGCGCCGAGGAAGTTCCAGAAGCCGACGGCGACCAGGAACATGACCGCCCAGCGGTGCGGGAACGCCGATGCGCTGCGTGCCTCCTGCCGGGCGCCGAGCCGGATGAAGCTCCACGCCTCGACGGTCAGGAACGTCAGCGGAATCACCTCGAAGGCGGAGAAGAACGCGCCGAGCGCCAACGTCTGCGCGGGCGCGCCGCTGAAGTACCAGTGGTGTGCGGTGCCGATGACGCCGCCGGCGCTGTACAGCACGATGTCGAGGAAGATCACGGTCAGGGCGATCCGCTCGCGGACGACACCCAGCAGCACGAAGACGTAGGCGACCATGACGGTGGTGAACAACTCCAGGAAGTCCTCGACCCAGAGGTGTACGACCATGAACCGCCAGAAGTCGGTGATGACGAAGTCGTCGCGCTGATCGGTCATGAGGCCGGTGGCGTAGACCAGCGGCAGCGCCAGCGCCGCGAAGAAGAACATCCAGGGCATGTTGGCCCGGCTCTCGGCGGCCAGGCGGCCGCGCAGTCCACGCCAGAGGATCGCCACCCAGAAGACCATGCCGGTGGTGAGCAGGATCTGCCAGAACTTGCCCAGGTCCAGGTATTCGAAGCCCTGCATGCCCAGCCAGTGCCAGGCGCCGGAGAGCCCGCCGTGAATCCCGATGGCCTCGCCCGCCATCGAGCCGACCACCACCACGGCCAGCGCGCCGAGCAGCGCGTAGGCCAGCACCGCCTGACCCTTGGGGTCCGGCCGCCGGGTGATCATCGGTACCAGGAAGATCCCGGCGGCGAGGAACGAGGTCGACACCCACAGCAGCGCCAGCTGCACATGCCAGGTACGGACCAGGTTGTAGGGCAGCCAGCGCTCCAACGGGATGCCGAAGAAACTGGTCAGGTCGGCGCGGTAATGCTCCGCGGCAGCCCCGACCAGGGCCTGCACCAGGAACAACGCGGCCATGGTGAAGAAGAACCATGCGGTTGCCCGCTGCGCGCCGGTGAGCCGGACGGTCAGTGGATCGCGGAAGCGCAGCTCGTGCTGCTCGCGGCCGTGCCAGCCGAGCCAGTTCCACCGGCCGAAGGCCGCGAACAGCGCGCCGGTGCCGCCGAGCAGCGCGATCAGGCTGAGCACGCTCCACACGACCGTGTCGCCGGTGGGTCTGTTGCCGACCAGGGGTTCCGACGGCCAGTTGTTGGTGTAGCTGTGGTTCGTGCCGGGCCGCTGCGTGGACGCCGACCAGGCGCTCCACGCGAAGTAGGCGGTCAGTTGCCGAAGCTGCGTGGGATCGGTGATCGCGTTCGGCCGCAGTCCGGTCTTGCCGGCGGGGTCGCCCAGCGTGCGCCCGTAGTGTGCGACCAGCGTCTCGAACGCCGCCGCCTGCGCCGCCGAGATGGTCAGCGTGCCGGTGTCCGGGTCGTAGCGGTTGGTCTTGAAGTCCCGCCGGGTCCGCTGTGCCGCGGTGTCGGAGGCGGGCCCGCCGTAGCTGTCGCGCACCGCCAGAGCGGAGCGGCGCAGGTAGTCGGCGGTGAAGTCCGGGCCCAGGTAGGCGCCGTGGCCGAAGATCGAGCCGTACTGCATCAGCCCGTTACGCAGGAACACCTCCTGGCCCGTCCGCACGTCGTCCTCGTCGAAGACGAGCTGGCCGGACTCCGCGACTACCCGTTGCGGTACCGGCGGACCCTGCCGGTACGCCTGGAATCCCATGAGGACCAGGACGAAGAAACCGCAGATGGAGATGAGCGCGGCGGCTTGGACCCAGCCCTTCCCGATGAGCGGGTGCCGCCTTGTCGCCGGCGCTGATGGTGCCTCCACTGTTCCCCCTGGTTCGGTCACGAACGCATTTACCGCACAAACCCCCCATAAGGTGCATATAGCATTTAGGGTGGAAAGCCCGGCAGACTCGGCAGGTTCACCGGTCAGGGACCGCCGGAAAACGGTCGAGCCGCCCGGATGATGCCGGGCGGCTCGTGGGGAAGTGCGGATAGTTCAGGCGATCTTGACGTTGAAGATCGGGTTGGCGGGCGAGGTTCCCGAACGCGGTCAGGTTGCTCTTGGTGGAGTTGATGCTGATGCCGCGGTCAGCCAGGTCACGGCATGAAGCTGTAATAGAACATGATCGCCCCCAGGCCCCAGCCACCATTGGGGGTTCCGACCGTGACGCGGTTGCCTCCCACTCCGCACTGCCAGTCCTGCCAGCCGTGCTCCTCCACATAGGGCCGCATGCAGAGTTTCCCCCATCCGGGAATGGAGATGGTCAAAGCCTCCAGGGGTCGGTTCTCCTGGCCGAACACCAGAGGGCCTGTGCCGCACCGCCCCTGCTGATCGCCGCCGTCCATGACATATGCCTGCCCGCAGGCCTCGCGGTCGGCGGGGTCGAAGACCACGACATCCAGCCAATCATCCGAGGTGGCGACCATGCCGATGTCGCCGGCCTCGAAGCAGTCCTCCGCCCATCCCTGTCCGTTGTCGGACGCCACGCACCCGATCATGTACTGACTCGACGCGGATGCCGGAGCAGCCGCCAGAACGGTGAACGTGATCGCGGCAGCAATAAGTGCCATCGGTTTCTTCATGCGGGCTTGGATGTGGGAGCGCTCCCGTGAGATGCCTTGTGTCGCATAGGTGTCCCGCCGGCGACCAGCCGGAAAGCGGTCGAGCCGCCCGGCGGGTGCCGGGCGGCTCGTGGGGTAGTGCGGGTGGTTCAGGCGATCTTGACGTTGAAGATCGGGTTGGCGGCGAG
>NZ_JBITLR010000016.1:0-25798 GCF_044465445.1 Actinoplanes sp. NPDC049668
AAGCTAAGCCCTCCAGCGCCGATGGTACTGCACTCGGGAGGGTGTGGGAGAGTAGGACGCCGCCGGACTTAACGTGATAGGAAAGGCCCACCCCGCAAGGGGTGGGCCTTTTCTGCGTTTGCATGACATCATGACCCGATGCATCGTGTAGCCGGCGCGGCCGGTGGGTAACAGATGCTCGTGGCTGTCCGGGTTGGAGTGTTGGCCGTCGCCGTAGGGCTGATGGCGGGCTGCTCAATGGCCGACGACGGCGGGCGCGACTACAACCCCGACCATCAGCCCGGCTATGTGACTCCCGATCAGCGGGCTCCCGGACCGACGCCGACCTGGCCGGGAGGCGGGACCGGGCTCGGGCTTCCGGGCATCGGCCAGGCCGAGCCGGGCGAACCGGATCACATCGTCCGTGGCGGCTCCGTCGCCTCCGGCAAGCCGGCCAAGTTCGCGCTGATCAACGGCGCGGACGTCGTCCGCGTGGCGGTGGGTGATCTCGGCGGCGACCTCTATCAGGTCTCCACCCCGGCGGAGTCCAGCGTGGTGCCCAAGGTCGACGTCGACGGGTCCAGCGTCGTCGCCGGGCTGCGGGACGGTGGGCGCGACGGCCTCGCGATCGTCAACGTCGTGCTCAGCGACGACGTGCGCTGGGAGGTCCGCCTCGCCGGCGGGGCCAGCGACCAGGCAGTGAACCTCACCGGGGGTCCCGGCGGAGACGTCGACTTCGCCGCGGGTACCAGCCGTGCCGAGGTGACGTTGCCGGCGGGTCGTGGGACGCAGCGGGTCATGCTCAGGGGCGGTGCGAGCCGGCTGGTGGTGCACCTGACCGGGCAAGCGCCGGTACGCGTCGCCACCGGAAGCGGGGCGGGCGAGGTCACCATAGACGGGCAGACCCGGACCGGGGTGTCCGGCGGATCGGTATTCGTCGCACCGGGCTGGGAGGCCACGGCCGATCGGTTCGACATCGACGCCACCAGCGGGGTGTCGTCGCTGACGGTGGCCCGGGGCTAGCCCGCCCGGCGGGACCGGAGCCGTTGGGGTGGAACACCTGCGGCGGTCAGCTGGATCGCGATGGCGGCCGACGAGTTGTCCATGAAGACCACGACGTGGTGGTCGTCGGCGAGATCGCACAGGGCGGCCAGCGTGCCCAGGTTGATCGGATCGACATCGGACACGTCGCCCAGGTCGAGGATCAGGCGCGCCGGGCGCACGTGGCGGACGGTGTGTACCAGTACCTGCCGGAAGTGGACGGCGCATTCCAGCCCCATCTGACCGTGCGGCTGCACCACCACACTTCCGTCCACGCCCTTGCGGACGTCGACGGCGGTGTTCGACATCGGACTGCCTTCCGTCACCGTGCGTTCGCCGAGCGGTCAGCGTATGACGGTTCCCCGGCCGGGTCGACCCGTCCGCCGTGCGAATTTGCGCGGTGCGGGACTAGATGCCGACGACCTTGCCGGGATTGAAGAGGTCCAGGGGATCCAGCGTGCGCTTCAGCGCCTGCATCATGGACAGCGCCGGCGGGTCCAGCTCCTGCCGCATGCCCGCGCGTTTCAGCAGGCCAACGCCGTGTTCGCCGGTGACCGTACCCCCGAGGGCGATCGCCGCGGTGAGTATCTCGTCGAAGGCCCGGTGTGCCGCGACACGGGCTGCGTCGTCACCGGTCGGCGTACGGATAAGGGGGTGTAGGTTGCCGTCACCCGCGTGGGCGATTGTCGCAATTGCGATGCCGTGCCGGGCGCCGATCGCCTCGATCGACGCCAGCATCGCCGGCACCCCGGACCGGGGCACGCAGACGTCCTCGGTCAGCACCGGGCCGAGGCGCTCCATCGCCGGATAGGCGAGCCGGCGGGCGGCGAACAGCGCCTCCGCCTCGAGCTCGTCCGTGGAGTGCTCGGCCCACTGCGCGCCCGCGTCCCGGAACACCCGGGCGAGCGCGGCGGCCTCGTCGTTGCCGGCCTCGCCCGGCGTGTCCACCTGGGCGAGGAGCAGCGCCTCCGCGTTCGCGGACAGGCCCAGGTGCTTCCACTCCTCGACGGCCCGCAGGCTGGCCCGGTCCAGCAGCTCCAGCGCGGTGGGCAGCAGACCCGCGCGGGTGGTCGCGGCCACCGCGTTTCCCGCGGCCACGACGTTGTCGAAAGCGCCGACCACCGTACGGGGTGCAGCGGCGCGGGCCGGCCGCAGGCGCAGCGTGACCTCGGTGACGACGCCGAGGGTTCCCTCCGAGCCGACGAGGAGCCCGACCAGGTCGTACCCGGCGACGCCCTTCGTGGTGCGGCGGCCGACGCGGACCGCCGTACCGTATGGGCCCGCCGGGCCGCCGACCACGGCCTGCAGGCCGAGGACGTAGTCGCGGGTGACGCCGTATTTGAGGCAGCAGAGGCCGCCGGCGTTCGTCGCCACGTTGCCGCCGATGGTCGACCAGGGCGCGCTCGCCGGGTCGGGCGGATACCAGAGGCCGTGCGCCGCGACCGCCGCCTTCAGGTCGTCGTTGACGACGCCGGGCTGGACGATCGCGATCATGTTGTCCGGGTCGATCTCCAGGATCCGGTCCATTCGGGACAGGTCCAGGATGAGGCCGCCGTCGACCGCGTTCGCGCCGCCGGACAGGCCGGTGCCCGCGCCCCGGGTGACGACCGGGATCCGGCGCGCCGCGCAGGCCGCGACGATCGCGGTGACCTCCTCGGTCGTGCGGGCGCGGACCGCGCCGACCGGACGGCCGACGGGTGCCCACTCGGCGTCGTCGTGGCTGAGCGAGTCGAGCACGTCGGGGTCGGTGATCAGGTCGAGGCCGGGCAGGTCGTCGGGGTGAATCGTCGACATGCTCCGACCCTAAGGCGCGAGACCCACCATGATTGCCGGGTGGCCGAGGGTTATCTGAAGGGACGGATCCGTCGGGAGGACATCGTCACGGCGGCGGTGGAGGTGTATGCGGAGGCCGGGTACCACGCCTCGTCGCTGCGGGAGGTCGCCCGGCGCGTCGGCATCACGCACGCCGGCCTGCTGTACTACTTCCCGACCAAGGAGGCGCTGCTCGCGGCCGTACTGGAACGCCGTGACGCGGAGGACGCCGAGCGGGAGCCGCTCGCGGAGCCGGCCGGCCTCGACGCGCTGCGCCGGCTGATCGCGCTCGCCGGCCAAAATGCCGAGGTCTACTCGCGGCTGGCCGCCGAGGCGGTCACGGAGGGACATCCGGCCCACGCCTACTTCGAACGGCAGTACGCGGCGGCCCGCCGGGACGCGGTCGACTCGTTCCGGGTGCTCGCCGAGCGCGGTGAGCTGCGCGAGGGCGTCGACCCCGGGTACGCGGGGCTGAACCTGGTGGCGCTGGTGGACGGCCTGCGGGTCCAGTGGCTGTCCAACGGCTCCGCGGTTGATCTGGCCGGTGCGCTGAGCTTCCACCTGCAGGACCTGCTGACCGTCCCGCTCGACTAGGACTCGGGTTCCGCGTCCGCCTCGCGGCGGCGACGGGCCCGAAGCCAGGCGATGCTCGCCGCGGCGCCGACGACGCCGACGAGCGCGATCTTGAAGCCGACCTTGCTGAAGATCAGGTGGCCGAGTGACCGTACGACCGCGCCGGTCCACCACGAGGGCTCGGTCAGGCGCCCCCAGTCGGCCCGGAACTGCCAGTCGACGATCCACCAGCCCAGGGCGATGACGGCCAGCCCTCCCGCGCCGGCCAGCACGGCGGCGAGGATCAGATGCTTTGCGCGTATCTGAGGCTGATTCACCAGTTCAGCGTAGGAAGCGGCGGCCACTCTCGGCATCAGTCCGCGGACCGAATCCTCCCTATATCGAAAGTGGTGGGCTCTAACCTGATGCTCATGGAAGGCGTGCAGCTCCTGCTCATCATCGGCGTCGGCATCGCGGTTTCGGCGGTCGCCCGGAAGCGCAACATCGAGCCGGGAATGATCATCGTGGTGCTCGCCGCGGCGGCGTCGTTCATCCCGGCGATGCCGCGGCTGGAGCTGGACAGCGAGTTCATTCTGGCGGTCGTGGTGCCGCCGCTGCTCTACTCGGCGACCCGCGGGGCCTCGTTCGGGGCGTTCGGTGCCAACCTGCGGGCGATCGTGTCGCTCGGGGTGCTGCTGGTGCTGCTCACCACGGGCGTGCTCGGCCTTGTCGCGTCCTGGGTGCTGCCGACGATCGGCGCCGCCGCGTTCGTGCTCGGGGCGGTGCTCGCGCCGCCGGACACGATCACCACGGTGTCGCACGGGGACGAGATCGGGCTACCGAAGCGGGTCACCTCGATCCTCACGGGGGAGAGCCTGGTCAACGACGCGACCGCGCTCACCCTGTTCAGCATCGCGATCGGCGTGGTGGTCCGCGGGGAGCACACGTCGTTCGGGCACGGGGCGGCGGAGCTGCTGCGGAACGCGTTGGTGGGCATCGGCATCGGGGCGCTGTTCGCGATCGTGACACTGTGGATCCGCAAGCGGCTGGGCAATCCGACGCTGGAGACGGCGCTGGTGCTGCTGGTGCCGTTCACCGCCTTCCTGGTCGCCGAGGCGGTGGAGGCCTCGGGAATCCTCGCGGTGGTGGCGGCCGCGTTCTCGATCAGCATCAACCTGACCCTCGACCCGAGACATCAGTACCCGGGCGCGTACCGCACCCGGCTGCAGGAACAGGCGCTCTGGCCGGTGCTGGACTTCGTACTGGAGACGTTCGTCTTCGCGTACATCGGCTTGCAGTTGCGGTTTGTGCTCGAGGAGCTGGCGCGTTCCGCGGAGCCGGGGCTGGTCCGCACCCTGGTGGCCGCCGGCACGCTGCTGGTCGTGGCGATCGTGTTCCGGCTGGTCGCGGTCTACCTGCTGTTCGGGCGGTGGCGGCTGCGCGACCTGATGGTCCGGCGGCGAATCGAGCGGGACGCCTCCTTCCGGGCCGCCCACGAGGAGCGCATGCGGCGGCGGAGCCGGCGCGGCGGCGAGCCGCTCGGCCCGCCGACGCAGCGGGAGACGCTGCTGGTCGGCTGGATCGGCATGCGCGGCATCCTCACCCTGGCCGCGGCCGGCTCGGTACCGGCCTCGGTGCCGGGCCGGGACGCGATCCTGGCGATCGCGCTGCTCGTCACGCTCGGCACCCTGCTCATCCAGGGCACCACGATCGGCTGGCTGACCCGGCGGCTGCGGTTCGACCTGAGCGCCGAGTGGGAGCAGGAACGGGAACTCCTCCGGCGCGGCCGGCAGATCCTGGCCGAGGCCTCCGCGGAGCCGGCCGCCGACCCGGACGCCACGTTCGAGGCGCAGCGGCTGGCGCTGGGCCGGGCCGTGAGCGAGCGGCGGCTGACCGAGGAGATCGCCCGCGCGATGATCGAGGACATCGACCTGCGCCAGGCCGCCCGGCACACCATGCCTTCGGCGCATAGCTGACCGCCGGCGGGCGGCCGCGCGTACGCTGGCCTCGTGGATCAAGAAGAACGCATCGCACTGTTCCTTGACTACGAGAACCTGGCGATCAGCGCGCGCGACCACCTGGGCGGCCTGCCGTTCGAGCTGAAGCCCGTCGCCGACGCGCTCGCCGAGCGGGGGCGGGTGGTGGTGCGCCGGGCCTACGCGGACTGGTCGTACTTCGACGACGACCGGCGGATGCTCACCCGCTCGCACGTCGAGCTCATCGACATCCCGCAGCGGATGGGCGCCTCGCGCAAGAACGCCGCCGACATCAAGATGGTGGTGGACGCCCTCGAGGTGGCGTTCGAGCGGGCCTACATCTCGACCTTCGTGCTCTGCACCGGCGACAGCGACTTCACCCCGCTGGTGCACAAGCTCCGCGAACTCAACAAACGCGTCATCGGGGTGGGTGTCGAGAAGTCGACCTCCGCGCTACTGCCCCCGGCCTGCGACGAGTTCCTCTACTACGACCGCCTCGAGGGCGTCGAGGTCCCGCCGCCGCGTTCCCGGCCCGGCCGGACGGTGAGCCCGCCCGAGGCGGCACCCCAGCCGGTGGTGGAAGCGCCCATGCGCGACGCCGACACGCTCGCCGCCCTGGTCGCGCAGACCGTTGCCGGCCTGCAGAGCAGCTCCAGCGGCACGGTGACCGCCTCGACGCTCAAGCGGACCCTGCTCCGCAAGGACCCCACCTTCAACGAGGCGGACTACGGGTTCCGCGCCTTCGGCGAGCTCCTGCGCCACCTGTCCGGTCACAACGTGGTCGAGCTGGGCGGTGGCTCGGCCAAGGGCGACCCCGAGGTCACCCTTCCGGAACACGGCGACCGGGAGGCCGCGTTCGCCCTATTGCGTACGGTGGTCTTCGACCTCGCCGGCAGCGACGGGTCGACGGCGCTCTCCGGTCTCAAGAATCAGGTACGCAAGGTGGCGCCCGACTTCAGCGAGAAGAAGCTGGGCTACCGCAGCTTCCTCCAGTTCTGCAAGGCGGCCGCTACCGGCGGCGCCGTCGACCTGAAGTGGAACGCCGACGCCGACGACTACCTGCTCACCACCGTCTCCTAGCTCCGGTACCAGGTGCGGGTGGTGGTGTAGGCGACGTTGCCGAGCTTGTCGTACGCGCGGATTCGTACCTTCATGGTCTTGGGCTGTTTCTTGGAGTTGAAGCTGAGCAGGTAGGCCGAGGCGGTGTCCTTGGCGACGACCTTGCCGTTGACGAGCAGCTCGACCCGGGCGATGCCGCTGGTGTCGGTGGCCTTGACCGAGACCTTGACGGTGCCCTTGACCTTGGCTTTGTTCTTGGGTGCCTTGGTGATGGAGACGGCGGGTGCCTTGTTGTCGGCGACGACGGTACGGGTGTAGGTGCGGGTGTTGCCGAGCTTGTCGCTCAGCCGCCAGCTGAGGTTGACGTTGCCGCTGAACGTGCCGGTCTTGACCGGGAGCGCGTAGGGCGCGGTCCGGTCGACGTCCACGTACTTGCCGTTCCACCAGAGCTCGGCCCGGGTGACACCGGAGACGTCGGCGACGCCGCTCAGGCCGGTGGTGAACGTGCCACGGACCTTCGTCCCGGAGGCCGGGCTGACCGCGGTCGCCGTCGGCCCGTCGTTGTCGACCACGACCCGGTTCTTGACCCGGACCTCGTTGCCCGCGAGGTCCTCGGCGACGACCTCGATGTCGCCGGACGCCGGCGGGACGATCCGGGCCTGCCAACCCCACACACCGACGTTCGTCATCGGTACGCCGTTGACCCTCACGGACCGTAGCGTCTCCCGGGACGTCTGGCTGAAGTGCACGTCCACCGCCCCGCGCACGTGCCGGCCGGACAGCGGCTCGTCGATGACGCCGGTCGGTGCGACGTCGTCGACCACGAGCGTCCGGGTCAGGCCCGTGATGTTGCCGGCCCGGTCGTACACGTCGAAGTAGATCTTCTGGTCGGCGATCAGCGTGACCTGGCCCGTCCACTGCCGCTCGCCGGTCGGCGTGAGCGCGGTCTCGTTGGCCTGTACCCGGACCACGTCGTCGGCCGTCGCGGTGAAGACGACGTCGACCGGGCCGCCCCGCACGAGCGCGCCCTCGAGCGGCGCGTCGATCGTTCCGGTCGGCGCGATGGAGTCGACCCGCACGGCCCGCGTCTGCTCGGCGCTGTTCCCGGCGTAGTCGTAGACCCGGACCTTGTACGACAGCCGGCCGTTCCAGCCTGCGGGCGGAGTCAGCTTCAGCGACTGTCCCGACCAGGCGTGGTCTTGCCGTACGACCGTGCCCTCCACCTCCAGCTCGGAACGCCGAATGGCATGGTCGTCGACGATGATGAGGCTCGGGTAGTAGGTCCTGCCGGTCACCAGCGGCACGTAGCCCGAGCCGGCGGTGTCGATCCTCGGCGCGAGGTCATCGGTGCCGCCGAGGTCGGACAGCAGGCCGGCGGCGTCCAGGACCGGTGGGTCCGCGGGGTCCATAGTGCTCTCACGCCCTGCCGAGGCGAGGACCGCCGAGCGTAGATCGGCCGCCGAGAGGCCTGGCTTCACGGACAGCCCAAGCGCCGCGACGCCGGACACGAGCGCCGCGGAGGCGGAGGTGCCCGCCAGCACCTGTGTCTGCGACTGCGCGTTCAGCGCCGCGTAGGTGCGGTAGGCGCTGACATCGACCCACCGGTCCCGCTCAGGGTTCCGGTTCGAGGCGTTCAGCGGAAGGCCTCCGATACCGGCGGAGCCCACGGCCAGCACCGGCTCGATCGCCGCGGGGTAGTGCGGCGCGATGCTGGAGTCGTCGCCTGCTGACGCGACGACGAGGGCGCCGTCCGCGGACGCGCGGGCTACCGCGTCCTCCAGCACCCGGCTGCGGGTGCCGGTGCTCAGTGAAAGATTGATGATGTGCGCGCCGTGCCCGGCCGCCCAGACGATGCCGGCCGCGACGGCCGAGGTGTACCCGGCCGCGGTGCCGGTCGTGCTGTGGCTCAGCACCCGTACCGGCATGATGCGGCACCGACCGCACACGCCGACGCCGCCGACGCCGTTGCCGTGCTGGGCGGCGATCGTGGTGGCGACCAGCGTGCCGTGGTTGTCGTCGTCGGCCGGGTCGTCGTCGCCGTCCACGAAGTCGTAGCCGGGCGCCAGCCGGTCGCTGCCGAGATCGCCGTTCGCGGAGACGCCGGAGTCGACGACGGCCACCGTGACCGACGGGCTGCCGGTGCTCCAGGTCCAGGCCGGCGGGATCTGGTTGAGCAGGCCCTGGCTCCGGTTCGTCGCCTCGTTCGGGTCGGCGTCGGCGCGCACCAGGCCGTCGCGCTCCGCGTAGCGCACGGCGGGGTCGGCGGCGAGTGTTGCGCGGGCGGTCGCCGCTCCGGCGGTCGGCACGTCGATGGTGATCGCGTCCAGCCCTTGCACCGGCTTGAGGCCGGAGGCCTGGTCACCCAGCACGGCCACGACCGCGGCCGGATCGGCGCCGGCGGCGAGGCCGACTACCAGGCGGGTTGCCGGGGTGTCGGCGGCGGCTGGCGCGGCAGTCAGCCCTACGACCAGGGCGGCTATCAGGCAAGAAGAGGTGACGCGCATCGATGGGCCCCCGCACCATAGATCCAGAGAGGATGGTTGATCTTAGGTCGGTCGATACGCTGCCGTCACGTCGATATTGATAACGATCCTGCGCGCAGCGGCGCGGTCACCTCGGTCCGTCAGAGTCCTCGACGGCTGGTGGGACAGACGGCGCAAACCAATCGCGAACGCTCGCACGGGTCGACAGCACCAGGTAGATCGCAGGCGAGGCGGCCTGGGCCAAGGCTGCCTGTGGACCATCGGCGAGCGTGTACCACGCCGCAAGGGCAAGTCCGATCCAGCACAGCGTCAGCAGAACCAGCCGCGCCCACCGCCAGCCCAGTTGGAGCGCTCGGGCCAGCGCGACGTAGAACGCCCCGTACAGCGCCTGCCCCCAGACGGGGAACAGGCCGGTGACACCTCCGACCGAGCGCCCCAAACCGATCAATGCGTACGCGATGACCAGTCCACCAGCGAGGTACAGCAGGATCGCCAACACTGTCACCAGGGGCGGCGTGGACGCGGGGCGGTCGGACATCGCGGTATTGAACCACTCTCGGCGCGGCGCCTCGATCCGAGTACCCACTATCGGCCTGGACGTCGTAACGATGCCGTTCTATGATCTTGGCCTCCGGCGGGTGAAGTCGCCCCACCGGTTCTCCGAGAGGATCCATGTGCCACGCTCCGCCTGGCTGACCCGTGTCGGTCTCATGCTGCTCACGACCGTCTCGATGGGTGCCCTCGCCGCGCCCGCGCAAGGCGCGCCCGCCGGGGTTGTCACCGTCGTGGAGAAGACCAAGGTGCAGTACAAGGCCGCGAGCGGCAAGCAGAACAAGGTCGTCGTCACCCGCTCCGGCCGTACCATCACGATCGACGACAAGGTCGCGATCCGGGCCGGTAAGGGCTGCAAGAAGGTCAAGGGCGACAAGACCAAGGTTCGCTGCACGCTGTCGAAGACGCCCACGAGGGTGCGGGTCTACACGTACGACCGCAACGACTCCGTGGTCAACAAGTCCGACCTGCCGATGACCGCGGACGGCGGTACCGCCAGCGACTCACTGACCGGAGGGCCCCGGGGCGACCGTCTCATCGGCGGCACCGGCGCAGACCGGCTCTACGGCCTGGGCGGCAAGGACTACCTCGATGGCCGTAACGGCAACGACCGGATCTACGGCGGGGACGGCGCCGACACCATTCACGGCTGGCTGGGCGACGACACCGCCCGCGGCGGCAACGGCGATGACTACGTGTGGGGCGAGGAAGGCAACGACAAGCTCTACGGCGACGCCGGCAACGACGACCTCAACGGCTACCAGGGTCGCGATCGCCTCGAAGGCGGTGCCGGCGACGACTGGCTCACCGGCGACGTGTACTCCGACGGTACGGCCGCCGACGTCCTGCTCGGCGGTCCGGGCGCGGACGAGGTCAACTACGGCGGCTACGAGAAGGCCGTCACCATCGACCTCGACGGCTCCGCGCGCGACGACGGCCTGGCCGGCGAGCACGACACCGTCGGCGCCGACGTCGAGAGGATCTACGGCGGCTGGGCCGGCGACCGGCTCACCGGCAACGCCGCCGACAACAGGATCATGGGTTACACCGGCAACGACATCATCTACGGCGGCGCGGGCAACGACGAGCTGTACGGCCTGGACGGTCGCGACAAGCTCTACGGCGGCGCCGGCGACGACTGGCTCGACGGCGACGACCTTCCGGAGGTCGCCGACCGGCTCGACGGCGGCGCCAACGGCCCACTGGGCGACGAATGCCTCCCGAGCAGGCACGACACGGTGGTCGGCTGCGAACGCTGAACCGTAGCGGCGGACGTGATGGGCCCCTGACGACTCCGGTCACCGGTGGCGATGGCCGGGCTGCTGTTTCTGGGCGCATCGCCGGCACACCAGCGGGCACGGGGTCAACGCGGCTGTGTCGGCGAGGCGGCTCTGGTGCAGGATCGTGGCGACGGTCTGCTCCAGGCTGGACGCCTCGTCGATGACCAGCTCGCCGGGCACGCCGAGCAGGTCGAGCGGGCTGTACCAGGAACGCATCGACGCCGCGCTGACATGGGCGAGGTCCTGGCGTCCGGCATGCCGGCGCAGCGTCTCGTCCAGCGACACGTCTAGCCAGAACGTGAACGACGGGCCCGGATGCCCGGCGATCAGATCCCGCAGCAGGGTCCCGTGCTGGCCGGTGTGCAGGATCCCGTCCAGGACCACGTGATATCCGGCGGCCAGCGCCGTGCGCGTCATGGTCAGGATGAAGTCCGGCGCGACCGTCGGGGTGCCGTCGCTGCCGTGCTCGCGGCAGCACGACCCGGCGCAGGTAGTCCTGCTCGATCAAGGCGCAGCCGCGGCCGTACCGGCGGCGTACTTCACGGGCCGCCGTCGACTTCCCGCTGCCGCTGTTCCCTCGGATGATCACCAACGTGGGTGACTCGGCGGTGCTGGTCATGCCGGGTCTCCGTTGGTCGTTGTCGGCGGCGGTGAGCCGGCGGAATCCTCGCGCGGCCGGTACCCGGCCGCCTGCAGCGCGTACAGGGTCGCGTACCGGCCGCCCGCCGTGATCAGCTCGGCGTGCGTGCCCTGCTCCGCCAACCTTCCGTCGTGCAGGACGAAGATGCGGTCGGCGTCGATGATGTTGGCGAGCCGGTGGGTGATCAGGATCGTGGTCTGTGTGCCCTGGCGAGAGCGGATCGACTGGAACAGGGCATGTTCGGCGCGCGGGTCGAGGGCCGAGGACGGCTCGTCCATCACCAGTAGCTCGGCGTTGCGGTAGAAGCCGCGGCCGGCGGTGATCCGCTGCCACTGTCCGCCGGACAACTCCTGCCCGTCTTTGAATGTGCGATCCAGCAGCGTCTCGTACCCGTGCGGCAGGGCGACGATCGGATCGTGGGCGGCGGCCTGCCGCGCCGCGGCCTCGATCCGCGGCTGTTCGGGTGTCGCGTCGAGGTCGCCCATGGCGATGTTCGTCGCCGCCGTGTACGGCCAGTGGTGATGCTCCTGCATCACCACCGCCATTCGGGCCCGCAACGCCTCGGTGTCCCAGTGGGTGAAGGGCCGGCCGTTCCACTCGATCGCCCCCTCGGTGGGGGTGCGGAGACCGGCGATCATCGCCGCGAGGGTGGACTTGCCCGAGCCGTTCTCCCCGACGAACGCCACCGTCTGCCCGGCCTCGATCGTCAGACTGACGCCGTCCACGGCCCGGTCGTCGCGGTCGGGATACTGCAGGCTCACCCCGTGCACGGTCAGCCTTCGCAACCGTGCCGGCTCCGATCGGGTACCGGATCCGCCGGCCGGTAGGTAATCGGCGGCGCGGTCCAGGAATTCGACGTACTGCTTCAGGAACTGGCCGTTGGTGAAGACCCGGTCGAGTTGGAACGTCACCGCGGCCAGCGCGCGTTGCGCGGCCTGCAGGGCGACCACGCAGGTCACCGACGCGGCCAGGGGGATCCGGCCGTCCGCGAGGAGCACGCCGAGCAGCAGCCACACGCCGCCCAGCCCGAGGCCGCCGATCGTCGCGCCGACGCTGGTCATCGTGGTCGTGCGCCGCGCCAGGTCCAGATCCACATCGGTCTGCGCCTGCATCACCCGGTCGAACTGGCCCAGCACGAAGTTCCGCAGGCCGTACACGCGCAGCTCGGGCGCCGAGTTCCGTTCGGCCATCTGCCGCTGCAGCACCCACAACCGGCGGCGGCGCACCGACCCGGCCACGTAGGTCGAGTACCGCAGATGCCCGGCCCGCAACGCCGCGTACGCGCTCGGCACCGTCGCGACCAGCAACGCGACCAACAGCAGTGGATTGATCACCACCACGGCCACCGCGACGGCACACAGGTTCACCAGGCCGGCGAGCATGTTCGCCGTCTCCTGCACCAGCGTGGCCGCGCTGTCCGGGCCGCGGGTCGCCCGCTCCATGTCGTCGGCGAACGCGTCCTGATCGAACGCGGACAGCTCCACCGCCGTGGTCGCCTCGAACAGGCGCCGCTCGGCGGCCTGCGTCACCCGTGGCGTCAGCCCGTTCTGCGCGTACCCGATAACGATGCCCAGCCCACCGCGGACCGCCGTCACCACGGCGAGCAGAACCAGCGCGGGCAGGGCGGCCTTGACCCGATCGGGTGTCGGACCGCCGGAGAACAACTCCACCAGCAGGCGCTGGGTCGAGAGCAGCCCGAAGGTCGACATCACCCCGGCCGTCACCGTGGCCGCGGCAACGACCACCGTGCGTACCCGATCCGCGCGCCAGCTGATCGCCGCCGCCTCCCGCACCAGGCCGGGCAGTTCCGCGAACACGCCGAGCACGCCGGTCTCCGCCCGCCGGCGGATCCCGACCTCCCACTCCGCCGCGCGTAACTCCGGCAATGCCGATTCCACCGCCGGCGGCGCCGCCTGGCTCGGAATCCGGTCTCCGGCGGTGGTCTTCCCCCTCGAGGCGCTCACCCGCGTGTACCTCCCCGAACCTCGCAGGAAGATGGATGCGTGCGTCGGCCGGTCATGGCATATCCGTACCGGCCGAAGAAGCTTCCTCCGACGCGACGCGCGCGGCCGGTCGCCGGTGCGGGGGCCTGGTGTCGCCTGCCCGAAGGATCCAGCCGTATCCCATCCACGCCTTCGTCCACAGTGACAACTCTGGATCAGATGTCCGTCGATCAGTACCTCGACCTCGGATATCGGCACGGGCGTACTCGAAGGGGTTCTGCCAACCACACAGCGCCGGCTGAACTGAAACCTCACCGGAGACGTGGCGCCTTAGCCGCTTCCTGGACTTTTCTCGCCTGCGCGTGTAATCGATCGCCCTGCCGCCGACAAGTACCCGTGTCAAGGAGCCCTGCGGAGGTGTGATGCGAGATCGGGAAGAGCGGCTCAGCGCGCTGTTCCGGCGACATGCCGACGACATCCATGCGTACGCGAGCTGGCGGGTCGGTCAGCAGGACGCGGCGGATGTGGTGAGCGAGGTGTTTCTGGTGGCTTGGCGGTCGTTGGACCGGGTCCGGGCGGGTGAGGAGCGGGGTTGGCTGTTCGGCGTGGCGCGCACGGTGGTTCTGGCCCGCCGCCGACAGGGCGCCGCCGCGGCCGCGCTGGACGAACGGATGGTCAGCTCGGTGGCCGCGCAGGACGCCTCGGATCGGCTCGCCGATGACGTGGCGCTGCGCGATCAGGTGCGCCGGGCGCTGGACACGCTCGGCGAGCGGGATCGCGAAGTGCTGGTCACAGCGGCCTGGTTTGACCTGACTCCGACGGAGGCGGCCCGGGTGCTCGGTGTCTCGCGGCCCACCTACGCGGTGCGGCTGCACCGTGCCCGCAATCGGTTCCGCGCCGCGTTTGAACGGATTTCCAAGGGCGTGGGCGGAGCCGTACAGACGATCGGCAATCCAGTGACTGTGCGAGAGGGACTTAATGAGTATTGATGACTTGGTGCGTCGGGGTCGGCCGGACTCGGCCGAGTGGGCGCGCAGCGAAGCAGGGCAGCGGGTGCTGGACGGTGTCGTCGCGGCCGATCCGGCCGCGGACTCGCCCGGTCGTGGGGCGAGGGCGTCGCGGCCGGTGCTGCGCTGGTCCTTCCTCGGTACAGGTCTGGTGGGGGCAACCGTGGCGGGGGCGCTGGCGGTGTCGGTGATTTCGGCGCCGGATGGGCAGACCGGCAACCCGCCGCCGGCCGGTGGGCAGCCGGGAGCCATCGGCGGCGCGACGCCGGTGGCGGCGCGCGACATTCTGCTCGCCGCGGCGACCAGAGCGGAGCAGGCGCCCGCCGAGGCAGGCAAGTACTGGCACGTCAAGACACTCGACGTGTACGGGCCGCGGCGGCTCGGCACCGGCTCCGCCGGGTACTGGATGCTGATGCGCAGCGTCACCGAGACCTGGGACGCCAGTGACTCGCGCGAGGCAAGCTGGAGGGGTCGTCGGGAGCTCGGCGTAGTGCCGTACAAGCCCGCGGACGAGCAGGCCTGGCGCGCGGCCGGCGCCCCGACCGAGTGGACGCTCGGCACCGACAGCCCGCACAAGGTGGTCGTGTCCGCCCACCCGGGCGAGGGCACCCTCGTCCGGGACACCAACCCGCCCCGCTACCTAGAGGACCTCGGTCAGTTCGGCCTGGAGCAGGTCCGAGCCCTGCCCGACGAGGAGGGCGCACTGCGTGCCTGGGTGACCCGCGGGGTCGAAACGAAGATGGACGCACCCGCCGGCAGCACACTGGGCAACTTCCTGCTGTCCGGCTTCCTGAGCCGGATGCTGCTGGACACGCCGGCGCCGCCGAAGGTGCGCGCCGCGGCGTTCCGGATCCTCGCCGATGTTCCTGGCGTGCGTAGCCTCGGCACCGTCCAGGACGAGAGCGGACGCTCCGGGCAGGGCGTGGAATTCCGCTTCGAAAGCAACACCGTACGGCTGATCGTCGATCCTTCGACGCACCGGCTGCTCGGCAGCAAGGAGAGCTCGACGGTGGAGGGCGGGAAGCATCCCGGCAAGCAGCGCAGCACGGTGGTGCTGACAGCGCAGTGGTCCGACGCCGCCCCGCAGGTGCCGACTGTGCCGTAGCGGTAGTCGCCGCTGTTTCTGAGCGCCCTACGCCGAAGCCGGCGGGGGCGCTCAGTGCAGTACTGACGACTGAAATCGGCACCGTACTGCTGCTGGAACGCTGCCGGCCGAGCAACACACTCGTCCAGACCGTGCTCGAATCCGAGCGGGACGGCTGTGCCGCACCCACCGGCGGTTTACCGGTTCCGTCCACTTCAGGCCATGTGCGACGCCTCGGCCGGCAAGTTCGACCATCGACTGGCCGCCGAACCAGGAGCGCTCGACGTGAACAGTCACCGACGCGGTCATGCCGAACGCGTACCCGGATTCATGACCGCAGACTCCGGGTACGCGCACGTTCAGCTGGGATCGGTGCTGTGCTGTCGAGTCAGCACGCCAGTGCAGTCACCTCTTTCACGACATCGGCAGTCTGCGGCTTCTTGGAATCGCACTGCATGATGCCGGTCCGTGATTGTCCCCATGAGCTGACGACACCGCTGGTAGCGACACCTCCGCATCGGTAGGTGAAGCTGGCCTCCACTCGTCGTACGGATTCGTATACCACCATTGCGCCGGGACCCTCGACGTTGAACTGGCCGGATGGGTCTGCACGAGGGGAAGTCTCGCCAATCTGCGCGACGTCAGGGCCGGCCTGTTTCGCGAACTCGGCGAAGACGAACGTGGCATCGACGGCAGTCGTCGCTTCCACGGCAGGCACGACGCTGCGGACCGATCGCAGCTCGGCATCGACCGGACCACCGTCCGGACTGCTGACCCGCGTTACGTCCGATACCTCGGTTACGACGACATGACGAGTCAACGGCCCCAGTGAAACAGTGCTGTCGCGACATTGCAGTTTGTGTGGGTTCGACGGCTGCTGCGTTCGCTGCCATGATCCGGTGCCCTCTCATCGGCATGAGCACGCCTCGTTGGGACGGTCGTCAGCGCCAACCGCCGGCACACCCCGACGCCGGACGCCGGGCCGGCGGATCAGGCCAGGTAAATCTCCCGACCCGCCGGCGGCGGTCACCGGCCGTGCCGCATGCCGGTGGGCAGCGCGCTCAACCGTTGTTCGGCGCCGTCGATCCGCAGCTCCGTACGCATGATCGCGTCCGCCCGGCCGAGGCGTTGGTAGGCGAAGCGCAGGTTCCGCAGGAAGACGAGTTCGCGTTCGAGGTAGGTGCCGCGCAGCACGTCGATGCCGGCGAGCAGGTCCAGCGCCTGCTCGTAACCGGCGGCCGCGGCGGCGTACGCGCGAACGCCGGCGAGGGCGTCGAGCGCCTGCCCGGCTCGGGCCTCGGCGGCCAGCCACCGGGCGTGCCGGCCGCTCGCCCCGGTGAGCCGGGCGTCCTGCCGCAGCCGGATGACCTCGGCGAATTCGGTGTCGGCGCGGCCCCAGGCGGGTTCGGCGCCGGACAGGCTGAGGCACTGGGCGGTCAGGCCGAGACCAAGGTGGGCCTTCATGTCGAGGAGCGGGTTGGGTTCCGGTACGGCCAGGGTGAGGGAGCGCTGGTAGTGGCCGGCCGCCTCGCGCAGGCGACGGACGTCGGTGCCGGCCGGCGCGCAGCGTTCCGGGGCGCGCAGGGCCTCGGCGAGACCGATCTCCGCGCGCCGGTATCCGCTGTCCTCGGCCAGCGCGCGGCGGAAGTGCTCCACCGCGCGGGCCGGGTCGCCGGCGCCGACCGCGTTGCCGATCATCAGGCGTACGACGGCTCGGCGGATCTGCTGGTCGCCCACGGTGGCCGCGACGACGTCGAACTCCCGGTCGGCCTCGCGGAACCGCTGCTCGGCGGCCGGGAAGTCCGCCAGCGCGTACGCGCCGAGCCCACGGACGAAGAGCACGACGGCGCTCAGGTAGTGCCGCGTGGCGGAGGTGAGTCCCTCGTTGAGGCTCAGGTTCTGTTCGACGACGTCGACCGGCTCGGTCAGGGTGATGTCGTGCCGGCCGGCGAACTCCGGTGTCTCGGCGAGGGTCCGGTCCGCGATGAAGATCTCGACGGTCGTGGTCAGCCGGTCCCCGGCGAGGTGCAGGGCCGGTCGCAGCACGACGTCGGCGCGGTGCTCGCCGGCGATCCTGGCCAGGGCGGCGTCCGCGCCGGACCCGGCGGCGGGCGGCTGGCGCAGGCGCCGGATCTGCAGCGACGACATCCCGCCCGCCCAGGCGCGCAGCTCGTGCTCGATCGACCGCTGCAGCCGCTCGACGACCTGGGGGCGGTGCTCGGTGCCGTACCAGGCCGGCGAGGCGAGCACGATGTTGTATAGGCCGGTCATCGGCGCCGGGCCGGGCTGTTCGCTGCCCCGCAGCGCGGTGGCGGTCACCAGCAGGATCACGGCCGCAACCAGGAGCCGTACCCGGCGCGGCCGGCGATGCGCCGGAAGGTCCGCGGCGACCGGCACGACCGGCGGGGCCTCATCGCGGCGGACCTGCTCGGCGAGGTTGGCCCGCTCCCATTCGACCCGCCAGCGCGGCAGGACGGTGGCGACTTCGCCGCCGCGTCCGCCGTGGCGCAGGCAGCCGATCACGTACGCCTGGGTGGTCTCCCAGGTCGGCAGGCGGCGACCGCTCGCCGCTTCGGAAAGCGTGCCGGACGCGCAGTGCGAAAGGCCGCTCAGGACCCGGTACGGCGGGGCAAGGCACTCCGTCCGCAGGTCCCGGAGCCGCTGGGCGAGGACGCGGCGATGCTCGGGGACCTCCGGGCCGAGCGACGTCTCCCGGCGGCCTCGCCTCGACGGCTCCCTCTCACCCGACATCGCGGGCCTTTCGCGCGACGGTGCAGAAGACGTTGCCCGACTGCGGGCCGAGGCCACCGATCTCCGTCGAGTCACCGAGATCCGGATGGCTCACCCCCCAGCAGGCCAGCGGGTCGCCCGGGGCGGTCCGCAGCACCGCATGCCCGCCGCCCCGCGCGTCCACCCGCACCGGGAACGACGTGCGGTACACGTGGAAGTAGTAGAGATTCAGCGCGACGGTGCTGTTCGGCGGGAACCCCGCGAGATACATGTGGACGTCACCGCCCACGACGATCCCGCCGGGTGGCCTGTCCAGCCAGAGCCGCGGCGTTCGAGGACGCACCACCTCGACCGTCTCGGTGATCTCCGTGCCCCGCTGCCGCGCCGAAATTCGGTATTCCCCCGCCGGATCCGCCGGCAGCCGCGGCCACCGGTGGACGAAACCCTCCTCCGCCGAGCCCCGGGCCAGGGTCGTGGTGATCGGTCTGCCGGTCGGCGGTGCCAGGGTGATCCGCAGTGGCTCCTGGTGCCGGAAGCCGGCGAAGCAGACGACGAACTCCGTCGGGATCACCGCGTCGCTGACGAGCCGGATGTCTCGCGGACCAGACTCGTGTTCGAAGGCACAGGTCTGCCCGCCACCGAAGAAGAAGGCCACCTGGTCCGGGACGCTCTCCGGCAGCGGATCCTGCCGCGTGAGCAAACCGGGCAGCAGCACCGGATCATCGCCGGTCGGTGACGGCTTGCCCGGGCCCGGTGTGGGTCTGACGGACGGGGGCCTGGTGGATGTGGGCACCGCCGGCTTCGCCGGGGTCAGCGTCGGCGTATCACCGCGGGGTGCGGGCGTCGTCGTGGGAGTCGCCGGCTCGCTGGTCGCGAGCCGTGAAGTCGGCGTCACCGCGATCGAACCGGGTCCGTACGGCCGGGGCACGGCGCTCGGCGACTGCCTGCCTGACGTGCTCAGGACGAACCCGGCCGCAGCCACCGCCACCGCGCCGGCGACGATCACCCACCGTCGCCACCCGGCCCTCGTCCGGCTCCCGTCGTCCACGCTTCGCCTCCCCCGCGAAAGGTGCGCATCCATCGTGGACACCAAGGCCACCAAACGCTCGAAACTGTCGGAATCCGGTCGGCGCATCGGCACGCCATTGTTCGGCCCCGGCCGCCGAACAAGCCACTGACCAGCGCGTACGACGCCCTTTGTTCGGCCTTGGACGAAGGCCCTGGGCAGGGGCTCGAGGTCGCCGGTAGACCGGTGGCAGCACTGATCCGGTGCTATGACAACCCACCCACGGAGGCAGTCATGACCACTCGGACCCGCTCGACAAGGAACGCGATGAGAAGCAAGCCACGCCGGATCGCCGTCGCCGCCGCGTCGTCACTGATCCTCACCGCCGGCGCGGCGATCGCCGGCGCCACACCCGCAGCCGCGGTGGACGGCGGCTGCTACCGCGGCGGCAACAACGGCTGGAACATCCTGGCGTGCATCAGCACCGCGGGCCAGTACATGTTCCCGGACTTCTACGTCGATGCGAAAGGGTCGCCCGCACTGTGCACGATCAGCATGTACGTCCAGCCGCAGACGACCTTCGTGGAAAGGTGGGTCAAGAACTACCCCTGCACCCTCGGGCATCACGGTCCCCAGGGCGTCAACCTGCCGGTCGGTGTGAAGTACCGGACCGTGGTCCGGGCGACCGGCAGCGAACCCGTGTTCAGCAAGTGGGTGTGGCGCTGATTCACCATTCATTCCGGTACGGCGTAGCGGGTCGACAAAGCAACACCACCTCCCTCGGCACAGGGAAGGGCGACCTGCCGACCGGTCACTGAAGTGCCGCCGGCGCCGGGCTGAGAGCGCGGAAGGCTTCGCAACGCGCCCAGCTCGGCACGGCCGGCAACCAGTGGCTCTGCGCTGGTCGTCGAACACGGGCAGGCTCTGCGCGCTCCACTTAGGTTGGCGCTTCGCCTAGAGCAGGACTCGCCGAGAGCACGTATGCCCAGTGGCCTCCATTTAGGTCGGTACGTGCGTGCTCGTAGATACGTGCTTACACGGATGTGGTGGCGGAGGGTAGCCGTGCAAGGTCAATACCGAAGCAAGGGGCGTCCGAAAAGGATTCCACCGACATCGGCTGGCGGCTCATCGGCTACGGCGTCAGCGCCGACGTCTAGCTGCCGGAACCGCTCAGGCCGAGGCACTCGGACGAGCCGGCCCCACCATCGTCGGACCCGCCAATCACGGGTCCGCAACCTTACACGGGAGGCATCTGCAATGGCTCTGAGGACTACACGCCGGTCGAGGTACCGCCTGTTCGCCACCGGACTGTTGACCATCGCAGGCACCCTGTTGACCCTCGCGGCAGCACCGTTGCCGGCTAGCGCCGAGACACCAACGGCCGGCAATCCAGATGTACGTGCCGCCGCGCAGCGCATCTCTCAGGGACGGCCGCTATCGGGGGACCTGGCACTGATCCGATCGGTGCCCGGGCTGGCCGAAAAGGTCGCCGACCCGAGCCGGATCACCGTCACCGAGTCTGAAGGACTGCTGGCCACTGGTTCGGCGCAGCCGAACGCGGCCGAGGTCTGCAAATATCGCTGGCAGGACCTCAGCCAAGGCTCGACGCTCGGCTTCACCATCTACACCTGGCGCCACTACGTGGAATGGTGCTACAACGGCCAGTCGGTCACCCGGTGGCGAACCCGGCTCGATCAAGTGACCTACAACGACGGCACCGTGATCGTCGGCGCGCTGCTGGTCGACATCAAGACTCCCACTCCGGGCGTGACGGCATCGTCTCGGTACCAGCGAGCCCTCCAACAGTGCGTGGCGACCGTCGGCTGCTGGGCCACCTACCTCCCCTGGAGCCAAATCAACGTCACCAGGACCGGAGGCTCGTCGGCCAGCTGGGGCGGTCTCATCTAGCGAGGGGAGTCGCACCATGAGTAAGGCATTACGAATAGGCGCTCGGCTGGTGGCTGCGGGGGCCCTTGTCGCGGGCGGCGCCGTGGTGGTGGCCAGCCCGGCTGCGGCGGCGGTGCCCGGTCTGGTGCGGATCTCGGCAACCAGCCCCAGCAACTCCGACGTATCCCGCAGCATCACCGCTACCTGCCCGGCCGGTAAGCAGCTTCTCGGCACCGGGTACGAGATCCACGACGGGTTCGGCAAAGTCGTCGTGAACAGCGTGCGGCCCAACGGTAGCCCGAAGCAACTTCCGACGGCGGTGACGGTGAGCGCGCAGGAGGGTGATTCAACCGCTGGCAACTGGTCGGTGACCGCCTATGCGACCTGCGCGAATCCGGTACCCGGGATGGTGAAGGTCTCAGCCACCAGCGCCAGCGATTCCGAACACTCGCATTCCGCCGAGGCGTACTGTCCGACGGGCAAAAGCCCGACCGGCTTTGGCTTTCACCTCAACGGTACGGGCGGTGACGCCCACATCTTTGTCCTTTCCAACTGGATGGCGAGAGGCGACGAACGGGCCAAAGTGGGGGTTTGGGCAAGAGAGACCGATCCGATTGCCGGCAACTGGACGTTGACCGCCTACGCGCTCTGCACTGCGTTGCCGGGCGTACAGGCGGTATGGGCAGCCAGCGGCCAGGACGGCAATGACTTCCACACCGCCACGGCGCGGTGCCCGGAGGGCAAGGTGATGACTACCGCCGGCTTCGATATTCAATATGACGTCGACAACATGGTCTCGGACGACCTACGGCTCAATGGCGGCAACGCGGCCGCCCCGAATGCGGTGACTGCGAGTGCTTACAAGCAGGACCCCAGCCAAGCCGATTGGCGAATCGTCGCCCGTGGCATGTGCGTCAACGCCTAACTGACAACGCACAGCTCGAAACGACCGGCGCCCTGCCCGACTCAATCGGACAGGGCGCCGGCCCCGCGTCAGGTGCTGACACCGGTTCCTGAGCCCTGGCCCGGCTGCCCCGGAAACGCGCTCGCCGGGGCGATAGGTTTCGTCCCCGGTGACCGGGGGCACCGAATGCGTCCGTGGAAAGCGGACAGGTGATCGCCGGGCGCTACCGGCTCCGGGAGCAGCTCGGCCGGGGCGGGATGTCGGTCGTCTGGCGGGCCGACGATGACGTGCTGGGCCGCGAGGTGGCGGTGAAGGTGCTGTCCGCCCGCCTGGCCGGCGACCCCCAGCAGCGGCGACTGATCCGTGACGAGGCGCGGGCTGCGGCGCGGCTGCGGCACGCGAATGTCGTCGCCGTATACGACTACGGCGAGTTCACCGACGCGGGCTGCGCGCTGTCGTACGTCGTGATGGAGCTCGCCGACGGCCGGACCCTTGCCGACATGCTGACCGGCGGCAGGCTCCCGTGGAAAGTCGCGACGCTGGTCGGCGCCCAGGTCGCTGCTGCCCTGGCCGCGGCTCACGCCGACGGCATCGTGCACCGCGACGTCAAACCCGCGAACGTCATGGTGACCAGCGCGGGGGTGAAGCTGGTCGACTTCGGCATCTCGGCTGCGATCGGCGCGCTGGACGGCGCCGACGGCCAGCTCCTGGGCACCCCGGCCTATCTCGCGCCGGAGCGCATCGAGGGTGGCCCGGTCCAGCCGGCGACCGACGTGTACGCCCTCGGCCTGCTGATGTATCTGGCGCTGGCCGGGCAGATGCCGTGGGAAGCGTCGACCGTCACCCAGATGGTCAAAGCGCACGTGTACGCGAAACCGGCGGGGTTGCCGGCGATCCCCGGCCTCCCGCCCGTGGCCGCCCGGCTCGTGTCGCGCTGTCTGGCGAAACGACCCGCCGACCGGCCCAGCGCGATCGAGGTATCGGAGGTGCTCGGGGAGGTCGCCGGCCTGCCGTCCTTCGCCCTGCTACGCAGCGTGACCGCCCCGACGGTGGCGCTGCCCTCGGTGACCCGCCGGCCGCGCCGCCGGACGCTGCTGATCGCCGCTGGGGTGGCCGCCGCGGCGCTGATCGCCGGTGGCGCCTGGTCGGCCGGTGACCCTCCAGCGAAGCCGGCCACGGCTGAGGCGGTCGCGGAGCCCTCCGCTCGCGTGACCACCAGCGCGCCGGCGCCGAGCCCGTCCTCGTCCTCGCGCGCCGTACGGCCGGTGTCCGTGCGACCGCCCGCTCCGCCGGCGGGCAAGCCGCAGAAGGCAGCGGCCGCGCCGCCGCTAAAGGCGAAGTCGGCCCCGGCCGGCCCGGCAAAGGCGGCCAAGGCCCCGCGGCCGAAGAAGGCCCATAAGAAGTGACCGGCAGCCCCGTCGGCCGTAGGAAAGGCTCGTCTATGCCTAGCCCGTCGTGGGCGGATCACTCGCCGGCTGATGACGGCCCTGGCCGCTGTTCTTAGCCGTGATCCCGTGGCATGAAGGACCACCGTGCCGGAGCACGTGGCCTACGTTAGGGCGAATGGTTGCCCGGGAAGCACTCTGAGCAGCTCTTATGGATCAGTAAGCAGTCGGCGCAGCGTGCCGGCGCCTATCGCGGTTGTGCCGTTTGACCTCGTACATCCTGGTGTCCGCGGCGGCCATCAGGTCGTCCGCGCCAGTGTCGTGGCCGCCGACGGCGACGCCGATGCTGGCGCCGATGTTCACGAGCTGTTCCGGCAGGTCGAAGGGCAGACTCATGTCCGCCATGAGCTGCCCGGCCCGGGTCCGAGCGTCCGCCACATCGACGACACCGGTCAGAATGGCGGCGAATTCGTCTCCGCCGAGCCGGCCCAGTAGGTCCTGATCCCGCAGGCCGGCCCGCAGCCGTTGGGCGGCGGCCACCAGGAGCGCGTCGCCGGCGGCGTGGCCGTAGTTGTCGTTGACGGCTTTGAAGCCGTCCAGGTCGATGAAGAGCAGGGCTACGGATTCCCCGGCGGAGGCTTCCCGGAGCGCCGATTCCAGCACCCGGAGCACCTCCGCGCGGTTCGGCAGGCTGGTCAGCGGATCGTGCGCCGCGGCGTGGGCGAGCCGGGTCTGCTGGGCGCGCCGGTCGCTGATGTCGCGCTGGTTCGCCACGATGCCACGCACGGCCGCGTGGTCGAGGGCGTTACGCAGGGTGACCTCATGCCAGTGCCAGGTGCCGTCGCGGTGCGCGACCCGCAGTTCAAGACGGGCCTGGCTGTCGGCGCCGGCGTCGGCGACGTCGGCCAGGGCGGCGCGAGCCTGCTCCTGGTCGTCCGGGTGGAACAGGTCGAGATAGGCGGTGTTCAGCAGGTCGTCGGCGTCCCAGCCGCTGACCTGTCGCATGGCGGCGCTGACGTGGGTGAGCCGGCCGCCGGCGTCGATGACGGCGAACACATCCGAGGAGCCCTGCACCAATGCCCGGTAGCGTTCCTCGGCGCGTTCCAGGGTGCGCCCGGCCCGCTCGGCCCGGGCAGCGCTGAGTCCGAGGTTGCTCAGCCCGAAACCGCCCAGGAGCAGAAGGATGGCGGCGGCGACGTGCGAGTGGGCCGGGGCCACCACCGACGGTACGACGCCGAGTTGGACAGCGACCTGGATCGCAACGGTCGCCAGCACGGTGATCGCCGTTGCTGAGCGCCAGGCCTGGGAGCCAGACCAGCCGATGTGGAGGGTGCCGATCAGGATCACGGCGGCGGGCAGTAGGAAGCCCCAGCCGGCCAAGGCCAACACAACGCCGAGCAGTGTGGTGGCGTACAGCAATCGAAGTTTGACCCGGTTGTGCAGATGGCCGCCGCCGAGCCGACGCTGGAACCGTTCGCTGCCGGACGCGCCGAACAGGCTGGCCAGCGTCGCCAGCAGCAGCGGCTCCCCACGGACGGCACCGAGCTGTTCGCCCCACACCGCCAGCGCCCAAACCATGAGGAAAAGGGCCGGCGTGCCCACCCAGAGCGGGACGACGTCGGTCGTCGGAATCGCGCCGAGTGTCCGCGGCCGCGCTTGCGTCACGTCACTCCTTCGCCTTGGGGCTGCTTAACGCCAGTCATCGGACGACAGGAGCCCGATCTGAGGAAACGGGTCAGCGGTAGGTCAAGACGCGGCGGATTACCAGCGGCCCGACGGCGGCGCTGGGGCGTGTTCGGCGTTGGGGTGAGTTCGCCGGAGCCGATCCCAGTGGACCGCTCAGGGTGGGCCGTCAAAACCTGGCAGCCTGCGTCCACCGCCGGCAACGCTGCTGAGGCCGACGAAGCATCGCCGACGAGGCCCGGCACATGCGCCAGCGTTTTCTCGGGCAGGAGAACCGTTGCCGGGTTCGCGGCCAGTACATGCAGGAGCTCCACGGTCACCGCGCTCAGGTACGCCTGCGACATGCAGGCCGTAGGCAGAAGCGACGAGCGGGCCGGCGTCAGCTACTTTCGCGGATCACGCCGGGCTCCAGGGCAGAGGTGCGCCAACGCCCGATCGATCTCGTGGGAGACGGGCTTCCGTTCCTGCCCGAGGGCGGCGGCGCGGCCTGCATGCACCCCCTACGGCGCGCCGGCTCAGGGACTAGTGCCGCCGTGACCGTTTGGCGGCGGTCATCATCGCGGCGTGCTCCTGCCGCGCCGGCAGCACCAGCCCCACATCGGGCGAAATGGCCGATCGACGCGGTTTTCCACCCCCGAAATCCTCAGGTTTCGCTGTTCGGTTGGTTCGCAACCGGGCGGCACCTGTTCGGGACCGGAGTGCGCACCGGGCGGACCGGATTGTTCTCCCCATGCCCGGCCGAACCTGCGGCCGGACAACGGGGGGAAACCGAAAGTGCGTATCAAGTTTGCGAAG
>NZ_JBITLR010000017.1:0-18338 GCF_044465445.1 Actinoplanes sp. NPDC049668
GCGACCGCGACATCAGCATCAACTCGACCAAGACCGCTCTGACCGCGTTCAAGAAGCTCGCCGCCGACCCGATCTTCAACGTCAAGATCGCCTGACCGGCCCGCACCACCCGCACTTCCCCACGAGCCGCCCGGCACCCGCCGGGCGGCTCGTCGTGCGTCGGCCATGCCGAGAGGAGACCCGCTCGACCGCGGCGTCATCCACCTGAACCTCCGGGGCGTGCGGCGGGCCAACTACCTGTTGCCCTTGAAGGCTCAAGGGCAAGCACCTGACCTCGCTACTGTCGCTGAATTGAGCGTCAACCGCTGGGTCGCCTCGACTGGGGATTCGATGGTGGCCAGTTTGTCGGCGCCACCGGCGACGGTGGGAGCATCGGCGGGTCAAGACGCGGCAGCCTCCAGCCGAGCAGCGCGAAGGCCAACGCCGTGACCGCGACGTAGCCCTCGGTGCGGCGGTGAGCGGAAGCCCGCAGGACGCGCAGGTGGTACGTCCGATCCAACCCGCAGTCCTGCTGGCAGCGGTGTCTGGCAGTGAGGGCAATCGGCGGCCGGGGCGCTGTCGCCCGGCGCGGACAGCCGGTAGGTCAGCAGCGGCAGGAGCATGCCGACACCGGCGCTGAGCGTGGCGGCAGGGACGGTCGCAACGACGTGCATCGCAGCGGTGCTAGTCCTGCCGACCAAGGCTTCGTCCGACGACCCACCACGTCAATCCCCTCAGGCGCGGACCGAGCCGTCGCAGGTGTGCGGTTGGTGCAGGCAGGAGACGGTATGTGTCGGCCCAGCCAGGGCGCGCGCCACTGCCCGGCCCCAGCAGATCCAGTCGGGTAATCTGATGCCCGCGGGCTGCTAGCTCAATGGCAGAGCTGAGGACTTTTAATCCGCAGCTATACCCCTTTTCTCGTCCACGGAGCGTAGCGACGCCTCGTCCTGATTCCCGGCGCCCAGTCCGCCCGGACCCCGTCGAGTATGGGCAGGTCAGCCCATGCATTGCGCAGGGTGATCGTGTGGAGATCATCCAATCAGGACTCGAATCCAGGAACCGTGCGTCAAATCCGTCCAGGGTCTGGAACATCCGAGCACCCACGGAGCACCCACGCCAGGCCTGTGCCGCTCGAGGAAACACGGCACTCCGCGCTCCTGTCTACCGTGCCCACCCGGCGAGCGACACCGCGCCGTCTGTCCGGCAGTGTGGCGCCCGCAGGCCGTTGCCCCCGACAGCTTCCACATCATTGGGAAGGCTCGGGCCTGCCAGACGACAAGCGATCCCCGGCAACCGCAAGCCGCCCAAACCCCGTCGCGGCCGGACTGCACCCGCACACGGCGAATCTGATCGTGTTCCGGCTTCCGGGATTTGGAGGGGCGATTTAACCATATAGATATCTGCAAGGCCCTGAGTGGCATCGCTGCTGGTCAGGGCCTTATCATTCGGTTGGGATCTCGGGGACTCGTCGTCGCGGGGACGGTGAGGCTGAAGCAGGGACGGCTCCCTGGGTACGGCACGCGGTCTCGGGAGCCGGTGTCAGCCGGCGAGGGCGTGTCAGCCGGTTGCCAGCGCCTTGTGGTGGGCCTTGGGGCCGGAGATCGGTTTGGTTCCGGCGGGGAGCGCCAACAGTGGCCGGTCCTTGCTAGCCTCCCACGCCTTGACCGCGGCGGCGTTGGCGCGCACGACGTAGAAGTTGCGCCAAGTGCCGGGGTCCGCGCGACTCAGGTCGGCTGGCAGTACGTGCGTGTCCTCCTTCGCCGGTATTTCTGCCTTGAGCTGCCAGTTGCCGTTGAACTCGGCCACGAGCAGGTGCCGCGTACCCGGCGATGGGAGTCCGCTGACCTTCACCTTGAGGTCGGCGAACGGCGGTCTGTCGGTTAGGTCGAGGATCTCTGCGACGTCGTAGACGGCGGGCCGCGACGGCGGCGTGCTGGATGGTTCGGAAGACGGCCCGGTCGGGCCCGATGGTGGCGTGCCGGTTGGCCCGGACGATGGTTCGGTCGGGTTTGACGCTGCTGTGCCTGGAGGTGATCCCGCCGTCCCGGTTCTCGATGCGCCCGCCGGTAGCGCGAGCCAGCCGAGGAACACTGCGACGCCAAGAGCGGCGAGCGCGACGAGCGGCTCCGCCCTCCACTGCGGACCATCACTTTTCTGGCCGTGACGCCCCCGATTGCGCCGCGCCATGAAACCCATGACCAGGTGGACGAATATGGCGGTGGCGACCATCACTGCCACGGCCGCGGCGAACGCGTATCCGACCTTCATGCCCACCAAGGTTACAAGGAGCTTTCCAAGCATCTACGCTCTGTAGTTTTCCGCGGGTAACGGTGCGATCCCGGAACGTCGTGGCGCTTGGCGCAGCGTGCTGCCGTCCGAGTACGGCTCGATGGGGTCCTGGTTCTGCGGTGACTCAGCGCTCCCACGGAGCGCGGCCCGGTCGGCAGATCCGATCGACCCGTCCCGGCCTGACGCCGCAGCGGCGACGTTAAGGCGGGTCGGTCCCAACACGGTGATCTGGCTTAACGAGGCCCAGCACTACTTGCTCACTATGGAACCCGAAGTCGGCGAGCGGGTGGCGGCGGGCTTGCGAATGCGTACACGCCGTCGCGTAAGGGAGCGAAGCCCAACTGCTGCCAGGTTCGAGGCGTCGGGTAGCGCGTTTGAGTCGTCGGCGCAGCGCGCTGATCCAGGCTACGCCGCCTATCCATCGCGGTGGGTGTTCGAATAGATCAGACTTCGCGGGCTGCCCGGATCCGAGGTTCGATGGGCCTGGTGGGCGCCCAGGACGGCGCCTCAGCCGCGGCCGGGGTGGGCGCCGGAGTTTCCGGCGAGCCGACGCCGAAACACGAACGGGTGACGCCGCACCCTGCTGCTTGTGTGATGCACCTACAGTCAGCGCGTGACGAGGCACTGGTACGCGGAGAAGATGCCCACGGGCGCCTTCCGTACCGTAGCCGTGTCCGCCTCCGCTCGATCGTCAGTCGCCGAGGAACTGTTCGCGAATCTGATCGACGATTTCGAGCCCAAGACCCCGATCGTCATCCGCAGTGACTTCGCTCGTCGTACCAACGCGGTGCGCACCCGCATGGCCCTCTGCCACGAACTGGGCCACGTCCTGCTGGGCGGTGCCAAGGCCGCCGGCGCGCCCATACGCCTCGAGATGCCAACCGGTATCGGCAAGACGGCGATCTTCGCATCTGTCGTGCAGGTATTGCGAGACGTGTCCACAACGACGCGGACTTTATCGACAGACGCCTCCTGCAGCCGCAGCGAAGATCTCTACCGCAGCCTTCAGGCCAGATATCCCATCCTGCTGAGTTCGGAGCAGCCGAATCGGTCGAGAAAGGGCACCAACCTCGACCGGCCCGGCGCTCCCGACCGGGCGACCCTGCGTGACCTAGCCCGCTCGCTGACGAAGGCAGTGCTTGCGACAGCACCAGGGCGAATGGGCACGCGATTCCTCACCAAGTTCCGGCGCCTCGTCACTTGCGCCACGCGTCTTCTGCAGACGCCGGACCCGGCTGAGCCGCCCGGCCAACTGATGACCGCTCGTCGACGTCCTACTCGCGGGCCCTCCTACTTGCGGACGTGCAAGTACTTCGTCCGCGGGGTCGCGATCGCCTAGCCAGGCACGTGCTCCCCGACCTCGTCCAGGGGAGCACGACTTGCAGCTCGACCAGAGGCTTATCGCCCTATTTGGCAACCTTCCCGTGCCCGGTTGGGTCGTCACCAGCGCGGCAATCGCGCTGCTAATTGCCTTCTCACTCCGGATCCTCGCGCGCATCTACTGCTTCGTCATCGCGGTGAGAGCCGCACTCAGCGACGATGACACGGACCGTGGCGAGCGCGCTTTGAAGATTGTTGAATGGCTCATCAAACGCCTGTGGCGTTGACGTTCACAGCAGAACAACGCTTCGGCAGGCACCCTACCGGATCCTTCGTGCCAGGCAGGGGCGCTGGATTGAGACCATCACCAACGGGCTGCGCGACCGGCACGGCCGACTGCGATCGATCTTCGTGCACACCCGGGACGTCACCCTGCAGCGGGAGCATGAGGCCGCGCTGCGGTGCCAGAACGGCGTCCGCGGGTCGCCGGCCGTCGCGGGTCGATCTGTTCCTAGCTCGGCGCTGTGCGCTGTCGACCTCGGTGTCGTACTGCAGGCAACTTGGAGGTGTCTGCTGCCTTGCGGGTGAGGTCACCTACTTGGCAACCGCCGAGGTATCGCTGCGCTAGGGCTCCGATAACGGTGGCGTCGGCGTTCGCCTCGGAAACCATTGCCGCCAGCATTTGGGCGCGACTGATCACCACTCCGCGACTTGCAGCCAGGCGTACGAGGTGGTCGAGGTAGGCGTCGACCTCCATCGGCCACTGCACCGAGGTGTTGCGGCGCGGCGAGTCTTTCATCAACTCCACCCGCCGGCCCTGCCTCTCTGGAACGAGCTACGTATCTAATATATATTAGCTAAGTGTCATCTGGTCTCATAGGTCACGGAGTGCGCGCGCAGGCGGATCGGTGGACGGTCACCGTCGCGGGCCGCCGCCTGACCCCGAGCCCGGTGTTCGACACCTACTGGCGGTTTGCGCAGGCCCGCCAAGACATCTACCTGCGGCGGTTACGCGGCGACACCGAGCCGTGGACGCGCGATCCGATCCTGAGTCACTACAGGTTCACGAACTGCTACCGCGCGGCGGACCGCGTCAGCCAGCAACTGATCCGCGAAGTGATCTACAGCGGCGATCAGGATTGGGCTGAGGTCTTCTATCGAACGGTGTTGTTCAAGCTGTTCAACCGCTACTCCACCTGGCAGCGGCTATCCGAGGCGTTCGGCGCGGTGGCGTGGCGTGCGTACGACTTCGCCGCCATGGACCGCGTGCTCACGGACGCCTTCGCCGCCGGGGAGCGGCTCTACTCGGCCGCGTACGTCATTCCGCCGCCGCAACTGGGCGAGCTGCGCAAACATCGCAACCATCTGCGGCTCCTGGAGCTGATGATGTCGTCCGCGGCGCCGGCGCGTATCGCGGATGCCGGCAGCCTGCGTGAGGTCTTCGAAACCCTGCGATCTTTTCCGGCATTCGGAAATTTCCTCGCATACCAGTTCGCGATTGATCTCAACTACGCGGCCGGCCTGGACTTCGACGAGATGCAGTTCGTCGTGCCCGGCCCGGGCGCGCGCGACGGGATCCGTAAGTGCTTCGGCAAGGCCGCCGATGGGATCGAGGCGGAAATCATCCGTTTCGTCACCGATACGCAGGAACACCACTTCGACCGGCTGGGGCTGTCGTTTGCCACGTTGGGTGGGCGTCGCCTTCAGCTGATCGACTGCCAGAACCTCTTCTGCGAGGTCGACAAGTACGCCCGGCTGGCGCATCCCGACATCACCGGAATCAGTGGCCGAACCCAGATCAAGCAGCACTACCGCCATGACGCCCGGCCGCTGACTGCTTGGTTCCCACCGAAGTGGGGAATCAATGATCGTCTGGTCGGCGCGCCGGCGGGTACGGCATGATCACCAGCTCGTCCGCACTACCCAAGGAGCACCAGATGCCGAATGGCCAGCAGAGTGACGACGACCTCTCGTACGCCGACGCGGTGACCGTGCTCGCGACCGCGTTGGACAACCTCGGCGCCCGCATCCACCGCGACCTGCACGTGGAGAGCAGCTACATCGATGTCAGCGAGGACTCGGCGCTGGCTGAGATCCTGACGGGGTTTTCCAGTTTCGCGGACCGGTGTCTCGCTGCGCTGCACGACCCGGCTGTGAAGCGTGCGTTGGCGGCCACCCGCGTCGCGTGAACGGGTAGCCGCCGCGGCGTGTCAGGCCGCGGCCAGGTCGGCGAAGTCGTCCAGCATCTTCGTGACCGGAAGGACCGGCGGCTCCAGCTGGGCCATGCCGGCCACCACGGTCAGTTGCCCCACCTTCAGCCCGGTCTTCCCGGCGACGTAGGCCAGTAGGCCGCCGAGCCCGAGGAAGTTTCCGTAGCCACGCTCTACTAGGTACTGGTAGCGGTAGTGCGCGAGGAGGTGTACGTACTCCTCGCCCTCCTGCTGGAACGAGCAGTGGCTCAGGCACGGGAACGCCATCGCGCTGGTATCGGTGCCCGGAACGAAGACCTGTACGTTCCTGGCGTCGTCGGGCAGCCCCAGGCCGATCTCGTAGCGGGCTCCCTTGGGGATGCCTCCGTTGAGCTCGACCTTGATCGTTCTGATCACCTCGCTGATCTGATCCCAGGGCCCACCCGAGCCCCGCTTGCGCGGGTTCGGCGCCGACGGATAGCTGATCATCCGAGCGAAGTAGGTGCCCTTGTTGTTCTTGCTGTACCGCGTGGTGAGCAGCGGGTAGATCTTCATGTAGCGCTCGACCAGTTCTGCGTGGTCGCGGCTCGACCGAGCGAACGCGGCCGGGAAGATCGTGTTGGCGACCGTGTCGACGCTCTGCAGGTTCTGCTCGGCCAGCACCTGGTCCATGGCGGCGCGGACCGCCGGGTCTTCACTCACCGGGTCGGCGATCCGGACGACGCTGTGGATGGCCTTGCGCTTCGGCGGGGCGTCGAGCTTCCGGGCAGCCTTCAGCCAGGCGGTGGAGATGTTGGCGGCCTCGACCATGAAGCTCATCGTCGTGCTCCGTTCCGCGGCCCGACCAGCAACGGCTTGTGTGCGTCGGCGAGCAGCCCTCGGCGGTCCTCGGGGGTCGGCATGAGGGTGCCGGACCACAAGGTCTGCCCGGCAGGGGAGGTCACCGTCAACGTCGATGGCAGGTCGATGCTGCCGGCGATGTCGAATTCGGCGCCCTCGTCGGGTTCCACGGCGAGGGGGTCGGCGAGCATCATCACGGCGGCCGGCCCGGTGAACGTGGGGCGGTCGCTCAGCCGCGGGGTCCGCACGATCAGCCGGTCGCCCTGTTCGACGTGCAGGTCGCTGCCGTCGGTCAGGCTGGTCAGGTCCCAGACCCGGGCCGGCGGCTGGCCGGTCTGCCCGCTCACCCGGGCTCGCAGCCGCGCCGGCTGCACGCTGCGCCATCCCGCCGCGACGTCGGGCGTGGCCATGTGCAGGTGCTGCAGGTGGCGCACGGCGCCGCGGAAGGAGGTGCCCAGGTGCAGCGACATCTGGTAAACGTCGGCGGCCTCGCGGGGGATGTCGAGACCGAGCCGGATCAAGATGGTCTTGACTGCCCGGATCGGCATGAGGAACCAGGCGGCGAAGGCCTCGGCCTGCTTCTCCTCGTCCGGCCATTTGTTGCGCGGTAGGCCGGTGAACAGGTCCGGGCCGTCGGCCAGGCAGCGCTCGTGGCCCATCTCGGCGTGACCGAGTTCGTGCGCGCCGGTGTGCCGGATCGTCGCCTCGCTCATGGTCGAGTTCAGCAGGATCCCGCCATGCCGTCCGGGGCCGGGCGGCATGTAGGCGCCGAACAGGTTGGGCATCTCGTCGCCCTTGACCATGAGTCCGCTGCGGCGCAGCGCCTCGAACACGTCGACGTAGCCGTCCTCGGGCAGCCCGAGCCGGTGGTGGAGGTTCGCCGCCGCGATGCTGGCGACCCGGTGGGCGATCAGCCAGTTCACGAGGCCGACCCCCGACGCTGCGGAACGGAGCGGTGCGGCTCGTCTTCGCCCGCGGCCTTGGCTTCGGCGTCGGACTCGTAGGACTGCTCGAGGAACTGGGCGAACTTCATGACCTGGGTCAGGTCTTCTTGCCGCAGGTTGTTGAGCCGGCGTGGCAGCCCGGCGACGGCGTGCGTGGCCGGGATCGCGTCGACGTCCTCGTCCAAGAAGTAGCCGACCGGGTACCGGTACAGCCGGGCCAACTTCTTCAGCTCGATGCTGTCGACCTTGCGGGCGCCTCGCTCGATCTCGCTGATCGCGACCCGGGAGATCCCGGTCTGGTCGGAGACCCACTGCTGGGTGAAGTTGAGATACTCGCGGATCCGCCGGAGCCGCTCGCTGAGAACGGCCGAGTCGCCACCCGGTCGTTCGGTGTTGGGGTTGGTCGTCATGATCATGCACTCCTGTCGCCGGTGACGACGGCGTCCCGCACGATCGTGGCGAAGTCGCGTACCGAGCGCATCGCCTTGGCCGAGTCGACGTCAGCCGGAATCTCCACGCCGAGTTCCTGCTCCAGCCGCGTCAGGATCTCCACGAGACGCAACGAGTCGATGGGCAGCTCGGCGCCGCCCTCCTCGAGCTCCTCGCGAATCTCGGCCTCTTCCTGGCCGCGCTCCAGCGCGAGCAGCCGCACCACCACGTCAACGATTTCGTCCAAGGTTGGACCGGTCACGCTCTCCACGTACTCGCCCCTATTTCGTCGTCCGAAAAGTCATCGTTGCGATGGACTCTACTCGGAGTATCGTAGCCTCAGCAATCAGGATTCGCGATCTTGATGGCATTTCCAACATCATTCAGGGGGTCTCGACGTGGAGATGGCGACGTACCAGCGCGCCGCAGCCAAGACGATCCAACCCGTCCGCAGGGGCGGTGATTCCCTGGTCGTCCCGCTGCTCGGCCTGGCGGGCGAGGCCGGGGCGGTCATGAACGCCTACAAGAAGCAGCTGCGCGACGGGCCTGCCGACCCGCAGTTCCGTGCCCGCATGCGCGAAAAGCTCGGCGACGTCCTCTGGTACCTGACGACCGTGGCCGGCCTTCTCGACCTCGACCTCGGCGACATCGCGACGGCCAACCTCGCCAAGATCACCGACCGGTGGCGGCCGAGCCCGGCGTCCTCGATCCCGTTCGACGCCGACCTCGAGCCGACCGAACAGCTCCCGCGGCGGGCCGACTTCACCTTCACCGTGATCACGACGGAGGGCCGCGACGTCTCGGTGCTCTCCTGCGCCGGCGAGCAGGTCGGCGACCCGATCACCGACGCTTCGCACATCGCCGACGGCTACTGCTTCCACGACGTCTTCCACCTGTCGTATGCCGCCGTCCTGGGCTGGTCGCCGGTCATGCGGGCGCTGCTCAAGCGGAAGCGGCGCAGCAATCCGGAGACCGACGAAGCCGAGGACGGCGGCCGCGCGGTCGTCATCGAGGAGGGCATCTCGGCGCTGGTGTTCGGCTACGCCAGTCGCCACGAATACCTCGAGGGCAAGAGCCATGTCGACAACGACGTGCTGAACACGATCACGGGAATGGTTGCCCACCTGGAGGTCGCTGCCCACCGCGCCGCCGACTGGGAGAAGGCCATCCTCACCGGCTTCACGGCCTGGCGCGAGCTGCGCCGCCGCGGCGGCGGCACCGTGCGGCTCGACCTCGACCTCCAGACCCTGGTCGTGCTCGACTCCGACGGCGACCACGAACTGCCCACGGCGGCCTCGGCTTCCGACGCCAGTGATCTCCGGCAGGCGGTCATCAACCTCCACCGCGCCAAGGACGCCGCCTACGGCGACTCGTGGAAGCGCCGCGGCGAGCAGATCTCGATCCTGGCCAACATCGCCCGCAAAGTCGACCGACTCACGCTCGTCGCCGACAGCGGCGTGACGACCGCCGACGAGAGCGCCGTCGACACCGCGGCCGACCTGTTCGTCTATGCCCTCAAATACCTCACCTACCTTGCCGACCAAGACCCCGCGGCAGTGCCCAACCTTCCCGACCGCTCGACCGCGGCAGGTCCGTGGAGCGAGGGACCCGACGGGCTGGAACAGCTGCTCACCGTGTTCGACCTCACTGCGCTCACCGAGGTCATCGCCTCCCCATCGCTGACCCCGGTCGCCGCCGACGTCGACCGGACCTTCACGGAACTTGAGGCGTGCTTCTCCGCCAACGGGTCGGCCGCGCCCCTAGCGACCCGTGCCCGTCTGGCAGTCGACCTGGCCACCCACGCCGTACGCGCCATCGCCGTGCTGCGCGAAACACAGGCTGAGACCTACGCGGCATTAATCTGTTATGCGCATAAATGAGAATTCAAGCCCGCCTCGCCGCCGAAACCTGATCTGACCTTCATCGACACCGACAACTACACCCGGTCGCCGTCACCGTCGCACAGGAACGGTTCCCCCGGCACCGATTCGACGTCTCGGCGCCAGGCCGGGTTCGGCCCCGAGGCGAGTCCTGGCAACGGCGGCCGTCTGCCCCGGGGGTTCATTGTCCGCACGAAAGTCGGACCGGTTTACTACCGCGTGCCCGTCGAGATCTTCCTCGCCGCCGAGCGTCCCACCAGCCGATCTTCCAAAGCATCCACGCCGACCTGATCAGCAGAGCGGGACGGGCCGGGTTAGGGCGAGTCGCCAGCTGGCTGCCCAGGCGCAGTCGTCTGGCGACCCGCGGGCCTGAACAGCAGGCCTTGGTTCGGTGTTCGGCGGCGGGCTGCTCTGCGTGGCAGGCCCGCCGCCAAAGGGCTTCACCAGCCCGATCGGCAGGCGCGGGCACCCGGTCAAAATGAGGATTCCCGCAGATGGGTCTTAGGCGGACCATGCGGAGATCCACTTTGCTCACGTAGGGTGACCGATTGCGGATCCGGGATGCCCTGCGTGGGCCTGCTCGAAACTCGGCATCAAAAATCTTGGCGGAGATTTGCACGGATCGGCCGGCCCGTTGCTTGAGATGGGTGACGGCGCGTCGTTCGAGTGCTCAAAAGGCCTCGGGGGTGCCCGTCGACACCACACCCCCTCACCAGGGAGGTCGCTCGTCGTGAGCGTCTCTGGAACAGCGTTGTTCAAGGTCCATCTGACAGGAGGGTCGCGTGGTGCGTGGCCAGGTCGAGGTGCCACCGCCCGAGACGGTCGGCAGCTTCGATGACTACTACCGCTCCGACAAGACGCCGTTGATCGGCTTCGTGTTGAAGCTCGGTGCCGAGCCCGTGGAGGCGGAGGATGCCGCCCAGGACGCGATGGAGGAGATCTTCATGCGTTGGGACCGGATCGGTGGTTCGAACCCGGCGGCCTATGCCCGGCGGGTAGCGGAACGCAAGTATGTGCGCAGCCGCGCGAGAACAGGGATCGAGCTCGAGAAGCTCCGGTTAGTCGACTGGGCGGCTGAGCGTGCCTTCCCTGGTGTCGAGCAGGTTCTTCTGAGAGACCAGGCTCGGTGGTTGATCCAGATCATGCAGGATCTGCCCTATGAGCAGCGTCGGGTCTTTGCCTGGCATGCCGACGGGTTTGGAACCGCGGAGATCGCCGGGTCCATCGGCAAGCCCGAGTCGACGGTGCGATCGAACCTGCGGCATGCGCGGGCCGCTGTGCGCAAGGCGCTGGCGGCCCGGGTTCCCAGCAACACCTCGGCAACGGGAAGGAAGGAGGCCGGGCAGTGAACGATATGCATGTTGACCACCAGCAGTCGGACGTGACCGACGCCGAATTCGACAGCTGGCTGCGCGGTGTCAACACGGGCATCCGCGCCGCCGTGGATGATGTGGTGGACACCGAGGCCGATCTGGTCCGGCTGAAGCAGAGCGTCGCGCAGAAGGCCGTCGCCGTCGACCATGCCAGTGGCGGCAGCAACGGCACCGACGAAGCGATCCGCGCGGTTTTCGACGAGACCACGACCATCGGCGAGGCCACGGTCCTGGTGACGGTCCATTCAGGGCTTTGGGCTCGGCGCGACGCGTCGGGCCCAGGCCCCTGGGCCCTTGAATACCGCAGAAGGCCCCGCCTGCGGGACAGTCCAGCGGTAATCAGGCACTGGGGCCGACGGGCCAAGGCTGTCCTTGCTCTTCAAGTCGGAGGAGGGCTCGCTGCGATTCTGATTCCGGCCGGAATCGGCGCGGCCGTCTTGTCCGTCAAGGGCAGCGCGATCGTCTTGTCGGTCACGAGTATGAGCGCTGCGCTCGTCGGCGCCATGAGCGCGTTGATGTTGACCAGGTGGTTCGGCTTCGGGCGGCTGCGGGAGGAGGTGAGCGGTGATGAACGTAGCCGTGAATCACGAGGCTCCTGGTGGCGCGATGATGATCTGGGCGGCCAAAGCGAAGAGGCCCCGGCTTGGGCTGAGCCGGCAAGACGACCTGGTTGGCTCTCAGCGGCGAAAGTGCGGGAGAGAGTCAGATGTTCTTCGTCAACGAGCCCGGCGACCGCTGACTCGGAACTCGCAGAGCCGGACGGGGTGCAACCCAGGCCGTTCTGCCCAGCAGGAATGACCGGTTCTCCATCGGCGATTGCGCTGGACAGCGCGATCGACGTCGAGGACGAACCTTACGCTGCGGACCACGATCCAGATGTAAGCAGCGAAGGTGACGACCAACGGCCACCTTCCGTCAGGGCCAGCCGAGGGGCAGCGCATGGTTCGCGCCGCCGCCAGCGAGTGCTCGTGATGCGGCCGGCCCCGCAGAGACCACCGAACCTGGGCGCCGGCCGAGGCGCCAGACGCACCAAGGATTAGTGCGATCAACTCTTGCCCGCCGTTAGTGGGACCGACTTGTAGCCAGCACTTGAGGCATTATTTGACCGGATAACGTTGAGTTCCAGATATGAGGTGGGCGGGTCCCAGAAGGACCCGCCCACCTCTTTGGTTGTCGATTCGCGGCCGTCAGCCCTGGCCTAGTAGTGCGCCCTCGGTCACGACGCCACCGGGCTCGCCGGTGCTCTAACCCGCCGCGGCCGGCCTCGTCACTCGTCGTCCCGCTCGGACAGCAACGCCCTTAGCCGCTCTCGAGCGTGCCGCAGGTTCGACCTGACAGTCGTCGCGGTGAGCCCAAGCTCGTCCCCGATCTCGGTCGGCGAGAGCCCGTCGACGCAGAGAGCGAAGATCTGAGCCTGCCGCGGAGGCAACTGCGCGATCATCTCTGTGATCCCGATGGTGTCGATGGCGGTTTCAGCGGGAGCGGCGGGAATTTGCTGCAGCCGGTATTCGGCCGCAAGATCCCAGACGCCACCCTGCAATTTCCGAAGATGATCAATTCCTCGCCAACGGACAGCCTGCCGTGCAAATGCGCCGGGATCGTTGATCGTCCGCCAGTTGCGAAAGGTGTCGATCATGGCGTCCTGGACAATGTCACGCCCGCGGTGAAGATCAACCCGATGCAGAGACATCGCCATCCAGGTCAGGGGATCAAAGTGGTCCGCGTAGAACTGGCTGAACGCCCGGTCACCGAACGCGACGTAGCCGCCCTGGTTCGGCGCCCCGTCGTCAGACAGGGCGCCGAACGGGTCGTCGCGATCGGTCGTCGCGATCTCGGACATCTAGTCCCCGATGTCCCAGGTGAACCTGAACGAGCCCCGCTTCGGGATCAGGCTGCGCAGGATGTAGCTGAGCGCGGCCGTAGCCACCACCGCCGACGCTCCGTTGAGCTCGGCGTGGAGGTGAGCCGGGACCAGGTCGAACGCCTGGACGACCGACGAGGTGAGCAGGGTCGTGAGGCTGCCGCCCGCGACGAGCGTGAACTTCTTGCCCGCCGGCTTCGCCTCGGGCGTGCTGTCGAGGGCCGGTGCCTGTGGGGCGACCGGCTCGACCGCCTGGCGGGGCTCCGGGACGTTCTTCTTGCGCGGGGTCGGGCGAGGCGCGCGCGCCTCACCGCCCCGGTTGGGGCTGGACATGCGGTTCTTGGTCCTTCGTTTGATCAATAGGACCTGTCCCGGGAGGGCCGCCTTCTTCACTCGACCAAAAGTTTCCGTTGGCGAGCCCAGTCGTTGACAGTGGACTCATATTACTGGGGCGAGAAAGGTCACGACCCGCGGAGGCCAGCGTTTTCGCCGGTGAACAACACCACCAGAAAAGTGTGCTGAACCTTTGCACGCTTCGGTCACAGCGCTCGACAACTGTGCGACGAGGAAGAACTAGTCGCGAAGGAGGATGTGAGGTGCGGCACGCTCTTTGGTTTGCACGGTTCTCCATCTGCGCGCGACTCTTGGGTATGCGCGGCTCCCTGAGCGTCACCGAGCCGCCACGACGTGGGCATGGTTCTTGACTGTGTCCCGGGAGGGCCCGCCGGCTTCACTCGACCAAGGTGTTTCCGGCCGGCGGGCCCAGTCACTCTCAGTGCTGTCGGCGTCACGGGCGAGTTGAGTCTCAAGATCTCCAGGCCCGGGAATGCCGAGGCGGTCCATGGCGCCTGCAACCCGTGCGCTGCCGCTCCAGTGAAGCGACACGTTGCACTGCATGCGCTGCTCACGCGGATACGCCCACCAGAGCGACGCGCTGCTCCTACTCGGCGACCCCGATCACCCCGCCGTTGACTGACGATCTGGCCGGTCACCCGTTCGAGGCGCTCCGGGTGGCAGGAGTGCGCGGCTGGGCGGGGTTGGCTAGCGTCGCGCGGCATGAGTCGAGCCCCGTTACCTCCTGCGGAGTACTACGCCAGCCTGCCGAAGAGCATCACCGGTGCCGGCGCCATCCTGCACGACGAGCACGGCCGGTTCCTGCTCGTACGGCCCAGCTACCGTACCGACACCTGGGAGATCCCCGGCGGTGCGCTGGAGGAAGACGAATACCCCTGGCAGGCAGCCTGCCGGGAGGTCAAGGAAGAACTCGGACTGGACCTGGCGCCGGGCCGGCTCCTGGTCGTCGACTGGGCTCCCCCGCAACCCGACGGCAGGCCCGCGTTGGCGAACTTCCTTTTCGACGGCGGTCGCATCACCCAAGACCAGGCAGAGCAGCAACTGCGCCTGCAGGCCGACGAGCTCAGCGAATGGCGTCTGGCCGGGCCACAGCAGTGGGACGAGCTCGTGGCGTCGCACATGGCCCGCCGGCTGCACGCCTGCGCGGACGCGTTGCGTACCCGAAGCACCGCCTACCTGCACCACGGGTGGGATCCCACCAACCCCGCGCACTGACCGCCGGGCCCTTCCTGCAGCCTCATTGCCGACACGATCACCGCACCACTGACGTGGTGAAAGCATGGCGCCCCGGCGCCGACGGCTGATCAACTGACCTACGGCGGCGTAGCGCCCGGCAACGTCACCCGCCTCGCACTGCCGCTGGCGGACCCGCTGCTCGAAGAGCACCGCGCGTTCCGCGCAACACTGCGAGGTCAGTGCAACCAATGCGCTCATCTGGAGGCCGGACTTCACGCCGTCCTTGTCGCCCACGCAGCGGCAGCCTCTTCGCTCATCGCAAACACCATGACCATCGCGTTGAAATAGACGCGACCCGCTCCAGGTGCGCACGTTCAGCGGCGGTATCGGCCAGGAACGCCGCCCCTCCGAGAGATCAATATTCGGGCTGCCAGCGCTGCGCCACACGCCGATCCGCTCTGTCACGCCGCGCGCTACACCGCCACAGTGATCCTGCGAGTCCCCGGCTTCACCGGCGTGCCTAACTCACGGGCGGGTAGTCATGTCGAGAACCATCGCGTCGAAGGTCTCGGAATCTGAGAACGGCTTCACTTCCCCTGCGGGCTTCCAGCCCCATGCCAGGTAGGCGGCACGTGCCGAATCGTTGTCCTTGCGCAGTAGTAAGTGAGCGGCCTGCTCAGGTCGGCCGCGCAGCAGCTCATCGTGGATCATCCTGCCGTAGCCCCGCCGCTGAAGATCTGGGCGTACGGCGAACTCGCGATAGATGTAAACCGGCCCGGCCTGCTGCAGATGCGGGAACACGGCGTCGATCGCAGGCCACAGGCGGCCGGTGTCGTTCGGGCTGCCGAACGCATATCCCGCGAGCTCATCGCCATGCCAGCCGGTGACCAGGCCGAAGTCTCGCGTTCTGGAGTAGGTGCCGCTGAGCCGTTCCCACCACTTCTCCGGAGCGTTCCACGGATCGACACCAACCAGGTGTGCGTGGGTCGCGACGTAGACCGGCACCAGGACATCGCGCATGGTGAGCGCGTCTTGCGGGCCGTGATGACGCAGAGTAAGGCGGCCGGTTGCCGAGGTCATGTTCAGGCCGCCTCGATCTGCCGGGTCGTTGCCAGATAGTCGCGGTATGCGACCACCTCGGTGAGTCCGCTATCGGCCGGTTCGATCGACCTGTCGACACGGTGCGCGAGGTCGACGATCGGCCGGATGTGGTCGGCCGACGGCAGCTGTGATAGCGCTCCCAGGGCGTGCGAAGCTGCGCCTGCGGAGTCACCCATCCGGGCGAGGCACAACGCCCGTTGCAGCTCGATTTGCGCCGGCCCACGCACGTACTCGCTCGGGTAGAGAGCCACTGCGGCATCCTGTGCGGCGGCGGCCTGGGCGAAGTTGCCGTTGAACGAGTGAACGAAGGACTCGGTGAAATTCTGCCGGACTTCCGACCAGCCGAACACCGATGCGCCGATCGACGTGACTCGAGCCGGAAGGTCTGCGCAGACGGTCAAGAACACCGGCAACACGGCGTTCGCCTCGCTAGTGCGCCCGGCCAGCGCCAACGCCTGGGCCTTGCCACCGAGGAACTCCGGCATGGCGTCCCGCGGGGCGCCGGCCAGCTCTCCCTCGTATGTCTCGGTCAAGTGCAAGATCGACCCGATCGGTCGCTGCTCGTACATCGCCCGAACGATCTCCCTGCCGCGAACCCATGCCCGGGTGACGGGATCCGTCGACCGGTCAGCTAGATCCCGAGCCGTGCGCCACCACCGTTGACCTTCCCGCAGATCTCCAAGGTTGGCGACCGTCATCGCCGTCAGCGCGGCGAGCAACGCCGCGCAGCGTTGCAAGTCCTTCGCCCGGACGCTGTCTTCCGGTTCACCGTTCACTGCGTACTGAATTGCCACCACGTCAACCATGAGCGTCTTCAGAAGCTCGTGCGGCGGCGTCGTCATGTAGCCGAAGCCATGCTCCGTGACGGTCGCTTCCCAATCGGCTGCCGACAGGTCGCCCCGTGACGACATGGCCTCGCCCAGGCCCAATCGGCCCAACTCAAGCAATAGCGTGGCCGCGCCCAACCCGGCCCGCATAAATCCACGTCGGTCCACGTCACTCACCTCTTGCCCTCCGGTGCCGCCACCGAGGAGGACAACAACGTCGGTATATCGGTTGGGTCCCAGCAGCACCTTCGCCGCGGCCGCCTCGCGATCCCTGCGGCCCGCTATGACCAAGGTTAGGCCCGCGTGTAGGGCGTCATCCAAGATTGCCGCGTCTTCCTCGGTAACCGTTGCGGTTCCGTTGACGAGTCGGCCGAGCTTAGCGCGCGACATCGGCACTCTCGATTCAAGCCCGCGCACCGTCAATTCCTGGGCTCGCATCAACCGGCGCAGCGCGTCGGCGAACGTTTCGTCACGGTCGATCATGTCCGCTCCAGCATCGAGTCTGCAGATCTGTCCCATCCGAATGGGACAGGGTTGGGACGGGGAGTGTCTTCCGTAGAACGCAGCGTACGGGTGAACATTGGATCTCGGAACAACGCGTGGCGCATCCACCACGCAAGCAGGCTCATCCCTGTCGATGAATGAGATCGATGGGTTCCGAACAGGCGGAGGTGACGGACATGCTCGTATCGACGGGGTATGACCGTCAGCGGACGTCGAACCAGGTCCCGCTGCCTAGCCCTACCCCGCAGGTGGCAGCGGGCCCACGCCCAGAGATCATCACTACCGTCAGCGACGATTCGCCACGGTTAGAGAGAAGGTCCGTGCCGGTTGCCGGGATGCAGCTCTCGTCTGCACTGTTGTGCCGCGGGTGCGGCAACCGGGTGTATCAGGTTGTGGGTGCACTGGCTGGCCCCGCCTACCGATCGCCCTGCGGCTGCCGGTCTCGGCCGTTGGACGGCCAGTCACTAGAGCGAAGTATCGACGCTGCGCTGCGCGCTGCAGCCTCGTCAATAGATTTGCCAGGCACGGCGATCTTTGTCCTGGTGGGCGCGGACGAGGAAGACGTCACCCTCATCGCCGCCCAGGTACCACCGAAGATGACGTTCTGACCACCGGACCTCGACCGGCACCTTTGTTGTCGCCCTGCACGAGCCGCACCACTCCGTAGCACGAGGGCCCAGCGCCGTCGCGCCGATGGCGCGCGCCTTCGTGCTGCATCGCTAGCTCCTGGCCACGGCGGTAGCGCGCTTGCTGGCGCCGTGACCAGGCGTAGTACCTGACCGACCCGTACCCCGGGAGACCCGATCGGTCAGGTCGTGGTGGAGGGCCGGGCGTACCTCGTACGTCGCCACGGGTTGCTGCGCCCGGCTCCCCACTCCTGATCCCGTTACCGCCCGCGACCCTCAAGGAGGCACCGTCATGCACCCCACCTCCGCCGACGACTTTGAACCCTTCGGGGGCCCTCGAAGGGTGGCGGCAGACCTGACCTATCCGCGACGGACACGCGGCCGGCCGCTACCCGAGGGCCAGGCCGGCGCCCGCCACGCGGCCGATGACGCCGTCTCGTCGGACGTACGGCCCGCGGTCTCGCAGACTGGTGACCCGTGGCCGGCCGATTGGCCCAGCCGCTACGGCGTCCAGCCGGCGCGTCCAGCTGCGCCGCGCTTTCCAGAACCGTCGGTGCGAGCGCCGCAACCTTCCGTGTATCCCGCTTCGTCCAGCCACCTCGAGCCACCGCCACAGGCATGTCTGCCGTCCGGGCAGCCCTCGGCG
>NZ_JBITLR010000018.1:0-6076 GCF_044465445.1 Actinoplanes sp. NPDC049668
CGGTTTCCCCCCGCATGTTCCGGCTTCACGTTCGGCCGGGCATGGGGAGAACAATCCGGTCCGTGCGGTGCGCGACCCGGTCCCGAACCGGTGCCGCCCGGTTGCGAACGAACCGAATAGCGAGACTTGAGGATTTCGGCGCTGGAAAACCTCGTCATGTGGGTGATACCGGACACAGGCGCGCCGCCGTCGGGTCCGAGGCTCACCGTCGAGTCCGAGTTAGAGTGACGAAAGCGGTCATCTCGGACGGGATACGGTCTCGGCCTGCGCCCGGCGCAGCGAAGGCGCCGCGCGACGGCCGCGGTTCCGTATCGCAGCAGCTCCGAGACGCTTACGCGATGTGAAAAATTGGTGTACTCGGCAGTAGTCAAGCAGGGTGTAGACAAGTGCAGGCGACGCTTCGGGACCCGGACGTCGCCTGCTGTGCGTGGGGTACTTGGGAGGCTCAGCCGGTGTTCAGTCGTGTCGCCATCGTCAACCGTGGAGAGGCCGCGATGCGGCTCATCCACGCCGTCCGGGATCTATCGGCGGAAACCGGAACGCGTATCGAGACGGTGGCTCTTTACACCGACGCCGACCGCAACGCGACCTTCGTCCGCGAAGCAGACATCACCTACTGCCTCGGCCCCGCGTCGGCGCGCCCGTACCTCGACCACGCCGTGCTGGAGCGGGCCCTGGTGGAGACCCGGTCCGACGCGGCGTGGGTCGGCTGGGGCTTCGTCGCCGAGGACCCGGCGTTCGCCGAGCTCTGCGAAAAGATCGGCATCGCCTTCGTCGGGCCGAGCGCCGACGCGATGCGCAAGCTCGGCGACAAGATCGGCGCGAAGCTGATCGCCGAGGAGGCCGGCGTGCCCGTCGCGCCGTGGAGCCGCGGCGAGGTCGCCACCCTGCAGGACGCGCTGCGCGCCGGCGCCGAGATCGGCTACCCGCTGATGCTCAAGGCGACCGCGGGCGGCGGCGGGCGCGGCATCCGGATGGTCGCGTCGGGCGAGGACCTGACCGAGGCCTACGAGCGCACCAGCCAGGAGGCGTTGCGCGCATTCGGCTCCGGCGTGGTCTTCCTGGAGCGCCTGGTCACCGGCGCACGGCACGTCGAGGTGCAGGTCATCGCAGACGGGCAGGGCACCGCGTGGGCGCTGGGCGTCCGCGACTGCTCGGTGCAGCGGCGCAACCAGAAGATCATCGAGGAGTCCGCCTCGCCGGTGCTCGCGCCGGCCCAGGCCGAGGAGCTCAAGGCGTCGGCCGCGCGGCTCGCCCTCGCCGTCGGCTACCGCGGTGCCTGCACCGTCGAGTTCCTCTACCACCCCGGCGAGAAGCTGTTCGCCTTCCTCGAGGTCAACACCCGGCTGCAGGTCGAGCACCCGATCACGGAGATCACCACCGGCACCGACCTGGTCCGGCTGCAGCTGCACGTCGCGAACGGCGGACGGCTCGAGGGCGACCGACCGGCGGAGATCGGCCATGCCGTCGAGGCCCGGCTGAACGCCGAGGACCCGGACCGGGACTTCGCGCCCTCGCCCGGGCGCATCGCGCGGCTGGTGCTGCCCGCCGGGCCCGGCATCCGCGTCGACACCGGCGTCAGCGAGGGCGACACCATCCCGGCCGACTTCGACTCGATGATCGCGAAGATCATCGCCCACGGCCGCGACCGCGGCGAGGCGCTCGCCCGGCTGCGCCGCGCGATGGCCGAGACCACGGTGATCATCGAGGGCGGCGCGACCAATAAGAGCTTCGTGCTCGACCTGCTCGACCAGCCCGAGGTGATCGACGCGAGCGCCGACACCGGCTGGATCGACCGGGTACGCGCGCAGGGCCGGCTGGTCAGCCACCGCAACTCCGGGGTCGCCCTGGCGGCGGCCGCGATCGAGGCGTACCAGGACGAGGAGGAGGTCAGCCGGCAGCGGCTGCTCGCCACCGCGCACGGCGGCCGCCCGCAGGTCCAGCACGAGAGCGGCCGCCCGCTCGACCTCAAGCTCCGCGGCACCGGCTACCGGGTGACCGTCGCCCGCGTCGGCCAGAAGCGCTTCCGGGTCGGCGTCTCCGGCGGCGGCGACCCGCACCAGGCGGACGTCGAGGTCGAGCGGTTCGACGAGTACAGCGGCCGGATCGTGGTCAACGGGCACCGCTTCCGGCTGGTGTCGGCCACGCACGGCCCGATCCACCTGGTCGAGGTCGACGGCATCACCCACCGGGTCAGCCGCGACGAGGGCGGCGTGGTCCGCTCGCCCGCGCCCGCGCTGGTGGTGGCGACGCCGCTGGCCGTCGGCGACGAGGTCGACTCCGGCGCGCCCATCCTGGTGCTGGAGAGCATGAAGATGGAGACGGTGCTCCGTGCGCCGTTCCGCGCCCGGGTGCGCGAGTGCCCGGTCTCGGTGGGCAGCCAGGTCGAGACCGGCACGCCGCTGATGCGCCTGGAGCCGCTCGCCGACGAGGGCGCCGAGCAGGAGGCGGCGGGCGCCGGCCAGGTCGTCGAGATCGACCTGCCGGCCGTGCCGCCGCACGTCTCCGCGGCCGAGCGGGTCGAGCGGGGCCTGCAGGACCTGCGCAGCCTGCTGCTGGGCTTCGACGTCGACCCGCAGGATCGCGGGCGCGTGCTGACCGGCTACCTGGCGGCCCGGGCCGAGCTCGGCGACCGGCCGCTGCCGGGCGAGCTGGAGCTGCTGACCGTCTTCGCCGACCTGTCGGAGCTGAGCCGCAACAAGCCGGGCGGCGAGCTCGAGCCCGGCAACCTGGTGCACAGCCCGCGCGAGTACTTCCACAGCTACCTGCAGAGCCTCGACGTCGAGCGGGCCGGCGTCACCGAGGCGTTCCAGGCCCGGCTGAAGTTCGTGCTCGGGCACTACGGCGTCGTCGACCTGGACCGGTCGCCGGAGCTGGAGGCCGCGGTCTTCCGCATCTTCCTGGCGCAGCAGCGGATGTCGACCGACGTCGCGATCGTGTCGGAGCTGCTGCGGCAGTGGCTGGCCGGTTCGCCGCCGCTGGAGTCGCTGAGCGAGCGCGCCGGGCTCACCCTCAAGCACCTGATCGAGGCGACCCAGGTGCGCTTCCCGGTGGTGTCGGACCTGGCCCGCGGCGTCGTGTTCCGCTGGTTCGCCCAGCCGCTGCTGCGCCGCAACCGCGCCGAGGTCTACGCCGCGGTCCGTGCCGACCTGCGTCACCTGGACCGCAACCCGGACGCGCCGGACCGCGCCGAGCGGATCCAGTCCATGGTGGCCAGTTCCGAGCCGCTGGTCCGGCTGATCGGCCAGCGGATCGGGCGGCCCGGCCGGGACCACGTTCCGCTGCTGGAGGTGCTGACCCGCCGCTACTACGGCAACCGCAGGCTGTCCGCGGTGACCGCACGGGAGGCCGCGGGCTGCCGGTTCGTCACCGCCGAGTTCACCGGCCTGGCCGGCGCGACGAAGGTGGTCGCCACCGCCGTCGACATCGCCGCACTGCCGGACGCCATCGGCGCGCTCGGCGGGTTCGCCACCGACATCGCCGAGGGCGGGCTGGTCGCCGACCTCTACGTCACCTGGGAGGACCAGCCCGACGCCGACACGATGGCGGTCCGGCTCGGCGAGCTGCTCGCCGGGCACCCGCTGCCCGCGGGCATCCGGCGGATCACCACCACCGTCGCCGGCACCACCGGCGCGGTGATGCACCACCACTTCACCTTCCGGACGTTCCGCCCCGACGGCGCGGGCTTCGCCGAGGACCGGCTGATCCGGGGGCTGCACCCGCAGATCGCGCAGCGCTTGCAGCTGGAGCGGCTGCGCGAGTTCGATCTCACCCGGCTGCCGTCCGCGGACGAGGAGATCTACCTGTTCAAGGCCGTCGCGCGCAGCAACCCGGCCGACGAGCGGCTGTTCGCGATGGGCCAGGTCCGCGACCTGACGCCGCTGCGCGAGGCCGACGGCCGGCTGGTCGCGCTGCCCGCGGTGGAGGAGGCCATCAACGCGGGCCTGGACGCGATCCGCAACATCCAGGCGCAGCGGCCGCAGAACAAGCGGTTCGACACCAACCAGATCATGATGTACGTCTGGCCGTCGACGGAGCTGACCGGCGAGGAGCTGCACGCGCTGGTGCAGCGCATCCTGCCGACCACGGCGGGCACCGGGCTGGAGGAGGTCCAGTTCGTGGCCCGGCAGCGCACCGCCCGTGGCGAGCTGACCGAGGTCGCCGTGCGGATCACCATCGACCCGGGCGACGGCGCGCACCTGCACGTCGGCGAGCCGTCGACGGAGCCGGTGCAGCCGCTGGACGACTACCGGCAGAAGGTGCTGCGGGCGGCGCGGCGGGGCAACATCTACCCGTACGAGCTGACCGGCATGCTCGCCGGGCCCGGCGGCAACTTCACCGAGCACGACCTCGACGGCGACGGCGTGCTGGTCCCGGTCGACCGGCCGAAGGGACGCAACTCCGCGGCGATCGTGGCGGGCGTCGTCACGACGCCGACCGTGCGGTACCCCGAGGGCATGTCGCGGGTGGTGCTGCTCGGCGACCCGGTGAAGGCGCTGGGCGCGCTGTCGGAGCCCGAGTGCGCGCGGGTGATCGCCGCCCTCGACCTGGCCGAGCGGATGCGGGTGCCGCTGGAGTGGTTCGCGCTGTCGGCCGGCGCGCGGATCTCGATGTCCTCGGGCACCGAGAACATGGACTGGGTCGCGGCCGCGCTCAAGCGGATCGTCACGTTCACCCAGGCGGGCGGCGAGATCAACATCGTGGTCGCGGGGATCAATGTCGGCGCGCAGCCGTACTGGAACGCCGAGGCGACGATGCTCATGCACACCAAGGGCATCCTCGTGATGACGCCGGACTCGGCGATGGTGCTCACCGGAAAGCAGTCGCTCGACTTCTCCGGCGGCGTGTCGGCCGAGGACAACTTCGGCATCGGCGGCTACGACCGGGTGATGGGCCCGAATGGCCAGGCGCAGTACTGGGCGCCCAGCCTGCCGGCCGCGCGCGACGTGCTGATGGCGCACTACGACCACACCTACGTGGCGCCCGGCGAGACGACGCCGCGCAAGGCCGGCACCGGCGACCCGGCCGACCGCGACGTCTCCGGGTTCCCGCACGAGATCGCCGGCAGCGACTTCACCACCGTCGGCCAGATCTTCTCGGCGCAGCACAACCCGGACCGCAAGAAGCCGTTCGACATCCGTACGGTGATGCGCGCGCTGTCCGACCAGGACCACGCGGTGCTGGAGCGCTGGGCGGGCATGGCCGACGCCGAGACCTCGGCGGTGCAGGACGTGCACATCGGCGGGTGGCCGGTCTGCCTGATCGGCATCGAGTCGCGGTCGGTGCCGCGGCGCGGCTTCCCGCCCACCGACGGGCCGGACACCTACACCGCGGGCACGCTGTTCCCGCGGTCGTCGAAGAAGACCGCGCGGGCGATCAACTCGGCGTCCGGCAACCGGCCGGTGGTCGTGCTGGCGAACCTCTCCGGGTTCGACGGCTCGCCGGAGTCGATGCGCAAGCTCCAGCTCGAGTACGGCGCCGAGATCGGCCGGGCCATCGTCAACTTCGAGGGCCCGATCGTGTTCTGCGTGATCTCCCGGTACCACGGCGGCGCGTTCGTGGTGTTCTCCAAGGCGCTCAACCCGAACCTGACGGTGCTGGCGCTGGAGGGCTCGTTCGCCTCGGTGCTCGGCGGCGCCCCGGCGGCGGCCGTGGTCTTCTCCGGCGAGGTGAACAACCGCACCGCGACCGACGCCCGGGTGACCGGGCTGCAGGCGCGGGTCTCGGCGGCCAGTGGCGCCGAGCGGGCGGCGCTGAACGCCCAGCTCGCCGAGGTGCAGTCCGCGGTCCGGGCGGAGAAGCTCGGCGAGGTCGCCGCGGAGTTCGATCGGGTGCACAGCATCCAGCGCGCGGTCGACGTCGGCTCGGTCGACGCGATCATCAGCGCCGCACAGCTCCGGCCGCGGATCATCGAGGCCATCGAGCACGGCATGAAGCGGTGAGGCCCGGCGGCGGGGGGGGGGGGGGGGCCCCCCCCCCCCCCCCCGAGGGCGCGACGACACAATTTGGTTGGGGGGGGGGACGGGGCGGGGCCGGCCCCCCCCCGCGCGCCGGGGCGGGGGGGCGGGCCGCCCCC
>NZ_JBITLR010000019.1:0-2500 GCF_044465445.1 Actinoplanes sp. NPDC049668
GGGTGGTTGTTTGCTGTGAATCACACAGTGGACGCGGTTCGAACATCAAGTTTGGTGTAGTTAAGCCCTCGGCCTATTAGTACCGGTCGACTGAACCTATTACTAGGCTTACATCTCCGGCCTATCAACCCAGTAGTCTAGCTGGGAGCCTTACCCACTCAAGGTGGTGGGATACCTCATCTCGAAGCGAGCTTCCCGCTTAGATGCTTTCAGCGGTTATCCCTTCCGAACGTAGCTAACCAGCCGTGCCCCTGGCGGGACAACTGGCACACCAGAGGTTCGTCCGTCCCGGTCCTCTCGTACTAGGGACAGCCCTTCTCAAGTATCCAACGCGCACGGCGGATAGGGACCGAACTGTCTCACGACGTTCTAAACCCAGCTCGCGTACCGCTTTAATGGGCGAACAGCCCAACCCTTGGGACCTGCTACAGCCCCAGGATGCGACGAGCCGACATCGAGGTGCCAAACCATCCCGTCGATATGGACTCTTGGGGAAGATCAGCCTGTTATCCCCGGGGTACCTTTTATCCGTTGAGCGACACCGCTTCCACACGCAAGTGCCGGATCACTAGTCCCGACTTTCGTCCCTGCTCGACCTGTCAGTCTCACAGTCAAGCTCCCTTGTGTACTTACACTCAACACCTGATTGCCAACCAGGCTGAGGGAACCTTTGGGCGCCTCCGTTACCTTTTAGGAGGCAACCGCCCCAGTTAAACTACCCACCAGACACTGTCCCTCGACCCGATCAGGGCCGCAAGTTAGATACCCAAATCCAACAGAGTGGTATTTCAAGATTGCCTCCACCCGAACTGGCGTCCGAGCTTCACAGGCTCCCACCTATCCTACACAATTACATTCGGATACCAATGTCAAGCTATAGTAAAGGTCCCGGGGTCTTTCCGTCCTGCCGCGCGTAACGAGCATCTTTACTCGTACTGCAATTTCGCCGGGCCTGTGGTTGAGACAGTGGGGAAGTCGTTACGCCATTCGTGCAGGTCGGAACTTACCCGACAAGGAATTTCGCTACCTTAGGATGGTTATAGTTACCACCGCCGTTTACTGGCGCTTAAGTTCTCCGCTTCGCCCCGAAGAGCTAACAGGTCCCCTTAACGTTCCAGCACCGGGCAGGCGTCAGTCCATATACATCGTCTTACGACTTGGCATGGACCTGTGTTTTTAGTAAACAGTCGCTTCCCCCTGCTCTCTGCGGCCATACCACGCTCCACCCGCAAGGGGCTTCACGCGTCCGGCCCCCCTTCTCCCTAAGTTACGGGGGCAATTTGCCGAGTTCCTTAACCACAGTTCGCCCGTCGCCTCGGTATTCTCTACCTGACCACCTGTGTCGGTTTGGGGTACGGGCCGCTCGGAACATCGCTAGAGGCTTTTCTCGGCAGCATAGGATCACTGACTTCACCTGAATCGGCTCGGCATCACGTCTCAGCCTCAATGTGTCACGGATTTGCCTATGACACGGCCTACACGCTTACCCCGGCACAACCACCGGCCGGGCTCAGCTACCTTCCTGCGTCACCCCATCGCTAAACTACTACCCACCAGGATCCCAGACTCCCCACCATAGGCCCGAAAGCCGCCGGCAGATCGCGTGGTTAGCATAATGAGGTTCGTCTTGGGCGCTCCTTCGCGGGTACGGGAATATCAACCCGTTATCCATCGACTACGCCTCTCGGCCTCGCCTTAGGCCCCGACTCACCCAGGGCGGATTAGCCTGGCCCTGGAACCCTTGGTCATCCGGCGGAAGGGTTTCTCACCCTTCATTCGCTACTCATGCCTGCATTCTCACTCGTGTAGCGTCCACGGCTGGATCACTCCGCCGCTTCACCCGCCACACGACGCTCCCCTACCCACCCACACACCTGGATCAGCCGACGAATCGACCAACCGGGTTATTGTGTGAGTGCCACAGCTTCGGCGGTGTGCTTGAGCCCCGCTACATTGTCGGCGCGGAACCACTTGACCAGTGAGCTATTACGCACTCTTTAAAGGATGGCTGCTTCTAAGCCAACCTCCTGGTTGTCTATGCGACCCCACATCCTTTTCCACTTAGCACACGCTTAGGGGCCTTAGCTGGTGATCTGGGCTGTTTCCCTCTCGACTACGAAGCTTATCCCCCGCAGTCTCACTGCCGCGCTCTCACTTACCGGCATTCGGAGTTTGGCTGATTTCGGTAAGCTTGTAGGCCCCCTAGACCATCCAGTGCTCTACCTCCGGCAAGAAACACGCGACGCTGCACCTAAATGCATTTCGGGGAGAACCAGCTATCACGGAGTTTGATTGGCCTTTCACCCCTAACCACAGGTCATCCCCCAACTTTTCAACGTTGGTGGGTTCGGTCCTCCACGCAGTCTTACCCACGCTTCAACCTGCCCATGGCTAGATCACTCCGCTTCGGGTCTAGGACATGCGACTCAAACGCCCTCTTCAGACTCGCTTTCGCTACGGCTGCCCCACACGGGTTAACCTCGCCACATGCCACTAACTC
>NZ_JBITLR010000020.1:0-1177 GCF_044465445.1 Actinoplanes sp. NPDC049668
CGGTGCGAGCGCCGCAACCTTCCGTGTATCCCGCTTCGTCCAGCCACCTCGAGCCACCGCCACAGGCATGTCTGCCGTCCGGGCAGCCCTCGGCGTGGCACGGGCACCTGCCCGACATTGCCGAGGCTGAGACCACGGCGTTCGCGACGGTGGCCAACGCGGCGCGACCGCAGGCCGTGCACGGTAGCCGGATCGCGGACGATCTGTTCTTCGTGGCGCTTGACGATCGCACTGGGCTGCTGCGGGTGCACGGCGACGTTGTCGGGTCGGTGTTGGCCGGTGCGCTGCTTGCCGAGTTGGCGGTCGGTGAGTGGATCGAGGTGATCGGCGACCTTGTGAAGCCGAGCGGGGAAGCCCTGCGGCAGCGGACGGTCCCGGGGGATGCGTTGGCCCACAAGGTTCTCGACACGGTCCTCGGCCAGCGTGACCCTCTGCCGTCGCGGGAGTGGATTGCGTTCCTGGCCGCCATGGCGGAGCGGGAGGTGGCCGACCGGCTCGCCCGCGCGAACCTGATCGCTGTGCAGCGCCGCCGCCGAGGCCTCAGTAAAGGATTCGTCTACCGGCCGGCGGAGGCCAATCTGGCGGCGTGGCCACGGGCCAGGCTCTCGGAGCACTGCCGTGCCCGCCGGGAGCTCGACTCTCACGACATCGTGCTGGCCGGTCTGTGCCACGCCTCCGGTCTGCTGCACCACGTTCTCGACGCGGCCCCGCCCGGAACGTACGAGCAGGCCATGCAGCAGGTCTGCACCCGGCTGGCGGAGTCTGCGTCGGTGGTTGCCCTGCTCGACGCGGTGGAGAGCACGGTCACCGCGGACGCTTTCAAGCTGGCCTGACTCGACCGACAGATCACCCCCGGAATAGCCCGCTCTCAAGTCTTCTGGAGTCCTTCCGTGACTGCACTGTCAGCTCTAGCTGTATCGCCGATCAGCAACGTGAAGTCCGGGCTGGCACGCGACAGGCTGGGCGTCTTCGCCGTCACCGCCCAGGTGATGGCCGCGGCGGCACCGCTGACCGTCATCGCCGGCGGTGCGACCGGCGGGTTTGCTATCGCGCAGCAACGCGGCGTCCCGATCGCTTACATCGCCGTCGCCGCCGTCCTCGGAATCTTCGCGTTGCCGTATGTGGCCATGGCCCGGCAGATCCCCAATGCCGGCGCGTTCTACGTCTATGTCACCGC